>NZ_VOGZ02000001.1:0-1197703 GCF_008033395.2 Flavobacterium sp. XN-5
AAGTAGCACCTTTATAG
The DNA here is from genome assembly GCF_008033395.2 of Flavobacterium sp. XN-5. Classification (NCBI taxonomy): domain Bacteria; kingdom Pseudomonadati; phylum Bacteroidota; class Flavobacteriia; order Flavobacteriales; family Flavobacteriaceae; genus Flavobacterium; species Flavobacterium sp. XN-5. The sequence goes on from NZ_VOGZ02000001.1 coordinate 18, forward strand.
CGTTAAACAATACTTTTTATTGACTATTTTTTTATGTTTTCGTAACACAGCGCTTAACTCGCTGGAAATAGGAATCTTGAAGTGGAAAGTTTTTTCCTCCTACTCCCGAACCGTCGGGAATCTCCCAAGGAAAGGGAGAATTTGTGGACGTGGTTTGTGGGGTTTCTATGTAAATGCATTGTTTTTACAATTGCTTACTACTATATACTAAGGGTAGCGTTACTAATTTAGATACTGATTACCTAATTTAAAGCATCATCCAATATACAGAAAAGCTGTTTTCAGTAAATCATCCACAATCTTCAACTGTTCGTGTTGAAAATCGACTCCCCTAGCCCCGGTAGCAGTGGAAATCCTACCAAGCCAGTCCCGAAGCCTCGGGACGGCGAGGTAGATTGTAGCGAATAGCGGGAAATAGCTCCAGAAATTAAACTACAACCTCCTTAATATAGTAAAGAATATTTATGCGCTTTATTTTTACACCTATATATAGAACAAACCTTAACTATCTATTGTCTGTGTTTTTGTAATCAACTATATTTGCATTCTTAAATTAACAAACAATGATTAAGATTACTTTGCCCGATGGGTCAGTTAAAGAGTTCGCTTCAGGCGTAACTCCGATGGAAGTTGCTAAAAGCATTAGCGAAGGATTTGCCAGAAATGTGATTTCGGCATCTTTTAATGGTACAACAGTTGAAACGACCACGCCTTTGACGACCGACGGCAGTCTTATATTATATACATGGAATGATGATGATGGAAAGAAAGCGTTTTGGCATTCTACTTCACACGTCATGGCACAGGTTCTTGAGCAAATGTATCCTGGTATTAAGTTAACACTTGGGCCAGCGATTGCCAATGGTTTCTATTATGATGTAGATTTTGAAGAGCACAAAATTACTGAGACCGACTTTAAGAAAATTGAAGATCGCGTTCTAGAGATTTCGAGAGGGAAACATGAATTCAAACTTCGCCCTGTTTCTAAAGAAGATGCACTAGAACTATACAAAGACAACGTTTACAAAACTGAGATGATTACTAATCTTGAGGACGGAACGATTACGTTTTGCGATCATGATACTTTCACCGATTTATGTCGTGGAGGTCATATTCCTAATACTGGAATTATCAAAGCGATGAAAATCATGAGTGTCGCTGGTGCTTACTGGAGAGGTGATGAAAAAAATAAGCAGCTAACACGTGTTTACGGAACTTCATTTCCAAAACAGAAAGACCTAACAGAATACCTAGCTTTACTTGAAGAAGCAAAGCGTCGTGATCACAGAAAGCTAGGAAAAGAACTTGAATTATTTGCTTTCTCACAAAAAGTAGGTCAAGGTTTGCCATTATGGTTACCTAAAGGAGCCGCATTGAGGGAGAGATTAGAACAATTCTTGAAGAAAGCACAGAAAAAAGCGGGTTATGAGCAAGTGGTTACTCCGCACATAGGTCACAAAGAACTTTATGTAACTTCTGGTCATTATGCTAAATATGGAGCAGACAGCTTTCAACCAATATCTACTCCGCATGAAGGAGAAGAATTTTTATTGAAACCGATGAACTGCCCTCATCACTGCGAAATATACAATGTAAGACCCTGGTCATACAAAGATCTACCAAAGCGTTATGCTGAGTTTGGTACAGTTTACAGATATGAGCAAAGTGGTGAATTACATGGACTAACACGTGTACGTGGGTTCACTCAGGATGACGCACATATCTTCTGTACTCCAGAACAACTGGATGAAGAGTTTAAAAAAGTAATTGACCTAGTTCTTTATGTCTTTGGTTCTTTAGGCTTTGAAAATTTTACTGCTCAGATCTCTTTAAGAGACAAAGAAGACAGAGAAAAGTACATTGGAAGTGATGAAAACTGGGAAAAAGCAGAGAATGCAATTATCAATGCCGCTGCAGACAAAGGACTAAGTACTGTTATCGAATATGGCGAAGCTGCATTTTACGGCCCAAAGTTAGATTTCATGGTAAAAGATGCCTTGGGAAGACAATGGCAATTAGGAACAATTCAGGTAGATTATAACCTACCAGAACGTTTTGATTTGACTTACAAAGGTTCTGATAACGAATTACATAGACCAGTTATGATTCACAGAGCTCCTTTTGGTTCGATGGAACGATTCATAGCTATTTTACTGGAACACACAGCAGGAAATTTCCCACTCTGGTTGATGCCAGAACAGGCTATTATATTGTCTTTGAGTGAGAAATATGAAATATATGCGAAAAAAGTTTTAGATTTGCTGGAAAATCACGAAATTCGCGCCCTCGTTGACAACAGAAGTGAGACAATAGGGAAGAAAATTAGAGATGCAGAAATGCAGAAAATCCCGTTTATGCTGATTGTAGGTGAGGAAGAAGAGAAAAACGGCACCATATCTATCCGTCGTCATGGACAGGAAGGAAAAGGGAACATCAGCGTTACGATTGAAGAGTTTGCTGCAATAGTAGACGAAGAAATCAAAAAAACATTAAAAGTATTTACAGTTTAACTTAAATTATAAAGTCATAGCAATAAGAAGCAACAGAGGTTATCAACCTCGCGTAGAAAAAAAGGATGCCCACAGAATAAACAATCTTATTCGTGGTGTACAAGAGGTACGTCTTGTAGGTGAAAACATTGAGCCAGGAGTTTTTAAACTTTCTGAAGCTCTAAGACTAGCTGATCAGTTCGAATTAGATCTAGTTGAGATTTCGCCTAATGCAGAGCCACCGGTTTGTAAGATCATGGATTACAAGAAATTTGTTTACGAACAAAAGAAACGTGATAAGGTTCTTAAAGCGAAATCTACACAGGTAACTGTTAAAGAAATCCGTTTTGGTCCTCAAACAGATGAGCATGATTATGAGTTTAAGAGAAAGAATGCTGAAAAATTCTTGAAAGAGGGTGCTAAATTGAAAGCGTTTGTTTTCTTCAAAGGACGTTCTATCATCTATAAAGATCAAGGTCAAATCTTATTATTAAGATTAGCTACGGACTTAGAAGAATTTGGTAAAGTGGAAGCGATGCCAGTTCTTGAAGGAAAGAGAATGATTATGTTCATTGCTCCTAAGAAGAAAAAATAGTATTCAGTTTGCAGTTTCTAGTATTCAGTTTTACAACTTTATACTTGATACATTAAATTTGAAACAAGATAAGATGCTGAAATAAATTCAGCATGAAGATAAGTAAGTAAGAATAAATTAAAACACTAGGAAAAAATGCCTAAAATGAAAACCAAATCTAGCGCCAAGAAACGTTTTAAAGTTACTGGTTCTGGAAAGATTAAAAGAAAGCATGCTTTTAAAAGTCACATCTTGACTAAAAAATCTAAGAAACGTAAATTAGCTTTGACACACTCAGCGCTAGTTCACAAATCTGACATGAAAAGTATCAAACAACAATTAAGAATTATATAATTAAGTAAGCAGTAGTCAGTCAATAGTAAGCAGTTTCTAACTGAATACTAATAGCTGAAACTTAAACTTTTTTAAATTCTTTAGGTTAAAACAATTTAAAATAACCTTGGAGTACGGCCTTAAGTTCTCTTGATTTAATTCGGGACGCCTGCTACAAAAAAACAATAAAATTATGCCAAGATCGGTAAATTCAGTTGCAAAAAGAGCAAGAAGAAAAAAAATAATGAAATTAGCCAAAGGTTACTTTGGTAGACGTAAAAACGTTTGGACAGTAGCTAAGAATGCGGTAGAGAAAGCAATGTGCTACGCTTACCGTGACAGAAAAGTGAACAAAAGAAATTTCCGCGCTTTATGGATTCAACGTATCAACGCTGGAGCTAGATTAGAAGGAATGTCTTATTCACAATTCATGGGAAAAGTAAAAGCTAACGGAATCGAATTGAACAGAAAAGTTCTTGCCGATTTAGCGATGAACCACCCAGAAGCTTTCAAAGCTGTACTTAATAAAGTAAAATAAACGTTTTATAAACTCAATTTACATTACTTACTTATATAGGAACCTCAATCGAAAGATTGGGGTTTTTTGTTTATTAGTAACCTTAAAATCTTTTTATAAAATACATACAATACGAATCACTAAGTTTCTATATTTTAATTAATTTCTGTATTTTCGAGCAATGATACCAAAGCAGCTATACTCTCCTATTTACATTCTATTACTAATAATTTTTATTGTCCTTCAATCCTGCGAAAAAAACACACAGACCATTTCTAAAAAAAAAAGTTATCCTAAAATAGACACACTCATAAAAAAGGGGTATAAACATTATCAAAATACAAACCTTGATAGCTCCTACTATTATTTCAATCAAGCCAAACAAGAATCCATTCAAAAAAAAGATACTTCCCGAATCATCCATTCAATAGCATGGATGGCACAAATTCATATCTTTTCTGGAGATTATTCTGGTGGAGAAGCAACGGCAGTTGAAGCTCTTCCTTTTATAGAAAACACTGATAAATACCCTAATGGTAAATGGAACATCTATAATGCACTGGGAAATAATTACCTGTACACCGCTGATTACGATCATTCATTATATTATTTCAATAAAGCAATAAATCTAAAAACAGATGCCATTGAAAAAATTAATATAAAAAATAATATTGCTTTAGTCTATATGGAACAAAATAAATATCATGACGCTATAAAAATTCTTTCTCCTCTAACTTTAAAAAGAGAAGTTATAAATAATATAGAAACTTATGCAAGGATACTTGATAATTTAGGCTATTCCTATTTTCAAACAGCCAATCCAAAAGCCCTTAATTATCTAAATCAATCCTTAAAAATAAGGATGAAAATAAAGGATGAGCGGGGAATTATTTGGGCATATTATCATTTTTTCGAATATTACAAAAAAGAAGATCCAAATTTAGCAATTAAATATCTCCTCTCTTCTTACGAAAAAGCAACAGAGATGAAAAGTGTTGATGACCGCTTGAAATGCCTTGAATTACTAATAAAGAACACTCCATCAGACCAATCAAAAAAATATTCATTACAATACTTGCGAATTAATGACAGTGTTAATAAAGTAAGGCAAAAGATGAAGAATAAATTTGCTAAAATCAAATACGATTCTAAAAAAGACAAAGATGAGAATCTGATACTCAAAGCGCAAAAAGCTGAAAATGAACTGCAATTACAATTACACAAAAACACCACTTTAAGCCTCTACTTTGCAGTTGGAATCATACTTACCATAACTAGTTTTATATATTTCTATCTCATTGATAAAAGTAAAAAAGAAAAATTAAAAACTTCTTATGATACCGAAGTGAAAATAGCTAAAAAACTTCACGATGAACTGGCAAACGATGTGTATCAAACCATGGTATTTTCGGAAACACATGATCTATCTACCTCCCATAACAAAGACATGCTTCTAGACAAACTTGACACCATCTATTCCAGAACTCGTAACATATCAAAAGAAAATAGCATCATACCAATGGGTATCGATTTCCTTCCTAATCTAAAAGAAATGATTTCTGGTTTCAGCACAACTTCAGTCACAATTTTGATTAATGGTGCAGATAGCATTCCATGGCATGCCCTGTCAGATATAAAAAAAATTACAGTATACAGGGTTCTGCAGGAACTCCTAATCAATATGAAAAAACACAGCGAAGCTAGTTTGGCTGTACTTTCCTTTAAAAAAGTTGGAAATAATTTGCATTTAGATTATACTGATAACGGAATAGGAGCTACTCTAGAAAAAGTTAATTTAAAAAATGGACTCCAAAATGTGGAAAATCGTATTCTGGCATTAAAAGGAACAATTGCCTTTAAGACAAAACCGAGCACAGGATTTAAATCAACTGTCATTTTCCCCCTATAAATCGCAGTTGGTAAAAGCTATCAGAATTGAACAGAACTATTCTCGCCTATTTAGCTATGAGACAACTACAAGCTTCAAAGCTTAAACTTAATAAAATAAACGTTTTATCAACTCAACTTAGATTACGAACTATTATAGAAACTTCATCCGGCTTGGGAAAAGGGAGTTGTTTTTATTCCGACAACTAAAAACTATCAAATAAAAAAAAGCCCTCGCAATAAATTGGAGGGCATTCAATAATTATTTGTTCATTCCGAAAACTATTTTCCTTTATAGTAATTAGCTCCCCACATATCATATCTTTTTTTCATAGTATCTATTTTCGCTTGGAAAGCAGGCCAATTTTTATTTTGCTTTGGAGACCACAGCACTTCACTTAATGCACTCAAACGAGGAAAGATCATATACTCCACTTTGGCTGGATTAATCATATACTCTGTCCAAACATTTCCTTGAGCACCTAAAACATACTTCCCTTGCTCCGCATTCAATTCTTTAGGAATAGGCTCATAGCTGTAAATTTTCTCTAAATTAGTAAACCCACCAATTGTAACTTCTTTCTCCTCTTTAGTTTGAGAATGGTCTAAGTACACATGTGTTCCCGGAGTCATAATCACTTGGTGATTTTCTTTGGCCGCAGCTATACCTCCTTCTTCACCTCTCCAACTCATTACAATCGCGTTTGGCGCAAGCCCGCCTTCTAGAATCTCGTCCCAACCAATTAAAGTTCTACCCTTTTTATTAATGTACTTCTCCATACGTTGAATAAAATAGCTTTGCAATTCATGTTCGTCTTTTAAGCCCTTCTCTTTTATTAATTGCTGACAGAACTCACTTCTTTTCCAAGCATCCTTAGGCGACTCATCGCCACCTACGTGAATGTATTTTGAAGGAAATAAAGCCATCACCTCATCAAGAACATCTTCTAAAAAGTTGAAAGTATATTCCGTTGGCGCATATACATCAGTAAAAACACCCCATGTTTCTTGAACTAACTTCACTCTTCCGTTTGCTAGTTCTTCTTTACTTTTTTCCGAAATCATCGATGCTGGAATTTCAGTTTTTTCATTTGGAAAACAACTCAACAAAGGGTAAGCAGCGATTGCAGCACTACTATGTCCAGGCATTTCAATTTCTGGAATAACGGTAATAAAACGATCCGCAGCATATTTAACGATATCCTTTACTTCTTCCTGCGTATAAAAACCTTCTTCAGGTGTATTGTCATTTCCTTTTCCTGGATATCTACCTACGATAGTTCCGTTTCTCTTGGACCCTATTTCAGTTAATTTAGGATATTTTTTTATTTCAATTCTCCAACCTTGGTCCTCGGTTAAGTGCCAATGGAAATAATTTAATTTATGCATGGCTAAATAATCGATATACTTTTTCACGAATGAAACTGGGAAAAAGTGGCGCGCCACATCGAGCATAGCTCCTCTATAAACAAAACGAGGTTCATCTTGTACATCGACAGCAGCAATTTTCAATGCATTACTTTTTTCTACTGGAAGCAATTGTATCAAGGTTTGCATTCCATAAAAAGTACCAATATCAGAATTACCTTCTATGACTACTCCTTTACTATCACTTTTTAAAGTATAGCCTTCTCCTTTTAATCCAGTAATATTTTTTAAGCTTTTGAATTGAATGAAATCATTAGAAGCTTTCTTAACGATAGGTAATTTGAAACCATAATAGTTTAACAAATACTCATTCAAAAAAGAAGCACTAACATCATCGATTTTATTCGAAACAACTAAACTTGATTTTGGACTAATGACAAAACTTCCTGATTTTGTAGTGACCTGCACCGGCTGAGGGATAATCTTCACTTCTTGTGCAAACGAGATTGCACTACATAATAGAAGTGAAAACAGAAATGATCTTACCATACTTTTGATTTTAAATTTTATATTTTATTATTTTCCTTCCAATTTTAATTTAAAACTTACAACGCACTATTACGCCTTCCCTTTAAATCCAAATCTTTGCCAACTTAAATACTAATTTCATTATTCGAAATAACTACTCATTAATGCAAAGTCGAAAATATAACATATAAAATAAACTGCGTCACAGTACCTACCAGTTTGTTTCATATTTAAACTATAAAAAATATAATTACAAATGACATAACGGACTTAAAATCAGAATTAAAATAAAATATACAAGAGTATGATATTAATGCAAGTACTTATTTAGCGTAGAAATAATGCTAACAATATACTTACTTCAACAACAATGATAAAACTGCATATTTCATAGCTGAAACAGAACTATTTTTCTAAAATTCTATGCAACATTTTGAAATAATCAAAGGCTTTTAAAAGTCGGCTTCCATACCAAGAAAACATCTCGCCATCTACTAAAATCGTCTCTGCTTTGTCTGTATAATTACATATTTCATAACCATCTTCCTTTTTAAACGGATAAGGCTCTGAGGATAGAAAAATAAAGTATGGATCTCCATCTTGCACAATTTCTTCAATCGCCACTTCAGGATAACGCCCTTTACTATCATATATGTTTTTGAAATGGTTGAGTTTCAATAACTCATTGATAAAATTATCAGAGCCAGCAACCATGTACGGTTTTTTCCAAATGAAATAAGCCACTTTTCTAATTGGAGTGTCTTTTATGAAGTTTATAAAATCGTTCCAGGCAAAAGCTAGTTTGTCGTTCCACTTTTGCGCCTCCGTTCGACAATTAAAAAGTTGACCAAAATCAGTTATCATCTGAAAATTATCTTCTACAGTGAGGATATTGGTCACCCAAACAGGACATATCTTGCTTAACTCTTCAACGATTTCTTTAGTATTTTCTTCTTTATTGCAAATGATTACATCCGGCTTTAGTAAACGGATTTTTTCATAATTAACTTTTTTTGTACCGCCAACAAGTTTCTTTGTCGATTTAAAATGATAAGGATGGACGCAGAATTTCGTGATTCCAACGATTTTAGATTCCTGCCCCAAGTCGTAAAGCAATTCCGTTTGAGAAGGAACTAGAGAAACGATTCGCTGAGGCGAAGTTTCAAATGTGTGGGGAGTTCCGAGTTGGTCTATTAAAGTTTTCATTTTTTGTTTAAAGTTTAAAAGGTTTAACGTTTGAAAAAGTTTAAAGTTTAACCACCTTATGAAACTTAATAAATAATATTCCTGTTATAATTTTTTTACGCACAATCCAGAAAGCTTTAAACCTTAAACGCACTTTTTTAAATCTTAAACTTTAAACTAATAATTTGCTCCATTTCCTGTTGTATTTTCAGTGCTTCCGCTCTTGCTTTTTCGTCAAAGTCAGTTCCGTTTGAAGCATAAAGGATTCCTCTCGAAGAATTGATCAATAATCCTATATTGTCATTCATTCCGTATTTACATACCTCTGAAAGACTTCCTCCCTGTGCTCCCACTCCAGGAACTAGCAAGAAACTATCCGGTACAATTTTACGGATTTCAGTAAAATATTCGGCTTTTGTAGCGCCTACAACATACATTAGGTTTTCGGAATTTTTCCAAGTTTTAGATGTTTCGAGAACTTGTTGGTACAATTCTTTCCCATCAATTTTTAAGGTTTGAAAATCAAAAGCACCTTCGTTAGAAGTTAAGGCAAGCATAATAGTATGTTTATTTTCGAAAGCTAAAAATGGTTCCACTGAATCTTTCCCCATATATGGAGCAACAGTAACCGAATCGAAGTTTAAATCTTCAAAAAAAGCTTTGGCATACATAGAAGATGTATTGCCAATATCGCCACGTTTTGCATCAGCAATCGTAAAAACATCAGGATAATTCTCGTTGATGTAATTGATTGTTTTTTGCAACGACATCCATCCTTTAATTCCATACGCTTCATAAAAAGCAGTATTGGGTTTATAGGAAACGCATAAATCATGAGTCGCATCAATTATCGCTTTGTTAAACTCAAAAATAGGATCTTCCAGATCAAAAAGGTGTTTTGGGATTTTACTTAAATCAACATCTAGTCCTACGGTAAGAAATGATTTTTTTATTTTGATTTGCTCAATAAGTTCTTGTGTTGTCATGTTGTATAGGTTCAAATGCCAAATTTACGAACTAGAATCTAATAAACTTAGAATTTTGTAAAAATCATAAATAATTCTATAATACTATTACTTCTATGCTTAACTATATTTGTAAAACACACAACAAAAAAACACATTTAAGATGGACACAAAATTAGGAATACCGCAAAAGGAAATGAAGTCAAACATAAAAAATTTAACTACTGTTCTAGCCAGTGAAATGGTTCTATACCAAAAAACAAGAAAGTTTCATTGGAATGTCTCAGGAGAAAGTTTTATGGAAATGCACAAGCTTTTTGAAAGTCAATACAACGAAATAGAACTCATTGTTGATGAAGTAGCTGAACGCATTGGTAAACTAGGAGAAAAAACTATTGGAACGATGAAAGAGTTTCTTGATGAATCTATCCTAAAAGAATCTTCAAAACATGAAGCAAAGCAGGCAATGGTAAAAGAATTGTTATCTGACCACCAAGAGCTAACTGCCAAAATCAGAGAATTTATTAAAGAAGCAGATGAAACAGATGATTTTGGTACTGCCGACTTTTTAACGGGAATACTTCTAAAACACGAAGCGCAGGCTTGGATTTTGAGAAGATACAGCAACTAAAATTCACATAATTTAAAACTGAAGTGAAAAGTAGAACTTAAATACATATATTTATTCCAATGATAATTTACTTGATTTGTGTGCCGAACAAAGTTCATACAATTAAAAAATAAAATTATCATTGTAACCTAATTAGCACTGCTTAAAATTATCTAACTGTCTTTTTTTTATTAGTAACTTTGATGGGATACTATAAAAAAAGACAGTATTTTTTTTTCAAAAGAAACATTTATGGAGTCAATACATACTAAAACACATATCGTTAAAGACTTGCTAGCCTTTACCCTAATTGTATTTATATCTTATATTTTAAAAGACTTTTTGATTCCAATATTTTTCGCCATTTTACTAAGTGTATTGATTTACCCAATAGTGCGTTTCTTTGAAACGAGATTGTATTTCAACAGAATATTTTCAATTATCATTGCCATCCTAGTTTTCTCTGCTATCATTTTTTTCATTTTCACCTTAATCGGGATTCAATTTCAAAATATATTGGACAAAAGTGATATGTATTATGATAAAATCATGGAGAAAATCCATGTGTTAATCATACAAACTGAAAACTATACCGGAATAAAAAGCGAAGACATTGTTGGAAGTGGTCAAATTGAAGTGAAAAAAATTGTAAAAGAAAACTCTAATAGTATTTTAGAATTATTAACTCGATCTGGAAGTATATTAAGCGATTTTATATTGACACCTTTGTATATGTTTTTTTTCTTGCTGTATCGAACTTTTCTAATAAGTTTTTTACACAAAGCGACTACTAATAGCAGAAAGAATACTAGAGTTGTGTTAAGCCAACTATATGACGTACAACAAAACTACTTAGTAGGACTGGGAAGTGTAATGGTCATTGTAGGCTTATTAAACAGTGTTGGATTATTAGTTTTGGGAATTGACTATCCTTTTTTCTTTGGTTTCTTATGTGCATTGTTACTCTTAGTTCCATATATAGGTATAATCATTGGTTCGCTTTTACCAGCAGCGGTCGCCTTAGCAACAAAAGATTCTTATTGGTATGCAGCGGGAGTAATTGCCATCTTTGGTTTTATTCAATTTATTGAGGGTAATTTTATAACTCCTAAAATTACGGGTTCAAAAGTTTCTTTAAATTCATTTACTTCGATACTAGCGATCATTTTATTTTCGATGTTATGGGGAATTCCAGGAATGATCTTAGCCTTACCCATCACAGCATCTTTGAAAGTACTTTTTGATAATTCAGAAAAATTTAAGCCTGTTGGATTTGTTTTAGGAGAAGCAGAAGACAAGTATTTTTCTAACCGAGCTAAAAATCGTTTGAAAATTTGGAAACGAATTAGAAGTCAAAAATAAAAGTAGGTTCGGAAAAAATTAGATATTATAGCTATGAATTCAGAAATAGATATTTTTTATAAATCAATAAATCAAAGTTGGACTAGTTTTATCAGCCACTTACCTAATGTACTGTTTTCACTGGTAGTACTAGTGTTGGGATTATTGATTATTAGGATGATCAATAAATATGCTACAAAATTTGTCATTTCTAAATCTAACGACCCTTTGATTGCTGACTTTATTTTAAGCATCATTTCCTTACTCCTCACCATTACATTGTTTGTCATTTGCTTAGGTGTCATCGGTTTTGACGATGTCACTAATAAAATTTTAGCAGGTGCTGGTTTAACGACTTTTATTATAGGTTTTGCATTAAAGGATATAGGAGAAAATTTCTTAGCAGGAATTTTAATGGCTTTTCAACGACCGTTCCGAATTGGTGATTTAATCCAAATTGACAATATAAAAGGACGAGTTATTGAAATGAATTTACGTTCCACCACAATTAAAACCCTCGACGGTGTTGATGCATACATTCCCAATGCTTCTATTCTAAAAAATAATCTTGAGAATTTTACAATTGATGCACTAATGAGAAGTCAGTTTATCATTAGCATTACACACGATGACAAAATTGACGAAGCGTTCCAGCTCATAAATTCAATTCTGATAGAAAATGAATTTGTTCTAAAGATTCCAAGTTACAAGACAATTGTAGAAAAAATTGAAAATGATGTAGTAATTATAGGCGTTTATTATTGGTATCGAACTGATGAAATAAAAGCTCCAGGAGATCAGTTAAAATCAGATTTGCAGTTAAAAATTTATAAAGCCCTCAAAACGGGAGGATATAATTTACCTACAGCTGTTGTTTCGATAGAGAGAATCGATATTAAATAAGGAAACTCGTTTTTACTCAGCAGATATTTTGCTACCAGCTTTTATTTCGAAAAAACTCATACCCTCAAAGCAAAACGAGAGTACACTCCAAAAAAAAGCCTCAATAAATGAGGCTGTATATTTAAAAAACTTCGCTAGCTTCTTTCAACTTTTCCATGTTATTGACTAAGGCTAGTTCATCAACAATTTTCTGAATGTCACCATTCATGATGTTTCCTAGATCATATAAAGTCAATCCAACTCTGTGATCTGTTACACGACCTTGCGCATAATTGTAGGTACGAATTTTTGCCGAACGGTCACCAGAACTTACTTGAGAAGTACGTTTAGTAGCATCTTCAGATTGTTTTTTAGCTAATTCCTGCTCGTATAAACGGGAACGTAAAACACCGAAAGCTTTGTCTTTATTTTTATGTTGTGATTTTTGATCCTGACATTGCGCTACTAATCCTGTTGGAATGTGCGTTAAACGAACCGCCGATTTAGTTGTATTTACCGATTGTCCACCTGGTCCTGAAGAACAGAAAAAATCTACACGTACATCATTCATATCAATTTGCACATCAAATTCCTCTGCTTCTGGTAACACCATAACAGTAGCTGCTGATGTATGCACACGTCCTTGAGTTTCTGTTTGAGGCACCCGTTGTACACGGTGTACACCTGCTTCAAACTTCAAAGTTCCGTAAACATCTTCACCTGTAACTTCAAAAATCACCTCTTTAAATCCACCAGATGTACCTTCGTTCATATCGACAACTGAAGTTCTCCAACCGCGGTTTTCGCAATATTTAGTGTACATTCTGAATAAATCTCCAGCAAAAATACTCGCTTCATCCCCACCGGTACCGGCACGAATCTCCACCATAACGTTCTTAGCGTCTTCTGGATCTTTTGGGATCAACATGAATTTGATTTCTTCCTCAAGTTCTGGTAATCTTTCCTTTGCCTCCTCAAGTTGCATTTTGGCCATTTCGGTCATATCTGCATCACTATTGTCCGCTATGATTTCATTTGCTTCTTCGATATTAGCCATGATAAGCACGTATTCATCGCGTTTTTCAGCCAAAGCTTTCAAAGTCTTATATTCTTGATTCAATTGGACATAACGCTTCTGATCAGAAATAACATCCGGCTGAATGATTAAATCCGAAATCTCATCGAAACGTTGTTTTACTATTTGAAGTCTATCTAACATATTATTAGTCCTTATATTTGGAGTGCAAAATTACGAAAAATAGTTTATAGTTAACTCTAGTTTCCCGACAGTTTTTTTTGGAGCAATTTCCAGCTATCCGCTGTATCTTTTTATCCTAGAATTAGTGCTCTTCCCAGAGCCAAATTCAGGATAAAAAGGATGCCGCTTTTATCTGGGCTATTTACGATCTTTTTTCATAATTTCGCACAGTCATTGTAGTACAACTCAATCTCAAAATAGCTATGTATAAAAAAATTACTTTTCTAGCATTAATAACAATCTTCGTTTCTTGTAAAAAAACAGATTCAGACGATCCAGATCAAAACGAAAAAGATAAAATCAAAACGGCACGTTGGCTGCAAGGAAAATGGGAAAACAAATCCGATGACGGAACACTTACCGAAACTTGGAAAAAAGCAAACGACAGCACTTATAATGGACACTCTTTTTTTCTAAAAGGAAAAGACACCATTCATTATGAAACGATCGTGTTGCAACAAATAGGAGAGCAATTAAGTTACAATGCTAATGTAAGAGGTCAAAACGACGATAAACCAGTCGCCTTTCTCCTTATTGAAACAAAAGAAAACCAACTTGTTTTTGAAAACCCAACGCATGATTACCCTCAAAAAATCAGTTACACTCAAGTTTCAAAAGACAGTCTAGTCGCTGAAATATCAGGAATACAGTCAGGAAAACCCAGTTCTGAAAAATATATTATGCTTAGACTTAAGTAGAAAAAATTACAATCTAAATAGAAAACCTTGCCCACAGCAAGGTTTTTTTTGGTTTAAAAACTAAAAATTCACTCCGTGTCATAAAAATTATTTGATTAATTGTAAATAAAATCATATATATTTGACTCAAGAGATATAGGCTGTTACAAGTTGTAAATAGTTAAAAATAACTGTTCACCAAACTAGAATAGAAATAAATGAAGACAAGTAGATTAGAAGCCTTTAGTGATGGCGTTTTAGCAATTATTATAACCATTATGGTTTTGGAACTTAAAGCACCAACTGAAACAGATTTAAACTCACTACTGGCAAAAACACCTATTTTTTTAAGCTATATTTTCAGCTTTATATATTTAGGTATTTATTGGAACAACCATCATCACCTGTTTCAAATTACACAGAAAGTGAATGGTAAGATACTTTGGGCAAATCTACATTTGCTTTTTTGGTTATCATTAGTTCCTTTTACAACAGCTTGGATAGGCGGACACTATGATGCAAAGTTGCCCGTAATTGCTTATGGTGTAGTCCTACTATTTTCTGCAATTGCTTATTTTGTATTACAAGCGGAAATTATAAAGTCGCACGGTGACGAATTCCCTTTAAGAAAGGTTGTAGGTTCAGATAAAAAAGGAAAAATTTCCATGATTTGTTATACTCTTGGAGTTGGATTTGCTTTTTTAAACACCTGGATATCCTTAGCTTTTTACATTTTTGTTGCCATTCTGTGGTTAATGCCAGACAGACGAATAGAGGAGAATGTGTAAAATTGCTTTATAAGTTTAAATAAAAATCATAAAAGTGAGTATTGTCAAAACATATCAAAAAGTAAATACCGATAAGGAATACATTAGTTTTGGAATATCTAAAATGGAAGATATTTACACAAAACGAAACGGAATAGTAGACGAACCACACAGGCACAACTACTATACCGTTCTAATCATTAATAAAGCAAATGGGCAACATATAATAGACTTCAACACATACGAATTAGCAAACAATCAAATTTTCTTTGTTGCTCCAGGGCAAGTACACCAAGTTATTGAGACAGAAAAATCGTCGGGATTTGCTATGACTTTTTCTAATCAGTTTTTAGTAGAAAACTCTATTCCATTGTCGTTTATTGAAAGTTTAAATCTTTTTCAAAATTATGGACAAAACCCACCATTAATGCCAAGTAAAGTTCAGTTTGAAACCATAGAACAGTTTTCAAATCAAATTTTCAAGTTATTTAAAAGTGATGCAAAAATGAAAAACTTATCTATTGGTGCGTTTTTAAAACTCCTGTTAATAGAATGTAATACTTTGTGTTCAATAAACCCAATCGAATCAGATATTGACACTTCGGGGGATAACCTGATTAGGGCTTTTAAAAAAGGTGTAGAAAGCAACTATAAAAAAGAGCATTCTACCACATACTATGCAAATGAACTTCATATTACGCCTGACCATTTAAACCGAACAATAAAAGCAAGAATTGGCAAAACTGCAAAAGACTATATTCAGGCAAGAATAATAACCGAAGCCAAAAGATTACTCTATTTTTCAGATTTAACAAATAAAGAAATTGCATATGAATTAGGCTTTAATGAGCCTGCAAATTTTAGTGCTTTTTTCAAAAAACACACGCAGTTATCTCCCTCAAGCTTCAAGAAAAAGGAGTTAAAGTCTTAAATGTCGGATTTTCATATGTTAACTCCATTTTTTCATATTCCACAGGCTTGTAATCGGTTATACATTTGTACCATACTTTTAGAGTAAAGAATTTGGACAATAAGAAGTTTACTAAAAACGTCCTTTTAACAGGTTTTTTTGATGCTATTGCTCCGCAAAAAATAAAGTAACAGCTAGGAATTAATCATTCCTACATAAAAACATAAGTACTATGAACACAGTAATTCATAAAGCAGAAACAAGAGGACACGCAAATCACGATTGGTTAAATTCATACCATACCTTTAGCTTCGCTAATTATCAAAACCCAGAAAGAATGAATTTTGGTGTACTACGTGTCTTAAATGACGACAGTGTACAAGCAGGAATGGGTTTTGGTACGCATCCACACGATAACATGGAAATTATATCAATTCCATTAGAAGGAGATCTAGAACATAAAGACAGCATGGGAAACGTTACCGTAATTAAAGAAGGTGATGTACAAGCAATGAGTGCTGGAACTGGAGTTACGCATTCTGAAAAAAACAAAAACAATGACCGGGAAGTTAAATTCCTTCAAATTTGGGTATTTCCAAAAGTAAAAAATGTAACACCAAAATACGATCAGATTTCGCTAAAAGATATCGAAAAAGAAAATGAATTTTATCAAGTGCTTTCTCCTAACAAAGAAGACCAAGGCGTTTGGATTCATCAAGATGCTTGGTTTCATATAGGGAAATTTGATAAAGGAAATTCAGAGCAATACAAAATCAAAAAAGAAGGAAATGGCGTTTATGCATTTATTCTTGATGGCGAAGTAGAAATTGATGGCCAAAAACTATCTAAAAGAGATGGAATGGGTATTTATGACACAGACAGCATTAATGTAAAAGCTACAGAAAATGCTCGTATACTTTTAATGGAAGTACCAATGACAAGGTAAATAATCATACTATAATAAGAAACTTAAAATGGATATTACATTAGTAGAAAGAGAGAGTAAAGGTTTTGCAATGGCTAAAGAAGACAATAAAAGAGTCGGACTGATGACCTATTCAATAGCAGGGGAAGACCACATAATTATCGATCATACAGAAGTTGACCCTGAATTTAAAGGTCAAAATATCGGTAAACAATTACTCTATAAAATTGTAGAAATGACAAGAGAAAAAAACATCAAAATCACGCCTCTATGTCCGTTTGCTAACGCCATGTTTAAGAAATTAACAGAAATTCAAGACGTATTAAAAAATAAATAATTAAAAATTACAACAATGGAAAATAACACAAATTGGTCAATCGACACCGCACATTCAGAAATTACTTTTAAAGTAAAGCACATGATGATCTCAACAGTAACAGGTCATTTCGAAGACTTTCAGGCTACTGCAAAAACAAATGGAGATATATTCGACGGCGCTAGTTTAGAATTTAGTGCAAAAACAGCCTCTTTAAACACCAAAAATAAAGACAGAGATACACATTTAAAATCAGATGATTTTTTCAACTCTGAAAAATTTCCTGAAATAAAATTTGTTTCAAAATCATTTGATGGCGAAAAATTAGTTGGGGATTTAACCATTAGAGATGTTACAAAAGAAATTACTTTAGATGCCGAATTTAATGGTATTGCAGTAGACCCTTATGGACAAACAAAAGCAGGATTTGAAATTAGAGGAGAAGTAAACAGAAAAGATTTTAATTTAACTTGGAATGCTGTTACAGAAGCTGGAAGTATTGTAGTTTCTGACAAAGTAAAATTAGTTATTGACGTACAGTTTATAAAACAAGCTTAATCAAAAATTAATTCTGATAATACCACTTACCCTAATTTAGGTAAAAAACAAAAACGGTTTGAGTTTGACTCAAGCCGTTTTTGCTTTTATAAATAAGCCTATCATTATTGGAAAACAAACACAGATAATACTATTCAATATCTCTTTCAATCCATTTGTAGCTTTAGACAAACAATAATTTTCATATCTTAGTTTTTCACTAGTGTAAAATCACTTAAATTAACATAAAAACCAATTTTAACCTTTAACCAAGTATCCCAATGGAAAATCAAAAAACAGCAGTCCCAATGTGGTTTTGGGCAGTAGCAGCATTCGCTTTACTCTGGAATTTAATGGGAGTGAGTTCCTTCTTGATGCAAGTATCAATGACAGACGAGAGCTTGAGAGCATTGCCATTGGCAGAACAAGAGCTGTATAACAGTTATCCGCTTTGGACATATATCGCTTTTGCAATTGCGGTTTTTGGTGGAATGATTGGTTCCGTTGGATTACTAATGAAGAAAAAGTGGGCTAAACCTGCCTTTATTATTTCGCTTCTTGCCATCATCCCTCAAATGATTCAAAATCTGTTTTTTACAAATGCACGAGAAGTTTATGGCCCAGGTACAGAAGTTATGCCAATACTCATAATTGTCTT
Organism: Flavobacterium sp. XN-5; assembly: GCF_008033395.2. Lineage (NCBI taxonomy): Bacteria > Pseudomonadati > Bacteroidota > Flavobacteriia > Flavobacteriales > Flavobacteriaceae > Flavobacterium > Flavobacterium sp. XN-5. Next base: position 18,745 of record NZ_VOGZ02000001.1, read on the forward strand.
TGGTCTTTTTCTAGTATGGTTTTCTACTTTGGCAATTAACAAAGGCTGGTTGAAATAAATAAGTGCTCATAAATAGTACTACCTGCAATAGCACGATTGCTGTATATCAATACAATTTCACTTTCGAAAAAAACAAAAACGAAGCTACTAAAACATGCACCTTTGGATCTTAGCTACAAAACTATCTCGTTCATAACTCCTGCAGATTTCATTTCCATACCAACTTCTAAATTCCTAATTTGCACCCTCAAAATCAGTAGGAGAAAATGAAGGTCTGTATTGCCGAAAAACCAAGTGTAGCACGAGAAATCGCATCCGTTTTAGGGGCTAATACCAAACATGATGGCTATTATGAAGGCAACGGCTATGCGGTAACCTACACCTTTGGGCATTTGTGTACTTTAAAAGAACCTAACGATTACAAGTCCTATTGGAAAAGCTGGGATTTGAACAACCTACCCATGCTTCCCGAAAAATTTGAAACCAAAGTCGTGGAGAATTCGGGCATTCAGAAGCAATTTCGAATTATAAAAAGTTTATTTGATAAAGCGAGTTTGGTTATTAACTGCGGGGATGCGGGACAAGAAGGAGAATTAATACAGCGCTGGGTGATGAACGAAGCCAATTATAAAGGCGAAGTACAACGCCTATGGATTTCCTCCTTAACCACTGAAGCTATTAGAGAAGGTTTTGAAAACTTAAAACCATCCGCCAACTACGATAATTTATATTACGCCGGATTTTCCAGAGCCATTGGCGACTGGTTACTAGGGATGAATGCGACTCGTTTGTACACCGTAAAACACGGTGGATACAAACAAGTTCTGTCCATTGGACGCGTGCAAACGCCTACATTAGCTATGGTAGTAGATCGCTGGAAGGAAATTGAAAATTTTAAGCCACAACCCTACTGGGAGTTGCAAACTTTATATAGAGAGACTCTTTTTAGTTATGAAGAAGGTCGTTTTTTGAAAAAAGAAGATGGAGAACTCCTGGCCAATAAAGTCCAGGAAAGTGATTTCGAAATTGTCTCTGTCGAAAAAAAGAAGGGAAATGAGTTTGCACCAAAGCTTTTTGATTTAACAGGCTTACAAGTGTATTGTAATACGAAATTTGGCTTTTCGGCAGATGAAACCTTGAAAATTGTTCAAACTTTATACGAACAAAAAGTTGTCACTTATCCCAGAGTCGACACTACTTTTTTACCAAGTGACATTTATCCAAAAGTTCCCGGTATTTTACAAAATCTAACCAATTATGCTGCGCTAACAGAACCGCTTTTAGGGAAGAAGATTAAAAAATCAACTAAGGTATTCAACGATAAAAAAGTGACCGATCACCACGCGATCATACCAACGGGGATTCACAGCAATTTGCAGTACAATCAGCAACAGGTGTATGATATTATCACCAAACGCTTTATTGCTGTATTTTATGATGACTGTTCCGTTTCTAATACAACAGTAATTGGGAAAGCAGCCGATGTATCCTTCAAAACCACTGGAAAGGAAATCTTAAAAAAAGGATGGCGAGTAGTTTTTGAAAATCCAGACGCCAAAGAAAAAGAGGCCGACATATTACCTAGCTTTGTTAAAGGTGAAAAAGGCCCGCACCAACCTTCTTTTTTAGAAAAGGAAACTAAAGCACCCAATCAGTTTACGGAGGCGACCTTATTACGCGCAATGGAAACCGCAGGGAAACAGGTCGATGATGAGGATTTACGTGAACTGATGAAGGAAAACGGTATTGGACGTCCGTCAACACGAGCGAATATTATTGAAACGCTTTTTAAACGCCAATACATTGTTCGAAACAAAAAACAAGTCTTACCAACTCCAACAGGAATTCAATTGATTGACACTATTCAAAACGAGATGGTGAAATCGGCGGAATTGACAGGATCCTGGGAAAAGCAGTTAAAAGATATTGAAAAAGGAACGTTTACCGCTGCTGCATTTATAAATAATATGAAACGCATGGTAGAGGCTTTAGTGTATGAAGTACGAAGCGAAGCGAAGCGTGCTAATATCTCACATGCTGGAACGGTCCAAAAAGAAGTAGCTAAAGTAGAGAAAAAGAAGGCAGCAGGAATTTTGGCGGAAGCCTGTCCGAAATGTAAAAAAGCAATGCTTTTAAAAGGGAAATCAGCTTATGGCTGTGCTAATTACAAAGCAGGCTGCGATTTTGTATTGCCCTTTACTTTTGGAGAAAAAAAAATATCAGAGAATCAATACTTACGCTTACTTCAAAAAGGATCAACAGTAAATCTCAAAGACTTTAAAATAGATGCTGGCACTGTAGAAGGCTTACTTCGCTTTGACGAAAACTTCAAACTCAAATTAGAACCTAAAAAAACTACTACTCCTACTCCATCAATTAAGACTAAAACTACTACGGATGTTTTGGCTTGTCCAAAGTGTCAAAAAGGAACGGTTTTAAAAGGTAAAACTGCTTATGGGTGCAGTAATTATAAAGAAGGTTGCGATTTTAAAGTAACTTTTGATATGGTTCGAGCAAAATTACAAGATCAGAAACCAACTAAAGATCTCGTTTATAAAATCCTAAAAAACAGTCATTAACAGTTAAAATTTAGTTATTTTACCAATAGTTTTTGTTCGCTATAACACTTTTTATAAGCTTGCTTTATCTCCTGATTATAAGAATTAAGCTGAAACGAACGTTAAAATTTAGTTTTAAATAATTGATTTTCAATTAACTAATAAAGAGTTGGAATTATTATTGATATTTAATCTAAATAAGCTTTGTGGATTCAAAATCAGGTTTTATATTTGCACTGTTATTTTTAATTATTCCAAATAAAAAGTTATGAGCAGTCGCATTACAATACTATTTGTCATCTTATTTACTACATTTTACATACAAGCGCAAGAAACTGGAACTATCGAAGGAAGAATACTTTCGGCAGATGGATTTCCTCTTCCAGGAATAGCAATCAAATTAGGAAAAGAAGCAAAAACAAACCAAACGAATGCCGAGGGCGAGTTTACTTTTAATAGTTTTCCAACAGGTATTCATACAATCACGCTCGCAGGAGGTGGGATGAAGACACAGTCAAAACAAATTAAAGTATTGGCAAACCAGACTAATTTTGTAGAATTCAAGTTAGTAGAAGACATAACTACTTTGAAAGAATTGGTAATTAAGATTAAACAAAGCCCCAATAAGAAAAAGGAAACGGTTCTTTCCGGTTTAAATATAAAACCAATGGACTTACCACAAAGTATTCAAATCGTAGGACACCATGTTATCGAGCAGCAACAAGCGGTAAGAATGAGTGATGTGATCAAAAACGTAAATGGTGTGTATGTAGGTTCAGCCCGCGGCGGTGCTCAGGAATCATTCTGGTCCAGAGGATATGACATGTCATCAAATAATATGTTTAAAAATGGTTTCCGTTTTAATAGCGGATCAATGCCTGAGGTTTCTTCGCTTGAAAGAGTTGAAGTACTTAAAGGAAGTGCCGCCCTATTATTTGGTAATGTAGCGCCAGGAGGAATTTTGAACATGGTTACAAAAAAACCTTCTTTTAAAAGTGGTGGTGAAATTACGATGCAAATGGGAAGCAATGCTTTCTATAAACCATCTATTGATATTTACGGTCCATTAGACAAAAACATCGCATATCGTTTTACAGGTTCTTATGAAAACTCAGAAAGCTTTAGAGATGTAGTAAAGAAAGAACGTTACTACATTAACCCATCGGTACTTTTTAAAGCTAGTGAAAAAACTGAAATCGTATTGCAAGCAGATTATTTACACGACAATTGGACACCGGATTTTGGAACTGGTATCATAGGAAAAACAATTGTTGACATCCCTAGAAACACTTATTTAGGAACGATTTGGTCAAACGGTCAAACAAGACAAGCTAGTGTTTCTGGATTAGTAAAACATGAATTTAACGACAATTGGAAACTAAACTTTAATAGTTCTTTTCAAAACTTTGAAAGAAACTCAAAAGGAACAGAACGTGTACAACCAGCTGCTAATGGTGATTGGAGTCGTCCATTGGGTCAAAACAGAAACTTAGAACAAGTTATTGGAGAACAAATTAGCCTACAAGGTAATTTTGAAACTGGAAAAATAAAACACCAATTATTTACAGGAGTTGATTTTGAAAACTCTTTTTTACAAGCCTATACCTTTACCTTCTCTCCAAACATTTATGGTAGTGGTAACATTTTTGACTTTGATAATTTTGATCAAGGTGGCCCAATACCGGATGCTACCAATACTAAAATAGTAAAAACAGATACGAACCGTTTTGGAATCTATGCACAGGATTTGATTTCGCTTACAGATAAATTTAAAGTATTAGCAGGAATCCGTTGGTCATGGCAAGAATCACAAGCTAACACTCAGGACTTAACTAAAACTCCAGTGGTTTCTAAGGATGATGTAAAACGTATCGATCAAGCGTTTACTCCTAAAGTAGGCTTAGTTTATCAACCTACTAAAGACATGTCTTTATTTGCAAGCTACTCTAACTCGTTTACTCCAAATACAGGAACAACGGTTGATTTAAAAGTAATTAAACCTTCTTTAATAGATCAGTATGAATTAGGAATCAAAAAAGATTTTTGGAGAGGAATTTTGAGTACTAATGTAACTTTGTACCAAATTGAAAATAGCAATCTAGCACAAACTGCAGAGTTTAAAGCGGATGGTTCTGCTAATACAGATTCTAGCATAAAAACCTTAAGTGGTTCAACAAAAAGTAAAGGTGTAGAATTTGATATCACCGCAAGACCTGTAACAGGCTTAAGTATCATTGCAGGATATAGCTATAATGATATGCGTTACACTAAAACATCAGGATTAGAAGGAAGTTTTATTGTAGGAGACCGTTTGGCTAGAACACCTGCTAACACAGCTAACTTTAGTTTCTTTTACACTTTACAATCAGGACTATTAAAAGGTTTCTCTGTAGGTTCAACAGCAAATTACATTGGTAAACGTGTGGGTGGATGGAATAATCAGTACAAAGCAGCAGAACCAAATGGAATATTTGACAGAGAAATTCCGCTAGAAGCATACACTACAATTGACTTATCTGCTGGTTACGAATGGGGAAAATTCTCTATACTATGCAAACTTTCAAATGTTACAAACGAGTTGAATTACACTGTCCATGAAAACTACAGCGTCAACCCAATTGCCCCACGCCAAGTAATGACTGCCTTAAAATACAAATTTTAAAACCAACAGAAAACATTTTTACTTCACTTTATACAGAAATAGATTATTTTCGCACAATAAAAATTCAGCACTTACAATGAAAAAGAAAACCTTCCGTAATTTACATCGAGATTTAGGTTATTTTTATATTGGACTTATTATTTCATTTGCCGCATCAGGACTTATGATGAATCATCGCGAATCGTGGCATCCTGAAAAGTACACCACTGAAACAAAAGCTATAACAGTAACACTACCTGAAGAACATTTAATCAACGAGAAGTTTGCTGTAGACTTAGGAGAAAAACTTGGCATAGACGATAAGTTTCGTAAACACAGTATCAAAAAAAGCAGTTTGAAAATATCCTACGAAAATCATGATGTCGAAATTGACATGAAAACGGGACAAGGTGAAATTGTGACTTTCTTAAAAATGCCCATTATCAGTCAAACGATGAAATTGCATAAAAACACCTCTAATTTCTGGATTTATTATTCTGATATTTTTGCCTTAAGTTTAATTGTTATCGCTTTAACAGGAACAATAATGGTAAAAGCTGGAAAATTCAGCTTTAAAGAACGTGGCTGGAAATTAGCTTTGGCAGGAATTATATTCCCTTTAATTTTCTTATTCTTACTAGCATAAAAGTGTAAAGTCTACGCTATAGCAATCCGCTTCGTTTTAAATAACGAGGCGGATTTTTTTTGTAAATAAAATAGTATATTTGATATTAGAGTAGTATTATTTTATTTTTTCGATAAACATTTTTTTCTTGGAAATACACTTTCGTATTTTTTAAGGTCTAAAAGAAATAATAACTAATTCATGTTATTCGAAATTAATGCTAATAAAAGTTTATGAATTCATCTACAAAGCAAATATTCTACATGATTTTAATACTCATTAGCGCTTCTTGTATTTCTCAAACAACTACAAGCCCTACTACAGTGCTTAATTCTGTATTAAATAAGCAATATATTGAAAGTAGAAAATCCTTTAAAGGAAAGTTAAATCCCCAACAGTTTCAGGAAATAAGAAGCCTTATTATAAAGGAATTAAATGCTGAAATACCTGCAGACAAATCAATTTTGATCAATTATAGTCAAAGAGCTCCAAACTGTCTTAGCCTTAATATTAATAATATTAGCTTCTCAGGCTTTGATCGTTCAATTGAAATTTCGAAAAGGATCAGTAAAAAATACAATACTATTGATTTTTTTGTTTTTTCAGAGGACGTAGTTAACAAAGAAATCTATGAAGAACAAAAAGATTTTATAAAAGATTCCGGTTTTTTTTACGACAATGTATTTACACTTCATGAAAATTGCGAAGCTTTCTTTATTCTGAAATCCAATGGTGATTTTATGAAATATTATGGTGAGGATTATTACAGTAAAGTGGAGTATTTCTTGAGGCGAAATTAAATCCACAAAAAAGGCCACTTTAAACATTTAAAAATTAAAGGTTTGCGCTTATTTTTCTCTGTTTTAACGATCAACCAACCTGCTCTTTAATGCCTCGATATTTTGTGTCTTTGTAACATTAAACAATTAATTATCATGACAACTATAACCATAAATGAGCGTACCAAAGCTGGTAAAGCATTGCTAGAAATGGCAAAGTTATTAGCCGTAACAAATAAAGGAGTTGAAATAAACGAGGAAAGTCCGTACAATCCAGAATTTATAGAAAAAATCTTGGAGACTGAGAAACGAGGAAATTATAAAACTATTGATCCAAATTATATATGGGGAAGTTTAGGATTGAAATAGAAGAGTTAGCAGATAAACACTTGAAAATCCATTACAAATCAGGAAATTAGGCGAGTATTAAGAAAATCGCTAAAATATTAAAAGAACTAACAGAAACTCCTTTTGAAGGAATTGGTAATCCTGAACCGCTAAAACACAAACTCTCTGGATTCTGGTCAAGGGAAATAAACAAAAAAGATAGACTTATTTATAAGGTCAAACAAGATATAGTAACTGTTAATGTAATAGCAGCAATGAAACATTATTCCGATAAATAAAAATCCCAATCCTGAAAATTTTCAGTATTGGGATTTTCTTATTTTAACAAGAGTCTAATCTCTATTTCAATCCAGCCAAACTTTGCTCGATTGTTTCTATTTTAGCTAAAGCATCTGCCTCTTTTTGTTTCTCGTTTGCCAATACTTTCTCAGGAGCTCCAGCAACAAATTTTTCATTAGACAATTTTCCTTGTACTGATTTCAAGAACCCTTTTGTGTAATTTAATTCTGCTGTTAGTTTAGCAATCTCTTCCTCTACGTTTATATTTCCCGTAATTGGAATAAAATATTCATTCGATTTGACACGAAAAGACAAAGCTCCATCCACTTTTTCAGTAACATATTCTAATGTCGTGATATTTCCTAATTTGGTTACAACCGAATCAAAATAAGTCGACGTTTTATCATTATTTATCGCTTTCAGTTCAATCGCATCTTTAAATGGGATATTCTTGTCTTTACGAATGGTTCTAATTCCAGAAATCACTTCAGCAGTACTTTCAAAATCAGAAATTAACTTAGCGTCAAACGGTTTCAATTCTGGCCAAGTCGAAACGATTAAAGCTTCTTCAGGAGTTCTTTCGGCAATGATTTGCCAGATTTCCTCTGTCAAGAACGGCATAAATGGGTGCAATACTTTTAAATTATTTTCAAGCATTTCTATCGCTTTCGCAAAAGTTACGCTGTCAATTGGCTGTTGATAAGCCGGTTTTATCATTTCTAAGAACCACGAACAGAAATCATCCCACACTAATTTGTAGGTTCCCATTAAAGCTTCTGAAATTCTATACTTTTCAAAATTGTCTTCGATTTCCAATAAGGTTTGTTGCAATTTAGCCTCATACCATTCGATAGCTACTTTTGAAGATTCTGGTTGCAGAATTGTATCTGATACTTCCCATCCTTTTATCAATTTGAAGGCATTCCATATTTTATTGGTAAACCCTTTACCTTGGTTACACAATTCTTCATCAAACATAATGTCATTCCCTGCAGAAGCGCTCAAAAGCAATCCTACACGAACACCATCAGCACCAAATTTCTCAATTAAATCCAATGGATCTGGTGAGTTCCCTAATGATTTAGACATCTTACGTCTTTGTTTGTCACGAACTAAACCAGTCAAATATACATTTGTAAATGGCTTTTTATCGGTGTACTCATAACCCGCAATAATCATTCTCGCTACCCAGAAAAACAAAATATCTGGACCAGTTACTAAATCATTGGTTGGATAATAGTATTTAAAATCTTCACTTTCTGGATCCATTATTCCTCCAAAAACCGACATTGGCCAAAGCCAAGAAGAAAACCATGTATCTAATGCATCTACATCTTGTTTTAAGTCTTTTGTTTCAAGTTTAAAGTTTAAAGTTTTTTCTTGTGCTAACTTTAGTGCTTCTTCTATAGATTCAGCAACTACAAAATCCTCTTTACCATCTCCATAGAAATAGGCAGGAATTTGCTGTCCCCACCACAATTGACGGGAAATATTCCAGTCACGGATGTTATTCAACCAGTGTGCGTATGTATTCTCAAAACGTTTAGGATGTAATTTAATATCTCCGTCTACCAATACTGATTGTATCGCAGGTTTTACTAAATCTTCCATTTTTAAGAACCATTGATCAGATAATCGAGGTTCGATAACAGCTTTTGTTCTTTCAGAAGTTCCTACTTTGTTTAAGTGAATTTCTGTTTTTGCAAGTGCTCCAATTTTTTCTAATTCTAACGCAACTTCTTCACGAACGACAAAACGGTCTTTTCCTTGATAATGCAAACCAAAACTATTCATTGTCGCATCTTCATTGAAGATATCAATAATTTCTAAGTTGTGTTTTTCTCCAAGAGTTTTATCATTCATATCGTGAGCAGGAGTCACTTTTAGACATCCAGTCCCGAATTCGATATCTACATATTCATCTTCGATAATTGGAATCACACGACCACAAATAGGCACAATTGCTTTTTTACCTTTTAAATGAGCAAAACGTTCGTCATTTGGATTAATACAAATCGCACTATCTCCAAAAATTGTTTCCGGACGTGTCGTAGCAATCGTTAAGAAATCTTCACTTCCTTCGATTTTATATTTTAAGAAATATAATTTCCCTTGTCTTTCTTCAAAAATAACTTCTTCATCAGATAACGTGGTTTTGGCTTCTGGATCCCAGTTTACCATTCTATATCCACGATAAATCAATCCTTTGTTATACAAATCGACAAAAGAACGAATTACAGATGCTGACATGTCAGGATCCATAGTGAACTTAGTTCTTTCCCAGTCGCAAGAAGCTCCTAGTTTTTTTAACTGCTCTAGAATTACGCCACCATATTTGTCAGTCCAGTCGTAAGCGTGCTTTAAAAATTCCTCACGAGACAAATCAGATTTATTGATTCCTTCGGCTTTTAGTTTAGCAACAACTTTAGCTTCGGTAGCAATCGAAGCGTGATCTGTACCGGGAACCCAGCACGCATTAAATCCTTTTAGACGTGCTCTTCTTATCAAGACATCCTGAATCGTATTGTTTAGCATGTGTCCCATATGCAAAACTCCTGTAACATTAGGAGGAGGAATTACAATGGTATAGGGTGTTCTGTGGTCTGGCTCAGAGTGAAAATAATTATTTTTCATCCAGTAGTCATACCATTTATCTTCAATAGTCTTGGCGTCAAATTGTGCGGGAATTGTCATAAAAAGCAACTGTTAAAACCAAAATTAAACTTTGGTCTGATATTTGTAATTCGTATAGGGAACAAAAGTAAATAATTAAGTAGACTATAAAAAGAGAAATAAAAATTTGTGCTTTAAATAAAAGAAACTAAATTTACTTTTTATCCATAAAAAATTTCTTATGAAAAAAATAGCAACAATAATAGCAGTCGTATTCTTTAGCGGTATTGGATTTGCCCAGAACAGGGCGAAAATTGATTTTAAAGCTGAAAACAATACGATCGATTACGGAACAATAGTAAAAGGAAAAGACAATGGCGTTCGAGTATTTGAATTTACAAACACGGGTACTACTCCATTAATTATATATGCAGTTCAATCTACCGCTGGTTCTACCATATTATCTAAACAAACTGACACCATTTTACCAGGGAAATCAAGTAAAATTGAAGTGAAGTACAACATGGCCGTAGGACCTATCAGAAAAACAATAACAGTAGAATCTAATGCTACTAACTATGATGAAGGCAGAGTTCCCTTAAAAATTAAAGGAGAAGTAGTTTCTAATTAGTTCATAGCAACTTTAAAAGCACTAAGCTTTCTTGATGATTATATCAAGAAAGCCTTTTTTTTTTACGCTAAGTAGGATTTACAATACATCGATTAGTTGAAATCTAAACTTCAACAGTTGGCTATTTCTTTCGACTTCCAGCATTAGCCATTTTTCATCTTCAGGTCTTAAAAGTGAATTAATTTGCTCCAAGGAATATTTATAGGCTGGGCTATTATTTATCGAAATAACCGCATCTCCTACCTTTAAACCACTGCTTGCTGCTGGTGAATTTTTTCTAATATTGGCGATTTCAAAAACAGGTTTTAATTCAAATTTATATTTAAAATTAGAACTGTTTTTCTCCCTACTAGTATCAAAATGATCCACAGTTATGGGGAAAGCTTGAAGTGGCACTGTTTCTTTAACCCATTGCACTCCAGAATGCATAATTTCAATTCCGCTTTTATTATAAAGAAATGGCGCTGAATAATGTCTATTTTTCTTTAAGTATAAAAATCCATTGGGATAGTCAAAAATCACTGAAAATCTCTTTAGAATTTCACCACCAACAGAACCTACCCGATCTGGAACCATCGTTACATGCCGTATAGAGCTAGAATCTGGAAAAGCGACAATCGGCTTAGAGAATTTAAAATCAGAAACTAAAAATGATGCAATTCGCGCTCTTTTCCCTTCCACGTCACCGCTAAATCCTCGTCCTAGATAATCATCAAAATTATTTTTAGGCACCTTTATATTTTTAGAAATATCTTGAAAAAGCCAAATCGCATCACTATTTCCAATATCTATTAGTAATTTAGTGTCCACTTTAGTAGAATCAATAGCAACGGTAGCGTAAAGATATGGTTTGGATTTTTCGATAGTAATAGGAACTTTTTTAAATTTATCTTCTATTTTTTTTCTATTTACTTGGCTGTTATTATAGAAAACTATTTTTCTTTTATCATAATTTATTTCGATTAGATGATTCTTAAAGAAAGGATAACCCATAATTCCGTGTACTGGAATCCCAATATGAGATGACAAATTAAAATTTGGGTCGACGATAATATACAGCAAGTGATTTACGGATTTTATACCCTTAACTTCTAATACATTGCCTGCTGATTTCAAGCCTTCAATAGCTTCTTCGCTTCCTAAACCTCGCAAAATAATTTTCTCAATATTCTTAAGGCTCAGATCGTTTTTTTCTTCTAAACTAAAAAGAATGGTCTCTTGAACCCCAGAATCCAACAAGAAAGTCAATTCTACTCCATTGACATTTATTGGGATAAACACTAGGTTGTTAATTAATTTAAAAGGAATAGTTGTCTTTTTATCCTCGTTCTTAAATTGAAATCCTTCCTGCGCCAAAGTAGTCGCGGCATAGAGGACAAAGATGGAGAAAAGGAGTCGTTTTGTCATTACTAAACGTTTTTATAAAATTACTTAAAAAACGGATGAATATTACACATTTAACAATAAATAGGCTTGATAGCTTATTTAGTTCAAAAAAAAATTCGCAAATTTGCATTTTAACATTTATAACTATGCCAAAAATATCAAACAAGGGTACGCAAATGCCCGAATCTCCTATTCGTAAATTAGTTCCGTTTTCTGAAATTGCTAAGAAAAAAGGACATAAAGTATATCACTTAAATATCGGGCAACCGGATATCAAGACACCTGAGGTCGCTATGGAGGCCATAAAGAATTTTGATATTAAAGTTTTAGAATACAGTCACTCAGCTGGTTTCGAAAGCTATAGAACTAAGTTGTCTAAATTCTATCAAAATCAAGGATTACCAATCAATTTTGAAGATATAATCATTACAACTGGTGGATCTGAAGCTTTACTTTTTGCAATGGGAAGCACTATGGATCCAGGAGATGAAATCATCATTCCAGAACCATTTTATGCTAATTATAACGGTTTCTCGACTGCATCTGGAGTGAATGTTGTTCCAGTTATTTCATCGATTGATACTGGTTTTGCATTACCTGCAATCGCTGATTTTGAAAAACTAATTACGCCAAAAACAAAAGCAATCCTTATTTGCAATCCAGGAAACCCTACAGGTTATTTGTATTCAAAAGAGGAAATGATGCAACTAGCAGAACTAGTTAAAAAACACGATTTGTTCTTAATCGCTGACGAGGTCTACAGAGAGTTTACTTATGATGGCGACATTCATTATTCTGTAATGAACATTCCTGGACTAGAAGAAAACGCAATCATGATTGATTCTGTTTCTAAAAGATACAGTATGTGTGGTGCAAGAATAGGCTGCATTGTTTCTAAAAACAAGGAATTAATGGGTGCAGCAATGAAATTTGCACAAGCAAGATTGAGTCCGCCTACATTTGCTCAAGTAGCGAGTGAAGCCGCACTTGACACTCCTCAAAGTTATTTTGACGAAGTAATTTCGGAATACAGAGAACGCAGAGACACGCTTATCACAGAATTACATAAAATTGAAGGTGCAAAAGTAGCGACTCCAAAAGGAGCTTTCTACTGTATTGTTGAACTTCCCGTAGCAAATGCAGATGATTTTGCAAGATGGCTTTTAGAAAGTTATGATCTTAATGGAGAAACGGTAATGGTAGCACCAGCGGCAGGGTTTTATTCCACTCCCGGAGTAGGTTTAAACCAGGTACGTATCGCTTATGTCTTAAAGAAAGAAGATTTAATAAAAGCGGTACAAATTCTTAAAGAAGCAATTAAAGTTTATAATTCTAAGTAATAGCGCAAGAACTTTTATGAGAATTACGATGTAAACTTATTCGATTATCGATTTAACACTCATTACTAAGACAATACCTTGCAACGGCAATAACAATTAAAGTTATTGCCGTTTGTTTTTATAGTACTTTTCGAAAGAAAACGAACTTGATAACGTGCGCAAAGAGCCTATTAATTATTAAAACCTTTAGAAATTCTTTAGTATTTATTAATTATCTTTACACCCTAAATATATAAACCCACTATAACAGTAGCTTTTAATGAAACATAATGAAGAAATTCATGACGAAATAGGAGAAAATCATATTGGTTCATGTGCAACAAATCCACTACGAAAAGACGCTTTTGATATTACTGATGACGAGAAAATAGAAAGCATAAAAAAAGATGTTGAAAGTATCCTTATCACACTTGGGATGGATTTGACAGATGATAGTTTAAAAGGCACGCCTAACCGTGTCGCTAAAATGTTTGTAAAAGAAATTTTTGGAGGATTGAATCCTGCAAGAAAACCAAAAGCATCTACATTTGACAATAATTATAAATACGGCGAAATGTTAGTTGAAAAAAACATTATCGTCTACTCTACTTGCGAACACCATTTATTGCCCATTATTGGACGAGCACATGTTGCTTATATCTCTAATGGAAGAGTAATTGGTCTTTCAAAAATGAATAGAATTGTTGAATATTATTCGAAAAGACCGCAAGTACAAGAACGCTTGACGATGCAAATCGTTCAGGAATTACAAAATGCTTTGGGTACTGAAGACGTTGCTTGTGTTATTGACGCAAAACATTTATGTGTAAATTCAAGAGGAATCAGTGATATCGAAAGTAGCACTGTTACTTCTGAATTTGGTGGAAAATTTAAAGAAACTCAAGCTCGAAGAGAGTTTTTGGATTACATTAAATTAGACACAAAGTTCTAAGTAATTTATTCGTTATTTATCCACAAATCCATAGCCCTGATTGCAGTAAAAATCCTTTTTATCTCGTCTCAAGAACGAGATAAAAAGATTGAAACGGAAAGCAGGAACCTGCCTGCCGGAATGCTGGACAGCTTTAAAAAAAATAAACATGCCTTTATATACTACACAGAAGTTAAAAATATACAATTCTCTTTCAGGAGAGAAAGAAACATTTATACCTATTAATGAAGGCAGCATAGGAATGTATGTTTGCGGCCCCACGGTTTATAGCAATGTGCACCTTGGAAATGTGAGAACTTTTATGTCTTTTGACATTATCTTTAGGTACTTGCTGCATTTAGGCTTTAAAGTGCGCTATGTACGTAATATTACTGATGTAGGACATATTGTCGATGATGCAGAAGATGGTGAGGACAAAATTGCTAAAAAAGCACGTTTAGAGCAGTTAGAACCAATGGAAGTCGTTCAGCGTTATACCGTTGACTTTCACGAAATTTTGAAAGCTTTTAACTTCTTGCCTCCAAGTATCGAACCTACAGCAACTGGACATCTTATTGAACAAATAGAAATTATCAAAACAATTATTGACAAAGGAATTGGCTATGAAGCCAATGGCTCTGTCTATTTTGACGTTGTAAAATTTAATGAGACGAATCATTACGGTCGATTAAGCGGTCGAAATATTGAAGACATGCTTGCCAACACCCGCGATCTTGACGGACAAACAGACAAACGAAATCCACAGGATTTTGCGCTTTGGAAGAAAGCAGAGCCACAGCATATTATGCGTTGGCCTTCTCCATGGAGCGAGGGTTTTCCGGGCTGGCACTTAGAATGTACCGCCATGAGTACAAAATACCTAGGGAATCATTTTGATATTCACGGTGGTGGAATGGATTTAAAATTCCCACACCACGAATGTGAAATCGCACAAAATGAAGCTTGTACTGGTCAAACTCCGGTTAATTACTGGATGCACGCTAACATGCTGACTTTGAACGGTAAAAAAATGGCTAAATCTACGGGTAATAATATTTTACCAAGAGAAATTTTAACTGGTGAAAATTCCATCTTAAGCAAAGCCTTTCCTGCATCGGTAGCGCGATTTTTTATGTTACAAGCGCACTACAGAAGCATTCTTGATTTTTCTGATGATGCAATTGTTGCCGCCGAAAAAGGATACAAAAGATTAATGGAATCCTTAGTTACCCTAAAACAAATAAGTGCTTCTGCAACTAGCTCACTAGATATTACAACTTGGAAACAATTGTGCTATGACGCAATGAATGATGATTTTAATTCACCCATTTTAATCGCACAATTATTTGAAGGAGTTCGCTTTATCAATCTATTAAAAGAAGAAAAAGAAAGTTTAAATGCGGTTGACTTAGAAAATTTTTCTACTACAATGAATGCATTTGTATTCGATGTATTGGGATTGGAAGATGAGAAAACAGCAGACAGCGGTAACGAAAAACTAGAAGCAGTTGTAAATATGCTAATAGGAATGAGAAATCAAGCCAGAGCCGATAAAAATTTTAAGCTATCTGACCAAATAAGAGATCAGTTGATCGCTTATGGAATTCAATTGAAAGATAGTAAAGAAGGAACGACTTTTAGTGTTTAGAAATCAACTTAAAAAACTGATTGACAATTAATTAAAATATGTTTTCAAAAATCCTCATATTTCCTTTTATCGTGTTGGTTCGCTTGTATCAATTGGTCTTATCACCGCTTATGCCAGCCAGCTGCCGATTTCAACCCACTTGTTCGGCTTATATGATCGAAGCATTAAAAACTCACGGTTTATTTTATGGTGGGTTCTTGGGGCTTAAACGGATTTTAAGTTGTCATCCATGGGGAAAAACGGGTTATGATCCCGTCCCTAAAAAGAAATCCGACCACTGAAAGTAGAAAATAGTACGATTCTAATTTCTGAGCTGATAGGATCTCATAAAATAAGGTATAAATTCAATATCCTATTGAATCTCAAAACAAAAAATGTATTTTTACATCAAATAAAAAATAATGACACACGCTTTAAACATAGTTTGGAACCCATCAGAAGGTATTGATTTAGGTTTTTTCATAATTCGTTACTACAGTCTAATGTTTGTAATAGCTTTTGGACTGGGATGGTACATCATGAAAAACATCTTTGAGCGCGAAGGTGAATCTATAGAGAAACTTGATTCTTTATTCATTTGGACCGTTCTTGCAACCTTACTAGGAGCGCGATTAGGTCACGTTATTTTTTATGATTGGGAATACTTCCGCAATCATTTATTAGAAATATTTTTACCATTTCGATTCTCTCCAACATTTGAATTTACGGGTTTCCAAGGATTAGCAAGCCACGGAGCTGCGATATCTATAATAGCAGCTATGTATTACTTTAGCAAGAAAATATTAAAAAGACCTTTGTTATGGATTTTAGACCGAATCGTTATTGCTGTAGCGAGTGGAGCTATTTTTGTAAGACTAGGTAATTTTTTCAATTCAGAGATTATAGGTAAAGAGACCAACTCTCCTTTTGGAATAAAATTTCTACATGATCATTTTAGCCCTAGAGAAGCAGTCAATGCAACTCAAATACCAAATCCTAAGGCAGCGTATCACGCGATAGCTTCTGATCCTAGATTTGCCAATTTACTCGAACAAGTTCCCGTAAAACATCCTACTCAGTTGTATGAAGCATTTTGTTATATTTTCGTTTTTGCCGTCTTGTTTTTCTTGTATTGGAAAACAGAAATAAGACAAAAATCAGGATTCCTATTCGGACTTTTCCTAGTACTTTTATTTACTGTACGTATCATTGTCGAATTTGTGAAAGAAAGTCAAGGCGGATTTGAAAGTGCCTTAGGTTTACTTTCAACAGGACAATGGCTTAGCATCCCTTTTATTCTTGTTGGGCTTTATTTTATTTTCACAGCTGAAAAGCCAGTTAAGATTTAAAACACAATTTACACATATATCAAAAAAAGCTTCCAAAACGGAAGCTTTTTTTATTATCTCTTAAGAGAAAAATGAGACTTATACTTTTTTAAAATACCGTCTTCTTGGTATTCAACAACAAACCAATAATCGTTCCCTGGCATTTCACGACCATTATAGGTCCCATCCCAACCAGTACCACCTGGCCTAATTTCTTTTAATAATTTACCGTATCGATCAAATATGTGAATTTTGGAAGCCAAATCGTCTTGCAGTGTAAATATATTCCATCTATCATTATAATCATCACCATTAGGAGTGAAAAATTTAGGATAACCAATAACAAGAATATTTGATTTTGTAATTGGGTCACTACAACCATATTTATCGATTACTGTTACCGTATGGTAACCTGAAGATACATTTTCGAACACAGGACTTTCCTGAAACGGTCCGTCATCCAATTGATATAAATAGTCAATATCTACAGCTTCAGCAGTAATCGTGATCATCTGATTATCTGAAAAAGCCTGCGTAACTGTCCATTGAAAATCCACAAGCGTATCAACTGGTTTCACAAAAACATTTATAGTTTTTGGAAGAGCACAAGGGTCTGAGTCTGGTGTAAACAGATAAGAACGATCATTCCTGTTATCTATCACATTGGGTGACCAAATACCAGTAATTCCATTAGGAGAGGTGTTTTGCAAAATTGGAGGAGACCTGTCATAACAAATAGTCAAATCCTCAAACCCTGGCTCTTTAAAAGCGCCTACTGTAATTGTCATAGTTTGCTTGTTTGCGCATGGAAATGCGGGAAGATCTGGAGTAAATACATAATCACCAGTTACAGTGTTATCTACTGTAGACGGAGACCAAGTTCCTGTAATCCCATTTAGAGATCTACTCCCTAAAACCGGAGCTGCATCTCCAGAACAAATAGGAGGAATTTGAGCAAAATCAGGAGTCGTTGTTGCAGCGCCACAAGGAACACTACAGGTTAAAACTGAACGATCACAAGGGTAAGTTGTGTGCCATAACGTTAAGGTAACTGATTGCCCAGGTAACAAGCCAAAGACTTGGAAATTGGAATTAGTCGCAGTTCCCGGAACCGCAGACCCTCCATCAATAGTATAACTATAAGTATACTGATTCGGTAAAGTTGATGTATTTGTCCAATCAAAAAAAACGGAACTATTTTTATCAGCGGCTGCAATTTGACTAGGATCACATCTAAAGAGTAATATCTTCGAACCATTATCAGCAACAACATTTACTATAATTTCAACTCTCGGACTCTCTCCTGTTGCATCTATCTGACTTACATAATACTTTGTTTGACCTACCAAAGCATTTGATCGACTTGGGGCTATCGGAGAACCAACCCCTCCCGTGTTACTCGAATACCAAAGCAATGTTGCACCTCCTGAAGGACTTGCTGGTAGTGGTGTTACAGCACTATTTTGACAATAATAAATCGGCGAAACAACAGCAGGTGCGGCAGGTGCCAACGTTATAGCCTTTGGATTAAAAATATCCGCTCTAATAGAAGCAAACAAAGAAATATTCGATAAACATACCAGTACTAAAAGATAATAAAAGGACCTTAGTTGTTTTTCCATAATACTTTAACGTTTAAATCATAAATAATACAGTCTATTACATCAATATCAAGTAAATATATAAAAAATGTCACTTTAATAAAACTAATTCCACAATTATTGTCTTCTTTAAAAACGACTAATAATAAAGAGCGATGGGTATCTCGTGACTCCATTGACGCTATTAAAGTTAGTAAATTAAAAAATAATTACACTTTACTTTTTAAACAAAAAAAGACCCGATAATATCGGGTCTTTTAAAATATATAAACATAATTTAATTAAGCATTATGTTCTTCTTCAATTCTTTTATGTTCTGACTCTGGAATTGTATCACACAAAACAGGAGTTGCAATAAACAATGACGAATAAGTTCCTACAACCATACCTATTAACATAGCAAATATAAATCCACGAATAGATTCTCCACCAAATACGAACATAATTAACAATACTAAAATCAAAGTTAATGAGGTGTTAATAGTTCTAGACATTGTACTATTAATAGATTGATTTACGATACTATTAAAACTACCTTTTGCTTTTCCTCCTAAATATTCACGAACTCTATCAAATACAATTACAGTATCATTCATCGAATACCCAATAACAGTAAGAATTGCAGCGATAAAATGCTGGTCAATTTCCATGCTAAAAGGCATAAATTTATAACATAAAGAATAAATACCCAACACAAAAATAACATCGTGAACAATAGCTGCAATTGCACCTAAACTGTACTGCCATTTTCTAAAACTGATAATCAAATACAAACCTACGATAATCATCGCTCCAAGAACTGCCCAGTAAGCATTGGTTTTAATGTCTTCTGCTACCGTAGGTCCAACTTTAGAAGCTTGTACAATTCCGAATTTTTTACCATCGTAAGCATTCACAAATTGATTATAAGTCATATCTGCAGAATAATATTGCTTTAAATTATCAAACAACAATTTATTTACTTCTTCATCAGCTTTGATTCCCGGCTCCTGAACTTTGTATTTTGTTGTTACTTTTAACTGATTATCATTACCAAAAACTTTTACTTCAGCACTACCTTCGAACACTTCTGCCAAACCTACTTTTACTGTTTCAGTATCAACTGGTTTTTCAAAACGTATTTGGAATGTTCTTCCTCCTACAAAATCCACACCTTGATCAAGACCATTAATTGCTAATGAGGTAAAGCTTACAATTACTACTATACTTGAAAAGATATAGGTATATTTTTTTACTCCAAGGAAATCATAATTGAAATTCGTGAATAGATTTTTCGAAAATCTTGTAACAAATGTTATTTTACTGTTTTTATCAGCGCTCCAATCCAAAAATATTCTAGCAATGAAAATAGAAGTAAACAAAGAAGTAATAATACCTATTAATAAAGTAGTTGCAAAACCTTTTATTGGTCCTGAACCAAAAATAAACAATACAGCACCTGTTAAAATGTGAGTAACGTTTGCATCAACAATTGAACGCATCGCTCCTGTCCAGCTGTATGAAGAACTAATTGCTTCTTTTAATGTTTTACCAGATCGCAATTCCTCTTTTGCTCTTTCATAAATAATAATATTCGCATCTACAGCAGTACCCATTGTTAAAACGATACCGGCGATACCAGGCAAAGTCAATACAGCTCCAAGACTCGCCAGAATTCCGAATAAGAAAAGTAAGTTAACTGCCAATGCAACATTAGCATACCACCCCGCTTTACCGTAATAAATCATCATCCAAAGTGATACAATAAACAATCCTAAAAGTGCTGAGTTTGTACCATTATCAATAGCTTCTTGTCCTAGGGATGGCCCTACAACTTCTGACTGAACAATATCAGCAGAGGCAGGAAGTTTACCAGCTCTTAAAACATTAGCTAAATCTTTAGTTTCTGTAACGTCAAATGATCCAGAGATTTCAGATCTTCCACCTGAAATAGGTCCGCTAGATACACCTGGCGCAGAATAAACGATATTATCAAGAACAATAGCAATATTACTTTTTTGAGTGTATGCTCTACCTGTTAACTCTTCCCATAATTTTGCACCTTGACCATTCATTTGCATAGAAACAGAAGGCTTTCCTAATTGATCAAATGAATCACTAGCATCAGTTACAACACCACCGCTCATCGCAGCTACATTATCTCTATTTCCTTTTAAAGCGTATAATTCTACTGCTTCAACATCCTTATCTTTTGCATCTCTAATTGTTGTAAGTTTCCCCCAAACAAATTTAGCATAACGCTGATCTGCTGACAATAAATTTTTAATATCTTGTCTTTTGAAGTATCCATTAATTGTTGCAGTATCTTTTGGTGAAAAAAGACCTAAAACTGGTCCACCACCTTGAGCAATAATTTTATCAAATAAAGGGTTGTTCCCTTTTACAGCAGTAGCCGTATCTTTCGCGTCTGTTAATAAAGCACTCAAAGAATCTTTCACGACTGGTTTTGTCTCCACAACCGCAATTTCAGTTTTTTTCAATGACTCATTTGCAGCCATTAAAAAATTACCGATTTCTTCGATTTTGTACGTTTCCCAGAACTCTAATTGAGCCGTACTTTGTAATAATTTTTTAATTCTATCTACATCTTTAGCACCAGGAAGTTCAACAAGAATTCTTCCAGATTCTCCTAATTTTTGAATATTAGGTTGAGTAACACCAAATTTGTCAATTCTTTTTCTAAGTACTCCAAATGCACTTTCTACAGATTCGTCAACTTTACGTTTAATAATTTTTTCAACCTGAGCATCCGTCATTTGATAGTCTACTCCACCTTCTCCTTGTAAACTTCTGTTTGCAAAAATATCTGGCGAAGCTAATTTTACAGTCCCTTTAGAATTTGCTTCAAAAGCATCAAAAAACTTGTCTAAATAAGAAACATTTCCTTGTGTATTAGCTGTCGCATCGGCTAGAGACTTGTTAAATACAGGGTTTTTAGAATTATTAGATAATCCTTTCAATATATCTTTTACAGAGATTTGAAGTATCACGTTGATACCTCCCTCTAAATCAAGACCTTTATTGATTTGCTTATCACTAACTTCATTAAAGGTGAAATCTGTAAATCCAAGATTAAATACTTTTTCCCTACCTATGGAATCCAAGTATTTTGATTCTTTTGCTGAGTCACCTGCAGCAAATGCCTTGGCATCACTTTTTACATTGTTTGCGACAAAAGTGAAAGAAAGTTGGTAAATACTTACCAATGCAAATAGAATTGCGAAAAATTTAATAAGTCCTTTATTCTGCATTATTACTAAAAATTAATTATTTTATATTTATTTATTTTCAACCCTTATAAAACACCCTCGGCCCACGGTTTCATTCCTAAAAACGAAAACCAAGAATTATATTATTTTTTTTTAACCGAGCAAATATATAATTATGGTTAAGATTAACCAATTTATTTATCGATTAATCTCAAAAAAAAGACTGCATAAGTGCAGTCTTCTTTATTATATAACACATTTATTAAGCTAAAATTGATTTCAACGCGTCGTTCATTGCTCTAACAGCAACTGCACTTTTAGAAAACTTCTCTTTTTCTATATCGTTCAGCTCAATTTCTATGATCTCTTCAATACCATTCTTACCTATTATACATGGCACTCCAATACAAATATCATTTTGCTCATATTCTCCTTCAACAAATACAGAACAAGCGATCATTTTCTTTTGGTCATTCAAAATACTATCAACTAAATAAGCAACTGACGCTCCTGGCGCATACCAAGCTGATGTTCCTAAAAGTCCTGTAAGCGTTGCTCCACCAACCATGGTATCTGCAGCTACTTTTTCTAAAGCCTCTTCTGAAAGAAATTGAGATACTGGAATTCCATTATAGGAAGCTAAACGCGTCAAAGGAATCATTGTAGTATCCCCGTGTCCTCCAATAACCATCGCCGAAATATCATTAGCAGGTTTACCCAAAGCCATTGACAAGTAGGTTCTAAAGCGAGAGCTATCAAGAGCTCCACCCATTCCTATGATTCTGTTTTTTGGTAATCCAGTGGATTTTAATGCTAAATACGTCATAGTATCCATTGGGTTTGAAACTATTACTATTATCGCATTTGGAGAATAAACTAATACATTTTCAACAACCATTTTCACGATTCCTGCATTGATTCCTATCAATTCTTCACGAGTCATTCCAGGTTTCCTTGGAATTCCAGAAGTAATAACAACCACACTACTATCAGCAGTTTTTGAGTAATCATTTGTAACACCTGAAACTCTCGTATTAAATCCCGTATTAGTGGCACATTGCATAATATCTAATGCTTTCCCCTCAGCAAATCCTTCTTTAATATCTAACAATACTACTTCGCTTGCAATTCCTCTATAAGAAATGACATCTGCGCAAGTTGCTCCTACATTTCCTGCTCCTACAATTGTAACTTTCATATTTTATATGTGTATTTCTGGTTAGTTAGTTGATTTAGTAGACTTAATTATGCATCAATATTTGCATAAACAGCATTCTTTTCGATAAACTCTCTTCTTGGTGGCACTTCATCCCCCATTAACATAGAGAAAACTCTATCTGCCTCAGCTAAACTTTCGATAGTTATCTGACGTAAGGTTCTAAAACTTGGATCCATCGTAGTTTCCCACAATTGCTCCGCATTCATCTCTCCAAGACCTTTATAACGTTGAATTGCTGCACTACCACCCATTCTTTCATTAGCTTGATCACGCTGAACATCATTCCAAGCATATTCTTTTTTATTCCCTTTTTTAACTAAATACAAAGGTGGTGCCGCAATATACACGTGACCTTCTTCGATTAATTCTTTCATAAATCTAAAGAAAAATGTCAAAATTAAAGTAGAAATGTGACTACCATCGACATCGGCATCACACATAATAATTACTTTATGGTAACGTAATTTTGAAATATTCAATGCTTTACTATCCTCTTCAGTACCAACGGTAACTCCAAGCGCAGTAAATATATTTCTAATCTCTTCGTTTTCAAATACTTTATGATGCATTGCTTTTTCAACATTCAGAATCTTACCACGTAAAGGTAAAATTGCTTGAAAAGCTCTGTCACGACCTTGCTTAGCCGTTCCACCAGCCGAATCTCCCTCGACAAGGTATACTTCGCATTTTGCAGGATCTTGCTCTGAACAATCAGAAAGTTTTCCTGGCAATCCACCGCCACCCATTACGGTTTTACGCTGAACCATTTCACGTGCTTTTTTGGCAGCGTGACGTGCCTGCGCTGCAAGAATTACTTTTTGCACAATAATACGAGCGTCATTTGGATTTTCTTCCAAATAATTTTCGATCATCTCTGAAACTGCTTGAGAAACTGGAGAAACTACTTCTCTGTTTCCAAGTTTAGTTTTAGTTTGCCCCTCAAATTGTGGCTCTTGCACTTTTACAGATATAATCGCCGTAAGACCTTCACGGAAGTCATCACCAGAAATGTCAAATTTTAACTTATCTAACATTCCAGAAGCATCCGCATATTTCTTAAGAGATCGAGTAAGACCCGTTCTAAAACCTTGCAAGTGCGTTCCTCCTTCGTGTGTATTGATATTATTCACATAAGAAAAAATATTCTCAGTATAACTTGTATTGTAAATCAAAGCTACCTCAACTGGAATCTCTCCTTTTTCATGATCCATCGAAATTACATGTGCAATGATAGGCTCACGATTTCCATCTAAATATCTAATATATTCCTTTAAACCTTCATCAGAATGAAAGATTTCAGCAACAAAATTCCCATCCTTATCAAGCTCTCTTTTATCTGTAAAAGTGATTGTAATTCCTTTATTTAAGAATGACAATTCACGCATACGAGCAGACAAAGTATCGTAAGAATACTCTATAGATTGTGTAAATATGCTTGGATCTGGATAAAAAGTTACAATTGTTCCTCTTTTATCAGTATCTCCAATTTGTTTTACTGGATATAATGCTTTTCCTTTTTCATATTCTTGTTGATACACTTTACCATCACTACTATGAACAGTTGCTGTAAGATGATTTGACAATGCATTCACCACAGAAACCCCAACACCGTGAAGTCCACCCGAAACTTTATAAGAATCTTTATCAAATTTTCCTCCAGCTCCAATTTTAGTCATTACAACCTGTAAAGCTGAAACTCCTTCTTTTTTATGGATCCCTACCGGAATACCACGACCATTATCTTCTACAGTAATTGAACCATCTTCATTTATATCAACGCTAATGGTGTCACAGTGACCTCCCATTGCCTCATCGATAGAGTTATCTACCACCTCATAAACTAAATGATGAAGTCCGCGAACCCCCACATCTCCAATATACATCGATGGACGCATTCTTACATGCTCCATTCCTTCTAATGCCTGAATACTATCCGCTGAATAATTGTCCTTCTTGATTTCTTCGCTCATATGATTTATTCTAAAAATGTAATTTCGTCTAACACGCAAATATATAAAAACGTAAACTATATTGCCGTTAAAATAGCTTTTTAAGACGTTAAGTTATTAACAATAAATATCAATTTCCATGGCATTTTCACATTCAATTACCAAAAACTGTAATAATTGACTTCTCAAAATTTGTTTTTGAAATATCTCAAACAACATCAAACTCTTTTTAAACAAATTTAAAACTTGGCAATACTACTAACAGTTTGTATTTTTGCAGCATGAATGATAATTTTACAACAGAGTATTTTGGTATCGGCATCCAAAACGGTAAAACGCCAGAAAATTTAGGTGTTTTATGGCGAACCGCACAAAACCTAGGAGCAAGCTATATTTTCACGATTGGAAATCGATATGCTAAACAATCTTCAGACACCCATAATGCGGTAAAATCAATTCCGTATTTCCATTACGATACTTTTGATGATTTCTTCAAAAATCTACCCAAAGGCGCCCGCTTGGTTGGTGTTGAATTAGACGAGAACGCTGCAGATTTAGAGACTTTCGAACATCCTAGACGTTGTGTTTATTTACTAGGTGCTGAAGATAATGGGCTATCCAAAAAAGCAATCGAAAAATGCCATCATTTGGTAAAATTTAAATCTGAAAAAAGTCTGAATGTATCTGTTGCGGGAAGTATTGTTCTTTACGACAGAGGCCTAAATAAGCCTAGGTCGTAAAAATCAACATCGATAATCATTTTGAAGAATAAAATAGGAATTATTTTTCGTCCTAGCGCAAAAACCCACACCGACAACCTATTTGTTCAATACCAAATTGACTTACGAAAAGAATCGTAACTCAAACTAATACTTTAAATTACAACACTACTTTTTACTATTTCCATATCCGCTAATACGTGAGCTTCATTTGCTCTACCACTCGGGTCTTGGTTTTCCTGCCATTTCGGAATCCATTTTCTAACCGTTTGTGCCGCACTCACTTGCGGGTAATGCTTATGAAAAATGGATCGGTAAAAATAAGCCTCTTTTGTAAGTGGTGAATTGTATGGGAATTCAGCCACAGCTCCAGATAACTGTTCGTCTGTAACTTGCGAAGCACAATACGTGATCAATTGATCGATCCAGCTGTACCCTACTCCATCAGAGAATTGTTCTTTTTGCCTCCATAACACCTCTTGTGGTAAATAAGGATCTTCTGGAGTATCGAATGCTTTTCTTAATATGTATTTTTCCTTACCATCGTAAGTTTTAGGCTGTTTTTCTTCTGCATTAATACGCATCGCTATTCCTAGAAACTCTTTGTCTAAAAATGGCACTCTAGCCTCTAGTCCGTGAGCCATAGTAGATTTATCTGCTCTTAATAAATCGGCAGTGAATAATTTTTGAACTCTTTCTATTGCTTCTTTTTGAAATTCATCAGCAGACGGTGCGTTTCTAAAATATAAATAACCTCCAAAAATTTCATCAGCTCCTTCGCCAGACAATACCACTTTAACGCCTGCGTCGCTTATTGCTTTCGATAAAAAATACATTGGCGTACTGGCTCTTATCGATGTCACATCATAGGTTTCTAAATGCCATATTAATTTATCCAATATTGCAATACCTTCTTCAGCAGTAAAATGAATCTCATGGTGCGCAGTCCCTAAATAATCAGCCACTTTTCTTGCCGCCAAAGCGTCGGGAGCATTTTCATCTAAACCAATAGAAAAAGAGTGTAGTTTTTTTCCTTGCTCCGCCAATAATCGTGAAGCAATCGCCGATGTTAATGAAGAATCTAAACCTCCTGACAATAATACACCAATGGGCACATCACTCATTAAACGCTTGCGGGTAGCCTCAGTCAAAGTCATTCGAATTAATTCGAGATCTAACTTTTGATCAGCCTTTTCATAATCCTCATAAACTGGTCTGTAATACTTTACAAAACCTGTTTTTTGGGTGTAATAATGTCCTGGAGGAAATGTAGAAAATGTTTTACACTGGTCAGCAAGAGATTTCATTTCTGAAGCGAAATAGATTCGGCCTCTTGGATCTAAACCGTAATACAAGGGCTTTACTCCCAGTGGATCCCGAGCAGCGATAAAATCATCTCCGTTTACTATAACAAACGCAAAATCACCATCAATCTTATCACAAAAATCATATCCAAATTCTTCGTACAAATGCACGATTACCTCCGAATCTGATCTTGTTCGAAAAGAATGGTCTTTTAAAACTCCATCTCTTAGCTCTTGATGATTGTAGATTTCACCATTATGAACCATATAGGCAGTCGAACTTCCCTGAATGGGTTGTCTTCCTGAATGCAAATCGATAATAGATAAACGTTCATGACTTAAAACATTACCGTTTTCCATCACATGTAAATCACTTTCATCCGGGCCACGGTGTGACATTCTTTTTGAAAGCTCTTTTACTGATTCCCCATCTTTTCCTTTACCTATAATGGCTAATATTCCGCACATAATCCTATTATTTTTCTTTATTTTGGTAACCCAAAGATGCGCAAATGGTTACAAAAACAAAACACAAATGCGTTATCTAATTATAATCATCAATCAAATATATATAAATACAATAAAAATGAAATTAAAACAGATACAATCCGAAGTATTACGTTATAAATTGTAAATCGCATTTTAAAGAGTACGATTATTTGACTTTTTCACCTTTCAAATAAGTATTCAAAGGCTTCAATTTCAACAATTCACTGTCTCGTATTTTCATAATATCTTGGTCATACACTACAAAATCTGCCCATTTACCTACTTCTAGACTCCCTTTTTCTTTTTCTTCGAAATTAGAAAAAGCAGCCCAAATTGTCATCCCTTTCAAAGCTTCCTCTCTAGTCAATGCATTTTCCATCTGGAATCCATCTCTAGGATAACCTTTAGCATCCTTTCTGGCAACTGCTGCGTGAAAAGTCAACATAGGATTAACCTCTTCAACAGGAAAATCAGTACCTAAAGCGATAACGCCTGCTTTTTGTAATAACTTTTTATAGGCATAAGCATTCTTAATCCTATTCTTTCCTAATCTATCTTCGGCCCAATACATATCTGAAGTCGCATGCGTAGGTTGGACCGAAGGAATAATTCCCAACTTAAAATAATCAAAATCGGCCTCTTGTATTACTTGTGCATGCTCAATTTTCCAACGTCTGTCTGTCTTCCCTTCTAAAGCCGCCTTGTAAACTTTCAATATTGCCGTGTTTGCAGAATCTCCTATTGCATGTGTGTTCAATTGAAAAGAGGATGCGGTAAGTCTATCTGCAATCGCTTTCATATCAGGAATGGAAGTAACTAAAGCACCTAGTTGGTTCGGACTGTCGGAATACGGTTGATGTAAGCAAGCGCCGCGAGATCCTAAAGCACCGTCTCCATACATCTTAAAAGAACGAACATTTAGATTATCACTTTTATATATACCTTTTTTTAAATACAAATCTATGTTTTTTTGATTGGCAGAAACCATTGCATAAACATTTAACTTCATCGCCTTTGACTTTTGTAAACTATCTATTAAATCAATAACTTGAGGCTCTAAACCAGCATCATTAACTGTAGTTAATCCGTATTCGAACATCACTTTTTCAGCTTCTAACAGCGCTGCTATTTGACTTTTCACCGTCGGTTTCGGAATTATATTAAATACTAATTCCATTGGGTTATCAATTAAAATCCCCGTTAGTTCTCCAGTTACGATTTCAATTTGTCCGCCAGTTACTTTTGTATCTTTAGTAATATTTGCCATTGACAATACTTTACTATTAACAACTATGGCGTGACCATCGATCCTTTTCAATACTACAGGAGTATTAGGAAAATATTTATCTAAAATTGCTTTAGAAGGAAACTCTTTAACTGCCCAGTCATTTTGGTCCCAACCTCTTCCAACAATAAACTTAAGATTTTTCTCTTTTTGGAAAGCTTGAATACGACTTATCACTTCCTGCATACTTTTAGTTCCTCTCAAATCCACTTGCTGCAAATTCATTCCGTAACCATAAAAATGGCAGTGCGCATCAATTAAACCAGGATAGATAAATTTCCCTTTTGCATTGATTGTATTATTAGATTTAAACTTATTTGTAATCTC
The DNA here is from genome assembly GCF_008033395.2 of Flavobacterium sp. XN-5. NCBI lineage: Bacteria > Pseudomonadati > Bacteroidota > Flavobacteriia > Flavobacteriales > Flavobacteriaceae > Flavobacterium > Flavobacterium sp. XN-5. The sequence continues at coordinate 47,912 of NZ_VOGZ02000001.1, forward strand.
TTCATCTGTACCAATAGCAACTACCTCACCTTCAATAACCGCCATAGCAGTTGCTGTGTCAAAAGAATTGTTAACGGTATATATCGTGGCCTCAGTAATTATTAGATCGGCAGTAGTTTTGTCCTTTTTTAAACAAGAAACGAGAGAAAATAGAAGCAGAATTAAAATATAGGGTTTCATATAATGCGGTTTATTTTGGCTAATATAAAAAAGAAGAGCAAATAAAAAAAACAACCCTCTATTATTTACAGTTGCTCGGCTAGTCTAGATTATACTTTTCGAATAAATATAAATTAATTCATCTAGAACAATTAAGAAAAACAAGTATTTCAACATATCATAATTTAAACAAAAAAAACGCTCTCATAAATGAGAACGTTTCTTAACTAATTAAAAAAACATATAAAATAATCTTCAATATTATGCTTTTGCATAAGCATCAGAATGAACATTTGCAACTGCTCTTCCAGATGGATCATTCATGTTTTTGAATGCTTCATCCCATTCTAATGCGATTTTTGTACTACATGCTACACTTGCTTCCTGAGGCACACATAATGCTGCGGCATCACTTGGAAAATGTTCGTGAAAAATAGAACGATAATAATATTCTTCTTTAGATGTAGGTGTTTGCAACGGGAAACGGAACTTAGCATTTGCTAATTGATCGTCCGTCACCTCAACTGCGACAACCTCTTTCAATTTATCAATCCAACCATATCCTACTCCATCACTAAATTGTTCTTTTTGTCTCCATGCTACACTTTCTGGCAACATATCTTCAAAAGCTTTACGCACTACCCATTTTTCCATTGAGTGTTCTTTGTTGATCATCTTATCTTGTGGGTTGATACGCATCGCCACATCCATAAATTCTTTATCTAAGAATGGTACACGGCCTTCAATTCCCCAAGCTGCTAAACTTTTGTTGGCTCTTAAGCAGTCGTACATATGTAACTTGCCTAATTTTCTAACATTCTCTTCGTGAAATTCTCTGGCGTTTGGTGCTTTATGGAAATATAAATATCCTCCAAAAAGTTCATCAGCACCTTCACCAGACAATACCATTTTTATACCCATTGACTTAATTACTCTCGCCATTAACCACATTGGAGTCGAAGCTCTAATCGTAGTTACATCATAAGTCTCTAAGTTGTAAATTACGTCTTTTACCGCATCTAGCCCTTCTTGAATTGTAAACTTAATTTCGTGGTGAATCGTTCCAATATGATCTGCTACAATTTGAGCAGCAGCTAAATCTGGAGAACCTTCTAATCCTACTGAAAAAGAGTGTAATTGTGGATACCAAGCATCAGCAACATCGCCAGACTCAATGCGTTTTTGTGCATATTTTTTGGCTATAGCCGAAGTAACCGAAGAATCCAATCCTCCTGAAAGTAATACTCCATAAGGAACGTCACTCATCAATTGTCTATGAACAGCTGCTTCTAATGCTTCTTTGATGGCAGGAATACTTGTTTCATTGTCTTTTACAGCATCATAATCAGTCCATTCTCTTTTGTACCATTGTACAAACTCACCATCTTTACTTGTCATATAATGTCCTGGAGGAAACAACTGGATTTTTGTGCAGTATCCTTCTAGCGCTTTCAATTCTGATGCAACATAAAAAGTTCCGTGTTGATCCCAACCTATATATAAAGGAATAATTCCCATATGGTCACGAGCTACAAAATACTCGTCTTTTTCAACATCGTAGATTGCAAATCCGAAGATTCCGTTCATTTCATCTATAAAGTGGGGTCCTTTTTCTTTGTAAAGTGCTAAGATCACTTCGCAGTCACTTTCTGTTTTAAAGTTATATTTCCCTTCAAATTGTTTACGCAATTCTCTATGGTTGTAAATCTCACCATTTGCAGCTAAAATTAATTTACCGTCTTCACTAAGTAAAGGTTGTTTACCTGAAGCTGGATCAACAATTGCTAAACGCTCATGAGACATAATTGCTTTTTCATTGCTATAGATACCACTCCAGTCTGGTCCACGGTGACGAATAATTTTAGACATTTCTAATACTTGCGGTCTTAAAACTTCTGCTTTCTGTTTTAGATCAAAGGCACATACGATTCCACACATAACTATATATTTTTAACTATTTTGTTTATTTTGATAAGGCAAAGATGCGATTACAGTTACAGATACAAAACACAAATAGCTAATTTGGTTATAAATATTAACCAAATAATAAAATTAACATCAAAAATGCAATTAAAAAGCACTAGAAATAGTTTCGAAGTTAAAAACAGTAATTAATCGCCTCTTAAAACACACTTCTAAACATATATTAAGCAATCTCTTCTATTAAGTATTTTGTACTATTAATTTCAAATGTAAAGCCAACAACGTTCCCCATCAGTTTATTTCCCAATGGGGATTGTGGAGATAAGGCAATAACATTTACCCCATCAATATTAATTTTTGGCAATGCTAAGCTGAGATATAAGTAGATTCCATTAGCCTTAACCAAACTACCTACTATTATAGTTGAGGCCATTTTTGAGGGATCAATTTTATCTAGTACCGCTTTTTGTGTAACTACTTCACGCAGTTTGTTATTCAGTTTTTCCTGTTCGATATGCATCATAGATAGTGCTGTTTCGTGTTTATCACCTGCAGAACCTTTAGCATCGTTCTTAGAATCTTCGGTAAGCGCCACAATCATATCTCTAAACACATCAATTCTATCTTGAACCAGTTGTACGTAATATTGATATATTTTTTGTTTGAAAGTCATAATTTTTATTTTAAAATAGAACAAATCCAAATGAATTCAGCAGCTGCCAACTGAAGACCGCTGCTTCGATTTCGATAATAGCTACCAAAGTTATGTTATTATTCTAGAGTCCAACAACTTTTTGCTGAATCCTTTTCCCGATTCGCATTGACTTTTAACAAGGATTTTTTAACTTTACAATTAAACAATAACTATTTTTAACAATTAAACCTTTATAATTCGAATTATGAAAAAATCGACCTTCATTACTTCCATTACTTTTGCTTTTATGATGCTGTTATCAGCAAATGTAAATGCTCAAAAATTCCCTAACGTTGATAAAAGTCCGATGGATATGGCGTCCTATCCCACCGACTATAAAAATGCCAACAAACTTGTAAAAATAACGTACAGTAGACCGCAATTAAACGGACGTGCACTAAGTGAGTTAGCTCCTACAGGAAAAGTATGGAGAACTGGTGCAAATGAAGCACCTGAAATCACATTTTATACAGATATGAATTTAGGAAAAACTAAAATTAAAGCCGGTACCTATAGTTTAGTTACTATTCCTGGTGATAATGAATTAACTGTTATCCTAAGCAAAGATCTAAATGTTTGGGGAGCATATTTCTATAAAGCCGAAAATGATGTTGCAAGATTAACTGTTCCTTTAACAGAGGCAGACGAATCTCTTGAATCATTTTCTATGGTTTTCACCGAAGCGACTAATGGAGCTAACCTTAATATGGGATGGGACAAAATGAGAGCTGCAATACCTTTCACTAAATAGTACTTTACATACCAATAAAAAATAGGCTATCCTTTTACGGATAGCCTATTTTTTTTGGTTTATTCTTTATAAAACGGATCCAATCAGAATCTGATAATTCGTTCTCTAGCTACAATTAAAAATCAAATTTATAGTTTGCTCCTACCACAATTTGAAAACTCTGAACTGGGTAATTTAACCATTGTTGGTAGCCCTTATTCGTGATATTATTAGCTCTTACAAATCCTGTCAGTTGACTGTTGTATTTATACCCTAGATGTGCATTTACATCAAAATAACTATCTAGCATTACTGGCCTTGGCACAAGCGCATAAATAAGATTAGTATTCAACTGCAAATCCTTACGTTCTCCTACATAGAAAACAGCTGCTCCCGCAAACCATTTCGGAGTAATATTAAAATCAATATTTGAGTTTAATTTAATCGTTGGTAAATTCCAAGCTTCTCTTTCAACATCATTTGAAAAACTACTGAAAGACCCACTGATTCCAAAAGTCACATTGTCAGAGAAATTAGCTTTTAAGTCACCAGAGAATTTTAAAGTTGTCATGTCATCATAAACAACTTGAAATGAATTCCCGTATGCGTAATCTTCGTTTGAAGTACTTTCATTATAATCATTGCTTCTAAACAAGGCTTTATTTCTTTCGTTTACATACGACCCACGAATATTATAACTCACATTGTTAACTATCTTCCCTTTCAAACCAGCAAAAACATCATACTGCGTATCTGTAGGTGCAATGTTTAAGGTAGGTGATACATATAAATTTTCATTGGCAAAATCCATATAAGAGTTTTGCTCTAATTTCCCTTCGGCACCAGCGTAAAAAATCATTAAATCTCCAACAACCTTATAAGAAGCATTAAACTGTGGATACACATAAAGTTGATTATTGCTGTTTTCATTATCTAAACTATAGAATATCGAAGCACCAATATTTAAGGTCCAATCCTCTTTTTGCATCACAAAACTAGGCGAAATACCTAAGTTTGTATAGCCATATTTTATAGGTTGTGCATTAGTTTTCAAATAATTATTTTCGAAACTTCCACCTACATAATCAACCGTTATATCCGTTTTAATTGACTCGTCCATCACATCAAATTTTAAGGAAGGCTTGATATAAAATCTATTTTCAGCAGAACCTAAAGCATCTGTAAAACGATTAAATTTCATGCTCGCTTCATTAAAGAAACTTTCGTTAAAATCAATTTTTCCACCAAAGGAAAGGGTATTAAAAGTATGCTGTGGATTAATTCCAAATACCAAATTAGACCTTTCAGAAGGAGTTAAAGTACTTCCAAAATTCATAGGTAATCCATACCAGTTGTAAATTTGGTTTTTATATCCTAAATCCACATTCCAGGACATGTCATCATAATTTGATCCATAAGTTAAATCAATTGATGAATCATAAAATCGATCGTCTAATTCCACACTACTTATTCCGCCTTGAGAGGAAAGGTGACGAAACATTCCACCTACGTAGTCAGTATCATTTAGTTCTTGGTTGACAAATAATTCAGCATTTAAAGCTCGGTAATTTCCAAAACCGAGTGTAGCATAGTTATTATACAAATGTTCTTGCTTTGCCTTGTCTACAACTTCTGCTTTTCCTTTGGAAGGCGCAAAAGTAGAAGCTACAGGAAAAGAAAAAATAGAATATTTAATTGTTTCTTTTTTAGCGTTTCCATCATCGTCTAGAACCGGACTTTCTGGCACCTTGAAAGCATCTGATATTGCGGCTGTATAAGGCTTCACAACATTTACTACCTCAGACCCTATGTTTTCCTCTTTCTTTTGGGCAAACGAAACTTGAAACACCAGAAGTAAAAAAGCAATTATTATTTTATTTTGGAAATTGAATTTCATATTTTTTTATTTTTTAAAAGGTAAACAAGCGATAAAAAACGAACACAGTTGTTAACTACAATCCTTGTTTGTACGTTGTTTTTACTCTACTTAGTTTATTAATTGCTAATTGATGAATTTGTTTTAGACTCTTCCGCTTTAATGGCAGCTAATTCTTTTTTCGCTTCAGATAGTATATCTGCGAAATCAGTAAAGTTTTCAATTACATTGTCTAAAATATAAGTCGCTTGAAAACTATCTTTCAATCCGTAGAAGTTCTTAGCCATTAGAACTAAACCTTTGGCACCAAAATACCTATAACCTGAATAATCTTTAGCTAATTTTTGAACTGCTGTATTTGAAGCTTCAAACTTTCTGTCTTTATTTTTAAAATAAGCATCATAATACAAAGCTTCTGCCGCTAATTCTCCTTTTGCAATCGTTAGCAACTTAGCATATCCTGACCTTGCTTTCGATTCGTCTCCGGTTTGCATGGCTGAGCGAGCAATAATAATTTGCGCATCACTTCTTACATTATCATCGGTTTTTGGATTACTCAAAACTTTGTCAGCGTAAATAACTGAGTTCGAGTAGTCTTTTCTATCATAATAACATTTCATCAAATTCGATTGTGCAAACACTTTATTTTGCGGAAATTCAGCTTCATTCTCCAATCGAAGTAATACTGGAATTGCTTTTTCATTATCATTGTTTTTTAATAAAACTTGAGATAAACGCGCTAAGGACTGTTCACTAAACTCACTTCGCGGCTGCGCGATTACATACTCATAATTAGGAATTGATTTGGTTTGTAAACCTTCTGCGAAGTAGGCTTGAGCCAAATAAAAGTTAGCCGATAAAGAGTGTATTCCTCTTGGAAAACTTTCAACGTAAGCCAGAAATCCAGAAATTGCCTCTTTATTGTTATTTTGTTCAAATTGCTTGCGCGCTGATTCAAACGTATCATTATCTAAATCGGCATCAGTAACAGTAACAAAATCTAAAGTTCGCACCCAAGTAGCATATTCATCCACTCGTCCACCATCTACATAAATCAACCTTGCAGTTGAAACAGCCTCAAGCGCCTCTGGAGTTTTAGGAAAGTCAGCCGCTACTTTTTTAAATTTCGTTAAAGCATCTGGATTCCTATCTGAATTATAATAGATTAATCCTTGACGTAAAATTGATTTCGCTGTAAAAGATCCATTTTTAAACTCCGTTATTAAGCGATCAAATGTTTTCAACGCTAAATCTTGTTTCCCACTAGCAACATAAGTATTTGCTAATTCGTACATCGCGTCATCTCTGTAATTAGACTTTGGATATGCCTGTATAAAAGAATTCAACTCCTCGATTTTTCTATCGGTTTTGCCAACAAAGCCATAACAAATTGCTTTTTGATAAAAGGCGTAATCTGCATCAACACTCTTTAGTTCGACTACTTTATTGTACGCCTCCATTGCAGGCCAATATTTTGATGTTGCAAATTGACAGTCTCCTAATCTCAAATAAGAATCAGGCAATCTCACTTTATCTCCTTTTACCGCATCAATATGGTTTTGAAAGTAAGTCGCCGCTTGATCGTATTCCTTCAATTTAAAATGAGTGTAGGCAACGTTGTAATTGATGTTTTTATATTCTGGTGTGGCTGCAGCACGAGACGAACTTGCAAATTGTTTGAAACTCAATAATGCATTTTTATAATCTGCCAAAACATATTCTGTTTCTGCTTTCCAGAAAGTAGTTCTTGCCGTGAAATCAGCTTCGATTTGTCCGTCGAGCGATTTCTTAAACATTTTTAATGCTTCTTGATATTCTCTGTCAGCATATAATTCTAATCCTCTATAAAAAGTAACTTTTTGATAAGCTGCTTTATTCTCAGGGCTTTTATTTTTTTCCAATAAAACCAATGCTTCCTTATAGTTTTTTGAAGAGATATAAGAGTCAATAAGCAATTTCTCTACTACAGAACGGTTGGCGTTATTAGGATGTTTTTTTATAAAACCAAGTAAAACAGCAGGAACGCTTTGGTACGAATTCCCAATTTCATAACTTAATTTGGCATAATTCAAACTTGCATCTTCTTGAATCGAAGTATCAAATGCCATTTCGGAAGCATTTTTGAAAGCGTTCAAAGCCTCTTGTTTCTTATCTAATTTCAGATAACTTTCTCCTAAATGATAGTATGCATTTTGCGCCACAAAATCTTTTCCATTTATAATCTTATTGAATTGCGCAATCGCATTTTCAAAATCATTTTGCTTGTAATGAGCATAACCCAATTGGTAAAAATCAGTGTTATTCCATCTGCCTTTTTTTCCTTTGTAAGCTGCTAAATAAGGAATTGACTGTTCGTATTTTTTTAAATTAAAATAACTCTCACCAATGATCTTGTTTAGTTCTGACTTTTCAATCGCAGTCGATTTCGCCATCGCTTTTTCCCCTAAATCAATTGCTTTTTGAAAATTACCCAATTTAAAATTCATATCAGCCTGGTAATACGAAAGTTTCTCTTTGTATTTTTCTTCTCCAGCCACCGCATCAAAATACTTATTTGCTTCTTTGTAATCATCACCTTCGTAAGCCATAAATCCTAAATAATATTTGGCTTGTGATCCATATTCTGGAGAATTTACTACTTTATTCAAATAAACGCTAGCCTCTTTTTTATTTTTGGCATTAAAGAAACTATATCCTTTTTGGAAATTAAATTTATCTCTATCGCTTGCGCTCAATTGGTTTTCGTTTACCTTTTCAAACCATACTAAGGCTTGAGAGTAGTTCCCTTGACTAAAGTAATAATGCGCCACTTCTGTAAAAGCCTGATTGCTCTTAGCGCTTGTAGGATAATCTGAAACGAAACGCTCCATTAACATATCAGCATTAGCTTGATTCAAACGGATCGCGCAAGTCGCGTCATAATAAGAACAATCTGACTTTAACTCATCGCTATTGGTTTCCGATTTAACTTTCTCAAAAATAATTTGAGCAGAAGCAAACTGACCGTCATTCAACAACGAAAGTGCTTTATTAAATTCTTTTAGATCATGGGTATATATTGTTGATTTTTGTGCCAAAACAGTAAAATTCACAACAAAAACCAGTAAAAAGAGAAACCAAGATTGTTTACGCATTTTATTTTATTTTTTAATATTCAAATGTATCATTTTCTATGGTCTATAACGATTGCCTTTTTGGTTTTATTATGAACAAATGTGTTAACAATGCCATTTTAGGCACTTTATTGTTCTTAATCCTAATTCTTAAAAATCAAAAAACAGCCGCTTTTTGGATTCCTGCTACTATCATGATGAGTTATCGCATTTATAATCGAGTGAAACCGTCTTAATACATGAAATTTATTTTGAATACAACCGTTATCTTATTACTTTTACCCAATAAACAAACGCTAAATATGTCTCAAGCTATACTGTCTTTAAAAAACGTAACGATTAATCAAGAAGATAAAGTGATTTTATCGAATATTAATTTGGAAGTAAACCGTGGTGAATTTTTATACATCATTGGAAAAACAGGATCAGGAAAGAGTAGTTTTATGAAAACACTTTATGCTGATTTACCGTTGACAGAAGGCGAAGCACATATTGTAGATTTTGATCTAGCGACCTTAAAAGAAAATGACATTCCGTTTTTGAGAAGAAAGATAGGTATTGTATTTCAGGATTTCAAATTACTACCAGACCGTACTATTAAAGACAATATGTTATTTGTACTTAAAGCTACAGGCTGGACCGTTAAAGATGAAATGGATCGAAAAATTGACGAGGTATTAGACAAAGTTGGTATGAAAGATTATGCTGGTAAAATGCCACATCAAATTTCTGGTGGAGAACAACAACGTGTTGCCATTGCCAGAGCTTTACTAAATGACCCCGAACTTATCCTTGCTGATGAGCCTACTGGAAATCTAGACCCACAAACAAGTGCCGAAGTAATGGAAGTTTTGAGAAAAATCAATGCCAATGGAAAAACGGTAATTATGGCAACTCATGACTATGCTTTGTTAATGAAATTTCCATCGAAGACATTAAAATGCGAAGACACCAGCATATTTGAAGTGGTTCAGAGAACAGTGTAATGCTTTCTATATTAATTCCAATCTACAATTACAATGCATTTCCTTTAGTAAAAGAATTGCATCAGCAATGTTTGGAATCCAAGATTAAATTTGAAATTATTTGCGTTGATGATGCTTCTTATGAGCATCAATCTGAGAACATTCTAATTCAATTTTTATCAAATTCTACTTATATTGAATTACCCCAAAATATTGGGAGAAGTGCAATTCGGAATTTATTAGCGTCTAAATCAAAGCTCGATTGGCTGCTTTTTTTGGACTGCGATACCTTTCCCGAAAGTGCTAATTTCGTTTCTAACTACAGAGACTATATTAAATCAACAACAAAAAACGCTTTTTTTGGAGGATTGCTTTACACCAAAGAGAAACCAGCTGACGAGAAATTATTGCGATGGACCTTTGGCAAAAATCGAGAAGCTATTCCTTTAGCTGACAGAACAAACAATCCTTATGCCACAGCATTTGTTTCTAATTTCGTAATACAGAAATCTGTTTTTGAAACCATCTTCTTTGATGAGAAAATCAGCACCTACGGCTATGAAGATTATTCTTTTATTACGACTTTAAAAGATAGAAAAATCTCCATTCAGCACATTGAAAACCCTGTTTTTCATCTAAATCTAGAAACCTCCGAGTTGTTTTTATCGAAAACCAAAACTGCTCTAAAAACACTTTCATCGATTTCTAATTGTAATTCTAAAATCACCACAGAAAGCAAAATAACTCAATTGCATAAAACTCTTTCCTTATTAAAATTGGATTCCTTGGTATCCAAATTATTCCAGCGATTTAGATTTAAACTTGAGGAAAACCTAACTTCAAAAAAACCGTCTCTAATTGCGTTCGACATCTACAAAATAGGTTATTTTTGTTTCTTAAACAGAAAATAAATGCCATTCTTTTCGGTCATAATTCCACTTTTCAATAAAGAAGAATTTATAGAAGCCACTCTATATAGTGTCTTGAATCAAAGCTACGCTGACTTTGAAGTGATCATTGTTAATGATGGCTCAACTGACAATAGTGCGCAAATAATTTCAAAATTTACCGATTCTAGAATTCGTGTTTTTACCAAAGAAAATTACGGCGCAGCAGCAGCAAGAAATTACGGAATAGAGAAATCGCAGTCCAATTACATTAGCTTTATAGATGCCGATGATTATTGGCATCCAACATTTTTACAGGAAATGCTCAAAAAAATTAACCACTTTCCTGATATTAAAGTGTTTTCGGCAGCGATAGAAATTGAAACTTCAAAAACTATTTTTCCAGCACATTATTCCATAAAAAAAACGGGCGATTACGAAATTGTAAATTATTTTTCTGCCAGCACACAGGAAACCGCGATATGTACTTCCTGTGCTGTTTTTAACAACGTTGTTTTCGAAGACGTCGGGAATTTTGATACACAAATAAAAAGCGGTCAAGACACTGATATGTGGATTCGCATTGGGTTAAAGTATGATGTTCTGTTTATTTGGAAGATACTTGCGAGGTATGTTTATGATGAAAATAGCCTTTCGAAAAACAAAAGCTTTTTAGATACAAAAGTTAATTTTTCAAAATTCACACAAGACGAAAAAACAAATCCAGAACTAAAAAATTTCCTTGATTTGAATCGGTTTTCACTAGCTATAAAACACAAAATAGCAGGAAATAAAAGTCTATTCGAGAATTGTTATTATCATATTGACCTAAAAAATTTAGCCTTAAAAAAAAGAGTATTACTACTACTTCCCGCTTTTATTTTGAAACTACTAATTGCTACCAAAACAGTTTTAACCAATATTGGTTTTAGCTCATCGATTTTTAAATAATTTGAATTCTTTATAATCACGAATATAATCGGCTTCATCAAACTCAGCCGAAGCCATTACCACGCAAACGGCTCCCGAGGAAAAGTTCTCCAATTCTCTCCAAATTCCATCCACTATCAACAAACCTACATTTGGTTTATTTAGCGTCATCACTTTCTTTGACTTTCCATCTTTCAAAACCACATCAAAGCTCCCGCTTAACGCAATTAGAAATTCCTGCTGCTTAATATGACAATGACCGCCTCGTTTACTTCCACTAGGCACATCATATAAATAATACACTCTTTTAAATTCAAAAGGAATAGTATCGCCCTCCACTACCGAAAGATTACCTCTGCGATCTTTAATCTTTGGGATTTCAATAAATTGAACATCGTCATTAGTTGTCATTTCTTCTAGCTTAAAATGGTTTCCCATTGTTTTGAAATCGTTTCTATAGATAAATGCCCTACGCTCTTGACTGCATTATCTTTGCAAAAAGTATATAACTCGCGATCTGCAAACATTCGATTAAAGGCATTAGCGAGGTTTGTAACGTTATAATTCTCTACCAATAATCCATTGTATTTATCAATTATTATTTCTCTTGGGCCTGATTTACAATCAACAGCCACAACTGGTATTCCCAATGCCAAAGACTCCAGAATCGACATTGGAAAACCTTCGTAACGACTCGTTAATACCGTAAATTTAGCTTGCTGAACAATATCAAACGGATTGCTGGTAAAAGGTAGAATTGTTACATGTCTTTCCAATTGAAATGTTTTAATCGAATCTTCTATTGTATTTAAATCTGTGCCATCTCCCATAAGCACTAATTTTATTCCCTGCTCAAACAATTTGGAAATAGAAAAAGCTTCTAGCATTAGATTGAAATTCTTTACTTTATCATCCAATCGCCCAAAATACAAGATGTAATCTTCATTATTTGCAACTTGCTTTCTAATTTGCGACCTCGAAAAATCATAAGAATTGTAAATTGTGGTGGTATTCTTTAAATAGAATTTAAGTTGTATTTCCTTTTCAATAGCTTTTGAAACACATACTATTCTATCTGTCTTTCGATACAAAAACTGCGACCAAAACACCGACTTTGGAAAGTAGTTATTTAATTTAAAACTGTGAACTACAACTATCTTTTTTCGATTTCCATAAATCCAATTAGTAATTAATTCCCGAGCCAAATTATTTCTGGGTCTATTATCTATGACAACATCGATTTGCTTCTCCTTTAAATACTGATTTAAAAGAAATCCTTTTTTTATTTTCTTAAAAAAAGGAAACCTACTTTCGCCATCGATACCTAAATTTAATAACTCTCCGCCATATTCAAAGTCAATGCCGTTATTAATAATGATATTATGTACTTCGATATTTAAATTCTCTAACATAAAACTCAATAACGACGCAAATTTTTCCGCTCCTCCATTTCCTAAAGAGGTCGAAATTATTGCTACTTTATTTTTGTTTTTTATCATTCCTGTCTAAAAGTAAATATATTTGTCAAATATACATAGAAATGAAAGTTTTACTTGTTGGCGAATTTAGTAGGTTACACAACTCCCTCAAAGAAGGCTTACAGGAATTGGGTCACGAGGTTTCAATCGTAGGACATCAAGACGGTTTCAAGAATTATCTAATTGATTATCCAATTACAAAAAAATGGGACAATGGATTTTTAAAAAAATTAAAAGTTGGAATTCACATGCTGTCTGGTTTCGACATCAGTTCCTATTTTACGTATCGCCAATTTAAAAAGCATCAAAAGCATTTCACAGGATTTGACGTAGTACAACTTATCAACGAAAACAGTTTTTATTGTAGCTATTATTATGAAAAAAGAATTCTGAAACACCTCTTTCAAAACAATTCTAAAGTTTTCTTATTGTCTTCTGGTTATGATTATTTAAACGTGAAATATTGCTTTGAAAATCCTAAATACAAATCGGTTATTCAAGCTTATTTACAAGGCCGAATTAAGGCCCAGGATTTTCAAAACGTATTGAAATATAAAACAAAATCATTTAAGAAACTTCATCAATTTATTTATTCAAACATTCAAGGCATTATTGCGTCTGACATGGATTACCATTTTCCATTATTGCAAAACCCAAAATATTTAGGACTAATTCCTAATCCAATCAATACATTAAAAATTAATTTTAAACCATTAGAAACAGACCATAAAATCATCCTATTTCACGGGATCAACCAAGCTAATTATTATAAAAAAGGAAATGATTATTTCGAAAAAGCCTTAAAAATAATAACGGTGAAATACGGCGGAAAAGTCGAAATCATTACCACCCACGATGTTCCTTATGGGACTTACATCAATTCCTATAATAAAGCGCATATTCTGCTAGACCAAACCTATGGTTACGATCAAGGATACAATGCTTTAGAAGCTATGGCTAAGGGAAAAGTGGTTTTTACAGGAGCAGAACAGCAATTCATGTCTCACTATAAACTAACCAAAAAAGTGGCTATCAATGCCATCGCTGATGTAGATTATCTGGTAAAAGAACTGTCTTATTTAATTGATAATCCGAATGATATTATTGCAATTGGCAATCGTGCCAGAGCATTTATAGAAAAGGAGCACGATTATATCAAGATTGCTGAACGCTATACCGAAACTTGGACACGCTAATTAAAATAAACTTTTCCTAAAATAAACCGCAAGCACTACTAAATACACGAAGTACGTCAAGGCATGTGCCATCACTACTCCTTCTAGTCCATAAATTGAAACTAAAAACACGCTGGAGAAATAGACAATTGAAAGAGATAGCAACTCCGTAATAATAAAGGCTAAGGTAAGTTTTTTGGCAAAAAACTGATAGCCCAAAATCAATGAAGATACTTTTAATACATCTCCTACCAATTGCCAAAAAAACAAACCGCTAACCGGTAAAAATTCGGGTGTAAAAAGTAATTTTACAATATAAAAACGCAAGAAATAAACAATCGTAACCCCGAGAATAAAAACGGGTAAAATCCCTTTGTAATAACTCCAAAAAACAGTTTTTGTATCCTCATTGTCTTTGGCTACAGCCAACTTTGGTAAGAAATAAACAGTCAAAATAGTAGTTACAAAAAGCATATAATAGGTTGAAATTCTTGTCATAGTTTCCCAATATCCCGCCTGGTCATAATCTAAAGTTTCAATTATATTATTTCGTATCGAAAGAAAAACCACAGGCCCAAAAACGGATGAAACCAGTGCCATAAGGGAATAGGAACCCAAATTCTTTATAATTGAAAAATCAAATGCAGTAAGACAGATGGTATTAAAGAGATGTATTTCTTTATTTACAAAATAGAAACTGACAAGAAACAATAAAGCAGGAGAAATAACGATCGCTAATAATGCTCCAAAGGTTTTATATTCTAAAATTAGACCTATTGAAACCAGCAATCCAATCGCATTTCCGATACTATTAATCCAGATCACATTCTTAAAGCTTCCTAAACCATTAAGAACGGAAATTAAAAAGATGGAGATAACGTACCAAGGCAATGCTACAGCCAAAGCCTTAAAAACCGAAATATATTGGTAATTAGCTCCAAAAATTTCTTGATTCCAAAATGATGCAAACAAAATTAAAGTACCGCTTAAAAAGACAGCGATAACAAATAAACTTATAAAAATAGTAGACAATATTTTTTGGAGTTGCGGTTTATCTTCTTTAGTTTCTGCAACATATTTTACAATTCCGTTTTGAAAACCTAAAGTAGCAACACTTTCTAATGAGGTCACGAAATTTCTAAGATTCCCAACAAGCGCCATACCACTTGGGCCTACAAAAACAGCCAACAATTTAGACGTAACTAACCCAATTCCTATTTTTAATATAATGCTTAAGCTATTTAAAGAACTAATTTTAAACAACTGTGATTGGTATATTTTTCTCAAAACTTCCAAATCAATATTTATTTAAAATTGCTATAATAAAAGATACTTCCTCAGCGGTCAAAACGGAACTTATAGGAATACTCAATACCGTTTGATGTATTTTCTCTGTAAAAGGAAAAGATAGTTTATGATAATCAGACAATGCCTTTTGTTTGTGTGGCGGTACTGGGTAATGAATCACAGTCTGTATTCCGTTTTCATGCAAATACTCTTGCAATTCGGCTCTGTTCTCTGTTCGAATAACAAACAAATGAAAAACATGCTTATTGGATAAATCCCATTCAGGTAATAGTATTCTTTTGTTTTTAATTTCAGACAAATACCTTCTTGCAATAATCCTTCTTTGTTCATTTTCTGCATTTAAATGCGGTAATTTCACATTCAAAAAAGCAGCTTGCAACTCATCCAATCTTGAATTTACACCCGCATAATCGTTGTAATATTTTGTCTCAGAACCATAATTACGAAGAGATCGAATGACTTTATCCAATTCTGAATTATCTGTTACAACCGCTCCACCATCTCCCAGCGCTCCCAGATTTTTTCCTGGATAAAAACTGTATGCTTTGGCATTGTCACTTTCGATTTCATTAGAAGCCCCATGAGCTTGGGCCGCATCTTCAATTACCAGTAAATCACTTGCAGCACCGATTGTATTGATAGCGTCCATCTCGGCTAATTGTCCGTACAAGTGAACTGCCAGAATCGCCTTGGTTTTTGAGGTGATTTTTTCTTCGATTAACTCAGGATTTATATTATAAGTTGAAATTCTTGGCTCGACTAAAATCGGAATTAAATCAGCTTCCAAAATCGCCAAAATACTCGCAATATAAGTATTAGCAGGAACGATTACCTCGTCCCCTTTTTGTAATTTACCTAACTTAATGTAGCCTTTAAATATCAAAACCAATGCATCAAAACCATTCCCTACTCCGACGCAGTATTTACTTCCGCAATAATTGGCAAAACTATTTTCAAAAGCTTTAACTTCCTCTCCTAAAATGTACCAACCGTTTTCTAAAACTGTTTTCAATTTTTCTTGAAAAGCAGTTTCATACGGCGCATTTATTTTTTTTAAATCTAAAAATGGTATCATATAAGATTCATTTTATAAAAATCCTGACCGTAAACAGCGCAGCCCAATTCTTCCTTTTGTTTCAAAAGTCCGGCATGATATCCTTCTTCATTGCTGTCATTTACAATCCCCATATCAAAAAAAAGTTTGCCTTCTCGCTTGTATTTCTTTATTAAATTAATGAATAAAAAATCCAATGCACGCAACTCTCCCCCTTTTTTAATGGTAGCTCCATATTGTGATTTCACGACTCTATCGGTTTCAAAAATTGTAATTCCTGCAATAATTTCATTGTTATAGTAAACAGAAAATTGCTTGATATTGTTTGGAAATTTTTCTTTTAATTTTGTTATTTCTTGTAGTGTATGAACTGGCTTAGCATTATATTTCTCATGCAGTCTTGGTTCCAAAACCAGCTTCCAAAATGATTCTAATTGGTCTTCTTCGACTATTTCTAAATCGAGATCTTCAATTCTCTTAAAATGCTTCAGTTTGCTTTTTGAAATCGTTAATGGCATTGCTAGGTTTATAGCCATATTCATTTCTTTTTTATCTAGAAACGCTCCTTTTTTAATTAAGAAAAAATCAATTTCATGATTTCCGCCTGAAGTATAAAAAGAAGGAATGGGGTTGAAATAAAAGAACTGCATCCCTTTTTCCTTTAGGAAGGATAGCAGAGAATCAATAATTCCCGCTACTTTTTCAGCAGTAATTTTAGTAGAATATACTAATCCGCCATACGTCAAACCTTGATGAGAATACACGGTCTTTCCAACTTGGTTTGCGGGCATTACCGTAATTAGTTTTTCTTCGTCAAAAATCAATAATGAAAAATCTTGAAAACGTTCCTTATGGTATTCCATAAAATCGCGATGAAATAGGAATGTAGCATTTTTGGCCTTGCTTATAAAAGCATTCCAGATATCATAATCGCTAACTTGATATTGTCTGACAGAATAATTTTTCACTGTTAAGGTTTAAACTTAATGAAAGTAATCATTTTTTAAATCTTTTCTAAAGTAGGCAAATACCATTTGAATTTTACGGCCATCAATCGAACAGAAATAATGACTAATGAAGTTATTAAATATAAAATATCGTTGTCTAAATTGAAACTTTTTAACAAGAAAAAAACCATTCCGCCAAGGATACAAATCGTGGCATAAATTTCTTTTCTAAAAATTACTGGAATCTCAGCACATAAAATATCCCGAATAACACCTCCAAAACAGGCAGTCATAGTTCCTAAAGCAATACAAATAGTAGGATGCAGGCCAACATTAATTCCTTTTTCGAGACCAATTAACGTAAAAACTCCTAATCCAATAGTGTCAAATAGAAAAAGTGACGTTCGTAGTTTTTCGAATTTTTTCCTAAATACTATCGCTAAAACAAAGGCAAAACAAATTACATAAACATATTTCAAATCGAGCATCCATCCCACAGGTGTTCTTCCAATCATGACATCACGTAAGGTTCCGCCACCTACAGCAGTTACAAAGGCTATGATAAATACGCCAAAAAGATCAAGCTTTTTATTCATAGCAGTCAAAGCTCCCGACAAGGCAAAAGCAATTGTCCCTATGATATCTAATAAATTAAACATGATTTTTATAAGTTAAATTGAAGGAACTACGCTGCTTTTATTTAAAAATAATTGCCACAAAATTAAAGAAAATTACCGGCGTAAAGTAGTTCTCGTGAACATATCTCCAAATTCTCTTTTCAGATTTACAAATATTCTGTTTCAAATTTAAAAATCTGCCTTTTCTCTATGTATCTTTGTTTCCTAATATAATAATTAAATTTTAGCATCTCTTGAAACAAATCACTTCAATTCAAAATCCATTCATAAAATCGTTGGTGTTATTACAAGAAAAAGCCAAAAACCGCAAACAAACTGGTACTTTTTTAATCGAAGGAAAACGCGAAATTTCCTTAGCATTAAAAGGAGGTTATGAAATTGAAACCATCTTGTTTTATCCCGAAATTTGTACTGAAACTGAGGCAAAAAAAATATCAAGAAATACAGAGCTAATTGAAATCAACAAAGATGTTTTTCAAAAGTTGGCCTATAGAGACACAACCGAAGGAATTTTGGCTATAGCCAAAACAAAATCACAGCAGCTGTCTGATTTAAAATTATCCGATAACCCCTTAATTCTTGTTGCCGAAGCGCCTGAGAAACCAGGAAATATTGGTGCTTTATTGAGAACTGCAGACGCTGCAAATCTTGATGCCGTAATTATTGCTAATCCCAAAAGTGATTTATACAATTCCAATATTGTTCGTTCCAGCGTAGGCTGTTTGTTTACAAACCAAATTGCAACTGGAACAACTGCAGAAATTATTGCTTTTCTAAAAGAGAAAAACATTAATTTCTATTGTGCGACATTACAAAACTCAACATCGTACCATACGCAAGATTATACCACCCCAACAGCCTTAGTCGTAGGAACCGAAGCAACAGGTCTAACCCAAGAATGGCGTGAGGCCGCCACTCAAAATATTATTATTCCGATGCAGGGAGAAATCGACAGTATGAATGTTTCTGTTGCTGCAGCTATATTGATTTTTGAAGCCAAAAGACAAAGAGGGTTTTAAATAGTAATTTCTATTTTCACATTCAAAATATAATTCAAAATCGGTCCTTGTTTAAGAGTCAAAAAATTATCTACTAGACCCTAATTTACCACTTGCGTATTTGCTAACTTATAGTTATTTTTAAAAAATGAACCATGCCGTTATGACAGAAATAGATATAGAGAAGGAAAACAAGGCAATTGCTCAGGAATACAAAGAACTACTTCGTATTAGTTACCAAACCTTATCTACAGAAGATAAGAAGCTAATCCGTAAAGCTTTTGATGTTTCTGTAGAAGCCCATAAAGAACAACGAAGAAAATCAGGCGAGGCCTATATATTTCATCCTATTGCTGTGGCAAAAATCGTCGCCTCAGAAATAGGTTTGGGAGCTACTTCAATTGCTGCCGCTTTACTACATGATGTTGTAGAAGACACACCTACGACGGTTAAAGACATTGAACGGATATTTAATCCAAAAGTGGCACAGCTTGTAGAAGGTCTAACTAAGATTTCCTTGGTTCAAAAGGATATGAATGTATCAATGCAAGCCGAGAATTTTCGTAAAATGCTGTTGACACTTAATGATGATGTGCGTGTAATCCTGATAAAAATAGCTGACAGACTACATAATATGCAGACTATGGAGTCCATGGAAAACCATAAACAAGTCAAAATTGCTTCAGAAACATTATACATTTATGCTCCACTTGCCCACCGTTTAGGTCTATACAAAATAAAAAATAAACTAGAAGATTTAGGATTAAAATACACTGAGCCAGAGGTATTCAATGAAATTATTAGCAGAATAAAAGAAACTAAAGATCAGCAAGATGCCTATATAAAAGACATTACGGAGGTACTTAAGGCTTCGTTGACTGTTGAAAACATTGACTGTATTATAAAAGGTCGCCCAAAATCGATTTATTCTATTCGAAGAAAAATGCTTGCTCAAAATGTAAGTTTTGATGAAGTTTATGACAAGTTTGCTCTTCGAATTGTGTACAAATCAAACCCGCACGATGAAAAGTTTTTAGCTTGGAAAATTTATTCTATTGTGACTGATCATTATCGTCCTAGCCCAAGCCGTTTACGTGATTGGATTTCTTCACCTAAATCTACCGGATATGAGGCCTTGCATATTACAGTAATGGGGCCAAAAGGTCGTTGGGTAGAAGTACAAGTACGCAGTGAACGCATGGACGAGATTGCAGAAAAAGGATATGCTGCTCATTACAAATATAAAAATGGCGCTACCGAAGAAGGTGGTCTGGATGTTTGGTTGAACTTATTGAAAGAAGCACTTGAAAATTCAGAAACAAGTGCCGTAGATTTTGTAGAGGATTTTAAAATGAATCTGTACTCAAAAGAAATATATGTGTTCACGCCAAAAGGAGATATCAAGTCCTTGCCAAAAGGCGCTACATCACTAGATTTTGCCTTTAGTATACATTCTGAAATAGGAATTAAAACTCGTGGAACCAGGGTGAACGGAAAATTAGTTCCTCTAAATTATGAACTAAGAAATGGAGATCAGGTAGAAATCATCACTTCTCAAAATCAAAAACCTACCATTAACTGGCTTGATTATGTTACTACTTCCAGAGCAAAAAATAAAATTAGAAATGTATTAAATGAAAATACTAAGAAAATTGCAGAAGACGGAAAAGAACTGCTTACTCGTAAACTAAAGCATCTTAAAGTTACTTTAAACGAGTCTGTAATTAATGAACTGGTCAATTTTTTCAAATTAAAAACAAGTTTAGATCTGTTTTATAGAGTTGGCGTAGGTTCCATAGATAACCAGCAACTTAAAGATTTTGCTGCTCAAAAAAGCAATACTTTAATCAACTTCTTTAAAAATAAAATAAAGCGTTCCGGACAGACAGCTGATACAGACCTTCACAAGCAGGTATTGAGTAGTAATTATGATATGCTTGTTTTTGGCAAGGAACAAGATAAATTAGACTATAAACTTTCAGCTTGTTGTAATCCTATTCCTGGAGATACCGTGTTTGGATTTGTTACTATTAATGAAGGAATTAAAGTGCATAAAAAAGATTGTCCAAATGCGATTGCCATGCAATCCAACTACGCGTATCGAATTATGCAGGCCAAATGGATAGATTCATCACAACAAGAGTTTAAAGCGATCATAAATATTACAGGAATGGATACTTTAGGACTGACAAATAATTTAACAAAAGTTATTTCAAACAATATGCAAGTGAACATTCAAAGTATATCTTTAAATGGTGATGCAGGACTATTCAAAGGTCAATTAATAGTTGTGGTTAAGAACAGCACTTTACTAAATAAACTAATCGACAATATTAAAAAAATTGACGGAATCGACAAAGTAACTCGGGTTTATAAAAAATAAAGATATTCCCGTTAACTTCTAATTACAGACCTTCATGAGCAATTGAAGGTCGCTAAAATTGCGCTCATTTTGTTTCAAAAATCACAAATTGTGTCCTTATAAATTCTTAAAGTTGAGAACTATTAGAATAAATGATTTACCTTTGCCAGATATGACACTCATTTCCACAGATAACAATAAAAACCAAGAAATTGTAAAAAATGTTTTTACAATGTATCTTGAAAAAAAAGGGCACCGAAAAACTCCTGAACGTTATTCCATCCTTCAAGAAATTTATGAAAGTGAAGAGCATTTTGATATTGAGAATCTATATATCAAAATGAAAAACAAAAACTACCGTGTCAGTAGAGCTACCTTGTACAATACAATTGAGTTATTGTTGGACTGTGCCTTGGTACGCAAGCATCAGTTTGGTCAAAATCAAGCACATTATGAAAAATCATACTTTGACAAACAGCATGATCATATTATCATGACTGATACTGGAGAAGTGATCGAGTTTTGTGATCCGAGAATACAAAGCATCAAAAAAACAATCGAAGAAATATTTGATATTGAAATTACAAATCACTCCTTATATCTATATGGAGTTAAGAAAAAACCAGTATCAGAAACTGAAATAAAATAAAACACGAACCGCTAGAAGGAGGTTTTGATAATAAATAATTAACTGCAAATAATAAACAGAATGACCGTAGATTTATTACTAGGATTACAATGGGGAGATGAAGGAAAAGGGAAGATCGTAGATGTTCTTACTTCAAAATACGATATTATTGCTCGTTTTCAAGGTGGACCAAATGCTGGACATACATTAGAATTTGACGGAATAAAACATGTCCTTAGAACAATTCCTTCTGGGATTTTTCACGACAATAACATTAATATTATTGGAAATGGTGTTGTAATCGACCCAGTTGTTTTCAAAGGTGAAGTTGACGGTTTAGCTAAATTTAATTTAGATATTAAATCGAAATTAATCATTTCAAGAAAAGCACATTTAATTTTACCAACGCACCGTTTACTAGATGCGGCTTCAGAAGCTTCAAAAGGGAAAGCTAAAATTGGTTCTACTCTTAAAGGAATTGGACCAACATACATGGACAAAACGGGTAGAAACGGAATCCGTGTTGGAGATATCGAACTAGAAGATTTTAAAGAAAGATACAGAGCGCTTGCTGACAAGCATGAAGCGATGATTGCATTTTATGATGTCAACATTCAATACAACTTAGAAGAACTTGAAAAAGAATTTTTTGAATCTATCGAAGATTTGAAAAAACTGGACTTTATTGATAGTGAAGAATATTTACACCAAGCTCAAAAAGCAGGTAAATCAATACTATGTGAAGGAGCTCAAGGTTCTTTACTAGATGTAGATTTTGGTACATATCCATTTGTAACTTCTTCTAATACTACTGCCGCAGGAGCTTGTACAGGTTTAGGAATTGCTCCTAACAAAATCAAAGAGGTATACGGAATTTTTAAAGCTTACGTTACTCGTGTAGGTAGCGGACCATTTCCTACTGAACTTTTTGACGAAGACGGTACTACAATGGCACGCGTAGGAAACGAATTTGGATCAGTTACGGGAAGACAAAGACGTTGTGGATGGTTAGACTTAGTAGCTCTTAAATATGCTATTCAAGTAAACGGCGTTACACAGTTAATGATGATGAAAGGTGATGTGCTTTCAGGATTTGAAACTTTAAAAGTTTGTACGGAGTACACTTATAAAGGTAAAAATATCGCTCACTTCCCTTACAACATCGAACCAGAAAATGTAACTCCAGTTTATAAAGAATTCAAAGGTTGGAAAGCTGATTTAACCGGTATGACTACATACGATGAATTACCAAAAGAACTAAAAGAATACATCGACTTCATTGAAAAAGAAGTTGAAGTTCCTATAAAAATTGTCTCTGTAGGGCCAGATAGAAAACAAACAATTAATAAATAAGATTAACTAACGCTCTGAAATTTCAGAGCGTTTTTTAATTGTAAAAATATTTTTTTTTCAAAAGCCTATAAACATCGTCAAATGCACAATCCGCAAATAAAAATTAAACAAACCGATTTACTTTCTGATAATTGGTACCTATTAAACAAAGTCACTTTCGACTACCAAAAAAAAGACAATAGCTGGATTACTCAAAAAAGAGAAGTCTATGACCGCGGAAATGGAGCGGCTATTTTACTCTATAATTCGAAACAAAAAACAGTAATTCTTACTAGACAGTTTCGTTTACCTACCTATCTAAACGGCAATAAATCAGGAATGATGATTGAGGTTTGCGCTGGACTTCTAGACCAAGATAATCCAGAGCAATGTGTGATTAGAGAAACAGAGGAAGAAACAGGATATCGCATTACAAAAGTCGAAAAAGTAATGGAATCCTATATGTCACCGGGCGCCGTAACCGAAATTTTACATTTATTCGTCGGTGAATATGACGAATCTATGAAGGTAAGTGATGGCGGAGGTGTAGAACACGAACAAGAGAACATTGAGGTTATGGAAATGTCTTATGATGCCGCCTATGCAATGATTGCATCTGGCGAAATTAAAGACGCTAAATCAATACTATTGCTACAGCATGCTAAAATAAATAAGCTCCTTTAAAACCAATTATTTAGAATTAAAGAATATGAATAACCAGACAAAAGGTGTTTTATTCGCCTTATGCGCTACCCTACTTTGGTCAGTAAATTTTGTAATTGCCAGCGGAATAAAAGGCCATATTCCTCCTGTAGGATTGGCTTTTTGGAGATGGGCAATTGCTTGTCTCTTTTTAGCACCATTTACAATCAAAAGCACCATTAAAAGCCGTGATGCAATAAGAAAAAACATTCGTTTTCTTGCAATCACTGCAGTTCTTGGAATCACCATCTTCAATACTTTAATTTATTTTTCTGGAAGAACAACTTCTGCAGTTAATCTATCCTTAATTGCCATTTCCATTCCTTTATTTATTGTGGCGCTATCTCGAATTGCTTTTAAAGAAAAAGTGAGCACTACAAAAATAATAGGAATCGCAACAATCATCTTTGGTGTTTTAATATTAATAACCAAGGGTTCTTTACAATCATTGTTTCAAATCCAGTTTGCATTTGGTGATTTATTAATGTTGTTTGCTTGCATTTTCTTTGCGAGCTATACCATTTTAGTTCGAATGAAACCGAAGGAATTATCTCCTAAAGTCTTTCTATTCACTGTTTTCACTTTAGGAACACTTTTCCTCTTTCCATTTTATCTTTGGGAGCACATTTATTATCAAAAAGTTATTTTTGACTCCACCACTATTTTTGCCACAACATACGTTGGCATCTTCGCATCACTGGTCTCTTATTATTTATGGAATGAGGCAATTACATTAATTGGCACTCAAAAAACAGCAGTAATCTATTATTTAATACCAGTATTTAGTGGAATATTAGCCTATTTTTTTCTGAATCAGAATATTATTATGAGCCAAATCATAAGTATGGGAATCATCGTTTTTGGTCTGCTGATTACCAATAGAAAAAAAAGTATAGTTCCAGTTACACTGTTTTTGAGCATAAAAAAAAGTATAATAAAATAGTTTTCATTATACTTTTCGACTATTAAAATACTTACAACCCTTATTTATTAGGCTGCGGAGTCATCCTTAAATAAGTTTTTATTTGCTGATATCCTTTTGGAAACTTCGCTGGAATATCATGGTCTGCAACTGAGGGTGAAATCACAACTGCATCACCGTCTTTCCAGTTTGCTGGAGTTGCTACACTATAATTAGCTGTTAATTGCAAACTATCAATAACACGAAGTAATTCATCAAAATTCCTACCTGTCGAAGCGGGGTACGTGAGCGTTAATTTTACTTTTTTGTCAGGTCCAATTATAAAAACAGATCGAACAGTAAAAGTATCATTTGCATTGGGGTGAATCATATCATAAAGATTTGCAATAGTCTTGCTTTCGTCTGCAATAATTGGGTACTGCATAGTAACATTTTGAGTTTCCTCAATATCTTTAATCCATTTTAAGTGCGACTCAAGTCCATCTACACTCAATGCAATTACTTTTGTATTTCTTTTTTCAAATTCAGGGAAATAATTAGCTACTGTCCCTAATTCAGTGGTACAAACAGGAGTAAAATCAGCAGGATGCGAAAATAACACACCCCAGGAATCCCCTAGCCATTCATGAAAATTCACATTTCCCATTGTTGTTTCTGCCATAAAATCTGGAGCTATATCTCCTAATCGTAGTGTTGCCATGTTTACTTTCTTTATATTTTACTTAAAGTTAGTTAAAAAAAATCCCTCAACGAGCAAATTCAAAATAAAAAATTAGCTGCCGCTTGGTTTCATTTTTACATTGGGTAAAAAATAGGTAAAAACACCCAGTAAAGGAAGAAATGAACTGATTTTGTAAACATATTCTATACTGGTTTGATCAGCCAGATAACCCAAAATAGCCGAACCTAAACCTCCCATTCCAAACGCAAAACCAAAAAATAACCCAGAGATCATACCCACTTTACCGGGCATTAATTCTTGTGCATATACCAAAATTGCTGAAAATGCCGAAGCAATTATAATTCCGATTATAACTGATAATATTCCGGTCCAAAACAAATTAGCATAAGGCAAAAGCAAGGTGAATGGAGCTGCTCCCAAAATGGAAACCCATATAATATATTTCCTTCCAAAACGATCGCCTAAAGGTCCGCCAATTAATGTTCCTGCAGCAACAGCCGCTAAGAAAACAAACAAATGAAATTGAGACTCTTGAATACTAAGTCCAAATCTTTTCATCAAGTAAAATGTAAAGTAGCTCGACATACTAGACATGTAGAAGAATTTCGAAAATATTAAAAGCAGCAATACTCCGATTGAAATTTTAATTTGTTTCTTCGAAAAAGGAACTGTGTTTTCCCCATCAGATATTTTCTTAGAAGCTCGTAAATTCAAATGATTTTTGTACCAAGTGGCAATCTTAGACAAGAGAAACATTCCTAAAACACCCACTAATACAAACCAAATTATATTAGATTGACCATAAGGAGCTACAAGTATTGCAACTAATAAGGGGCCAATAGCACTCCCGCTATTTCCGCCCAACTGAAAGATGGATTGTGCTAAACCTCTTCGCCCTCCAGACCCTAAGAAAGCAACTCTAGATGCCTCTGGATGAAATATGGAAGATCCAACACCTACGAGAGAAACCGACACTAAGATCATCCAAAAATGCGTTGAATAAGACAATAAAGCCAATCCGAAAATAGTGAATACCATAGCAATTGTTAAAGAATAAGGCTTTGGTTTCTTGTCCGTATAAAATCCAATAAACGGCTGCAGTATTGAGGCTGTAAGCTGGTAAACGAAGGTAATTAAGCCGATCTGGGTAAAACTCAAATCAAAATTTTCTTTAAGAATTGGGTAAACAGATGGAATCACCGACTGCAATAAATCATTTATCAAATGAGCAAAAGCAATAGAAAACAGAACTGAATAAACAGTTTTTTGAACTAAGGCAGGATTGTCTGATTTTAAATCAGAATTAGAAATCGTATTCATATTGGGATAAAAAAAGAATAAATAATTTAGATAAAGTGAAGCACTAAATACCAAAATGCTAAGGTCACGAAAGAAATAGGGATACCAAAACCAATCATCATACTGCTTAAACGAGGTTTTAATCCATATGCAGTAGCGAGTATACTCGCAGCGATCATCGGAGCCATTGCTGATTCCATTATGGCGACTTCGACCATTTTAGAATTTTGATTTAAAAGAACAACATACAACACATAGATTAGGAACGGCATCAAAAGTAATTTATATAGAAGTCCGAGGCCTAAAAAACGCCAATGTTGACTTCTGCTTTCAAAACGCAACTGCAAGCCTACAGAAATTAATGCTAATGGAGTAACTGCGCTTCCTATTTTTTGCAACATTAACTGTATCCATTCATGGAAATCAAAATTAAATACGTTCATCAAACAGGCTACAATAAAAGTGACAAAAGGCGGAAATAACATTATCTTTTTACAAATCTGAAATCCATTTGCCTCACCCTTAGAATACAAAGTGGCTACTAAAATTCCTAAGGTAGAAAGAACTACAAAAGTTCCAGGTTGATCTACTAATATGGCCGTTTTCATTCCTTCTTGACCATATAGTGCTTCAATAATGGGAAATCCTAAAAAGGAGGTGTTTCCTAGACCAGCTGTAATAATCAAACAACCTGTAAGTTTTTTTGACCAACCATATTTATTTCCTAAAAATCGAAATAACAGAAACGAAGTCGCAAAACCAATCCATGCCACCCCAATAGGATATAACAACTGATTATTCCAATGAATTTTAGGGATGTAATATAATGCCAATGCTGGAAGACAATAATAAATTACAATCTTGTTTAATAACTTATAACTGTTAGTCGGGAACCTCTTTACTCGTTGCAAGACAACTCCAAGAGCTAGATAAAAAAAGATAAGTAGTAAGTTAATCATAATACAGCAAATATATTGACTAATTTACTAATATCACTTTGTAGTGATCTAAATATTATAAAATGTAATCAAGTATTTTTACATTTTACAAATTCATTCAAAATTGACGAATTATTATCTTTAAAAAGGGCATAAAATTCTAATAATCCATGTTTAAGTACTAATTTTACTAAAATGATTGTAAACTTTGGAAAACAAAAAAATAAAACATACCGCCCTTAACGAGAAAGCTGGAATTTCACAACCAGAAATTTTTAGTGCATCTGTTGTAAAAAATATTCAAAAATTCAGGAAAGCACAACCTTCGTCTGAAGAACTGGTTAAGGGAATTTTATCAGGCAACATAACTGCTTTAAGTCGGGCCATTACTTTAGTCGAAAGCACAAATCCAGATCATTTACACAAAGCGAATGCTGTTATAAAAGCCTGCCTGCCACACGCGAACAAATCAGTTAGAATAGGAATAACCGGCGTTCCTGGCGTTGGAAAAAGCACCTTTATCGAAGCTTTTGGTAAACATTTAACGGGATTAGGAAAAAAAGTAGCAGTTCTGGCTGTTGATCCTAGCAGTACGATTTCTCACGGAAGCATTCTAGGAGACAAAACCCGCATGGAGGAATTAGTCAAAGACGAGAACGCCTACATTCGCCCTTCAGCTTCTGGAGACACATTAGGAGGTGTTGCCCGAAAAACACGAGAGACAATTACAATTTGTGAAGCTTGCGGATTTGATACAATTATTATAGAAACAGTCGGTGTTGGTCAGAGTGAAACTGCAGTTCACAGTATGGTCGATTTCTTTTTGCTATTAAAAATTGCTGGAGCGGGTGATGAATTACAAGGAATTAAACGCGGCATTATGGAAATGGCTGATGCGATTGTTATCAATAAAGCCGACGGTGATAACATTCGAAAAGCAAAACTAGCAAAAACGGAATTCAACAGAGCGTTGCATTTATTTCCAGCAAAAAGGTCAGGCTGGATTCCCACAACAGCCACTTGCAGTGCCATAACCCAAGACGGAATTCCTGATGTTTGGGAAACGATTTCTAATTTTGTCGAACTCACACAAAGCAATGATTATTTTAATGTAAAACGTTCCGAGCAAAACGAATATTGGATGCTTGAAACCATAAACGAACAACTGAAACTTAATTTTTATAATAATTCCGAAATTCAAACCTTATTGGAATCAAATAAAAAAGCGGTGCAAAATGGTGAAATTTCACCATTTGCAGCCGCTAAATTATTATTAGAAAAGTATTTTGAAGGATAAACCTACTTGAAAGCTCATCTAGTTTTCCTTTAAAACAATTGTATTGTAAAAGGTTATTCTTTCTCGTAACGTTCCATTTCTCTATCATAGAATTCGTTAGCCAAAACTATTAGCCCTTCCATTTCGGCATTTAATTCCCCTTCATCAAGATCTTCGGCCTCTTCAATAAATTCAACCTCATCATCTTTTAGATTGATGATAAATCTTGGGTAATCCAGGTGAATAATAAAAATATCTTCTTGAAAATCAGTGTTATCGCCTAATAAAAATTTTGGTAATTCCATTTTTAAATGTTAATTCATTAATTGCTAAATTCATTGCCACGATTAAATCAATAATCATGGCAGCAAATATAATCTATTTATCAGAAAGAATGATTGAAGAACTTCCTTTACCATCCATAAAAATAATTTTTGTGTTTGGTGATGCAGCCAGTTCTTTTTGTGCTTTTATCGATTCATATTGCAATTGTTTCGCTGATAATCCAATACCAATAATTCTTTGATAATCAGCAATACCTTGTGCCTCTACTCTTTTACGTTCTGCTTCTTGTTTTTCCTTTTGAAGTACGAAAGTCATTTTTTGCGCATCTTGTTCCGCATTAATTTTACTTTCTATGGATGCTTTTACTGAAGCTGGAAGATTAATATTTCGAATTAATAATTGTTCTAAAATCAAACCTCTTAATTTAAAATCAGCTTCAATAGTTTTAAAAATACGATTTTGAAACTCCACTCTTTTAGTAGAATATAAAGCTACAGCATCATAATAAACTGCATTATCACGAATACGTGTACTTGTAACAGGTCGCACTATTTTATCCTTATAACTCACCCCTATTTCTTTTAAAATGGTTGGAGCATCTGCAGCCGATACACGGTATAAAACAGTTAAATCAATAATCACCTCAAGCCCGTCATTTGATAATACACGAATCGCATCATCACCTTCAATATCACCTTCAGACTGCGTAGAAGACATGGTGTAGTTTTGAGTTCTAATATCAAAAGTGGTTACATCCAAAAGTGGATTTATCACATTCAGACCACTTTCAAGAATACCTGGTTCTACATTTCCATAAAGTGACTTCACACCTACTGTACCTGCATCAATTTGCTTAAATGCCGAAGAGAATATACCTAATACAATTAATAAAATCCCGATGATTTTAAATAGACCTGAAAATTTAGAAAGTGGATTTTGATCAGCTTTCAAAGTAAAGCTCATAATCACTAAGATTATGCCTAGAATAATAAGTATTATCATGTATTTCAAATTAGAATGTCTATTGCTCAAATTAAGAACAACAAACGAATTAGAAGTAATAATGTTAGGATAACATTACTGTATAGCTTTCTCTAAGATTAACTTTTTTGTTAATCGAGAAAAGCGAATATACAAAAATAAAGCGGCAAAAGATAATCCTACCAATAATCCTATCCATATTCCAATAGCTTTCAAATCAGTATACAATCCTAAATAAATTGATATTGGAAAACCAACAACCCAATAGGCGACAAAAGTAATATACATTGGTACTTTCACGTCCTGCAAGCCCCTTAAAGCGCCTAGAACAACAACCTGAATTCCGTCAGAAATTTGAAAAAACGCTGCTACAAATAACAATTGGGAGGCGATTAAAATAACTTCCTTGGTTGCTACTATATGCTCTACATCATTTACATCGACAAATATTTGCGGTAAATATTTGTGGAAAACTATAAAAATAATAGCAAATAAAGTTTCAAGAATTATAGCCAATAAAAATATTGATCTCGCCACAAGTTGCATTTTCACATAATCCATAAGTCCTTTCTGGTTCCCTACTCTGATGGTTACGGCCACACTCAAACCCATCGCAAACATAAATGTCAAAGAAGCTAAACTCAGTGCAATCTGATTTGCAGCCTGACTCGTGGTTCCTAAAATTCCTGAAAGCCAGATTGCTCCAGTAAACAAAGCTACCTCAAAAAACATTTGCATCGCCGAAGGAAAACCTAAGTTGATAATCTTATTAAGCATTTTTTTCTTAATTTCTTTTAAACTGAAATTTTCAAAGTAGGCATGAAATTTTGGGTTTCTAATCATAATGTAATGCATAAAAAATACCATCGCAATACGAGAGACAATAGTACCAATTGCTGCACCCACAATTCCCATTTTTGGAAAAAACCAAATTCCATAAATCAACAAATAATTTATAACCACATTAATAACATTCCCCATGATAGTGGCCCACATGGAATACTTCGTTTCTGATTTTCCATCAGCAAATTGCTTGTAACCTTGGAAAATAATAAGCGGAACGAGTGAAAAAGCAACGATGTCGAGATACGGTTTTGCCATTTCTACCACAATATCAGGTTGCCCCATGAATGCGATTAAAGGTTTAAAAAAGAATATTATCAAAAACAATGTCATCCCTAAAATCGTGCACAAAAATAATCCGTGATGCAATACACTTCTACCTTCTTCAATATTACTCTTTCCATCAGCCTCTGCGGCCAGTGGAGTTATGGCCGTAGAAAAACCAATACCTAGTGACATGGCTATAAAAACAAAACTATTCCCCAAGGAAACTGCTGCTAATTCTGTTGGCCCTAGTTTCCCCACCATAATATTATCTACGATTCCAACGATTGTGTGTCCAAGCATCCCTAAAATGATTGGATAGGCTAATCTCAAGTTATAAGAAAACTCCTGAGTATATTTCGAAAAATTCACTTTACTTTTTTTTAACGCCAAAGATAATTAGAAGCTTTCGATTGTGTCTATTTTATTCTATTAATAAGCTCACTTTTTTAAAGATATTTGTCCGGACTCCCGAATTATATAAGAAAATCAAATAATTCTATAACTTTTCGGTAGCACCGTCGTTATACATTTGTCCCAGTCATCAGTGGGATAGTAATTACATTGATGGTGTAAAAAAAATTAATATTAAAACCCAAATTTATGAAAACGACAACAAAAATTAAAACACTACTTGTACTAGCAATTTCTGCTTTTTTCTCGAATACAACATCTGCACAAGACAATCCAGCAACAAATTACGATCAAGGATTCCGTTTAGGAGTAGGTTTAAATGCAGGATACGCGGTAAACGATCCATATAAATTAGCTCTAGGAGCTGACGCAAGATTGCAATATGATTTGACTAAAAGATATTCTCTTACTTTAACAACAGGTTTTACAAATCTTTTTGTAAGCGAAGCGGATGCTTTTCCAGGTCAAACTACTGGAAAAGATCTAGATTTTATTCCAGCTAAAGCAGGTTTTAAAGCTTTCGTATGGAATGATGAGTTTTATTTAATGGGAGAAGCTGGTGCTGCATTTGCCGTAACAAACGGTTACAACAAAACCTCTTTATTATTAGCGCCAAGTATTGGATACGCTACAAAATATGTTGACATTTCAGTGCGTTACGAGCACTATTCAGATTTCCCAAAATTGAATAATGACGGAACAACTGGAAAAGGTATCGGGCAAGCAGCTGTGCGTCTAGCTTATGGTTTTAAACTATAATAACGCGTAGAATTAGTTAAAAAAAATGCTCTGGATTCCAGAGCATTTTTTATTATTCTTTGGCTAAAATATCTTTATACATTTCTATATTCTCCTGAAGCTTCTCTTCCATTTCGGGTTCTTGAATACCAGTATATTTCTGCATTTCTTCCCAAATAATTTTAGCGATAATATAACGACACATGTCTTTATCATCGGCAGGAACTACATACCAAGGAGCATAATCCGAAGAGGTATTGTTTATCGCTTCTTCATAACAATGCATATAATCATCCCAACGCCCCCTTTCCTTTAAATCGCCAACTGAGAATTTCCAATTGTGCTTTTTTTCTTCTAATCGGCGCAACAAGCGTTGTCTTTGCTCCTCTTTACTCATGTGTAAAAAGAATTTCAACACAATGGTTCCGTTTTGAGTAATGTGTTTCTCAAAATTCTTGATTTGATCCATTCTGTTTTCCCAAAAACGCTCTGTAATCGATGAAACATCTTCAATTCCAGGTAAATTCTCATTTAGAATATATTCAGGATGCACCCGAGTTACCAATACATTCTCATAATGGGTTCTGTTAAAAACGGCAAATTTTCCTTTCTCGGGCAAAGCCAAATAATGGCGCCACAAATAATCGTGTTCAAGCTCAGTCGAGTTTGGTGTTTTAAAACTATGGACCACAACTCCGCGTGAATTGAATTCCTTAAAAACTTCCCGAATCAAGCTATCCTTGCCCGAAGTATCCATTCCTTGTAGACAAATCAAAACTCCATACCGGTTATGGGCATACATGGTGTCCTGCAAATCACTCAGTTTTTCGCGGACATCATCTAATTTATCCTCTTTCTTATCATCACTCGCACCAATATTTAAATTAGTTGGAAGTTTGGACAACTCTATCTTGTTTATTACTTTAAAATCTTCAGGATTAATTGATTTCATAGGGATTTTTTTATCTTTACTTTCTCAAATATAACAAATAATCAGGATTAATCTTGATGGTTTTTTGGAGCTTTTTCCAGCTATCCGCTACAACCTATTGTGTCGTCCCCAAGTCTTGCGACTGCCACAATAGGATTTTCACTGCTATCTGGGCTAGGGCTTTTCGGTTTCAACAACAAATTATGAAAAAATTTACATTAGAATTATTTACAACAATAATCGGTATTGGTTCTGCATCAGGGCTTTTCTTTCAAGACAATTTCATCTACTTAATCGGAGACAACAGTGGCTTTTTATATGAATACAACATTACCAATACCAGCTTTAATAAACATCCTCTTTTGGAAAACCCAAGTCAAAACATCCCTAAAAAGGATAAGCCTGACTTTGAATCGCTAACTCATTTTGAAGATACGCTTTACATATTTGGCTCGGGCTCCACTGAAAAAAGAAACGCGATGATCGAATTTGATTTAAAAACTAGAAAAAAATCAACGACAAATAATCTGGTTGATTTATATGCGGTAATGCAGAGTTTTGGATATATAAATCCAAAAGATTTTAATTTAGAGGGTGCCATCTATAATGGCGAAAACTGGTATTTCTTTAATCGCGGAAATGGCAGCAGCAATAAAAATGTTGTTTTTACTTTACATGCAAAGAAACTAAACGAAGAATTTAGTCTTCTTTCTAATGATTACAAGCTCCCCAAAATAAAAGGAGTACGAACTAGTTTTACCGATGCAATTTTAGTTGACAACAAAATTTATTTCTTGGCTACAGCCGAAAACACTACTTCTACGTATGACGATGGCGAAGTCTTGGGAAGTATTATTGGCCGAATTGACCTAGAGTCCATGAAAATAGATTTTACCAAAAAAATTAGCCCCACAAATAAATTTGAAGGGCTAACTGTATTTTCAAAAAACGAGGATCAAGTTCAGTTTCTACTTTGCGAGGACAAAGACACAGATACTTTAGAAAGCACTATTTACAAACTAAGTCTCGACCTTCGATAGAAAAGAACAAGGTGATGATTATATTTTAGCCGTCTGAACTTTTTGTCTGTTCTTTTGTTCTTTTAGGATATCGGTTAAGAACGGCATTGTCTGTTCCTTAATTTCGTTTTCTGAAATATCTAAACCTTTTGAATTTACAGTTAATTGCAACCATGGTTTTGGCGCACTAAAATCATAATTACCAAAAACAATCACAGGAGTTCCTTTTACCTTAACCGTCTCTGAATCTGCCAATTGCCATTCATCGGCCCATTTATACATAAATTTAGCATCCTTCTCCTGCAGTCTTAGACAAGAATGAGAAGCCGGATACCCTGGTAATTCATACTGATGCCATCCTACACCTAGTTTATTTTCTATATTAAAATTCCAACGCAGTTCCCATTCATCATTAAAGGTACTTGTAGTTTCCTCTGCTTTCCAGTTTGTAAAAGACAGCCCTCTTGGAGTTTGGTCTTTCTCTCTCCCCATGTTTGTAGGCCCAGAGTAAACTAATTGTCCTTTTTCATAAGCGGCAAATGTTTGCGTAGGATACGAGAAAAATACGATTTTCTTTATGTCCTTTAAGTAGGGAACAGTTAATGGAAATGGAAGATAAAATTCTACATCTCCGCTCACGTCCTCTGGAACTATAATTGAATCCATCAATTTTAAATTAGTAGCATCTGTACGATTTACAGCGTATGCAATATTAAGTGCTTTAGAATTGTCAGTATTAGCCGCTAGCCATTGTTTGGTGTTTTCAATTCGATAAGATACATTTTTAGGCTCTTGACGTTTGATAGCTGGTTCCCTATCTACGCTATCATTATTTTCCACATCACCTTGTTGCTTGCATGATACTAAAAGAATCATGACAATAATATTCAAAAGAAGGGCTGTTTTTTTCATAGTTATTATTTTATACTACAAACATCACCAATTTGAGAAGCCAAAGTGTTACATAATTATTTGAAATGTTTATCTAATTCCAATATTAGAAGCCAGCGGAAATTAACTTTTATTTACTTTATGTTCTGCCAATAAAAAAATACAAAGCCTTAACTTTGCTGATACTAAATAAAAATTGAACACAATGACTGACTTAAAAAATAAAAATGCGCTAATTACAGGTGCCGGAAAAGGAATAGGAAAAGCAATCGCAATTGCATTGGCTAAAGAAGGTGTAAATGTAATTTTAGTTGCTCGTACGCAATCTGATTTAGACGAGGTAGCTAAAGAAGTTAATAATCTTGGAGCAAAATCATTGACGCTTACCGCTGATGTTTCTGATATTTCTTCAGTAAATACAGCAGTGGCAGCAGCGTTAGATAAATTTAAAACGATTGACATATTAATCAATAATGCCGGAATTGCAGCTTTTGGAAAAATTTTAGAAATGGAACCTACAGCTTGGGAGCGT
The DNA here is from genome assembly GCF_008033395.2 of Flavobacterium sp. XN-5. Classification (NCBI taxonomy): domain Bacteria; kingdom Pseudomonadati; phylum Bacteroidota; class Flavobacteriia; order Flavobacteriales; family Flavobacteriaceae; genus Flavobacterium; species Flavobacterium sp. XN-5. The sequence continues at coordinate 83,826 of NZ_VOGZ02000001.1, forward strand.
ATCATTCAGGTAAACTTAATGGGAACTTATTATACAACTCGTGCAGTATTACCTAATATGATCGAAAGACAAACTGGAGATATCATTAACATTTCTTCGACTGCAGGATTAAAAGGAAATGCATCGACTAGCGCATACAGTGCTTCTAAATTTGCCGTACTGGGACTAACAGAATCCCTGATGCAAGAAGTTAGAAAACACAACATTCGTGTAACCGCTTTAACGCCAAGTACCGTAGCTACTGATATGGCCAAAGACTTAAAATTAACTGACGGTAATCCTGAAAATGTAATGCAAGCAGAAGATGTAGCTGAATTAATCATCGCTCAGTTAAAATTAAACCGACGCGTATTTATTAAAGAATCAGGGATCTGGTCAACAAATCCATAATACTTGTCGAAAGACTGATGAGAAATCATCACTAAAAAAAACCATTAAGAGATTGATTTCATTAAGTTTACCCTTAATTTTCTTAATCCCTTAATGGTTTAATAATTTAAATTATCTTGCTATTCTTACACCTCAACCGCTACAAATTCCATTCTAACACTACCATCAGTGTCAATTGTAGTCAAATTAATTTCATGCAAAGTATTTACCAATTCTGGATTCCATGGTGTTTTTACTTTCACGTAGTTCTCCGTAAAACCATGAATATATCCTTCTTTATTTTCACTTTCGAAAAGAACTGTTCTAGTACTTCCCAACTGACTTTCATAAAAAGCGCGACGTTTTTTTACCGATAATCCACGCATCATTTTACTTCTTTTCACACGGACATTCTCAGGTACAACACCATCCATATCTGCAGCTTCTGTATTATCCCGTTCAGAATACTTGAAAACATGCAAATAAGAAATATCCATTTCATTCAAGTAACGATACGTTTCTAAGAAATGTTCATCAGTTTCACCAGGGAATCCAACAATCACGTCCACACCAATACAGGCATGAGGCATTACTTCTCTAATTTTATTTACTCTCTCAGTATATATTTCACGCTGGTAACGACGTTTCATCAATTTCAAAATATCATTACTTCCAGACTGCAATGGTATATGAAAATGCGGTACAAAAGTTCTGCTTTTCGAAACAAATTCAATAGTTTCATTTTTCAATAAATTAGGCTCTATAGATGAAATTCGTAAACGCTCAATCCCTTCTACTTTGTCTAATTCCTGAACTAATTCTAAGAAAGTATGTTCGTGCTTTTTGTTTCCAAATTCCCCTTTTCCGTAATCTCCAATATTCACACCTGTAAGGACAATTTCCTTGATATTTTGCTGCGAAATCTCGTAAGCATTTTTCAAAACATTGTTTAATTCATCACTTCTAGAAATTCCTCTAGCAAGTGGAATCGTGCAATAGGTACATTTGTAATCACAACCATCTTGCACTTTCAAGAAAGCTCGGGTTCTGTCACCTATCGAGTAACTTCCCACATAGAAATCAGCATCGGCGATCTCACAAGAATGTACTTCCCCAAAATCATTTTTGGACAAATCATTGATGTAATCGGTAATTTTAAATTTTTCAGTAGCTCCCAGAACTAAATCAACTCCATCAACTGCAGCTAATTCTTCTGGTTTTAACTGTGCATAACAACCCACAGCGGCTACAAAAGCTTTATCATTAAGTTTCATTGCTTTCTTAACCACTTGCTTGAATTGCTTGTCGGCATTTTCAGTAACGGAGCATGTATTGATTACATACATATCAGCGACTTCTTCAAAATCTACACGATCAAAACCTTCGTCTTCAAAACTTCTTGCAATCGTAGAAGTTTCTGAAAAATTCAGTTTGCATCCAAGCGTATAAAAGGCAACTTTTTTTCTGTTTTCCATAGGGATAAACTACGTTTTTAGTAGTAACTTATTATATTTACATCTTTGTAAAAAGAGTTTGCAAATTTACGTACAATATTCTTTAAAATGAAATCAATAATTCACTATATATCAACGCTTTGTATTGTATTAACATTTGTTTCCTGTGGAAAAGACAGTGCAGAAAATAAACATCATCTTGTTTTTCGATACAATGAAAGTTCTAATATCACTTCTCTTGACCCTGCTTTCTCAAAAGTGCAATCGAATATCTGGGCTTGCAACCACATTTTTAACGGTTTACTACAACTAGATGACAGCTTAAATATTCAGCCCGATATTGCCAAAACCTGGACTATTTCGTCCGATGCAAAAACCTATACTTTTACGTTGCGAAAAGACATCTATTTCCAAAAACACGTCTTATTTGGTAAAGACAGCACCAGAACTGTAACCGCCTCCGATTTTGAATACAGCTTAAACAGATTATTAGACGAAAAAGTCGCTTCTCCCGGTGGTTGGGTTTTACAAAACGTAGAAAGCTTCAAAGCGCAAAACGATAGCATTTTTGAAATCAAACTCATAAAACCTTTTCCTGCTTTCCTGGGTTTAATGACCATGAAATATGCCTCAGTTGTACCAAAAGAAGTAGTTTCCCATTATGGAAGTGATTTTCGTTCAAACCCAATAGGAACTGGCCCTTTCCAAATGAAATTATGGGAAGAAAACGTAAAACTGGTCTTGCGAAAAAATCCTTTATTCTATGAAAAAGACGAAGATGGTAATGCGTTGCCATATCTCGAAGCTGTTGCTATTACTTTTTTACCAGACAAGCAAAGTGGCTTTCTACAATTCATACAAGGGAAATTAGATTTTACTTCAGGGCTGGATCCTTCTTATAAAGATGATATTTTGACTCAAAAAGGAGAATTGCAACCCAAATATAAAAATGAAATCAACCTTATAACTGGGCCTTATCTTAATACGGAATACCTTGGTTTTAGAATGGATGGTACTGACAAAGCAGTTTTAGACTTACGCATTCGTCAAGCAATGAATTACGGTTTTGACCGCCAGAAAATGATTACTTATTTGCGAAATAATATGGGAACACCGGCAGTAAACGGAATTATTCCAGCAGGATTACCTAGTTTTAATAATGCCAAAGGATACACTTACGATATCGAGAAGGCGAAAAAATTAGTAAATGAGTACAAGAAAGCTACGGGTGATAAGAAACCCGTAATTCAATTGAGTACGAACGCTTCTTATGTAGATATTGGAGAGTTTTTACAAAGGGAATGGCAAAAAATAGGTTTAGATGTTCAGGTTGATATCAGTCCGCCTTCTACGTTGCGTCAAGCTATATCTACGGGAAAAGTTTCTTTTTTCAGAGCGAGCTGGATTGCTGATTATCCTGATGCTGAGAATTATTTATCGCTATTTTACAGTAATAATTTCTCTCCAAATGGGCCCAATTATACCCATTTTAAAAATGCGGAATTCGATCGTTTATACGAACAGGCTTTTAAAGAAACCGATGATGAAAAACGATTTGTTTTGTATCAAAAGATGGACAAAATTATAATTGATCAAGCACCAATAATTCCTTTGTTTTATGACAAAGTAGCCAGATTCACCAGAAAGGAAGTCACTGGCTTAGGGATTAATCCTTTGAATTTATTGAGTTTGAAAAAAGTAAAAAAGAGCATCCCTAAATCGTAACATACAAATGAAAATAGCCATCGTATTTTTTCTGTTTTTCCAAGTAGTAATCTCAAATGCACAGAATGCTATTGAATGGGACGGTACCTATCAACTGCAGTTATCCGATTTTCAGTCAAACGCTACACAAATTGGAAGTGAAGTTACTGTCACTAGCATTAACACCGCTTCAAGCCTTGATTTTGCATTTATGATGAGTAATGTAGAGTTTATGTTTACTAAAAACTTTAACTCCAAAGTAAATTGCTCGTTTCAAAGAGACGCAGCATATCTAATTGCTCCAGATGCACTCACGGCCAACAAACTGCTGGATTTTGCACGCTATGAATTTGATTTATCTGAACTGTATGCTCGTAAACTACGCAAAGAAATCTACGAGCAAAAAGGAACTTTTTCTGATGTTAGCTTTTTAAAAGTTATTTACGACCAAATACAAAAACAATATACCGAAGAGCATGCCACGGCTGCAAAAAGCACTAATTTGGGTCTTGAAACAGCAAAACTTACCGCCCTCCACACCGAAGTCTCCAAACAAATTCAGAACTATCCTGACTTTTGTAAAACTTGCAAACCACCTAAGAAAAAGAAATAAAACCTCTAATTCAAAATAAATTCCTTCACTACCTACAACTCCATAATCATTATTTAAAGCGACAATAACAATCCATTTATCTCTTAAATCTGGCGTAATGTGATCGCGCCAAATTCCGATTATAGTTTGATAGCCATTCCATTTGGATCGAGCTCAAATCCATAATATCGCTATGAAGAAAACCAAGGTATGTAAAGTGTAAATCCTAATTATAACTTCAAAGCAACTATTTCGAATAAATACTAAGTCATTATTCTAATCTAAATGACCAAAACCTTCCCACATAGAAATTAGAAAATCATTACTATTTCTAACAAATTTGATTGGAAACTGAGCAGTAAAAACTATTTTACGTCATATTAAATATTAATAATCAAGTGTTTACATAATTTACTACATTTACATTTGTGCAATTGTAGTGAAAGATTACAAAGTACTCAATAGAAACAAGACAATAATATACTATCTATTTCTTAAACAGTAATAACTAACCATTTTAAAATTTGAACTATGAAAAAACAATCCTTATGGCTATTTGTATTCCTAATTTCAGTTAGTACTACAATTGCGCAAACTGCAACAAATCCTACAACTCCTATTTTAGATAGAGAATTATTTTTTGGTAATCCCGAAATTGCTGGCGGACAATTAAGCCCAGATGGAAAATGGATTTCATTTATGAAAGCATACGAAGGAATAATGAATATTTGGGTCAAAAAATTTGACGAACCTTTTAGTAAAGCACGCCCTCTTACCGATAGTAAACGCCCGATGCGTGGCTATTTTTGGTCATACGACGGAAAATACATTTTATATGTAAAAGATGAAAACGGCGACGAAAATATAAATATTTTTGCAGTTGACCCAATGGAGACAGTAGAAAATAATTCCGTTCCTACCTCTAGAAATATTACTCCTTTAAAAGAAATTACAGCTCAAATAAATTTAGTCAGCAAGAAAAATCCAGATATAATAATAGTTTCACTAAATGATAGAGACAAAGCTTGGCATGATTTGTATCAACTTAAAATTTCGACAGCTGAACTTACCAAAATGTATGAGAACAAAGACAGAGTTACCGGTTATGACTTTGATTGGGATGAGAACCTGAGAGTGCTCTCTAAAACTGACCAAAAGGGAACTACCACATTCTTTAAAAAAGAAGGAGCTAAACTGACTCCAATTTATGAAACTACAGTAACAGAGCAAGCTTACATTGCCAGCTGGACGCCAGATAATAAACAAGCCTACTTTGTAACTAACAAAGGAGACTTAGATCTTTCGACCCTCTTTCTAATGGATTTAAGCACTCTAAAACTAAAAAAAATAGAGAGCGATCCAAAGAACAGAGTAGATTTTGGAAATCTAACTGTTAGCGAAGTAACTAGAGAATTAATTTCTACATCTTATACTGATGACAAGACAGAATACGTCTGGAAAAATAAAAAACGGGAAGCAAGTTATAAATTTTTACAATCAAAATTTCCTGGAAGAGAGATTGGTTTTCAAAGTCAAACTAATGATGAAAAGAAATTTTTAGTATCCGTCTCTGGTGATAAATATGCTGCTGAAGTCTATTTTTTTAATTCAGAAACCAAAGAATTGTTACTGCAATATGTTCCAAGACCCGATTTAAAGAAAGTGGAAGCGTATTTAGCTCCTATGAAACCTATTTCTTATAAAAGTAGCGACGGCCTAGAAATTACAGGATATTTAACACTGCCCGTAGGAAAAGACAGTAAAAATTTACCAACAGTAATTCTAGTCCACGGTGGACCAAAAGGCCCAAGAGATAATTGGGGATATAATTCTATCGCTCAGTTTTTGGCAAATAGAGGATATGCCGTTTTACAACCCAATTTTAGAGCAAGCGGCGGTTATGGAAAAAAATTCTTAAACGCAGGAGACTTAGAATGGGGGAAACGTATGCAAGACGATGTCACTTGGGGAACTAAATATTTAATTTCAAACGGTATTGCAAACAAAGATAAGGTTGCCATTATGGGTGGAAGTTATGGCGGTTATGCTACTTTGGCTGGCTTAGCTTTTACTCCAGACTTATATACGTGTGGCGTCGATATTGTGGGGCCAAGTAATATATTTACATTATTAGAGTCAATACCCGCTTATTGGGAAGCCGGAAGAGCGTTTTTATATGGAATGGTTGGCGACCCAAACACTGAAATTGGTAAAAAATTAATTCATGATGCTAGCCCACTTTTCAGCGCAGACAAAATTGTAAAACCATTGCTGATTATTCAGGGAGCAAACGACCCTAGAGTTAAAAAAGCCGAAGCAGAACAAATTGTGGTTGCGTTGCGAGACAAAGGCAAGCAAGTATCTTACATTTTAGCCGATGATGAAGGTCATGGATTTGCGAAACCAGTAAATAACATGGCTATGTACGCAGAAATCGAAAGATTCTTAGCTAGCATTTTAGGTGGTCGCTTTCAAAAAGAGGTACCAGAAAATGTAGCCAAGCGTCTAGCTGAAATGACTGTTGATATTAATACCGTAACTTACGATCCTAAAAAGAAATAAAAGGAAAAAACTAAAATCTCCGATAATTCACATGAATTATCGGAGATTTTCTATTAAGGAGATTTCATTAATGGAAGCCGTTGAATCAATATAAAATTCAATCCGTCCTTCATATGCGTAACGGTCATTATATAGTGCAAAAGCCAATCCGGATTCCATTTCATATCATTTCCAGAAAGCTTCTGTATAATTTAAAAACCTCTGATATTTGAATTAGAGGAAAAACCTTAATTCAAAATAAATCTTCGCACAACCTCAGCAACTCCATGATCATTATTTGATGCGACAATTACATTAGCTCTATCTCTTAATTCAGGAGTAACGTTATCGACCCAAATACCCAATCCAGCATATTCTATCATTGTCAAATCATTTCCTGCGTTCCCTACTGCGATGATTTCGCTTTGGTGAATACCTAGTTTCTCTGCCAATATTTTAATACTTGCTGCTTTATCTATGCCATTTGGCGCCACTTCCAGGAAAAAAGGCTTCGACATACTCACGCTCAAATGAGGCATGGCTAGTTTTAAGTCTTTCTCTACTTCTTTCAGGTAACTTGGCTCTTCAAGCAAAATGCACTTGACAGCCGATGAAGTAACAGCACCTTTGAAATCCAAAACTTTATTGTGTGATAAACCTGTAATATGCAACTCAATATCGATGTATTCTGAATTCGTTTCACTCAACACTTTACCGTCTAGATAAGTAATGATATGGGTTTTGCTTTTTATACTGTAGTCATATAATTTATGTATTTCTTCCTGAGTCAGAGATTGTTCGAAAATTACTTTCTCTTCTTTTAAATCTGTGATCACCGCTCCATTATAAGAAATCATATAGGAATTATCCATTTTCAATTCCTTGGCATAAGCCGCCATTGCAGGAGTTGGTCTTCCAGACGCTAAAATAACATAAACTCCTTTTGCCTGAGCTATAGCAATCATTTCCTTATTTTCATCCGAAATTTTATGGTCGTCAGTCAACAAGGTATCGTCCATGTCTAAAACCAGCATCTTATATTTCATTCTCTTTTTTTATTTTTATACAACCATTAAAAAAGAAAACCCTGATATCAAAAAAGACATCTAGGGTTTAAATCTATAAAATAGTTATTCTTTATTAAATACTTAACCTAAATTCTTCGATAATTGGATTTGCTTTTGCAAAATCAGTTTCCTGTATAAAAATCTCAACAGCAGAACCAGAACTTCCAAAACCCGCTAATCTAGCCGATTGAATATTATCTTTCATCACCGTATCAACACCTGCTGCTTCAATCTTTTCTTTTAAAGCCATTGCTAATATTTCGCTTCCTGAAAACACTTTCATTAATCCCATTTTACTTTATTTTTAAATTATTTTGTATCCTCTTCTTCCTCATTCTCTTCTTCACCTTCTTCGATTTCGAATAAATAAGGCTCTATCATCATTTTGTCAGCAAGACTTTCTATTCGCTCCGTAAGTCGTTCGGCGAATATAATGCGTTGCGTTTTATTAATGCTATTTGACATGCGCATCAGTTTAGTTTCATGGCGCAATTTCAAAATAGGATCAGTGTCATCAATAATAAACATTTTCAATCTGTTTACATTAAAACCAGCCGTGGTAAACATTTCGTTCAACTTAATTGGTGTTCCTATCAATACATCAACTCCTCCAGAAATATAGTTTTTATCATATTCCATATCACCTCTGTCGTGCACTCCGTAAACAACCAAATCAGTATATCTTTCGAATTTCTCGAAGATAGCCTCCATTTCTAATACCTTGGCTTTATCTTCTACAATAATCAAAGCACGAGGTGATTGTTCTCCCTCACAAACCAGTTGCTGGATCACATTGATAACAATTGTAGTCGATTTACCGCTTCCTTTTGGCGCAATAATAATACAGTCCGCACCACTTTTTAAAGTAGAAAAAGTTTCTTTTTGTAAAGTATTAGCTTCGGTTAAACCGTTATCAACTAATCCTTCACGTAACTTTTCGTTTATTTTCTTTAATTTCATATTTTAATTTAGGATTTTAGATTTAGGATTTAATTAAAAGAAATTATTTGTTTTCACATTCGCATCTTTCATAATTCCAACAACCACTTTTATCTAAACAATTATCTATTTGTATAAATCGGAATATTTTAAAACCAAAAAATAGTAATGCAATGAATATTACTATTAAAATTACTTTATTCCGTTTTTTCATTTTATATATTATATTGGCTAATTTGAATCTAAAATCTAACTACAATATTATTTACTGGCGAACAGCTTAACATCATTTTCAGAAATCTCGCTTCCGCCAAGGATAATCAAACGCTCTACTACATTGCGCAATTCTCGTATATTTCCGGTCCAATCGTATGCCTGCAATAACTTTACAGCGTCTCCAGAAAATTTCTTCACTGCGTTTCCTTGCTCGGAAGCAATTTTGGAAGCAAAATGAGAAATCAACATCGGAATATCTTCGCGTCTATCGTTCAGCGAAGGAACTTTGATCAAAATCACTGCCAGTCTATGGTATAAATCTTCTCGGAAACGGCCTTCGGCAATTTCGACTTTCAAATCTTTATTTGTAGCCGCCATTACACGAACGTCAACCTTTATATCTTTATCTGCTCCTACTCTTGTAATCACGCTTTCTTGTAACGCTCTCAATACTTTGGCTTGAGCCGAAAGACTCATATCTCCAATTTCATCCAGAAAAATAGTTCCTTTATCGGCAGCTTCAAATTTACCAGCGCGGTCTTTTACCGCTGATGTAAATGCTCCTTTTACATGACCAAACAATTCACTCTCTATTAATTCAGATGGAATCGCTGCACAATTCACTTCGATTAAAGGAAAGTTAGCACGCTCACTTTTTTCATGTAATTGATGTGCTACTAACTCTTTACCAGTTCCGTTAGGCCCTGTTATCAGGACTCGAGCTTCAGTTTCGGCTACTTTATCAATCATTATCTTAATATGATTGATCGCTTCACTTTCGCCAATCATCTCGTAGTTTTTACTGACTTTTTTCTTTAAAATCTTATTCTCAACCACAAGCTGTTTTCTGTCCAATGCGTTTCTAACTGTATTCAACAATCGGTTTAAATCAGGTGGTTTTGATATATAATCAAACGCACCTAATCGCATTGTATTAATTGCCGTTTCCATATCACCGTGACCCGAGATCATAACAATTGGAATTTCTGGTTTTATTTTTTTGACAGCTTCTAGCAATTCAACACCGTCCATTTTCGGCATTTTTATATCGCACAAAACAAGATCGTAATCGTTATTTTTTATTTTTTCAAAACCTACGATACCATCTTCTGCATCTTCCACCTGATAGGTGTCACTCTCCTCAGAAAGTATTTTTGAAAGTACTCTTCTAATAGCTGCTTCGTCTTCTATAATTAATATTTTACTCATTTATCTTTTAATTATTAGCATTTGGTTTTTGAAGTTTCGGATAACCGAAGCAACGAACAACCAAATAAACTTTAATATTTAAGCCATTTGTATAATTCTTTCCAGGTAGGTTTCTTTCCGTACATCAAGATTCCCACACGATAAATTTTTGCTGCAAACCAAACTACTGAGAAGAATGTCGCAAATAACAAGGTTACGGAAATGGCAATTTGCCACAAAGGTACGCCAAACGGAATTCGCATCAACATAACTATAGGCGATGTGAGCGGAATCATCGAAAATACAACGGCCAAAGTACCGTGCGGATCATTCATTACACTAAAAAACCCTACATAAACACTCAGCATTAAAGGCATTATGATAGGCAGAAGAAATTGTTGCGAATCCGTTTGATTGTCTACAGCAGCACCGATCGCGGCATAAAAAGAACTGTATAGAAAGTATCCACCAATGAAATAAACTACAAAACCGATGAGCATACTCGCAATAGGCAAGTTCCACAATTCTTTGATATACATTTGTACAGTCCCAGACAATTCATGTTGTGCCTGTTCCATTAATTCAGGAGAAACTCTTGCTGTTGGCCCCACATTTACTCCAAAAAATATTGAAGCGGCAAACATTAGCGACAGTCCTATTATAGCCCATATAAAAAATTGAAGAATTCCAGCCAATGAGGTTCCGATAATTTTACCAATCATTAATTGAAACGGCTTTACCGATGAAATAATAATTTCGATAATACGATTTGTCTTTTCTTCGATCACACTACGCATCACCATATTACCATAAATGATAATAAACATCATAATTAAGTAACCAAAACCACCACCAATGGCAATTTTTATTTCATTAAGTCCTTTTACACTTTCCTCTCCTGAGGCTTTCGCCAAGCTGATATTAACCTTTGATTGAGCATTTCTAATCGCCAAAGTATCTAAGTTTGCTTCTACTAGATTCGTTTTGGTAATTTTGTTAGCGACAATATCCTGCACCTTTTCGATAAAAGAAATACTGGGACTGCTATTCGATATAAATTGTATTTTACTTTCAAAATCAGCAACATTATTCGATTTTGGAATTAACAATAAACCCTCATAACTTTCATTTGTGATACTATCCTTGAGGAATTTCGAATCAATTAATGATAAATCCAGGTATTTAAATTCACTTTTCGAATTGTTTTGCGCTATAAATTCTTCTACAAACAATCCGGATTCGTCGTGAATCGCAATTCGTTTAGTCTCCGCTTTCATCGAACTTAAATACCCTACAAATGCGGCGATAGCTACAAATAGCAGCGGACTTAAAAAGGTCATAACTATAAAAGATTTATTACGCACTTTGGCAACAAATTCTCTTTTTATGATTAATGAAATAATACTCATTTCAATTTGTGATTTATGATTGATGCTTTTAGGTTTCAGTAATCTAAAAACATTGCATTAAAAATTATTTACTTTTCGCTTACCGTTTGAATAAAAATATCATTTACACTTGGGATTTTTTCCACAAAATGAGTCACTTGTCCTCTTTGGGTCAATACCTGTAACAATTCATTTGGCATCGCATTCCCAAGTTGAATTTCGAGTTTTAACTCTTTTCCAAGCGATTTAAAATTTGCTGGAGATACCGTAAATTTTTGAGTGATATCATACATCAACTTTTCTACGTTGTCGGATACAATTCCTACTTCGAAGCTATTGCTTTTAAATTGTCTTTTGACATCGTCTAACTTTCCTTCAATAAGTTTATTTGATTTGTGGATCAAAGCAATATGATCACACAATTCTTCTACACTTTCCATACGATGTGTAGAAAATATAATTGTAGCGCCATCCTCTCGGAGCGCCAGAATTTCGTCTTTAATTACATTAGCATTTACAGGGTCAAAACCAGAAAAAGGTTCGTCAAAAATCAGCAATTTAGGTTTATGCAAGACACAAACGACAAACTGAATTTTCTGGGCCATTCCTTTAGAAAGTTCTTGAATCTTTTTATTCCACCAACCTTGAATTCCTAACCTATCAAACCAATATTCCAATTGCTTTTTAGCTTCTGCTTTTGACAAACCCTTCATTTGAGCGAGATACAAGCATTGCTCGCCCACTTTCATACTGGTGTATAAACCTCTTTCTTCAGGAAGATAACCGATGTATTGTACGTGTTTTGGCTGCAGTTTTTCACCTTCAAGGATAATTTCACCACTATCAGGTAAGGTAATTTGGTTTATTATTCGGATTAAGGATGTTTTTCCGGCGCCATTTGGACCTAAAAGTCCGTAAATACTGCCTTTGGGAACTGTTAATGAAACTTCGTTAAGCGCCACGTAATCACCATATTGCTTCACGACTTTATTGACTTCAAGTAGAGTACTCATGCTAAAATTTGAATTTGTGTAAAAGTAAATAATTAGTAACGAAATTGATATAATTGTTACATAAAAAAAACCCATCCTTATTTTCACAAGGATGGGAAACTTATTTTAATTTTTAACCTTTATAAAAATTAAGAAAACATATCTTTTACTTTCTCGAAAAATGATTTATCTGATTTTTCAGGATTTGGAATAAAATGCTCGTCATTGATATTATTTTCAAAAAATGACTTTTGCTCTTTATTCATCGTTTTCGGAGTCCATACATTTACATGCACCAATAAATCACCACTTGCATAGCCATTTATATTTGGAATACCTTTTCCTTTAAGCCTAAGAATCTTACCAGATTGAATTCCTTCTTCTAATTTAATTCTAACTTTTCCGTTAATGGCTTCGATATCTTTAGAAACTCCAAGAATAGCTTCAGGAAAACTAATGTATAAATCGTAGTGCAAGTTCTCTCCTTCACGTTTCAAAAATTCATGCTCTAATTCTTCGATAGCGACAATTAAATCTCCAGGAATACTGTTTCCAGGCGCATCGTTTCCTTTGTTAGAAACTTTTAACTGCATCCCATCAACTACACCCGCAGGAATTTTAATTGAAACCGTTTCGTCTTCAACAATCATCCCTTGAGAATCTGCTTCTGACGGTTTTTTATCTAAAATCTGACCTGATCCATTACAAGTAGGACAGGTAGATGCTGATTGCATTCTTCCAAGTATGGTATTAGTAACACGCATTACTTGCCCTTGCCCATTACAGGTAGAACATGTTTTATAAGAAACACCTGGCGCTTGAACTTTACGTTTTACTTTTACTTTTTTCTCAACGCCATTAGCAATTTCTTCTAATGTCAATTTGACCTTGATTCGTAAGTTACTTCCTTTAGTTCTGCGTTGACCTCCGCCACCGCTGCTAAATCCGCCACCGCCACCAAAGGCGCTACCAAAAATATCACCAAATTGGCTGAAAATATCGTCCATGTTCATTCCTGCATGTCCGCCGCCGCCAAAACCTCCAGAACCATCAAATGCACGATGACCCATTTGGTCGTATTTTGCTTTTTTATTCGGATCGCTTAAAATTTCATAAGCTTCAGCAGCTATTTTAAACTTTTCTTCTGCCGATTTGTCTCCAGGGTTTTTGTCAGGATGATACTCAATAGCTTTTTTTCTGTAAGCTTTCTTTATCGCTGCTGCATCAGCACCTTTTGAAATCCCTAATACTTCGTAAAAATCTTTTTTCATCTTTATTTTTTCTTATGAAAGTATAGAAGCATTTAAAAATGTCTATACATGTTCACATTACTGTCCTACAACCACTTTTGGAAATCTAATAATCTTATCTCCTAGTTTATATCCTTTTTCAAGAACATCAACAATTTTCCCTTTCATCTTATCAGAAGGTGCAGGTATTAATGTAATCGCTTCAGCAAAATCAGCATCAAATGCATCACCCGCTTTAACTTCGACTACCTCTAATCCTTTTGAAACTAGGGTGCTTTTTAATTTTTCATGAATAAGTTCCACTCCTTTTAAAAGCAACTTGTCCTCAGATTTACTTATTTCAACCATTGCTCTGTCATAATCGTCTAAAACAGGCAGCATAGCTAAAAGCACTTCTTGATTTGCTGTTTTATACAATTCAATACGCTCTTTTGAAGTTCGTCTTTTATAATTTTCAAATTCTGCAAATAATCGTAAATATTTATCTTTCTCTTTCGCTAAGTCTTGTGCCAATTGCTCTTCAACACTCAACTCATCAGCAACAATTTGCTCTTCAGTCGTATTGTTATCTAATGTTACCTCATCCATCTCTTTATCGATTTCTGTATTTTCAGTAGTCATATTACCCTTATTTTTAAAAATATTCTTAAACTTCATTTTTTATACTTTTCTTTGGATTGCAAAAGTACTGCCAATTCTAACTAAATGTCAAATTGTCATTCTTTTTTTTTAAATACCAACTATTTCCAATGAAGAACATTATACCCTATCTTTTTTACTTTAAAATAAATTTTAAGACTTTTTTAAGACTTTAGTGGTTTAATTTCTTTATGTTTGTTACTGGTTCTAATCTGAATTGCATTTTTAATTTGTTAAAAACAAATAGAAGACTGGTTCCTAAACAATTATTAATTCGTGATTACCTCATATCAAAAAAAGCTTTGTTTTTCAACAAAGCTTTTTTTATGCCTAAAAATAAATCTATAACAATGCCTTTTTCAAACCTTCAAAGTCAAGTAAAACTTGCTCTCCGCTAATTAAGTTCTTCAGCGAAAAAGAATTTGAAGCTATTTCTTGTTCTCCTACAATTACCGCATAAGGAATATTTCTCTTGTCAGCATGTTGAAACTGCTTTGCCATTTTTGCATTATCTGGATATAATTCTACTTTTACACCTTCGCCTCTTAATTTTTGAATCGCCTGTAAAGCATAAAATGCTTCGGCATCACCGTAATTAATAAACAGCGCTTTAGAAGTTGCCGTTACGGTCTCTGGAAAAAGATTCAATTCTTCGACAACTAAATAAATGCGATCTAATCCGAAAGATATTCCAACACCACTCATATTCTTTAATCCGAAAATTCCAGTCAAGTCATCATATCGACCACCACCACCGATGGAACCCATAGCCACTTCTTTTGGCGCAGCCACTTCAAATATTGCTCCGGTATAATAATTTAATCCACGCGCAAGCGTTACATCAAGATCTAATATTGCTGATGACAATCCTAGTTTAATTACGTTTTCACAAATGAAACGCAATTCTTCAACTCCTCTCATCCCTTCTTCTGAAGTAGCTAAAAGCAGCGCTAGTTTTTCGATTTTTTCTGTAATGGAACCCGTAAAATTAAAAAGAGGCTGAACTTTCTCGATCGCTGCAGCTCCAATTCCTTTTTCTATCATTTCCTTTTTTACGCCATCCTCACCTATCTTATCTAGTTTATCAAGCGCAACAGTAAAGTCAATCAATTTATCCGAGGCTCCGATAACCTCAGCTATTCCAGATAATATTTTTCTGTTGTTAATTTTGATAGTAGCTCCTTTCAAACCTAATTCCGTAAAAACAGTATCATAAAGTTGAACTAACTCTACTTCTTGCCATAAAGATTTCGAACCAACCACATCAGCATCACATTGAAAAAATTCTCTGAAACGTCCTTTCTGAGGTCGGTCAGCACGCCAAACTGGTTGGATTTGGTATCTTTTAAACGGGAATTCGATATCATTTTGATGTTGTACCACATAACGAGCAAATGGAACCGTCAAGTCATATCGCAAGGCTTTTTCAGAAATACTAGATGTAAGCTTTGTACTGTCTTTATTTTCTAAATGTGCTGCATTGGCTTTCGCCAAATAATCTCCAGAGTTTAAAATTTTAAAAATCAGACGATCGCCTTCTTCTCCGTATTTTCCCATCAAGGTATCTGAATTTTCAAACGATGGTGTTTCTATCGGTTGAAAACCAAATTTCTCAAAATTACTTTTAATAATTTGGATGATATATTGACGCTTTGCCACCTCAGCAGGTGAAAAATCTCTTGTTCCTTTAGGGATGCTCGGTTTTGATGCCATTATTTTTTATTTAAGATTTATTATTTAGGATTCGGCATTCAATCGATTGGTCATAAAATCCCAATCTTTAAACTCCCAACTCGCAAATTCAGCTTGCAAATATCTTATTTTTAAAATAAATAATCCTCCTTCCAAAACAAACTTGTAACAAAAATTGTATTTTCGTGTCAAACAACTATGATGTTAAATTTATTCAAAGAAAATGTACGAATTGCTTTTGGCTCTATTAGAACCCAAATATTGCGTACCTCACTCACCGTATTAATTATCGCTATAGGAATTACAGCTTTAGTGGGGATTTTGACCGTAGTTTCTGCTCTGGAAAATACGATTTCTTCTGATTTTGCTTCTATGGGTGCAAACACTTTTAATGTCAAACAATATGAAAACACAGCGCAAAGACAAGGAGGAGAAGAACGTGAAATTATAAATCCTATTATCTCCTATCCCGAAGCAGTCGATTTTAAAGATAAATATGACTTTCCATTTACAGAAACTTCCCTTTCATTTACAGCAACTTCTACTGCAGAAGTAAAATATGAAGCCACCAAAACAGATCCCGAAATTGCTGTTGTGGGTGTTGACGAATACTTCATGACTAATTCTGGTTTAGAAACAAGCTTAGGGCGAAATTTTACAGGTTTTGACATAGACAATAACAACTATGTATGTATCGTAGGCTCTGATTTTGGCAAAGGACTTCTTAAAGACGTTAACCCTATTGACAAAACAATCTCGATACGTGGCGCAAGATTCAAAGTCATTGGTATCCTGAAAGAGAAAGGTTCCACTTTTGGCAATAAGCAAGATTTAAGAGTTTTAATTCCCATACAAGTCGCAAGATCTTTATTTACCGCACCCAATATTAATTACACGATGAGCATCATGGTTTCCAATAGTGAATTATTAGACCAAGCCATCGATCACGCCGTAATTACAATGCGTAATGTTCGAAAATTAAGTCCGGTAAGAGATAATAATTTTGGGGTTGTACGTAGTGACGATCTTATCAATAGAATCCTTGGTATCACAAAATACCTTGGCCTCGCTTCCTGGCTAATAGGAATTATTACCGTTTTAGGGTCTTCTATTGCCTTGATGAATATCATGATTGTATCTGTTACCGAAAGGACCAGGGAAATAGGAGTCAGAAAAGCATTAGGCGCCAAAAGATCCACTGTCGCCATTCAGTTTTTTATAGAAACCTTACTCATTGGTCAAATGGGCGGAATAGTGGGGATAATTTTAGGAATATTAATAGGTTTTGGGATTGCGACTGCTTTAAGTTTTGCATTTGTCATTCCTTGGGGAGCAATTCTTGCTGCTTTTTTCACCAGCTTCATGGTAGCAATCGTTTCTGGATTATATCCTGCGATTAGAGCAGCTTATCTAGACCCGATTGAAGCTTTACGATACGAGTAAAGTTTAAGTTTTCTGATATGAAGTATCACTAAAAGGAAACTAATCGATTGCTTTTAGAAGACCGTAATTGTCATCCCGACAAAAGAGGAATCTTATCAAACTGCTCACGAAACGGAGATTCCTCCTTCGTCGGAATGACAAGATAAGTTTCTTGTTGACTCCAAAAAAATTGCTGAATATCTTAAATTGTCCCTCGAATCATTCGATCATTGCCGTAAATATCTTTTCGCAATTCAATGTTTTTGAAATTCATTTCAGTAAGTAATTCGACCATTTCTTTTCCTAAATATTGATTGATTTCGAAGAAAAGCCGACCATTTTCCGAAAGGTTTTTTTGTGCCAATTCTGCTATTTTCCTATAAAAAATTAAGGCATCGTCATCTTCCACAAAAAGTGCCAAATGCGGTTCGTTGTCCAAGACATTTTTCTTGATTTCCTGTTTTTCTAAATTTCGAACATAAGGAGGATTAGAAACTACAATGTCAAACTGCTGATCTAAATCCTCGGTTTCCAGAATATTCTGAGTGATAAAAGTAACATCAACTTCGTTGAGCGTTGCGTTTTTTTGGGCTGTAGCCAAAGCATTTTCGGAAACATCAATTGCGTACACCTTTGCATTCGGAATATTTTTTGCCAATGAAATCGCAATACATCCACTTCCTGTTCCAATGTCCAAAATTTTTAAATCTTTAAGTCCTTCGGTCTTTGAATTTTCTTTAACAATCCATTCCACCAACTCTTCAGTTTCCGGCCTCGGAATCAATACCTTTTCATTTACTTCAAAGTCCAATCCATAAAAACTAGTTTTCCCCAGCAAATACTGAATTGGGATTTCTAACTTCAATTGTTCCAAGATAGAATTCCAACCTACGATTTCTTCATTCGAAAAAACCAACTCAGGATCCAGAGCCAGATCAATTCTTTGTAGCTGACGCTTTTCTTCCAGTATCAGGTAAAAAAAACTTTCGGCTTCGCCTTCTCCGTGAATTGGAGACAGAACTTGAATAAATTGACTTCTATATTCTTTGATTTTCATGGTGTATTTATTGCTTTATGAATTTAGAACTCATAATTCCCAATTTATAATTTCTTCAACATCCATACCGGACAAGAAACATGTCCCGTACTTCCCATAGGCGCATCTATATATTCAAAACCCGATTTTTTATACAGCTTTTGAGCATCATGCATAAATGGCATCGTTTCCAAATAACAATTTTCGAAACCAAAACCTTTGGCACTTTTCAGACATTCAGTCATTAGCTGACCACCTATTCCTTGACCTCGTGTTTCTGGTAAAAAATACATCTTCTGTAATTCACAAATCGTATCAGCTTCATTTTCCAAAGGAGCGATTCCCGCCGAACCTACAACTTTCCCGTCTTTCTCGACAACATAATAGACGGATTGTGGCTTGTTGTATTCCTCATACATTAAATCTAAATAAGGATCTGCGTATGCCGTTCCTACTTTTGGGATATTCAACTCATCAAAAACAGCTCTTATTAACTGCGCAACAGCTGCATTGTCTCTTTTTTCGATCTTTCTAATAATCCAATTTTCCATGCTATGTAACTACTTGTTTCTAAAAACACAAAAATAGAAATTGTTATTGTTATATTTAGAAGTTTCAAAACTAATCCCAAACTTTTTAGGCTCCGCTCAAAAATAACTACTTTTGCATGGTGAAAACAGATGAAAAATACATACGAAGATGCATCCAATTAGCCCAAAACGGCTTACGAACAACCTATCCCAATCCGATGGTGGGCAGTGTAATTGTTTATGAAGATACAATTATTGGGGAAGGCTGGCATAAAAAAGCGGGAGAACCGCACGCCGAAGTCAATGCGATAAATTCCGTAAAAGATAAATCCCTTTTACAAAAAGCTACGATTTACGTGAGCTTAGAACCCTGTAGTCATTTTGGAAAAACACCGCCTTGCTCTGATTTAATTGTAAAAAATAAAATCCCAAAAGTAGTTATTGGAACTGTTGACCCCAATGTAAAAGTGGCAGGAAATGGAATAAAAAAGTTAGTTGAAGCGGGAATAAATGTAACTGTGGGTATTCTTGAAAAGGAATGCTATGAGCTGAACAAACGATTTTTTACTTTTCATCAAAAGAAAAGACCTTATATCATTTTGAAGTGGGCCGAAAGTCAAGACGGCTTCATTTCCCCGAAAGAAAAGTCAGAACAAAAACCAGTTTGGATCACAAATACCTATTCCAGGCAATTAGTTCATAAATGGAGAAGTGAAGAACAGGCTATTCTTGTGGGAACACAAACCGTTATTGACGACAATCCAAAATTAGATGTGAGAGATTGGACTGGAAAAAATCCTACTCGAATCGTTTTAGATCAAAACAATCGAATAGAAAAAAGCTGTAACATATTTGATAATCAGACTAAAACGCTGCTTTTTTCGAAAGAAAAAAAGAATATCGATAAAGAAAACCTTATATTTGAAACCCTAGATTTTGAAAAAAACATCGCTGGCCCAGTGGCAGATGTCTTATATAATCATCAAATTCAATCGGTGATTATTGAAGGCGGCCGACAAACTATACAAACTTTCATTGATGCTAATCTCTGGGATGAAGCACGAATTTTTAAAGGAAACATCCTTTTTAAAGAAGGAACAGCTGCTCCAATACTAAACGGGATTTATTTAAATAAACAGTTAATCGGCCATGATGAACTTACAATAACCAGAAACCATGATTAATGCAATTATATTTGATTTTGGAGATGTCTTTATTAATTTAGACAAACAAGCTACTATCGACGGACTTAAAAAATTAGGTCTTAGCGAATGGAATGACGATTTGAACCAGTTGAACATAGAATATGAAACGGGGCAAATATCCAGAGAAAACTTTATTGGAGGTATTAAAAAACACATTCCTAACGCTAGTTCTGAAGAAATCTTAAAAGCTTGGAATGCCGTTTTGCTTGATTTCCCTTTGTATCGATTGGAGTTTCTACAGATGTTATCTAAAAAATACCGCTTATTTTTACTCAGTAACACTGATGCCATTCATATCGAAACTTTCGAACAAAATAATGGCGCATCCTTTTACGGTGATTTTTACAAATGTTTTGAAAAAGTGTATTTCTCATTCGAAATAGAGATGAGAAAACCAAATCCTGACATTTACACCTATGTTTTAAACAACCATGATTTACAGGCAAAACGCACACTATTCATAGATGATAAAAAGGAAAATACTGACGCTGCGCTATCATTAGGGCTTCACATATGGAATTTACAAGTGGGCAAAGAAGATGTAGTAGACTTATTTACAAAAAATTTAATTTAGAAAATACTTTTGGAAATTAACGACACCTACAATACCATCGAATCTGAATCGGAAGAAATACTGTACAAAGAAAAGAATAGTAAGTTTTTTGGATATGCCTTTCCCATTCAATCAGAAGAGGAAGTAAGAACCATTATTGACGGTTTGAGAAAAAAGCATCCCAATGCAGGTCATTTTTGTTACGCGTACCAAATAGGCACTGAAACACTTTCTTATCGAGCAAACGATGATGGAGAACCAAGCAATAGCGCAGGAATGCCTATTTATGGTCAAATACAGTCATTTTCTCTTACAAATACACTTGTAGTCGTCGCTAGAGTTTTTGGAGGCGTTAAACTAGGCGTTGGCGGATTAATTTCTGCTTATAAAACCACCGCACAACTCACACTCGAAAGCAGTGTAATTATCGAAAAAACGATAAATATCCATTATCTTATTTCATTTGAGTACAAAAACATGAATAAAATCATGCGAGTAATTAAAGAAAAAAAGCTCGAGATTGTAAATCAAGAAATGGAGATGAACCAAGAAACTGGATTGCCAAATGGAAAAATCGAAATTAAAACACGAAAAAAAAATGCCGAAATGATTTTCGACATTTTCAATTCTATATTTGAAATAGATATAAAAATTAAAGAATAATAAAATATAAATTCTACCAGTTTTTTATTTTCAAAAGCTTTTCTGTTACATACTCAGGAGGAACCGTTGGTCGAGCCGTTTTCATGTTCACAAATACTAAAATTGAGTTGGCAATTGTTAACAACTCTTCCTTCTCATTGTAAATTTCATAATCAAACTCAATCTTAACAGAGGTCTGACTTTTAAATATAGTTTTTACTCTTAAAAGGTCATCGTAACGAGCTGGTTTTTTATAATTTATATTCAAGGAAACCACCGGAAGCATAATTCCATTTTCTTCCATCCATTTGTAAGAAATCCCAAGGTTTCTAAGCCATTCCACGCGTCCCATCTCAAAATACTGGGCATAATTCCCGTGATAAACCACTCCCATTTGATCCGTTTCCGAATACCTTACTCTTACGTTAAATTCGTGTTCTTTCATACTAAAATCTATTTACTTTTTTATATTATTTTACTTTCTAAATACTACTTACAACAATAATTCTACATAATCAACCCCTTAATATTTTTTTTTACAGAAAATTGTTCACATATTTGTTACCCCGAAAAACAGTGCTTTTTTAAGCATTATTTAATCAGACAACGATTACTAAATAAAATAATTTACATAGAATTTATGAACAAAACTGCTCAATCAGTATGGGAAAACTGTTTGTCTTTTATTAAAGACAACATCCAAGACCAAGCGTTTAAAACTTGGTTTGAACCTATTAAATCAGTTGAACTTACCGATAACGCATTATACATTCAAGTACCAAGTAAATTTTTCTACGAATGGTTAGAAGAACACTATGTAAAATTATTAAAAGTCGCCTTAACTAAAGAACTTGGTAAAAACGCAAAGTTACTTTATAAAATCAAGATGGAAAACACTCATGGTAATAAACAACCGTTTACGGAACAATTGCCAAGTGCAAATAGGGCACCTATGAAGCCGCAAAATATTGATGCTCCTTATAAAAATCTAGATCCTGAATTAAAGAATCCTTTTGTAATTCCTGGAATTAGAAATTTAAAAATTGAATCTCAACTGAATGCGAACTATAGTTTTGATAATTTCCTTGAAGGAGACTCAAACAGACTAGCCCGTTCAGCAGGTATGGCAGTTGCCAATAAACCGGGCGGAACATCATTTAATCCGCTATTGATTTTTGGTGGTGTAGGATTAGGTAAAACACATCTTGCACATGCTATAGGTGTAGAAATTAAAGATAAATATCCTGAAAAAACTGTTTTATATATTTCAGCTGAAATTTTCACCCAACAATATATTGACTCGGTAAAGAAAAATAACCGAAATGATTTTATACATTTCTATCAGCTTATTGATGTTTTAATTATTGACGATGTACAATTCCTGTCCGGTAAATCAGGAACTCAGGATGTATTTTTCCACATCTTCAATTACTTGCATCAAAATGGTAAACAGGTTATCCTTACTTCTGATAAGGCACCTGTTGACATGCAAGATATCGAACAACGTTTATTGTCCCGATTTAAATGGGGACTATCAGCAGAATTGCATCAACCGGATTACGAAACAAGAATTTCTATCTTGAAAAACATCTTGTACCGAGATGGTGTTGAAATTCCGGAAGAAATTATTGAATATGTAGCTAGTAATATTAAATCGAATGTTAGAGAACTAGAAGGAGCTATAATCTCTTTAATCGCTCAATCTTCTTTCAATAAAAAAGAAGTAACGATCGAATTAGCAAAAAGCGTTGTTGAGAAATTTGTTAAAAATGTAAAACGCGAAATTTCTATCGATTATATTCAGAAAACAGTTTCAGACTATTTCCAATTGGATTTAGAAACTTTACAATCGAAAACTAGGAAAAGACATGTGGTTCAAGCAAGACAGCTAGCTATGTTCTTTGCTAAGAAATTTACAAAAGCTTCTTTGGCAAATATCGGGTCTCAAATTGGAGATCGTGATCACGCGACTGTATTACATGCTTGTAAAACCGTTGACAACCTGGTGGCTACTGACAAACAATTCAAGAAATTTGTTGAAGATATTCATAAGAAATTAACGCTATAAACGCAACATGTCCGTAAAAATTTTAATGGTTTGTTTGGGCAATATTTGTCGGTCACCTTTGGCCGAAGGTATTTTAGCTTCAAAACTACCCGCAAATAAATTTACTGTTGACTCAGCAGGCACAGGCTCTTGGCACATTGGCCACGCTCCTGACGCCCGTTCAATCGCTACGGCAAAAAATAACAACCTAGATATTTCCAATCAAAAAGGCCGACAAATCGAAGAAGCTGATTTTGATAAATATGATTATATCTATGTTATGGATACATCTAACTATAGGGATGTACTCGAACTTACAGACAAGCCAGAACATCACGCCAAAGTACAAATTATCTTAAATGAAGTGTATCCCAACGAAAACGTAGATGTTCCAGATCCTTATTTTGGAATGGCAAACGGATTTGAAATCGTGTACGGTATGCTAGATGAAGTATGCGAAATTATAGCTAATAAATTAATAGCCAAGCACTCGTAAATTAGCAATCCTTATACTTTTTGTTGTCGAAAAAAAACTCACTCTCTATTTAATCCTGTATTTTTGTCGAATAATACAGATTAAAAAACATAAACAACTCTATAATGAAATCAGCTACTCTTTTAGGAAAACTATATTTAATCCCTACAACCATGGGAGAATGTGACCCAATGGATGTTTTACCACAAACCGTAAAAAGAACAATTGACTTCATTGACCATTATATCGTTGAAAACGAAAAAACAGCACGTAAATCAATCAAGGAAGTTCATCCTGATAAGAAACAATCGGAGTTAATTCTATTTGTTTTGAATAAACGTACCGAGGTAAAAGAACATCAAGATTTCATTCAACCTTTATTAGAAGGTAAAAATGTTGGTCTAATGAGTGAAGCGGGATGTCCTGGCGTAGCAGATCCTGGCGCTGTAATTGTTAAACTGGCACACGAAAAAGGCATACAAGTAGTGCCGTTAGTAGGACCTTCTTCGATTCTTTTAGCTATGATGGCTTCAGGAATGAATGGGCAAAGTTTTACATTTCACGGTTATTTACCTATAGACAAAGACGAAAAAAGAACCAGTTTTAAAACACTAGAACGAACTTCTTTCGAAAAAAACCAGTCTCAAATTTTTATTGAAACCCCTTACCGTAATAATAACTTACTAGAAGATCTATTACAGACGCTGCATCCAGAAACCCATTTATGCATCGCAACTGATATTACCTTACCAACAGAATATATCAAAACAAAGAGAATTGCGGCATGGAAAAAAGAGACTATCGATTTACACAAACGACCTACTATTTTTATTATTCATAAAATGTAATTTTTAGATTACAAAACATCTCTTTTTTTATATATTAGCATCTCTAATTCTTCAAACTATTTAAAAATAAAAGTAACCGGTAGAGATGTTCGTGTATTTGTATTAGGAATTATAGCTTATCTAATTTTTGAATTCATCTACAATTGGGAAGAATCAAAACTAGCCTTTATTTCGGGATATTATGGCGTTAAATAAGAATTCCCGAATTAGTACATACCCTTTTTTAATTTTAATCCAAACAGATTAAAAACATTTGATTGTAATAAAAAAATAATTATTTAAATACTGATTATCAATATTTTATACCTAATTTTATTTACCCTTAATCTTTAACTTAATCCATTTTGTTAAATTTTAATTCGGTAAAATTATGAAAAACAGTATTTTTAAGGAAGGATTAATGGTAGTTATCATGTTTGTGATGCTAGCCTGTAATCAAAAAAAGGAAGTTCCCGCAGCCGTGGTTGACAAAGAAGCAATCAAAACTGAGATTCAAACAATGGAAAATGCTTTCGCAGAAGCCTACAATAACAGAAGCACCGATGGAATAATTTATTATGCCGAGGATGCCATCAGTTACTCAAACGGCAAAATACCTTTAGAAGGAAAAAAATCAATTCATGAACACATGAAAAGTGAACTACTTACTTTCCCAAAAGACGCAAAAATCTCTTTCGAAACTAAAGAAATCTACCCTTCAAATGATGGGAATATGGTAGTTGAAATTGGTGGATACACAGTCACAGACGCCTCAGATAAAAAAATCAACAGTGGAAATTTTATCAGTCTTTTTGAAAAAAAGGACGGAAAATATGTTTGTATCAGAGACATGGGAAACTCAGATATGCCGGTGACCAAAAAATAAAAATGAATAAAGAAAGACACTCCGCACGAAGTGTCTTTCTTTATTTTAACTATCACCTCCAAATAGCAATGAAACTATCTATTAACTCAAACCATTTGCTTACTTTTAGATTGCTAAAAAACAAAGTATGTCTAAACTTCCAAACATTGGTACGAGTATTTTCACAATAATGTCAAAAATGGCTGCAGAGCATGATGCCATTAATCTTTCGCAGGGATTTCCAAATTTTCCAGTTGACACCGTATTAACAGATATTGTTGCACGACTTGCCAAAGAAAATCTCCACCAATACCTTCCTATGGCCGGCTATCCTTCACTTTTATCAAACATAGCGCTTCTAGTCAAAAACTCCTACCGCCGAATTATTCTACCAGAAACTGAAATACTAGTAACTGCCGGAGCAACACAAGGGATTTTTACTACCATTCAGGCCTTAGTACAAGCTAATGACGAGGTCGTTATTCTAGATCCAAGTTATGATTGTTATGAAGCTCCTATCCTATTATGCAATGCAAAACCAGTGCGAGTTTCAGTAAATGATGATTATACTCCGAATTGGAATACCATTGAAAACGCTTGTTCTACCAAGACTAGAATGATAATCATAAACAACCCACATAATCCAACAGGAAAGATTCTAACCCAATCTGATTTTGAAACTTTGGAATCCATATTGGCACAATATCCAGACATTATTGTTCTCTCAGATGAAGTTTATGAATACATCACTTTTGAAGAAAAGCACATTTCGGCGCATACGCGTATCAACCTACTCAACCGTTGCGTGATGGTTTCCTCATTCGGAAAATCATTCCATGTCACTGGTTGGAAAATTGGCTATCTCGTAGCACCTGCACATTTGATGAAAGAAATCAAAAAAGTACATCAATTCTTGGTTTTTAGCGTCAACAGCTTGTGCCAGGTTGCGATCAGCGAATATTTAGACACAGTTTCGGTTGACGGAATAAGAAAACTATATCAGAAAAAAAGAGATTATTTCAGAGAATTACTCGCCACAAGTCGTTTTAAACTCCTGCCTTGTGAAGGAACTTATTTTCAAGTGGCTTCCTACGAAGCTATTTCTTCTGAAAACGACGTCGATTTTTGCAAAAGATTAATCACTGAATATGGCGTGGCAGCAATCCCTATTTCGACTTTCTACGAGAACGGAAAAAACCTCCATCTAATTCGTTTTTGTTTTGCAAAAGACAATGCAACTCTAGAAGAAGCTGCGCGAAGACTATGCAAAGTCTAATATCTTTAATTTCTAATTTTATTATGCGTGCATACTATTTAATTCTCTATATTTACAATACCAAAAAAAATATAAACTGATATGAATTATACCGATAAAATGTTACGCGATGACGCGTTAAAAGGAAAAGTAATTGTTGTTACGGGTGGTGGTAGCGGTTTAGGAAAAGCGATGACCAAGTATTTTCTGGAACTGGGTGCAAAAGTTGCCATTACCTCAAGAGACTTAGAAAAACTAAAAAACACTGCTTCAGAACTGGAAGCAGCAACCGGCGGTACTTGTTTGCCACTACAATGTGACGTTCGCCATTATGAGGAAGTAGAAAACATGTTGCAAGGTGTTTTGAAAGCTTTTGGAAAAGTTGATATTTTACTGAATAACGCTGCAGGGAATTTCATTTCACCAACCGAAAGATTGTCGGCTAATGCATTTGATACCGTTATTGATATTGTTCTAAAAGGAACAAAAAACTGTACACTCGCTTTTGGTAAACATTGGATTGACAGCAAACAAAAATCTTCAACTGTACTAAACATTGTGACTACTTATGCTTGGACTGGTTCAGCTTATGTGGTGCCAAGTGCAACTGCCAAAGCTGGAGTGCTTGCGATGACACGAAGTCTTGCTGTAGAATGGGCTAAATACGGCATTCGTACCAATGCAATTGCACCAGGTCCTTTCCCCACAAAAGGAGCTTGGGACAGATTGTTACCAGGAGATCTTGCCGAAAAATTTGATATGTCAAAAAAGGTGCCGCTACAACGTGTGGGAGATCATCAAGAATTAGCCAATTTAGCTGCTTATATGGTTTCTGATTTTTCTGCATATATAAATGGTGAAGTCGTGGTTATCGATGGTGGAGAATGGCTGAAAGGTGCGGGACAATTTAATCTATTAGAAGCTATTCCTGAAGAACTATGGGACCAACTGGAAATGATGATAAAAGCAAAAAAAAATAAATAAGTTAAGATCTGAATTCTTTTTAAAAAGAGAGAACCCTTTGTTTGGTTCTCTCTTTTTGCATTTAATACTCCATATTTTTCTCACTAATAGTTCATTATAGTAAAAATCGTTTTATTACTACCAATGGTCAAATAGCCCGGATAGTAGTAAAAAGCGTTGCAGCCGAAAAGCGTTGATTTCCTGACCTAAAAAAGCGACTATAAGAAGTTCTTTTTAGGGCATTGGAAAAACAGCTTGTAGGCAAAACCTTGAAATGGATAGCCGGAATAGCTACTTCATTTAAAGCCCAATATTTTATCTAAAAACAAAAAACACTGCCAATTAAATTCCTATTTTTGCGCTATCAATATGTAACAACACCATTTTATGCTAATAATAGGAATTGCAGGCGGAACAGGAAGTGGAAAAACTACCGTAGTTCATCAGATTATGAATGAGTTACCAGAAGCCGAAGTAGGTATTATTTCGCAGGATTCTTATTATAAAGAGAATAAAAACTTGTCTTTTGACGAGCGTGCATTAATTAATTTTGATCATCCGCGTGCTATTGATTTCGAATTACTAGTTGCCCATTTAAAAGAGCTTAAAGACGAGAAAACAGTGCAACAACCCGTCTATTCTTTTGTAACACATAACAGAACAGAAGATACTATTACGACACATCCCCGAAAAGTGATGATTGTAGAAGGAATTTTAATACTAGCAAATCCGGAGTTACGTGATATGTTTGACATCAAAGTTTACGTCCATGCCGATTCTGACGAAAGGCTAATACGCCGTATGAAACGGGACATTGCAGAACGCGGACGCGATATGGAGGAAGTTCTAAGCCGATATCAAAATACGCTCAAACCAATGCATCAGCAGTTCATTGAGCCTACTAAAGCATTTGCAGACATTATTATACCCAATGATAAATACAATACGGTTGCTATAGACGTAGTTCGTGCCGTAATAAATCAAAGAATTCTATAATTTTATTGTAATTTTATCACATTGCGATAAATAAGAAATACTCCAACCTTTTGTTTGAGACCGTTTTCTATTTCAATCGGTGTAAATACTATTAAAGATTCACTGTACTCAAGGCTAAATAAATAAAACATGACAAATCCACATAAAAACAAACCTTGGTTTAAATTCTTAAGCAATAAATATGTTTGGGTATTGTTATTTTTTTCAACTTGGATGATTTTCTTGGACAATTATTCCTACTTTGACCATCGTTTCTTAGACAACCAAGTCAGTGAACTAGAGGACAACAAAGAATATTACCAGCTAGAAATCAAAAAAGACGAAGAGCAAATCAAGCAATTGAAGAATCCAGAACAAATAGAAAAATATGCTCGTGAAAAGTACTACATGAAAAAGGAAAATG
Organism: Flavobacterium sp. XN-5; assembly: GCF_008033395.2. Lineage (NCBI taxonomy): Bacteria > Pseudomonadati > Bacteroidota > Flavobacteriia > Flavobacteriales > Flavobacteriaceae > Flavobacterium > Flavobacterium sp. XN-5. The sequence goes on from NZ_VOGZ02000001.1 coordinate 113,076, forward strand.
AGGATATATACCTCATAGAATTTGAAAGTGATAGCATAGTAAAAAAATAATAAATCTTGAATTATTAAAAATTAAACTTAAAATGGCTACTAATTTATTCGAAGATTTCGATGCTGTTTCTTCCAAACAATGGAAACAAAAAATCCAGTTTGAACTGAAAGGAGCAGATTACAATGAAACCTTGATCTGGAATTCGCCGGAAGACATTAAGGTGAAACCCTTTTATCATAAAGACGAATTTGCTAAAGCTGCTACGGTAAAAACTAAAGCATCTGAATTTAAAATTTGTCAAAACATTTTTGTTTTCGACATTGAAAAATCAGTTGAAAGAGCTTTAGACACCTTAAAAAGAGGCGCAGAGAGTCTTCGTTTTACTATAGAAAATGACACGATAGATGTAGCAAAACTTTTAGAAAAACTACCTTTAGAGAATCTTACAGTTTACTTCAATTTTAAATTTTTCTCAATCGATTTCGTTAAAAAACTGGATGCTATCATTCAGCAAAAAAAGGCTATCGCTTATTATAATATAGATCCAATAGGGCAATTAGCACGTGACGGGAATTGGTTTACTACTAAAGATAAAAACAATTTCGATTCGCTAAACTTACTTTCAACTGCGATTCCAAATAGCTCCATTATTAGTATTAATGCCGCTTTATACCAAAATGCAGGAGCTAATATGGTGCAACAACTTGCCTATAGCTTAGCGCATGTTAATGAATATTTCAACAGAATTCCAGTTATAACGCAGCGCATTGTTTTTGAAATTAGTGTAGGTACGAATTATTTCTTTGAAATTGCAAAACTCAGAGCGTTGCGATTACTTTTTAATTTAGTTGCTAAGGAATACAACCATAACTTAGAATGTCATCTTTTAGTTTCTCCTACAAAACGAAATAAAACCTTGTATGATTACAACGTAAACATGCTGCGAACTACGACTGAATGTATGTCGGCAATTATAGGAGGAGCAGATGCAATTGCTAATCTACCTTACGATGCACTATATCATAAAGACAATGAATTTGGAGATCGAATCGCTAGAAACCAATTATTAGTTCTGAAAAACGAAAGCTACTTTGACAAAGTGAACAATCCTGCTGATGGGAGTTATTATATCGAAACATTGACTACTCAATTAGCCGAAAAAGCATTGGTACTATTCAAAGATATCGAAGCTAACGGTGGTTTTCTAAAACAATTGAATGAAGGTATCATCAAGAGAAAAATTCAAGAAAGTGCTGATAAAGAACAGGAACTTTTTGACTCTGGAAAAGAAGTATTACTAGGAACGAATAAATATCCTAATAAAGATGACAAAATGAAACAAGATTTAGAATTGTTTCCTTTTGTAAAAGTGAAGCCAAGGAAAACCCTGATTACGCCAATTATTGAGAAACGATTGGCAGAGAAAGTAGAACAAGAACGCCTGGATTTAGAAAAATAGTGTAGTACTGAAATCAGTCAATAATACTTATAAATTAGTGTCAAAATGATAAGAAATGACCTCCAACATATTCAAATAGACAATCAAAAGTCAAAAGAAGAACCGGCACTGCACGAACCAGATGCAGCAACTACCGACTTTTTTACGGCTGAAGGCATTGAACTCAAGTCCACCTATTCGAAAAAAGATCTTGAAAACCTTAAATATCTTGATTTTGGTGCTGGCTTTGCGCCAAATTTAAGAGGACCATACACGACAATGTATGTTCGTCGCCCTTGGACTATTCGTCAATATGCAGGATTTTCAACTGCAGAAGAAAGCAATGCTTTTTACCGGCGAAATCTTGCTGCAGGACAAAAAGGATTATCAATCGCTTTTGATTTGCCTACACACCGTGGTTATGATTCAGATCATGCACGCGTTGTGGGTGATGTAGGAAAAGCAGGAGTTGCCATCGACTCTGTAGAAGATATGAAAGTATTATTCGATCAGATTCCATTAGACGAAATGTCAGTTTCAATGACCATGAACGGTGCCGTTTTACCCATCATGGCTTTCTATATTGTAGCTGCCGAAGAACAAGGAGTAAAACCAGAACAACTTTCGGGAACCATACAAAATGATATTTTAAAGGAGTTTATGGTGCGCAATACGTACATCTATCCTCCTACTCCTTCGATGAAAATTATTGCAGATATTTTCGAATACACCAGCAATAAAATGCCGAAATTCAATTCCATATCTATTTCTGGCTACCACATGCAGGAAGCTGGTGCAACTGCTGATATTGAATTAGCTTACACGCTTGCAGACGGACTGGAATACATTAGAACAGGATTGTCTACTGGAATGAAAATCGACGAGTTTGCTCCGCGTCTTTCTTTTTTCTGGGCTATAGGAATGAACCATTTTATGGAAATTGCCAAGATGCGTGCTGGAAGAATGATTTGGGCTAAACTAGTAAAACAATTCAATCCAATTGATGATAAATCATTGGCTTTAAGAACTCATTGCCAAACAAGCGGATGGAGTTTAACAGAACAAGATCCGTTTAATAACGTAGCTCGTACTTGTATTGAAGCATCGGCGGCAGCTTTTGGAGGAACACAATCTTTGCACACTAATGCATTAGATGAAGCTATTGCTTTACCTACCGATTTCTCGGCTCGAATTGCTAGAAACACCCAGATATTTCTACAGGAAGAAACTAAAATTACTAAAACTGTCGATCCTTGGGCAGGAAGTTATTATGTCGAAAGTTTGACTAACGAGATTGCTGAAAGTGCTTGGAAACTTATCGAAGAAGTGGAAGAACTTGGTGGGATGACCAAAGCCATCGAGGCTGGAATTCCAAAACTTAGAATTGAAGAAGCAGCTGCCAGAAAACAAGCCCGAATAGATAGCGGACAGGATATTATTGTGGGGGTAAACAAATACCGTCTCGATAAAGAAGACCCTTTGGTTATTTTGGATGTAGACAACCAGATGGTTCGAAAGCAACAATTAGAACAACTGGATCGAATTAAAGAAAGCAGAGACAGCAATAAAGTACAGCAATCATTGCAGAAATTAATTCACTGCGCGAAAACCGGAGAAGGAAACTTACTCGAATTAGCCGTGGATGCTGCAAGAAATCGAACTACTTTAGGGGAAATCAGCGATGCCTTAGAAACAGTATTCGGAAGATATAAAGCACAAATTAAATCTTTTAGCGGCGTGTATAGTAAAGAAATTAAAGACGACAAAAGCTTCGAGAAAGCCAAACAACTAGCCGATACCTTTGCCAAGCAAGAAGGTCGTCGTCCTAGAATCATGATAGCAAAAATGGGGCAAGACGGTCACGATAGAGGAGCAAAAGTAGTCGCTACCGGTTATGCCGATGTTGGTTTTGATGTAGATATTGGCCCATTATTTCAAACTCCAGCCGAAGCTGCAAAACAGGCCGTAGAAAATGATGTTCACATTCTGGGCGTTTCCTCTTTGGCTGCTGGACATAAAACACTAGTCCCTCAAGTTATTGAAGAATTAAAAAAATATAATCGTGAAGATATTATGGTGGTTGTAGGTGGAGTAATTCCCTCGCAAGATTATCAATTTTTATTTGACGCTGGAGCAGCTGCCGTTTTTGGACCTGGAACAAAAATTAGCGATGCCGCAATAAAAATATTAGAAATACTTATAGGAGAATAACAACACTTTTTTCCTTAGACTAAATAGAAAAACACCAATCAAAAGTTGGTGTTTTTCTATTTATATTCCGTAGTCAACAATATTTTTTTAAATATAAATACAGAAATATATTTAAAAAACACTCCATTTCCTACAATAATAAAGGTTCGTAGGGATACAACTTGGACCGAATGTTAATTTTTAATTGGATAATAAGTCACTAATAAACAAATTCACACGATTCTATAACTATAGCTTCTTTATTCTAATTAAAACGACTATTTCGACTGACGCAAAGATAAATCAGACTTCAAAATCTGTTAATTAACACAACTTAAATACCGCATTTACTGACACTTAAGTCATTATTTTATAAATTTACACTAATTACATTTTCATTAAACAAGCTCCAAAACGCAACATTAATTTAAAAAGAAGAATTTAGAATAAATTGACAAAGGGAAAAAATAGTAACCCTATAAATTTACGCTAAATTAAGTCGTTACTAAACTAAATTAAATTCAATTGTTATGAAAGCGTTTAAGTATGTATTATTATTAGGATTATTAATAGGACCTGTAAATTTATCTTACTCACAGGAAAAAAAACTTGGTAGAATAGATATGGTAAATTTACCAGCTGTTGTGATTAAAAGTGCCGGAGATGACTTTTCGGTTTATTTACCAGACAGAAATCCAGACCCAAAAGTCAGAACTCTACAGGATAGCTTCATAGCCTACGATCTTGGTAAAAACTTTGAAGGATATGAAACGTACCTAGTTTATATGGAAGTAAAAGGAGGCACATTATCAGCTACTTACAATGAAAAAGGACAACTAATTAGTGTGGTCGAAAACTATAAGGATGTAGTATTACCAAGTAAATTAATTTATGAAATTTATAAAAAATACCCCGGATGGGAAATTGTAAATGATAAGTACTTATATTCTCAAGAAAAAGGAGACATCGTAAAAAAACAGTATAATATAAAAATAAAAAAAGGAAAGGAAAGCCAGAAATTGAAGGTTCATCCCGATGGTCAACTTATTGCAGAAAACTAAAGTTTTAAAGCCCAATAATTGTTAACTGTCCAAACAACATTGGGCAGTTTTTTTTTAACATAGAATCAATTTGCTTTAAATTGATACTAAGACTGCATCGAAAATCTCATACTTTCCAACGTAAGATAATTATAAACAAGCCCCTCTTTTATTTTATGAAGATGATTTATCTTAATAAAAAAACAGCCTACAATGAAAATATATTAACTACTATCGAGGAAAGCATTAACAATGATTTATTGCTTAAATCACTACCTTTAGTATAAATAATATTAATATTTAATATTATTTATTGAATTTTTAATATTATTTTAATAAAACTAAATAAATTAACACAATAACACTAAAACATAATAAGCCCTAAAATCTCCTTTATTTAACCGAAAGTAAATAATTAATTTAAACTATTTAACATGAAAACATTTGTTGTTACTTTATTATTTTTGAGTTTAACCTTTTCATCTTATGCTCAAGAAAAAGTACAAAAAGTTACGAAAGAAGGAGCGATGAAAATAATAGATTTGCCTGCAGTAGTAATTAAGAGTGCAGGAGATGACTTTTCCGTTTATCTACCAGATATGAATTCTGATCCAAAAGTTAGAACCTTACAAGACCGTTTTATTGCTTACGATTTAGGAAAAAACTTTGAAGGTTATGAAACCTATTTGGTATATATGGAAATCAACGACGGTTCATTATCCGCGACATATGATGAAACTGGAAAATTAATTCGTGTTGTCGAAGAATATAAAGATGTAAAATTACCAGCTCCTGTAATTTATACTGTCTATAAAACATACCCTGGATGGGAAATTGTTAAGGACAAATATTTGTATTCTCAAAAAGAAGGAGACGTTCTTAAAAAAGAATATAATTTAAAAATTAAGAATGGTAAGGAATCCCGTAAATTAACGGTTCATGCCGATGGAAACATTCTCGCGGAAAAATAGAGCCTTAAAAAATCATAGCTGCACTACAATTTGGGCAGCTATTTTTCTTATTAATCAAATTAATTTAAAACAAAACATAATGAAAACATTTGTTATAACTTTGTTATTCTTGGGTTTGACATTTTCATCCTATTCCCAAGAAAAAAAGACTAAACAAGATAACGAGCAAGGACTAATGAAAGTGGAAGAGCTACCTGCTGTAGTTATCAAAAGAGTTGGTACCGATTTTTCAATCTATATCCCCGACAATAATCCTGACAAAGACATTAGAAATGTACAACAACAGTTTATTGCATATGATATAGGGAAAGACTACGAAGGTTATGAAAATTACCTAGTACTTATGAAAACTACAAACGGATCCTTGTCTGCAACCTATAATGAAAAAGGAAAATTAATAAGAGTTGTAGAGAATTATGAAAATATACTACTACCCAATGAAGTTATCTATTCCATCTACAAAAAATATCCTGGCTACACGATTGTTAATGACAAATTTTTATATACCCAAGAAGACGGAGACATCATGAAAAAGCAATACAATGTTAAAATTAATAACGGTAAGAAAACAATGAGGTTAACCGTTCGTCCTAACGGAGAGATTTTAAAAGCCAGATAAGATCACTCACAAAAAAAGCGACAGTCAAAAATTATTTGAGTGTCGCTTTTTGTTTTTTATTGAATTTAATTTAGTTCGCGCTGGCAACTGCATTTACATTTGCAACAATCAATGAAGTATCATACCCTCCAAAAGCTTCCATATAACTTCTTATAGAAGTACCGTATGCATCTTTAATATACTTTTTCCCATTGTGTTTGAAATATTTTTTTACAGAGCCCGCACCGCCAAGATGCGCTGCTGCTAAAATTCCAGACTCTGTTACCAGAATCCCACTGACCATCTTACCATCATATTTCTCGATGATATCACGTAATATCCATTTGTTCTTTGATAAAAGGGCCACAAAAGCTCTCTCTTGCATCTTAGGACTTCTAAGAAATAAAGCCGCATCGTGTATTCCTACAGATTTTAAGGTTTCATTACCAAATTGGTATTTACCCATATACCCAAGAGAATTGATTTTTTTGTATTTATTTTCAGACTCTCTATATCCGATTGCTTCTTTGAAACCAATAAATAAATTACCTGTAAAAGGAATATTCATACTGGTGTAATCTTCCTGCTCAATTGACGGAAATAAGTATCTAATTCCATCTGTGTTTTTTATTAGAAACCACTGATTAGCTTCAATTTTAAGAGGTTTAAAACCCGAACTTAAAAACGCTATAATAATAGTCAAACCTGTATAAAAATACCACTTCTTTACCATAAATTGTTTTTCTTCAAAACGCTGTCCCGTTAAGAAATTTCTGCGTGCAAAGATACAATAAAATTCATAAAGCTGAAAATCAAGCTGTTAAAGTTACCTAAAAATACGATACACGACCTCTAAACCCCTCGCGATGTGAGTATTCAAGCGTTGGCGCTGGGACTTTTAAAGTGTTTAAAACAGAGAAAATTGTCTTCAAAAAATGAGATTTTGTGTCAATTTTCGTCAGGTCAACGTCAAAACTTAAATAAAACTGTCTCGATCTTTCTGATTTTGGCGTCAAAAATACTTCCATATTTTCCTCATTTCCGGTGATCATTCCGTCAGCTCCATAACCAAAGGCCAAATTTAACCATTTGGGTATTTTTGAGCCTTTAGAAAAGGAATATAAATTGACCGAAAGCCAATATGTTTGTCCGTTATAATCCTTTAGAATTTGTTCCGCAAACGAGCTGCCCAAAACATTGGGTCTATATTGGGCATACTGTGTAGTATGAAAAGAAAATTTAGGTGTAATGCGTTGCTCCTTCCACAATAGCTCCTGTGACACATATAAAGCTGTCCCAGAGGCGTTCGCAATTATATCTCCTGATGACGCACCCCATTCTGAAGAAAATCCATCTAAGACCTCAACAGCGGTCAAAAATGCAAAGCCCACGCCTGCACCATAGAGCAACTGGTCTTTTTGGGTAGCCCCGCTCCATTGCAGCATTTCGGCTCCAAGTCTGCCTAGATGATAAGACGAATAAAAATGCCCCACCTTGTCTACTTGCAGCCATTCATCGTTATCATTGATAAAATGAAAATCAGATTTTGGATAATCAGCATACCAAAGTTGGTTTAAGCCAACTAATGCAGCGGCGGCAACTATTGACTCTGTCAGGATTACCGTATTTTTTTTTTTTGTATTTAAGGAGTTGGAAGGAGTTAAAAAACGATCGAGTTCATTTTGCCCATAGCTAAGATGCATCCAAGGCAGTAAAAAAAGTAAAAAAAAATAATTGCGTTTACAATTCAAAACTATCTTTTTACACCTTGGGCGTTAATCCAATCTGAATATTTTTTAGCATTAACATTGTGTTCTTTCAACGTAGCTGCAAATTCATGGTATCCAAAACGATCCACACTGGCACAAAAATAAATAAAATCATTCTTTTCTGGATTAATCACAGCTTCTAAAGCTGTTATATCAGGCATCGCTATCGGACCTGGAGGCAGCCCAATATTCATGTAAGTATTATAAGGAGACGCCATCGTTAAATCATTATAAAAAACTCTTTTAATCACTTGATCAAAATCATTTGCTTTTAATTTTAGAGCAAAAATCACGGTTGGATCTGCCTGAAGAGGCATTCCCACTTTAAGTCTATTCAGATAAACTCCTGCTATTCTTGGTCTTTCATCCTTCTTCACAGATTCTTTATGAACAATAGAAGCTAGAATCGTCGCTTCGACGGGAGTTAATCCTTGCTGTTCTGCTTTTGCAACACGCTCTTTATTCCAGAAATTACGGTATTCCTTCATCATTTTATCGCGAAATTTGTCGGCTGAGGTATTCCAATAAAATTCGTAGGTATTAGGAATAAACATAACCAAAACATTTTCTTCAGTAAATCCATTTTCTTTCATGAAAATCGAATCTTTAAATGAAGTAAGCAATGACAAGCTATCAGCTTCGATTTGAGATCCAACTCGCCCTGCAAAATTTTCAAGACGCTCCTGATTATTGAAAGCTAATTTTACGGGAACATTAGATCGCATGGCCTTTACCAATTCATAACTATTCATTCCTTTTGTCAATAGAAAACGTCCTGCTTTTACATTTTCGGGATAACTCATTTTGTTTGCAACCATTTCGAAACGATCCAAATTGGAAACAAAAGGTGCTATTATTTTCTTGACATCTTCATAATTAGAGTCGGTAGGAATATGGACGAACATTTCCTTTTCGGTAAATTTTGTATTTTCCGAAAAAATTTGTCTTATTAAGATAAACCCATAAATGATCAAACCAGTTATGACAACTATCGATACAATTGATATTATTTTTTTTATATTCAAAGCTAGAATTTTAAAATTGATGATTAATTAATTGGTAAAACGCCTCGTCTTTATAACTTCCCTTCACTAGGTTCCACTCTTTTTTTATACCGAGACATTTGAAGCCAAATTTAGTAAAAAGCGCTTTACTAGCTTCATTTTCGGTGCCAATATTTGCATAGAGTTGATGTAAATTAAGATTATGAAACGCGTATTGAATTAATAGCTCCAAAGCTTCAGAACCAATATTTTGCTTTCGCATATCATTATTTTGAATCACAATGCCTACTCCAGCTCTGTTGTTTTTGGGATCAAAGTCAAATAAATCAACTAATCCCAAAGCAGGAAAGTCCTGATCTTGACAAATTGCTAATCGCAATTGCTTGGCTTCATAAATATCCTGATGCGCATTCTCGAGATATTGCTTGACTAAAAACCGACTGTATGGAGTGTTAGTATTGCTTACTTCCCACATACTTTGTTCGTTTTCTAGGGCATAAATGAACTCTAAATCATTTGGTTCAAGCGCCCTTATGTAAATATTATCTCCTTTTAGGGTTATCATAGTTGAAGTTTGAAGTCAAATTTAGATTAAATCTCGATTGTTCCCTGAAATACAAACTCAGCAGGACCTTTCAAGAATACATTAGTATATTGATTGTCCTTTTTATCAAAAGAAACGACCAACTTGCCTCCTTCAACATTTATAACTATCGTAGTCGCTGCTGTTTCTGCTGTAGCATTCATCGCTATTGCAACAGCAGTCGCACCTGTTCCGCAAGCTAAGGTCTCGTCTTCCACTCCTCTTTCATAAGTGCGCAGTGAAAAAGTAGTCTCATCAATTTTCCTTACAAAATTGATATTACTTCCTGGCTTCCCGTATAGCTCACCGTATCGAATAGCGGCGCCGTCTTTCTTAACATTATAATTTTCTAAATCATCGACTAATTGCACATGATGTGGAGAGCCCGTATCCAGAAAAGTATAACCCGATTCTATTTTAATATTCGAAACATCGATCATTTGCAGTGATACGATACCGTCGTCATTAACTGTAGCATAATGCAATCCGTCAACCGCATTAAAAGTGGTGGTATTCTCGATAACGCTTAACTTTTTGGCGAAAGCCACTAAACATCTTCCACCATTTCCACACATGGTACTTTGGCTTCCATCAGAATTGTAATAGACCATTCTAAAATCTGATTCGAGATCATTTTCTAATAAAATAAGACCATCCCCGCCTATCCCAAAACGCCTGTTACATAAATGAGCAACAAGCTTGGTATCTTCTTTTGGAAAAGCTTCTAAACGATTGTCAATCATCACAAAATCGTTTCCAGTCCCTTGGTATTTATAAAATTCTATTTGCATTATATTTAAATTGTGTTGGACAAAAGTACGAACTATTAATGAAACGTTAATCATTGTTAAAGAGCGTTAAACTGTTTTACAATAATAATTTTAGCATTATTTTTACTTAACAAATAACGTAAAAACCAAATCTATTATGAAACAATATTCACAGCTTTTTTTAGTAGCATTATTAAGCGGAGCCATGACATTAGGGGCTTACAAATTATTATTTGACACTAATGGCTATTTTTCTTCAAACAAACACCCATTAACTACCCTTGCAAATGAATCTTATGCTAAAAAAGTAGGCCTATCTGGAGATATACTCGATTTCACTGAAGCTGCTGATAAAACAATCCATACGGTAGTCCATGTGAAAAATGTATCTTATAAAACAGTTTCGAATCCTATGCTAGAATATTTTTACGGTTATAAAGGCGGACAAACCCAAGAGCAGGTGGGAACTGGTTCTGGTGTGATCATCTCTGAAGATGGCTATATTGTAACTAACAATCACGTGGTTAAAGATGCCTCTGCAATTGAAATTACGCTGAACAATAAAAAATTATACAAAGCAAAACTCATTGGCACCGACTCCAAAATGGATATCGCTTTGTTAAAAATCGATTCTGATGAAAAATTTCCTTACACCATATTTGCGAATTCTGATTCAGTTAAAGTTGGAGAATGGGTTTTGGCTGTTGGGAATCCTTATAATTTAACCTCAACGGTAACCGCCGGAATCGTTTCGGCCAAAGCCAGAGACCTAGGAACTAGCGGAATTCAATCTTTTATTCAAACCGATGCGGCCGTAAATCCAGGAAATAGCGGAGGTGCCTTAGTGAATACCCGCGGTGATTTAATAGGGATTAACACAATGATTTCCTCTATGACTGGTTCTTATGTTGGCTATTCTTTTGCTGTCCCTTCAAATATTGCTCGAAAAATTATCGAAGACCTTATGGAATATGGAAATGTGCAAAGAGGAATATTAGGCGTTGAAGGAGGCGAATTGAATGCTACTGCTTCCAGAGAACTAGGCATCAACCAGACCGAAGGATTTTACATCAATGGCGTGACAAAGAATTCAGGGGCTGAAAGATCTGGACTACAAAAAGGAGACATCATTGTAAAACTGGACGATCATAAAGTTTCCACTTTTGCTGATCTTTCTGGATATATTAATACCAAAAGACCTGATGATAAAATTCTAGTTACCTATACTAGAGATGGAAAAAATAGAGTCGTTCCTGTTATACTGAGTAAAAATGAGTTCTTCAGTACGGAATTTAAGGGAATCGAATTTGAAAACATCAATGATGCGGACAAAAAAAGACTTAATATCAACTATGGTGTAAAAATCAAATCGATAACCAACGAAAAATTAATTCCATATAGTACTGAACTAAAAGGGAATATTATTCTAAGTATTGATAATGTTAAAGCAACAGATATTGAAACGGTTTCAAAACTTTTAAATAATAAAGAAGAAAGTCAAAGCGTACGACTTGAAATGATCAATAAAAGCGGCGAAGTTTTCAGAATTATTATCTAATTCCTGCGACTTATAATAAAGAGAACGCCAGCCTTGAAAAATGGGCTGGCTTTTTTATTGAAAAAAAACTTCGAAATAGTTTACGAAATCGATTGAAATGGGTACTTTTGCGCCAAATTTAATAAACCAACTACTAAATTTTTTCAAATTTTCATTATGAGCAAGACACCTTTGTATCAAAAAGAAGTTTCATTTCAGGTCGACAGAAGACGTGCGGGAGTAGAATTAATTAAAATTGTAAGCGATCTATGGTATGACAAATCCATTGAGATGGTTTTGTTCAAAAATCAATTACTAGACAAAAACGTAAGCGAAATTATCAACTTGCATCAGTATGCTGGAGAATTTGTAGGTAAGCCAATTACCATATTTGATTCGGTAGAAATTGCCAAAGTAGTATTATCATTGGATTTACCTCCATCAAAATTAGATATTGGTAAATTGACTTACGAATACTTATTAGAAGATGAAAAATATCCAGATGCAAGACATTTTGTATTGGATAAATTAAAAGAAGCCAAATCATCAGAAGAAATTCAACCGAAAGATGTGGTTTTATATGGTTTTGGAAGAATTGGACGCTTATTAGCTAGAGAGTTAATGTCTAAAACTGGAAAAGGAAATCAACTTCGATTGAGAGCCATTGTAACCAGAGATAAAAATGACGCTACTACTCTTGAAAAAAGAGCATCTTTGTTGCGTTATGATTCGATTCATGGTGATTTTCAAGGTTCTGTAACCGCCGACGTTGAAAACAATGCCTTAATCATCAACGGAACTACCGTACATATTATTACGGCTAATGCACCGGAAGAAATTGACTATACTTCTTATGGTATCGATAGTGCTTTGATCATTGATAATACAGGGGCATTCACAACTAAAGAAGCTTTAAGTAGACATTTAGTTTCAAAAGGAGCACATAAAGTCTTATTGACTGCGCCAGGTAAAGGAATTCCTAATATTGTTCACGGTGTAAACCAAAACGATTACAATCCAGACGAAAACGATATTTTCTCAGCAGCATCTTGTACTACAAATGCCATCACTCCAATACTAAAAGTAGTGGAAGACACTTTTGGCGTAGTAAAAGGACATTTAGAAACAATACACTCCTATACAAACGACCAAAACCTGGTCGATAACATGCACAAAAAATACCGTCGCGGTAGAGCTGCGGCCTTGAATATGGTAATTACTGAAACGGGAGCAGGAACTGCTGTCGCAAAAGCGTTACCGTCATTAGAAGGAAAATTGACCTCTAATGCGATTAGAGTTCCTGTTCCTAATGGATCATTGGTGGTTTTAAACCTAGAAGTATCGAAAGAAACTTCGATTAAAAAAATCAATGCCATAATGAAAAAATATGCACTAGAAGGCGAATTAGTTGAGCAAATTAAATACTCAACAAATAATGAACTGGTTTCATCTGATATAGTGGGTACATCGGCACCATCAATTTATGACAGTAATGCTACAATCGTTTCAAATGACGGTAAAAATATGGTGCTATATATCTGGTATGATAATGAATATGGATACAGTCACCAGGTAATTAGATTGGCAAAATATATTGCTAAAGTAAGACGTTTTACGTACTACTAGGCTACAATTTACAGGTTTGGCAGTGCAGGTTCAATTTTTAGTTTTTAGTTTTTAGTTCAAGTTTTAGATTAATTTTTACAGCAGCCCAAACCTGGATTAAATAGAGAATCCGTCCCATCTCGTTGTTAAAAACGAGAGGAGACGGATTTTTATTTTCGATGAAACATCTCAAAAATTAATCATATATGTTTACAGAATTTCTCTTCTAGAAAAAAACATCCTAATAATGCTATCTTTTTTCAACTCATAATCACATACACACTGATCACTAAACAGTGCCAACTGAATAACGATAACTGAATACTTAAATAACTACTCCTTAGCTTTTGTCAAATAATACACTGGAATACCAATCAACATAATGACTACACCCCAACCGCTCGTACTCGTTTTAGTATATAGTAAGGCAATACAAATTGCAGTAGCGACAATTATGTAAAGTGCTGGTAAAAAAGGATAGCCAAAAGCTCTATATGGCCTTTCGGCATTTGGCATTTTCCTGCGAAGAATAAATATTCCTAAAATCGTAAGTATATAAAAAATCAAAACGATGATGACAACAAAATCTAACAAATCACCATACTTTCCAGTCAAACACAAAGCCGAAGCCCAAAAACACTGTGCCCAGATTGACCATGCTGGAACACTGGCTGTATTCAGTTGAGCCGCTTTCTTGAAGAAAACCCCATCTTGAGCCATTGTGTAATATACTCTAGCACCAGCCATAATCAGTCCGTTGTTACAAGCAAAAGTCGAAATCATAATCATCACAGCAATAATCAAAGTTCCAATGGAACCGAATATATATTGCGAGGCCACTACCCCAATTCGGTCTGAAGGAGCAGTCGCAATTTCTTGCAACGGCACCACGGCCAGAAACATTAGATTTGCCAATACATAAATCACACATACGATTGAAGTTCCTAAAAACAAACTAAGCCCAATATTGCGTTTTGGATTTTTAATCTCCCCAGCGATAAAAGTCACTCCTTCCCAGGCAACACTTGAGAACAACGAACCTACCAAGGCGGCCGATATTGCAGAGATCAAAGTAATTCCGCTTATGGGCATCCAAGAACCGCTAGTCATATCCAGTGAGGATGAAGCCCAAGCGTTTGTCCAGTTAGCATCCCAAACCTCAGCCTTGGCGGCAAAAAAACCAAAAACGATCAAGCCCGCCAATGATACTATTTTTATCACTGTTAAAACCGTTTGAAGAATTTTAGAGTTTTTCACGCCGCGACTATTTACATAACTCAGTAAAACAATTGTAAAAATGGAAACAATCTGGGCTGCATTCAACTTAAAACCACCTATTTCATATAAGATATTCGTATCACTAAAGGCTGGAAAGAGATAAGCTGCAAACTTAGCGAAAGCAACCCCAACGGCAGCGATCGTCCCAGTTTGTATCACCGCAAAAAAGCTCCAACCGTATAAAAAACCAACGAGTTTTCCATAGGCTTCCTTAATATATACATACTGCCCGCCCGCTTTTGGAAACATTGCACTCAACTCTCCATAACTCACGGCAGCAATCACTGTAATGATTCCAGTAAGCACCCACATAGCGATAAGCCATCCTGCAGATCCTAGTTGGCGCACCATGTCTGAACTCACTATAAAAATTCCTGATCCTATCATCGAGCCTACTACCAGCATGGTTCCGTCTAGTAATCCGAGTTCTCTCTTAAAATCGTCTTCGTTTTCTTCTTGCATTATAATTGGTTTTTGGTTTTTTGGTTGGCTAAAGATATACTTTTTTAATAAATCGAAAATATATTGTTTGTGGCAACGAAGTAGAACATCCAAATCCCAAATTAAATTTCGCTAGACATTAATCTTTAAGCAAAGAACATATGTATTAAGTTTGGAATTTTCGAATAAAATGACAAAATTAAGATCACTTATCAAACACGATGATGAAACCAACTTGAATGAACGCTAAGTATAGCAGCACTAAATCACGTTGATTTACAAGCTATTTAAAAACAAGAACACCCCCAAAATTATTATTTGGAGGTGTTCTTGTTTTTTAAAATATAAAGTACTGTCTTTTTATAAAACACAGTACCTAAAGCGAATTCTTATTTTAATAGAGCATCAAATTCCGATTCAATAGTTGGACTTGAAGGACGTGGAGCATCTGCTTTTACAATATTCCCATTTGGGTCAATTAAGATAAATCTAGGAATCCCTGTAATATTATAATCTTTTACAAACTGCGAATTCCAGTCGTTATCAGCAAAGACCTGAACTCCACCTAATTCTTTATCTTTAATAAATTTTTTCCATTTTTCGACATCTTTTTGTTGATCGATAGAAAGACTAACGAATACAATGTTTTTCTCATGGTATTTTTCTTCTAATTTTTTCAAAAATGGAATTTCGGCACGACAAGGACCACACCACGTAGCCCAGACATCAATATAAACGTATTTCCCTCTAAAATCTTCTAGTTTTGTTTTTCCTCCTTTGTAATTATCGTATTCAAATGATGGAGAAAGAGAACCGTTCAATTTTTTTGTTTTCAAACCTTCTTGATGATACTTCGCCAGTCCTGTCGCAGACTTCTCTATATTTTTTTTTTGTAAAGCGATAAAAGTAGCATCCAATTTTTTATTCTCTAATCTCAACAATTCAGCGGCTGTTTTTTCAGCTATAAGCTTTGAAAAACCTTCTTCAGTAGAAGCTAAAAGCGCATCATAATCATATTTCGCGTCTTCTAGTGCGTTTTGTGCCAATAAATTGTTTTCAACCGCTCCATTTCCGGTATATACTATCGACTCATCAAACTTTTTAGCATCCATTTTAAGTTTTAAATCGTATCCGTTTTTAAGGAACAATTGAGTATATTCTTTCCCGTCAAATAACATATAAAATCCTTCTTCAACACCGAAAGAGTCTTTAAAAAAACCGTCTTTACCAATTTCAATTTTTTTAATTTCCTTTCCGTTATTTCGATCCAGAAAAGTAATAGCGTCTGTATTTCTGTTTGCAATTTCTGCCTTAAAAGACAAAGTAGTTTTGGTTTGTCCTATCACGTTTGCGGCACCAATAAACGCTAATGTGATAAAAAGTAATTTTCTCATAGAGTTAAAGTTTAATTTAGTTAACCAAATCTAACTTAATATTTTAAAGTCAGTCTAATAATTAACAAAAAATTATTTTATTCCTGTTTTGGACTTAACTGAATATAGGTGGATTAATAGATCATTATTACAAATAAAATCAAGATCGTGACAAAATTCAAATTAATTACTATTCCTAGCACGGAACAATAGATTTACTAGAACGACTTTTGATAGTTCTAAAAACAAACTTTTAATTACTCGTACTTCAAATCCGTATTTATAAAGAATGACAATAGAAGATTCATGGCCATTCGAAAAAACAAGATTGAATAAAAAAAAGCTGCATTTTTGAAAAATACAGCTTTTTTTTTAAGTTTTATCAGTAAGCGATGCCCCTTATTTCGTCTTCATCGGTGGTAAATCAAATGCCATCGATTCATGTTCGAAAGTGTTACGATGTGAACCATCACAAAAAGGTTTGTTAGCAGACTGTCCACAACGACAAAGCCCTAAAGCTGTTCTTCCTTCTAGTCCGTAAACTTTACCTTCACAATCCAATATTTCGAAATCACCTTCGATCTTAATAGATCCGTTGTTATTGATTATTAGTTTTGTTTTGCTCATAATGCTCTTTTTTTTTGACTTCAAAGATTGCAAAATATATTTTTAAGGAATAGCATCGCTTGGTTTTTTTATCATTCAAAACCCTAATTTATCTTAATTCTATTTTATTTACAAAAACGAATTCGACAATTCTGAATTCTTGCACTTAAAAATCCAATCTATAAAACTCATGTTAAAGCCTAAAATGACAACAATAATGAATGTTTTCGAGCTAAAGTGTAGACTTATCACTATAATTTTTAAAATCTTTTTTTAGACACAAATAATATTGTACCTTAGCCTATTAGATAAAGAAATAATGATTAAACAAATATTTTTTCATATAAACGCTTGTGAATTAGGACTACAATTCTCGTTGTCCTACAAGCATGACGACTCTTTTCTACAAAGTTCGAAAGACTTTATACATTAATCCCTGTCATACCCAAGACAGGGAAATCTTCAGATATCCTTTATACACATATTTAAACCGTCAATAGCTAATTGATGCGATTTTTATCATTAAATGTCAAGCCCACAAGGACAATTGACACTTAATGTTGGGTCAGTCGTAAAAATTCATCAATAGCGTTGGTACTAAGAAAAGAAGAAAATGTCACAAAACATCATTTTAACAACAGGTATCTATGATCTAATTAAAGATCACATTAGAAGAAAAAAAACAACTGCTACTGAAGAGGAAGTTTTAAAATTACAACTCAAAAATGCACAACAAGTAACTCGTAAAAATTTACCAGAGGGTATTGTAACTGTAGATGCACGTGTGACTGTTAAAAATCTTGATACAGGTCAAGAAGAAATATTCACTTTTGTTGCGCCCGACAAGGCTAAAAAAAGAAACAACACTGAATCGATATTAACGCAAGCGGGCTTAGCACTTGTAGGTTGTAAAGTAGGCGATGTGATTAACTGGGTTTTTGAAGAGCAAGAAAAACAACTTGAGATTCTAAAAGTTGAAAGATTAGCTTAATACTATAACAACAGTATTTCTAGACAGGAATACTGTTTTCATCTCCTTGTTAAAAAGAAAGTGCGGTTTTATTTTCCGGACTCCTAAATAAATGTAAACAACGATTCCACTTGTGTCTTTATGACAAGTTTACATCCTAAAAAGCTGCATCACAAAATGCAGCTTTTTTTATGTCAAAAAGCGAAAGAAACTTCTATATATTTTTTTTTCTTGCTAAAATCCCGAATTTACGTTTATAATCTTTTAAAGCTTTGCATTGATATCATCAATGATATTCTTTTGGACTCCTTAACAAAAAAATACAAGTCCTCACAAGTCCTATTTATTTATTTTTTCGTACTTTTAATACGATCCTCAAATGAGAATTCTCGCTTAATAAATTCCCATTTCGGCAAGATGTAAAAAATCGTTTAGAATTAAAACTCTGTAGCATATAAATGCAGAATTAGGAATTAGCTATGAAAATCAACTTTCTCATTTTTAGCGATTCGTATGTAAACTTCGCTGGAGCATTAAAAGGAAACGTTAACTAATAAATTGATATGATGGAAAATTTAAAACGCAAACCAACAACCGATTTTAACTGGGAAGCACAGTGGCAACAATTGTATATACTATCTGAAAATTGGTATTCTGACTTGCACTTTTACAAAGATGACTTGAGATTCCTATATGCTCTCATTGAAAAATACTTCATGAAATTAAACCATAATGGAAACTTGGACGAAATGCGTGAAATAGCAAAAGAGCTGTCTCAAGAGAATAAAGCTTGCGAAGAATTACTCGACAAAACCGCCCTACATTTGAAACATCTCGCTGGGCTTATTGACGCTCCCTATAAATACGATTCCCACCAATGTAGAAACGAACATGAAAAATTAGAGAATGAAATTGCCTTCTTTGTGAAAAAATTTAGAAAAAACAAAAAAGCAATATTCTCCATTACAGAAAAAGTGATGAAGAAAGAAATTCAAAAAAGACTGACGCAATAGAACCTAATTTCAATAAAATTAAAGGCAGTATTCGAACCTCAAAACCAACTTTACGGAAACTACACCCGTACTCCTAGAATCATCGCAACACTGAGTACTTTTATAACTCATAAAACTGTAAAATTCCGATTGTTTTTTACAAAAAGGCGTTCTTTACGAGCAAAAAATACCCCATCTTTGTATTAAAAAAACTATATGGGAATATTTTCAGCACTTCTTGGTAACGCAGGATCGGTAAACCAAGAACAATTAACGAAAGATTACGGGCAATTATTAATCGATGGAGAACAAATTGAACTGGGTTTTAAACTAATCCGAGACACTTTTATATTTACTACCAAACGATTAATCTTGATCGAAAAACAAGGCTTAACCGGAAGTAAAACAGAATACAAATCCATTTCTTATAAAAGTATTTCCAGATTTAGTATCGAGACAGCGGGAACTTTTGATCTTGATGCCGAATTGAAAATTTGGGTATCGAGTGAATTACAACCAAGCATAAAAAAACAATTTAATAAATCTGTTAATGTCTATGAGGTTCAAAAGGTACTGGCGCATCACGTTTTAAAATAAAATCCATAAAAAAACTCCCAAATAATATTGGGAGTTTTTGCTAAATATACTTTATACAAGCCAAGTATTAAATCCTTATAATACTCTGTTAACTTGAGTTACTTTTTTCTTATAATATTTTTCCTTTACCGAAGAAATAATCACCCCTCCGCTTACAGAGGCATGAATAAATTTGATATCACCATCAACAGCTTCGACTACCATTCCAACATGGTTGATTTGTCGCCTTCCGTTTGTCTTAAAGAAAATTAAATCTCCTTTTTGAGCGTCTTCAGTATCAATCTTCACCCCATATTGTGATTGTTCTATAGAAGTCCGTGGCAATTTAATATCAAAATTACTAAAAGTTGTAAGCATCAACCCAGAGCAGTCAAAACCGTCCTTTGTAGTTCCTCCCAGACGGTATCTTGTCCCAATATTTTCTGAAGCTGTAGAAACCAATTGGTCCAAGAACTCTGTTCCTTGAAAAGATTTCACATTGTATTTTGATTCTGAAGAACCCATTTCAATAGTTGAACCTGAATTCTCATTTGAAACGATAGGCTCAGCAACTTTATTACTTCGAATGTTTAATTTATAACCAACAGGAAGACCTTTTACAATTCTTGGGTTTTGCCTTTCTAACTCTTTTACTGAAATTCCGTATTCTTTTGCAATTCCGTATTTTGTTTCTCTTGCCAATACTTCCCTAACTACTTCTGTTTCCAAAGCGGCAGTATTTGTAGTAGACTCTACTAGAGCTGGAGTTTCGACTTTCGACACTGTTTTATCAATAACAATGACCGGCTCTGTTTTTGTTGCTTTAATTTCGGCGGGAGAATCTACTATAGCTTCCGTTTCCTTTTTTAATTCATTTTGAGCAACCGCAACTACGACATTGCTTTCTTCTTTTATAGGAATTGTAATCTTCTGACCTATTTTTAGACCTTCTGTTTCAAGAATAGGATTTGCTTTATCTAGATCAGCTACTGTGACTCCATATTGTTTAGCGATGGAATACTTTGTTTCTTGGGGTAAAATTTCACGTATTATTCCTTCAACTTGCGTTTCCTTGATCTCATTAGACTTTGCAACAAAATTCGATTCTACTTTTTTCGTGTTTTTTTGGATTTCTTTTATTGGCTCCGCAATAACAAGGGCTGAACTTTGATTTGTATCTGTTCCTGGTATTCTAATTTCCCCTCCTCTTTTTAGCCCTGATTGTTGTAGTGTAGAATTGATTTTGTATAAATCTTCAACGGTAACTCCATATTTTTTTGCTATTCCGTAAAGTGTCTCTTTAGGTAGAACAGTATGTTTTTTTTCAGGATAAGTATTGGATATTTCTGAAGTTGCATTCTTGCTTTTCGTTACAGCTGTAGGGATTAATAAAACCTCTTTGAATTTAATTCCCTTTCTAGCATCAGGATTAAGCTCGTAAATAGCACTGGACTTAATATTATAATGTGCAGCAATCTGACTAATTGTTTCCCCCTTGGAAACACTATGCTCGGTATACTTTTTTTGCGAAAAAGCATTTATACTACTTAACAAAACAACTATAAAAATCCAATAATAAATCCGCATAAACTTAATTTAAATTACACACCCCACACCCTATCTCCTTGAACAACAAAACAATAATACAATTTATTTTTTAAAAAATAAAGAATTGTATTATAATAACGTCATTACTCGAAATTATTGCATGTCTAAAATGCGAATTTAACCTATAAATACAGATAATGTACTATTTTAACACCTCTTTATACTCAATTTAACAAACTTAAAAAACAAAAAAAATGCTCTGTTATCACAGAGCATTTTCTACTTATTTATAAACATAAAACTATGCTTTTCCAGCAGCAATTAAATTTAAAGCTGAACCAGCTACAAACCAACCAATTTGCCCTTCGTTGTAACTATGGTTAGCTAAAATAATATCTTTACTTCCATCCTCATGAACAAATTCTATTGTTAAGGGTTTTCCTGGAGCAAATTCTATTAAATCCGTAAAGTTAATCGTATCGTTCTCTTGAATTTTATCGTAATCAGCTTCGTTAGCAAATGTCAATCCTAACAATCCTTGTTTTTTAAGGTTGGTTTCGTGGATACGAGCGAATGACTTTACTAATACGGCTTTCACACCTAAGAAACGAGGTTCCATCGCAGCGTGCTCGCGGGAAGATCCTTCGCCATAGTTGTGATCTCCTACAACAATTGAAGGTACCGCCGCAGCTTTATAAGCACGTGCGACCGCAGGAACTGCATCATAGACTCCAGTCAATTGATTCATAACCGAATTTGTTTTTTGATTGAATGCATTGATAGCTCCTATCAACATATTATTCGAAATATTATCTAAATGCCCACGGAAACGCAACCACGGTCCTGCCATAGAAATATGATCAGTCGTACATTTTCCAAATGCTTTGATAAGCAGTTTAGCGCCTGTAATATTTTTTCCGTCCCAGGGAGCAAACGGAGCCAATAACTGTAAACGCTCAGACGTTTCACTTACTGACACTTGAATACCTGAACCGTCAGCGGCTGGAGCTTGAAACCCTGGGTCTTTGGCATCAAATCCGTTTTTAGGTAATTCATCACCTGTTGGAGCTTCTAGCATTACTTCTTCCCCATCTTCATTAATCAAAGTATCTGTCAATGGATTGAAACCTAAATCACCCGCAATAGCCATAGCCGTCACCAATTCTGGTGAACCTACGAAAGCTAATGTATTTGGATTACCGTCGGCACGTTTCGAAAAATTACGGTTAAAAGAATGAACAATTGTATTGCGCTCTTCTTTTTCAGCACCTTCCCTATCCCACATTCCGATACATGGTCCACATGCATTTGCAAAAACTGTCGCTCCCATTTTATCGAAAGTATCAATAAAACCATCACGCTCAATTGTATAACGTACTACTTCAGAACCTGGAGTAATCGTGAATTTTGATTTTAATTTTAATTTTTTGTCACTAACTTGTTTTGCTATTGAAGCTGCACGAGCAATATCTTCATAAGATGAATTGGTACAAGAACCAATCAAACCTACTTCAATTCGTAGAGGCCAGTTGTTTTTTATAGCTTCTTCTTTCATTTTAGAAATTGGCGTGGCCAAATCTGGCGTGAAAGGTCCATTTAAATGTGGCTCTAATTCTGACAGATTAATTTCGATAACTTGGTCAAAATACTTTTCTGGATTAGCATATACTTCAGGATCTCCTGTTAAATAATCCGCAACTTTATCGGCAGCATCAGCTACATCGGCTCTATTTGTAGAACGCAGATAACGTCCCATTGAAGCATCATAGCCAAAAGTTGAAGTAGTAGCGCCAATCTCAGCACCCATATTACAAATAGTACCTTTTCCTGTACAAGACATTGATGTAGCACCTTCACCAAAATATTCAACTATAGCACCAGTTCCACCTTTAACAGTAAGAATACCAGCTACTTTTAGAATAACATCCTTGGGAGCTGTCCACCCTGACAATTTTCCTATTAATTTAATACCGATAAGTTTTGGAAATTTTAATTCCCATGCCATACCAGACATCACATCCACTGCATCTGCACCACCAACACCGATTGCTACCATTCCTAATCCACCTGCATTTACTGTATGCGAATCAGTACCGATCATCATTCCTCCAGGGAAAGCATAGTTTTCGAGAACTACTTGGTGAATAATTCCTGCTCCCGGTTTCCAAAAACCAATCCCGTATTTATTGGACACCGATGAAAGAAAATCAAAAACTTCATTACTTTGAGTTTTTGCTCTAGCTAAATCGGTTTTGGCATCTACCTTAGCTTGAATCAAGTGATCACAGTGTACCGTTGTAGGAACAGCTACTTTAGATTTACCTGCATGCATAAATTGCAACAAAGCCATTTGAGCGGTTGCATCTTGGCAAGCAACTCTGTCTGGAGCAAAATCTACATAATCAGCTCCTCTTTTAAAAGCTTTGGTTGGCGTACCATCCCAAAGATGATTATAAAGAATCTTCTCAGTCAAAGTAAGTGGACGACCAACAATCTCACGTGCAGCATCAACACGACTCGTCATGTTGTCATACACTTTTTTAATCATTTCAATATCAAATGCCATATATAATTGTTTTTTATTATTGAATTTTATACTTCACAAGGTACAAAAAATAGAGTAGCTATAAAAATAAAAAAAGCCTGAATCTATAGACTCAGGCTTTTTGATATTATAAACTATGCTTAGTATTATTTAACTAACAACTTATGAGATGGTGCAAATTGAGTCAAATTAATTCCTTTCACTGCAGCTTTGTACTCTTCAATAGTAGGCGTTCTACCTAAGATTGTAGACAATACAACAACCGGTGTCGATGAAAGTAACGATTCTCCTTTTTTACCTTCAGCATCTTCAACAACTCTTCCTTGGAAAAGACGAGTCGAAGTTGCCATTACGGTATCTCCTTTTGCTGCTTTTTCTTGGTTACCCATACATAGGTTACAACCTGGACGCTCTAAATACAGAATATTCTCATATCCAGTACGTGCAATACCTTTTGGAGCATTATCGTCAAATTCAAAACCTGAATATTTTTGCAAAACTTCCCAGTCACCTTCAGCTTTCAGTTCGTCTACAATGTTATAAGTTGGTGGTGCCACTACAAGAGGTGCTTTAAATTCTACTTTACCAAATTGCTCATCTATATTCTTTAGCATTTGAGAAAGGATTTTTAAATCTCCCTTGTGAACCATACAAGATCCAACAAAACCAAGATCTACTTTTTTCACTCCTCCGTAAAAAGAAAGTGGTCTAATAGTATCGTGTGTATATCTTTTAGAAACATCCGCATTATTCACGTCTGGATCTGCAATCATTGGCTCTGCAACAATATCTAAATCAATAACAACTTCAGCATAATACTTAGCGTTTGCATCTGGAGTTAAAGCTGGTTTTTCACCTGATTTAATCTCGGCAATTCTCTTATCTGCGATAGCAATTAATCCTTTAAGAACTTGCTTAGCATTATCCATTCCTTTGTCTATCATGATCTGGATTCTACCTTTGGCAATCTCTAATGATTCGATCAAAGTGTCATCCTCAGAAATACAGATCGAAGCTTTCGCTTTCATCTCTGCAGTCCAGTCAGTAAACGTAAACGCTTGATCAGCGGTAAGAGTTCCTAAGTGAACCTCGATAATTCTACCTTGGAAAACATTCTCTCCTCCAAATTGTTTCAACATCTGAGATTGAGTAGCATGAACCACATCACGGAAATCCATGTACGTTTTCATGTCTCCTTTGAAAGTAACTTTTACTGATTCTGGAATTGGCATTGAAGCTTCACCAGTAGCCAGCGCAAGTGCAACTGTACCTGAGTCAGCACCAAAAGCAACACCTTTAGACATTCTTGTATGAGAGTCACCACCAATAATGATCGCCCACTCATCTACAGTAATATCATTAAGTACTTTGTGGATTACATCGGTCATTGCATGGTAGTTCCCTTTAGGGTCACGAGCAGTAATCAAACCGAAGTCGTTCATGAACTTCATTAACCTTGGAATATTAGCCTTCGACTTATTATCCCAAACTGAAGCAGTATGACAACCTGATTGGTACGCACCATCAACGATTGGAGAAATCACAGTTGCAGCCATAGACTCCAATTCCTGAGAGGTCATCAAACCAGTTGTATCTTGTGAACCTACGATATTTACTTCTACGCGTACATCTGAACCTGCGTGTAAAACTTTACCTGGAGTAGTTCCAACTGCATTTTTATTAAATATTTTTTCAACTGCTGTAAGACCTTGACCATCGATAGATACTTCTTTTGATGGAGCAAATACTGGAACGATATCAATACCTAGTGTTTTCGATGCAAAAGTTTGTAGTTTTTTACCAAATACAATAGCGTATGAACCACCCGCTTTTATAAATTCCATTTTTTGAGGAGTGAACGCTTTAGAAATATCTATCAGCTCTTTGTCCCCATTATATAATTTTTTTGTTTTTGTGTTAATTGTAAGAACAGTACCTGTAGCTACAGAATACCCTTCTTCTAAAACAACATCTCCACTTTCATTGCGAACAGGATTTCCTTTTTCATCAAGTACTTTTACCCAGTTTTTAAGATCAAGACCAATACCACCTGTAACATCAACAGTAGTAAGGAAAATTGGCGAAATTCCGTTTGTTCCAGCTACGATTGGAGCAATATTAATAAATGGAACATAAGGACTTGCTTTTTTTCCTGTCCATAGCGCCACGTTGTTAACCCCTGACATTCTTGAAGAACCAACACCCATTGTACCTTTTTCAGCAATCAACATCACGCTTTTATCAGGATGTTGCGCTTGAAGCGCTTGAATCTCATCCTGCGCTTCAGGAGAAATCAAACATTTACCATGAAGTTCACGATCTGATCTTGAGTGCGCTTGGTTACCTGGAGAAAGTAAATCTGTTGAAATATCTCCTTCACCAGCAATATAGGTAACCACCTTAATTTCTTCTACTACTTCAGGAAGTTTTGTAAAGAATTCAGCCTTAGCGTAGCTCTCTAAAATTTCTTCGGCAATTTCGTTACCGCCTTTGAATGCAACCTCTAAACGAGCAGTATCTGCTTCATATAGGAAAAATTGAGTTTTAAGAACTTTCGCAGCCTCTTTTGCAATAGCAACATTATTACCCAATGCTAAATCTAGTAGAACTTCAATCGAAGGCCCACCTTTCATGTGTGATAATAACTCAAATGCAAAAGCAGGAGTAATTTCTTTTACTTCTGATTCTCCAAGAATAATCTCCTTTAAAAAGGCAGCTTTCACAGCAGCAGCAGGAGTAGTTCCTGGAACAGTGTTATAAATGAAAAATTTAAGAGATTCTTCGCGATTTGCGTTATCTGAATCTTTAATTTGTACAATGATTTCGCTTAGTAAATCAGCTCCATCAATCGGCTTTGGGTTAAGTCCCTGCCCTTTTCGTTCTTCGATTTCTTGTAGATAATCGTTATAAATATTCATAATAGAAGTTTTTTCAATGTTAAAGGTAGCTTTCCTTGATTATTTCACAATCAACCGCCAAAATCTAGCCTTTTTTATTTTTGTTTCGCAAAATTAAGTATTTAAGATGAGAATTAAAAAAAATTTAATGGATGACGCATTTCGAAAAATTATTATTATAAAATAATAATTCACACTGCGTATAATTAATAAAAAGACAAAAAATTAACATATAAATGATTTATTGATAATTAATCATTTAATTATTGATTTTCAAAAAACGAGTATCGGAGACTCTTTAAGCAATCGTTGTAGTAAAATCTAATATTTGGCATTATTGACTAAGCAAAAAACCGTTTAAATAAGTTTTGAAATAATCATTTCTTCAGTGATTCCCTCGGCGTCCGCTTTGTAGTTTTTAATGATTCTGTGACGTAGAATTCCAGTCGCAACGGCTTTTACATCTTCAATATCTGGCGAAAATTTACCATTAAAAGCTGCATGCGCTTTGGCTGCTAATATTAAATTCTGAGACGCTCTCGGTCCTGCTCCCCAGTCCAAATAACTTTTGACAAACTCCGGACACAATGGATTATCCGGACGCGTTTTACTGACTAAGGTCACTGCATATTCAATAACGTTATCTGCTACAGGAATTCGTCGAATCAATTGCTGAAAATCGATTATTTCCTGAGCGGTAAATAGAGGCCTAATAGTAGTGTTATTATCTGAAGTAGTTCGTTTTACCACTTGAACTTCCTCAGAAAACGAAGGATACTCCAACTTAATAGCGAACATAAAACGATCTAATTGAGCTTCGGGCAAAGGATAAGTTCCTTCCTGTTCAATTGGATTTTGCGTTGCTAATACAAAATAAGGTAAGTCTAATTTATAATTCTCACCCGCAATAGTAACTGACCGTTCCTGCATCGCTTCTAACAAAGCTGCCTGAGTTTTTGGCGGCGTTCTATTAATTTCGTCTGCCAGAATAATATTCGAAAAAACAGGCCCTTTTAAAAATTTAAAGTGACGGTTTTCATCTAATATCTCACTCCCTAAAATATCTGAAGGCATTAAATCAGGAGTAAACTGAATTCTCTTAAAATTAAGTCCTAAAGCTTGAGCAAGTGTATTTACCATTAAAGTTTTGGCTAATCCCGGTACTCCTACAAGTAGCGCATGACCTCCTGAAAAAATGCAAAGTAGCACTTGATCGACCACTGCATCCTGACCTACAATTATTTTAGCTATTTCGCTTTTTAGTTCATTTCGTTTCTTAACTAAATTATGTATTGCTGCTACGTCAGACATTTTAAAAAGGGATTTAAATTAAAAAAGAGTCAACTTTATGATTTCATAAAGCTAACTCTTTTTATTTATTTTAGAAAAATATAAATTTTATTTTTTCAACCAGTTATTTGTAAACTCACAATCTCTATACTCTCCAATGATTTTAATATAAGTTTCTTTGATCGTCTCATCAAACCATTTTCCAATAGCTTTAATTTGCTTTTCTTTTAAGGCTAATTCTTTAATTTTAATATAATCTGTACCATAATCTGCAACATGCTCATTGATTCTATTAGTAACCGTAATTAACTTATAACTCTTCTTTCCGTTTTCATCTGTATCTAATACCGGCTGAGAAATAGCATCGTCTTTCAAGCTTGAAACTTGACTGTAAAGACTAGGATCCATCTTTGTTAATTCAAAACGAGTATCCTGTGTTTTAGGATTAATTAAAGACCCGCCATTTGCTCTGGTTTCTTTTTCATCCGATTCCGTTCTGGCAGCTTCAGCGAAAGTGATCTTTTTGTCAATAATTTTATCTCTAATCAAAATAATTTTTTCCTTAGCTGCAGTAAGCGCATCTTCAGACACTGAGGGTGTCAATAATATATGACGCAATTCTACCTCTTGTCCTTTTACTTTTTCAACATAAATAATATGAAATCCAAAATCAGTTTCAAAAGGAGCCGATATTTCACCTTCCTGAAGACTAAAGGCAACATCTTTAAATTCCTTCACGAATGGCGTCTTTCTATTCATTTTATAGTATCCACCATTTGAACTTGAACCTGGATCTTTTGAATACAAAACTGCTTTAGTAGCAAAACTAGATCCTTCTTCTACTTCCTTTTTGAATCCATTTAATCTATCGATCACTTTTTGTTTCTCGACATCTGACACTTTAGGAGTAATTACAATTTGTGCTACTTCCATTTCTGCACCAAAAAGTGGTAATTCATCTTTAGGAATTGATTTAAAAAAATTACGAACTTCTTCAGGTGTAATTTCAACTTCATCAATGATTTTCTTTTGCATTTCTGAGGAAAGCTTATTCTCTTTTAAAATATCGAAGAAATAGCTTCTAAATTCTTCTTCAGAATTTTTCTTGTAATAACTCACCACTTTTTCCATAGAACCAATTTGCCCTACCATGTAGCTCACACGCTCATCCATCATCACCTTAACTTCGGCATCCGTTACTTTAACACTGTCTTGAATTGCCTGGTGTGCATATAATTTATCCTCCAGTAACTTTCCTAACATTTGACATCTAGTAATATCCTTTATAGAATTTCCTTGACTTGACAGCTCTAAATAAGACTTATCTATATCTGAATCTAGAATGATATAATCTCCAACAGTGGCGATAATGCCATCGATTTTTTGTTTTTGATTGGAGTTGATTTTTTTAACAGGCGCAACTACGGAGTCTTTAATAATTTCTTGCGCTCTGGTAATGGTACTTGAAAAAAGTAATAGAAAAAAGATAAGTGCAATTCTACTATTTATGGACTTCATTTGTATTGTTTTTAATGGCATTATATCAATTTTATATTTTATTAAAATATGCTAGTTTTAAGCGCTTCATATTTCATTTTTAAAGACTACTTGACTACTCGCCAAATATACACTTTAACAATTAGGAAATATAGATGTTCGTACAAAAATTTTCGCACAGTTATAGCGAACAAAAATAACAATTCAATTACATTATACAAGTTTCCAAACTACTATTAACAAAAAATTATAGCCAAAATTGCTATACTTAAACTAAATCAAAATCCCCAATTCCCGAAAAATTTCAGTCGTCAATACGTAAAAGAAAACTCCGACAACACTAAACGGTATATTTTCTAACTTAAAATGGTGAAAATGCCACCTAACCCTATTCGTATTTATTTTTTATTCGAATATATAAATAGTACTTTTGCAGCCTATTTACATTATACATGAGCTTTTTAAAAGAAATACAAAGAAGAAGAACTTTTGGGATTATATCGCATCCCGATGCAGGTAAAACAACGCTTACAGAAAAACTCCTCCTTTTTGGTGGTGCCATTCAAGAAGCGGGTGCTGTAAAAAACAATAAAATTAAAAAGGGAGCCACGAGTGATTTCATGGAAATTGAGCGTCAGAGAGGAATTTCTGTTTCAACCTCCGTTTTAGCTTTTAATTACAAAGAGAAAAAAATAAATATTCTTGACACTCCGGGACACAAGGATTTTGCCGAAGATACTTTTAGAACTCTTACTGCTGTTGACAGTGTCATAGTAGTAATTGACGTTGCCAAAGGTGTCGAGGAACAAACAGAAAAATTAGTCGCGGTTTGTAGATTGCGAAATATCCCAATTATTGTATTTATCAATAAGATGGACCGTGAAGGAAAAGATGCCTTTGACCTGATGGACGAAGTAGAGCAAAAACTGGGATTAACAGTTACACCTCTTAGTTTTCCTATAGGAATGGGTTACGATTTCAAAGGAATATACAATTTGTGGGAGCAAAACATTAACTTGTTTAGTGGAGACAACCGTAAAAACATCGAAGAAACAATCGCATTTTCAGATGTACAAAGCCCTGAATTAGAAAAAATAATAGGGCAAAAACCAGCAGATACTTTAAGAGAAGAATTAGAATTGATTGATGAAGTGTATCCAAAATTTGATCGTCAAGATTATCTAGACGGAAAACTGCAACCTGTATTTTTTGGTTCTGCATTGAATAATTTTGGAGTTCGCGAACTATTGGACTGTTTTGTACAAATAGCACCATCACCAAGACCTAAAGATTCTGAAACGAGATTAGTGGATCCCAAGGAAGAAAAAATGACTGGTTTTGTATTTAAAATCCACGCGAATATGGATCCTAAACACAGAGACAGACTCGCTTTTATTAAAATTGTATCTGGTACTTTCGAAAGAAATAAACCTTATTATCACGTTCGTCAGAAGAAGAATTTGAAATTCTCAAGTCCAAATGCCTTTTTTGCTGAAAAGAAAGAAATTGTCGATATCTCCTATCCGGGTGACATTGTAGGACTGCATGACACAGGAAATTTTAAAATTGGAGATACTTTAACAGAAGGAGAAGTTATGAGTTTCAAAGGAATTCCGAGTTTCTCTCCGGAACACTTTAGATACATCAATAACGCTGATCCGATGAAAGCTAAACAGCTTGACAAAGGAATTGACCAGTTGATGGATGAGGGGGTTGCCCAATTGTTTACTCTTGAAATGAATAACAGAAAAATTATCGGAACGGTTGGTGCACTTCAGTACGAAGTAATTCAATACCGTTTAGAACATGAATACGGAGCAAAATGTACCTATGAGAATTTCCCCGTACATAAAGCGTGCTGGGTAAAGCCAGACGATGCTAAAAATGATGAGTTTAAAGAATTCAAACGCATCAAGCAGAAGTTCTTAGCAAAAGATAAGTACGGACAATTAGTTTTCCTAGCTGATTCTGATTTTACTATCAAAATGACGGAAAATAAATATCCAAGTGTAAAATTATTCTTCACATCAGAATTTGAATAAAAACCTATAATTTTTAACACATAAAAAAACGCTAATTTAAAAAATTAGCGTTTTTTTATGTGGTTATACTATTTGATTTTGAACTTCATCTTAAGCTACTGCACTTTCAAAGTTAACAGCTTTCTTTAAAAAAGCTTTTATCAACAAGCGATTAGGTGCTAATCCAGAAGTCATGATTTGTTTTTTTGTATTGATTCCTTCGGCAGAAATTGTGGTATTAGGATCTTGTTTAGAACCCATAAACCAAAGTAAAAATTCCATATTAGAATTTTTTACACTTTCGTGTTTCGAACTATTCCCTATCTCAACTATATTTATTTCAACTGAATCAACTGTTGATGTTTGGCTAAATACAGTAGAATTCGATACTAAAACCAAAATAAACAGGAAGAAAAATGTTTTTGCTCTTTTAGAGTCGAAAAGTATAGTAAAGTTTCTCATAGTGGGCTTTGTTTTGGAAAAAGATTCTATTTGCCTCTATTTCTCCTACAAACCTACTGTATCAATTTCCTTCTATAAAATATTTCCGACAAACTACAATAATACTCGTTTACCTACAGAAATACGTTGGTGTATGACAACAACGATGCTGCTACAAGAACCAATTTCTAAAAAGCATTACCTATTCAACTTAATAAAAGATTAAAAATCATTCCGATATAGCACAAAAAAAAGGCTCCATTTCTGGAGCCTTTTTCTATAAAACTATGCTTGTCCCGCCGGACCAAAATTTAGAGGAATCGGAGGTTGTTCAGTGTCTTTGATTTCGCCATGGGCTTGTTCAAAACGGTGAATATTATCTCCCATTGCCTTCAGTAATCTTTTGGCATGTTGCGGCGTCAAGACAATTCTTGATTTTACTTTGGCCTTAGGAATACCAGGCATGATACTTACAAAATCAAGAACAAATTCTGAAGAAGAATGATTGATAATAGCTAGGTTAGAATAAATTCCTTCCGCTGTTTTTTCATCCAATTCAATATTAATCTGCTCCTGCTGTTGGTTAGAATTACTCATATCTTAGTTTTAATAAATATATTCCTCTTTATTTGCCATCATATCATTGTAATCTTCTTTCGAACCTACAATTGTATGATCGTATTCTCTCATACCTGTTCCTGCAGGAATTCTATGACCTACAATTACATTTTCTTTCAATCCTTCTAAATAATCAATCTTACCTGCAACTGCAGCTTCGTTTAATACTTTAGTAGTCTCTTGGAAAGAAGCCGCAGAGATAAACGATTTAGTTTGTAGCGATGCTCTTGTGATACCTTGTAAAACAGGAGTACCAGTTGCAGTGATTACATCACGAGCTACAACAACATTTTTATCGTTACGTTTCAATAATGAGTTTTCATCACGCAATTCACGTGGAGAAACGATTTGTCCTTCTTTCAAGTTAGCTGAATCTCCCGCATCCTCAATCACTTTCATACCGTATAATTTATCATTTTGATAGATAAAATCTTTAGTATGGATTAATTGATCTTCTAAGAATAAAGTATCTCCTGGGTCTTGAACTCTAACTTTACGCATCATTTGACGTATTACTACCTCAAAGTGCTTGTCGTTAATTTTCACCCCTTGTAGACGGTATACTTCTTGAATTTCATTTACCAAGTACTGTTGAACAGCAGCTGGTCCTTTAATTCTCAAGATATCTTCTGGAGTAATTGCTCCTTCAGATAAAGGTACACCTGCTCTAACGAAGTCATTCTCTTGAACAAGAATTTGACTTGAAAGTTTAACTAGGTATTTTCTAACATCACCAAATTTAGATTCAATAACAACCTCACGGTTACCTCTTTTAATTTTTCCAAAAGAAACAACACCATCGATTTCTGAAACTACAGCCGGGTTAGAAGGATTACGAGCTTCAAGCAATTCAGTAATTCTAGGTAAACCTCCAGTAATATCTCCTGATTTAGAAGAACGACGTGGAATTTTAACCAATACTTTACCTGCTTTAATTTTCTCACCGTTTTCAACCATCAAGTGGGCTCCAACAGGTAAGTTGTAAGAACGAATCAATTCACCATCTTTACCATAAACTAATAAAGTAGGAATTAATTTTTTAGCTCTTGACTCAGAAATTACTTTCTCTTGGAAACCAGTTTGCTCATCAATTTCAACCATGAACGATTGACCTTGCTCTAAATCTTCGTAAGCAATTTTACCAGTGAATTCTGAAACAATAACTCCATTATATGGATCCCATTTACATATTACTTCACCTTTATCAACTGATTGACCATCTTTCACAAAAATACTTGATCCGTAAGGAATATTATGTGTGTTTAGAAGAATTCCAGTTTTCTCATCTACTAATTTTAATTCAGTAGAACGAGAAACAACGATATCAACTGCATTTCCTTCGCTATCTTCTCCTTTAACCGTTTTTAAATCTTCAATTTCAAGTTTACCCTTGAATTTTGTTATGATACTTGATTCCTCAGAAATACCACCCGCAACCCCTCCAACGTGGAAAGTACGTAATGTTAACTGTGTTCCTGGCTCACCAATAGATTGTGCTGCAATAACTCCTACTGCTTCACCTCTTTGTGTCATTTTACCAGTCGCTAAGTTACGACCGTAACATTTAGCACAAATTCCTTTCAACGCTTCACAAACTAGAGGAGAACGAACTTCCACTTTCTCGATTGGAGCAGCGTCAATTAATTTCATAATAGCCTCTGTGATTTGCTCACCAGATTGAATTAGCACTTCATTAGTTAAAGGATTTATTACGTCTTGTAATGCAACACGTCCTAAGATTCTTTCTCCTAATGATTCAACAATTTCTTCATTCTTTTTCAATGCTGATACTTCAACACCTCTTAATGTTCCACAGTCTTCGATGTTAACAATAACATCTTGAGAAACATCATGTAGTCTTCTTGTTAAATATCCTGCATCCGCCGTTTTCAAGGCAGTATCCGCAAGACCTTTACGAGCACCGTGAGTAGAGATAAAGTACTCAAGGATCGATAGACCTTCTTTAAAGTTAGAAAGAATTGGATTTTCAATAATTTCACCACCACCAGCAGTCGATTTTTTAGGCTTAGCCATCAATCCACGCATACCAGTTAACTGACGAATTTGTTCTTTGGAACCCCTTGCTCCAGAATCAAGCATCATATACACCGAGTTGAAACCTTGTTGGTCTTCTCTAATGTTTTTCATTGCTAATTCTGTCAATTGAGCATTGGCAGAAGTCCATACATCAATAACTTGGTTGTAACGTTCGTTATTTGTAATAAGACCCATGTTATAATTCACAGAAATACCTTCAACTTGCTCTCTAGCATCTGCGATTAATTGTGGTTTTTGATCTGGAATTCTAATATCTCCTAATGAGAATGACAATCCACCTTTGAAGGCAAATTTGTATCCCATATCTTTCATATTATCCAAGAAGGCAGCCGTTTCCGGTACGCTAGTTGAATTTAATACGTGACCGATAATATCTCTAAGATTTTTCTTAGTCAATACATCATTGATATATCCAGCTGCTTCTGGTACTACCTCATTAAAGATAACACGACCAGCAGTAGTTTGAATAATTTTGTATACCAATTCTCCAGCGTCATTAAAATCTTTTGCTCTAATTCTCACTCTAGCATTCAATTCTAATCTTCCTTCGTTTAAGGCGATATTTACTTCTTCTGCAGAATAGAAAGTCAAATCTTGACCTAAAATTTTCTTTTCTGGAGTAGACAATCTTTCTTTGGTCATATAATATAGACCCAAAACCATATCTTGAGAAGGTACCGTAATTGGCGCACCATTTGCAGGATTCAGAATGTTATGAGAAGCCAACATTAATAATTGTGCTTCAAGAATTGCTTCTGGTCCTAATGGTAAGTGAACTGCCATTTGATCCCCATCAAAATCCGCATTAAATGCAGTACAAACTAAAGGGTGCAATTGGATTGCTTTTCCTTCAATTAATTTTGGTTGGAATGCTTGTATACCAAGTCTGTGCAAAGTAGGAGCACGATTCAGTAAAATCGGGTGTCCTTTAATTACATTTTCAAGGATATCCCAAACTACAGGCTCTTTCTTGTCTATTATTTTCTTAGCTGATTTAACCGTTTTTACAATTCCTCTTTCAATCAATTTACGGATTACAAAAGGCTTGTATAGTTCGGCTGCCATATCTTTAGGGATACCACATTCGAACAATTTCAATTCAGGTCCAACAACAATTACCGAACGAGCAGAATAATCCACACGTTTTCCAAGTAAGTTTTGACGGAAACGTCCTTGCTTACCTTTTAGGGAATCAGATAATGATTTTAATGGTCTGTTTGATTCTGTTTTAACAGCAGAAGCTTTACGTGTATTATCAAATAAGGAATCTACAGATTCTTTCAACATACGTTTTTCGTTTCTTAAGATAACTTCTGGAGCTTTGATCTCCATTAATCTTTTCAAACGGTTGTTACGTATAATTACACGACGGTATAAGTCATTTAAATCTGAAGTTGCAAAACGACCTCCGTCAAGTGGAACCAGTGGACGCAATTCTGGTGGAATAACAGGAACTACTTTCATGATCATCCACTCAGGACGATTTTCACGGTTCAGGTTAGACTCACGGAAAGATTCAACTACTTGTAATCTTTTTAACGCTTCCGTTTTACGTTGTTTAGACGTTTCGTTGTTAGCATTATGTCTCAATTGGTAAGACAATTCATCAAGATCAATTCTTGCTAATAGATCCATAATACACTCTGCTCCCATTTTGGCAACAAATTTATTAGGATCGAAATCATCAAGATATTGGTTATCTGCTGGAAGCGTATCTAAAATATTTAAATATTCTTCTTCAGTTAAGAAATCTAATCTTTGTACTGATTCACCTTCACCATTTTTTGCAATACCTGCTTGGATTACTACGTATCTTTCGTAGTAAATGATCATATCTAATTTCTTAGAAGGAAGACCAAGGATGTATCCAATTTTATTAGGAAGAGAACGGAAATACCAGATATGAGCGATAGGCACAACAAGGTTGATGTGACCTACTCTGTCTCTACGTACTTTTTTCTCAGTAACTTCAACACCGCAACGGTCACAAATGATCCCTTTGTAGCGAATTCTTTTGTACTTACCACAAGCACATTCAAAATCTTTTACTGGTCCGAAAATACGTTCACAGAAAAGACCGTCACGCTCTGGCTTGTGCGTACGGTAGTTGATAGTTTCTGGCTTCAAAACTTCACCTCTTGATTCTTTCAAGATAGATTCTGGAGAAGCTAATCCTATCGAAATTTTATTGAACCTTTTTACAGGATTCTTATCTTTATTATTATTTCTATTATTCATCATAGTTTTTACTATTGATTTAATTGCAATTTAAAAATTGATTTTGGCATATACGTTACCATGCAACGTTCTAGCCTACCTCGGATTACTTCTCTAAACTTTAAACTTTAATTAAAGTGCTAATTATATAAAAATACATTTATATAAAAAATCGGAACGATTTACGGGGCTAAATCTTGAAAACTAATTAAAAAAAGTGTTCAGTGTTCAGTAAGTAGTAAGCAGTTTATAACTGAACACTAAAAAACTGAACACTGAATACTAAATACTTATTCTTCTAATCTAATGTCAAGTCCAAGACCTTTCAATTCATGCATTAATACATTGAATGATTCAGGTAATCCTGGCTCTGGCATAGATTCTCCTTTTACGATTGCTTCGTAAGTTTTAGCTCTACCTATTACATCATCAGACTTCACAGTCAAGATTTCTCTAAGTGTACTTGACGCTCCATAAGCCTCAAGTGCCCAAACTTCCATCTCTCCAAAACGTTGTCCACCAAATTGTGCTTTACCACCAAGAGGTTGTTGTGTAATCAATGAGTATGGCCCGATTGAACGTGCGTGCATCTTATCATCAACCATATGTCCTAATTTCAACATATAAATTACACCAACAGTTGCTGCTTGATGAAAACGCTCTCCAGTTCCACCATCATAAAGGTAAGTATGTCCAAAACGTGGTATTCCAGCTTCGTCAGTCAATTCATTGATTTGGTCTAGTGAAGCACCATCAAAAATAGGAGTAGCATATTTTCTACCCAAGTTTTGTCCAGCCCATCCTAAAACAGTTTCATAAATTTGACCAATGTTCATACGTGAAGGTACACCTAGCGGGTTCAACACGATATCAACTGGCGTTCCGTCTTCAAGGAAAGGCATATCTTCATGACGAACGATACGAGCAACAATACCTTTGTTACCGTGACGTCCAGCCATTTTATCCCCAACTTTCAACTTACGTTTTTTGGCAATATATACTTTAGCTAATTTCAAAATTCCAGCTGGCAATTCATCTCCAACAGAAATCGTGAACTTTTCTCTTCTTAAGGCTCCTTGTAAATCATTCAACTTAATTTTATAGTTATGAATTAATTCATTTACCATTTTATTAGTTGAGTCATCAGCAACCCATTGACCTTTACTTAAGTGAGCAAAATCTTCAACAGCATAAAGCATTTTTTGAGTGTATTTTTTACCTTTTGGTAAAACTTCTTCACCCAAATCATTCATTACACCCTGAGATGTTTTCCCATTAACGATCACGAAAAGTTTTTCTACTAACTTGTCTTTTAATTCAACAAACTTAACTTCGTATTCCATTTCAAGAGCTCCCAAAGCATCCTTGTCTTGTGTACGTTTGCGTTTGTCTTTTACTGCTCTTGCGAACAATTTTTTGTCAAGAACTACACCATGTAAAGATGGAGACGCTTTTAATGAAGCATCTTTTACGTCACCTGCTTTATCCCCGAAGATTGCACGAAGCAATTTCTCTTCTGGAGTAGGATCTGATTCCCCTTTTGGAGTAATTTTTCCAATAAGAATATCACCAGGTTTAACCTCGGCTCCAATTCTAATCATACCATTTTCATCTAAGTCTTTAGTAGCCTCTTCAGAAACGTTTGGTATATCATTTGTCAATTCTTCGTTACCTAATTTAGTATCTCTAACTTCTAATGAATAATCATCAACGTGAATAGAGGTAAAAATATCGTCACGAACCACTTTTTCAGAAATAACAATCGCATCCTCGAAGTTGTACCCTTTCCATGGCATAAACGCAACTTTAAGGTTTCTACCTAAAGCTAATTCACCATTTTGAGTTGCATATCCTTCTGACAATACTTGACCAAGAACCACTCTATCTCCTTTTCTTACGATAGGTTTAAGGTTGATACTTGTCCCTTGATTGGTTTTTCTAAATTTTATTAGATTGTATGTTTTTTCATCAGATTCAAAACTAACCATTCTTTCTTCATCAGTACGGTCGTATTTGATTGTGATGATGTTTGCATCTACATATTCTATAACACCATTTCCTTCTGCGTTAATTAAAACTCTAGAATCTGAAGCTACTTGACGCTCTAAACCAGTTCCTACAATCGGTGCTTCAGGACGTATTAATGGTACAGCCTGACGCATCATGTTAGAGCCCATCAACGCTCTATTCGCATCATCATGTTCCAAGAAAGGAATAAGAGAAGCAGAAATAGAAGCAATTTGGTTAGGAGCAACATCCGCATAATCAACTTTTGTAGGGTCAATTACTGGGAAATCACCTTCTTGACGCGCAATTACGTTTTCAGCAAGGATTTTACCAGAATTATCCATCTCAATATTCGCTTGAGATATCATCATTCCTTCTTCTTCTTCAGCGCTTAAGTAAATTGGAGTAGACTCTAAATCTACAACTCCATTAGTTACTTTACGGTAAGGTGTTTCAATGAAACCCATTCCATTCACTTTAGCATAAACTCCAAGAGATGAAATCAAACCAATGTTTGGTCCCTCTGGTGTTTCAATTGGACATAAACGTCCGTAGTGCGTATAGTGAACATCTCGAACCTCAAATCCAGCTCTTTCTCTCGAAAGTCCACCTGGGCCTAGTGCAGATAATCTTCTTTTGTGTGTTATCTCGGCAAGTGGATTCGTTTGATCCATAAACTGAGACAACTGGTTGGTACCAAAGAAAGAGTTGATAACAGACGATAATGTTTTAGCATTAATCAAATCTATTGGTGTAAACACCTCGTTATCTCTAACGTTCATACGCTCTCTAATGGTTCTAGCCATACGTGCTAAACCAACACCGAATTGTTGAGACAATTGTTCACCAACTGTTCTAACACGACGGTTTGATAAGTGGTCAATATCATCAATATCAGCTTTCGCATTAATTAATTCAATTAAATACTTAACGATAGTTATGATATCTTCTTTGGTAAGCACTTGCTTTTCCATTGGAATATCTAAACCAAGTTTTTTATTCATTCTGTAACGACCTACTTCACCTAAGTTGTAACGTTGGTCTGAGAAGAATAATTTATCTATAATACCACGAGCAGTTTCTTCATCAGGCGGTTCTGCGTTACGCAATTGTCTGTAGATATGCTCAACGGCTTCTTTTTCAGAATTGGTTGGATCTTTTTGTAGCGTGTTATGAATAATGGCATAATCAGCTTGATTAGCATCTTCTTTGTGCAACAAAATAGATTTAACGTTAGAATCAATGATTTCTTCTACATTATCTTTATCGATAATTGTATCTCTGTCAAGGA
Organism: Flavobacterium sp. XN-5; assembly: GCF_008033395.2. Lineage (NCBI taxonomy): Bacteria > Pseudomonadati > Bacteroidota > Flavobacteriia > Flavobacteriales > Flavobacteriaceae > Flavobacterium > Flavobacterium sp. XN-5. Next base: position 153,238 of record NZ_VOGZ02000001.1, read on the forward strand.
TTATTTCGTTACGTTCGATAGAAACTACTTCACCAGTATCTTCATCTACAAAATCTTCATGCCATGTATTTAATACACGAGCAGCCAATTTTCTACCGATATATTTCTTAAGTCCTGTTTTAGAAACTTTAATTTCTTCAGCAAGGTCAAAAATTTCAAGGATATCCTTGTCTCTTTCGAAACCAATAGCACGGAATAAAGTTGTAACGGGTAATTTTTTCTTTCTGTCGATATACGCGTACATTACGCTATTGATATCTGTAGAAAATTCTATCCAAGAACCTTTAAAAGGAATTACTCTGGCAGAATATAATTTTGTTCCATTAGCGTGAAAAGACTGACCAAAGAAAACCCCTGGAGATCTATGTAACTGTGAAACAACAACACGTTCTGCTCCATTGATTACAAAGGTACCGCTTGGCGTCATATAAGGAATTGTACCAAGATATACATCTTGAACAATAGTTTCAAAGTCTTCGTGCTCTGGATCTGTACAATATAGTTTTAACCTTGCTTTTAAAGGTACACTATGCGTTAGACCTCTTTCAATACACTCTTGGATTGTGTAACGTGGTGGATCTACAAAGTAGTCAAGGAATTCCAATACAAAGTTATTTCTTGTATCTGTAATTGGAAAGTTTTCCATGAAGGTATTATAAAGTCCTTCATTGCCTCTTTCGTCAGATTTAGTTTCTAATTGAAAAAAATCTTGAAAAGATTTAACCTGTACATCTAGAAAATCTGGATAGGCAGGAATATTTTTAGTAGAGGCAAAATTCAATCTTTCAGTCTGATTTGTTATCATCAATGGACAAAATTTTGATTATAAAAGTAATTTTTATTTGTATAAATATTTTTCCTTATACGTTTATTTTACAACCATTACATCTTTAAAAACCAATTTAAGATAACTACTTTCTTATTATCTGTTAATTTTTTTTCCTCGTAATGGGTAAAATCAATTTGCTATCAGAGCTTATTATATAATAAAATAAGACAGACTTTTGTTATACGAAAAATGGTTTAGGTCATTGGATGTGTATCCAAGACCTAAACCTAATTCCCAAACTGTGTTTAACTATTTAAGCTCAACAACAGCTCCAGCTTCTTCTAAAGATTTTTTCAAAGCTTCAGCTTCGTCTTTAGTTACACCTTCTTTAACGTTTGATGGAGCAGAATCAACTACATCTTTAGCTTCTTTCAAACCTAAACCTGTAAGTTCTTTTACCATTTTCACAACAGCTAATTTAGAAGCACCAGCTTCTTTCAATACAACTGTAAATTCAGTTTGAGCTTCTTCAGCAGCACCTTCACCACCACCTGAAACTACTACAGCTGCAGCAGCTGGTTCGATTCCGTACTCATCTTTTAATATTGTTGCTAATTCGTTAACTTCTTTTACAGTTAAATTAACTAATTGTTCTGCGAATTGTTTCAAATCTGCCATTTTTTCTATCGTTTTAAAATGATTTGTAAAATTATATTTTGTTTATTGTGCGCAATGTAAATAATAAAAATCGAGTGTTACTCTATTTAAATTATGCTTCTGTTTCAGCAACCTCTTCTTTAGAGAATTGGTTTTGAAGTGCAGAAATAACTCTTTGAGCAGGCGCTTGAAGCAATCCAATAAGCTCGCCAATAAGTTCTTCCTTAGATTTAATAGTAGCTAACGCTTCTAATTGATCATCTCCAATATAAACCTCAGCATTGATATAAGCTCCTTTTAAAACTGGCTTAGCCGATTTTTTACGGAAATCTTTAATTATCTTACCTGGTCCATTTGCAACATCTGAAATGAATATAGCACTATTACCAGTCAATACTGTTGGTAAATCACCATAATCATTATCCGAAGCCTCCATTGCTTTTGCAAGCAATGTGTTTTTTATAACCTCTAATTTAATACCTGCTTTATAACAAGCTCTTCTCAATTTTGAAGTAGTATCTGCATTTAATCCAGAAATATCTGCTACGTAAACAATATTTGTACCAGCTAACTGTGCAGTTAAATCTTCAATCGCGATTGATTTTTCTTCTCTAGTCATACTAAAAATTATTAACTACCAATTATACTGCTTTTGGGTCTAATGCAATAGCAGGACTCATAGTGCTTGTAAGGTAGATACTTTTAATGTATACCCCTTTAGCAGCAGTTGGTTTAAGTTTGATTAATGTTTGAATAATTTCGTGTGCATTGTCAACAATTTGCTCAGCTCCAAAAGAAACTTTACCAATTCCTGCATGTACGATACCAGTTTTATCAACTTTAAAATCGATTTTACCAGCTTTAACCTCTTGAACAGCTTTTGCAACATCCATAGTTACAGTACCTGTTTTAGGGTTTGGCATTAAACCCCTAGGTCCTAAAATACGACCTAATGGACCTAATTTACCCATAACGCTTGGCATAGTGATGATCACATCAACATCTGTCCAACCATCTTTAATTTTTTGTAAATAATCATCAAGACCTACATAGTCTGCTCCAGCTTCTTTAGCTTCCGCTTCTTTATCTGGAGTAACTAATGCTAATACTTTAACATCTTTACCAGTTCCATGAGGTAATGTTACCACACCTCTTACCATTTGATTCGCTTTTCTTGGATCTACACCCAAACGTACCGCGATATCAACAGACTCATCAAATTTCGCAGATGCAACAACTTTTATTAATGCCGCAGCATCTTTCAAAGAATACATTCTGTTTTTGTCAATTTTTGAAGCAGCCTCTTTTTGCTTTTTTGTCAATTTTGCCATGTCTTTCTTTTAATTAAAAAGGAGCGTCTCCTGATACAGTTATACCCATAGATCTAGCAGTTCCAGCAACCATACTCATTGCAGACTCCATAGTGAATGCATTTAAGTCAGGCATCTTGTCTTCTGCAATAGCTCTAATTTGTTCCCAAGTAACACTAGCTACCTTTTTACGATTAGGCTCTCCTGAACCAGATTTTAGCTTCGCAGCTTCCAATAATTGAACAGCTGCTGGCGGAGTTTTAACAACAAATTCGAATGATTTGTCTTTATACACAGTAATTTGTACTGGGCATATTTTGCCGGCTTTATCTTGCGTTCTAGCATTGAATTGCTTACAGAACTCCATGATGTTTACACCAGCAGCTCCTAAAGCAGGTCCAACCGGTGGCGATGGATTCGCAGCACCTCCCTTAACTTGTAGTTTAACTACTTTACTAATTTCTTTAGCCATTTTTTAAAAAATTTAACACTACAATCATTAGGAAGCGATTGTAATGGATATTATATGTAACAAAATATTATACTTTTTCTACCTGCATAAACCCTAATTCTAAAGGTGTTTTTCTTCCGAAAATTTTCACCATTACTTCAAGTTTACGCTTCTCTTCATTAATTTTTTCAACCGTACCGTTAAAACCGTTAAATGGTCCATCTATAACCTTAATAGTCTCACCTAAGTTGAAAGGTATAGAACGAGTATCTGCATTTACAGCTAACTCATCAACTTTACCTAACATTCTATTAACCTCAGATAGTCTTAACGGAACAGGCTCACCACCTTTAGTCTCACCTAAAAACCCTATCACACTTGTAATACCCTTAATAATATGAGGTATTTCACCGATAAGATTTGCCTCAATCATGACATAACCAGGAAAATATACTTTATCCTTAACTAATTTTTTACCATCTTTTACAGATACTACTTTTTCTGTCGGAACCAAAACTTGAGAAACATAGTCCGTCATCTCTAACCTAGAGATTTCATTTTCTATGTAAGCTTTCACTTTATTCTCTTGCCCGCTTACCGCTCGAACAACATACCACTTTTTTAGATTATTATCTGTCATCACAAAAATTAGGCTTTTATCCAGTTAAAAAATCCAGCTAATGCTTTTGCAAAAAATTCATCTACCCCCCAAGTTGCCAAAGCGAATAATACTGAAAAAATAGCAACAACAATCGTTAGACGTTGCACCTCAGCCCACTCTGGCCAAGTCATATTTGACTTTAATTCCTCAAATGATTCCGATATGTAATTAACTATTTTTGCCATTTTGATTTATTTTTTTTTGCACGGGCGGAGGGATTCGAACCCCCATCAACGGTTTTGGAGACCGCTATTCTACCCTTGAACTACGCCCGTATTAAAAGCCAGTACCATTTCAGTTAAGAAAATCAACTGGCTTTATATAATTTTTAGGATATTATCCTACAATCTCAGTTACTTGACCAGCACCTACTGTTCTACCACCTTCACGGATAGCGAAACGTAAACCAACACTCATCGCGATTGGGCTTAACAAAGCAACATTAATAGTTAAGTTGTCTCCTGGCATTACCATCTCTACACCTTCTGGCAAAGTAATAACTCCTGTTACGTCAGTTGTACGTACGTAGAACTGTGGACGGTAGTTATTATGGAATGGCGTATGACGACCACCTTCTTCTTTTTTCAAGATATAAACCTCAGCTTTAAAAGTAGCGTGTGGTTTTACTGATCCTGGCTTAATGATAACCATTCCTCTTTTGATAGATTCTTTATCAACACCTCTTAACAATAAACCTACGTTATCTCCAGCTTCACCTCTATCAAGGATTTTACGGAACATCTCAACTCCTGTAATAGTAGAAGTTAATTTTTCAGCTCCCATACCAATGATTTCAACAGCATCTCCTGTATTAGCAATACCTGTTTCGATACGACCTGTAGCAACAGTTCCACGACCAGTAATTGTAAACACATCCTCAACTGGCATTAAGAAAGGCTTTTCAGTATCTCTAACTGGCTCTTCGATCCACTCATCAACAGCTGCCATCAATTCAAGAATTTTAGGTACCCAAGCAGGATCATTATTCAATCCACCTAAAGCAGATCCTTGAATAACTGGACAGTTGTCTCCATCATATTCGTAGAAAGATAATAAATCTCTGATTTCCATTTCAACTAGCTCTAAAAGCTCAGCATCATCAACCATATCCACTTTATTCATGAATACAACCATTCTAGGAATTCCTACCTGACGTCCTAAAAGGATATGCTCACGTGTTTGCGGCATAGGTCCATCAGTTGCAGCAACTACAAGGATAGCACCATCCATTTGAGCAGCACCTGTAACCATGTTCTTTACGTAATCCGCGTGACCTGGACAGTCAACGTGAGCGTAATGACGATTAGCAGTTTCATACTCTACGTGTGATGTATTAATTGTAATACCTCTTTCTTTTTCTTCAGGAGCATTATCAATTTGATCAAATGATTTTGCTTGACAGTAACCAGCATCAGATAACACTTTAGTTATTGCAGCAGTTAATGTAGTTTTTCCGTGATCTACGTGTCCGATCGTACCTATATTTAAGTGTGGTTTCGAACGGTTAAAGGTTTCTTTTGCCATTTTACTTCGTTTTTAATCTTTATTAATATATTAGTGTTCAAAATATTCTAATTGAGCCAATGTCGGGAATTGAACCCGAGACCTCTTCCTTACCAAGGAAGCACTCTACCCCTGAGCTACACCGGCAGAGCTTTAATCTTTAGATTTTCAAATCTAAAATTGTGGGGAGAGCAGGATTCGAACCTGCGAAGTTTACACAGCAGATTTACAGTCTGCCCTCGTTGGCCGCTTGAGTATCTCCCCTCTTTCTTTATTTACAAGATTTCAAAACCTCAGTTTTATTTTGAGCCGGCGGAGGGACTCGAACCCACGACCTGCTGATTACAAATCAGCTGCTCTAGCCAACTGAGCTACGCTGGCAAAATCAATAAAAAAAGTCCGCTATTTCTAACGGACTGCAAATGTATAGATTTTATCTCTCAATCAAAACATTTTTTTAAAAAAATTTAGATTAAATATGCGTTCTTATCTTTTCTTTCCTTTTTAACAACAATCTCTCTAATGAATCCGCCGATAATTCAATCGCTTCTTCAAAAGTCTTGCACTGTTTTTTAACCATAAAATCATCCCCTGGGACATTCATCTTTACCTCTGCAATCTTGTTTTCTTTGTCACTTGTATTTTCAACTTTCAAATAGACATCGGCAGAAACCACTTTATCGTAATACTTCTCTAACTTATCCATTCTCTCTTGAACATAACCTACTAATTTTCCGTCAACAGTAAAGTTAACTGCATGAACATTTACCTTCATAATCAATTTTTTTTATGGTTAAACATTTATCGAATTATTCCTTATTCCTTGGATGCGCTTCTTCATAAACCTTTTTCAACTCTAACAAGCTACTGTGTGTATAAATTTGTGTCGAAGCCAAACTAGAATGTCCTAATAACTCTTTTACTGAATTTAAATCGGCTCCGTTATTTAATAAATGAGTCGCAAACGTATGACGTAAAATATGCGGACTTTTTTTTACTTTTTCAGAGACAGCACTAAAGTAAGAATTTATTAACCGATACACAAAGGATTCATTTAATTTTAACCCTTTTTTTGATATAAAAAAATATTCTAAATCCCTAACACTATTAATATGAGACCGCTCATTACTATACGAAGAAAACTGCTTTGTTAAAACAGGCAATACAGGAACAATTCTTTCTTTATTTCTTTTACCAACAACCTTAATCGTACTATTAGAAAGATTAACATCACTAATTTTCAAATGAATCAGCTCTGTTCGACGAATACCTGTTGTATAAAATAAATCGATAATTAACTTATCTCTTATCTCTTCAAAACCAACAGGGTTTTCTAAATCACGTAACACTTCAGCCACCTCTTTCTCCGAAAACGGAATTTGAAGCACCTTAGCCGTTTTTAACGCCTTATGCTTCAACAGCGGACTGACCTGTATCTGTTTTATTTTCAATAAAAACTTAAAAAGCGCTTTTAAAGAAGCAATCTTTCTATTAACCGAAACATTTGACATTCCACCATCTACAAGCGATACAATCCAACTTCTTATTTGACTGTAGTTGACCTCCTCTATATTTTCCTGATCAAAATAAACCTCGTTGAATGACTGGAAGTTCATTACATCATTCAAATAGGCGTTTACAGTATGCGGAGAATATTTTTTCTCCTTTTGTAGATAATCCCGAAACGCATCTATATTGGTCACCATATAAAATAAAAAAACCGTTAGCATCAAAGTTAAAAAACTTTAATGACTAACGGCATTTATTGTAAAAAAAGAAATTACTTAGTTTTCTAAGTTGTCTTTCATGTTTTGAATATAAGCTGCTTTCTGAACTTTAATTCTATTTTTTACAGAAGGCTTAATAAAAGCAGTACGTGCACGTAACTGACGAACAGTTCCTGTTTTATCAAATTTTCTTTTATAGCGCTTTAGTGCTCTATCGATATTTTCTCCGTCTTTAATTGGTATAATTAACATAATTTTGACACCCCCTTTCGTTAAGTGTGCAAAAGTAGTCAATATTTTGACTTATCGGTCATCAATCACTAATTTATTTTTGGTGTGCCGGCAAAAACACCATTTAACTCCAAAACAGCCTTTTATTTGCCGTCAGGCTATCCGCTGCAATCTTTTACTCCGCAAGGCTTTGTAAAAGGATTTCCACTACTATCCTTCACACATAAAAAAAAGAGCCAATAACTACATTGACTCTTTTATTATTTTGATTTTTTTTACTTCACCGCAGGCTTATAATTTTGCTTGTCAATTATCATTTTTGATAAAATCTCCTTAAGAATTTCCGAAGTTCCACCTCCAATTGGACCCAGACGACTGTCTCTTAACAAACGTGCTAATGGATATTCTTCCATATAACCATAACCACCTAGCATTTGCAAACAACTGTAAATGGTTTCATCAGCGACTTTTGTAGATTTCAATTTAGCCATAGTCGCTTCCTTAACTACATATTCTCCTTTATCTAGTCGTGCTACGGCAGCATAATTAAATATTTTACAATGCTCCACATCAGTGGCATGTTCTACTATTGTATGTCTTAATGCCTGAAATTTATCTATGGTTTTTCCAAATGCCTCGCGTTGCGACATGTAGTCTATCGTATATTCAAGCGCATACTCTGCTCTTGCATGTCCATTTATAGCCATGATCATACGCTCTAAAGCAAAATGTTGCATAATATAAGGAAATCCTTTTCCTTCCTCTCCCATTAAATTCTCTACAGGAATTTCGACATTGTCAAATGCAATTTCTGCTGTATCAGAAGCTCTCCATCCTAACTTATCTAGTTTCACTGCAGAAACTCCTTTCAAGTTGCTATCCATCAAAAATATGCTTATTCCTTTATTTCCAAGTTCCGGACTTGTTTTGGCAGCGACTATATAATAGTCACCGTAAACTCCGTTTGTTATGAAAGTTTTAGAACCATTAATGATGTATTTATCTCCTTGCTTTACTGCAGTAGTACGCATTCCTGCTACATCACTTCCACCAAAAGGTTCTGTTATACACAAAGCCCCTATTTTTTCACCAGCGATACTTGGAACTAAATAATCTTGCTTAATTCTTTCGTCACCTTCAGCATTTAAATGTGTCATTGCTAAATAAGAATGTGCCCACATAGCAGCTGCAAATCCAGATGACTTAACTTTCTGAAGTTCTTCTAAAAAGATTACAGTGTAAAATAAATCTAGATTTAACCCACCATAAGCCTCTGGATAATTGATTCCGAAGAAGCCCATTTCACCGAACTTTTTCCATATAAAGCGCTCTATTGTACCTGTTTTCTCCCATTTTTCAATATGAGGCACTACTTCCTTTTGCAAAAAATCTTTTAAACTTTTTCTAAATAATTGATGTTCTTCTGTGAAATAAACTGATTCCATATAACTAATATTTTTTTAAACAAATTTGATTGATTAAAACAGAAAGCATAGCCTTTCTATTTTACATTTAAGATTTCTTTGAGTTAGATAATTGAGCGACAGTTAAAAGAAAAAGAAACAAACGACAAAACGATTATTTTGCAGCAAATTAAAATATTCGAAACCACTTAATTATAAACTTCTAATTAAAGTCCAAATATAATGCAATTATTTTTGCCTTTTCAACAGGAAAGCCCTTAATCTTTGTTAAATCCTCAACATTTTTAATATCACCGTTCATACTCCTATAGATCACAATTTCTTTGGCTAGCGCATATTTAAAATAAGAGAATTGAGAAATCTCCTTTAATGACGCATTATTGATGTCAATTTTTTTAATATTAGGCAAAGTATAAACTTTGAAATGCGAATTAAGACTCGCAATCACCTCGGGAGACAAACCCCAAACATCACTCATCTGCTCCATAGAAACAAATCCACCGAGGGTTTCTTTTAGTTTCAAAATCCGTAGCGAGATCACTTCTCCTATTCCATAAATCTTAATCAGATCTTCCTGGGTTGCAAGATTAATGTCCTTTATAACAATCTTTTCATTTTTCGCGAAAGCCTTTTTTTCATATTTAACATAGCCCTTTTTTTCGACCTTATTTTTAACCCAATCCGGAAATTTAAAATAAGGCGCTATCGCATTTAATAATGAATCAGAAATTTGAGTAACAGCTTGAAATTCTTTTGGAGAATTCACATATTTATTCTCTTTCCTAAATTCTAATAACCGATCAATTTCTTGAACAGACAAACCTAGTTTATACCCTTTGTAATCTGTGATAAAATTGGGATTGAAAGGATATATTTTTGCAATGTATTTTGGATTTGATGCCTTTAGAAAATCAATTTTAGACTGCATTGCTAACCATTCCTTTTTTTCTACGGTATCTTCATCTGTTGGATCATTAAAGTCAACAAAGTAATACCCTAATTGCAGAACAACTATAACAAATAATAAAGCCAAAATCCCTTTTCGTTGATCAGTAGTGAACATAAAAAGGGATTTTAGCTTATTCATATTTAAAGAAATTTATTTTATTTCAGCGTCTTGCCTAATGTCTTCATCATCATTTTCAGTAAACGAATCTGGTTCCTGTTTTGACGGAATCGTTAACACCTTATAAAAAAAGTAGACTGCAAAAGCAGTTACAATTCCCTGCGTCAACACCATTGTTATTAATGCTTCTGTATTCATTTGAATTGTGTTTTAAAGTTATTATAATGTAGCTCTACCTTCTCTACGTCTTTTTAGAAAAGCAAAGTAGACTAACGAACTGATAAAAATAAACAGACCTATTAACAATAATCTAGCTAAGTTTAAATATAGGATTTTATCTTGTAATTGCTCAATTACAACTGGATCAGTCGCTAAAGCGATTTGATCTCTAATTCCAGCATGCATTACCATTTTAATTATCGAACCATTATCTAATAACCATCCGTTTCCTGTGACTAAGCTAGAAATATTTCCAGACCAATCATTCCCTAAAGGTTTAAAAACAGAGCCTAAGAAAATGATAATCAGCAATACCGGTGTTATATACTTAATAATAAATTTATAAATATTAGGTACTTTTATATCAGAACCACTAGTAATTTCTCTCCATCCTTTGTCCATTCCAAAAACCCAAGAAAACAATATCGTTTCTAGCATCGCAAAAACCACTAAACTTACCGTTCCGGCCCAATAATCATATTCATCAAATACTCCTTCTTTGAAGAAAATAACTGTTGGTAAACCTAAAATTAAAATCATTGCTCCAAAAGACCAAGCTCCTTTATTTTTAGACCAACCAAATTCATCTCTCATGAATCCCATCCATGGCGTCCCCATAGCTAATGACGAAGTAATACCGGCGAAAAACAATAATCCAAACCAGCAAACACCAGCTACAATAGCTAAAGTAGGTCCCCACTGCTGGAATAAATAAGGCATTGTTTGAAATGCCATACCAAAACCTGCATTTTCAATAACCCAATCCAAACCTAAATATCCTGCGGCAATAGGAATTACAATTAAACTTCCTAAAACTACTTCTACAAATTCATTCATAAATCCAGCCGAAACTGCATTTAATGCGATGTCATCTTTAGAATCGATATAAGCGGCATAACAATGAATTGTCCCCATACCTACAGATAAAGTAAAGAAGATTTGGCCGGCTGCTGCCATCCAAACCTTTAGATCAAGTATCGAATCGTATTGCGGAGTCCAAAGGAAATTTAAACCATCCCAGGCATTTGCATCAGGGAAAATATCAGAAGCTCCAGAAGTACCAAGAGTTAATCCTCTTACTGCCAATACAACTCCAAAAAGAATTAATAAAGGCATACCCACTTTTGCCACTTTTTCAATTCCTTTAATTCCTTTTGATAAGATGAATGTATTCAATAACAAACAAATAATATAGAATATAACAGCTTCATAAGGCAAGCCTGTAGTAGATTTTGAAATATCAGTATAAGAATCAAAGAATCCCGCGACATTAGCCTGACTCATTCCGTCGAATGTACCTATTAAGGTATGATACACATAGGACATCGTCCACGATTCAATATAACAATAATAAGCAGCTATCGCAATATTGGTAAAAATACCAAATACACCAATGTATTTCATCAATCGACCTTTCACCATTGAATCTAAAATATATGGAGTACTGTGATTCCCAAATTTACCTCCATATCTTCCTGAAGACCATTCGATAAACAACAATGGAATTCCCATAACGAGAAAACAAACTAAATAAGGGATAATGAAAGCTCCACCACCGTTTTCTACGGCCTGTACTGGGAATCTAAGAAAGTTACCTAAACCAACAGCATTCCCCGCCATGGCTAGTATGAGTCCAACTCGTGAGCCCCATGAATCAACTTTTACTGACATATAAATGTATTAATGTGATTCTTCAAAGATAATAAAACAATCTAAAAATCAATAAAATGTAAAAAAAATGTAAAATGAAAGTTAAAGATCAAAAACAGAAGTTCGCTTAGCACGTATCAAATCCTTCAATCTAATCCAGAAAGCCAATGTTAAATACACACCAAACCACAAGCCTACCGTAACAAAAGAGATATAAATGAAGAACAACCTCACGCTTGTTACTCGCATTCCAAGTTTATCCGCTAGACGTGACGACACATGAAATCCGTACTTTTCAAAGAAGTATTTAAGCTTAATTACCGCTGGAACACTTTGAGCCATGTTCTTTTTTTTTTTTTTAAAATTCTATAGTACAAAAATACACTTTTATTATTTCTTGAAAATAAATAAGTAAAGAATCATTCACACTTCATTAATTCCATCCCGATAGCACAATCCAAACATTTACTTTTAGCGCAGTACTCATTCTTCAACTGCAGCATGGCTTGGGAATCAAAAGCATTTAATGATTTCACGCCAAAACTCCCAAATTTATCTATAATCACATTTTTCTCCGGCGCGACTTCATTTAGCAGCTGAATAAAATCTTCCGCTCGCTCAATTCCCCTACTTTTGGCGTAAGCGAATTGAATTGGAATCAAAGTATTTATTACAATCAGATCAATAAAAGACTTCGATAGCATTTTTTTCTTTTTTCGACTTTCCTTATCAAATTGATAATGGTCAAGCCAATAAGAAGAAGCCGAAACTTGAAATACGTCATAAATCGCCTTAAGCGAAGTAATTTCAGAAACTTGCGAAAATAGGTTTTGGTTGTGATGATATAAATTCGCCAGTTGCGACAGTCGTATTGTAGGAAAGTTATCAGGCCGGTGCTTAAAAAATTGAACCGCGTTACAATTACCTTTTTCTATTTGGTATTTATGTAACAAATAGTAATACCTAAATTTTAAATCTTTAAAATAATTATCTTCTTTTTCATCTTCTAATAATCCCGCGCTACCTAGAAGTAAGCTTTCCAAGTTTTCGACTTCAAAACTCTCTTTTCTTATAATGGAAAAAGGAATAGAACTCGCTATTTTTAGAAAAATATCTCCGTTTGTATTCAATCCGAAGTTTTTTGCCAACATACAAAACAAAACTGCCTCCCAATCATTATCAGTTTGTTCTAACAGCTCATAAATAGCTTTAGACTTTCTTTCTAATCGTTCAAAAAACAAACGCTCTTGCCAGTTTTTTAAAACAAAAGAAGGAATATCAATTAACTGCTTTTCGCAGAAGATCCACGCTTTTGGCGACATCAAGGACCGATAATTTTCTATTGTTTCCTTATTAACATACTTTTTAAGTTCCAAGACAGGAATCTCAGTATTGTTCTTTCTGTAAATTTCGCTGTCGTGTTCCCAGACTACATGAAGGATTACATTTTCATAGGCAGCATCTCTTTCATGATGATGCACATACCAGTCTGACGATTTAAGGTGAATTTCAACGTTCCCAGCCCACAATTGGTCTCCAATTGAAATTTTAGCATTAAAAAAATCAGGGCCTGCCACTTCCAAATATTGGCCAACAGTAACGATGTTAATTTCCTCCTCATTTGAAGTTTTCAAATTTAGGGTGTCAAACTTCTTGAATCTCCAAAGATAATGTAGAAAATCTTCTTTCATCGTAACGCATTGTAGTTAAGACACTAAAGTAATGAAAAAACAAACAGCTTGTACTTCTCAATAAATACACGAAGTTATCTCAGCAAATACAATTTGGCGCAAGCCCGAGCATCTGATAAAGCTTCATGATGATTCAATTGAATTTTCATTGTCCTGCAACAATCGCTAAGCTTTGTAGGTTTTAATCCTTTGGCTTTATATATTTTTACGGTACACTCCCAGCGAGGCGATAAATTTAAATCCTCATAATTTAAGCCATAAAGCGCCATTGATTTGGCCAATACATTCCTGTCAAAGCTTTCATTGTGCGCCACAACAACTCTATTTTGTAGTCGTTTTTGAATTTCAGGAAATACTTGCGCAAATGATTTGGCATTTACAGTATCCCTTGGATAAATTCCATGCACTTTAATTGTAAAAGGAGAATACAAATTGTTTGGCGGCTTAATCAAACTGACAAATTCGTCTACTATTATCCCATTCTCTACTGTCACAATTCCCACCGAGCAAGGGTGAAATGCTGTTGCTGTTTCGAAATCTATTGCTGTAAAAGTCATTTCTTAAGTTAGAGGTTAGTGCTTCCAAATTAGAGGTTAGACCTAAATCGTACTATTCTAATTAAAAAAGCCATAAATCAAAATAGTTGACACAATATAAATTTGCGTTTACTATTCTAATTTATGGCAAAAAAAAATATTATTTTATCGAACCTATGATATCGTATTTTGTAATAATATGGTGTTTTCCATTTCCTAAATCAATTAACACGGCAGCGTTTTCTCTAGTGAATAACTTCGACACTTCTTCGATTGTTGTTCCCAGTTTCACGATAGGATACGGAGCTCCCATGATTTCGCGAATGGGCCTTTCGGCAGAGTTTTTATCTTGCACATAACTTTGAAACAAATCAGACTCATCCAGCGAGCCTACAAAACCTGAAATATCCATTACTGGTATTTGAGAAATTTTATATTTACGCATTCTTTCTATGGCATGCGAAACCAACTCTTCAGTACGAGCCACAATTAAAGGCTTGTCAATATGATCTTTGATCACATCCTCGGCTTTTTTAATTTCTACTTCTAGAAAACCACGTTCACGCATCCAGTCATCATTAAACATCTTCCCTACATAACGGCTTCCTGAATCATGAAATAAAACAATAACGACATCTTCTGGCTTGAAATGTTCTTTTAATTGCAACAATCCTTTTATAGCAGCACCAGCAGAATTCCCTACGAAAATTCCTTCTTCAAGTGCAATTTTTCGGGTATAGACCGCGGCATCCTTATCAGTCACTTTGGTAAAACCATCAATCAAAGAAAAATCTACATTTAAAGGCAATATATCTTCTCCAATTCCTTCTGTTATGTAAGAATAAATTTCGTTTTCATCGAAAATTCCTGTTTCATGATATTTTTTAAATACCGAACCATAGGTATCAATTCCCCAGATCTTGATATTAGGATTCTTTTCTTTTAGATATTTTCCAACACCAGAGATTGTTCCTCCTGTCCCAACACCAGATACAAAATGAGTGATTTTACCTTCTGTTTGTTTCCAAATTTCTGGTCCAGTCTGCTCATAATGCGCTAGAGCATTTGATGGATTGTCGTATTGATTTACATACCAAGAATTTGGTGTTTCAGCAGCTAATCTTTTCGAAACAGAATAATACGAACGCGGATCAGTAGGCTCCACATCAGTAGGACAAACCACTACTTTTGCTCCTACAGCGCGAAGAATATCCATTTTTTCTTTGGATTGTTTGTCAGAAATGACACAGATTAATTTGTATCCTTTGATGATAGCTACTAAGGCTAATCCCATTCCCGTATTTCCTGAAGTTCCTTCAATAATAGTCCCTCCTGGTTTTAGTCTTCCGTCAGCCTCAGCATCTTCAATCATTTTTACCGCCATTCTATCTTTTACAGAATTACCAGGATTGAATGTTTCTACTTTGGCGAGTACTAATGCGTCGATTCCTTCAGTGACCTTATTTAACTTCACTAGCGGAGTATCTCCTATTGTACCTAATATGTTTTCTGCGTATTGCATTGAATTGTATTTTAAAAAATGTGATTTGTTCTAAAAACTTTTGCAAAGATAGTATTTTGTTATAAAACATTTCAATGTTACAAAATTGCCTTAGCGATTACGATATTTTTTGCTTTTTCGAAAGAAAAATAAATGCATTCCATTTTTTCTTTTTTTTCTATCGAAAAGGACGACGACGAAAATACTTAATTAAAGAAATTCCAGATTAGTCCAAAACGAATCATGAAATCACGGTAAGGATTATTAGGAGCAGCATAAAAATTATTTCCTGTTAAAGACGAATTGAAATGTTCTGCTTTCACAAAAATTCGAGTTCTTTGAATACGAGCATTAACAAAAAAATCAAGATTTGGATAATTTCCAATTTCCTTCTTGTTCTGGACAAAGAACTCCCCGATTACCGGGTTGTAATCATTTGCATAGTAGTTTGAAAAATAATTTAATGTAATCCCTGTTTGCAAAAACAAGGCTTTTTTAAACATATAATTAGTATAATAAATCGTGTTTCTAGTCACAATTTCAGGCACATTTAGAATCGCATCCTGTTGATCTGTTTTTTGATATAGAAAGGTGTTGTCAAGCGCAAATCTTCCAAATTTTATTTCCTTGCTCAATTTAACCGAAACATAATTTATGGTATTCCCATATTGATTTGGAGTAACAATTTGCTGATTTTCATCTGTGGCCACATTCTCAAAATAGAGATGGTCGTTTAGTGTCGTAAACTGTACTGAGGCTTCCACCCAAGGAGTCATAGCATCTGCTGTGATGGAGTTTATTTTTTCGTTTTTGAAGTCGTTAGACCAATTGTAGTTTACATAACTACTTTGATGTAGATTATAATTGTCATTTGGCAATTTATTCAAGTTTTGATATCCAAAAGTGAATTGGTAATCCTCATTCAAATTATAATTTAATTTCGCCTCTAAATTAGATAACGACTGATTTGTAACAGATCTTGAATACAAGAATTTCCCATTCCAATTCTTTTTTTGGTATTCATACTGACCTCCAGCACTGTTGATATTCCTACTCAATGATGCCGGAATGGTTTTATCATCTCTTATTAATATTTGATTATAGTAATAATTACTCCTGAAATCATCTGCAAAAAACTGAAACTTACCTAGCGTGGTGTTTTCATAGATCAAACCCGCTTTGTTGTACATTTTATTGTAATGAGTTTGATCATTAATACCACTCGTCACATAGGAATCGCCAAATCTATAGACTAATCGCGATCCTACAGTTGATGGTACCGTTGCCTGATTGTACTCAAAGAATTTATTCTCATAATTAAACTGATGACTGACGTATAGATTATTATCGCCTTTGTTAGTATTTACTCTAAAAAAGTGATCCACAAATATCCGTTTCCCTTTTAGAAAAGATTTCGCATCTGTAAAATAAACCTCGAGCCTTTGCCTGTTATCATACTTTGCATCCTCTTCTTCGAAATCGCTGATTGTGGTAATTCCGCCATTTTCCTCATTTAATATATCTTGATAAGTATAATGTGCATTTGCAAAATAACGTTTATTTAAGGTATTGTAACTTGTAGTAAATCTAAAATTCCCCGTACTGGATAACTGATTTATATACTTCCCCTCCGAGCGCAAGCCTTTATAGGCAATAGAAAAATTTAACCTCGGCGAAGTATTTAGTGTAAAAAAAGCATCCAGTGATTGTCCTTTTTGCATCACCGATTTAAAATATAACTCGGTCACAGGCGTCGCCACCGAACTGTATTTTACATCGTTTGCTTCGAGAAAATTGAAATGCTTTGCTTTGAAACCAAATTCTGGATAAGGAGAAAACTCCGTTAAACTATATTGAAGCGTGTTATATGTTTGCCCCTCATTAGAGAACTGCAAGAGTCCGAAATTATCTTTTCGTAAATAGTTAAAGCTATATTCTCGTTTAATAGTAAGCGCTGTATCAATGTATGTGGTATCGCGTTCTAAAGAAATAAAACGATACATATCCATTGTAGCGACTTTTACAGAATCTGTACTACTAGGTCTATTCGACAACCCTGTTTTTGGAGCTTCTTCTCTTGAGTTAATTTGAGAAAATAGGATTGTGGGTAATACTATAAAATATAAAGAAAAGAGTATTCTCATTTGAAGGATATATTGTTAGGATATAATTTTTTAATTGCCAATCGAGCAAAGGTAAATTATAATCGTCATATAATAAAAAATTGATTTGTTATTTAAATATACTAACCAACATCGACCATTTTACAAAAACAATGTATGTACCTAAATCCATATTCAAAAAAAAAAAACCGAGTTAGGCAAATGCCTACTCGGTTTTAATAATAATAAAAATAATTAATTATCTATTTGCATTAATTGACTCCTCAATTAAATCATTCGCATCAATTTCAGCTTGAGGGATTTTCAAAAAGAATTTCTTGTCATCTGCAGTTAAATTAGCAGCTGCTTTAATTCTATGATTACCTGTTCTGGTAATTCCTCTTCTCAAACGTTTTGCGTCAAACCACTCTACACCAACTTCAGCATAAAGCTCTTTTCTTCTTTCTACAAGAATTTCTTCCAACAATGCAGGACCAGTATTTGTTGACCTAATTGCATTAACATCTCTGTTTTTTTGCAATGTATAAAGTAAGTCATGAGCTTGTAGATCCTTAGTTTGTCTTTGTAGTGCTTCTGCTTCAATCAGAATCATTTCTGAACTACGAATAATAGGATGATCCGCATCGAAAGTAAATTTAAATTTACTTGTAATCCAATATCTAAAATCAGTAACAGGTAAAGTAGCACTTCTTAATTGAAATAATCTACGTACATCAGTTGCTGAAAATAAACTTGCAAAATCTACATTGATATGGGTTGAAGTATAAGAAGTTGTTGTAAAATCTGTTCCAACATGTGGAAAACCCCAGTAATAATTAGACTGATCAGATGATTGAGCACTACCCCAAATCCACTCCACATTTGAGTAATCATTAAAACCAGTTCTATATCCAGCTGCATTCAAAACAGCTGCAGCATTCCCACCATAAGCAGCCTTAGCAGCAGCTTCAGCACCAGGCCAGTTGCCCATTACCTGATACACTTGAGCCAAAATTCCATTTGCTACATTTTTATTAATGTACGATTTCCCTAAGCGTGATGAATTTAGTCCATCTACAGCTTTAGTTAAATCATCGACAATTAAGTCATAAACTTCCTTTACTGTTGACATTCCATTCCCGCTTGTTGACAAACTTTTGTAAATAGGCGGTGCTGGAAAGTTTTGATCAAACGAATAAGTAGGAGCAAATTCCATCACTAATTGATGATAGAAAAATCCTCTTAAAGCATAACCATATGCCATCAATTCTTTTTTATCAGTATCTGCCAATACAGTACTAGCTTCAACACCATTGATCAATGCGTTAGCCTGATTAATCATGTAAAAACAGTAATTCCATGTAAATGAAGTTCTCCTGTATGTAGGTTCACGATTGTCGTTTGCATAATCAAACCCAAACCAATTATTAGCTTGGATGACATCATTTCCCTTTACCGTACGTGCAAAGAAAATTGAATTAAGACCTGCTGAATCCACATTGGTATACTGTCCTCTAAAACGACGCATTATCCCTGAAATAAAAGCTTCAACACCCGCACGAGAAGAAAATACAACTGGTTCAGATACACCGTCAGTAGGCTTAGGTTCGTTAAGGAAATCCTCACTACAACTACCCAGTATAATTATTGCCATAAAGGCAACTAAAATTTTTGAAAGTATTGTTTTCATAAATATTTGTTATTAAAATTCTAAATTAACACCAAAAGAAACAACTCTTTGGTTATACGATCTGCTGTTTGTTGCACCACCAAAGTCTTGCTCAGGGTCAATCCCTTTGTGAGATTGAAATGTCAATAAATTATCAGCTTGTAAAAACAATCTCATTTTTGAAAGTTTTGCTCTCTCGATAAGCGACTGTGGTAAAGAGTACCCTAAATTTAAAGCTTTTAATCTCACATAATCATTTTTAAACAAAAATCTTGTAGATTGTGAGTTAAAATCATTGTTTGACGCTAAGAATAATGGCACATCTGTGATGTCCCCAGGTTGTTGCCAACGAGTTGCAAGATCTTGATGAGCTGCTCTTCCCGAACTTTCGAAACCTTCCATCAAACTTGCATAAGTACTGTCATATACATAAGCACCAAAACTAAAATTGAATAAAATATTCAAATCAAGATTCTTATATTTGAAGAAATTAGTAAAACCACCAACTACATCCGGTAATGACGATTTCTCAACATAATATCTATTAGCTTCAGCATACGTTTTTGTAGTAACACGCTCACCTGTTGGTGTACCGTCTGTAGCTAAAACATCCTTGTACCACATTCCATAACCTGTAGCAGGGTCTACTCCAGCCCATTCTTGGATATAGTATTCATATAATGAGCGACCAACTTCCCATCTTTTATTTCCGCTAGTGAACGATTCTTGAGTAAGTTCAGAAATTTCATTTGTATCAAAAGTGAAATTCAAGCCAGTAGTCCATAAAAAGTTAGCAGTAGCAACGTTTCTCGTACTCAATGAGAATTCCCAACCATAATTCTTAATGGATCCTACATTTGTTGTAATACCAGTATTACCAGTAGAACCAGGAAGTGGTTTATTGTAAATCAAATCAATTGTCTCTTTACTATAATAATCTACAGTACCAAAAATTCTGTTATTAAACAATCCAAACTCTAAACCAGCATTTGAAGAAGCTGTTTTCTCCCAAGTAATATTTGGGTCAACAGCTGATCCTAATACAACTCCAGTATTATCTAACTCATTCCAACCAGTAGAAAACAACTGTAAATAAGGGAAGTAAGAGGTTAGTCTATTATTTCCTAGTTCTCCATAAGATCCTTTCAATTTCAAGAAGTTAATAACATTATTATCTTTTAAGAAATTCTCTTCAGAAAGCAACCATGAACCACCCACAGCGAAGAAATCTCCCCATCTAACATCACTGTTAAAACGAGACGAACCATCTTTACGATACGAACCTTCAAGGAAATATTTCTCTTTGTAGTTATAACTTAAACGACCTAAATAACTTGAAATTCTTTCCTCAGTAGTCGATCCAGAAACCGACGAAGGAGTTGTACTACCATCTAGAACATATACACCCGGTAAAAAACCTTCACCTTGTGCACCTAGAGCATCAATCTCAAATTTATAAGCTTCTTGAATCAAATTAGCCTCAAAATTATGATCACCAAATGATTTAGTATAGCTCAAACTGTTAATTAAATTTGTAGAAGTTGTAATATCTCTATTTTGAGTAACTCTACCGTCTACGCTTGATGCATACCCAACTTCGTTACTTGCATAGTTATAAGAATCAAACAAATACTTGTCATACGCTAAGTTAGTTTTGAAAAGTAAATCCTTAGCTAAAGTAACTTGCAAATATGCATTTGCAGTAAAATTATCTCTCTTGTTTTTAATTTTGTAATTGAATAAAGAACCATATGCATTCTCATTATTCAATTGAGGACGATTTCCGTTTAAAAGCTGTGCTGAATTTGCACCATAATCAAAAATATTGTTACCGTTACCATCAACAATTAAATCTCCATTTCCATTTCTTTGGTATAAAGGATAGATTGACGGTATAGTATAAATCCATTGAACAGCACTTTGAAAACTGTTCCCACTTTGAGTTGGGAAATTTTGACTAGATGTAGAGTAGAACGAAGTAATTCCGGCAGTCAACCAATCATTAACTTTAGAATCAATACTTAAACGAGTTGTTACACGATCAAAATTCGATGTAACTACATTTCCCTCTTGAGACAAATAGTTTGTTGAAAATGCATAAGAAGTATTATCACTACCACCACTTACAGCAAATGAGTGCTCTGATCTAATAGCCGAATCATTCAACATTAAGTCAGCCCAATTTGTTTCCCATTTTTTTTCTGAAGAAACTAATTTACCGTTAGCATTAACTGGCACAGCTGTCGTGTATGGATTGTAACCTAATGAAGATACTAACGAATTTGACGCGTTTAATCCTGCAGTAGCTGCTGGTTGATTAGCCACATACTGATTCGCATTTCTTATTCCTTCCCAAGTGTATTCCATATATGTATCAGAACTAACCAAGTCATGAAGTTTAACAGCACTTCCTGCAAAACCAACTAAAGTTGAAAAAGTCACTTTTGGAGCTGTCCCTAATTTACCTCTTTTTGTTGTGATAACAATAACACCATTTGAACCTCTAGAACCATACAATGCAGTTGAAGACGCATCTTTCAATACACTCATTGACTCAATTTGATCAGAGCTGATTGAATTAAGGTTACCGCTAAAAGGAGCACCATCCAAAATAATTAATGGCTCAGAAGAAGCATTAATAGAGCCTGTTCCACGAATACGGATCACTGGGTTCTCCCCTGGTTGTCCACCTGCCGAAATGATATTAACACCAGCAACACTACCTTGTAACGCAGTTAATACACTCGTTGCTTGTTGCTTTTCTAAAACTTCTTTACCTACAGTAACAACCGACCCCACGATTGATTTAGCTTTCTGCTTACCGTAAGCAACAACAACAACTTCTTCTAAAGATTTAGCCGTTGATTGCAACTTTACATTTACAGAACTTGAAGCGCCAACTGTAACTGACACATCATTCATACCAATAAAGGAAAACATTAAAACCTCTCCGGAACTTGCTCTCACCGCATATTTTCCATCAAAATCAGTTTGGGCTGACCTATTTGTCCCCTTCACTACAACGTTCACACCAGGAACTGGTCCTGATTGATCTGAAACAATTCCACTAACGGTTTTCTCTTGAGCAAAAGAAAACTGCATAGATAACGCTATCAATAGCGTAAAAATCCATTTGAATTTTAATCTCATATTAATTAATTTGAATTAGTTATTTTACAAATATGTAGAATAAATCCTTAAAAAGAAAGCAAAATCATAAAGTTTTGCCAAAAAACTATAGCCAAAACGTATTTACAGTGTTAATAGAGTCCATCAATGTAGCAAATAACAACATATTAACCAACTGTATAAAACCAATAAAAAAAAATCAATAACTTAATTATCAATTCTTTAACGACACAAAACATCCGACAAACAGTCCCAAATTCAACGATGATCAACCCTAAATATTAGACATTACCAAAAATGTTAAATTTTCACATTAATTAACAGGTTTATCGAAAAAGAAACTTCTATACGGGTTACTAATTGTAGATAACCTTTAAAATTTAATACAAAAAAATAGATACAGCAAAAAAAAACAGCTGCAAGAAATAAATCTTGCAGCTGTTTAGAAAGTAATCCATTTTAAATATGAAGCTTGTTTATAGCTGATAAACTTACCAATCTTTGTTCAAGCTCCTAAAACATTAAATTTAGTAACCAGGGTTTTGTTGTGGTCTTAACGTTGGATTTGCATCTAGTTCCAACTGTGGTAATGGCCAAACAAATTTAAAGTTATCATAAGTAAAGGCATTAACTCCTAATGCTCCTGTATATGGAGTTCCTAAAGCGTAAGCAACCAAAGCCGGTGCCGCAGTAGCAAAACCAGCGTTAGCGATTTTTCCAGGAATACCAGCAATAGGGAAATAAGGATCACTTTGCAATCTAGTGATATCTGCCCAACGGCGGCCTTCGCAAATAAACTCTATTCTTCTCTCTTTTAGAATAGCACCTAATAAATCAATATTATTAGCGAAACTTGCTGCTGTATAAGTTTGAGTTAATGGGTCTGCCAATGAACGATTTCTAACAGCGTTTAACCTAGCCAGACCATTTACAACATCTGTACTTCTCGCATACGCCTCTGCCATGTTTAAAGATACTTCAGCATACCTGATAATTGGAGCGGCATCTGTTTTATTGACAGCATCTTTGTACTTGTTAGTAAACTTTGTATTTGGATAATACCCAGCATTACCTGTAGTGATCATCGTTCCCTCAGTTCTTCTTTTATCATCAGCTAACCAACTTGGATCTCTCCAGATAATTGGACTAATAGCAATTAATCCACGTCCATTTGCAGCAGCTGGAATTGGTGGGTGATACATGCTAGGCAAAGATCCATTAACACCTGGATTGTTTGTAGCTCCATTTGCAATAGAGAAAATAGATTCGCTATTTGAGTTGTTACTTGCAAAAGGAGTATCAGGATTTGCTGTCATAGTGTATTTACCATCTAGTTTAATACCTTCTGAAATTACTTTATCCCATTTACGCATGTGTAAATAAACTCTGGTTTTATAAGCAATAGCTGCCTCTTTAGAAATTCTTTCTATTTGAGCTGCACCTGCTCTTTTCGTTTTAGAATAAAGCAATGTCTCAGCATCATCTAAATCGCTTAAGATTTTAGTATAACAATCAGCAACCGTATTTCTACCTTGAGCTAATCCTAATTCAATATTTGCTGGATTTGTATAAGGGATTTCTCTGTAAGGAACTCCTAAGTTTGCTCCATTATTATCCTGAATTGGTCTTGCAAAGTGAATCAACAATTCGTTATGGGTAATCGCTCTAAAAAACTTAGCTTGACCAATGTAGTCATTTGCTAATTCTTGAGATATAACTCCTGCTGCAGCCGCCTTTGCAACCCCGTCAATTACGATGTTAGCTCTATTGATCAAACGGTAACCATCTGCCCAGTAATATACGTTATTGGCTGATGTAGCATCATAAGTACCTGAATAAGTAAGTTGATAAAATGCAGCTAAGTTAACCACATCTTCACCCCTGTTATCACCCTGTTGAATAAATGCTGAGCCAAAGATATATCCTCTAGCTCCAGCTCCATTATAATTACCCAATTCAGCAGCATTATACATACCCGTAACAGATAAATCGATTAATGCTGGAGTTTGAAACGCAACATTTTCAGAAACACTATTAAAAGGAACTAACTCTATTACACTTTCTTCACTACAAGAAGTAAACAAAAGTGACACCATTACAAACGGAACTACTAACTTAGTAATCGAGTATAATTTAAATTTATTTTTATTTTTCATTTTTTAATTATTTAAAATTAGAAACCTACGTTAAGACCAATACTGAATATTCTAGATCTTGGAGTCCCATTA
Organism: Flavobacterium sp. XN-5; assembly: GCF_008033395.2. Lineage (NCBI taxonomy): Bacteria > Pseudomonadati > Bacteroidota > Flavobacteriia > Flavobacteriales > Flavobacteriaceae > Flavobacterium > Flavobacterium sp. XN-5. Next base: position 177,762 of record NZ_VOGZ02000001.1, read on the forward strand.
TAATCATTACCCAAAACTTCCATTTCAGGATCTAATCCTTTAAAGTCTGTAATAATCAATAAGTTTTGCCCTTGTACGAAAAGTCTAAATTTCTCTAATCCTACTTTGTCTAAAACTGTTTTTGGCAAATTATAACCTAAAGTGATGTTGTCTAATTTGATGTAATCGCCTTTTTCTACAAAACGGCTAGAAGCTTGATTAATATTAATGGTAGTTTCTCTATCATCTCTTAATCTTGGAGTCCATCCGTCACCAGGATTATCAACACTTTGCCATCTTCCTAAAATTTCTGTACCGTTATTATTGAAACCTTGAGATAAAAGCTCACGTCTTGTTAAGTTATTAATTTTATTTCCACCACTAAAACGGAACATAAAACCTAAATCAAAGTTTTTGTAAGCCATATTAGAGTTGAATGCTCCAAAATAAGTTGGTAATACATTTCCTAAAACCTTTTTATCAGCTGCACCTAAAGAAGAAGCTATAGATACATCAGTTGGATTAGCCGGATCAAACTTTCTATACGCTTGACTATTAATATCTCCTTGAACCAATGTACCATCTCCTTTATTAAAAACAGGATTACCGTTAGCTGGGTTTACTCCCCAATAACTAAAGCCGTATAAAACATAAGGTGATTCCCCTTCTCTCAACAAGTTATTTCCTGTATTGTAAGAATCTGAATCAACAAAATTAATATCCTGTCCATTCACTAACTTCTCAACTTTACTTTTCACTAGAGATAAGTTAGCACTTAACGTCCATTCAAAGTTTTCATTTTTAAAAGCAGAAGCCTCAACTGAAAATTCATGACCTGAATTTTTCAAAGACCCAACGTTTTTAGAAATATAGTTCTCTGGAATACCAAGAGATAAAGGTTGAGGAACTTGTAATATCAACCCGTTTTGATTATTAATGAAGTAATCATATGTAAATTTCAAACGATTGTTCAATAAAGACAAATCAGCTCCGTAGTCATACTTTACTGAAGTTTCCCATTTTAATTGATCATTACCTGCTTGAGAATATCCAATACCATTATACTCCGCATATTTAGCATTGTTATACAAACCTAAGTAAGGATAATTTCCAATACTTGTATTACCAACTTCAGCATAAGAAGCTCTTAATTTAAAATCAGACACTACATCTTCTAAAGAACTCATAAAAGATTCTTTACTTACAGTCCAACCCGCAGAAACTCCTGGGAAAGTTCCCCATTTATTAGCTGTAGGCAAAGATGAAAGACCATCTTTACGAATAGACCCTTGAAGGAAATATTTTCCAGCATAATTATAATTCAATCTTCCTGCATAAGACATAATTCCATTCTCAGTTATACTTCCTCCAGACAATTGGGTAGCATAAGATCCTGTAATTAAACCTTTATTGAAAAAAATATCAGATAAACCATTACCTCCTCCATAAAAACTATTAATTTTTTGCTTTTGAACCTCATATATTGCTACTGCGCTTACATTATGTGATTCCCCAAATGTTTTATTATAAGACAATACATTTTGAGTATTCCAACGTGTTAAATTTGCAAAGTTATTTCTAACTGCTCCAGCAACACTTGCACCATCACCATTAACAGGATTTAAATAATTAAATCCTTCAGTACCAATGGCGTCAACACTTCCTTGTGTTTTAAAACTTAAACTTGGAGCAATTTTGAAATCAGCAAATAAACTTACTAATGATCTATCCACTTTAGATTTATAAATATTATGATCTAATACATAAACAATGTTCGGTAAATTATTCGCAATTACAGATAAGTTCTGTCCTTGCCCCACCGTTGAGCCAGTAATATTATATCCTGTTGGGTTATTAGCATCGTATATTGGCGTGTTTGGCAATTGACGCATTGAATTGAACATAATACCAGACAATCCTCCTGCATTATTATTCAAACCTGTATTTTCTGTCCTAGATAAAGCCATGTTCACACCAACATTTAACCAACTTTTAACTTTTTGATCTACATTTCCTCTAACATTATATCGCGTTTGACTATTAGATTTAGCAATACCGTCTTGTGTATTGTAACCCGTAGAAAAATAATAGTTAGTCTTTTCTGTTGATCCAGAAAGAGATAAATTATGATCTGTTTGAACGGCAGCTTGTCGTAGAACCGCTTTTTGCCAGTTTGTATCAAACTCAGTTCCAACCGCTAAAATTGAAGCTCCTCTATTGGTTCTTTTTTCATTTTGAATTGTAATAAAATCTTTCGTTTTCAACAAATCCAAATAATCAATTGGCTGAGCAATACCAGTATAAGTATTGTAGTTAACTCTGAATTTACCACCTTTTCCTTTTTTGGTTGTAATTAAAATCACTCCATTTGCTGCTCTAGAACCATAAATTGCAGTTGCAGAACCATCTTTTAAAACTTCTGTAGATTCAATATCCGCTGGATTGATATCTCCTAAAGCATTTGTACTGGCATAACCTCCAACATCTCCAGTAAAAATTGGGACTCCATCAACAACAATTAATGGGTAACTACCTGAAGTAATAGAACCAATACCTCTAATTCTAATTCTAGGAGCTTGACCTATAACACCCGAATTAGTTGTTACTTGAACACCAGCAGCTCTACCAGCTAATTGTGACTCAAAACTTGGTGTTGCAAGATTTGCAATAGCATCCCCTTTGATTTGGGAAATCGAACCCGTGACCTCTCTCTTTTTTTGAGTCCCATAACCTACAACAACCACTTCTTCAAGAGACTGTGAACTCGATGTCAATTTAACATTTACAGCATTAGAAGCTCCTACTGTAACAGATGAATTGTTCATCCCTATAAAAGAGAATACTAAAACATCGCCTTGCTTTGCTTTAACAGCATACTTTCCATCAAAATCTGTTTGAACCCCATTATTAGTTCCCTTCACAATAACGTTAGCTCCTGGAATTGGTCCACTAGCATCCGAAACTACACCCGAAACAGTTTTCTCTTGTGCAAAAGAAGACTGCATAGATAGCACTAATATCAGCGCAAAAATCCATTTAAATTTTAATCTCATATACAATTTTGTATTAGTTAGTTAATGGCGCAAACATATTAGTATAATGTTAACAAACCAATATGTTTTTTAACAAAAGCATGCTAGTAATTAAAAAAGATTTTATTATAGAAAATTACAATTTCATAAAAAAACTACCAAATTATCACTATTTCTCAACTACAAACCTTAATTTCGTCAGAAATACTACCAAGTGTTAAAATTATTCTTTTCATCATCTATTTTAGAAGCTGGCACTGATGAGGCCGGGCGGGGTTGCCTTGCCGGTCCTGTTACGGCCGCTGCAGTAATCCTTCCAGTCGACTTTGAGAATACAATATTAAATGACAGCAAGCAATTGTCTGAGAAAGCCAGAGAAAAATTGCGTCCTGTTATAGAGCAACAAGCCATTACATATATAGTCACCCATCTCGAACCATTAGAAATTGACGATATTAATATTTTGAACGCTTCGATAAAAGCAATGCAGGAATGTGTTTTGAAACTAAATCCGCAACCTGAATATATTATAGTAGATGGAAATAGCCCTTTTATTCGAAAAAAAGGAATTAAAAATAATAGTGGCAAAATTTTCACTCCCAAAGAAATTGAAATTTTAACATCTATTCCGAGCAGCAGTATTGTAAAAGGAGACTCTAAATTCATGAGTATTGCTGCGGCATCAGTCTTGGCAAAAACATATAGAGACGAATATATGAATAGGATCCATGAGGAATTCCCAATGTATAATTGGAAAAAAAATAAAGGTTACCCAACAAAAGAGCATCGAGAAGCAATAAGAAAATACGGCGTGACTAAATACCACCGAATGAGTTTTAGATTATTACCCGAACAAACGGCTTTAGCTTTTGAAGGCACAGATTAACTCTTTCTAATAAATTAATAAGCCTTTATTAGACATAAAAAAAGAGGATACTCTTCAGTATCCTCTCTTTTCAAACTAAATTTAATATTTAATTTCTTTATAATAAAACTTCTCTAGTACCCTAATAGTACTCGTTACCCTAAATTATTTTTTAGCCCAAATCAACTTAGTAGTTAATAGATCGCCTCCAATATTTGATGACGCAGCCTTAACACTTTCACCATTTAACTGTTGTAAGTTTACGGGATATGTAAATCTTGCAGGCATAGAAGTTAAACCTCTTAATGCTTCAAAAGTATAAGTAGTCGCAGCTGTTTCTGGATGCGGAGCATTTAAATCATACGATCCTCCTGGCTGAAGTAGCGTGTTAGGAAAACCAGTTCTTCTGTATTCAGCAAAAGCCTCATACGGCTGCATGAAAAGAGCAATATATTTCTGATTTAAAACATTAGCTTGATTTGCTGGCGCTAAATTAGCTAAATAAACACCAATTTTTGCAGCAGAAACTTCCCAACGTTCCATAGAGGCTTTTACCCCTTTTTGGTAATTAGTATTATCCCAGCCATTATTCTCAGACAATAGGAACTCTACTTCAGCGTACTCCATTAAGATTTCAGTGTAATCTTGCTTTAATACATTTGAACTCCAAAATGAAGTGTTTGGCCTTTGTGATGCAGTCAAAGAACTTGGAACACCGTAAGGCATACCAACATACTTAGTCAAATCGTCAGTCTCAGTATAAGAAAAAGTTTTCACATCAGTCTTAGAAGCTGTAGTAGGTGCAGCATACTTTTGCAATCTTGGATCAACCCCAAAGACACCTAATTTCCCTTTTAACAAATCAACAAATGTATTTGCTATAGCAAAATCTGTTCTGTTACCTAAATAAAAATCTCTATAGAAAGGACTTGGGTTGACATCATCTTTTTGATAAGTAAGACCAACGTTATCTTCATTCGATGTCATCACTCCTTCGGCTATCGCTTCAGCAACATGTGCTTCGGCGCCAGGTACGACACCTTTAACTCTGGTAGCAATACGCAATCTTAAAGAGTTTGCGAATTTTTTAAGTTTTATTGCACTCTTGAAAAGATTATCTCCTTTCGTGAAAACTGACTCAGAGGTAACAATCATAGCCGAAGCTTCTTTTAGCTCCTTCATAAGATCTGCATAAATTTTTTGCTGTGAAGCAAATTTAGGCTTGATATATTTAGTTAACTGCAATGCCTGAAAGTCAGCATCTTGATTACCATAAGAATAGTAAGGCACATCTCCGTAAACATCTACTAATTGTAAAAAAGTATAAGCTAACATTACTCTGGCAGCTGCGATCTGGTTGTCATTATTTCCATAAACTGCATTCACAGCTTTGGTTGCAGGATTTGTATTTAAATCAATAATGGTTTTAAAATCCACCGCTGCTAAATAATAGTCCGTATACAAACTTTGGTTTGTACCTTCTCTAAATTGAAATCTATCTTCTTCAGTATAGTTTCTTTGTGCTGAATATTGAATCCATGGCAAAGCCATTCTTCCAGAAGAAAAACTTCCTCTTGATTGCGTCATTAAAAAAGTAACCGCTCCATTAAATACTCCGTAAGCCGGAACCTTTAAAATCTCAGGTTGATTAGGGTTAACATTAATTTCGTCTAATTGATCAGTACAACTTACAGTTGTTGCCAGTAGCGCTACTATTGATATTATTGATATGAATATTTTTTTCATCTTATTTTATTTTTAGAATTTAAATTCTAGATTCATCCCATATGTTCTAGTTGATGGTAGTGAACCACCTTCAAGACCTTGAGTATTTCCGCTACCATAAGAAGCCATCTCTGGATCCATTCCATTCCAATCTATTCCCCAAGTAAATAAATTTCTTGCAAAAAGTGAAAATCTAATAGTAGAAAACAAGGGTCCAATCACTTTTTTAGGCATGCTATATCCAAAAGTAACTTCTCTTAATTTAATATAACCTGCGTCAAAAACATTCAATGCATCAACACCAGCATAGTGTTGTTGAGACCATTCTTGTCCTGAAAGCGTTGAAGTATTTTTTGTACCGTCTTCATAGACTGCATCTACAATAATACCATTTTCTCTGATTCCGTTAGCAGCAGTAGCTTCTAACATACCTGAGTACGTACCCCACATGTGTGAAGTAGAAAAGTAACTACCTCCTTTTTGCATATCAATTAAGAAACCAAAATTGAAGTCTTTGTATTTGAATGCATTTCTTATACCCATATTGTAATCAGGAGTAATGGTACCTAATGATTTTTGTGCACTTGGAATGTAGTATCCATCAGCATCAACAACTTTGCTTCCATTTGCATCATACGTAAAGTCAGTACCAAAAATTTGACCATATGGCTGTCCTGTGATAGCTAATAATCTAGCTTGAAAAGGAGCAGTACCAATTGTTAATTCGTTAACACCATCAATTAATTCAATTAATTTATTGTTGTTTTTAGCAAAATTCCAAGTGATATCCCATCTAAAATCTTCTGTTCTTACAGGATTAAGCATTACTGTTGACTCAATACCTTTATTTTGCATTTTTCCTGCATTGACTAATGTAAAATTATAACCTGTTGATGGATCAACCTGAACAGGAGTTATCAAATCAGTTGTAGTTGCATCGTAGTAAGTGACATCGATACCAACTCTTCTGTTGAACAAGCTTAACTCTAAACCTACCTCTTTTGTCGTTTTTAATTCAGGAACGATAAAAGGATTGTTTAATGTACCTGGCTGGCTATACCTCGGAGCGCCTTGAAAAGGACCTTGAAAAGCAGTACTTGTATCAGTGTAATTAGCTAAGCTGTATGCTGAAGTACTGTTTCCAGCTTGAGCCCAACCTCCTCTAATTTTACCATAATTCAACCATGAAAGATCTGTTAATTCTGAGAAGATAAAACTTCCTGTAGCAGAAGCATAATTAACAGATTTGTAGACAGTACTAAACCAGTCACTTCTATCTGTAACTTCTAAAAACAACATATCTTTATATCCTAACGATACAAAACCATAGATACTATTCGTTCTTGTTTTTTCGTCAAAATTTGTAGCCAATGCAGGGCTAGAACTATTAGATAAATTATAAATATTTGGAAGTACTAATCCACCTACAGTCTGACCAGTTACCCTTGAAAAGCTATAACTTCTTCTATTTGCTCCAGCAAAAGCGTTTAAGCTAAAATCACTGAATTTTTTATCATAATGCAAACGACCTTCATAATTAAAATCAGTCAATGTTCTTGCATTTGTAGAAAAACTTGAAGTTGCTTGAGAACCTATAGCAACTCTTTCATTGATATTAAATGAATAAGTATCTCCATAAACATTACCAACAGCATATAAATCCGGAGTAATATTATAGGTGATTTTTCCATTACCATATACTCTGTTTCTTGTATCAGAAGAAGTATTTTCATTAATAATCCAATAAGGGTTATCAGAGTAGTTAGGAGTTCCATCATCCCAAGCAACTCTATTCCAAGATCTTTGTTGACCATTAGCCAATTTATAATCTTTTAGATCATTGAAATCCAACTGTCTTTGTCCCCATTGAAAGAATTTCTGAGCCAAACCATTATCACCGTATCCTACCTCTGGTCTATTAAAACCTCTTGTTTGAACGTAAGTTGCAGAACCTTCCACTTTAAGCTTATCGCTCAACTGAGCATTAGCATTAAGCGAGAACGTGTTTTTTGTCAAAGTTGAATTAGGAACAATCCCCTCCGTTTTTTGATTAGCATAAGAAAATCTCACACCTGAATCTTTATTAGATCTTGTAAAAGACAAAGAGTTATTTCTTGTAACTCCTGTTCTAAAAAATGAATCAACATCATTTTCAGACGCAATCCATGATTTTTCTTTTAAATAGTCATTAGAAAACTCTGGATCAAAAGCATTCCATGGCAAATATTTTAAGTTAGCATCAAATTTAGGCCCCCAGCTTTCATCTGTTGCATAATCAGCAATATTATATGTTTGACCGTTTATAACTTGTTGCTGAAAAGTCGATGCGCTTCCACCACCGTATTGTCTTTGTAATTTTGGCATGATATAAACAGATTCGAATGTAATACCACTATTAAATGATATCTCCGATCTACCTTCCCCATTTTTACCAGATTTTGTAGTATACAAAATAGCTCCATTACCAGCTCTACTTCCATAAAGCGCCGCAGCTGGACCACCTTTTAATACTGTCACAGATTCTACATCGTCAGGATTAATATCTGCTGATGCATCACCATAATCTCTACCTCCTGCACCTCTTTGAGTAGCACTTGAGTTGTAATTTCCATTATCTAAAGGAATTCCATCAATTACAATTAATGGTCTATTTTCTCCTGTTACGGATCCAATTCCTCTAATAACTACTCTTGTTGAACCTCCCATTGTAGAAGGAGATGTTACTTGCAAACCTGCAACATTCCCAGACAAAGCAGAAACAGCATTATTTGTTCCTCCTTCACTTAGAACACTACCTTTTACATCTTGAGCGGCATAACTAAGAGATTTCTTCTCTCTTTTAATACCCAATGCCGTAACAACGACTTCATTTAACTCATTAGCGGAGTCTTTCATCACTACATTAATTGTAGTCGAAGCACCAACAGTAGCTACGAAATCTTGCATACCTACAAAGGAGAAAACTAAAACGTCACCAGCTTTAGCCTGAATAGCGTATCCTCCATCAAGGTCAGTTTGAGCACTTTTACCACTCCCTTTTACGACTACATTTACTCCAGGAATTGATCCTATCGCATCCGAAACAACACCTTTAATCGTTTGCTCTTGTGCAAAAGCAAGCTGAATTGACAACACCAGTATCAGCGTATAAATCCATTTAAATTTTAATCTCATTATATGTCTTTTTGAATTAATTAATTGACAAAAATCCCAATAAAACCTCAAATAAATCCTAACTCGCTATCATAAAAAACAAAGTTTAACTTTAGCATTCAAAAAAATCACACAATTTGTTAAAAAAAAGAGTTTATCTAATTTTATTATAATAAAAAAGATAGTTAATTAAATTAAATTTTTCACAGCAAACCTCAATTTGCTGGGGATTGCGCATCTATAAGGGTTATTATTATGTTAATTTAACAACATATTTGTGTTAGGTATTTGCGAAAAAAACCAACATTAAGCACTCCACAGATCACAGATAAAAGCGCGAATTTTATTAAATTCGAAAAAAATAGAAGGCATAAAAAAAATAGATTGAAACGGACATGCCGTCGCAATCTATTTTTTCAAAAAGTTAAGCTAACTCTTAGATATACTTTTACTTTTTTATCAATTAATTGAGAAACTCACTTTCAAAAAGTGTCGAAAAATGCTTTACTATTTTTGATTTAATTTCCTCTTCATCCACTTTATCCACACCAAGTTCTACATTTAAAGAAGTTACGGCTTTCCCGCGAATACCACAGGGAATGATATTATCAAAGTAACCCAAGTCAGCATTTACATTTAATGCAAACCCATGCATGGTAACCCAACGCGATGCGCGAACGCCCATCGCACAAATTTTCCTAGCAAATGGAGTCCCTACTCCTAGCCAAACTCCTGTCTCACCTTCGCTGCGAGAACATTCGATTCCATACTCTTGTAAAGTAAGAATAATAGCTTCTTCTAAAAAACGTAAGTATTTATGAATATCAGTAAAGAAGTTTTCTAAGTCGATAATAGGATAACCTACAATTTGCCCCGGACCGTGATAGGTAATATCACCACCGCGATTGATCTTGTAGAAAGTAGCTCCTTTTTCTTCCAATTGTTTTTCTGACAACAGCAAGTTAGTCAAATCACCGCTTTTTCCTAATGTGTAAACATGTGGGTGTTCCACAAACAAGAAATAATTTGGAGTCTCTAAAGTAAGCTCCTCTCGCCTATTCCTGATTTTAAGATCAACAATTCCTTTAAATAGTTCTTCTTGGTATTCCCAAGTTTCTTTGTAGTCTTTCTTTCCTAAATCTTGAAGTTGGATGGTTTTATTCATTTGTCATTGCTAGGAACAAGGCAATCTCTTTTCGTTCCCTTATTTGTTAGCTGCAAAGGTAATACTAATTCTTGTTTTAGGCCAAGAAGACATAAAATCACAATGGATAACTACAGAACAATTCTAAAACTATATTTACTCCAAAACCACTTCTAGCGCTGTACTTTCAGGGTTTTGCAAACAATCGCTTAAAAGAAATTCTACTTTTAAAGCTTTTCTATCTTCACTTATTTTAGCATTGGGATTTGAAACCGACTTAATTTTTCTCGGAAAATGGTAGTTCAAAACATAAGATTGACTGATTTTCACTTTAGAAAATTGCTCCTTTATTTCTGAAAGTTTAGTCTGTTGTTTTTGCAGTTCTACTGAATCAGAAATAGCCACTATTCTCCTGAAAATAATTCCATCAAAAAAATAACTCACCTCATAATAATGTTCTTCAGCAGATAAAGCGTAGTTGTGTGCCAAATCAGAAGCATAGTTCTCTGTTTTATATAAGTCCGGAACCGCTTCGATTGTCTCGAATTTCTGCGAAATAACGGTGCGAAATTCTTTTTCGTAAGAACTTTTTTTGATATGAACTTTTATGTCCTTGAATTTATTAAAAATAGCTTTTTCAAATGCCGGAAGACGAGAATAATTATCAGAATATTTTGTGATATAATCCTTGAAAGCATAAGTAGTCTCGACAAATTTTTCTTCTCGGGAATAATTTCCACCCACTAATTGCATATAACTGTGTTCGTCACGAAGTTGGACTACTTCTATGGTTCCGCTTCCGTCCTCGTTGAGATAAATGGTCTCATTAACTTGGCAACTACTTGTAATAATTAGCACTATTAAAAAGTAAAATATTTTTTTCATTTGTTTTTTAGTCAGTATATGCGGGTTGCGGCTTGGATAAATTTTTTATAAATGTAATTAATTTCCGATGATTTATCGTTTTTGATTTTTGAAAAAGTTTTTAAAATCTTAATCGTCTAGCATAGCCCTGATCGAGTCGATATCCTCCCAGTCCCGACGCTTTGGGACTGGGAGATTAAGGGGAGAGCAGGACAAAATACAATTGAAAAAATACAAATTTATGCTCCTAAATAGAGAACTATTAAGAATGCGATTTTAAGACTTTATGATTTTGCAATTTTAAGACATAAAGACTATCTTTGCGCTCTTAAAAAACAGCACAAAATGGCCTTATCAGAACAAGAAATCATTCGAAGAGAAAAACTTCAAACCTTACGCAACTTAGGAATCAATCCTTATCCTGCCAATCTTTTCCCAGTAAATCATACTTCGAAGCAGATAAAACAGGAGTTTGAAGAAGGTAAGAAGGTAATTGTTGCCGGGCGTTTGATGAGTGTGAGAGATCAAGGAAAAGCTTGTTTTGCCGAATTGCAAGATAGTGACGGCCGTATTCAATTGTACGTCAACCGTGATGTTTTGTGTGAAGGTGATGATAAAACTTTGTACAATCAGGTATTTAAAAAATTAACTGATTTAGGTGATTTTATTGGTATCGAAGGAGAATTATTTACTACGAAAGTGGGAGCACAATGCATTCGCGTGGATGGATTTACTTTTTTGAGTAAAACATTGCGTCCGTTGCCATTGCCAAAAGTGGATGAGGACGGAAAAGTACACGATGCCTTTAACGACGCTGAATTGCGTTACAGAATGCGTTATGTAGATTTAACGGTTAATGAGCATGTGAAAGAAACATTTATCAAGAGAACAAAAATGTTCAACGCGATGCGTTCTTTCTTTAACGATAGAGGATATCTTGAAGTAGAAACTCCAGTTTTGCAACCTATTCCCGGTGGTGCTGCGGCACGTCCGTTTATCACGCACCACAATTCACTAGACATGCCATTATACATGCGTATTGCTAATGAGTTGTATTTAAAAAGATTGATTGTTGGTGGTTTTGAAGGAGTTTATGAGTTTTCTAAAAATTTCCGTAACGAAGGAATGGACAGAACGCACAACCCAGAATTTACCGCTATGGAAATTTATGTAGCCTACAAAGACTACAACTGGATGATGGAATTTGCCGAAGACCTTCTAGAGCATTGCGCGATTGCCGTTAACGGTACAAGCGAAGCTACTTTTGGCGAGCATAAAATCAACTTCAAAGCTCCATATGCACGTGTAACGATGACTGATTCTATCAAGCATTTTACTGGTTTTGATATTTCAGGAAAATCGGAAGCAGAGCTTTTTGATGCCGCAAGAGGCATGGGAATTGATGTGGATGCAACAATGGGTAAAGGAAAATTGATTGATGAGATTTTTGGCGCTAAATGTGAAGGAAATTATATTCAGCCAACATTCATTACTGATTATCCGAAGGAGATGTCACCCTTGTGTAAAGAACACAGAGACAATCCAGAATTGACGGAGCGTTTTGAATTAATGGTTTGTGGTAAGGAAGTAGCAAATGCTTACTCTGAGCTTAACGACCCAATTGATCAACGCGAACGTTTTGAAGAGCAAATGCGATTATCTGAAAAAGGAGATGATGAAGCGACAGGAATAATCGATGAAGACTTCCTTAGAGCATTAGAATACGGAATGCCCCCAACATCTGGTATGGGAATAGGAATGGATCGTTTGATTATGTATTTGACTAATAATGCTTCTATTCAAGAAGTTTTGTTGTTTCCTCAAATGAGACCAGAGAAAAAACAAGTTCAACTAGAAGAAGACGAAAAATTAATTGTTTCTTTATTACAGTCGAATGAGAACCAAATGGAATTTGGATTACTAAAAATAAAATCGGAATTGAGCGGTAAAAAATGGGATAAAGCCATGAAAAACTTATCTGCACTTGGAATGACTGAAGTCGTAGTTGATGGAGAAGGTAAAGCGTGTCGTTTGAAAGCGTAATTCATATTTAACCCGAAAGTTTTTTAAAACCTGCCGGTTTAAAAACATTTAGAAAAGGAACTTCGTAATGGAGTTCCTTTTTTTTATACGATTCGACTTATTCTCACGGTTCCTTGTTACCAAATTCTACCAAATGATTATCTAAATCATTATTCAACGAGTCAAGAGCAACGTATAAAAAACACTTACAAACTGGTAGGTGCTGTATTGAAATCTCTCTCCAAAATCGTATTATTGTGGCTAATTTTTAGTATCTAAAATTCGTTCTTGAATACATTTAGATTAATAAAAACATTTAAATTGATTATGAGTCAAATAGAATTAATTGAAGGGGAAATCTTCAATGATTATCGCGGTCAGATTTCGTCTATGAACAATTTTAAATTTGGTGAAGTAGAACGTTATTACTTTATTCATCATCCCGATCCTTCGATAATTAGAGGCTGGCACGCCCACCAATATGAAAAAAAATGGTTTCAATGTGTAAAAGGATCCTTTACTTTAGCTTTTGTAAAAATTGACGACTGGGACAATCCTTCAAAAGATTTACAGCCTGAAATTTTTGAACTATCAGAAGCAAAAAGCGAAATAATATGCTTGCCTGAAGGATATGCTAATTGCATAAAAGCACATGAAAAAGAAAGCGTTTTAATGGTTTTTTCTGGAAAACGAATTCCAGAAGCTTATGACGATTCTTGGCGTTATGAAGCAAACACCTGGGTAGACTGGTCAAAATATTAAGTTATTTATTCGAAAGTAAAAAAAGACTGAACTAATCATTTAGCACAGTCTTTTTTTCCGAATTAATTACCCTTGAATGTATTTATTTAATCCCAAATAATCTTGGATTGATGTTGACCATGACCCAAACCCAGTTGTTTGTATTGTCAGCATTTCCTCCTTTTAGTCTTTCTAAGGTTGATGAACCAAACATTTGAGAATATCCCGCCGAAGCCACGATGTCTTTTTGCAGCGCATAACTTGTAGTAAAATCGACTTCCGTACCTAAATAGCTGTCCATTTTAGTATTGGAGGCATCCAAAACAGTATTTGGAGCCGAGAAAACATGCGGAATTAAAGCAAACTGCCATTTGTTTTGGGCGTAAGTTAATTTCAAATATGCATCACTTAATCCAACACTATTCTGATGATTTCCTACGTAGAAATAATCCATAAATCCATTAAATCCGTGATTGGTTCCAAAAAGAGGTGCGAAGGATTTAAAATCAGTACTTATGTCGTTTTGGTCTTTTCCAGATAGGAATTCATAGCCTAATGCCGCTTTAAACTTGGATGTAACGGCATATCCTACATTGGCAGCAGCATAAAAAGCATTTACATCATTACCGCTGCTTTTTCCTCTTTGCATATATAAACCCAGATTAGTATCCCAGTTCTTTTCCTTGTAGGAAAGATAGGTTCCAAAAGTTTGCTTATAATCTACCTTCACATCGGTGATGGTTTTTGCATATTCATAACCGGTATTCAACAGCAACAAACTTATGTTCACTTCACTAAATTGAGTATGATACCAAGCATATTGCATGGATTTATAATTAGTAGTGTAAGGAGTCGTGGGCGCTACCAGATTTTCGGCATTTGCATTTAATGCGAAACCCAAATCCAGCTTGTCGCTATTTTTTTGAAAAGAGATGACTGCAGCATCGTGGCTTTGTCCTTGTTGCGCCCAGTCAATTTCTCCTAAGATGCGCTGGTTATCATACGAAATCACTTGCCGCCCTATGCGTGCACTCCAGTTAGAATCAAAATTATATTGTGCCCAAGCTTCAAATACAGCAATTCCATTTTTATCAGAAGTGCTAGTTGTAGCAACGTCTCCCCAAGTGCGTATGTTTTGAAAAGTCAATTTGGCTTTCAGTTTTTCCTGTGCGTAGTTCAAGTTCAAACGGGAACGCTGGGATACAAATGAGGCCGCATCTACTCCGTTTGGCATCAGGTTTTTAAATCCATTTCTATACTCATATCTTGGTCTAAGCTGTAGACTTGCGTCAAATTCTTGGGCATAACTACCTATACTTACCATTCCTAAAAATGATAAACCTATTGTTTTTAATAATTTCATGATTGATTTAATTTAGCTTTTCAGCTTCTAAGGTAATTTTGTTGATAGTTTCATCTGAATTTACTCCTAAACCTTCTTGTTGATAGGCCAGCTCCCCTTCCGCGTTAAAAACGCTAATAATATTAGAATGAGAAAAATCTAAAGGAGATATTTTCTTGTAGTTTACTGCTAAAACCGCCGCAAACTCACGAGTATTCTCTTCGCTAGAACGCAGGAAAACCCATTGATCGCCCTCCATTTTATTTTCGATAGCAAATGATTTTAGCCTTTTTGGAGTATCGACGCTAGGATCAATACTTACTAAAACGAATTTTACATTGTCTTTTATTTTTGCAGGGATGCGCTGTTCAATATTTCTCATATCAGCAACTAATCTTGGACAAGCCGCTTTACAAGAAGTATAAATCATAACCATCACAAGAACTTTCCCTCGTAAATCGACCATTTCAATGTCTGTATTATTTTGGTCTGTCCATTGAGAAGGTAAATTGTAAATCGATAAGTCTGAAATAGATTTCACGGCAGCTTTTTCTGCTTTCTTTTCGTCTAACTTATCTTCTGCTTTTACTTTATTACAAGATTGAAATGATACCAGAAGTAGGGCTAAACCTAAAAACAGTCTGATACTCCTATCACTGTAAAATTTTATATTTTCATTTGATTTCATTACTTTGAATTTTATTAATTTTTCAGTGCTATTTTTTATCTTTTGCACATCTAAAACCAAGGTTTTTAGTAGTGTAACTTGCTTTTAGACTTCCTCTAAAAGCATAACGCATAAAAGCGGCATAATTCATCAAATCGGTTGCATTTACAGATGCGCTTCCGCAAAATAGATTCTTATCTGAATCTTTGTCTTTCCTGGATTCTCCAGAAAGAAAAATACTGTTGAAGTCTGAAGTCCATTCCCAAACTAATCCATGCATATCATAAACACCCCAATAGTTTTTGAATGTTTTCCCTACAGGATAAGCATAAGTATTTGGTTTTTCATACCAAGACATTATATATTTATTGAAGCTTTCTTTGGTACGTGCATCGATTCGTTTTTCATCTGCCATAGCCACATATTCCCATTCGTCCATAGTAGGCAATCGACCACCTTGACATTCGCAATATTTTTTAGCGGCAAACCAGGAAACATTTGTTACTGCTGCATTGCTTAAGTTCTTTTTACCGTAATTAAAATCACTTTCCCATTGCGATAGGTAGCTTTTGTCAGCATAGATTCCTTTTATTTTAGAACGACTGTTCTCTGGGTATTTTTTTAAAAATGCTAAAAATTGAGCATTAGTTACTGGGTAAGCATCAAGATAAAAAGCTTTAACTTCTACTGGTTCTTTAGTTGTGGCACCATAGAGGGGAACAAAAGCTCCCCTTTCTATAGTAACCATTTTAGACTCTTGAGCCCATAGCGATGCTGCTATTAGTGATAGAAATAATGGCAAAACTATTTTCCTTTTTAACATGGCTATTTTTTTATTGGTTTTAAATGTATTATTTTCTTTGGGTTTTAACCATTGCTGGTGTTACAACAGTTTTATTATTTCCCCAGCTTGCATAAACATAGGTCATTACATCAGCCGCTTGTTGATCACTTAAAGTTTGAATTGGCATTTCACCATTAAATTTTTTGCCATTTACTGTAATTGGTCCCTTAAGTCCTTTTACAACTCCTTTAATTGCTCTATTTACATCTTTGTTTAGGTAATCTGACTTAGCCAAGGGAGGAAAAGCACTAGGAATTCCTTGCCCTGTAGTTTGATGACAAGCGATACAAACTTGACTATAGATTTTTTTTCCTTTTTCAGCACTTTGACTGTATCCTTGGACGGCTAGTGCCAACATTGCGATTGAAAAAATATACTTTTTCATGTTTTAATTATTTTAGTATTAGTAATCTTGATTTATTATTCGTGAATATCTTTCACTTTTGGAGTAGGTTTTGCTCTAAGCGCTTTTACTTTTGCAGGGCTTACAACTGTTTTATTATTTCCCCAACTGTTATATACATAAGTGATAACATCAGCTACTTCTTCATCAGTCAGGTTTTGACTTGTCATCACATTATTATACTTTTTACCATTCACCGTAATTTCTCCGCTTAATCCGTGTAATACAGCATTCACTGCTCGATCAGCATTAGCATTTAGGTAATCTGACTTCGCTAGTGGTGGGAAAGCGTTTGGAACTCCTTGTCCTTCTCCTTGGTGACAAGCAAAACAAGTTCTTCCATACAATTCTTTACCAGAACTAATTTGCTGTGCAACTGTTTTTGCTACAGTAGGTTTTGATGTGCCATTCACTTTTGGCATATTTTGAATTGTTCCTCCTTCAGGCAAATAAATTCCTTCTTGAATAGTTCCAGAATATACTTTTTTGTTATCGTCTCCTTCGACTTTTAACATACCCAAAGCTCCTTTATTGAAAGCTCTAAAGATAGAGTGATCTACCAGAATAAATGTACCTGGAACATCTACTTTAAACTCAACTATTGCAGCACCACCAGCGGGAATCAATGTTGTTTGAACATTTGTATTAATCAAATCTCCACCTTCAATGTGCACTTTGTCGAATATCTCACCAATTGCGTGAAAAGAAGACACCAAGTTAGGACCACCATTACCCATATAAATACGCACTGTTTCTCCTTTTTTGGCAGTCAATGACTTATCACCTGTTAAAGCTCCTACACTACCGTTAAAGACTACATAATCTGGTTGTTCTTTAATGGCTTTATTCATGTCGAATGGCTGATTTCCTGGTTCTCCATAAGCACCTTTAGTATAGAAATCTCCTTGCATTACGTAGTATTCCTTATCAACAGGAGGTAAACCACCTTCTGGCTCCACTAGAATCAAACCATACATTCCATTTGCGATGTGCATTCCTACCGGCGCTGTCGCACAATGGTAAACATACAAACCTGGATTTAATGTTTTAAAATTAAATACTTTTTCGTGTCCCGGTGCTACAAGTGAGGAAGTCGCTCCTCCTCCTGGTCCAGTCACCGCATGTAAATCGATGTTGTGCGGCATTTTATTATCCGGATGGTTTTTCAAATGAAATTCTACTTCATCACCAACGCGTGTTCTAATGAAACTTCCAGGAACTGATCCGCCAAATGTCCAATAGGTATATTTCACACCATCTACCATTTCGCCTTCTTGTTCTTTAATTTCCATATTTACCACCAGTTTCATCGCAGCACGATCTCCAACTGGTTTCGGTACAAAGGGCGGAGCTGTAAGCTCTGCCGTCTGTTGCCCTTCCACTTTAATATTTTCATAATATTTTGCATCTTTATCATCTTTCTTAGCACAGGAAAACACTCCGAATGCGAAAAGAAATACAACAGCAATTAGCTTACTTTTTTGGGTAAAATTGAATTGAGTCCTCATAATAATTAGGTTTGAATTTATCTTGATTTATAGCGTAAATTTAAAGGATGTTTTTATCCTTTATTATGACATTTATCATGTTCTTAACTTTATTTTAAGAATTTTATTTCAACAGAATTAAAAGCGCAATAATCAAAAGTAAGGTGGAAATTAAACTCACTTTCCAAAAAGAATTCGCCTTCTTTAATTCCATAAAATCAAAGGCAACTAATAAGAATTTAATTCCTCAAATTCCTATAAAAATTAAAAAAATGACCAGGGTTCTTCCCAAAAAGAATGCTCTTGCTTGTGATTTTGAAAGCATAATTGTCAGTTTTTGTTAGTTAATAATAAGTTGTTTATTTTTAATAAAGGATTAATGTATCTTTTATTAGGCTAGTGCAAATTAATGGCATAAAATAAATTCATAATATGATTGAAATCATATTCGATCTATTCTTTATCTAAAACCTTCTATTATAAAAAATAGAGAAAAAAATTTTTTATAATACTCTGTAAATCACCAATTTATTAGTTAAAAGTTATTTATAATTTTATTAAGGATAAATTTGTCTTTTATTCGAAAATTAGATTACATTTGTATAAATATTTATAATATAAAAATGATAATTATGGAAACTTTAGAGAAAATAACAATTGGAGAATATGTAGCAAAAGATTTTAGAACCGCAGCAATATTTTCAAAATACGGTATTGATTTTTGTTGCAAAGGAAACAGGACGATTGAAGAAGCATGCGATAAAAAAGCTATAGATACAAATGAAATAATGCAACAATTAGATACTGTTTTAGCAACTAAAAATGATAACGCTATTGATTTTAAATCTTGGCCATTAGATTTACTAGCAGATTATATTGAGAAAACGCATCACCGTTATGTAGAAGAAAAAACACAAATTCTACTACCATTTTTAGATAAACTATGTAAAGTACATGGAGCGAGTCATCCTGAACTATTTGAAGTCAACGAATTGTTCCTGGGTTGCGCTGGAGAAATGGCAAAACACATGAAAAAAGAAGAGTTGATATTATTCCCTTTCATCAAAAAAATGGTACAAGCATCACTTACTGATGAACTTATTGCAGCGCCTCATTTTGGAACTGTAAAAAATCCTATTGCGATGATGATGGCCGAACATGAAGCGGAAGGGGATCGTTTTGACAAAATTATTTCATTAACAAATAATTACACACCGCCAGCTGATGCTTGTAGTACATATAAAGTGACTTTTGCAATGTTGTCTGATTTCGAACAAGATTTACACAAGCATATTCACCTTGAAAACAATATTTTGTTCCCAGCTGCTGCACTTTTAGAAAAGAAATTCGCTGCTCAAGAATAAATATACAGTCCCGATAATACATACCCGAAGACTAACCAAAATAATAAGTGGATAATACCTTTTTTACCACATAGAAAAATAGTAAAACAATATAATTTAAGGCATCTAGAGGAATCATTTAATCATAACTATTGGGCTTCCTGACTTAAAAACAATGCCTTTCATTTATTGCTTCAGCTTTATGATTCTATGTGGTTTTTTTTCAAAAATCACAGAATAAAACCTTTTTCAGCTTCGCTCCACTTACTGCGGCAGTAAAGATGGAGACAAAAAAACGAACTAACCAAAAACAACCACTGCTATGGAGAAATACGTTATCAAAAGAAACGGCGAATACAAACCCTTCGAACCCTTTAAAATTAAGGATGCTATTGAAAAAAGTTTTCAAAGTGTTTCCATAGCAATTGATGAAAACATTTTTGAAAATGTTCTTTTTGAATTAGCGTCTAAAGAAACCTGGGCTGTTGAGGAAATTCAAGACTTAATAGAGAAAATACTTTTCGAAAAAAGCTATTTTCAAGTGATGCGTTCCTTTATGCTATTCAGACATACTCGCAAATTACAACGTGAGCACTTGCATGGATTAAATGCAGATACAACCTATGTAGACAGTACTCAAACGATCAAAGAGTATATTGAACAAACAGATTGGCGCATTAATGCTAATGCCAATACCTCCTATTCTAATGCGGGTTTGGTCAACAATGTTGCTGGAAAAATTATTGCTAATTACTGGCTGGATCAAGTATATACTAAGGAAGAAGGTTATGCACACCGAAATGGAGATATTCACATTCATGATTTAGATTGCTTGACTGGCTATTGTGCCGGCTGGAGTTTGCGTGTTTTACTAAACGAAGGTTTTAATGGCGTTCGCGGACGTGTAGAAAGTAAAGCGCCCTCACATTTCAGAGAGGCTTTAGGCCAAATGGCAAATTTTCTTGGGATTTTGCAAAGCGAATGGGCCGGAGCTCAAGCCTTCAGTTCCTTTGATACTTATTTAGCTCCTTATGTATTCAAAGATAATTTGCAGTTTGATGATGTACTGAAAGCCGTTCGCAACTTTGTTTACAACTTAAATGTTCCGGCGCGTTGGGGACAATCCCCTTTCACGAATATCACTTTAGATTGGGTTGTGCCCGATGATCTGAAAATTCAAATCCCAACGAAAAATGATTTGCATTTTTTCGAAAATAATACTAATCAATCCATTTTGGCTAGAGCCAAAGAACGAGGCGTTACAAAATTGACCCATTTGCGCTATGAGCATTTTCAGAAGGAAATGAACCTCATCAATAAAGCTTATTATACAGTGATGACCGAAGGTGATGCTAATGGCCAACCTTTTACTTTCCCCATTCCCACAGTAAACATTACAGAAGAATTTGATTGGAACGGTGAAAACACCGATTTGCTATTCGAAAATACAGCCAAAATTGGTTCTTCTTATTTCCAAAATTTCATTGGTAGCCAATACAACTTAGATGAAAATGGTAATAAAGTCGAAAACCCCAATGCCTATAAACCCAATGCTGTTCGCAGTATGTGTTGCCGATTGCAATTAGACCTCCGCGAATTATTAAAACGTGGAAATGGACTTTTTGGTAGCGCCGAAATGACGGGAAGTATTGGCGTTGTAACTATTAATATGGCACGTTTGGGTTATTTGTTCAAAGGAAACAAAGCCGAGTTATTCCAACAATTAGATCGACTATTATATATTTCGAAATCTACTTTAGAGAAAAAGAGAGTCTTTATCCAAGAAATGTACGACCGAGGTTTGTATCCCTATACCAAACGTTATTTGCAGCATTTTAGAAATCACTTTTCAACCATTGGCGTCAACGGAATGAACGAAATGATATTAAATTTCACTGCTAATAATGATAATATAACCTCTCCTACTGGAATTGAATTTGCTTCTGAAATATTAGAACACATTCGGGGTCGAATGAAAGAATTCCAGGAAGAAACTGGCAATCTATACAATCTGGAAGCAACGCCAGCAGAAGGCACGACCTATCGTTTTGCCAAAGAAGACAAAAAGCGTTTCCCAAATATTTTTCAAGCGGGACAAGAAGAAAACATCTATTATACAAACAGCTCACAGATTCCAGTAAATCACACCGAAGATCCTTTTGAAGCCTTGTTTTTGCAAGATGAATTGCAATGTAAATATACAGGCGGCACCGTCTTACACTTGTATATGAGCGAGAAAATCAGTTCGCCTGAGGCTTGCAAGCAGTTTGTTAAGAAAGTTTTAT
The DNA here is from genome assembly GCF_008033395.2 of Flavobacterium sp. XN-5. Classification (NCBI taxonomy): domain Bacteria; kingdom Pseudomonadati; phylum Bacteroidota; class Flavobacteriia; order Flavobacteriales; family Flavobacteriaceae; genus Flavobacterium; species Flavobacterium sp. XN-5. The sequence goes on from NZ_VOGZ02000001.1 coordinate 199,658, forward strand.
CCAATTTCAAATTGCCTTATATTACCGTAACTCCAGTATTTAGCGTTTGTCCAGTTCATGGATATTTGAACGGAGAACATGAATATTGTCCAAAATGTGATGAAATTATTATTGTGAAACAGAAAAGTTTAATGGTTTAATCATTTATGGTGGTTTCCTGCAAGTTTTTTTTCAAACCTTGTAGGTATTAGTCATGCATAATTAAGATAGCCTTCTTTTTCAAACCGTAGCCTAAACTCTTTAAAAAATTCATACCTACAAGGTCGAAAAAGACCTTGCAGGATATCAAAGAAACACCAAGTAGCACCTTTAACCTTTTAATCTTATAAACCAAAATAACCATGAAAACAATCACCAATCCAATTTTAGAAGAAAACCAAAATTCTAGAACTAAATGTCTAGTGTACACTCGCGTAATGGGTTATCACAGACCTGTAGAGAGTTTCAATATTGGGAAAAAAGGCGAACATAAACAGCGAACTCATTTCAATGAAGGAAAGTGTAGCTAATCCCATTTATAGCCTAAATCCCTTTACTCTGCTGGATTACCCGCATAAGTCAGCCTGCATTCTCTGGTTTGCAGGCTGTAATATGCGCTGTCTTTATTGCTACAACCCTGAAATCGTACTAGGAAAAGGAACTATTTCATTCGAAAAAGCGCTTTCTTTTCTAAAATCACGTAAACATCTGCTGGATGCCGTAGTTTTTAGTGGTGGAGAATGCCTGTTACATAAAGACATTCTTAAATTGATTACGCAAGTAAAAGAGATGGGCTTTTTAGTAAAAATTGACACTAATGGTTCTCGACCAGAAATTGTGCAAAAATTACTTACGAACCAACTAATCGATTATGTCGCTTTGGACTTTAAAGCGATGCCTGCTCATTTTGAAAAAATAACCCAGTCCAAGTTATTTTCCCCGTTTGAAAAAACTTTACATTTATTGGTAAACGGCAAAATCCAGTTTGAAGTTCGCACCACAGTACATTCTGACTTGATAAATGAAGTCCAACTTCAAGCCATGATCGCTTATTTAGGACAGAAGAACTACACCGGGAATTATTATATTCAGTATTTTGTAAACGATGTGACAACATTAGAGAAACTAGATTATTCCTATCGGGAATTAGATCACAAAAACCTTTCTACTACAAGTATTAATGTACATATTAGAGGCTGATTCCGGAGAAAAATCATGGAGAACGCGTATCTTTAAAAAAAAATAAAATTCAACATGAACCATCATTTATTATTAATTATTCATCTTTTAAGCGCGACAATTTGGGTAGGCGGACATTTGATACTAACATTTGGACATTTACCTCAAGCGCTTAAAGCGAAAGATCAAAATATCATTTTAAATTATGAAAAAAAGTATGAGCCTGTAGGTATGTCAGCATTGGTTTTACTGGTAATTACGGGTATTTTAATGGCATATAAATACGGTGTTAGCCTAGATTATTGGTTTCAATTTTCCAGTCCGATTGAGAAAGTAATTTCTACTAAATTACTTTTATTGTTCCTGACTGTAGCCTTTGCATTGAGCGCACAATTTAGGGTAATACCCAAACTTAAAAGTAATCCCGAAAAGTTAGCTGAAATGGCTTTTCACATAATATCAGTTACCATAATTGGTGTATTGATGTTGGTTTACGGTTCTTTCATCCGTTTTGGCGGAATTTAAATTTTATATTATGATATCAAAAACACCTCTAAAAAGAGCTCCAGAATTACGACCTTTAAGCCATGATCACCATCATGGACTACAATTGTGCTGGAAAATAAGAACCGCTTTTGCAAAGAAAGTGGATCCCATTCGCTTAAAAACATATACAAACTGGTTTTATAACACCCATTTAAAACCCCATTTTGCCTTGGAGGAAAATTATGTTTTTACAGTTTTGGAAAAAGACCATAAACTTGTAATTCGTGCCCTCGAGGAACACCGCCAGCTGGAACATTTATTCTCCCAAACAGATGATCTGGAACCAACATTGCTACTGATTGAAAAAGAGTTAGAGGCTCACATTCGCTTTGAAGAAAGAATTCTATTTGTGGAGATTCAAAAAATAGCCACGGCAGCTCAATTAGCTAAAATTAAGGAAATCCATACCGCAGAGGCATTTGTTGAAAAGGATGATGACCCTTTTTGGATTTAATACTGAATGAATTATTCCAAAGAAAACAAGAATTCAAGGATAATAAATTAATTTGTTTAAATTTGAAAAAAACTAATTATGTTTTCTAAAACATGTGAATACGCGATTCGGGCTACAATTTTTATAGCATCAGAATCGTATCAAAACAAGAGAGTTGGATTAAAAGACATTGCAAAGAGAATCGATTCACCAGAGGCTTTTACAGCGAAGATTTTGCAAATTCTTTCTAAAAATAATATCATCAAATCCATCAAAGGAGTTGGTGGAGGATTTGACATTCCAAAAGAAAGCATGAATCAGATCACTTTGACCCACATTGTCACTGCAATCGACGGCGACTCCGTTTTTACGGGTTGCGGCCTGGGATTAAGTCATTGTTCGGAAATACATCCTTGTCCCGTTCATGATAAATTCAAGGCCATCCGAAATGAATTGGCATCCATGCTAGATAACACTAATCTGGAAGAATTGGCATTGGGCATCAAATCTGGTGATACTTTTTTGAGGTATTAAAATCATATAGAAATAAAAAAATCGGCTTGAAATTTTTCAAACCGATTTTTCATTTTAAGCAAGTTCTGGAATTTTAATCCCAAATAACTCCTCTTTGTAAAAATGCAACAGAGATTGAATCCTGTCATTTTCAACAGCGGCTGCCGGTATAAACAAGGATTGATAATATCCAATTCCCTCTATTAGATTATTTTTAAATGAGTTCCATTTTTTAATTTGTCCCTTAGTAATTTCTTCTGAAACGCCACAAATTTCACTCTGTAAATAATCAATATACATTTTCAATTCTTTGACAAACATGTTTGGACGATTTGCGGTATTCATCACAGAGGCATTTCCATAAATGTGTTGAACCATCTTAGAAAGAGATACTTCTTGGTCAAAATAAGCCATATTTGGACCAGGGCAAATAACTACGCCCTGCGCCTGTCCTTTTATTTTAATATCATTTTCTAAATAAGAAGCATTAGCCAAACCTACACAAAGACAAGATTTCTCAGTGATTTTGTTTTTTGCATTTTCAAACATCGCTGCTGTCAAAGTATCTTTCTTCTCTTCGAGTTCTTCCAATTTAAAATCTTGAAATTTCTTAGAAGCAGAACAAATTCCCTTAGCGCCATATTCTTTGCTTAGCGCCAAAAATTTCTTTGGACATGAACTTCCAGCGTTATTTTCTTGGATTCTTTTTTGCTTCAACTTTTCATTTGTTGTGCCTCTCAATGTATTAAAAGGAATTCCCAAAGGAGAAATATGACTCAAATACAAGTCTTCTTCTTTGGCTTTAGCCAATAATTTACGCGTATCATCATCTACCGAAGTTGCTTCAGGAACTAATAAAAATGGAGTTCCCCAACCCACCGAATCTACTTGATAATGCTCCACTAAAAAGTCATGTTCTGCTGCAGTACCTACTCCACCTTGCACAGTAATTTTTAATTCTAAAGGTATTTCTGGTACGTACTTCCCTTTTATACTTAAGGCTTTTACCATTAATTCATGTGCTGATTGGACCAATTCCTCTTTCTTTTGTTTAAACTCTTCTAAAATAGGCCCTAAAAGGAAGCCTTCAGTAGCAAAAGCATGTCCTCCACAGTTCAGTCCAGATTCAATTCGGTATTCAGAAACCCAAAGTCCTTTTTTTGCCAAAAAATTTCCTTGAATCATCGCCGATCGGAAATCACTCACTTTCAAGATTATTTTCTTGCTTAATTTATTCTTTGAATTTGGAAAAAAAACATCAAAATTTTCAAAATAGCTATACAGCCTTGGGTTCATTCCTGCAGAAAGAACTACGGAAGAAGTCAATGTACTGTTAGCAAAACCGCGAAGTGAAGCATGAGCGTCATTAAATTCAGTAGACAATTGCTCGTTTTTATCAAAATTATCCTTGTCAATTTTAGTCATGATGTTGACGTCAATCTCACCAGCAGTAAGATTGTTTTCCAGAAAATTTTTAATGTTGTCTTTAAAAGCAACACCTTCATCTATTAAATGTTGCAAGCCTATTTTTATCTCAGACTTGTTTGGCAACATATCAATATAATTTTCTAAAGCCAATTTACTCTCGGCTAATTCATTTTTAAAATTATCGAACTTCTCTTTTACAATTTTGTCCACCAAATTCAAATAAGAGGTAATACGTTCTGCACGATAATCGTGAATTTTTTGAGTTATCTCCTGATAAGGTAAATTAAACTTGCTGCTGTAAAAGGCATTCATTTTTTCGATTAAATCATCATCTATAATAGAAATCACAGAGGAAATACCATATTTTGCTACTCTAATGGGACTGTCAATCGTGTATGCCAATCCCATTACAGGGATGTGGAATGTGTGTACCGGTTTAGTTGTTGTCATTCGTTCAATTTATTAATTCTAAATAGTTTACAAAGTTCGAAAAATCAAACTATTTAAAAACTGATAAATATCATACCTTTTTATCCTTTATTAAAATACTTATGCTAAGAAGAATATTGTATCTGAAACGTATTTAGATAAAACAGAATATCTTCTATCTGGTTATGTCATTTAAAAAGTGCAGCATTCTCTTAAAAGAATGGATAATCGTGGTGGTTTTAGAAAAGTTTAATAACTGATAGTAACATTCAAAAAGAAATTTCTTCCCATTCTAGGAATATTATTCCAGTCTGCAAAAGTTGAATAATAAGTGTCTAAAATGTTCTCGACACCTGCTCTTAGATTCCACTTACTGCTATCTAAATGAAAGGAATAACTCGAGGCCAGATTTAAAATAGCGTAGTCAGCGGTGCGGTCTTCGCCATAAAACGGATTGTATTGCGACTGAACTGCATTTCCTTGCACAGAAATTTCCGATGAGAAATGCTGCGTTTTATAGTTCAAGGCAGTTGAATACCTGAGCGGACTTATGAAAGGCAGATTTTCCTTTTTATTGTCTTTTCCGTAGCTGTACACTAGTTGGCCATTCCACTTTAGTTGGCTGGAAATGGCGTATTCTAAATTTAAATCGGAGTTGAAAATAGTGCCATAATCGAGTGCAGTATAAATTTTAACTCCACTTCCACCGATGGTCATCGGACTCAAAGTGGCATCCGGTTTCCCAACAATATAATCGGAAATATGGAAATAAGAAGCCGAAATTCTAGCACTTTTTTTATTAGTAGCATAACTTAAAGAAACATTGGCTTCGGCTGATTTTTCATTTTTCAATCCTGGATTTCCAATGTAATCGTAGCGATCAAAACTATTGAACAAATAGAACCCATAACCTTCAGAAACCGATGGTGCACGCTCGCCATAAGCTAATCCAAAGCCGTACTCAAAACTATTGTGGTTACGAAGATAATTAGAGGATACACTTTTCAAAAGTCTGTTTTTGCTTTTTTCCATATCTGGATAAAAAATCTGCAAACTTTCTAATCCTAATTCACTAGCCACTTCATTGAATTGATTGGCTATACTCGCGGTAAATTTCAAACTAGAGTGTTTTTTTAAAATAATATTGTCTTCAAGAAATATGCCGTTGTATAGAGTACGAACATCTGGCCAAGTGTACATGAACATTAAACTCTCGTTCGGGTCTGTAGGATACATTGTCATTTCGGCAACAGAACTGTTGTAAAAAGAGTTCAAATCAGCAACAAAATGATGGTTTTCGAATATTCCTTTTACTTTCGAATAAAACCCATAAGTATCACTCCAGCCCGGCATATCCATGTGAATGGGAACCGAAGGACGTTTTGTATCATCCATTCTATGCGTAATAGTATTGTAGTATACTTTAGTTTCCCAGTTTTTTATGCTAGAATCCTGTGGTACATATTCATATTTCAAGGAAGTAATTAGGGCTTTCGCCAAAGAAACATCCATTGGAAGCGCAGGATAACCCACATTGATGGCTTTGTCATAGATAATTGAGGCTTCTACTAATTTATTTTCATTGAATTTAAAACCAGAAGTGGCGGAGAAATTAAACTTCGTAAATTGAGAAAACAAAACCTCTTGATTGTTTCCAGCAGTATAATTTCCAACATCGCGATACATCAAATCAGTATCAATATAAAAAGACTGACCTACGTAGTTTATAGCTGTTCCTAGTACTTTTTGATTGGCATTCGTTTCATAACCGATATTTAAAGAAGTATCCCAACCCGGACTCTCAAACCCGCTGCGGTTTCTTTTTAAATCGATGGCACCGCCAATTGTGGATCCATGATTTCCTCCCTGTTGTCCTGAAACAATAGTTGCTTCGGACAGATTAGAAACCTCTACATAAGAAGTAATAGGATCCATTTTATCAGTACATGCTCCAAAAATACGCATGCCGTCTATAGTAATCAAAGTTCTTTCGGTAGCCATGCTGTTGATCATAGGTTCCCAGGCATAGCCTCCTCTTTTAATCATTTCTACTTTGCCAGATTGCTGCAAGTACTCGTCAATGGTGGCCAGCGGTTTTAGCTGCTTTTGATATAGCTGCGATTTTTTGCCAATAACAATCACTTCATTTAAGTTTTTTGGAACAAGAGAATCGTTAGCTTGTTCTTGTGCAAAAAGTAGTGTGCTAGTTTGAAATAATAGCAGCAGCAGAAAAATAATATTTTTCATAGGAATAAGTTTAAAAGATCAGAAAAGCAACTTGTTTTTCTGATCTTTTGTAATTAAGAAAAAGAGATAACGTTAGAATTCTATTTCGAAATAAATACTACTTGCTGTAACATCATCTGTAATTGTTTCTCCTTTTAAAACTTCGTTTGAAGCATTTAAAAGCTGTAGATTAATTTTCCAATATCCTGTCATCGTTAACGACAACTTCCCATGGTACAATTCATCAGAAGCTGATTGTACCAAGTCAACATTATTTGGTGAACTATGATTTCCCATACTTGGCATTCTTGGATCAATTTTCACTTTAAAATTATCGACAACAGGAAACAGCATCATACTTTCCATTCTAAAAACAGCCACCGAGATATCATTTAGAGCTACTTTTGGAGTCACAGGATCAATTAGAGCCATTACATACTTCTTGCCGTCAGTTCCTGTAAAAGAAATCACTCTCCTTTTGGCGGAAGCCGGAACTCTAATTTGGCTATTTGCAGAATAAGCAACGCCGTCAATTGTATAATTTATAGTTAATGTCCAATGCTCCATATCATTTTCAGCCATTTGAAAAACAATGTAGCCGTTGTATAGACTTTCTTTCGCTGCTGTTTTCATAACGTCAGAATACGGACTAGCATGTTGCATCGAAGTCATATTCATCAAGGGAGACCAAGTAATGACAGCATTTTTTACATAGTCATTTGTGGATTTGCTTTTAATGCGTAACGAAAGAGCATTATGTCCTTGCTCTAAAGTTCCCGTCGCAGAAAACAATTCTATAGTATGCGTGTCATTTGTAATTTCTTGTATTTTAGTTAAACCGTCTAACTCATTAGCGGTGGGAACATCGACGTCAGACGAACAGGATGCAAAAACGGATAGGACAACTAGTGTAATTATTCTTAAATATTTCATTTTGTTAATTTTAAATTAGGACAATACGCACCGTCTCGATAAAGAACTTATCGGGGAAAAGCAACGTTAAAAATTGAAAAATTAAGATAAAAAATTGGGCGGATGAAATAAAGAAAAACTACTATTATAAGCATATAGATTGGTATAGCAGTTGCTTAAATCTAACTTATTAAGCTTATTAGCAAAGCCTACTTGAAAGGAGGTTGTCGTTTGAAAAAACAGAATTTCAAATTCTGATGTTGTATTTTTTTTATGAGAAGAAATGGGCGTTTCATGATCAGAAGCTTTTGCCAATTCTTTCATCAAATGGCATTTTCCATTACAACTGAGTTTTGGTTTTTCTTTGTTGATACAAAGCACTTTTGAAATGTAATCGTAATTAACAACGTAGTCCACAACCGGAAATATCGGTTTTAGAAGTAGGAATAATGCCAATAGAATTACTGTAGTTTTCACCTTGCAAAATTAAACATATTAAGCACATATTTTCATGATTTATATCATATTTTCATTCGGACTAAAACCTTTACTTTGAACCTAATTATTTGCCACATTATTAGCAAAAAAAGTTACTTATTTTATGCAGATAGATTTAGATTTACTGATCTCCTGGGGTGCAGTTGCCAAGAAATATAAAAAAAATGAGGTCGTTTTCGACGAAGCTCAAGACGCTCATTTTTATTATCAAATTATGGATGGATCCGTGAGGATGTACCATTCAAATGAGGAAGGTAAAGAGTTCACACAAGGACTATTTTGCAAAGGAGAAAGTTTTGGATCACCTCCGCTATTCATTGACCAGCAATATCCTGCAAAAGCAGTTTGTATTAAAGATTGTATTATCCTAAAATTGTCAAAGGATAAGTTTTTAAAAATTCTTGACGAATATCCTTTAATCTTAAAATCATTTCTGATTTTGCTTGCTAATAAAATTTATTCAAAAGCCACTACATCGAAGGCTATTATCAATCAGAAACCGGAATTCAGGATTCTCGCCTTTATGGACAATCATAAAATAAAATCAGATTTTTGCCCTGTCGAAAAGGTTTTGATTCCATATACTCGGCAACAAATAGCAAATTTCACTGGCTTGAGAGTAGAAACAGTCATTAGGACCTTTATTAAAATGAATGCCTGTAACAAAGTCGAAATCATAAATCACAAAATATTCTATTAAATGAAGTTAGACATAAAATTTTGGCTAAAGTTTTCATTAATAAACCTATGTATCGTTGCCTTTCTTGGTGTTGTGATGCGTTATAAAATAGGCTTTGAATTTCCTTATTTCAATCAAAAAAACATTTTACATTCGCATTCTCATTTCGCTTTTTCCGGCTGGATCACGCATACTTTAATGACTTTGATGGTATATTACCTCCAAGATAAAATAACAAATTTTCAAATACATAAATACAAAACAATACTTATCGTTAATTTGATTTGTTCTTATGGCATGCTTATTTTCTTTGTTCTTCAGGGTTATGCAATGATTTCCATATTTTTCTCTACGACTTCGATTCTGGCTTCCTATGCCTTTGGTTATTTTTATATCAAGGATTTGAAAAAACTAGATTCAGATTTAGCAGCAATAAACTGGTTTCAAGCCGCAGCGATTTTTAATATCATTTCTTCTTTTGGGACCTTCTATTTGGCTTATATGATGGCGAGTAAAAATGTCATTCAGGATTTATATTTGTCATCCATTTATTATTTTCTTCATTTTCAATATAATGGCTGGTTTTTCTTTGCATGTATGGGCTTATTTTTTGCCTTTTTGAAGCTTAAAAAATCAGATCATTCTTTTTACAATACTTCATTCAAACTATTTACTATCGCTTGTGTTCCCGCTTATATTTTATCTATTCTTTGGTTAAAGATTCCAATTTGGGTTTACGCCATTACAGCAATGGCAGCAATAGTACAAGTTTTTGCCTGGTTTAAACTCCTACTAATTTTAATTCGAAGCAAAAAAGACTTTATTAAAAATTTCGCTCCTTTATTACGCTGTATTTTAGTATTTGTTTGCGTTGCATTAAGTATCAAGTTTATCCTTCAATTAGGTTCGACCGCACCGTTTTTAAGCCAACTGGCATTTGGTTTCAGACCAATTGTAATTGCCTATTTACACTTGGTTTTACTAGCTGTAATCAGTTTATTTCTATTATTTTACATCTATGCAAATCATTTACTACTTATCAGTAAAAATATCAAAATAGGTCTACTTCTATTTACTATTGGTGTTTTCTTAAATGAATCAGTTTTGGCTCTTCAAGGAATTGCGGCGTTTAGTTACACTCTTATTCCCTATGTAAACGAACTTCTATTTTTTGTCGCTCTGCTCTTACTTTTCGGGATAGGATTAACTACCTATTTTTCGATCAAAAAGGTCAAAATTAATCCGCCATTGTAATTGATAATAAAGCACTTTGACTTACAAAAACTACATTCTATTGTTAATTGTTGTAGATTTCCTAATCATTATTAAACATAAACAAAACAATAAAATTACAAGTCACATGGCTTACATGATTTCATAAACGATGACTTGTCATAGTAAGTTTAAACGATAGAAAAAAAGCGCAACCTGAGTGAGGTTGCGCTTTTTTACGTTGGTTTTTTATCCTAAAAAGTATTCGAATCTGCAATGACGATTACTGCTTTAACTGAGCCTACTATTTAATGATTCTAATCTAATTTAGGCCATCATTTTTACGCATAAACTCTAGAATTTCACGTGCTTCTTGCTCGTTTAATTTCTGGTCAGGCATTCTTACTAAGCAAAGCTCTAATTGTGACTGAAGTTGTGGATCTTTATCAATCATCGGGTCAGGATTAGTGATGAAATTCATCAGCCATTCTGGTTTATGTTTTGAAGTTACCCCTTTCCATCCTGGTCCTACTAATCTCTCATCAGTAAGTTTGTGACAAGAAGTACATTTCACTCCTGAAATTATTTCTCCTGTCTCGGCCATAGCAACATCAAGCTTATCGTCTAATTGCATGTCTGAAAATTTTCCCTCTCCTCGTTTAGGATCATAAGCAGCGCCGTCTGTAGTCTCAGCAGCAACTCCTTCTTCCACAGCAGTATTTGGCGAAAAATCTTCAGTTGAATCAGCTTTTTTACCACATGAAGTTAACAATGCTAAGGCAACTATAAATAAGGATAATTTGTACATCATAATTTATTTTTAAAATTTCATTTACAAATATCCCATTCTAGTTACAGAAAACTTATGATTAAAATCATAAACTAAAATGTTTAGTAGTGAAATGTTTGAATCGAAAATAGAAAGTGGTAAAGTTTCGTTAATGATTAAACTTTTTTAAAATACTCGCGTCTTACCACTGTAACATAAAAACATTAAAAATGAAAAAATTATTTATTATGGCATTATTGGTTGTGGGAATGACAACAGTTGCCCAAGACAGAAAAGAAAGACCAAACAGAGAAAAAATGGAGAGATTTACTCCTGAGCAAAGAAATCAGCTGATGTTAAAAAAAATGACATTGGAATTAGACTTGAGTGCAAAACAACAAGACCAAATGAAAAGTGTGATTGCTGAAAAATCTGCTAAACAAGAATCCCGAATGAAAGATAGGAAAGCTAACAAAGATAAGGACTCAAAACTTTCAGCAGACGAACGTTTCAACAGACAGAATATGATGATGGATGAGAAAATTGCGATGAAATCCAAAATGAAAAGTATTTTATCTGATAGCCAATTTGAAAAATGGGATGCTATGAAGGCTAAACACCACAAACAAAGATCTCACAGAATGCATAAAAAAATGGGTGATGGAATGAATCATAAAGAAGATGTAAAGAAATAAACACAAGCATCTTCACTAAAAAAAGAGCTACTAGTATATTAAAATGCAAAAAGCTATTGGGAAATTCTGCAGATTGTAGTTTTTACAATACAAGCATTGAACTAGTGTAAATCAAAAAAAGTATAGCATTCGCCTGCTAACGAATTCTATACTTTTGGTGTTTTATGATTTTACTGATAGAAAATAAAGTCTATCAAATCTAAACTTCATAAACCGCAGCGTTCCCTTTTAACAGACAATTTTCCAAAGCTTTAGGAATTAAAAATGCATTTTATTTTTTATTGTCGAATGTTGAATTATTATATTCGATTACAAAATTGCCTTCGATACACCTATATACCGTTAAGTATTAAACCTTTTTTAAATAATAGCATCTTACCTCTAATAACTTTAAAACTATAGACATGAAAAAACTAATTATTGCAGCTTTATTGGTTGTTGGAATGACAGCTTTTGCGCAAGAAAAAAAAGAAAAAACAAATAGAGCAAACACGGAGAGAATGACTCCAGAGGAACGTCAAGAAAGACAATTAAAGAAACTGACTTCTGAATTAAGCTTAAATACCGCACAGCAAGAACAAATAAAAGTACTCTTAACCGCGCAAGCTGCAGGTCGAGAAAAGAGGGTGGATAGAAATGAGGGGACTAAAGAGGAAATGAAAGCAAAGCGCGAAGCATCAATGAACAAAATGCAGAACGATAGAAAAATAATGGAAGATAAAATGAAAGCTATTTTGACTGCTGAACAATTTGGCACTTATAAAAGCAATCAGGATAAAATGAGAGAAAGAGCCGAAGCCCAAAGGAAAGAAAGAATGGGCGATAGAATGAAAAATGAAAATGAAAATTAAAAAAAAAGCTTCGGGAACTCCGAAGCTTTTTTTAGTTTATCTAAAAACCTACAATGTTTTCGACACTTTATCGACAGCCTGTATGGTAAAATCTAAATCTTCATAGCTAAGCGCATCAGTAATAAACCAGGTTTCATAAGCTGATGGTGCAATGTAAATTCCCTCTTGCAATAATCCATGAAAGAACTTTTTAAAGGATTCATTGTCTCCATTTGCAGCCGATTTAAAATCAACTACAGGAGCTGCATCAAAATGCACTGAAATCATAGATCCAATTCTATTGATCGTAAAAACAACATTGTTAGCTTTTAAAACTCTTTCGATACCTTCATGCAAATAAGCTGTTTTCGCTGCAAGTCTATCAAATATTGCAGCATCATTATTTAAAGCTTGCAACATCGCTAATCCTGCGGCCATAGCCAATGGATTTCCTGACAAGGTACCTGCTTGATAAACGGGACCAAGAGGTGCTAGGTAATTCATTATTTCGTTACGTGCTGCAAAAGCGCCCACTGGTAATCCACCACCAATTACTTTTCCGAAACAAACAATATCTGCTTTGATATTAAATAATTCTTGAACGCCACCTTTAGCCAATCTAAAACCAGTCATCACCTCATCAAATATCAATAAGATTCCGTTAGCGGTACACATTTCTCTTAAACCTTCTAAGAACCCTTCATTTGGAGGGATACACCCCATATTTCCAGCTACTGGTTCAACAATAATGGCAGCAATTTGCTCTTTATTAGCTTCAATTAAAGTCTTTACATTCTCTAAATCATTATAAATAGCTAACAAAGTATCCTTAGCCGTTCCTTCAGTCACTCCAGGGCTACTTGGCGAACCAAAAGTAACCGCTCCGCTTCCTGCTTGAATCAAAAAGGAGTCTGAATGACCATGATAACAACCAGCAAATTTTATAATTTTATCTCTCTTAGTAAATCCACGAGCTAAACGAACCGCACTCATACAAGCTTCGGTTCCTGAATTTACAAACCTTATTTTATCAATATTTGGCACCATAGAAACAGCCAAAGCGGCAATTTGTGTTTCTAATTCTGTAGGCATACCAAAAGAAGTACCCAACTTCGCTTTCTCAATTACGGCTTGCACCACTGGTTCAAAAGCATGACCTAAAATCATAGGCCCCCAGGAATTAATATAATCTATTAAACGATTTCCATCTTCATCATACATGTAAGCACCTTTGGCACGTTGCACAAAAATTGGTGTTCCTCCTACTGCTTTAAATGCTCTTACTGGCGAGTTTACACCACCAGGTATTACTTTTTCCGCTTCCGCAAAAAGCTGACTGCTTCTTTTATATATCATTACTTAATTTTAATTGGAATATACTGGATTAAATTTGTAGATCTTTTACTCTAATTTACTATTAGCCTTTGCCCAATAGAAATCGTATTATCTGAAAGATTATTTTTTACTTTTAAGTCGTCTATCATTACATTGTATTTTTTCGAAATAGAATATAAGGTATCTCCTTTTTGAACTTCGTAAAAAGGTCCGTTGTAAGTAGAATTAACACTTGCGATTCTTATTGACTTATTTTCAATTGGAGTATATTTTGTTCCTAATACTTGGGCATCAAATTGACCAAGATTATAGCGTTCGATATAAGAAATCAACTTATCTGGATATTTAGGATCTGTTGCATAACCGGCTGATCTTAATCCTTTTGCCCAAGCTTGATAATCATCTTTTGGTAAATTAAACAACCTAGAATACCTACTTCTACCTGTTAAAAACAAGGCATGATCTTTATAAGATTCAGAAGGATCATTATATTTTCTAAAACATTCTTGTTCAGCATCATCATCGTGTCTTACACTTTCTCCTTCCCAACCTGTATGGCATTTAATACCAAAATGATTATTGGATCTTGAAGCTAAGTCTCCGCGTCCTGCTCCCGATTCTAATATTCCTTGTGCCAAGATTATACTTGCCGGAATCCCATATACTTTCATGTTGTTCATGGCAACGTCTTTGTAGTCATAAACATAACGACCTATTACATCAGTAGGAACAACAGTTCTTGAGGTCGACTCGATCACCTCATTTTCATCAGTTCTTTGTGATTTTACTCTATTATTTATTACAGTGGTTTTTTCGGTCTTAGTATAATTCTTCTTTTTAACTACCGCCTTACTATTCTTTGCCGAAGCTGGTTTTGCAGTAACAATTGGAGATTTTGTTACATTACAACTTATCAGTGTTAATACCGTGAGAATTACTATAATTTTTTTATACATCTATATCAATTGTTGGTAATTGTTTATTTTTTAATTTCATATTCATTCCCTGGATACCTTGAATACCTCCAGTATGAATAAGTAATACATTAGATTTTGGAGGGAATTTACTAGCTCTTATCATATCTATAACGCCAAAAGCCATCTTTCCAGTATAAATTGGGTCTAAAAGAATTTTATTTTCGACATTAAACAAATTGATAAAAGCGATTAACTCTTGACTCACTTTCGCATAACCTCCAAAATGGTAATCCGTTATTAAATCCCAGTTCGTATTGTTTTGCACAAAAGTACTAATTTCATCTTTTAAAAAGTCCCCTTTTAGTGCTGGAAATCCCAAAATTTTTTGATGCGGCAAAGCCGAATTTATTATTCCCGCAATGGTTCCGCCAGTGCCTACTGCGCAACAAACATAATCAAAATGATTGTCTTTCTCTGTTAAAATTTCCTGACAACCTTTGACTGCCAATTCATTAGTACCACCTTCCGGAATCAAGAAAAAACTTCCGAACTTTTGTTTTAAACTATCTAAAAAGGAAATGTCATTTTTTAATCTGTAGTCTTCTCTACTAACAAATTCGAATTCCATACCGCAGCTTTGAGCAAAATCTAAGGTTGGATTTTCAGAAATCTTAGCTCGCAATTCATCCCCACGAATAATTCCGATCGTTTTAAACCCTTTTTCTTTTCCGGCAAAAGCGACTGCAGCAATATGATTAGAGTAAGCACCACCAAAAGTGAGTAGTGTTTTTTGATTTTCGGTAGCTGCCTGAAGTAAATTGTATTTTAGTTTTCTAAACTTATTTCCAGACACAAAGGGATGAATCAAATCTTCCCGTTTTACCGTTACAGAAATTGAATTTGGAAATGATATTTGCAGCGGTTGATTCAAATGTTATACTTTTTTGACAAAGTTAAAATAAATCACTAATGAAAAAAGGCAATCGGAGGATGATTCCATTTTTTAACACTATGAGAATTTGGATTATTTATTATTAATAATCAAACAACTACAAAAATAAATTCGATATAAAGTCTAGTTTTTTTCCAATTTCAAATAACTGGCGAATTTAAAAACAGGTCTCTTTTTAAGATAACCAAGTTCGGATTCTTTACTATAAGCTTCTCGCTCAAAACTAATATTCCTATAAGCCAAATTTCGATTCTTATACTGAATCAACCGAAATAGAAACTCCAAGAAATACCAAACAAAAAACGGAAGTATTAATAATTCTAATTGTTGGCGCAAATGAATTTTTTCGTGATTTATAAAAGTACGATTTTCTTTATCAGCGGGATATCTTATAAAGATGAATGGAAAAGTAGTTAATCCACGAAAGCCTTTCGGAATTAAATATTTAGTGATAATAAGAAACATTCGTTATAAAAATTATAAATTTGCAGTACTAAAATAGTTCTTTTTAATCAAATACTCAATTGTTTGCGTGTTCTAATTAATAGAATTTTTACACATCTTTTTCCAATAGAATAGGCTCGAATATGATTAATGAGAATGACCCAAATAAATTAATCGAAGGCGAAGATTTTTATTACACGCCAGAAGGTTACAAATGCTTTACTGAAAAACACCACTTAAAAAGAGGCTACTGTTGCAAAAGCGGATGCCGCCATTGTCCCTATGGATATGACAAAAAAACAGGGACAATCAAAAAGTAGTTTTCACTAAAAGATCAGCCTTCACAACTATTACTCCGGCCAGTTTCAAAAATAATAACTGCTATCGAAATTTTTACTAAGAAATGTATTCTGTTGAAACTTCGGCTTTACTTGTAAAAGCTTGGTTAATTTTCGATAAAAAGAGGATAGATTGTAATGCTATAGAATCAAAACTATTTTCTGTTTCCAAAGATGCAATTAGACGAAAAGTCCCAATCATTCTGTTTTCATAAAATATTTCAAATAAAAACCGAATAATTGGTACTTCTGCTACTTTTAAACTTCTTTTCGCAACACCTCCAATGGTGGACTATTTAAAACTGATTTTAAATTGCTTAAGCCAATGAGAACCACCAAAAATGTAATTCCAGGCAGGAAAACTAAAAACGGAATTACTGAGGGCACAAAGGGTTCCTTAAACAAAAATAGCGCTAATAATTGACTGCCAATTAAGGACAATAAGACACCTGTCAAACTTCCCAAAATTCCTAAATAGACGTATTCTAATGCGGTTATTTCTAAAATTTGTTTGCTTTTTGCACCCAAAGTTCTCAATAAAACACTTTCTTTTATGCGTTGGTATTTGCTATTTCTAACAGAACCTACAAGCACAATTAAACCTGTCAAAATACTAAAGAATGCCATGAAATTAATGATCCATGAAATTTTATCTAAAATATCTTCTACAATAGTAAACACTTGTCGTAAATCTAAAATGGTCACATTTGGATATTGTTGAACCAAATCTCGTTGTAAGGCAGCAGAACTTTCTTTAGTCGCTACATAAGTAGTCATTACATTAAACTGAGGCGCATTTTCTAAAACGCCTGTCGGAAATAAAATAGTGAAATTTATTTGCATACTCGTCCAGTCTACTTTTCGAATACTACTTACAACAGTTTCCATTAAAACCCCTTGCACATTAAAAACAGCCTTATCTCCAACTTTTAAATTGGCATCATCAGCCATATTATCTGTAATCGATATTGGGATGGGTTTTCCAGGAGTTGCTGTTCCTATCCACTCTCCTCCTATTAACTCTTCGGTTTCTTTTAATGAATCTCTGTAAGTAACTCTAAATTCATGATTCAAAACCCATTTTCGCATGGTAAGCGTGCTGTCTTGACGCATGTCACTTACTGATCTGCCACGAATACTTTCCATACGCATGGTGATAATTGGGACGTTATCAATCACCTCTAAATCTTTACTTTTAAAGGTTTTTAACAGCGCTGTTTCTTGTTCGGTTTGTACATCGAGTAAAATGATATTGGCATCATTCTTTTTATTCTCTAAAGATGTTTTTGCTAATAAAATATCTTTTGTAAAATATAACGTACTTATTAAAAAAGTACCCAAACCAATCGCTAAAACGAGTACCATAGTTTGGTTATTAGGTCGAAATAAGTTGAGTAAACTTTGTCGTTTCGTATAACCCCAAGAACTTGGAAAATAGTTTTTAATCAATTGAATGAATAAATGGGCAACTCCAGCCATTATAGCAATAGTGACGAAAATACCAGCGGTAAAAATCAATCCATCTACGGCATCTTTCAGCATCCAAAAAGAAAATAGAAATATAAAAACTGCAATCGTTACAAAGACTACTATTCGTGCATATTTCGGTTTTTGTAAATTGTCTTCAGCTCCTCTTAAAACTTCTAATGGTGATACATACCAAGTACCTAATAACGGCAATAATGCAAATAAAACCGACATTAAAGCACCTAATGCAACACCCATAATTATGGGTTGAATGGATATAATTATTTCGACATTAAAGGGCAAAAAGTCCTGTAAAATATAAGGAAACGCATATTGTAAACCCGTCCCAATGACTGAACCAATTATCCCACCTATAAGACCAATGCTAATAATTTGTATTAAATAAATTAAAAACGATTGCTTTCTTGAGGCGCCTAAACATTTTAAAACCGCCGCGCTTTTTAGTTTCTCTTTAATATAAATGTGTACAGAACTTGCGATACCAATGCATCCGAGTAAAAGCGCAATAAAAGCCACCAAATTTAAAAAACGACTCACATTATCATATCGTTTTCCTAAACGTTCGCTTGTGCTAATATGCGTATCTAAATCAGCGTTTTCGGCATCGAGAATAGGATTTAGTTTTTCGCTTAAAGCGTCTAAATTTACTTCTGGTGCTTTAAAAAAATATTGGTATTCTTTTCGGCTCCCCAATTGCAACAAGTCGGTTTTTTCTATTAAAGAAAATGGAATCAAGACGGTTGGTGCTACCGACGATGAAATGGCTGTGCTACCAGGAATCGATTGTAAAGCACCAATAATAGGAAGCGTTAATTCCCCTATTTTTATGGAATCGCCTGCAGTCATATTGTATTGCAATAATAAAGTCGCGTCTACCAAGGCTCCGCCTAAACGCTGATAAGTTGCACCAGCGGCAGCAGGTTCAGTGGTGATATCACCATAAAAAGGAAATTGTCCTTCCATAGCCCTCACTTTTAATAATTTCGTTCCGCCACTTTTAGGAAAGGCAGCCATCGAAACAAAGTTAATTTCGGAAGCATCGACACCTAAAGAGTCTACAATAGCTAATACTTTTTCAGACGGTTCTTGTTTGCTATCAATAATAAAATCGGCGCCCATTAAGGCTTTTGATTGTTTTTGAATGTTTTGCTTTAAGTTATCACTAAACAATTGGATGGAAACCACCGCAGCAATACCCAATATGATGGATGCCATAAAAAGCATCAGTCGAGAAAGACTCGCTTTACCGTCTCTCCAAGCCATTTTTAAAAGCCATTGAAAATTCAATTTCGAATTGATATTGCCCATTAAATCGTTCTTGTTTTTTCGTTTGAAATAATCTTCCCGCCTTTTAATCGTAGAATTTGCTGTGTCCGATTTGCTAAATCTAAATCGTGCGTGATAATAACCAAAGTAGTTCCTGCTTCTTTATTTAATTCGAAAAGCAATTGAATAACCTTTTCTCCGGTTTCTTCATCTAAATTCCCCGTAGGTTCATCTGCA
The DNA here is from genome assembly GCF_008033395.2 of Flavobacterium sp. XN-5. Taxonomy (NCBI): domain Bacteria; kingdom Pseudomonadati; phylum Bacteroidota; class Flavobacteriia; order Flavobacteriales; family Flavobacteriaceae; genus Flavobacterium; species Flavobacterium sp. XN-5. Next base: position 218,963 of record NZ_VOGZ02000001.1, read on the forward strand.
AATAAAATAGAGGGTTTGTTAGAAAAGGCTCTTGCTAGTGCTACTCTTTGTTGTTCACCTCCTGATAATTGGGAAGGATAATGGTGCAAACGATCGCCTAAACCAACTTTTTCTAATAAGGCTATACCAAATTTTGCTGCATTTTTCTCACCTTGTAATTCCAAAGGAACAATCACATTCTCTAATGCTGTTAATGTGGGCAAAAGTTGAAAATTCTGAAAAATAAACCCCACTTCTTTGTTCCGCAACGCAGCGCGTTCATCTTCATTTAAATCTTCTAAACGTGTACCGCACAATTCAATAGTTCCAGAACTGGGGTAATCTAAACCTGCACAAAGACCTAATAAAGTTGTTTTTCCACTTCCAGAAGGTCCTACAATTGAGAAAATACAGCCCTTTTCGACTTCAAATGAGATATTGCTAATTACTGTTAATTTTTTAGAACCACTGGTATAAGTTTTCTCTAAATCATTAATCTTTAATATATTTGACATTATTTTTTTTTAATTTTTTTTTATAATATGCTAATGCCGAAAAATAGACAATTGATACTAAATAGCATCAGGACAAATCTAAAGGTTTTCATAAAGTTTTCTCGCATTCTTGTACTGCTCTTGTTAGTCGCCTGTAAATCTGATAACGCTATCAAAGAAAGCAAGTCAGAAACAACCTCAACTGCAGCTAAAACAGAACAGGCTGAAACTAGTAGTTCTAAAAAAATTGTTGTTTTTGGCGATAGTTTGACCGCAGGCTATGGTTTAGAGGATGTTAACGACGCTTTTCCTGGAATAATCCAAGATAAAATAGACGCTTTGCAATTAGATTATACTATTGTTAATTCAGGTGTAAGTGGCGAAACAACTTCTGGTGGAATAAACAGAATTGACTGGGTTTTAAATGAAGAACCAAGCATTTTTATTTTGGAGTTGGGTGCAAATGATGGTTTAAGAGGTGTACCGTTACAACAAACTAAAGAGAATTTACAAGGAATTATTGATGCTGTTAAGAAAAAATATCCATCGACTAAAATTATTTTGGCAGGGATGCAACTGCCTCCTAATATGGGACAAACCTATACCACAGAATTCAAAAATTTATTTCCTTCATTGTCTAAAAAAAACGATCTCTATTTGATCCCTTTTTTATTGGACAATGTTGGTGGTGTCGCTGCTTTAAATCAATCAGATGGTATTCATCCAACAAAAGAAGGCCATGAAATACTGGCAACAAATGTTTGGAATGTTCTAAAACCTATCCTGAAATAAATATAATTATTCCGATAAAAGCACTGATAATTAATAAAAAATCTTTACCAATAATGATTTTCAATAACGTAAACCCCTTTATTTAAGCTGCTTTTTGCTACATTAATATTTTTATTTAATAAAAAAACATCTATTCTACAATAACGAATTAAAACAAAATGACTTTTCAAGACCAAATCCAACAAGGAATCCCTACTATATTACCTCAACCTAAACCGTATGAAATTGACATCAACCATGCGCCTAAAAGAAAAGAAATCCTTTCGGCTGAGGAAAAAAAATTAGCGCTTCGCAATGCACTTCGCTATTTCGAACCGCAGCATCATGCCGAATTACTTCAAGAATTTAGGGACGAATTAGAAACTTATGGTCGCATTTATATGTACCGTTTCCGCCCTGAATATGAAATGAAAGCCCGGCCAATTAACACTTATCCGGGAAAATGCGAGCAGGCTAAAGCAATCATGTTAATGATTCAGAATAACTTAGACTACGCCGTTGCTCAGCATCCTCATGAATTAATTACTTATGGCGGAAACGGAGCGGTCTTTCAAAACTGGGCTCAGTACCTGTTGACCATGAAATACCTGGCAGAAATGACCGAGAACCAAACATTAACCATGTATTCTGGTCATCCCATGGGATTATTCCCTTCTCATAAAGAAGCTCCAAGAGTGGTTGTGACTAACGGAATGGTAATCCCTAATTATTCTAAACCGGATGATTGGGAGAAAATGAATGCCTTAGGCGTTTCTCAATACGGCCAAATGACTGCCGGTAGCTATATGTACATTGGGCCACAAGGAATTGTACACGGAACTACTATTACGGTTCTAAATGCTTTTCGAAAAATAAACCGCAGTCCTTCCGGAGGAGTATTCGTTACTTCTGGATTAGGCGGAATGAGTGGTGCTCAACCAAAAGCAGGAAACATCGCAGGTTGCATCACCGTTTGTGCCGAAGTCAATGCTAAAATCACTCACATTCGCCATAGTCAAGGCTGGATCAATGAAATTGTAGAAGATATTGACGAATTAGTAAAAAGAGTTACTTTGGCAAAAGCCAACAAAGAAATTATATCCATCGCCTACCTCGGAAACGTTGTTGACGTTTGGGAAAAATTTGACCAAGAAAATATTCATATCGATTTAGGAAGTGACCAAACCTCGCTTCACAATCCATGGGCGGGAGGGTATTACCCCGTTGGTATTTCTTTCGAAGAATCGAATGAAATGATGGCAAACAATCCTGATCTTTTCAAAGAAAAAGTACAAAAAACATTACGCCGTCACGCGGCTGCTATAAATAAACACACTGCCAAAGGAACTTATTTCTTTGATTATGGAAACGCTTTCCTACTAGAAGCTTCTCGCGCAGGAGCGGCAGTAATGGCTGATAATAATATCGATTTTAAGTATCCAAGCTATGTACAAGACATCATGGGACCAATGTGTTTTGATTATGGTTTTGGTCCTTTCCGTTGGGTTTGTGCCTCAGGTAAACCAGAAGATCTACAGAAAACAGACAGCATTGCTTGCGAAGTACTTGAAGAAATGGCAAAAACAGCACCTTTCGAAATTCAGCAGCAAATGCAGGATAATATTCAATGGATAAAAGGAGCGCAGGAAAATAAATTGGTTGTAGGATCACAAGCGAGAATCCTTTATGCTGATGCCGAAGGTCGCGTGCAAATTGCCGAAGCTTTTAATCAGGCTATTGCCAAAGGAGAAATTGGAACGGTTGTTCTAGGTAGAGACCACCATGACGTTTCTGGAACGGATTCTCCTTATAGAGAAACTTCAAACATCTACGATGGTTCCCGTTTCACAGCAGATATGGCTATTCAAAATGTAATTGGAGACAGCTTTAGAGGAGCTACTTGGGTATCAATTCACAATGGTGGAGGTGTTGGCTGGGGTGAGGTTATAAACGGAGGTTTTGGTATGGTTCTTGATGGATCTAAAGAAGCATCAAGACGCTTAGAATCAATGCTCTTCTGGGATGTAAACAACGGAATCTCAAGAAGAAGTTGGGCTCGAAATGAAGGAGCTGTTTTTGCTATTAAAAGAGCAATGGAGACGCAACCTTTACTAAAAGTCACACTCCCTAATATAGTAGCAGACGATCTATTGAATTTTTAAAATTTTGAGCGTAACTTTAGTGAACCATTAGCAATTAAATACTATCACCATGAAAGCAATTAAACTTCTTCCGATCTTCTTACTTTTCTTTATTGCGTCATGCAGTTCTGTACAAGTATATTCAGATTATGACTCAAAAGCCGATTTCAATCAATACAAAACCTATGCTTTCCACAAAGCAGGTATTGATAAACTACAAGTTTCAGAATTAGACAAGAAAAGGTTACTTTATGCTATTGATAACGAACTCAGTAAAAAAGGAATGACTAAAAGTGAAAATCCTGATTTACTAATCAATATCCTAACTAAAGAAAGAGAACGTATCGATGTGAATCAGTATCAGGCTGGATGGGGTTATGGCTGGGGATACGGCTGGAACCCTTATCTTTGGGGAGGACGTAATTATGTCTCTAGTTCGACAGAAGGAACGTTATACATTGATTTAATCGATGCTAAGAAAAAAGAACTAGTATGGGAAGGTGAAGGAATTGGTAATTTGACCGAGAGTCGCGATCAAAAAGAAAAACAAATCAATGAATTTGTAGCCAAAATTTTAGCCCAATATCCTCCATCAAATGTAAAAAAATAATTTTTTTTTATTCGAACTAGCCAAATAATCTATACATTTGCACTTGAAAGTCAAAAAAATGACAAATTTAACTAATATTATTATCGCTAAAATTATTATTATTCAACAATAATAGCGGAGCGTTATATAAATTAGCAAAACAAATATATTTATGAAACCTCCTATAACGGGAGGTTTTTTTTATGCCTAAAACAACAATCATGACTATATTCGAACAAGTAGTAAACGCACAAAAACAACTAGAAGGAGTTGTTGCTCCTACGCCGCTTACACAAAGCCTAAATTTATCAGACGAATTCGAATCTAATATTTTATTAAAAAGAGAGGATCTACAAATCGTTCGTTCCTACAAAATAAGAGGTGCTTACAACAAAATCAGCACTTTGACAGAGGCTGAAAAAAGCAAAGGAATAGTATGTGCTAGTGCTGGAAATCACGCTCAAGGAGTCGCTTATTCTTGTAATTTACTAAAAATAAAAGGCAAGATTTACATGCCAAAAACGACACCCAAACAAAAGATAAAGCAAGTACAATTATTTGGGAAATCCTTTGTCGAAATTGTACTTATAGGAGATACATTTGACGATGCCAATGCAAAAGCAGCAGAAGACTCTAAACAAAATAACATCACATTCGTCCATCCCTTTGACGACATACAAGTAATTGCAGGACAAGGCACTGTGGGTTTAGAGATTTTAGAATCTTTCAAAGAGACTATAGACTATGTTTTTGTTCCAATTGGAGGTGGCGGATTAGCCTCTGGTCTTTCGCAAGTATTCCAGGAATTGAGTCCCAAGACAAAAATTATAGGAGTCGAACCTGAAGGCGCTCCTTCTATGAAAACCTCAATTGCAAATGGAAAAAATACTGCATTAGACAGCATCGATAAATTTGTGGATGGTGCTGCAGTAAAGCAGGTGGGCAACTTGACTTTTGAAATATGTCAAAAAAACCTATCCGATATTATATTAGTTCCCGAAGGAAAAGTGTGCACCACTATTTTGCGATTGTACAATGAAGAAGCCATGGTTGTAGAACCTGCAGGCGCACTAACCATTGCGGCATTGGATTTTTACAAGGACAAAATAAAAGGTAAAAACGTGGTTTGCGTAGTCAGCGGAAGTAACAACGACATCGAGCGAACTGCCGAAATAAAAGAGCGTTCCTTATTATATGAAGGACTCATGCATTATTTCATGATTGAGTTTCCGCAACGTCCCGGTTCCTTAAAGGAATTTGTAAATGATATCCTTGGCCCCGATGATGATATAACCTATTTCCAGTTTACAAAGAAAAACAGCCGCGAGGTAGGCCCGGCCGTTGTAGGTCTCGAATTAAAGAATAAAAACGACCTTGTCGCAATCAAAAACAAAATGACATATAAGGGATTTGAATTTAAATACCTTAATGAAAAACAAGGTTTATTCACCCAATTAATTGGATAAAACAATTTCCCTTTCCTAATTTAACGCATACCTTTACAAAGGCTTTTTTACACATAATTATGACAACCCTTACCGACATAAAAAATATAGAAGATATCAAATTAATGGTTGATGCCTTCTACTCCAAGGTTCAAAAAGACGAATTCATTGGTCCTATTTTCAATGAAAAAATAGCGAATCGCTGGCCTGAGCATTTAGAAAAAATGTATCGGTTTTGGCAAACTATCCTACTCGAAGTACACAGTTATTCGGGTAGTCCGTTTCCACCGCACAAACAATTACCCATTACCAAGGAGCACTTTGATCGCTGGATGGAAATTTTCACCGAAACCGTAGATGTACTATTTATTGGCGTTGTTGCTGATGAGGCAAAATTACGCGCCAGAAACATGGCTGAAATGTTCAATTACAAGATTGACTATTTCAGAAATGCCGAAAGAAACAACTCAACGCACTAATCATATATCTAAACCTAATTTAGGCTACTTACCATGCATAAACTTCTAATTGGACTTTTCTCCATTTCCTTACTTTTTTCTTGTTCGAATATAAAACAAGCCACTCAAACCAATTTATCACCTAGTTTAAAATTCATCAATTCAATTGAAATTCCGTACAACCAGAATTTCAAGGAGACTAAAATTGGCGGACTTTCCGGTATTGATTACGATAAAAAACAGGATATTTATTACCTAATTAGCGATGAGCGGTCACAAGTAAACCCTTCAAGATTCTATACCGCAAAGATCCACTTGAAAAACGACGAACTCCAAGCTATCGATTTTCAGGAAACGAATACACTGAAAAATCAAGAAGGTAAGATTTTTGGCAATTGGTTGAGCACTCCAGAAACTTCTGCCGATCCTGAGGACATTCGATACAATCCGAAAAAGAAGTCTTTAATTTGGAGTAGTGAAGGCGCTCGCGTACTTTCTACCGATAAGAACGTTTTACAAAATCCTTCAATTTCCTTTATGGATTTGAAAGGTAATTATCAGAACCAAGTGTCTTTGCCTTCTAATTTAGAAATGCAAAAAGAAGAAAAAGGTCCCCGAAATAATGGAACATTAGAAGGAATCACTTTCGACAAAAATTACAAAAATATTTACACAGTTGTAGAAGAACCGCTTTATGACGATGGTGACAAAGCCACCGTGGAAAAAGGGGGCTTGATTCGTTTTTACAAATTCAATGTAAAAACCAAAAAAAACACAGCCCAATACACGTACCAACTCGAAGCCATTGCTAAAGCACCCAATCCTAAAGATGGTTTTGCCGTAAACGGTGTGTCTGCTATTCAATATTATAGCGAAGACCAGCTATTGGTCGTGGAACGTTCCTACTCTGTAGGAACACAGGCTTGCACGGTAAAAGTTTTTTTATGTGATTTATCGAAAGCGACTGATGTAAAAGATATTGCTTCTTTGCAAAATCAATCAATTGAAGTTGCTTCTAAAAAGCTAATCCTAAACATGGATGATTTAGGGATTTTTATCGATAATATCGAAGGAGTAACTTTTGGTCCAAAGTTATCTAACGGCAAGCAATCGTTGCTTTTTGTCTCGGATGACAACTTCTCTGATAAGCAAAAAACGCAGATGTTGCTGTTTGAAGTGAACTAGAAAATCTTTTTCATGCTCTAAAAAACGCACAAACTTGTCATCCTATTTTTGCAATCATCATGCAATATCTAGTGTCTAATTAGCAAACAACTCCACTAGCCCCGAGTGAAAAGGAAAGCATTTTATAACAAAAGCCTTGTTTTGTTGTTCTAAAAAAGCGACTGGAAGAAGCTCTTTTTAGGGCTTACAAAAACGGCTTTTTTTGTAAAATCTTGTAATGAAAAGCGGGAAATAGCTCCTTAAAGTTGTACTTTTGCAGTATAACTACAACGTTTTCGACATGAAACCAACTATTGAAAGTAATCCTTTATTAGACAGATTGCCAAAGCACTTGAAGCAATTTATTAAACCTCAAGATTATAGCGATTACACACCTATAAATCAAGCGGTTTGGCGATACGTGATGCGCAAAAACGTGGATTACCTTTCAAAAGTAGCTCATAGCTCGTACTTGGATGGATTAAAAAAAACAGGAATAGAAATCGACAATATCCCGAGTATGTACGGCATGAACCGTATTCTGACCGAAATAGGTTGGGCTGCAGTAGCAGTTGACGGATTTATTCCGCCCAATGCTTTCATGGAGTTTCAGGCTTATAATGTACTTGTTATTGCATCAGATATTCGTCAACTCGAACATATAGAATACACGCCAGCACCAGATATTATTCATGAAGGCGCGGGTCATGCCCCAATCATCGCCAATCCAGAATATGCGGAATACTTGCGTCGTTTTGGAGAAATAGGCTGTAAAGCGATATCATCCGATAAGGATTACCAAATGTATGAAGCAATCCGATTACTTTCGATCGTGAAAGAAGCCGAAGATACACCACAGGCAACTATTGATGAGGCCGAAAAAGCGGTTGAAGATTTGCAAAACAATATGGGTGAACTCTCAGAAATGGCACAAATAAGAAATCTGCACTGGTGGACTGTGGAATATGGATTAATAGGAACTGTTGAAAACCCTAAAATTTATGGAGCCGGTTTGCTATCTTCAATTGGAGAAAGTGCTCATTGCATGACGGATCAAGTGGAGAAAATTCCTTATGATATTACTGCTGCCCAAAAAAGTTTTGATATTACAAAGCTACAACCTCAGCTTTACGTCACTCCAACTTTTGCTTATTTAAATTTGATTTTAGAGGAATTTGCAAGTAAAATGGCACTGCGTACCGGCGGACTATCAGGAATAGAAAAATTAGTTAATTCGACTGCTTTAGGTACAATAGAATTAAGTACTGGCTTACAAATTTCGGGCGTTTTTACAAATGTAATTCAGCACGAGGGGAAAGCAATATACATCCAAACTACAGGAAAAACAGCTTTGGCTTCTCGCGAAAAAGAATTGGTAGGTCATGGAACGGCAACTCATGCTGAAGGTTTTGGTAGTCCAATTGGAAAACTGAAGGGCATCAATTTAGCGATTGAAGACATGAGCCCGAAAGACTTAAGCGCCTACAATATCACCGAAAGCAACAGTGTGAAACTGGAATTTGAAGGAGATATTACCGTTGAAGGAGAAATCATTACTGGTTCTAGAAACTTACAAGGAGAAATTATCCTAATTCGTTTTAAAAACTGTACTGTAACGCATGGCGAAACGATTTTATTCCAACCAGATTGGGGCGTTTATGACATGGCAGTGGGTAAGAAAGTAGTTTCTGCTTTTTCTGGCCCAGCTGATGCAAATAGCTTTGACTTGATTACACATATGCCTTCCAGCACCACAATTAAGGCAAAACACACTGCGGAACGCGATGACTTAGAGGTTTTATACCAAATGGTAAGAATAATTAGAGAATCGAAAGATATCTACGCTTCTTTCGCGCCTATTTTTCAAAAACTAAAAACAGATCATCCTAAAGATTGGCTACTTGCTGTTGAAATCGCCGAACTCCTTAAAGACAGAAACGAGACTCAACAACTGGATGAAGTTTTGAATTACCTTGAAAATTTAAAAATAAAGAGACCGGAAGTAACACATTTGATTACTGGAGGACTGGACTTGATTTTTCATAAAGAAAACGTATAAACTCAAAGCCAAGATTCATACTATTAAAAAACAAAACCGCCAATTCGCAATGATTTCCTTTGCGAATTGGCGGTTCTTTATTTTAAAGCTAAAATTATTACAGCTTTATTTGTTGGTCTAGTTCAACATCGCTTTTTATTACTTTTCCCTCGTATTTTAAAGTCCACCCTAAATTACTCGTCGTTATCAACAGCTTAGATAATTCACTTATGAGTCGGTTTTGAGCATTGCTCTTAAGCGAAGATTTCTCTATTTTCTTAGCTAAATTTGCTTTAACCGATTTGTTTATTTTATTGTAATCATCACCCGTAAACGGATTTAATCTACTTTGTTCAACATCATAGATTTTAATATCTGGATTGATCTTTATTTCTTCCTTCGGAATATAAACGATTGAAATTGTTTTGTTAGCTTCGTCGATATCATATTTCATTTTATGTAAATCGTAAGCAACTGTAACTTCTGCATTAACGACAATCACTGCTTTTTTATCAAATGAAACAATACCCATCAGGTATTTTTCCTTATTTTTATAGGTAACGACTTCGGCAAAATGCCCCTCGGTAACGATAAGCTTACCAACGTTTAAAATTTGCTGTTGTATCAAGCCAGCGCTATCCATCGTGGTCGAATCATCCTCTTTTTTGAATTCGCAATATTTAAACATCAGCACCACCGCTAATATCAACCCTATAAAAATAAGTAATCTTCTAAGCATAATTAAAATTTCATGAATGAATATTGAGAGCCCAATTTAACGATTTTATCCCTTAATTTAGCTTCAAATTTTTGATGACTCTCTGAATTTGGGTTAAATGGTTTATGAGATAAGCTTTTCTGGATTATTTCAACTTCCTCCATTGTTGCCAGTGCCGTTTCTAAAATGTTTGTTTCCTTGAAACGTTTCCAAATGTAATCAATTGCAACTTGATTTGGGTGCAACATGTCTTCGGCATAAAACCGATAATCACGAAGCTCATCCATCATGATTTCGTAGGAAGGGAAATAATTTAGGATTTCAGATTTAGGTTTTAGGATTTGTTGTATTGCGGCGATTAAACTGGATTTACTCCATTGATTTTCTACAAAACCGTCTTTGATGTGTCGCACTGGAGAAACCGTGAAAATAATTTTTACTTCTGGATTTATAGACTGAATTAAATCAATTGTTTTTTGGATGCTATTGTGAATTACGTCTGTACTTAACAATTGCTTTTCAAACTGTTTTTGAGGTACTTTATGGCAATTAGCAACAATTTCATTGCTTTCAATATTTCGATAAACCCAGCCTGTTCCGTAGGTTATAATGACGTGTGTTACTTCAGTTAGTTGTTTCTGTGTTGATTGAATAATCCCATTCAAAACAGCTAACAACTCAATTGGATCAGCATTGCTTAAATCAGAATGCGCATTATAAAAATGCCAGCGTTCATTGTGAAAAAAAATATCAGCTTCAGTGAAGATCTTTTTTTCCACTGCATATGAAATAAGTTTTTCGATCGCTAGTGGATGAAACAAAATCCCGAATGGATTACAGGAATTTTGGAATTTAAAATAGTCCAATTTCTCAGCCATATTTACTGCGAAACATGATCCCAAAGACATAATTTTCGAATAATAATTTATCGGACTGTTGGTCTTTTTAATGGGTATTTGAGTTCTGAACTGCATCTTGTATTATTTATTCAAACGTACTAGTCTATTAATAAAAATATTCTGACTTTAAATAACCTGTATTTCCAGTTGTATTTTCGTTGATTTGCACAGAAGGATAATCGTCTGTGTCGTATTCAAAAGTACTTTTATATAATCTAGCTGAAGATATGATTTGGTCAAATGCATTTGTAGTGCTATTCTCCACAACACTGATTACGCTATTATTAATAGACATCAACTGGTTCTGATCTACTAATTTGTCAAACCCTAAAATACTGTGCATTGGATTCTTTTTAGAATCGTACTCAAAACTCAGGTTTTCAGTTGTTACGACGCCAACTGCAGTATCATCTAAAGTACGCTTGTCTTTTATTAAATTACCATCCTTAAAGGAGATAATTCCATGATATAATTTAACTTCTTGATTCTTGGCATTTAAAGTAAATCTCTCATAAACTACTGTTCCATCAGTATTATGAACGAAATTAATCCAATAGTTATCAGAAGATTTAACACTAATTAATTTTTCGTTTTCATATTTATAATCAACTGCAATTATAGATTGGTCACTTTTGTTTTTTGTAATAATTTTAGAGATTAATCCATTTGTATAGGTATAATTAAGCTCCTGTTTCCCATTCTCTGCTTTTACAATTTCATTTCCATTGTATGTGAACAAAGTCGTAACAGATGAACCGTCCTCAGTAGTTTCAATTAGTTTTGTCAACAATTTAGCATTGCCGTTTTTATCATTTGCGCAGGAATAAAACACAAACAACATAGCCGCTAAAACCCAAAATACATTTGCTTTTTTCATTTCGAATAATTAAAAAAGTGTCACTGAAAAACAGAACTGGTATGATTTTATTTACAATGTAAAGGTAACAAAAATCCATTCCCAGAAACACTTCCCAACTAAAAATCAATGAATTACATTACAAAATCTATCGCTTTAGCTAAAGCCTCAGGAATTCCGGCTGCATTTTTTCCTCCTGCGGTAGCAAAGAAAGGCTGCCCGCCTCCTCCACCTTGGATGTATTTTCCTAATTCGCGGACTACTTGTCCAGCATTCAATTTTTTATCAGCAACTAGTTCTTTAGAAATATAACAACTTAACATTGGTTTTCCTTCTTCGGCTGTAGCCAAAACTAAAAACACATTAGTTCCCAAGTTCCCTAAATCATAAGCCAAATCTTTAGCGCCTTCCGGATTAAGATCCACTTGGACTGCTAGAAACTGAACGCCATTAACTTCTTGGACTTGCGTCATCAACTCTGCTTTTAATCCTTTTGCTTTGTCTTTAATTAATTGCTCAATTTGCTTTTTTAATTTTGCATTTTCATCCTGAAGTGCTACAACGGCTTTGATAGTATCTTGTGGATTCTTTAACATCAATTTGATTTCGCTCAACAATTCTTCTTGCGATGCATAGAATTTTTTCACTGCGTCACTAGTAATTGCTTCAATACGACGAATTCCCGCCGCAACAGCGCCTTCAGAAACAATCTTAAAATGCCAAATTTCAGCGGTATTATTAACGTGTATTCCACCGCACAATTCCATACTGTTTCCAAATTTTATGGCACGTACATTATCTCCATATTTTTCACCAAACAAAGCCATTGCACCTTCGTCTAACGCTTGTTGAATAGGAATACTTCTTCTTTCGATTAATGGCAATTGCTCTTGGATTCTTGCATTAACAAAGTCTTCTACTTGTTGTAATTCTTCATCAGTTACTTTTGAAAAGTGTGAGAAGTCAAAACGCAAATTATTTGGATTTACCAATGATCCTTTTTGCTCTACATGCGTTCCTAAAATGGTACGCAAAGCTTCGTGCATTAAATGCGTTGCTGAGTGATTTTTGGAAGACAATCCTCTTAAATCAGTATTCACCTTAGCAACAAAACTAGCATTTACATTTTCAGGTAATTGCTTCGCAAAATGCAAAATCAAGTTATTTTCTTTCTTAGTATCTATAATTTCAATCGTCTCGTTTGCCGAAACTAAAATTCCTTTATCTCCCACTTGTCCTCCACCTTCTGGGTAGAAAGGTGTCGCATCTAGAACGATTTGGTATAGTACGCCATCTTTTTTAGAATCTACTTTACGAATACGAGTTATCTTTACTTCATTTTCGACTTGGTCATAACCTACGAAACTTTCAACATTTCCATCAACCAAAACCTTCCAGTCATCAGTAGAAACTTCTGAGGCAGCACGAGAACGTGATTTTTGTTCTTGCATGGCTTTATCAAAACCAACTTCGTCTAATTCATATCCTTTTTCTCTAAGAATCAAAGCCGTTAAATCAATTGGAAAACCGAAAGTGTCGTACAATTCGAATGCTTTAGCTCCATTTACTTCTTTTCCTTTAGTTTCAGAAATTACTTTGTCTAACAATTGTAATCCTTGGTCCAAAGTTCGTAAGAAAGAAGCTTCCTCCTCACGAATCACATTAGTAACCAATGCTTGTTGTTTTTTGATTTCTGGAAAAAACTCACCCATTTGGTCAGCTAAAACAGCAACTAATTGATAGATAAATGGTTCTTTGGTATCCAAAAAAGTAAAACCGTAACGTATCGCACGACGCAAAATACGACGAATTACATATCCTGCTCCAGTATTAGAAGGCAATTGTCCATCGGCAATAGCGAAAGCTACCGCACGCACGTGATCGACAATAACACGAATCGCAATATTGGTTTTATTTTGTTCTTCAGATTCTTCACTATCGTCTAGAATGACCGAGTTAGGTGTATATTTCAAGCCTGTAATTTCCTCCACTTTTTCGATAAGCGGCGTAAACACATCTGTATCATAGTTTGAAGTTACATCTTGCATCGCCATACACAAACGCTCAAATCCCATTCCGGTATCTACGTGTTTAGCTGGTAGTTTTTCAAGAGAACCATCGGCTTTACGGTTGAATTCCATAAATACGTTATTCCATATCTCGACTACCTGTGGATGATCAGCGTTGACCAAGCTTCTACCTGAAACTGCAGCTCTTTCTTCGTCAGTACGCAAATCGACATGAATTTCAGAGCAAGGTCCGCAGGGTCCTTGATCTCCCATTTCCCAGAAATTGTCTTTTTTGTTACCAAGGATGATGCGATCTTCGGGAACGAATTGTTTCCAAATATCAAAAGCTTCCTGATCGAAAGGCACATTCTCAGCTTCGTTTCCTTCAAAAACGGAAACGTACAAACGGTCTTTGTCTAATTTTAAGACTTCGGTTAAGAATTCCCAAGCCCAAGGCAAGGCTTCTTTTTTGAAATAATCTCCAAAAGACCAGTTTCCTAGCATTTCGAACATCGTATGGTGATAGGTATCAAAACCAACGTCTTCTAAATCATTATGTTTTCCTGAAACACGAAGACATTTTTGAGTGTCGGCAATTCTATTGCTTTTTGGCGTGGCATTACCTAAAAAATATTCTTTAAACTGTGCCATCCCTGAGTTATTGAACATCAAAGTGGGATCATCTTTAAGAACTATTGGTGCCGAAGGAACGATTAAATGTCCTTTGCTTTGAAAAAAGTCTAAAAATTGTTTACGTACGTCTTGTGATTTCATTGTTTTTATTTAAATATTTAAAGATTCAAAAATTTAAAGATTTTTTCAATCTTCAAATCATTTACTCTTTTAATTTCTTTTGCCCCAGATAGTAGTGGAAAGCTTCGAAGTTTTGAAATCTATTTTTTCATGTGGTGGCAGAGCGACCCAGGAAGCTCCTGCCAGCGCAGCAGAAAAAAAGATTTCAAGACGAGAACTTGAAACAAATAGCTGGGAAAGGCACATTATTATATTTATTATTGAAAAAACGCGGGAACAAATGAAACATTTATTAAATTTGTTCAAACTGCATTATACAAGGTGCAAAAATAGGGTATTTTAAAATATGGCGAAAGTAAAATATTATTACGATTCGGAAAATCTGGCTTATCGAAAAATAAAAACAAAAAAAAGAAAGAAATTCGGTTTTATTGTCTTGTTTTTAGTGGCCTCAGCCTTGTTTGGTTCATTAAGTTTCCTAATATTGTTAAACACGCCTTACTTCGACACACCAAAAGATAGATTGATGCAGCGAGAAATTGAAAACTTAAAGCTGAATTATGCCGTATTAAACAGAAAAATAGACCAACTTGACAATGTAATTGAAGCAATTGAAAAGCGGGATAATAATTTATACAGAACCTATTTTAATACCTCACCCATACCAGAAGAGGAACGAAAAGCAGGATATAGTGGAGATGATCGCTATGCTGCATTACAAGGATTTGATAACACACAGCTGGTACTTAATACCACCAAAAGAGTAGATGTTCTTACAAAAGAATTGGCAATACAATCGGAATCGCTGGATTACATTTTAAAACTGGCGAAAGAGAAAAATAAATTATTGTCTGCCATTCCTGCCATTCAGCCTGTCAGGAACGAAAATTTAAAAAGTATGGCCTCAGGTTTTGGATATCGCACTGATCCATTTACTAAAGCACGTAAAATGCATGAGGGTATGGACTTTACGGCTAAAGTAGGGACGCCTATTTTTGCAACTGGTGACGGGGTGATCTCACAAGCAGATAATAGGGCGTCTGGTTACGGGAATCATATTGTCATTAGGCATGGTTATGGATATGAAACTTTATATGCCCATTTGAGCAAATACAATTCTAAAGCAGGACAAAGAGTAAAACGTGGCGACATTATAGGTTATGTGGGAAGCACGGGACGATCCGAAGGTCCCCATTTGCATTATGAAGTTCACAAAGACGGTAAAGTCGTCAATCCGCTTAATTTTTATTATGGAAATATTTCGGCAGTGGAGTATGTTGCTATTTCGAAACTAGCCAACCAAGAGAACCAGTCTCTGGATTAAAATGCTCTGTATCTGTTTGAAAAATTGAGTCATAAATGTTCATTTGAAAAAGTAAAAAAAATATTATATGCATATTGAGCTATCTAAAGATAAAAGATATTACAGCATTGGCGAGATTGCCAAAGCTTTTAATGTAAATGCTTCCCTGATTCGTTTCTGGGATAGTGAGTTTGATATCCTTAAGCCAAAGAAAAACGCTAAGGGAAATAGAATGTTTACCCCTGAAGATGTAACTAACTTGCAACTTATTTATCACCTGGTAAAAGAAAGAGGATTCACATTAGAAGGAGCTAAAACGCATTTGAAAGAAGGACAAAAGAAAACATTGGATAAATTTGAAATTATTCGAAAATTAGAAACCATTAGAACACAATTAACAAATATTAAAAATCAACTTTAAATTAAACAAACATGAAAAGATTTTTGCCTTGGATTATCGGAGCCGTAGTTATATTCGGAATTTACAGCTATGTTAAAGGAATAAATAATACTGCTGTTGTATATGAGCAGGGAATTAAAGAAGCTTGGGGTAATGTTCAAACTTCTTACCAAAGAAGAAATGACTTAATTGGAAACTTAGTAAAAACTGTACAAGGAGCAGCTGAATTTGAAAAAAGTACTTTGACTGCGGTTATTGAAGCACGTGCCAAAGCGACTGCGGTTACAGTTGACCCAACTAATATCACCCCAGAACAATTAGCACAATTTAACCAAGCTCAAAGCGGTGTAAGCAGCTCTCTATCTCGATTATTGGTTAGTGTGGAACGTTACCCTGATTTAAAAGCCAACCAAAACTTCTTGAAATTACAGGACGAATTGGCAAGTACCGAAAATCAAATTCTTACTGCTAGAACACGTTTCAACGAAGCGGTGAAACCGTACAATAATCATATCAAAGTTTTCCCAAATTCAGTTTTTGCAGGAATGTTTGGATTTAAGGAAAAACCATATTTTGAAGCTGTAGCAGGTGCTGAAAAACCGGTTGAAGTACAATTCTAAAAAACGATTTCAGATATTTGATTAACGTCTCGAAGTTTCGGGACGTTAATCTTCATTCAAAAAAAAATACAATGTCAAAAGTAGAAGATTTTTTATCCAAAGAAGAAGAGCAAGAGATTGTGGAAGCTATTCGAATGGCCGAAAAAAACATCTCTGGAGAAATTAGGGTTCATTTAGAAAAAACAACCGCGTTAGATGTTTATGATCGTGCTTTGGAAGTTTTTAATGAATTGAAAATGGATGAAACCCAACTAAAAAATGGGGTTTTAATTTATCTTGCCGTTGAAGACAAAACATTTGTGATTTGCGGAGATTATGGGATTAATGATGTCGTTGCTAATGATTTTTGGGACAGTACCAAGGAGGTTATGGTTGCTCATTTTAAAAATGGCAATTACAAACAAGGTCTTGTTGACGGAATTCTAATCGCTGGAGAACAATTAAAAAAACATTTCCCTTGGTCAGAAGATGACACGAATGAATTATCAAACGAAATCTCAAAAGGCTAATATGATCATATCTAAATTAAATAGCTCCCTTTATTTTAAATTACTTGTTTGCTTTTTTGTTACTCAATTGGGCTTCGCACAATATACCATACCGGAAAAACCTACTTTAGCCACTTCAGTTTACGACTATGCTAATCTTTTAAGCTCGACTGAAAAACTTCAACTAGAAGAAAAACTAATCAAATATTCTGATTCTACCACAACTCAAATTGTAGTAATTACTATTGAAAGTCTAAAAGGAGAAGATGTAAGCCAGCTAGCGACTAACTGGGCACAAACTTGGGGAATTGGCCAGGCCAAAGAAGACAATGGAGTTATAATTCTGGTTTCTAAAACAGATCGAAAAATTGCAATAAATCCTGGTTACGGACTTGAAGATCGCTTAACGGCAGGAATTGGCGGCGAAATCATTAGAAATATAATTACTCCTGAATTTAAATCTGGTAGTTACTACAATGGCCTTGACAAAGGAACCGATGCCTTGATTGATGTTTTTAAAGGCAAATACAAAGGAGAAAGAAAACAGAAAACCAAAGAGAAAGGCTTCCCAATATTACCCTTCATTATTATTATCGTTATTATCCTAGTTCTTATTTCTAAAAATAAAGGCGGAGGTGGCGGAGGTAATTCTGGAAATAGTGGTGGTTTTGGACCAAGCTTACTAGATGTAATTATTTTAAGTAGTCTTGGCCGTGGTGGCGGAGGCGGTGGTTTTGGCGGTGGATCTTCTGGAGGAGGATTTGGCGGCGGCGGATTCGGTGGTGGATTTGGCGGCGGCGGATTTTCAGGAGGAGGTTCAAGCGGAAGCTGGTAAAAAATATTCACAATAGACAATCATAAAAAAAGCTGCGATTTGCAGCTTTTTTTATGGGCACTTCTATTTCATTTAGCAAAATCAAATATAACCCGCCATAATCCAATTCTTATTCACATATAGCTAATCGTACCTTTTTCGGCTAACTACTTATTTATAAACTGATTATCATTTAGTTAACTTTCATTTCTAACTATTAATCGTAAATTTAATAGAAAAAGCCATAAAAAATTTTGCAATACTACTCGTGTGGATTACCACAGTATTTGTTTTTATTTTTGCAGGTTTATCTCAAACAAACATTGCATTCACTATTTCCATAAGCTTACTAATCTTTGGCGTCTTATTAATTTTATTTATGGTATACGCCGTGCTCACTGATAAGTATACCACTACAAAAACGTTTAAAGATTGGTATGAAGACCATTCTATGGACACTTTAGATGATTCGAGATTAACTTTTAAAGAACGTACTACTACCGATTTTGACTAAATAATCAATATTGCACTAAGATATATCTTGCGAATTCCAATCGACAATTGTCATTAATAATACGAATAGAGAGTAGGAATAAAAACTAGATTTTCAAAAAGTTAAACCCAAAAAACCTTTAAAAACCTTTCAATATATTCTCGACTAGATGCATTTTTAGCCTGTGGTGTATATTAACAATCAACATCTCTTAAAAAAGTTCTGTTTTACGGCTATTCTTAATACTAACATTATGTGCAGATCCTATTTGTTTTATAACAATAAATCGGCTGTTACTTAAACTAATACTAAATCGTGCATCCCTTCTAAAATTATCTCTACTAGTTACCCATAAACTGGTAGGCACTAGTGAGATCCATTAATTAAAATATTATATTTTTGATATTCACTCTCAATTAATCAGTTTCAAAAACTTGATACGGTTATATTGCTATTTAAGTAGCATTAGCAAATAAATATCAATACATCAATAAGACAGAAAATAATCCTTTGCATATTAATAAGCAGAAGTCTTTCATTCTTAAAACGAATTAAAAAGAATAATAAGTGAATCTATCTATAACATAAAAAGTATGAATAAAATTAAAGCGATAATCTTCTGCTGCCTATTATCTAGTTCTGTTTTATCTCAACAAAAACCCAACATCATTTATATATATGCCGATGATTTAGGATATGGTGAGTTGGGAAGTTATGGTCAAATGAAAATAAAAACGCCCAATCTTGATCGCATGGCAAAAGAAGGAATGCGTTTTACACAACATTACTCAAGCTCGGCTGTTTGTGCCCCCGCTAGATGTATGTTGATGACAGGTAAACATGCGGGAAGTTCCTATATTAGGGGGAATTATGAACTTGGCGGATTTTTAGATAGTGAAGAAAAAGGCCAGATCCCGTTGAAAGCGGAGGAATTTACCGTTGCCGAATTAGTAAAACAAAAAGGATATACGACTGCATTGGTAGGAAAATGGGGCCTTGGAATGAATGGGACTGAAGGCTCGCCAAACGCCCAGGGTTTTGATTATTATTACGGTTATCTCGATCAAAAGCAATCTCATAATTACTATCCTACACACTTGTGGGAGAATGAAAAATGGGATACTTTAAACCAGCCGTATATCAATGTACATAAAATTTTAGACCCTAAAACAGCAACTGATACTGACTTTGACTACTTTAAAGGGGAAGTTTATGCACCAGAAAAAATGACAGAAAAAGCATTGAAATTCATATATAACAATAAGGAAAATCCTTTTTTCTTGTATTTACCATATACAATTCCGCATGCTTCTTTACAGGCACCAGAGGAATGGATAAAGCAATATATTGGTCTCTTTGAAGAAAAACCTTACTATGGACAAAATGGTTATGCTTCAACTAAATATCCGCTTTCTACGTACGCAGCAATGATTAGTTATCTAGACGCCCAAGTGGGCATTATTATGGCTCGAATAAAAGAATTAGGGCTCGATGAAAACACGATTATCATGTTTAGCAGTGACAACGGAACCACTTTTAATGGAGGTGTAGATGCTGCCTTTTTTAATAGTGTAGATAATTTAAAAGGATTAAAAATGGATTTATACGAAGGCGGTATTCGGGAACCATTTATCGCGAGATGGCCGGGGAAAATCCGCGCTGGATCGATTTCAGATCTTATTTCTGCCCAATATGATTTTTTTGCTACAATTGCTGATTTAACCAATCAAAAAGTTAAAAACACAGACGGCATTTCTTTTCTTCCGGAACTACTAGGGAACAAGTCCAAACAAAAAAAACACGACTATCTGTATTTTGAATATCCTGAAAAAGGAGGTCAAATCGCTATTCGAACGGGCGACTGGAAAGGTGTAAAAAGTAATTTGAAAAAAAATCCTAACGCACTTTGGGAAATTTATAACCTTCGAAGCGATAGAAATGAAACAGTAGATGTCTCAAATCAAAATTCGAAACTAGTGAAAAGGTTTGAAGAAATACTAAAAAAAGAACACCAAACTTCAGCTGTTAAAAACTGGGAGTTTATAAATACAAGAAACAGTAAACTATAAATTGACCAACTAAAATTATAATTAACAATGCATAAAAAAAACAGCGTTTCGATACTAAAAAAGAGCAGTATATTCGTGATATGCCTTTTATCAATAGCTATATTTGCTCAAAAGCGACCAAATGTCATAATCATCATGACTGACGACTTAGGCTACGGTGATTTAAGTTGTTATGGAGCGACCAAGATTAACACTCCTAACATAGACAAACTGGCCAAACAAGGAGTGCGCTTCACTGATGCACATTCCACCTCGGCAACCTGTACTCCTTCTCGTTATGGTTTAATGACAGGACAATATCCTTGGAGAAGAAAAGGCACTGGAATACTTCCTGGAGACGCTGCTTTAATAGTTCCGACAGATAAAACCACGCTACCTTCTTTATTTCAGAAAGCGGGTTATAAAACTGGAATTGTAGGGAAATGGCATTTAGGTTTAGGAAATGAATTACAGAAGAATTGGAACGGCGAAATAAAACCAGGACCGAATGAAGTAGGTTTTGATTACTCCTATATTTTCCCTGCAACGGCTGATAGAGTTCCTACTGTATTTGTCGAAAATCAACATGTAGTTGCACTAGACCCTAATGATCCTATTGAAGTTGATTATAGCAATAAAGTGGGGAATGACCCAACGGGCAAGGAAAATCCTGAATTACTAAAAATGAAATCTTCCCCTAACCATGGACACAACAATACTATTGTAAATGGAATAGGACGTATTGGTTATATGAGTGGCGGCAACAAAGCCCGTTGGACTGACGAGGAAATGCCGATGACTTTTCTATCGAAAGCAAATGAGTTTATCGAGACTAATAAAAAAGTTCCTTTCTTCCTTTATTATGCGTTAACAGAGCCTCATGTTCCCCGCATGCCTTCGACCATGTTTAAAGGAAAAAGCAGTTTAGGATATCGTGGTGATGCCATCTTACAAATGGATTGGACTGTAGGTGAAATCATGAAACAACTAGAATATCAAGGCATAGCAAATAACACCATCGTTATTTTCACCAGTGACAATGGACCTGTACTTGATGACGGCTATGAAGACGGAGCGGTGACAGAATTAAATGGACATACTCCTTGGGGATCTTTACGCGGCGGAAAGTATAGTACTTTTGAGGCAGGAACACGAGTTCCTTTTATCGTTAGGGGGCCAGCGACAATAAAAAAAGGAGCGTCACCAGCTTTATTATCCCAGGTGGATTTACTTCCTTCTTTTTCTAAAATGTTGAACATAAAATTAGAGAAAGATCAAGTAACTGATGGAGAAGATATGTTGCAAGCTATGTTAGGCAAAACCAACAAAGGGCGAACGGTACTTATTAAGCAAGGAATCAATTCCCTAGCAATTCGAAAAGAAAATTGGAAATATATTGAACCGAGTAACGGACCAACAATGAATTTATTAACCAATATCGAAATGGGTAATAACCAGCAACCACAATTGTATGATTTGAATAAGGACATTGGAGAAAAAGAAAACCTTGCCAGTCGATACCCAGAAATCACAAAGGAGTTGGCGAAATTATTGCAACAAATAAAAGAACAATAAAGAATCAGTATTTTTGTAAAAGAAATAAAGAATAAACCAGTCCTTAAATCTAATTTTAGCTTTAGAAACCGGATTAAACAAACTTAAAATGAGATACCAAACGATTACTCTGGGATTGCTACTACTTGCAATAGGCTCCTGTGGCAAAAAAGAGGAAAAGACAAGCGCTACAGCCAGCACAGAATCTATGAGTTGTGCTTCATCGCTCCCCGCGCGTTTTTCGGCTACAAATACGGCTGACCCAATCAGTACATCAAAAACGGTTTCTTATGACGGAATGGTTAAAATTCCTGATGGCGAATTCCTGATGGGTGCTTCTGATGATGAAGGCCGAGAAGATGAATACCCACAACATAGAGTTAAAGTCAATGGTTTTTGGATGGATGCTACCGAAGTGACCAACGCACAGTTTGAAAAATTTGTGAAAGCTACTGGCTATGTGACTACAGCAGAAATAAAACCAGATTGGCAAGAAATAAAAAAGCAATTGCCACCAGGAACACCTAAACCAGATAAAAGTGTATTAGTGGCTGCCTCCCTTGTTTTTGTTCCTACTACTACTCCAGTCGACTTGAATAATGTTGCTCAATGGTGGAGCTGGACCGAAGGAGCCAATTGGAAACATCCAAGCGGACCACAAAGTGACATAAAGGGAAAAGAAAACTATCCTGTAGTACACATTTCATGGGATGATGCAAATGCCTATGCAAAATGGGCAGGCAAGAGATTACCAACAGAAGCGGAATGGGAATTTGCTTCCAGAGGAGGATTAGTTGATAAAAAATACTTTTGGGGGAACGAAGCCCCAGAACAAGGAAAGTCTAAAGCAAATACTTGGGACGGAAAATTCCCTTACCTCAACTCGGCTAAGGATAAATTTGCAGGAGCTGCACCAGTAAAATCATTTCCACCTAATAAATACGGATTGTATGATATGGCAGGAAATGTTTGGGAATGGTGCAGCGACTGGTACACACCAGAATACTACAAAGAATTGTCTGGCAGCATTGCTAATAATCCTAAAGGACCTTCCAAAAGCTATGATCCTATGGAGCCAAGAGTACCTAAAAAAGTGGTTAGAGGTGGGTCTTTTTTATGTAATGCATCCTATTGTAAAGGATATCGCGTTACCGCTCGAATGAAGTCATCACCAGATACTAGTTTAGACCATACTGGCTTTAGATGCGTGGCCGATATTAAATAATAGTACTAAACTTGAAAATGAAAGTATTCTTTTTTCATCACTGAAAAATTTAAACCATAAAAAAGTCCCGATTTCGTCGGGACTTTTTTACTTCTGGTCAATTGTAACTTAAAGGAGAGTAATCTTTTTATCTATAAAAACATAAAACCGTTCCCACTTGATTTCTTTTCCTTTGCCCCGAACTTAGTAAGTTTGTAAGTCAATGAGAACATAAGATACCTTTTTAAAACTACATTTTCTTCATCGCGTATATCTGTTGGAGAAATGGTTCTTGTCGCGCTTTGATTCTGATTCAACATATCATAGACTTTTACTTTTGCTGTCATTTTATTTTCAAAAAAGCTATAAGCTAAACTCGTATTCCAAAGATAAAAATCCTTTTTAAATCCATCTGCAATATTCGAATTATATGTATATCCAAAATCGTTACCGAAAACCCAGTTTTTAGGCCAATAATTAGTTGTTTGTACATTAAAACGATGAATTACACTTGAGGCTCCGTTAGTTCTAAAATTTGTGTACCTAGAATCATTGTAAGTAAAATTATAGGTTGGATTAATAGTGAGCAACTCACCATATTCATAGGTAAAATTAGCTCTTGGATTCAACCTTAATGTCTTGGCTTCATACATTTCATCATTTACAAAACCCTTCGCTAAGCCATAATTAGCGCTAAAGTTCAAGCCATATTTAAAAGTATGAGCTTCTTTTTTAAATGATTTGTTCCAAGAAGAACCAATCCACGTAGAATAAGTTCCTGAGACATTTTCAAACGTAATACGGTTTTTTATACTCGAATCATATTGCACCGAAGAAACCACTTGATTATCATAAATGTTTCCGCCAAAATAAAAGGAGTAACCAGATCGTGTGGCATAATCATAATTATGAAGTCCAACGTATGCTATATGATTCCCACTTGGCTTTAAATCAACATTTCCCACAGTAGTACTTAGAGGGTTTGATAGATCCTCGACGGGTAAAATCTGAGCCGCAGTAGGAAAATCATAATCAAAAGTGTAGTTCACATATATCGATTTAGATTTACTAAATCGATATGAGAGTCGCGAAGTGGCATATGGCAAAACATAATTTTTCGTCAAATTAGTAGGTTGTCCTAGATAAAATGAATAAGTATCATATTTTACTATCGAAGGACCTGCAGTCATATTTATACTATATTTTTTCTTGTTAAGAGAGAACCCAGTTTGAGGACGTAATGTAGTTTTACTGGACGTCAACTCATTTGTTAATTCTGGATTCAAATCAGAATAGGTTTGAGAACCAGAATTAAAATCAAAGGTATTTCTATCATTCGACCTAGATTCATTGTTGTAATTAATACCAACTTTCACTTTTAGAGAATCGGAAACAGGCTCAGCATATTCTACTTCAGCCACATACCTATCCACACTATTCCTATTTTTTCTAATTTGATCTCTAATAATATCTGGATCTGTACCTTGATAGAACTGTGTATTGGTTTTGTTTAAAGAATTTACGTCCTCTACCGAATTATCATTGCTAAACGAAGCGCTTAGAAAGCGACCTTTTTTACTGAATCTCTTATTGAAATTGATTGGAATACTAAAGCTTCCTTTATCACTTTCGTCAAAAACTAGGGCCGTACTCTCATTAACCAGCTGACCGCTCTCATTAAAAGATTTTTCAAAAGAGTCATTAGTAAATTTCGAGTTCGACTTAGAAAATTTTGGTCCAACAAAAATAGTTGCCGTCGAATCTATTTTATATTCAAATTCAAAACTTACATTATGTCCTAAATTATCAGCACTTGTTGTCGCTTCAGATTCTCGGTTTATATTTCCATTAGGCAAAAATGTAATCGTCTTGGTTCTATTTACATTATCAGAATTAGAATTTGTGAAGAAGTAATTACCACTTGTTTCTAATTTTTTGAATAATTCATCCGAATAATTTACCCCTACCATATCGGAACGAGTTATTCCTTGTCCGCCACCGAAACGATTTCCATTAAGCGTAAAAGAACCATTAGCCGAGTTAACTGCCATAGAACTGTTTCTTCCGCCACTCATGTTATCAAAAATTTCATTCATGGAGAATCCAGTAGAATTGATATTATTCGACGAAGCCAAAACACTTACCTTTCTTTTACCTTTAAAATAATTAATTAAAGCGCTACTTTCATAGCGTTCCCCTGTTCCATAACCTCCCATAATTTTCCCAAAGAATCCTTTATTCTTCTTTTCATCAATGGTCAAATTGATACTAGCATTATTTGAAGTAGAAGCTTCTTTACTCAACTCCTCTTTTTTAGTTTTCGTATCTGAAATTTGGACTTTATTAATAATATCCGAAGGCAAACTTTGCAGCGCAATTTTACCGTCTTTATCGAAAAAAGGTTTACCGTTTACTAAAACTTGGTTTACTTCCTTTCCATTAACGGTAATTTTACCATCTGTTCCCACTTCTACTCCTGGCAGTTGCTTTAATAAGGTTTCAACATTAGCATCAGGGCGAACTTTAAAAGAAGAAGCGTTAAACTCTAAAGTATCTTTTTTTATTCGAATAGGCGGTGCCTCACTTTTAATAACTACTTCGGACAGTAAATTTTCATTTTCGAACAAGTTTAAAACGCCAAAATCCTTATTTTCTGTAAGTACTTTATTTTCCAACTTATAAGTCTTGTAACCCATAGATGAAATTTTCAAAAAGAAAGGCTTGTTGATTTTTTTGGTTTCCAAAATAAAGGAACCGTTTTTATCCGAAATCGTATAATCAATAACCGTTGAATCTTGTACTGAAGTCAAAAAGACAGTAGCCGATTCTATGGGATTTTGGGTGTTTTTGTCTAAGATTTTGCCTTTGAGGCTAATATTGCTTTGCGCAAATAAGGAAACACTTAAAAAGAAAGACACGATAAGAAAGTACTTTTTTTCCATAAATAAAAAATTCGCTATTAATGATAAAACATTAACAGCGAATTAAGTAATTTAATATGAATTTATGTAATTTCTTACATAAACTTTAACATATTATTTCTCACGAATATAAATATCGATTGGCACACCTGAGAAGTCCCAGTTGTCTCTAATTTTATTTTCAAGGTAACGCTTGTATGGTTCCTTTACATATTGTGGCATATTAGCAAAAAACACAAACTGAGGCGTTTTAGTAGGCAACTGCATACAGTACTTAATTTTTACGTATTTCCCTTTTGTTGCAGGTGGTGGGTATGCTTCAATCACTTTCAACATGTATTCATTGAATTTTGAAGTAGCGATACGCTGTTGTCTGCTTTCAAAAACTTTTACTGTTGCTTCTAATGCTTTCAATAAACGTTGTTTTGTCAATGCAGAAACAAAAAGAATAGGCACATCAGTAAATGGCATCAATTCTTCTCTAATTTTTTCTTCGTAATCTCTAGTTGACATCGTTTCCTTTTCAACTAAATCCCATTTATTTACTAAGATCACAACGCCTTTTCTATTCTTTTCAGCTAACCAAAAAATACTTTGATCCTGACCTTCAAATCCACGAGTGGCATCAATAATCAAAATACAAATATCTGCATGCTCAATAGCACGTACGGAACGCATTACAGAATAAAATTCTAAATCTTCCTTAACTTTAGCCTTACGACGAATTCCCGCAGTATCAACAAGGTTGAATTCGAAACCAAAACGGTCAAATTTTGTATCAATAGAATCACGAGTAGTCCCCGCAATATCAGTAACAATATATCTATCTTTACCAATTAAGGCATTGATAAAACTTGATTTTCCAGCATTAGGTCTTCCCACTACTGCAAAACGAGGTAACGCAATTTCTTCCTGTGTTGGTTCTGGTTTTATAGGAAACGCATCAATTAAGGCGTCTAATAAATCTCCAGTTCCACTTCCTGAAATACTTGCAAAAGTATAATATTCTCCTAAACCTAAGTTATAGAATTCAATTGCATCTTTCTCCCGCATAGCGTTATCTACCTTATTTACAGCTAGTAAAACCGGTTTTGTCACTTTACGTAAAAGTCTCGCAACGGCATCATCCATTGGAGTAATTCCTTCTTCAACGTCAACCACAAATATGATAACATCAGCCTCATCGATGGCTAACTCAACTTGTTTACGGATTTCGCCTTCAAAAACGTCATCAGAACCGCGAATATATCCTCCCGTATCAATTACGGAAAACTCTTTTCCGTTCCATTCACTTTTTCCGTAGTTTCTATCTCTGGTAACTCCAGAAACAGAATCTACAATAGCTTCTCTTCTTTGTATCAGCCTATTAAAAAGGGTTGATTTCCCCACATTAGGTCTTCCTACTATCGCAACAATGTTATTCATAAGTATTTATTCAAATATTTTGCAAAGGTAGTGTTAAATAGATTGACTATCAATTTTTTTAATATATTAGCGCGGGCTTTCCTTTTAAATGATATAAGTTTACCAATATGGACACTAATAATGAACTAAGACTACGTTTACGATTCTATAAAGATGTTCCAGAAAACAGTGATTCACTGCTTCAAAAATTTGAAAACTATAAAAAATCAAACTGCGACGATTTTTCTGTAAAAACGGGCGGAACGCATATTTGGCTACATATAAAAGACAGTAAAAAGTCCTATTATTCTCCACATTTGCACTTGGAATTAGAATCCAAGAACGAGAACGAAACACACATAAGAGGTCTTTTTGGCCCTGACCCTACCTTATGGACCCTTTTTATGTTTCTTCATTTTATAATTGCAGGAATATTTCTAATTTTCAGTGGTATCGCTTACTCCGACTATGTTTTAAAAAACAGCATAACGTTTGATTTAATCGTAATGGTACTTATGGTATTCGCTTGGTTTCTATTGTATATTATTGCCAAGCAAATTCGAAAAAATGGTCATGACCAAATGAATGAACTAGAAGCCCTATTCTTAAAAATAATAGCATCATAGTTCATTAGGAGCCAACCCATTTGAATACGATATCGGACAAAAAAAAAAAATCAATAATAGAAATTGAATTCTATTATTGATTTTTTAATTATTATAGTAAAACAATTATAAGACTATTGATTGTAACCAAAACGCTTTAACATATTCACGTTACTTCTCCAGTTTTTATTCACTTTCACATACAATTCGATGTGAATTTGTTTACCAAAGAATTTTTCTAAGTCGGCACGAGCATCCATTCCCACTTTCTTTAACGCTGCTCCTTTATGCCCAATAACAATTCCTTTTTGTGTTTCACGCTCCACCATAATCAAAGAACGGATTCTAATGATATTTTCATCTTCAAAGAACTCCTCTGTAACAATTTCTACTGCATACGGGATTTCTTTACTGTAATTCAACAATATTTTCTCGCGTATTGTTTCGTTCACAAAGAAACGCTCTGGTTTATCTGTTAATTGATCTTTTGGATAATAAGCTGGTGATTCTGGTAAAAGTGAAATAATTCTTTGAAAAACTTCTGGAACATTAAAATTCTGCAAAGCAGATATAGGATATATTTCAGCATTAGGCACTTTCTCAGTCCAGAAAGCCACTTGTGTTTCTAATTGTTCCTGATTAGAATTGTCAATTTTATTCAACAACAATAAAACAGGTATTTTAGAATGAATGATTTTATTAAAGAATGCTTCGTCTTTTAGGTCTTGCTCCCCTATTTCGACCATGTAAATTAATATGTCAGCATCTTCAAAAGCGGACTTTACAAAGTTCATCATCGATGCTTGCATTTCATATGCTGGCTTGATAATCCCTGGTGTATCAGACAAAATCATTTGAAAATCTTCTCCGTTTACGATCCCAAGGATTCTATGACGAGTCGTTTGTGCTTTAGACGTAATGATAGAGAGTCTTTCCCCAACAAATGCATTCATTAATGTGGACTTCCCAACGTTTGGATTCCCGATGATATTTACAAAACCTGCTTTATGTGACATTTAATATATTATTTATTTTGCAAAGGTAGTTATATCAAGTGAATAGATAAAATAAAAGATTTTTTAATATTTTAGTTGCAAATATTAAATTTCGTTGTACCTTTGCACCCGAAACAACGCGGGATAGAGCAGTAGGCAGCTCGTCGGGCTCATAACCCGAAGGTCACAGGTTCGAGTCCTGTTCCCGCTACTAAGTTAATTTTATTGAGATTACAAACGCACATCGCGGGATAGAGCAGTAGGCAGCTCGTCGGGCTCATAACCCGAAGGTCACTGGTTCGAGTCCAGTTCCCGCTACTGAGAGAAACCCATCAACATTTTGATGGGTTTTTTTATTTTTAGCACCCTCCTTAACCCCTGTTACCACTGTAATTAACTCAAAAATACCATTCACTTTTTTGGTTAGATATTCCCTATTTTTAGCCCTAATCTATTGCTCGCTTAACCTCCCGAAGTTGGCCTTATATTAGATTTCTGTGCGTCAGAACCGCACTTTTGCTGATGGCTTCTTTCAGATTCTACCTCACAGTAGACACCCTTGCCAATTGCTAACACTTCCTATCAACGCGGCGTGTACATAGACTTACACTCTGCCAGGAAAAGACCATGCCCGACATACAAAAAAGAGGCAGCCATTTTTAGGCTGCCTCTTAACAATTATTATTTTTTGAAATGACTTTTATGTTTTTTACATCTCAATTTTAGTTTCTTATCATATCCGCTTCTTATATACTGTAACATCATCTACCCACATGATAACAGTTGTAAATAAATTTATTTTATTAGGATTGATAAAACTTGAGTCATTTGAACCAACATTCAGGTTTAAAATTATATTATGATTCTCGAATTTATTTAAATTAAGTTTAGGTATAGTACTGTTAGTGTTGGTAGAAACAATTGTATTATCTACCATTATGGTTACCGTTACTACATTGTTTTTTATTTTCCAGAAACATTGATATAAGTGCCATCCATGATTACCATTTACATTAAATAAACGCGGATATTGTTGTTCAGCCATGTTCCCTAATTGGTTCGCACCCGAAGCTGTGCCATAAAAAAGATTAGATGTAAAACGAGGTGCATTTGGTGCAAAAGAATACCCTTCCATAATGTCAATTTCTCCGTACATGGGCCATCCGTCTTCCTGAACAGTCCAGAAAGCAGGCCATGCTCCGTAAGTGTCTGCAAATGATATGTAATTAGATCCATCCATAGCTAATAATTTAATATTAGCAGACAGCATATATTCGGTGTTATTTTCAGGTTTATATTTATAGACAGACTTAATAAGTCCCGATTGGTATTTAGTTGCATTTAACTTTGTAGTCTTAATTTCCAGACATCCTCTCCCGTCTCTTAATTGCACCGTAGGCACAGAAATATCATAATCGCAATATTTAGAGTTATAGTCTGTACGTTGCACCTTTGTCCATTTTGAAAGTGTCGAGCCTACATCAAATGTATCTTCGAATTGTTTTATCCAAGGAGATCCAACAACTTTATTAGTACTTTCTATTATTCTTTCATTTATATTTTTACTAGCTGTTATTTTACTTGTTGCAGTATTTTCAACGCAAGAAGAAAATACCAAAACACATATTAGTATTAATGTAAGCCAACTTAAAATTCTCATAATTCGTGGTTTAGATCTTAGTTTGTAAGATTGTAATACGCTGCTGATTTTTAACTTCTATTGCATAATCCGAAATATCCGGAGGGTAGCTTTTTCAAGTAATGTTTTTTCTCAGGTAGATTTATTTAGTAAAACAGCCTAATTAAAGGCTGTTTTTTTTAATTTAATCTAATCCTTCCAGAAATCCGGTATGTGAACTTTTGATTGCAAAATTGGAGTCATATAATAAAGGCCAATCATTTCCAACATGATTCAGGTCTGTACTGTATGGAATCCATGATTCATTATCCCTCATTCCCCAAATTGTTAAGGCATATTTATTTGCAACTGGAAGCGCATTATAAATTTTTACCATTTCTTTGTATTTTGCTTTTTGGACTAACCTTCTTTCATTTGTAAAAGTGGTGATGTCATTAAATTGATTGACTTGTATATCCAATTCCGAAACATGAATTTTCAACCCTTTTGCTACAGCTTTATTAAGATCGGTTTCTATTTGAGCTTTGGTTGGAGATAAATACGTATTGTGCATTTGAAAACCTAGTCCATCAATAACATTAGCTGTTTTTAAATCATCTACAAGACTAAAAACTTTATCCTGTTTTGGGATATTTGTAGACGTTGCATAATCATTATAAAATAATAATAGTTTAGTGTCACCCGCAGCATTTGCAGCATTTTTTGCCCATTGAAAACAATCTTTTACATAATTAGCTCCCATTCGTTGCAGAAAAATAGTATTTCTCATCTTGCCGTCAGTATCATCTACCGCTTCGTTAACCACATCCCAAGATTTTACTTTTCCAGCATAATGAGTAACCACATCCGTAATGTATTTTTTTACTTCTAAAGCAAATTCTGCATCAGTACCCGAAAAATTTTTTAACCATTGAGGTACTGCATTATGCCATACTAATGCATGACCGTGTACATTGATTCCATTTGTATTCCCGTAAGCCACAATTTTATCAGCTACAGACCAGTTGTACACACCGCTAGCAGTAGAGATTTGATCCATTTTCATTTCGTATTCGGCAGAAATACTGCTGAATTCATTTTTCAAAATAATATCATAAGGGCTTCCAGTTGTTAATTGCGATGCTTTTATGGCCATTCCTACAAAAAATGGGTTGGCTACTTTATTGGCTTTTACCTTTAAAAAAGTAGGATCTTCAGGAATACCGCTAGAACCCGTTGTTACCACACTAATAACATTTGAATAATCGGAAATTTCAGTTTCTGTTTTGGCTCTTACTCTGTAATAGTATTGTGTTCCTCCCAATAAACCAACTACAACTTCATTTAAATCAGTC
Organism: Flavobacterium sp. XN-5; assembly: GCF_008033395.2. Lineage (NCBI taxonomy): Bacteria > Pseudomonadati > Bacteroidota > Flavobacteriia > Flavobacteriales > Flavobacteriaceae > Flavobacterium > Flavobacterium sp. XN-5. Next base: position 251,099 of record NZ_VOGZ02000001.1, read on the forward strand.
ACAGGTTTTGCGTTGTAGTTTGCTACAAAAGTGTCAAAATTTTCGCTGGTAGAAACGTCCAAGAGATAGCTTTTTGAATTGGAAACATAATTCCATTTTGCTTTAAAACCGTTATCATTGACATCTTTTGGTGCGTTTGCTGTTGGCGTTTCTAAAGTTTCAGCCACATCGTTATCCTCTTTTGAACAAGAGTTCAAAGAAAAGAAGAGACTAACGAGTACTAGTAAAAATTTAATTTTCATACTGTTTTTTTATTATAGCCTATTTTTTCTAATTACGATTGAATAAGCTTATTATAGTTTCTTTTTTTATTGTTTTTTATAAAAGAGGCTGTTTTTGAACTCAACCTCTTTTTTAGCTAAAGCATACAATCCTTAATTATTGGTAACGAATTTTGATATTATCGTATTTTATTGTGGTCGGATTAGGCGTTTCTGCCTGAACGATTCCTACTTTAATTTCATTAACTTTAGAAGCGTCAAGCGCAGTGGCTGGATCTCCGTACCCATAATTATCTTTGAAATCAGCTAGTTTTATGGTCATAGTTGTCCAATTAACATCTGTTATTTTAAAATTATAACCATAGTTTTTATTATCAATAGTATTCAATTGAATAGCGAATTGAGTACCTATAACATTAGCACTTACGTCAATATCTATAAAAGTTCTTGCAGCATCAGTGCTTGATGTACTTAGAAAACTAGTTCCTCCTCCGCCGCTACTTCCGTTATAACCATTGGCAATGGAACCAGTCCACGCAAGTGTTGCATAATTAGCCGTTGGACCGCCTGTAGTATTTGCGTTAAAACTAGCTACATCGCCATAGGACGTCCAGGCAGTTCTAACGCCATTTCCATCAAAATCAGATATTAGAACGATGGTAACAAAATCTATTGTTTTTTTTGCTAAACCACCTGGAGTCGTAATTACTAGTTCTGATCCAGAGACTGCATTTGCTGGTAAACCAACGATAATTGAAGTAGGTGAATTTACAGAATAACTTAGCGCTTTTCCTCCTAAGGTAATCGAAGATACATTATAAAACCAAGTTCCTTCAATGGTTAATGGAAATCCAGGAGTTGCTGCAGCTGGAGTTATTTTTGTAATAGTTGGATTGGGTTGTAAAATCTCAATATCTTTAGTTACAGAGCCAGATGCTGTAATAAAGGTAATAGGCTGTACTCCAAATCTGCTACCGAGTTTATCATCAAATGGAACGGTGAAAATAAAGGACTTATCTGAATTATGGTTGGGATTGAAGCTGACATCAATCTTATTGTCCAACGTGATTTTTTTCAAACCCGCTAAGCCATTGCCTTCCACTCTAACTTTTGTTAGTGGAAAAGTCTGATTTAGCAAATCTCCTGGTTCAGCAACCATTGCATCTATATTTGCAGTAACTGTATCATCATTTTGGCAAGCTGTAAAAGAAGCCATTACCAAAAGAATTAGAATTCTATATTTTATTTTATTAATCATAGTCTAGTTTAATTAAAGTTAAAAGGAACTGGAGGATCTAATAATGATGGATTAGTATCAATAGCAGATTGAGGTAATGGCAATTCAAAATAGTTACTTCCGGGAGTTATTTTTCTAGAAATTAACTCTGTTCTTTCAGGATCAGAATAAAAACCAACTTCTTGTTGGGAAATAATAGCTGTTGCTTCTGTAAGACCTCTACGTTTTAAATCAAAGAAATACTGACCTTCAAGAGCAAATTCTATTCTTCTTTCATTAAACAAATCCTCTCTTGTAAGTTCTGTTTTAATAGGCAATCCTGCTCTTACTCTTACTTCATTGAAAGAACTTAAAGCCGCTGCGGAAGTTGTTGAATTGGCTCCAGCCAAAATAGCCTCAGAATTCATTAATAAAATATCAGAATATCTTAGCAATATTGTGTTTTGTGAGGTTTTCATAAAAAAGACATCATTTCTTTCTGCTGCCGAACCTACAATGTACTTTCTGAAATTGGCAGCCGTAGAAGAGAATGCTTTTTTATATCTAAAACCACCTTTACTTTTTACTAATTCCGGGTAAAAGTCGCCATCAGTCATAATGGTATTCTTTTTTCTGGTATCGTTTGGTTCAAATCCATTTTGCAAGGAAATGGAAGGAAGGTAAACTCCCCATCCGTCACCACCGCCAGTTATTCCTGATTCAGCAGGAGCGATATAAGCCTGATTTGTATTTTGTGTTCCCCATTCAGTAGCAATAGCTTTCCATTGCAAAGCAAACATACTCTCAGAACTATTATTATTTTCTGGACTGCTAAACAAGTTACCGTACTCTTCAATTAAAGTATATTGGTTCCCCATAATTTCCTGAGTTAAAGTGGCGCATTCTGCATATTCATTTAAGGTTAAATGTACTTTTGCAAGAATACCCATAGCAACATACTTAGTTACATATCCTTTCTTTACAGCTGTTTCAGGCAAATTGGTAACGGCATATTCCAAATCTTGTTTGATGAATTTATAAACATCTGAAACCAGATTTCTTTTGGGTTGTGGTGCAGAACCTGCTTTACTAATAATAGGAACAGCACCAAAAGTTCTTACTAAGTAGAAATACGCATTGGCTCTCATAAATCGGGATATGGCTATCGCGTTTTTATAGGATGCATCTGGTAGTTCACTCTTTCTATCTTCGACTAAACTCATTAAATTATTAGATTGATCGATAACCGAAAACAACGAAACGTAACCTTCTGTCAGGATTGGGTTTTGTGAGGTAACCTGAGCATCTTTAAATTGAGCATAAGCACCATCAAAAGTAAAAGTGTTACCAGCGTACATATCGCCTACAGCAATTAGGAATTTATCGTTAAAAGTAAACCAAGGTTTAAAGTATAAACTCTCAGCGATTCCGTCAAAGGCCGTAACTCCTTCGGGTAAATCGGCTGGAGTTAATTGGTTTTCAGAAGGTGCATTCAAAAATTCATCTGAACAAGAAAATAAAGATAGCAATGGTATGAGCATTCCCATCATAAAAAGTTTAAAAAGTTTTTTCATAACTATTTTTTTATGTTAATGACTGTGATTCATTAAGTTAAATGTGTGTTTTTATAATGCTTAGAATTCTAAATTCATTCCTACAGAAGTTGTTCTTGGTACAGGATAACGTCCTAAATCAATACCACTTAGGGTAATATTTTGATCTAAATTTCCTAAGGCAGGGTCAAAACCAGAATATTTAGTAAACGTGTATAAATTTTGGACATTTACATACAATTTTACTTTAGATATAAATGATTTATCAAATATCTTATTAGGCAAATCATAGCTTAAAGAAACATTTTGAATTCTTAAATAAGAACCGTCCTCAACAAATCGATTTGAAATTCGGCCGTTAGCATTTGGATCGTTTAGCGTAATTCTAGGCACATCGGTATTTTCGTTTACTCCAGCCTCAAAAGCTTGTAAGGCTTGAGTACTTACATTTCCAAAACGATCTCCAAATCCTGGATAAATTCCATCAATATAATGGCGGGTAAAGTTGTAAATTTGATTGCCTTGACTTCCTGTTAAAACGATTCCTAAAGTGATGTTTTTGTATTTAAAATTATTGGTAAATGAATACGTAAAATCAGGAATTGCATCTCCAATTGCCTTTTGATCTTTAGCATCAATTTTTCCATCGTTATTAAGATCTTTAAAACGAATATCTCCAATTCCAGTTCCTGTTTCCTGAATTGGTCCTGCGGCTAATTCAGCAGCATTTTTGAATAAACCATCGGTAACATAACCATAAAACTGTCCAACAGGTTGCCCTTCGGATGTTCTGGTAACGTTGTATAAATCAAATTGTACTTTTCCTAATAAAGATTTACCTGCACCCTGAAAACTAGTTAGTTCATTATTGTATTTGGAAAAAATAATAGTACTATCCCATGTAAAATTTTCGCTTTCGATATTTCGGGTATTTAAACTAATATCGATTCCTTTAGTTACAATTTCACCAGTATTTAGGTAGAAATTAAGAGCACTTTGATTGGATTCATCATTAATTTGCTTGGTTAGGAAATCGGATGAATTTTTTACATAATAATCAAAATCTAATTTTACTCTGTTGTTCATTAATCCTAATTCAAAACCAACATTGAAAGATTTAAGAGATTCCCACTTAATATCAGGATTTCCTAAATTGTCAATTGTTGGAGATACACCTCCAAAAGGAGATGAAAGTAGCGATAGAATGGTTTCGTATCTGTTTGATGGAATATTTTGATTTCCTACCGAACCGTAACCCGCTCGAAACTTTAAATAATTGATAGTGTTTGCTAATGGCTCAAAGAACTTCTCGTTACTTACAGTCCAACCTCCAGAAAAAGAAGGGAAATAACCCCATTTGTTTTTAGGACCAAAGTTTGATGAAGCATCTGCTCTTAAAGAAGCAGAAAAAGAATATCGGTCAGAAAAGCTATAATTTAATCTCGAAATATAAGAAGCCATAGACCATCTGCCAGAACCATTTCCGTTTATAGCGGTATCAATGTCACCAATATTTAAATTAGTAAAATCTTTATTTAAAAACTCTCCCGTTCTGTAACCACTTAAATATTCATAACGGCTTTCCTGTGCTTCCTGACCTAATAAAAAAGTAAAGTCGTGATTTTCACCTATCGTTTTATTGTAAGTCAAATAATTTTTAATATTCCAATAATAGCCTTGATCCTGTTGTTTGAATGATTTGTTTAAAAGTTCAGATACTGTTCCTAAAGTATATTTGGGTACAAAAGTGCTGCTTTTTGCAAAATTCAAATCATATCCTAATTCTGATCTAAAAACCAATCCTTTAACCAGCGTAAAATCTGCAAATAAATTTCCATTTATTTTATACCTGTCTGTTGTTGCATTATTGTATTCCGATAAAGCAATTGGGTTAGTCGCTTCATTTGCCGAAGAGCCTAAACCGCCAATAGGACCCGCAAAAGAACCATCAGGATATCTAACTGGTAATTCTGGAGATTGTCTTAGCGTATTCATAACCAAACCACCTCTATCATCATTTCGTACTATTTTTTGAGAGGATCTACTCAATGACATATTATTTCCAACTTTCAACCATGGTTTTACATTTGAATTTACATTTAATCGCATAGACATTCTATTGAAATCAGAATTTAGAACAATTCCTTCTTGATTAAAATAGTTTAAAGAAGTATAATAGCTTGTTCCTTCTTTTTCGCCAGAAAATGAAATTTGGTGATTGTACATATTGGCTGATCTAAAAAGTTCATCTTGCCAGTTTGTTCCATTTCCTAACAAATTAGGTTTTTGATATTGATAAGGAATAGGTTCTCCATTTAATTTAAAAATGGATGCTTGGTATTTAGCATATTCTGGTAAGTTTAAAATAGCAACCGAATTTGTTACTTCCTGATTGGCCAAATAGGTTTCATAAGTGAATTTTGATTTCCCTTTTTTTCCTTTTTTGGTTGTAATTAAAACAACACCGTTTGCGCCATTTGCACCATAGATTGCTGTAGCCGATGCATCTTTTAAAATGTCAATCGTTTCAATGTCTGAAATATTCAAGCCTGACAAAGCCGAATTTTTAGTTTGTCCGTTTCCTCCACCTAAGGTACTAAAGGAAAAGGAGTCATTATTTTTATCCGCAAAAACAGGAGTTCCATCAATTACATATAAAGGTTCGTTGCCATTAATAGAAGTAATTCCTCTAATTTGAACGGAGATTCCTCCTCCTGGTGTCCCTGAATTTTGAGTAACATTTACACCAGCAGCTTTACCAATAAGAGCTTGATCGATAGAAGTAAAAGGTTTGTCTTGAATTTCAGAAGCTTTTATAGACGAAATGGCACCATTGATATCTTTTCTTTTTGAAGTTCCATATCCTATAACAACTACTTCGTTTAATTTTTCCAGATCATCAACCATAACCACCTGCATTACTGATTTTGTATCCGCAGGCATCGTTACATTTCGATACCCAATATAACTAAAAATCAATGGAGATTTTGGTTCGACATTATTCAAAGCAAAAGTACCATCCATATCGGTAGTAGTTCCATTTTTAGTTCCTTGTACTAGCACACTAACACCTGGTAATCCTACTCCTCCAGATGTTACTTTACCTTTAACAGTTTGAGCGTAGAAAAAATTTCCCCACATACACACTATTAAACACAATAGTTTTTTGAATGTTGTTTTCTGCATAAAAATTGGTTGTTTAAGTTAGATTTTAAAATTTAGTTAGTAGAACATTTAATCTTTCGTTTTTTTTCCATCACATTATTGGAGTAATAAAAAAGAAAAATAATTTCTTAAATATTTCTTAACGAAAGTAAAATGTAGCTGGATTTTATTGTAGAACAGATGAAGCATATTGTACAACAAATGATGCAAAAAGAACTCTGAATCCTTGTTAATACTTAAAAAACAGAATTTTGCTATTAAAAAACGACTGATTTATTCCTAAAAAGTTGGTTTAAAAAATAGTATTTGTTTAGAAAAGAATAATAATATTTATTAGAAGTGTATTTTTATTTCAACATAAACGAAGTTTTTCATTAAAAAAATTGACTTACAAAAAAAGAGTTTTGATTTAGAACCAAAACTCTTTTAATAGTATTTGCTTTAAAGAAACTGCTCTTTTGTAGTTTCTTCTTTTGTTTTTTTTTCTTGTGTAGGCAAATGTCCGTATTTAATTTTATAACATTTAGCAAAATAAGACGGAGAAGTAAATCCTACTTTATAGCTAATTTCATTGATATTATTATTTCCTTGCTCAATTAATTGTTTTGCTTTTTCCAATCGTACATTTCTAATAAATTCATTTACCGAAACTCCTGTTAATGTTTTTATTTTCCTATACAATTGACTTCTACTCAAGAAAATTTTAGAGGATAAAAATTCTACGGTTAATTCGGGTTCACTAATATTTTCATTAATTAATTGCAGGACTTTTTGAATGAAATCATTATCCAATGATGTTGTTTTTTCTTTTCCATCTTTGGTAATTCCTCGATAAAATTTCTTAAACATAATTTGTCTGCTGGTAATAAGCTGTGCTAAACTAGATTTTAAAATATCCAATTCAAATGGTTTACTCAAATACATATCAGCACCAGAATCGATACCTTCTAATCGATCTTTAACCAATGCTTTTGCTGATAGCATTAATAAAGGTATATGGCTTGTTTTTAAATCTCCCTTTATATTTTTGCACATTTGCAGTCCGTCCATAACTGGCATGATAACATCTGTAATTATTAAATCTGGTAATTTTTGAACAGCAAGTTCGTATCCTTTTTGACCATTTTCGGCTGTAATTACTTTATAGAACTTACTAAGTTCTTGTTTTAAATAATTTCGTAATTCCGAATTATCTTCAACAATCAAAACCGTATATGATTTTTGATCTACGGCAGGATTTTCTACTGATGAATTATCAAAATCATCTTCATCAGAAAGATTACTAGTAGCTTCATATAAAAAGTTGTTTTTATTTTTTTCTATTTTAAAAACCTCATTAACGATCTCATTTTTTTTGTAAAAAGATTTTCCTAAAGGAAATGTTACTTTAAACTTTGTGCCCTCACCTACTTCACTTTCAACATCAATTTTTCCTTTATGCATTTCAATAAATTCTTTCACAACCTCCAAACCAATTCCGGTGCTGCCATAATAATCTTTATTCAAATTATTGAGCTGATAAAAGCGGTCAAAAATTCTTTTTAAATCTTTTTTGTGAATTCCTGAACCCGTATCTGCAATGGTTATTGAAAATGAAGGGACTTTATTGCCATCAATTAAAAGTTCATTTTCGGAGTAGGATTGATTTATAGCAATGGTAATAAAACCATAATCTGGAGTAAACTTAAACGCATTAGAAATAATATTAAATACTATTTTTTCAAACATTTTTGGGTCTAGCCAATCTTCTAATTCGTCAATAGATGATTCAAAATTAATAGTAATATTTCGGGTTGCAGCTTCTTCATCAAAATAGCTAATAATTGCTTTTGTGAATGCTATAACTTCAATTTTCTTAGCCTGAAGCGAGATTTTATTAAACTCTAGTTTGTTAAAATCCATGAGCTCATTAATTAATCTAGAAAGTCTATCGGAGCTTTTGTGAACGATTTTTAACTTATGATGAATTTCTGGAGATAAATTTTTACTTCTTAAAATATCTTCCAGCGGATTAATAATTAGTGTTAATGGCGTTCTGAATTCATGCGAAATATTAGTAAAAAACTGTAATTTCTTATTATTTAATTTCTTAAGCTGAATCGTTTTTTCTTTTTCTAAGAGTATGGCTTGTTTGGCTATAAAACGATTTTGATACATTTTATTAAAATACAAAACCAGAAAAACCAAAATACAGGAATAGGCTAAATAGGCCCAAATGGTTTTCCACCATGGAGGCAAGATTTTTATTTTTAATTCTAATTGCACATTACCCCACGAACCATCTGCATTAGCCGATTTAACTTTAAAAATATAATTGCCAGGGGCTAGATTTGTATAGGTCGCGGTTCTGTTATTTCCGACATAATTCCAATCTTTTTCAAAACCTTCCAGATAATAGGCATATTGGTTTTTTTTAGAATAATTATAATTAATCCCCACATATTCAATCGTAAAAACAGATTGTGTATAGTTGAGCGTGATTTCTTTGGTTTGAGAAATAACTTTGGTTAAAGGCGACGCTTCTTCATTTGGTTTTACGGATCGGTTGAATAACTTAAAATCACTAAAATACAAACTTGGTGCTTTTTCTGCTTTTTTAATCTCGTTAGGATTAAAAAAATTTACACCTTCATAACCACCAAAATACAACCCGCCATTTTCATCTTTAAAGACCGCATTGTTATTAAAATCATTATCAACAAGTCCATCATCTTTATTAAAATTGGTACTTTTTTTATTTTTAAAATCAAGTTTTGTTAATCCAGATTCGCTACTGATCCATAAAGAACCATTGTTATCCGAAATGATAGCGCGAATAGATTTTTCTTTAAAGCCTGGGAAATCATTTAAACTTGAAAACTTCTTGTTTTTTTTATTGTATTTAAATAATCCATCACCATCTGTTCCTATCCATATTGTTTTATCATTTGACTCATAAATTGACAAAATAGTTTGAATAGTATTATACTTCGTTTTATCACTGTATAATGCATCTCTCATTTTGGTTACTTTAAAACCTGATGGATCTTTAAAACTTACTTGGTATAATCCTAAAATTGTTCCTACCCACAAAATATCATCAGAATCAACAAAAACTTTACGAATAAAAGCTTTGTCTAAAGTATTTTCTGCAAATACTTTAGAGTCACAATGAACAAAGCTGTTGTTTTTATTATCAAAATAATGCAAGCCTTTAATAAAAGTTCCAATCCATATTCGCCCTTTTGAATCTTCCGAAAAACTAAAAACCCGATTCGATTTTAATCCAGCTGTATTGGAAGTGTTGTAATTTATAAATTGGGTTGTACCATTTTTCAAAAAATAGATACCACGATCCCAACTTCCAATCCAAATATTTTGTTTACTATCTAAAAATATGGTCTGAATATCAGCAGCATCTAATCCCGAATAGTACTTTTGATTGTTTTTGTTAACGTGAATATAACTCTTACGACTTAGATTATAAACATCGAGTCCTCCACCTTCATTACTTACTAGTAAATTACCCTTTTTATCTTTTATAACTGAAGTAACATAACCTGTTTGCAAAGAATTTGGATTATTTACAAGTGCTTCAAGCGAATTAAATTTATTATTTGGTTTGTCAAATACGCCAAGTCCTTTATTAAAATAGCCTAACCAAAGTCGGTTTTCTTTATCTTGATATAATGACCAAACTGAATTTGATTTTATACTAAAATTATTATACTTATCGTACAAATATTTTTTGAGTACTTGTCCGTTGTAATTTACAACCAACAATCCGTCATTTTCGGTACCGCAAATGATATAATCCATATTATTTGCAACAATAGATAAAATTTTATTTTTGGTAATAGCATAATTTTCAAATTGGTAGTTATCTGTTTCAGGTTTAATTTTTATCAAGCCATTTTCAGTCGTTCCCATCCAGAGATACCCAAATTTATCTATAACAATACTTTCTATGTCGTCAAGCAATGGTTCTCTTTTAAATTTGTCTTTATAAACCTGCTTAACTTTCCCATTTAAATTGATCTCTAAAAGGCCATAGCTAGTTCCTAAATATATAATTCCCTGTTTGTTTTTCACGGAACATTTTATTAGAAAATTGGGCTTGTCGAGTACTTTTGATTGCACTAACGAAGCTTTTAAAGTCTTTATGTCAAGTTTGAATAGTCCAAAACCATAAGCGCCCAAGATTAAATTGCCATTATTGTCCTCAATAATTGTTTTTACGGTAATTGGCTCATCATACCCTTTTGTTATTACATCCTCGATATTGATTTTGGTAAAATTATCTAAATCCCTATTGTATAAACACAAGCCCTGATCAGTACCAATCCATAAATTATTACTGGAATCAATAAAAGTGGCATAAATAAAGTTGCTGTTTACTGAACCGGGTTTCTTGTCATATTTATATCCAAAATAGTTTACTCCATCATACCGATACAATCCTGCACCGTTTGTACCTATCCAAATAAAACCACTCTTATCCTGAATAATGGTAGATATAGCCCTTTTTGAAGTAGTTTCCTGTATACTTCTGAACTGGTAGCTGTCAAATTTGCCTTGAGAAAAGAGGCAATTTATGAGACTGAAGAAGCATAAAAGAATATATTTTATTTTTTTCATTTACATTTACATTTACATTTTAATATTATTATTTGTCAACTTCATTTAAAAATAAAATTCTGCAAATGATTTTACTTCAGGCTATAGAAAGCAATATTAATAAAACTAAATAAAAACACTTAATTTTTTTTTCTAAAAATCTATCCTATTGCCAAAAACCTGAGTCCAATTAATAACCTCACAGGGATTAATTGAACTCAGGATATAAGGTTATTTTTGTAAAAAAGAAACCTGTTTTTAAGAATTTACTTTTTTGTTTTTAAGTTCTTCGACGTTTTATTTTAGTTCAAATTCGCTGGTAAGTCCTTCATTAGAATTCCAGCCAACCATAACATTAAATAAACCGGATTCTACTAAAAATTTGCCATCGTTGTCATAAAAGCCAAGTTCTTTATCTGTTAATGTAAAATGAATTGTTTTCGTTTCTCCTTTTTTTAATGCAACAAGTTCAAATCCTTTTAATTCTTTAACAGGTCTCACTATGCTGGCAACAGGATCATTTACATACAATTGAACCACTTCTTTTCCGTCGAAATTACCTGTATTGCTAACCTCAATGGTAACTTGTATTTTTTCCCCTTTTTGAAATGAAGGTTTTGCTATTTTTAGATTTTTATATGCAAAAGAAGTATAGCTTAATCCATGTCCAAAAGGATACAAAGGTGTTTTTTCAACATCAGAATAATGTGACCAAAAAACATTTTGATCCTTATCTGTTGGTCTTCCAGTATTGTATAAATTATAGTAAATAGGGCATTGACCTACATTTCTAGGAAATGACATGGGCAGTTTGCCACTAGGATTATAATCTCCGTACAAAACCTGTGCGATTGCATTTCCGGATTGGGTTCCTAGCTGCCAAGCTTCAACAATAGCAGGAATATTCTCTGCCGCCCAAGGTAATGCCAATGGGCGTCCATTATTTAAAACCAAAACAATATTAGGATTCACTTTATAAACCTCCTCCAATAATTGCTGTTGATTGCCAGGTAGACCTAATTCTGTTCTGCTGCGTCCTTCTCCGCTTTGAAAACCAATTTCGCCTAAAACCATTACTACAACATCTGCCTCTTTCGCTGCATTTTTTGCTGCTTCGAATCCAGAAAAATCAGTAGTATTAACTTTTACTTCGTCTAAAAATGTTTGTTTATTTGTAGCGACTTCGGTTCCTTTTTCATAAACTAGTGTATTGTCTTTATATTGCTGCATTCCTTCAAGAACAGATATTGCTGTATTGTCATCCGCAGCAATTCTCCAGCTTCCCAATGGACTATTTTTATCATTTGCCAGCGCACCAATTAAAGCAATTTTAGTTCCTGTTTTTTTCAAAGGAAGTAGGTTTCTATCATTTTTCAATAAAACGATTGACTTTTTGGCCATGTCAAGAACAGCATCATTATTTGCTTTGCTTCCAATATCTGATTTTTCACGGGCTTCATCACAATATTTATAGGGATTGTCAAACAAACCTAATTCAAATTTTACGCGAAGAATTCTGTGAACAGCATCATCGATTACACTTTGTTTGACCGATCCTTTTTTTACTAATTGAACTAATTCTTTTATATAAATATTTGATTCCATATCCATGTCAGAACCAGCGAGAGCAGCTTTTTTAGCGGCATCTGCACCATCAGTAGCGTACCCGTGCGTAATCATTTCGGCTACTGATGCCCAGTCAGAAACAACAAAACCTTTAAATCCCCAGGCTCCTTTTAAAATATCTCGCTGCAAAAAACTGTTTCCAGTAGCTGGAATACCATTTAGAGTATTAAATGAATTCATAAAGGTACGAATCCCTGCATCGACTGCTGCTTTAAAAGGCGGTAGTACGGTATTGTATAACTTAGAATTGCTCATGTCTACACTATTGTAATCGCGGCCTGCTTCTACAAAACCATATGCTGCAAAATGCTTAGCACAAGCTATTATTGAGGTGTTATCACTTAAATTTTCTCCTTGAAAACCTTTAACTCTTGCTGTAGCAATTTTACTTCCTAGATAAGGATCTTCACCAGCGCCTTCCATTACTCTTCCCCATCTTGCATCATTTGAAATATCTACATTAGGGGCAAAAGTCCAGTTTAATCCAGAAGCAGAGGCTTCAAGAGCAGCAACTCGAGAAGAATTTTTAATGGCTTCTAAATCCCAACTCGCAGCTTCAGCCAACGGAATTGGACTAAGTGTTTTATATCCATGTATCACATCAAAACCAAAAATAAGCGGAATTCCAAGTCGAGTTTCTTCAACAGCAATTTTTTGTACTGCTCTTACTTCTTTAACTCCTCTTACGCTTAACATGGATCCTACCCATCCTTTTTTTATATTATTATATTTTTCTTCATTAGAACCGGATTCTGGTTTTGGACCTGTAACATCCCATGACCCATTATATTGGTTCATTTGACCCACTTTTTCTTCTAAAGTCATGTCTTTCATCAAAAGAGATATTCGTTCTTCAATGGGGAGTTTATTATTCAGGTGTTTTTTTGTTTGTGCAAATCCGTTTCCATAAACGATTAGTACTAAAAAGGCATACTTTTTAATTTGTTTTTTCATCATTGTGGTTTAAATTTTATCGTTAGAAGTTGTTAGAATCATCTCTAAAGCATTATCTTTATTTTGCATGATCTATTTTGAATAATATAAATTTATAGATTCAATTTCGTGAAATCAATAAAAAAATAAGATTGTAAATGTAGTTTTACAGTAATAATTAGAATGATAAATTTGAAGCATTATGTGAGACAAATGATGTATTTACAATCTTCAGAATCAATAAAACAAAGAAATTTGCTGCATTGAACAAAAAAGACGTCTTTTAGGTTTTGTATTTTTTACGAAATAGTAATATTAAGGATCAAAAAAAATTGTGCACTAAAAACTATAACTTGTTATAGTTTTTAGTGCACAATTTAAAATTTGGTTTCTGGACATGATAACTTAGCAATTACAGAAATTTAAGAAGAAATCTTAATTTTAATTTATGACAAAACTTTTAAAGAAAAGAATGAAATTGATAGTAATAAATATGTGAGATGAAATACCATTAGAGTAGATACTAAAATTTAAAAACCGTTTAACTTGATTCATGCTATATGTGTCCAAATGTCGGCTTCCCCATTTTAGACCTATTTATAATTCTAATTACTGTTGAAAATATCACTTTAAATTAAGTTCGAATTTTTGAAATTCGAACTTAATTTAAAGTCTACATATTCGATAGCTGATTTTCCTTCCAATGCGTCATGAGGTCTAAAGTAGTTGTAATCTATGAACCATTTTTGAGTTTCCTCTCTCACTTGGTCTAATGATTGGAAAATGTTTATATCCAATATTACTCTTCTGTAACTACCATTAAATCTTTATATAAATGCGTTCTGAGTTGGTTTGCCAGGCTTTATGTATTTAAATTCAATTTGATGCATTTCACTCCGAACCTTGGTAATATTACCTATAAACTCAGGACCATTATCCATTCTTATTCTTGTGGGTTTTCCACGTTTATTGATTAAATTATTCAAAACCAAAACGATTCTATTATTAGTTAAAGAATAATAAATTTCTAAGTGTAAGGCTTCTCTATTAAAATCATCAATCACATTGAAAGCACGAAAACGCCTACCACTTTCTAAGACATCCGTCACGAAATCCATACTCCAAGTATTATTTAAGTCATTTGGAACTTCTAAAGGTTCTTGAATTCTAGTAGGAAGTCTTTTCTTTGCTTTTCTTCTAGTAGCCAACCCCCAGTGACTTATAATCACGATGTACTCGTTTATGATTGTACACAAATTCTTGTTTACGAAGGCCATGGTAAATTTTCCAAAAACCTTCATCGGGCTTAGATTCAGCATGTACTTTTAGTAAATCTTCTATCTCTGAATCATCTTTTGTTTGACAAACATAATAAAAAACACTCTTGCTTAACTTTAAAACTCGATACGCCCTACTAATGCCGTAAAAACTCATTTCTTCCTGTATCTCTCGCTTTTGTCAGGGCTTTAAAGCTTTTTTTCTATAATCTCTTTTGCCATTTGATGGTCTGATGTCAATGTAGCATACATCTGTTTTAGCTTACGTTTTTCTTCTTCAAGCTCTTTGATTCTTCAAAGCGCCGAACCCTTTAAGCCAGCATAACGTTCTCGCCATTTGTAAAATGTGGCTGATGTCAAACCATGTTCTCGACTCAATTCGAGAACAGATTTACCGTTTTCAAACTCCTTTAAAATCTTTGCAATTTGCTCTGGACGGAATTTACTTTTCCTCATATCTACTGTTAAAATTAAAAAATTATTTCTAATTATAAACAACTCTGTTTTTAGGGGAGCTTACAAGATCATCATTACCGCTAACAATTTTGTAGTAATCCTCCAAAAATTCGTTAGATTTTTCAAGATTACTCGCTACTAAGAAAACCTTTCAGAAATGAAAGGTTTTTTTCATTCTATATCATTTAAAAACATTAAAATATCTCATATTCGCCGCGGCGGACTACTAAGAAAAGCTTCATAGAAATATGAGGCTTTTTTTATTTTATATTTACTTTGAAAAACAAAACATACTCTTAAATTAATATTCTTTTTTGTTCACCTAATCATGATTGCAGCAGTCAAGAAACATTCACACATCTTTTCATAATAACTCTTCGTAGACTGCTGCAAAGAAATAAATAAGTCATAAAAGTAATTTCAATCGAAATCTCTTTTACTTTTGCCTAATGTTAGAAATTCTTTACCAAGACGAATACATTATAGCAATTAATAAACCAAGTGGACTGTTGGTTCATAAATCATTTTATGCGCGCGATGCAAAAGTGTACGCAATTCAAGAATTGCGAAATCAAATTGGAGGGCAACACGTTTATCCTATTCATCGTTTAGACCGCAAAACATCCGGTGTCTTGTTATTTGCGTTAGACAAAGAGGTTTTGAAAATTATGAATGATCGTTTTGCCACACGCGAAGTCGAAAAAAAATATTTAGCCATTTTACGTGGTTGGTCACCTGAAGAACTAACGATTGATTATGATTTAACTAATGATGATGACATCACACAAAATGCAATAACCTACTTTCATCGTTTGCAAAATGCCGAAATTGCATTAGAATTTAACCATAAACCCACGTCACGATATTGTTTGGTAGAAGCGATTCCTGAAACTGGACGTATGCATCAATTACGAAAACATTTCAAACATATTTTTCATCCCATTTTAGGAAGTCGTCCACACGGTTGTAACAAACAAAATAAATTATGGTTAGAGAATTACGATCTGAAAGGAATGATGCTTCATGCACATCAGTTAATTTTTAATCATCCAATAAGAAATGAGCAACTAATCTTGAACGCAAAGGTTAATGAAGAGTTTAGCAGAGTTGGCACTATTCTTAATCTAGATTTGAGTAAGTATAAATAGGATAATAATTTGAAAACTATCATCCTATTTTGAAATTTAAAATACACATATTAAAACACTATAATAATAATCAAAAAACTGGTTAAATAGTTCAATACATTATAAATTCTTTAGATTTAGAAATACTCTCAACCAATTAAAACTCTAGTTTAATCTTTAACCATTTGCGCTTTCGCGAAAGCGGTCTTAAGACAATAATCCGCACTACAAAACGGCGGCACTCGTAGCTTTTATTTCTCCCTTAATTTTTTCATTCTTCATAACGTCAAATTCACGCACATACTACCCCTTGTCGATTGTCTTTTAAGACGTTTCGCAACATGACTACACCACGTTTGTCCAAACCATCTAGATTTAGAAAAGAAACATAGGTCAACACAGCACCACCTATCAACACTAGTACTCCATAAATTCTCTTGGTAGAAATCATTAGCGCATTAAGTTTTATAGTCTTGTAATACCCCATTGCAGTTCGTTGTGATATGGAAGAGAAATCCATTTTTCCAGCCATATTAGTAAACGCTTCTAAATTCCAAAAGCCAACGATATAATTAAAAATAAGACTCCACATTCCTGGACCAATCATGGTTCAAACGATAATAAATACTGAGGGGCTCCAAGCATAGCATCTGACGGCAAATTTCCTAGAGTGTATAACCAAACCCCAATAAAAAGTATCGCCATCCCAAAACCACCTAGGATATTTGGAATAATCAATTGCTTTTCCTATCCCGTTTGCTCCACCAGTAATAATGTTCTGTTTACTAATTTAGAGACCTATTAGATACACAGCTATTCTATCAAATTTAACTAAAAAAAGAAATTTTGGATATAATCCAATAAAACTATTATGTTCACAATTTATAAAAATCTAAACACCTTTTTCTAAAGACTACTTTTTTTGACTTTATAATTTGAATTAAGGAGAATACAAGATGCTCATAAGCAAGCTTTCACCAATTACAACACCTTAAAAACAAATTCCTTAAACAACAGAAATATTTTATACGCCTAATTATTCCCAATTCTACCCGAAGTAATAGCTCAAATATGAAGCGTTTTTTATTATATTGCAACCTAACTTTCCACCACAATTGTACCCAAGTTTTATACTTGAGGCTACAATTTCGTAAAACTCATAAAAAATGACATACAAACCAGCAGCAAATAGATATGACTCTATGGAATATCGCCGATGCGGAAACTCAGGACTAAAGCTTTCTGCTTTTTCATTAGGACTTTGGCACAACTTCGGAGAAAATAGTGATTTTGAGAATAGCCGTAATTTGATAAAAACGGCTTTCGATAACGGAATTACACATTTTGATCTAGCCAATAACTATGGACCACCGCCAGGGTCGGCAGAAGAATGTCTAGGTCGAATTTTAAAATTAGATTTTAAAAACTACAGAGACGAAATGATTATTTCATCTAAGGCAGGCTACACCATGTGGGACGGTCCTTATGGTGATTGGGGATCAAAGAAATATTTAATTTCCAGCTTAGACCAGAGTTTAAAGAGAATGGATTTAGAATATGTAGACATCTTTTACCATCACAGACCAGATCCAGAAACACCTTTGGAGGAAACCATGGCTGCTTTAAATTTAATTGTACAACAAGGAAAAGCATTGTATGTTGGCCTCTCAAATTACCAACCCGCCGAAGCAGAAAAAGCGTTCAAAATCTTAAAAGAAACGGGAACACCTTGTTTGATCCATCAACCCAAATATTCAATGTTCGAACGATGGATTGAAGACGGTCTTTTGGATTTATTAGGAAAAGAGAAAGTGGGCTGCATTCCATTTTCTCCATTGGCACAAGGGTTATTGACGGACAAATATTTAAACGGCATCCCAGTAGATTCTAGAGTAGCGACAAGCGGACAATTTCTAAAAGCAGATCATATTACCCCTGAAAGACTTGAGAAAATCAAAGCATTAAACACTATCGCAATAGAAAGAGGTCAGAAACTAGCACAAATGGCACTGGCTTGGATTTTACGCGATAACAGAGTGACTTCTGTATTAATAGGATCTAGTAAACCAGAACAAATAATAGATTCGATAAAAGCATTAGAAAACACCAATTTCAGCAACGAAGAATTAGAGAGAATTGATGCTATTTTAAAATAATGCAACAGCCAATATCCTAAAGCGATATTAATTTGTAAATGGACCTACAGTGTAAAATAGTTACACCCTAGGTTCTTTTATTATTTGCATAAAAAAACCCATGATGCGCGAGCAATATGGGTTTAAAATCACTAAACTAATCAAAAATCTACAAACCAATTGAGAGCAAAAAATTCCTTATTAAATAACTCTAGTCTTCAGAAACTAAAGGTCTTTCGATGTCCATTTTAATACCTAACACAACAGCGACGCCTTTATCATTTATCATTTTCATATTCATCATATCTAACATCGCTAACTTTCTAGATATCAAACCATTAAAATGGTTGTAAGAAATATTCATTTCTTTCAAACTATTTAACTTTTCTAGTTCGAATGGAACCTGTCCTTCTAAGTTATTTTCGAATAAACTTAAGTTTTCAAGCTGTTTTAGATTTGCTATTGCAGGACTTAATTTCCCTGTAAACTTATTACTATTTAATAATACAGTTTTTAAGGTCGCAACTTCATATAGCGTACTTGGTATTTCTCCTTCTAATTCATTGTTAAAAACAGCTAAAGTTTCTAAGTGTTTCAAATTTCCAATTTGAGAAGGCAGTTCTCCAGAAAGTCTATTCATATAAAGTTCAAGCGTTATCAAATTATTCATCTCCCCTATTGAAGCAGGAATTGTACCCGTTAATCTATTAAAAGAAAGATCTAAAACTACGAGTTCTGTTAATTTCTTTAAAGAAGTTGGAATTGTACCTGATATTGCATTTTTATGTAAATTTAATTCTCTTAAATCATTAAGATCTGCGATTTCACTTGGTAATTCTCCCACAAGGTTATTGTCTGACAAATTAATAGAAACTACTTTATTACCTTCCAAAGAAATACCGTACCAAGTTGATACAGGAGAAGATAAATTCCATTTCGTATTCCAATTCTCACCGTTTGTCGCAGCATACAATTTTAAGAGTACTTTTTTATCTGAAACTGAAACTTCTGCCATCATTGATACCGAAGCAAAAACCGTTAGTAGTAAAGTAAATATATTTTTCATCATCTTAAATTTTCAGGTGTTCTAATGATTAAATGTACACACAAAACTGATTATCGACAAATATAATCGACGAATTACACTGTTTTTTAGTTTTTCTGCCAAATAATCCTACAATAAAAACTTCAAAGCATTAATAAAAAAAATATTACATTTGATTTGTTAATTATAAAACTAACCTCATGGAAATCAATTTTTTAGCGTTTTTAGCTGCCGCCTTATCAACATTACTGGTCGGATTTGTTTGGTATCACCCAAAAGTTTTTGGAACAATCTGGATGAAAGAATCTGGCATGACCGAAGATAAAATGAAAGGGAGTAATATGCCCGTAATTTTTGGAATGGCAGTATTTTATGCTTTTCTAATTGCTATTGTTCTACAATTTCTAGTCATTCATCAATGGGGAGCACTTGGCATGATTGGTGGTGACCCAACATTAGCAAAGCCATCGTACGCAAATTTCATGGCTGATTACGGTACTGCCTTCCGTACTTTTAAACACGGTATGCTTCACGGTTTTATGGCTGGTTTGTTTCTTGCGCTACCAATTGTTGGAACCAACGCATTATTCGAAAGAAGAAGTTGGAAATATACTTTAATTTCAGGCGGATTCTGGATCGTCTGCTTTGTATTAATGGGCGGAATAATTTGTGCTTGGGAATAAAATTATCTTTTCTAAAATACAATCTCGTCACTTTATTTATAAAAGGGTGAGATTTTTTTATAAGACTTCAATAGCTTTTGCTAAATCAAAATCCTTATCCGTTAAGCCGCTTGCATCGTGCGTTGACAACCGGATATCAACTTTGTTATAGACATTGAAAAGTTCTGGATGATGATTGTTTTTCTCAGCTAAAATTCCAACTTGAACTATAAAACCAAGCGCCTCACTAAAATTCTTGAAAATAAATTTCTTTTCAATGCCGTTATTCTTAAACTTCCAGTCTTTTAATTCTTTTAAAATCGGTTGTGCCGTTTCTTCACTATATGTTTTCATGATTGCCGTTTTTATTAAAATTAGTTAAAATTCACCTAATTGCATTGCAATTTAACTTTATATATTAATTTAGACAAATACTAATTTATTGACCCATTGAGTTCTACTTTTTCTTTCCAAATTTATTCTTCCGTCAAAAGTATTCCTGCAAGTTGGGATGTTTTGGCAACAAATAACATATTTCTTTCCCGTGAATATTTAGAGATATTGGAGCTTTCTGCTCCAAAAAATATGCAATGCCATTTTATCGGAATATTTCTTAATAAAGAGTTAGTTGGGATTGCCGTTTCCCAGTATATTAATTTGAGTGGGGTAAATTCTTTTGGAGAAAGGGACAATTGCATGAAAACTATAGTTCGCAACTTTGCTTTTAAAAACTTTAGTTCTAATGTACTAGTAATTGGCAACAATATGTTAACTGGACAAAACGGATTTTCTTTTTGTTCTAAATTACCATCTTCGAAAGGATTGCTTTTATTAAAAAACGCAACTCAAGAGTTAAAGAATATATTCGAGGCAAAAAAAATAAAAATACATCTTACCATTTTTAAAGATTTTTCTGAAAAGGATGCTCAATACTTTAAAATTCCAGAATTTAATTCCTTTTTCCAGTTTACAACGCAGCCTAATATGGTTTTCCAAATTAGAGAATCTTGGAACACCTTTGACGACTATATAGCAGACATTAGTAAAAAGTACCGGGATCAATACAAAAGATCTCGAAAAAAAGCAGAAGGAATTTCGAAAAGAAAATTATCTCTCGAAGAAATCACAAAATACAATTCCAGAATATATCAATTGTACATGAATGTGGCTAAAAACGCACCGTTCAACACCTTTTATTTGTCTGAAAATCACTTCGAACTTTTCAAAACAAAATTAAAAGACAAATTTCTTTTTTATGGTTACTTTGTTGGTGAAGAATTAATAGGATTCAACACCCTAATAAAAAACGGAAAGGATATTGATACCTATTTTCTAGGCTATGACGAAGTCTTTCAACGGAAAAAAATGCTATACCTGAACATGCTCTATGACATGATAGGCTTTTCAATTAACAAAGGGTATCGCCGCATTATTTTTGCCAGAACAGCATTAGAAATCAAAAGTTCTGTGGGAGCAAAACCGCTAGAAATGTATGGCATGATACAACATAGCAATCCTGTTATAAATCTATTTGTCTCTAAAATTTTCAGTTACTTTGAACCAAAAATGGAATGGAATGAACGCAATCCTTTTAAATAGAAAAGAGTTTTATGGAATAGCGACTTTGAACTTATTAGGAGAAATTGCCACATTTAGTTCTGTTTCCCTACCAAAATATTCTCCATCAATTTGAAAACTTACCGGCGAATGCAATTTAATATTCGCTACATCAGTGGATATAATCTCTATATCTCCGGATTCTATGGGTAAATTACCGGTTATAATTTGAGCAAAAATACTTAAGTCAAAATTTCTTAAGACTACCAACTCAAATTTTCCATCATTCATGGAACCCTCCGGATTAATAACCACGCCTGTCCCGTATTTTTTAGAATTTGCAATCACAATCATTTGCGCATCGCGTTCAATAATTTGATCATTAGCGACAATTGTAGCGGTAAACGCTTCTTCTTTCTCAGCCAAGGTGCTAAAAACTTGTAGAGCATAACCTAACTTACCACGTATGGTGCTATTCTCATAATTTTTTATGAGTTCAGCGTTTAACCCCAGATCACTGAGATGCAAACTTACCATCCCGTTTATGAGAATTACATCCATTTCCATAAAAGAATTACGAAAAGCAATGGCTAGGTTTTCTTCCAGTTTTTTAGGAATATTCAAGTCGGTTGCCAAGCCATTAGCAGAACCAGCTGGTATTATTCCGAAAATAACATCTTCATTTTCTAATGCTTCAGCTACAAATTTAATAGTTCCATCACCACCGGCTATGATTACTCTTTCTGGCTTGTACTTATCATACAAAGCTTTGATTTTTATAATATCATCATTACCCGAAGTAACATATTGCACAAAATTTAGCCCCTCTTGATCAGCGAAAAGTGAAGTTGCTTCAATAATTTCTGATTTGTCCATCCCGCCAGCAACAGGGTTTACAACTAATATGATATTCTTTTTCAAGGATTTATTTCTTTTATTGATTTAAAATATTTAATTTTCAAGATACTTCAAAAGTAGTAAAGAAAATGAGACCGATTCTAAAATTATATCGCGGATATGCAAATGAGCAAGAACTAATTGTCATGGGACATGTTTTTAAACCTACTACAAAAAAGGATTACGATTTTCTTTCTAAAAATTTAAAAAATGCAAAATCAGTAATTAGTATGTTTCGCATTAAAACACAAGCAAATGCTGACGTTTACTTAAAACACAACGACATCCGAATACATACAAAAACTTTAAATGACGGTTATTTTAAATTTTGCATTCCTTTAGAACAAAATAATAATTTTGGTTGGGTCGATTATGAAGTTAGTATTATTTATAAAAATGAAACGATAGTAAGTAAAGAAAGCTATATCAGACCGAGCGCCGGGAACTTAGGAATCATATCTGATATTGACGACACTTTTTTAGTTTCTTACACTCTTAATCCATTTAAAAAATTATACCATCTTTTATTTCGAAATGTCCACTCTAGAAAAGTTTTTGAAGATGTTGTTCCACATTTTCAGGCATTAAGTTCGGCCGGAAGAACTAATTCAGGAGAGCGTAATGCTTTTTTCTATGTTTCGAGCAGTGAGTGGAATTTGTATCGTTTTTTAGTACTTTTTACCGAAATCCACAAATTACCTAAAGCTGTCTTGCTGTTAAAGGACATCAAAACCAGTTTGACAAATTTTTTATGGACAGGAAGAGGCGGCCACAATCACAAATTTGAAAAAATCAAACATATTTTAGAATTTTACCCAAGTCTAAAATACGTCTTAATAGGAGACGATTCTCAGCATGATCCTTTTCTATATGAGGCCATTAGCAAGATTTTTCCATTGACCGTAAAAGCGGTTTACATAAGACAAACCGGGAAATATAAAAAAGCAAAAGTTATTAAGGTGTTGCAAAATCTGGAGACATTAGAGGTTGCGGTTTGTTATTTTAAAAATAGTGCACAAGCGATTTCTCACTCTAAGAAGGCTGGTCTAATTTCGTAAAGGAAAGATTATTTCATGCAAGGATTCAGTAGCCCAGATGGCAATGAAATCCTTTTACAGCCTCGTTATATTTTTTCTTAGACTAAAAGAGCGACCAGGGGAAGCTCCTTTTAGGATTTAGAAAAAAATAAACGAGACTAGAAAGGATGAAGTGAACAGCTGGAAATAGCTCCTAACTATTACTATCCATTACTTATGCTTTATCAATTTCTTCTTGAACGATTTCCCAGTCCAAAAGTAATTTATCAAGCTCTGCCTTCTTTTTATTGTAAGCTTTAAAGAAAGAGGCATCTTCGATATTTTTATTGTAATTTGAAGCTAACATTTTATCATCATGCTGAATGTCTTTTTCTAATTGCTTAATTTGACTTTCAATCTTGCTCAAGCGATTCTGTAATGCTTTTCCCTTCTTTTGCTCCTCATATGAAGCTTTATTACTGTCTTTTGGAGCTGCCGCTTTAAGTGCATCTTTCTTCTCGACCTCACGCATATTTTCTAAATTACGTTGCTCTAAGAAGTAGTTCACATCTCCTAAATATTCTTTTATTTTTTGATCTCTAAACTCATAAACGATGTTTGACATTCCTTGAAGGAAATCTCTATCGTGCGAAACTAGAAGTAAAGTTCCCTCATATTTTTGTAAGGCAGCTTTCAAAACGTTCTTAGATTTAATATCTAAGTGATTTGTAGGCTCATCCATTACCAACACATTTATAGGCTGCAAAAGCAATTTACAAAGTGCCAGACGGTTTCTTTCTCCTCCTGAAAGTACTTTTACCTTTTTCTCAACATCGTCGCCACGAAACAAGAATGACCCCAGCATATCGCGCACTTTTGAACGATTAGTATCTGAAGCTGCATCTTCCATGGTTTGCAATAAAGTAATCTCTCCGTCTAGATATTCCGCTTGATTTTGCGCAAAATAACCTACTTGCACATTGTGTCCTAACTTTATATCTCCTTCATATTCAAATTCATTGACGATCGCTTTAATGAAAGTAGATTTTCCTTGACCATTTTGACCAACAAATGCAATCTTGCTCCCACGTTCTACCAACAATGAAATGTCTTTTAAAATCGTTTTATCACCGTAGCTTTTAGTAACATGATCTGCTTCTATAACAACTCTTCCTGGAACTTTAGAAAGTGGAAACGAAATATTCATCACTGAATTATCATCTTCATCAACCTCAATACGTTCTACTTTATCTAATTTTTTAATCATCGATTGTGCCATGGAAGCTTTGGAAGCCTTAGCACGGAATTTTTCGATTAATTTTTCTGTTTCTTCTATTTTTTTGGCTTGATTTTTTTGCGTAGCCAACTGCTTTTCTCGTATTTCATGACGCAATTCTAGATATTGAGAATAAGGCTTATTGAAATCATAAGCTTTTCCAAGTGAAATCTCAATGGTTCTATTAGTTACATTATCTAAAAACATCTTATCGTGAGATACGATTACCACAACCCCTGGATAATTACGCAAGAAACTTTCTAACCAAATGATACTCTCGATATCCAAGTGATTCGTAGGCTCATCCAGCAACAGAACATCATTAGCTTGCAATAACAACTTCGCTAATTCAATACGCATACGCCATCCACCAGAGAAAGTCTCGGTTTGATTGTTGAAAACATCTCTTTTAAAACCAAGTCCTAAAAGGATTTTTTCTGTATCTCCAACATAGTTATAACCACCCAATAATTCAAAACGATGGGTATAATCAGATAAATCTTCAATAATTTGGCTGTACTCATCACTTTCATAATCGGTACGAGTGACTAATAAATGATTGATTTCCTCTAGTTTTTTCTCAACAACTTTAATATCTGTAAATGCTTCATAAGCCTCTTCAAGTACCGTTCTTCCTTGCTCAAAATCAATATCCTGACGCAAAAAACCCATTCTCACTTCTTTTTCCTGCGCGATACTTCCTGAATCAGGAGCAAAATCTTTTGCTAAAATTTTTAGCATTGTCGATTTACCTGCACCATTTTTTCCAACAAGACCAACACGATCTCCGGCACCTAATCGAAAGGTAACTTCTTCAAATAAATAAGAACCTCCAAACGACACAGATAAATTATGTATATTAAGCATGTATTATGATTTTATTCCTTTACGAATTCGTAAATTTACGACTCCAAAAAAAGGAAAAATTAAATTTTTTGCAAATGTTAAAAAAAGGATCCAAATTATATAGCATTTTAACAGGAACTTGTCCGAAATGTCAGAAAGAGAGCATGTATTCGGACCCAAATCCACTTCATTTAGGTAATATTTTAAAAATGCACGAAAATTGCAGTCATTGCGGATTGAAATACCAAATTGAACCTTCGTTCTTTTATGGCGCAATGTATGTAAGTTATGGACTAAATGTTGCTGTTGGGACAGCTGCTTTTATAATCTCGTATGTTCTATTACATTCCTCTCTAAAAGTGGCTTTTATTTCGATAATAGTCTCCCTTATTCTATTATTTCCGTTTGTATTGCGATGGGCACGAAACATCTATATTAATATGTTTGTCTCTTATGATCCTGATTTTAAACAATAACTCGATTATCGCTGCGATTTAGGAATAAATCTTTTGATGTCGATTGTGGAATCCAAAGGGATATTATTTTCTAAAGAATCATACAAAGCCTTAGCCATTGAAGGGCCTAAAATCACTCCTCTTGTCCCTAAACCGTTGAGGATGTGAATTGCAGCGTACTCGGAATGAGTTCCTACTAAGGGCCTTCTGTCTTTTACTGTTGGACGAACTCCGGCAAAGTGTTTGATTATTTCAAAATCACAGCTAATAATTTCCTTAATTCGATCAATTAACTCCTGTTTCCCTTCTTCTGTAACCAAGTCCGTTTTATCTTTCCAGTTGTAAGTCGCACCCACTTTGAAGAGATTGTCTCCCAATGGCAAAATAAAGACGCTAGTGTTCACAATAACATCGAGATCAAGCTCAGGAGCTTTTATGATAAACAACTCCCCTTTTGTACCGTCAAGAGGTAAATGATTAAAATACGGGTTAGCATGCAGCCCAAATCCTTCTGCAAAAATAATATGTCTAGCTTCGACTTCTTTATATCGAATACCTCCTGGTATAGCCTCCAACAAGTCATAATCAAAGGACTCTTCAAGAAATAAATTATTCCTAAAAAGATAATCTCTATATCTTTCTAAAAGGACAGCTGTATCAACATATCCCGTCTGTAATACTTCACCATAATTATAGGGCGAATCAATTCCGGAATATTTTTTTGTTATTAAATCGGTAGATAAAAATGGCGCCAATGCAACTTTATCTGAGGCTGCAAACCAATTATTTTGTTCTTCGATAGAAAAGAACTTCCTTAAAATTGGCTTTTTAAAATCCACCTGCGTCTTCAGTTTATCTTCAAGCGTCCTGTAAAACTCCTTCATTACCACTAACTGCTCTTGTGCCTGCCATACTTCACTGAAACGTTTAAGAATAACAGGATTGTATAAACCTCCAGCAATCTTCGAAGAGTTTTGTGAATTATTATCCATTAACAAAATACTCTTATTATTCTGTAAAGCTATTTCAGAAAATCCAATACCTGCGAGCCCAGAACCTATTATTAAATAATCAATCATACTATAAAAGTAACCGTTAAAATAAAATACAAAGAAAGAACAATTAAAGAACACACTTTACGAAACTGACATAAAAAAAACTCTTATCGCTTCCGATAAGAGTTTCTCCTATTATATTAAGACATGAAATTAATAATTCCACATATCTGATTCAAAATCACGTATTTTTTCTTTCACACGATCAGATTCTAACAATTGATTCTGTGCATTGTCTTTCATGTATTCATCAATAGACCTATCACCGTAAACATTTTCTTCTTTATAGATTACGCTATTAAAACGTCTAGAGTTCAATATTTGGTCAAAAGAAATTGGCATTGCTGAATTCTTATCATTAAAAGCTTTTGCTTCATGTAAAACCTCCCTAGCAGCAGGGAAGAAAATCCAGAATAATTCGATATAATCTTTCTCATCACTGTTCATAGAATAAACATCAGGAGTTACTGGACAAATACCTAACAAACGGTATTTTAATTCACTTTGACGTTTGTCAAAATACCAGTATCCTTTTATTTTATACTGCGTAACGTCTTGTGCCGTAATATCAGATCTTAAAATATATTCCGGAGACACACTTGAACCTGCATTTACTTGCTCTCTACCTACATCCGTTGTATCAATACGACTCAATGACGATTGAATATCTTGAAATGATTTTTTAGTATTAAAATAACTGTCTGTATAAACTTCAGTAATTTCACCGCTTCTTACAGCCTTTGTCAATACGTCATACAAGGAACGTCTATCAGAGCCAATGTTAGCAGTATCGATTGGAAAATACAGAGCGAAATTAATTTTTTCACTCAAATCTATTATCTCCCAAACGGTTTTACCCATCAAAATATCTCTATCATGTACATAACCATAAGCCAATGGTCTATCATTGTCTGATATGAGTTGTGCCGCAGTTTTAAGACCTATCTCATCTGGTGTTTTTGCATTTAGCAAATTAGATTGTGCATATGATGCAAAACCTCCAGTAATGGATATAACAACTATTAAAAAATTTCTAACATTCATCATAATATGATTATAAATATTGAAGTAACCTCTCTCCGGCAACTTACGTTTTATTGTATTTCAAAAATAACCGCAGACGTTCTTGGCAATAAATAACTACCCGCTCCAACAAGTTTTGTTTTAATTTCTGAAATTGTAACTTGGTCACCTCTACCTGCTTTAGCAAGCACAGCCTTACATTGTGCATTCAATTTATCACCTTGCACTACCACAGTTCCTTGACCTGATACTTTTAAATTAAAACCAACAACGTTTAAACCAACTTCAAAGTCAAAATCTTCTAGTTTAGCTCCAATGGTAGCAATTTCTAAGTTCGATTTAGGACCTTTTACAACTCCCGTTTCTCCTCTAATAGTTCCAGTTGGACTAGGAATACCTTTAATTCTATATGCTTTTCTATCTGTTGCAACTTTCCCATCAGACATTTTACCTGTTACGCTAATTACAACTTCATTTCCACTACCTGGACTCATGTTGTATTTTCCATTACCTACTTTAGTTAAACCAGGAGCAGATGCAGAAACATCACTATCAGCAATTCCTGCAAATGAAATCGACATTGGATTTACAACTCCTCTGTACACTACGTTCATTTTATCTGCAGATATTGTAGCTGAATTAGGTCTTGGTACAACCACATATTTACCTTCAAATTTTAAAGGAACCGTTTTACCGTCTTCAAGAAAAGCAAACTGTCCAGCAATTTTTTGCTCTCCTACACCTCCAGCAGTCATCGAAATCACCGCTTGTCCATTAACAATTTTTCCTGGACCAGAAAAAGATGTTGGTTTTGTATTATCATCATATCTACCAAGAACCACTTTACCAGTAACAGCTTCTCCTTGAAAATAAGCATTTTTATCCAACACCACGATTGCTTGATAATTACTGTAAGAAGCCGCAGCAACCGCCGCTTTTCCTAGAGCAGAACTATATACATCAGATTCCGCTTTATTAATATCATTTTGCCAAGTTGAAAGCTTAGCTACAGTAGCAATAGCAGGGAAGTTTTTAAAATGATATGATAAGAATTTATCTTGTAACCCTTCTTTATTCTTCACGTCAGAAATATCAAATTTACTCTCAACTTCTTTAATTATAGAAGCATATTTTCGATCCGTACCTAAAGCAGTCTTCATATCTGCCTTATACTTATTTATTGCAGCTTCAATTTCTTTTCCTTTTTTCGAATAGCCTTCACCTACAAACCAGTCATCTATATTATCCCCTTTGTCCATGTCTTCATAGGGTAACTTTCCAGTTTCTGGGTCTACTTCAAAACCTTTAGTCGCTTGTAATTTTAAGTCTGCTATATAATTAAAGAAATTATCGGTTATTGATTTTACTTTATGAGCAGTTTCGGCTGCTATTATGAATTCTCCTTTTGCTTCAGCTGCCTTGGCATCTAACGCAGTTAATAATTGGTCGTTAGATAGTTTAGAACTTTCATTTGAGGCTTCAAATTTTTCATTCATCAATCCAAAACCTGAAATAACTTCCTTTGATACATTCATTGCCAACATAGCGATAAAAACCAAATACATTAGGTTAATCATCTTCTGTCTAGGGGTTAGTTTTCCTCCTGCCATATTTTCTACTAATTAGTTAGTTGTTATTTGTATAGTTCGAAACTAATTATCCTTTATTTCCCATTGCAGAAAGCATTCCACCATAAACATTGTTTAATGATGATAAGTTTGTTGTCAGCGATTGCATTTGTTCTTTTAACTTCATATTGTTTTCAAGAACTTCTTCATTAATTTGAGCATTTCTAGAAGCACTTTGCAATTGCACTTTATACAAACTATTTAACGATTCCATTTGCGCTGCAGCCACAGTTAACTCTTCACTGTATTTTTTAGTAGAAGCCATAGATTCAGCTGTTGGAGCAATACTTTTTGCAGCTGATTCAAAATTTTTGATACTACTTCCTAAACTTGACATTAATTCTCCATCAATTTTAGCTTCTTTAAGCATCGCATCTAACTTTTGGGATAACATCCCTTGCGAATCTGAAGGAGTTTCCACTCTTTTTTTAGTTTCTCCTTTGACACCATTAGACAACTCAGGATATACCAATGTCCAATCTAAATCTTTATCCACAGGCTCAAATGCAGATAATGCAAAAATTAAGGCTTCAGTTAACAGTCCGATCGAAAGCATCAAAGTACCTGTTAAAGGTCCAAGTTCAAAATGTGTGATTTTAAATAAAGCACCTATGATTACAACTGCTGCACCCATTCCATATGCGAAATTCATTGCTTTTTTACTTAATAATGCCATAATTTTTTTGATTTAAGGAGGTTGTTTTTTATCTGTTTTTAACTTTCTTTCCGTTTCCGGTTGTTTGCAATCCCATGTAATCCTGAACAGTTCTAAAACCGATAAAACTGCGAGCAGAATCAGCATATTCGAAATCTCTTGTGCTTACTTGTAGGAAATAAGCAACGTCTTTCCATGATCCACCACGAACTACCTTACGTTTATTAGACGCATCTAATACATTTGGATTCATTGAGGAAACATATTCATAAGCATTAGGGTCATATGAAGAATCTGTCCACTCAGAAACATTTCCTGCCATATTATATAGATTATAACCATTTGGCTCATATGATTTAGCTTCTACTGTATACAGTGCTTCATCAGCGGCATAATCACCTCTATTCGGTTTAAAGTTTGCCAGAAAACAACCTCTATCATTTTTAGTATAAGGCCCACCCCATGGATATGTTGCTGACTCTAAACCTCCTCTTGCAGAATATTCCCATTCTGCTTCTGTTGGCAATCTAAATGAATTAATTTGATCACGACCTTTCTTCTTTGATTTGATATAACTATTTTTATTTAGAGTTCTCCAAGCACAAAAAGCTTTTGCTTGAGTCCATTTCACACCAACTACTGGGTAATCGCCGTAAGCTTTATGCCAGAAATAATCATTGTGCATTGGTTCATTATAAGAATAGGCAAAATCTTTAATCCATACTGTAGTATCAGGATACACTTTTACTTCTTCCGTTTTTATAAAATCTTTTCTTTTCCCTACTTTAGCCTTTGCAGCAGCTTGAATATCCATCCAAGAATAACGAAATTTTAATTTATCAACATCGATAGTTCTTAAACCATTATAAGACGCCTCTATTGGTAAATACATAGAGTCCATTACCTCTACATAATACTCATCTGGATATAATTTAGGGTCAGTAATTAATTTTACTTTTTTATTAAGTCTTCTTCCAGCATAAGGATCGTCATCTGTACCAATACTATAATAGTTATCATACATGTATTTATCGTAAGCAGTCATTTTTTCAGGATCTGAATCATTGAAAGCAAAATCTCCTATACTACCTGCATTTTTTCCTTTACCTTTTGCATCTCCAGCCGTTATACCACTCATGTCTGCAAGAATAGCTAATCGCACTCGCATTGTAGAGTCTTTTACCCATTCCACGAATTGACGGTATTCAGAATTTGTGATTTCAGTTTCATCCATATAGAATGACCTAACGGTTACGGTCTTTGTTGTAGCATCTTGAACTGCAGCTACATCTTCATCAGATTTACCCATAGTAAAAGCGCCACCAGGCACCAAAGTCATACCATAAGGCTTCTCAGGATGCCATTTACCTCCCTTAACTCCGACCAATTCCCCTTTGTCGCCTGATTTACCACAACCGACTAACAGCGCTAATATTGCCATAAATGCAATGAACTTCTTCATATAAATGCGGGTTATATATTCATTAATTTTAACGTTTGTAAACCTATTTATTAATTTCCAAAAAAACAATATTTTTAATCCAAAGATTGTTTTTTTGAAAATTAATTTAGTTGTATAAAAAACAATGGTTTTAAATGCTGTTTTTACGTTGTGCTTTCCACCATCTCTCTGGTAATTCCTGATTGCATGCGCCTAGATATTCATCATAAGAACAAGGTAATAACGTATTTCTTTTTAATTTATTACTTCCATTTGAAATAAATGGTATCTCAATCCACCATCTGTCCGTTTTATCACTTTTATGAAAAACAAGCGTTTCTTCTTCCAGAGGAACACTATATTTTATATAATTTTCCCGACTTCCAAAAGGATATTCATTCGATCGATAATGAAATCCTTCTATAAAATACCAAATTATCTGCGCAATCAAAACAGCTTCTTGAGCTGAATTATTATGGTTAAAGATACCAAAAATAGATACTTTATCACTTATTCCAGCGTATCGTGACAAAGAGCATATTTCTTTTCCGTTAAAACCATTTGGCGCAAACGGACTAAAATTACCGGAATCTGATGATTTTACCGAATTCAAATCAAGACTTACGACGTCTGCATCTCTAAAGACAGGCTCAGCTAAGGCAATGTTGTTAGAAATCTCTCCTAAACGGTAGCCATCAAAAAACAACTTTTCGATTAAATCGATCTCTTCTTGTGAATTATAATAAGTCTGATATCCGATATTACAATAGTTAAACAGATTATTTGGCTCGTCTATTATTATTTTAGTCAAGTAAGAAGAGGCGGATACCTCATCATTTTCTTTACCAAAATCGAACTTACTATCAATTGAAACTAAATTTACCATTTGCTCCAGCTCGTCAAATGCACGGTATAGCGCAAAGGTCAAATCTTGAGAACCACCGATAACTATAGGTATAATTTTTTTCTTAGTTAAATTAGAAACTACTTTTCGCAAAGCAAAATAAGTATCCTCTATAGAATCTCCTGGCAAAATATCTCCTAAGTCGGCGATTGAGGCATCCCAATTCCCAGGAAACATCGTGTATAATTCTTTACGAATTGGATATAAATCTACTGTTTCACTTTCTCTACCACTTCCGCGATTATCGAGAACTCCAATTACAGCGATATTTATCTTGTTTAAATCTGGAAACTGGTCTTTAGTATGAAATACAATTTTACTTCCCAATTGCTGAGAAGTCAGTCCTTGAACCAATTCAAGAATTTCAGTATCGTTAGGCTTTAAAAAATCGAATTCCATTTTATTTCTTTTTTGCTACAGGTTTTTTCGCCGCTGGTTTTTTAACTGCTGCTTTCTTAGCTGGCGCTTTTTTGGCAGCCGCTTTTTTAGCAGGTGTCTTCTTAGCTATCATTTCTTGAACTTCTGCCAATGTCAGTTTTGTGGCATCAACTTCTTTAGGAAGTTCAATTTTGATCTTTCCTTTGGTTATAACAGAGCGCCCCCAACGTGCTTTTTCGACAAGAATTCCTTCTTCTTCCCAGTTATGTAAAACTTTATCTATGTTTTTCTGTAACTTATCTTCTATCAATGCTTCAATATCTAATTGTGATAAATTATCATAATCGTATTTCTTACTCACATTAATAAACAAACCGTTCCATTTGATGAAAGGACCAAAACGACCAACACCTTTCTGAACACCTTCACCCTTATATTGAGCAATCGGTGCATCAGCAATTGCTTTCTCATCAATTAATTCTTTAGCTCTATTAAAATCTACATCTAATGGATTCTCCCCTTTTGGTAACGATACAAAAGCAGCGCCATGACGAATGTATGGACCATAACGACCATTACTCACCTCAACTTCTTCATCTTTATATTGTCCTAGATTTTTAGGAAGTAAAAACAAGTTTAAAGCTTCTTCTAAAGTGATGTTTCCAATATTTTGCTCCGTTAATAAACTGGCGAATTTTTTCTCTTCATCATCTGCTTCTCCAATTTGCGCCATAGGACCAAATTTCCCTAAACGAACAGAGACTTGTTTTCCACTCACTGGATCTTTTCCTAGAATTCTTTCTCCACTTTCTCTCTCAGCATTAGCTTCAACATCTTTAACTGTTGGATGAAATTTATCATAGAATTCCTGCATCATCTCTGTCCAGTTCACATTTCCTTCGGCAATCTCATCAAAATCCTGTTCTACTTTGGCAGTAAAATTATAATCTAAGATATTTCCAAAATTCTTAACCAAGAAATCAGTAACGATGGTTCCTATATCTGTTGGAACTAATTTTCCTTTATCAGAACCTGTATTTTCTTTAAGTAACTTCTCCCCTACTTTATTAGACTGCAATGTAAGCTGCGTGTAATTGCGCTCTTGACCGTCAAGATTTCCTTTCTCAACATAATTTCTGTTGATAATTGTCGAAATAGTAGGAGCATAAGTAGATGGACGACCAATTCCTAATTCTTCCAGTTTCTTTACCAAAGAAGCTTCAGTATAACGAGCCGGAGCTCTTGAGTAACGCTCTGTTGCGGTAATGTAATTGTTCTGCAATTTTTCATTGACTTTCATCGCAGGCAACATTCCTTCTTGCTCTTCCTCATCGTCATCATGACCTTCTAAGTACACTTTCAAGAAACCTTCAAAAAGTAAAACCTCACCAGAAGCTGTAAAAACCTCTTTATGATTATTAGCTTCAATTTTTACGTTTGTTCTTTCCAGCTTTGCATCACTCATCTGTGAAGCCAAAGTTCTTTTCCAGATCAAATCATATAAACGCGCTTGATCTCTATCGATATTTACGGTATGACGCGACATATCTGTAGGTCGAATCGCCTCATGCGCCTCCTGTGCCCCTTTACTTTTGTTAGTAAAAGTTCGAGGAAAAGAAAATTCCTTTCCGTAAGATTTAATGATTTCAGCTTGAGCAGCATCCATAGCGTCCTTAGAAAGATTCACACTATCCGTTCTCATATAAGTAATAAGTCCGGCCTCATATAAACGTTGTGCTAATTGCATTGTAATCCCCACAGGCAAATACAATTTCCTTGCTGCTTCTTGCTGTAAAGTCGAAGTAGTAAAAGGTCCTGTAGGTGACTTTTTTGTTGGTTTTGTTTCTAAATCAGAAACTTTATAAGTAGAACCTATATTTTTATTTAAAAAATCTTCGGCTTCTTTTTTTGTATTGAAATTCTTAGGAAGTTTTGCTTTGAATGATTTTCCTGACTCATTGGTAAACTCAGCAACAATTGAATAACTGGCTACTGCATTAAAATTTTGAATATCTCTCTCACGCTCCACAATTAAGCGAACAGAAACAGATTGCACACGACCGGCTGAAAGTCCGCCCTTAATTTTTCTCCATAAAACAGGAGACAATTCATAACCCACTAAACGGTCTAAAACGCGACGCGCCTGTTGTGCGTTTACTAAATTATAATCAATTTCACGCGGATTATCAATTGCTTTTAGAATTGCAGTTTTGGTAATTTCGTGAAATACAATTCGTTTTGTTTTCGCTTTATCTAATTTTAATTCTTCGGCAAGATGCCAAGAAATAGCCTCACCCTCGCGATCCTCATCACTTGCTAACCAAACCATTTCGGCTTTTTTAGCTAATCCTTTCAACTTGGTAACTAAGGCTTTCTTATCCGATGAAACTTCATATTTAGGTTTAAATCCGTTCTCTACATCTACTCCTATTTCTTTGGAAGGCAAGTCGGCAATATGCCCGTAACTTGACTCCACTTGAAAATCACTACCTAAAAATTTCTCGATTGTTTTCGCCTTTGCAGGGGACTCAACTATAACTAAATTCTTTGCCATTGCTCTATTTTTCTGCAACAAAAGTATCTATTTTTTTTAAATATAGAGATTATGAAGTCATTTTTAAAATAATTAAATCCACAAACATCTATATATAATGAAGGGAAACGACTGTTTTTTTGTCTCAATTTATTTCATTAGGTTTACTTCGTTAACCAAAATAGCGTGGTTAAAACTTAGAAATGAAACGATCAGAACAATTGGAAAAATTCCAACAAACCGAAAGTTGGGATGTCATTATAATAGGTGGCGGTTCCAGTGGTTTAGGTATCGCCGTCGATGCAGCAAGCAGGGGTTACAAGACGGTTTTGTTAGAAGCGATGGATTTTGCAAAAGGTACCTCAAGCCGAAGCACCAAATTAGTTCATGGTGGAGTCCGTTATTTAGAACAAGGAAATATCTCTTTGGTGAGGAAAGCCTTAAAAGAAAGAGAAATAATGGCTCGAAATGCCGGGCATTTAGTATCGAACCAGTCTTTTGTTATACCAATTTACAATTACTGGAGTGGCTTTATGTACAGCTTTGGCCTAATTTTATATGATTTGATGGCAGGCAGTCTAAGTTTTGGAAAATCGAAATGCATTTCGAAGAAAAAAACAATTGAGTTTCTCCCTACTGTGCTACAAAAAGGATTAAAAGAAGGTATTATTTATCATGACGGACAGTTTGACGACGCCCGAATGGCAATAAATTTAGCACAAACCGCAGTGGAAAATGGCGCCTGCGTTTTAAATTACATGAAAGTCATTGACCTAATTAAAGATGACAACCACAAAATAATCGGTATTGAGATTGAAGATCAAGAATCTGGCGAGAAACATAAGATTTATGGCAAGGCGGTAATCAACGCAACTGGGGTTTTTACCAATTCAATTATGAAAATGAATGCGGCCAACTATAAAAAATTCATTGTTCCAAGTCAAGGAATTCATTTAGTTTTTGACAAATCATTTTTACAAAGTGATCACGCTTTGATGATTCCGAAAACGACTGATGGAAGAGTGCTGTTTGTACTGCCTTGGCACGGAAAAATAATTATTGGAACAACCGATACCGAAGTGAAAAAATCAAGTTTTGAACCAATTGCTTTAGAAAAAGAAATAGCATTTCTCTTAGAGAACGCTCAAAAATACTTATCTAAAAAACCTGATCGTTCTCACGTATTATCACTTTTTGCAGGACTAAGACCGCTTGCAGCACCTGAGAAAGAAGGTGAAAGTACCAAAGAAATTTCCAGAAGTCATAAGGTTATCGTCTCCAAAACTGGACTAATAACAATAACTGGAGGAAAATGGACTACCTACAGAGAAATGGCGCAGGACACTGTTGACAAAGCTATAATCGTACATCAATTACCGAAAAAAGAGTGTAAAACTAAAGATATTGCGATTCACGGAAACAAAAAAACGTCCGAAATAGATCGGCAAGATCATCTATATATTTATGGAACTGACCTAGCTGAAATAATAGCGTTGCAAAACAAACAACCCGAGTTAAGAGAGAAATTACATCCAGCCTACGACTATACTATGGCAGAAGTAGCCTGGGCGATTCGTTATGAAATGGCAAGAACAATAGACGATGTTTTGGCAAGGCGAGTTCGACTATTATTTTTAGACGCTCGAGCTGCTATTGAATCTTCTGAAAAAGTATGCGACTTATTAGCACTAGAATTAGCGCATGATGAAACATGGAAGCAAAATCAAATGGCAGCCTTTAAAAAAATTGCCAACGGATTCCTTTTAGCTGAATATAGAATACAATAACAATTAATGAAACATGTTAAAGAAATATCTGTTCAGGGTTTCTATTCCTGATACAAACCCTTTCAGAGTTGCAAACTCTGAAAGGGTTGTTTATTTTAATGAAATAAAAAATCAGGAACGAAATCCTCAACATAACTCAGGTTAACCACAATTATATAAAATACAAACAGGTATAAACACATCCTTTAAAAAGACTCATTCATACCTGTATTTATCTGAAAAGCTTTATCTTTTATTTCCCGCCTTTACCTCTTACCAGTGCAACTATAATTATGATAAAAACGGCAACACCTACAACTATCATCCAGGGCTCTGCATACCAATTGCTCCCTGCTTCTCCCACGGTTAAATTAACATCCACTTTTTTGTCTTCTTGCGCCCACAAAACACTTTGAAAAAAGAAAAGTGCGCCGATCGCTAAATAATTTTTTGAATCCCCGATGATTTTTAAAAACTGTTTCATGTCAAAATTTGTTTAAATTAAATAATACATTTTAGTTATAATCCAAATTTAACACATTTATTCTGAGAAAACATTATATAATTTTAACATTTATTTACACAATTCCTTTTTTATTAACATAATAAAAAAATTATAATTCAATTTCAAGATCTATCAAACTTCTACAAATATTTTCTGAAGAGAAAATACCGTCACTAAAGTAGGTCATCGAAGATTCAGTCCAACCAAATAACTCCACACTTATATTCGAACCCACATTAGAAATAAAAACCAAAAACATTGTTAAATCTTCATCTGACATCTTGTCATATCTGTTGCAATTACCTTATCTTTGTGCCCTGAAAAAATAAGATGGAAAAGATAATTGAAGAAAGCAAACAAGGCGAAAGTCTTGTGTTAGAAAATAAATCTGAGAATACTAAAAAACTCTTTATAGAAAGCTATGGCTGTGCGATGAATTTTTCAGACAGTGAAATTGTAGCTTCCATATTGTCTGGAAACGGATACAACACCACTCAAATTCTAGAAGAAGCTGATTTGGTTTTGGTAAATACCTGTTCCATTCGTGATAAAGCAGAACAAACAATAAGAAAGCGTTTAGAAAAATATAATGCTGTGAAGCGCATTAACCCAAAAATGAAAGTTGGGGTTTTGGGCTGCATGGCAGAACGATTAAAAAGTCAGTTTCTGGAAGAAGAAAAAATTGTGGACCTTGTTGTAGGTCCTGATGCCTATAAAGATTTACCTAATTTATTAGCAGAAGTAGAAGAAGGACGCGACGCCATCAATGTGATTTTATCGAAAGACGAAACTTACGGTGATATTTCGCCAGTTCGATTAATGAGTAACGGAATAACCGCTTTGGTTTCTATTACGCGTGGTTGTGACAATATGTGCACGTTTTGTGTAGTACCTTTTACACGCGGACGCGAACGCAGCCGTGAACCACAAAGTATAATGTCCGAAATTCAGGATTTATGGGATAAAGGGTTCAAAGAAATCACACTTCTTGGACAAAATGTCGACAGTTACCTTTGGTACGGTGGCGGATTGAAAAAAGATTTCGCAACCGCTTCTGAAATGCAAAAAGCAACCGCAGTTGATTTTGACCAATTATTAGAAATGGTCGCTGTTGGTTTTCCAAAAATGAGAATCCGATTTTCGACTTCTAATCCACAAGACATGCACGAAAGTGTATTGCACGTAATTGCAAAACATCCAAATATCTGTAAACACATTCATTTACCGGTTCAATCAGGAAGTAATAGAATATTGAAAGAAATGAATCGCTTGCATAGTCGTGAAGAATACATGACATTGATTGATAAAATTAGAACTATCATTCCAAACGGATCTATCTCTCAAGATATGATTGCAGGTTTCCCAACGGAGACAGAAGAAGATCACCAAGATACTTTGAGTTTGATGGAGTATGTAAAATACAACTTTGGCTATATGTATTCCTACTCTGAAAGACCTGGAACTTTGGCTGGAAGAAAAATGGAAGATGATGTTAGCGAAGAAATCAAAGCGCGAAGATTGCAGGAAATTGTAGACTTGCAACAAAAACACGCTTGGTTGCGCTCTGAAGAATTTATCGGACAAACGGTAGAAGTTTTAGTAGAGAAAGTTTCGAAAAAATCCACAGAAGAATTTTCTGGAAGGAACTCACAAAGCATTACTGTGGTTTTCCCAAAAGAGAATTATAAGATAGGTGATTTTGTGAATGTTAAAATCACAAACTGCACAAGTGGAACTTTAAAAGGAGAAGCAGTAGGGTTAAGTGAAATGAATTAAAAAAAAGTATAAAGTGTAAAGTTTAAAGTTTTCCTCAATTGGCCAACTTTAAACTTTAAACAAAACGACTTTAAACAATATAGAACATGGATACAGTTCAAGCTATAAAACAACGATTTGAGATTATCGGTAATGACCCGAAGCTTAATCGTGCGATAGAAAAAGCCATTCAGGTTGCTCCTACTGATATTTCAGTATTGGTGGTTGGAGAAAGTGGTGTTGGGAAAGAAAGTGTTCCAAAAATCATACATTCCCTTTCGCATAGAAAACATGGAAAATACATTGCAGTGAACTGTGGCGCCATACCTGAAGGAACGATTGACAGTGAACTTTTTGGACATGAAAAAGGGGCATTTACAGGCGCAACAGCAACACGTGAAGGTTATTTTGAAGTAGCTGATGGTGGAACGATCTTTTTGGACGAAGTTGGTGAATTACCACTAACCACTCAGGTGCGATTACTTCGTGTACTTGAAAATGGTGAATTTATAAAAGTAGGTTCTTCCCAAGTTCAAAAAACTGATGTGAGAATTGTAGCGGCGACTAATGTCAATTTATTTGATGCTATCGAAAAAGGGAAATTTAGAGAAGACTTGTATTATCGTTTAAGCACCGTGGATATTCTACTACCGCCATTGCGAGACAGAAAAGATGATATTCATTTATTATTTAGAAAATTTGCTGCTGATTTTGCTTTCAAATACAAGATGCCTCCATTGAAACTGGATGAAGGCGCAGTGCAGGTTTTGCAAAAGTTTCGCTGGAGCGGAAACATTCGTCAGCTGCGAAATGTAGCTGAACAAATTTCTGTTTTAGAAACCAATCGCGATATTACTGCTCCCATTTTACACTCTTATTTACCTGTGGAAGGCAGCAATTTGCCTTCTGTAATAAAAAATAAAAAAAGCGAGAGCGACTTTAGTAACGAACGTGAAATTTTGTACAAAGTCCTTTTTGACATGAAAAGTGATTTACATGATCTAAAAAAACTTACGTTAGAGTTAATGGAAAATGGCAGTTCAAAAGTTCAGGAGACCAATAAAAACCTAATCACAAAAATATATGGTTCTAAAGAAAACGATAGCGAAATCGACTTTGAAGAAGAACCAAGGACAGCGCTGATTACCACCCAAAGCAATGAAGGAACGTATCAAGAGAATGAAGATAATTATCTATTTGCCGAAACTGTCGAAGAGGAAGAAGAAATCCTAAGATTAGAACAAAAAGAGATAGAAATGATTAAGAAATCATTAGAAAAAAACAAAGGAAAACGAAAAGCAGCAGCGGATGAGTTGGGGATTTCGGAAAGAACTTTATATAGAAAGATTAAACAATTTGACCTTTAAAAAGAAAAAATAATTTCAAAATGCAATTATTGTACATTTGAAAACAGAAATTGGAATTTGGGGTTTAAAAAATTGGAATTTATTATTATATGAAAAAAATATATTGTCTTCTATTAGTACTTACAGTATTTATGATAAACAGCTGTTCTGTATATAACTTTACGGGAACTGGAAAAATCGATGCAAAAACATTTCAGGTTAACTTTTTCCAAAACAATGCAGAATTGATCGAACCGGGAATTGACAGGACATTTACACTTGCCTTGCAAGACATTATCCAAAATCAAACGAATCTAAATTTAGTAAAAAGTGGAGGAGATTTGACTTATGAAGGAGAGATTACCGATTATAGAATAAGCCCTATGACGGCAACCGCTGACCAGCAAGCTTCCCAAAACCGTTTAAAAATAAGAGTAAACGTTCGATTTACTAATAGAAATAAAGAAGCCGATGATTTCGAAAAATCGTTTGAATTCTACTATGATTTTCCAGCTACCCAACAGCTTACTGGATCTACTTTAAATAACGCCTTAGAAGAAATTTTTAAAAGAATCACACAAGACATATTTAATGAATCTCTTGCAAAGTGGTAAACTCCGCTTCGCAATTTGATTTAAAAAATCTGAAATCTGCAATCAAAAAATGAACGCAACTACTTATACGACCTTAATTAACAAACCGAATACTATTTCGGAGCAACAAACTTTAGCTTTAGAAAAAGTATTGGATGAATTTCCTTTTTTTCAAAGCGCTAGAGCTTTGCGATTAAAAGGACTATACAACCAAAATAGTTTTAAGTATAATTTTGCATTAAAAGTTACAGCTGCACACACAACAGACAGAACTGTACTTTTTGACTTCATAACTTCGGATGGTTTTGTTGCTATTCAAAAAAAGTTATATGATAAAAAAGCACTTGAGCTTCTTGATATTGATGTAATTGACAGCGAAATAATTACTACTCAAGAGAAATTAGAACCTAAAAAAAATACGGTCGAGCAATCAATTCTTAGTTCAATCAAAGTAGCCTCTCCAGTTGAACCGAATGAAAATATAACGGAAACAGAAGAGAAGCTAAACATTGGAACTCCTTTAGATTTTTCGAAAAATGAAAAGCACTCCTTTCAAGAATGGCTACAATTATCCAGAACTCAGCCTATCGACAGAGAGAACGAAATAGACAGCGTTTCCAAGCCACAGAACGAACAC
This sequence comes from Flavobacterium sp. XN-5, assembly GCF_008033395.2. Taxonomy (NCBI): domain Bacteria; kingdom Pseudomonadati; phylum Bacteroidota; class Flavobacteriia; order Flavobacteriales; family Flavobacteriaceae; genus Flavobacterium; species Flavobacterium sp. XN-5. The sequence continues at coordinate 293,377 of NZ_VOGZ02000001.1, forward strand.
CAAAAGAAAAAAGCCGCATTAATAGATAAATTTATTGAAACTAGCCCGAAGATCTCCCCAGTTAAACATGGTACTCCCTCTACGGTAAAAATTGATATAAATCAGGACGATCATTCTTCATTAATGACTGAAACTTTGGCCAGGGTATATTTAGAACAAAAAAAATATCAAAAAGCCATTCAAGCTTATGAGATATTAATTTTGAAATATCCAGAAAAAAGTAGTTTCTTTGCAGACCGTATAACGGATATTAAGATTTTACAACAAAATAATAATTAAACAATGAGTACATTTTCAATTTTTTTAGTTTTAATAACAATAGTTTGTTTTCTATTGATTGTAGTAATAATGGTTCAAAACCCTAAAGGAGGAGGATTATCATCTACTTTAGGAGGTTCTCAAATGTTAGGTGGAGTTCAAAAAACAACTGACTTTTTAGACAAAAGTACTTGGACATTAGGGACAATACTAATCGCTTTAATATTATTATCAAGTTTAAGTTTCACTGGAACATTAAGTGACTCAGATTCTAAAATTATTGAAAACACAGGAACTACTGCTCCAGTTACACCTGTTACACCAGTACAAGAAGCACCAGCTACTAAATAATTCATCACATATATTTTAAAAAATGCCAGCCTGTCAAAGCTGGCATTTTTTATAAGAAAATATGTCAGTTCAACAAGGATGGCATAATTTCTGACTTTCAATACACACTAATAAAATTAAAAAATAAAATCATGGCTTTAAACATTAAACCACTTTCTGATCGCGTTCTAATCGAACCAGTGGCTGCTGAAACAAAAACTGCGTCAGGGATTTTTATTCCAGATACTGCTAAAGAGAAACCACAAAAAGGAACTGTAGTTGCAGTTGGTAATGGTACAAAAGAGCATACAATGACAGTAAAAGTTGGAGACAGCGTTCTTTACGGAAAATATGCTGGTACTGAATTGAAATTAGAAGGAAAAGATTATTTGATAATGAGAGAAGATGATATTCTTGCAATAATCTAAAAATTAAGAATCAAGAAAACTTGAAACTTTAAACAAAATAAACTTTAAAGAAATTAAAGAAATGGCAAAAGATATAAAATTTGATATTGAAGCACGTGACGGATTAAAACGTGGTGTTGATGCATTAGCAAATGCGGTAAAAGTTACTTTAGGACCAAAAGGTCGTAATGTAATCATTGGAAAATCATTTGGTGGACCAACGGTAACTAAAGATGGTGTTACTGTAGCTAAAGAAATTGAATTGAAAGACCCGTTAGAAAACATGGGAGCTCAAATGGTAAAAGAAGTAGCGTCAAAAACCAATGATTTGGCTGGAGATGGAACTACAACTGCAACTGTTTTAGCACAAGCAATTGTAAAAGAAGGATTAAAAAACGTTGCTGCAGGAGCAAATCCAATGGATTTGAAACGTGGTATCGATAAAGCAGTAGAAGCTATTGTTGCTGACTTAGCGAAACAAGCTAAAGTAGTAGGAAGTGATTCTGAAAAAATCAAGCAAATCGCATCAATCTCTGCAAATAACGACGAAGTAATTGGTGAGTTAATCGCTACTGCTTTCGCAAAAGTTGGAAAAGAAGGTGTAATCACTGTTGAAGAAGCAAAAGGAACAGATACTTATGTAGATGTTGTTGAAGGAATGCAATTTGACAGAGGATACCTTTCTCCGTATTTTGTTACTAATTCTGAAAAAATGGAAGTGGAATTAGAGAATCCTTATATTTTGTTATATGACAAAAAAGTTTCTTCTCTAAAAGAATTATTACCAGTTTTGGAACCAGTTGCTCAATCTGGAAAACCATTATTAATTATTGCTGAAGATGTTGATGGTGAAGCATTATCTACGTTGGTTGTAAATAAATTACGTGGAGCTTTAAAAATCGCTGCTGTAAAAGCACCTGGTTTTGGAGACAGAAGAAAAGCAATGCTAGAAGATATCGCTATCTTAACTGGTGGAACTGTTATTTCTGAAGAAAGAGGATATACTCTTGAAAACACAACAATCGAAATGTTAGGTACTGCTAAAAAGGTAACTATCGATAAAGACAACACTACAATTGTAAGTGGTGCTGGCGAAGCTGACATGATTAAAAATCGTGTAAACCAAATTAAAGGTCAAATGGAAGCGACTACTTCTGATTATGACAAAGAAAAATTACAGGAACGTTTGGCTAAATTAGCTGGTGGAGTTGCTGTACTTTATGTTGGCGCTGCTTCTGAAGTAGAAATGAAAGAGAAAAAAGACAGAGTTGATGATGCATTACACGCAACTCGTGCAGCTGTAGAAGAAGGTATTGTTGCCGGTGGTGGCGTTGCATTATTAAGAGCTAAAAACGCATTAAGCGCTATAAAAGCTGATAACGCAGACGAAGCTACTGGAATACAAATTGTATCTCGTGCTGTTCAAGCTCCATTAAGAACTATTGTAGAAAATGCAGGTCTTGAAGGTTCTGTTGTTGTTGCAAAAGTAGCTGAAGGAACAGGTGACTTTGGATACAATGCTAAAACAGATGAGTATGTTGATATGCTAAAAGCAGGAATTATCGATCCTAAAAAAGTAACTCGTGTAGCTTTAGAAAACGCTGCTTCGGTTGCGGGAATGATCTTGACTACTGAATGTGCTTTGATCGATATTAAAGAAGAAAACGGTGGAGGAAACCCAATGGGTGGAGGTATGCCGGGAATGATGTAATATCAAACTCATTTTATAAAAAAATCCGTCTCGTTTAATAATGAGACGGATTTTCTATTTAAAGTACTCTGTTAATCTCTTTAAATTTTAATAGCAATAACATCTCGTTGAGAATAAGAAAATATTACCTCAGTTAAGAATGACGTTAACCATTAGATCGCAGCTTAATTAACGCCAGAAAAGGAGACACAAAGAGAATACTAATAACTAATCGAGTATCGTATATTATACAACTCATCAAAATTGTTTATAAAAAAAAATCCGCCCAGTTGATTAACGGGGCGGATTTACAATTAATACAAATCAAAAAATAAACTCTCAATTCATTTTCGAACCTTTTTTTTTACTCTTCAGTTACTTTAGTTTTTTTAGCGAATTTAAGAAGTACCGGTGAAAGTGTTAATACTACTAAACCGATAATTATTAATTCAATATGGTTTTTCAAATCTATTTGATACGTATTTAGCAAGAAACCATAAAGGTAATGACCTGCAAAAATCAATGTAAAAGACCATAGTAAAGAACTTACAATGTTATAAAACATAAATTTCTTTTTTTCCATTGATACAATCCCTGCAACTATAGGTGCAAAAGTTCTAAATATAGGCAAGAATCTTGCGAAAATAATGGCTCTTCCACCATGTCTTTCAAAAAAATCTTTGGACTGAACTAGATATTTTTTCTTGAACCAGAATGTATCTTGTTTATTATACAAATAATAACCGCTTTTAGACCCAAACCAGTAACCTATCATATTACCCAAAATACCCGCCAAAGCGACTAAAGAAGACAACAACATAACATTCATAAAATCGCTATCTATAAATAATATGTTTTCTATCAACTCTCTGTTATAAATCCCTGCAAGAAAAAGCAAGCTATCCCCCGGCAAAAAGAAACCCGCAAACAGACCGGTTTCAGCAAACACGATAAACAACACGATGTATATACCTAACTTTATTCCATTAACATCAAAATGGATATAAAAAAGTGGATCTATTAAATTTTTCCAATCAAAACTATTCATTATTCGGGGTTTGTTGCTTAAATTATTTTGTGCGTGAAAGTAGTTATAAATTATTTTAACCGCAATATATTAGAACATTTTAAAGTTTTATTAACTATAAATCAAAAAAAAATCCAAGGTTAAAAACCTTGGATTCTAAAACTATTTTCTTTCATACATACAACAACCATGAAGACTATTGTATTGCTCTTGAGTCGCTTTGACTCCCTTTGTATCGTGTCCCTCCTTTGCAACTGCTTTTTCCACATTTAAAAGTGAAGTTTTTTGCTCATTTACAACCAAGTCCAATACATGAGTATCAACATTCCAAATCGCAGACTTTACGCCTGAAGTTCCATAAGCAGCTTTCTCGATTCGTTTCTTACACATCTCACAATTACCGTTAACTGCAACAGTATATTTGGCATTTTTATTCTTTTTCTCCTGTGCTTGAGCACTAAATCCTATAAACACTAGAGCAATAATAACAATTATTTTTTTCATTTCAATTTTTATTTAATAGTTTATTTAATTTTAAAACGCAATCCTGCATAATACATTTGACCAAAAACAGGTGCATACACAATTGACGTATCAAAAGTAGTTCCAAAAGGATTCGAAGCACCTAAAATTGCTTTTTCTTGTTTGTAATTTCCAATATTCTCCCCTCCTACATACACTTCAAAAGTAGAAGAAAAAGTTCTGGTAACTTGTGCATTCATAACAGTGAAAGAGGGAGAAAAATCAGGCTGTCTGTCTTCTACTGGATTGCCCAGCGTTGAAGGCAATTGCTGTTTTCCAAGCCAATTTAAGGTATAATCAAATTTCCATTGCTGCCCTTTTTCCAAGATATGTGTTTCAAAAGCTAAATTACCAAAAAAACGATGTTTCGCTTGCATAGGTCTTTGAAAAGTTCCCGACAAATAATCTGTTTGAATATCATAGTATTTATAAGCCGTTCTCAGATTTAGATGTTTGGCTAATTCATAATTAAACTCTACTTGCAAACTATTTGCAATCGATTTACCATTCAAATTATAAAACAAAACCTGCTGAGCCCCTTGAAATAGATCAACCACAACTTGATTTTTAAAATCAGTTCTGTAAAAATCAAAACCTACATCTCCGCTTCTGTTAAACAAGTAAAAACCTTGCATAAAACTCAAACCATAGTTCCATGCAATTTCTGGGTTTAATCCATATATCTTTCCATCCGTATTTAAAACATCAAATGTTCTTGAACTTGCAAAAAGCTGTTGATTTTCGGCAAAAATATTAGCACTTCGCTTCCCTCTTCCTGCTGAGAATCGCAAAACTCCTTTCTCCCATGGGTTGTATCTCGCATGTAATCTTGGCGTAATAAAAGTTCCCAAACGATTGTGATTGTCAACCCTTCCTCCTAAAACCAAACTGAAATCGTCAGTATTATCATAAGTATATTCGAAAAAAGCGCCAATCGAATTATCGATTCTACTAAAATCCGTAACACCTACATATTCATCATAAGCATCGTAGGTAAAATTCAAACCCGTAGCAAATTTATTCATAGTATTATTGATTATCGAATTGAAAATCAAATTTGAATAATAGCTTTTCTGTTTGATATTATATTGGTTTAAACCAAAATAAGAATCTTGGTCATGACTGTTAAATGCGTTTTGAAAACCAATACTTTGATACGGCATTTCCGGAAAAACATAACCCAACTTAGTCGATACATCAACACGCTCGGTATTGATTTCTGAACCCCAAATATTAGTAGTTCCCCTATCTCTAGTAGGATCAAATTCTAATTCTCCAGTTTGCTTTTTGTCATTCATGTAGCGTAAGTTGACAAAACTCACCCAACCTTTTTCGGCATCAGTATATTGCCAACGATTCATTACATTGATTTGTTTGGCCAATGGATTATCCAGAAAACCATCATCATTCATGTCGTTTTTAGAAACTCTAGTATTTCCGTGAACAAAAAGACTACTGCTCCATTTATCAGATATCTTTCTATTGAAATGAGTGTTTAACTCAAACCTAGAATCAGTCGATCCATATGCATTCAAGAAAAAAGGAATATCATCTATTGGTTTAATTAGCTCTGTATTGATTTGTCCTGAAATACTTTCGAAACCATTCACGACAGATCCTGCGCCTTTGGTAATTTGAATGCTTTCCACCCAAGTACCGGGAGTAAAAGACAAGCCATACGCTTGAGAAGCTCCGCGCACTGATGGAATATTTTCCTCGGTGATCATCAAATAGGGACTTGTTAAACCTAGCATTTTTATTTGCTTGGTCCCCGTTAAAGCATCCGAAAAACTAACGTCAATAGATGGATTAGTTTCAAAACTTTCGGCAAGATTACAACAAGCAGCTTTAAGCAACTCCTTGCTTGTTAGTGTAGTTGTGTTTGATGTTAGTGTATATGATTTTTTTAAGGCTTTACTGTTTGTGTTAACTTTAATTTCCTGCAAGGTGTCCTGAGAGTAGGAATTATAAGCGCAGAACAAAAACAACAAAAGCATTGTTACTTGTTTATTCATGGTATAATTTTTATGTTTTAAAAAAGTTTTTTGAAGCTAGAAGTTGTAGCTACCTTTTAGAGAAACATAAAAATCAGGCGTAGAAAATGTATTGATGATATAATTTAAAAAAAGGAGGAGCGTTTGCATCGCAAAAATAATAATCCGCCGACTTAATTTTAAAATTAGAAGTCCCAGCATAAATAATAGGACTCCATTCAGGTGTTAAAACAGCGGTTGCTATGTTGAAAAAGAACGTTTTTACTACAAAATTATCCGACTTTTTTTGAAGCTGAACCACTTTGTCCATACAACAGCTCTCTTTCGATTCAGAAACAGAACTGCAACAACCTTTTTCCTTGGTTTGTTCAACGGAGGATGACTTTAGATAAACTGGAGCTATCGAAGCGATTTCTCCACCACAATAGTGCACATTTACAGCCATTCCCATATTGGAAACCAACAGGAAAATAGCTAAAAGTAAACTAATGTGTTTCTTAAACTTCATATCGCAAAATTAACAATTTAATGTCATACTATATTCTAACAGGTGTTAAACTTTAAATTTCAAAGACTTGTCCCATTAAAGGCACGGAACAATCAAAACCATAATTCTCATTTATTTTTATGCGAAGTTCATCTGCTGGCTGGTTTTCGCCGTGAACTAAGAATACTTTTGTAGGTTTATTTTCTAATTCTGAAAGCCAGTCGAGTAATCCCTTTTGATCCGCATGTGCCGATAGTCCTTCTATTTCATGAATCTTTGCTTCAACAGGATAATACTTTCCATAGATTTTAACCTCTTTGGCTCCTTCGAGTAATTTTCGGCCACGAGTTCCTTCTGCCTGATACCCAACAATAACTACTGTCGTTTCAGGCAAACCAATGTAGCGTTCTAGATAACTCAAAACTCTTCCTCCAGTTACCATTCCGCTTGCTGCAATCACAACCTTTGGACCTTTATTATAAATTGCTTCAATTGTATCTTTATAGTCTGTAATCATCACAAACATTCTACTCATTGCCTTACAATCTTCCAATGAAAGTTTATGCCATTTTAAATTATTGAAAAAAATATCGAAGGCTCCTACTCCCATTGGGGAATCAATAATATATGGGATATCTGGAATTTTCTTTTCCTGCTTCAGTTGCCATAGCAAGAACATAATAGTCTGCGCCCGCTCTACTGCGAAACTAGGAATAATAGTTGTACCTCCATTTGCAAAAGTAGCGTTAATGTAGGTTTCTAACTCAGCCTTGGCATCTGTATCGGGATGTAATCGATCTCCGTACGTACTTTCGAGAAATACATAATCCGCTTTTTTAGGTTTTGTTGGCGGGAACATCAAAACATCATTATCACGCCCAATATCACCTGAAAAAACCAATGTTTTATTTTCGAGCATTAGCTCAATACTACATGCTCCTATGATATGTCCCGCATTGACAAAAACAGCGGAAATTTCAGCATCTAAATCAACTGCTTCGTTTGTTTTAACTACTCTAAAATGCGGAAAAACTTTTTCGGCTTGCTCCACCGTATAAAGCGCTTCAGCAACCTCGTGTTTAGAATATTTTTCTTTATTCGCTCTTTCAGCTTCCTCTTCCTGTATTTTGCCACTATCTAGAAGAATAAGTTGAGCGACCTCTTTTGTTGCACTTGAACAATAAATTTTACCTTTGAACCCTTGATTGACTAACCTTGGCAGCCAACCGCAGTGATCTAAATGTCCATGCGTAAGAAGCACAAAATCTATAGAGGAAGCCAAAACCGGCAACGGATTCCAATTCAATTCCCGCAAAGGTTTTATTCCTTGAAACTGTCCGCAATCGATTAAAATCCGAATTCCATTGCTTTCTACTAATGTTTTTGAACCTGTAACAGTTCCTGCCGCTCCTATAAATATTACTTTCATGACCTAGTTTTTAAGGTTAAACAAACGATAATTACATTAAATACATCTAACTAATTCTCGTACTTCTTTTAAAACATTTCTAATTCTATTAGCACTCACGCCTATTTTCTCTAATTTTTCTGAATGATTTACCAGTTCTTTTGCCAAGATTACATCTAATACCAACAATTTATCTTTTTCAGCCAAAGACAAGGTTGTAAGACAAGTTACAGGATAAAGACAATCTCTATCATTTATGGTTTTCAAATTATTGTCTACCGGATAATCCCAACTTAATAAATTCATCCCGGAACATTTGGCAAAATCTACTGCATCCGATGAAAATTGATTATTGGTTACTAGCCAACATTTTGAAATGAATTCATTTTTTGCAAAAACGATTTGTTTTCTTTCTTTCAGATCGTTGAATCTCGCGTAAACGTATAAGGTGTCTTTTATGTTTGACTTATTTTCTCTCGCCGAATGAAATTTACATTCCACCATAGCCAATTCATCGTTTTTCTTAATCAAAACATCAATTTCATGAGAAACGCATTTGCCCGGTAAAGTTAAATTAGTAGTAGTTTGGTAACCTTCAGCCGCAAAAAGTCGTGCAACATATTTTTCGAAGAAAAAACCAGCCGGACCTAATAATTGCAAAGACGACCTTAAATTATACCTTGCTGCATGTGAGTTGGCATCTTTTTTCAATAAAGCGAAAGCCCGTTTGTAAATTTTTTTTGTGGTAATTCCTTCGTAGATATCTTTGCCTATTTCGTTCACGATATTCTCAACAACCAACTTGTCAGCTCCAGATTTCATCAGCGATTTCCTGAGTTTTTGATGATCAAATTCGACCACATCACCAGAATGTTTTATTATCTTCATATCTATAATTATTTGGCTATTAGAGAAATAAAGCCGTTATTAAAGATAGTTAAAAAAAACTATTTATGTAGCTTCTGATAGTAAAATGCCGGGATAAATAAAATCACAAAAATAGGTTGGATAAGAAATCGGCGTACATAAAAAAGCATTAGGTTATTATGCGCTCCGTAGCAATAAATTACAGCGAAAAAGGCAACTATTAAAATGATAAAAAAAAAGACGTATAAAAATGTAGCGAACTTAATCATTGCAATGTCCTTAAAAAGCACATAAATTAAAGATAAAGATAAAGCCGTATTTAATCCATAACGAAACAGTAGTCCCGCTATTAAGTGCAGAGTATCATAAGTAGGTAATGGCAATGCATTATAATCGCTTTTGAAATAATTTAAAAAAGGGTCGTAAAACAACTGGTCCTCATAAGCTCGCACCATAGCAAGTAAAAGCACAAAAATAAGTCCCAAAAGAACTCTTACCTTATTTAACAGTAGTGACTGTAGCATATAATGAAAATTTACGAATCCAGATTAACCACAAGATAAAAACCACTCCATATATAAATAATGGAAATAAAACTCCATGCAGTAAAGACAGCTGCGACGGAAAATGATATATCAAGGCACTCAACAGCGCGATTCGGATCACATTTAATACATAAATAATTACACTACCTGCGAAAATAAAAAGCAGCGTTGGTTTTAACTTTCCCGAAAAGGAAACAACAAATGAAATAAATAAAATAATAATACTCACCGCATTACATCCTTCAATCATCCTTGCAACATATGTATGATTGTATATCAACTTAATAAATGTCCCCGACTTATTTTCTTCTATCGCTGCATCCGCAGGAAACAAATCCAGGAACTGGACTGTATTCTTTGCCACTAATCTTGTAATAGAATCAATTTTATTATTTTCGAACCTACCCAAAAAAACTTGATACACTACTGTAAGAATGATAAAAGTTAAAAAAAACTTTATCAAAAAAAGCAAAAAAGGTTTGTAGCGAATAAAATATTTTTTCAAAATCTATTTTTTTAACAAATTTATATAATTTTTAAAAGGGACTTTAAATACTTTTGCTTAAAAATTATAAACCATGACATTTCAGGAATTACAACCAAAGGTAACTGCAATTACTCTAAATAATAGTCTTTCCAGAGACGAAAAGCTTTTATCTGTTTGCCAACTACTTAATGAGAATATAGAATATTACAACTGGGTTGGATTTTATTTTGCTAATCACGATTCAAAAACTTTGCATTTAGGGCCTTATGTAGGTGCAGAAACGGATCATACTGTAATTCCATTTGGAAAAGGAATCTGCGGACAAGTGGCAGTTTCTAACAATAACTTTGTGGTACCAGATGTTGCTGCACAAGATAACTACATCGCGTGTAGTTTTACAGTGAAATCAGAAATCGTAGTTCCACTATTTGTAAACGGTGAAAACATAGGTCAAATTGACATCGACAGCCATGTAATTGATCCTTTTACAGAGGCAGACGAGCGTTTTTTAGAATTTGTAAATCAGGAAATTGCAAAAACGTTTACAATTTAACAAGCTGAAAACTATTGCAGTAAATCTTAGATAAAATTTATATTGTCATTTTAAAAATAAATATTATCTTTGCACCCGTCTTACAATACATGTATGACATACATAAAAATCATTAAACAAATATTGGAATGTATTTAACGAAAGAGATTAAAGAAGAAATCTTCGCACAACACGGAGAAAAAACAAACACAGGTAAAGCAGAAGCTCAAATTGCTTTGTTCAGTTTCAGAATTAGCCACCTAACAGAACATTTGAAAAAAAATCGTCACGATTATAACACAGAGCGTTCATTAGTATTGCTAGTAGGAAAAAGAAGATCTTTGTTAGATTACTTGAAAAAGAAAGAAATCAACAGATATCGTGAGATTATCAAAGTATTGGGTATCAGAAAATAATCAATATATTAAAGAGGCGCGAGAGTGCCTCTTTTTGTTTTTACCCCCACACCCCCTAAAGGGGCAAAATTAAGAATAAAAAAAGTTTGGTTTTTCATTGGGTTTTAGGCATTAACTACGCAAACAACAACTACAACACAACTAGAACCCATGTTTAACTAATAAATTAAATTTATGATTCCACAATTATTTGTAGAAAGTATCGATTTAGGTGATGGCAGAAACATCACAATCGAGACAGGTCGCTTAGCTAAGCAAGCTGACGGATCTGTAGTAATTAGAATAGGAAAAACTGTAATTTTAGGAACAGTAGTATCTTCAAGAAAAGCAAGTCCAGGTATCGACTTTTTACCATTAACGGTAGATTATCGTGAAAAATTTGCTGCAGCAGGACGTTTTCCTGGTGGTTTCTTTAAGAGAGAAGCTAGACCAAGTGACAGCGAAGTATTAACAATGCGTCTAGTTGACCGTGTTTTACGTCCACTTTTCCCAGATGATTATCATGCAGAAGTACAAGTTATGATTCAATTGATGTCTCATGACGAAGATGTTATGCCAGATGCATTAGCAGGTTTAGCAGCATCAGCAGCTTTAGCTTTGTCTGACATTCCATTCGAAACACTAATCTCTGAAGCTAGAGTTGGTCGTATCGACGGAAAATTCATCATCAACCCAAGCCGTGCACAATTAGAATTATCTGACATCGACATGATGATTGGAGCTTCTATGGATTCTATCGCAATGGTAGAAGGTGAAATGAAAGAAATTTCAGAAGCAGAAATGCTTGAAGCAATAAAATTTGCTCACGAACATATCAAAAATCAAATCTCTGCTCAATTGCGTTTGCAAGCTGCTTTTGGAAAAAAAGAAGTTCGCACTTACGAAGGAGAAAGAGAAGACGAAGCTATTTACGCTAAAGTAAAAGCAGCATCTTATGATAAAATATATGCAATTGCAAGCAAAGGTTCTTCTAAACAAGAACGCACAGCTGCATTTGACGAAGTAAAAGACGAAGTAAAAGCTTTATTTACTGAAGAAGAATTGGCAGTAGATGGAGACTTAGTTTCTAAATATTTCAAAAAAACAAACAAAGAAGCAGTTCGTAACGTAACCCTAGATTTAGGAACACGTTTAGACGGAAGAAAAACTACAGAAATTAGAGATATCTGGTGTGAAGTAGATTACTTACCATCTGTACACGGATCGGCATTGTTTACACGTGGAGAAACGCAAGCATTGGCAACTGCAACTTTAGGAACATCTAGAGAAGCAAACCAAATTGATTCTCCATCTCAACAAGGTGAAGAAAAATTCTACTTGCACTATAACTTCCCTCCTTTCTCAACTGGTGAAGCTCGTCCTTTAAGAGGAACTTCAAGAAGAGAAGTAGGTCACGGAAACTTAGCGCAAAGAGCATTAAAAAATATGATTCCTGCTGATTGTCCTTATACCATTCGTGTTGTATCTGAAGTATTAGAATCGAATGGTTCTTCTTCTATGGCAACAGTTTGTGCTGGAACATTATCATTAATGGATGCTGGTATCCAAATGATTCGTCCCGTTTCTGGAATTGCGATGGGATTGATTACTGACGGAGATCGTTACGCTGTATTGTCTGATATTCTTGGTGATGAAGATCACTTAGGAGATATGGACTTTAAAGTAACTGGAACTTCAGAAGGAATTACAGCTTGTCAAATGGACATCAAAATTGATGGATTGAAATACGAGATTATGGAAGCAGCATTAGCGCAAGCTCGTGACGGACGTTTACATATCCTTGGAAAATTAATCGATACTTTGGCAACTCCAAAAGAAGATGTTAAAGCTTACGCTCCAAAAATTATTACAAGAAGAATTCCTAATGCATTCATCGGAGCATTAATTGGACCTGGAGGAAAAGTGATTCAAGAATTACAAAAAACTACAGGAACTACAATCGTTATCAATGAAGATCCTGCTACTGAAGAAGGAGTTATTGAAATTTTAGGAACAGATCCTGCTGGAATCGAAGCGGTATTGGCAAAAATAAAATCGATCACTTTCAAGCCTCAAATGAATGAGTCTTATGAAGTGAAAGTTATAAAAATGCTGGACTTTGGCGCAGTGGTTGAGTACCTTGACGCTCCAGGAAATGAAGTTTTACTTCACGTATCTGAATTGGCATGGGAACGTACTGAAAATGTTTCTGATGTAGTTAATATGGGAGATACTTTCCAAATTAAATACTTAGGAATGGACCCTAAAACAAGAAAAGAAAAAGTGTCTAGAAAAGCACTTTTACCAAGACCTCCACGTGAGGAAAGAAAAGAGTAATCAGATCTTAGTTTACTAAAGGTTTATTTATAAAAACCCCCTTTTCATTCATTTGAAATGGGGGTTTTGACTTTTAATTAAAGTATTTATAAAATTATTGTAACTTTTTTGCAACTCCATACGTATAACTACTTGTACACTTAAAAGAGGACACAAAAACATGAGACAACTTAAAATCACCAAGCAGGTAACCAATCGTGAAACTGCTTCATTAGACAAATATTTACAAGAAATTGGAAAGGTTGATCTTATTACCGCTGACGAAGAGGTTGAATTAGCACAAAAAATTAAAGCCGGGGATCAAAAAGCCCTTGAGAAATTAACAAAAGCAAATTTACGTTTCGTTGTTTCGGTAGCAAAACAATACCAAAATCAAGGGTTAACACTTCCTGATTTAATTAACGAAGGGAATTTAGGATTGATAAAAGCAGCACAACGTTTTGATGAAACTCGTGGATTTAAATTCATCTCCTATGCGGTATGGTGGATTCGTCAATCAATACTACAAGCTTTGGCAGAACAATCTCGTATCGTTCGTTTGCCTTTAAATAAAATTGGCTCTATCAATAAAATCAACAAAATGTATGCCTTATTAGAGCAATCTAACGAGCGTCCACCTTCTGCTGAGGAAATTGCAAAAGAACTAGACATGACTGTAAATGATGTAAAAGAGTCTATGAAAAACTCTGGTCGTCACTTATCAATGGATGCACCTCTTGTTGAAGGAGAAGATTCTAACCTTTACGATGTATTGCGTTCTGGTGAATCTCCAAATCCAGACAGAGAATTAATCCACGAATCTTTACGTACTGAAATCGAGCGTTCATTAGAAACATTGACTCCAAGAGAGGCTGATGTAGTTCGTTTGTACTTTGGACTTGGAGACCAACACCCAATGACTCTTGAAGAAATTGGAGAAACTTTCGACCTAACTCGTGAGCGTGTGCGTCAAATCAAGGAAAAAGCAATCCGTAGATTGAAACACACTTCTAGAAGTAAAATACTAAAAACCTACCTAGGTTAAAAATATCCCCCAATTAAAATCTTTAAACTATTAAACATTTTAATTCAAAATGAACAACAGTTTGATTGACTGTTCGTTTTTTGATTGATGATTGAAACTCCGGCTGATTACCGGAGTTTTACTTTTTCAGTAAAACCCTCGGTCTGTTCGAGCGAAGCTCTCGGGTTTCCGGAGTTTTACTTTTTTAATCTGGACTTGTTTCAGATTCTCCCCTCCTTTATCCCCTTTTTTTTATTGAAATTGCATTTTGTAATCGCAATTGATTTCGGCGTTACCCTTCATAAAAACTTCGGGTCGGGCTTTCCATTGCAATCTTTTCCTTTTTAAAGAAAAAAGAAAAAGGATTTTCATTGCAATCCCTAACGCAACAACCCTATCCCAATTTCAATTTGTGCTCACAAAAAAATTTCCGCATTTGTTTTAAATAACCTAATTTTGCAAAAACTACAACTTAAAAATCTGAAATAAATTCAGATTAAACAACACTAACAGATTTCAGCAATAACAATATGTTGAAATAAATTCAGCTTAAAATGAAAAATACACTTATTGCACCCTCAGTATTGGCTGCCGATTTTGGAAATCTACAACGCGACATCGAAATGATCAACAATAGTGAGGCAGACTGGTTTCATATTGACATCATGGATGGTGTTTTTGTTCCCAACATTTCGTACGGAATGCCAGTTTTGGAAGCAATTAACAAGCATGCTAAAAAAACGATTGATGTACATTTGATGATTGTAGATCCAGACCGTTATATCAAGACTTTTGCTGATCTTGGTGCTAATATCCTAAGCGTACACCTTGAAGCCTGTACACATCTTCACAGAACGCTACAAGCTATCAAAGCGGAAGGAATGAAAGCTGGAGTAGCAATTAATCCTCATACTAATATCGACTTGTTAGAAGACGTTATCAACGATATCGACTTAGTGTGTATAATGAGTGTGAATCCTGGTTTTGGAGGACAATCGTTTATCGAGAACACTTATGCTAAAGTTCAAAAACTAAAAGCTTTAATCACCAGAAAAGGAGCAACGACATTAATTGAAGTCGACGGTGGTGTTACAAACAAAAACGCAAAGCAACTTGTAGAAGCTGGAGCAGATGTGCTTGTAGCAGGTAGCTATGTATTTAAAGCTGAAAACCCAACTGCAACTATTGCTGACTTAAAAAAGTTGACAGCAATTTAATAAATCATTATATTTTTTTTTATAACATTTGAAAACTCCCGTACTACATTTAATACGGGATTTTTTTTATAGTACTTCCGTGTATTGATCCAATAAGTATTTTATCAAATCTGTAGTAGTAACAATACCAACTAATGCATCGTTATCACAAACAGGCAAAGCATGAAATTCATTTTTAGATAAAATTTCGGCAGCCTCTTTTATGGTCGTTTCAGACGAGATCACGACTATATCCTTAACCATTACTTGATTTATGGCGAACATATTAAAGACAATAGAATCTACCTTTTCAGTTTCATCATCAACCAACTCTGCATAAGAGACCCTCAACAAATCAGTGTAACTGAGTAATCCAACAATCTTATATTCACTTACAACCGGAATGTGTCTGATTTTATTTGCTTTAAATAAGGATTCAGCTTTAGTTAAATCATCAGAAAGATTCAACTTAATTATATTTTTAGTCATAATTGTGGATACTGGTACATTCTGTTTCATAACATCATAGTTTTTAATTGTACTTAAATTTACAACAAAAAAAGAAGAGCGCAACAAACTGAAATAATCCAAAATAATTAGAGGTCACAAATTCTAGTCTTATTCAACGTATATAGATCTTTCGCAACAAGGGAATTTTATAGCTTTAAATCTCGATTATCGAAATTAATCAGCTCCTTAACGTTATCATAAAGCTCTGGAAACTCTTTCTGGAATACTTGAGGTGTTTCAAAAAAATGTTCTAAAATTACTGCCAAAAACTCCATTTGATTAGTATAAGCATAAATTCTGAAATAATTAGACGCGACAAGTTGGTTCAACACGTTAGGTCGCACTAAATACTCTTGTATTTTTACATAAGTACTCGCAAAAACAACACTACTTTGATCCCTACTTCTCAACCCATGAAAATACAATGCATGGGAAAACTCATGTATTCCAAGATTAAGGTTATCATTATCAAAACGATTTCCTTCCATAAAATCCTGCCAAGAAAAAACCAAGGCTTTTAATCTGGGATTGAATTCTCCCTTATGATACTCTTCTCGTACGGTCGATAAATAAGAGTGTGAATAAATGATTATCTTATCAAAAACATTAATCAAATAATGTCGCATCCCAAAAGTCAGCATTACATAAGAAGCAGCAATTAAAACCTTACACTGATCAGTAACTACAAAATTATCTTTCCCGAAAAACTTATAGTTTGTAATAAAGACAGCCATTCGATGTTCAAAAAACAGTTTTCTATTTTCAGATAATCTTTGGTAAAAAGCGCATTCCTTTCTTAGAATATCTCTCTGCGGCAGACTCAATTTTTTTTTAAAAGGATACCAATGAATATATAGCGGCTTATTAAAAACCATGACAAATAGCGGTTCAACAATTAGCCTTACAACAAAAAGAACTATTATGATTCCGATAAATCCAATTAGAAAAACTTGAAATACATCCATCGTTACTATAGCTAAAATCCTAGAGATTTGATTTGGCATTAAATCTACTGTTTTAAAACAAAAAAGCAATAAAATGGCAAAACATATTTTGCTACTTTATTGCTTCTATTATAGTGGCCGCGACAGGGTTCGAACCTGCAACCCTCAGAGTCGAAATCTGATATTCTATCCAGTTGAACTACGCAGCCATATTGAGTAATGAATTAGGAATTTTGATTTAGGATTATTTTCCCAATCCCAAATCAAAATTCCTAAATCCTAAATCTTAAATTATTTAAACCAATAATTTCTTAACTATTGAAGAGATAGTTTTACCTTCGGCTGTTCCTCCTAGTTGTGCAGACGCTAATCCCATTACTTTACCCATTGAAGCTATTCCGCTTGCACCAGTTTCGGCAATGATTTTTGCAATCACAGCTTCTACTTCTGCTTCGCTTAATTGCGCAGGTAAGAATTTTTCAATAACTGCGATTTGTGCTAATTCTGGTTCAGCAAGATCTAAACGGTTTTGCTCTGTGAAGATTCTTGCGCTTTCTTTACGTGTTTTAACTAATCTTTGAAGTAATTTAACTTCATCATCCTCTGAAATTTCTTCTTTTGAACCTGAAGCTGTCTGAGCTAAAAGGATTTCGGATTTAATTGCTCTTAAAGCTTCTAAAGCTACTGTATCTTTGGCTCTCATGGCAGCTTTAAGCTCGTCCATGATTTGTACTGATAAACTCATTTTTGTTTTTATTTGATTAAGCAAGACTGCTTAGTTTAATTACTAGTAACTTGTATAATATTTTTTTTTCTGCCCCTGATTGTAGTGAAAAGCCTTTTATGAGAAATTGCATTTTTCTTGAACTTAAAAAGCGACCGAAGGAAGCTCTTTTAAGGACTTTGAAAAAAGCAGTTTCGAGAAAAAGCTTGAAACGAAATAAGGATTAAGGCCCATAAAATAAAAACCCACATTACATGTGCGAAGATAAAAAAAATAACCCGAAAATTAAATTCAATTTTCGGGTTAAATAATAATGAATTATGTACGTATTAATCTACATTATCATGTAAAAAAGAATTGTTAGAACGCAACTGTAAATCGTTGTTACTATCAGTTCCAACAGATATTCTCGAATTTGTATTGTTTGACTGTGTATTTGAGATGTCAATTCCTAATCTCTTATAAGCAGGCTCTTTTTCGTATTCATCCAATTTAGAAACATTATTATGAAACTTGTAGTTGAATTCTTTCAACTTTTTTCTTCTCTCGTCAGCTCTAAGCTTCAAAGTATCCTCTATTGTCATTTCCATAGGAGAGATTTCCTCGAATCTTGTAGGAGCTTCTACACTAGCTTGAACTTGCTTCATCGTGATGTTCATCTCAGCAGGAATAACTTCTTCAACCACTTTTGCAACTGGTTTAGAAGAGGCGAAATTATCTTCGACTTCCATATACTCTTCAAGAGAATACTTGATAATTCCTTTATCTGACAATTCAGTCACAGGTACAAATTGAACGGGTTGGTTCACCTTGATGTCACGTGTTTCATTAGTCAATTCAAAAAATATTTTTTCTTCTTCTTCTACTTTTTGCACTGGCTCTGGCTTGTATACTGGCTCAGACTTATGAACTGGTAAATCAAAAGAGAAAGTAGTTTGTTCTTGTCTTTCTATCGCTTTTGGCTGTTGCACTTCTTTTACTTCTGCAGCTCTAGGAGAAGAGAAAGTAAAATCAATATCTTTAATAGGAGAAACAATTTCGAAACTAACATCTAGGTTCTTAATAAACTCAGACATTGCCATCAACTCTTCGTTTCCCGCAACAGGAACTACTGGCTCTGGAGTAACCTCGTCTTCCACTAAATCGAAAACAACTCTTTGATTAGACTCTGAAACTGTTTTTTCAGCGTTTAAATCAAATCCCGCTACTGTGTTTTGTGATAGATTATGAAAACTTCTTTGTTCATCCTCTAGTGTATGAATTATTTTTTTTGGCTCTGTGTTTACAATTCCATTTTGTTGTTCAATATCAAACCCCGTTGCAATGATGGTAACTGCAATGGCATCACCTAATGTTTCGTCTTCACCAACACCCATAATAATATTGGCATTGTGACCCGCTTCATTTTGAATATGGTCGTTAATTTCCCCAATTTCATCTAAAGTGATTTCATTAGAACCTGAAACGATGAGCAACAATACGTTTTTGGCACCTGTAATTTTATTATCATTTAGTAAAGGAGAATCTAAAGCAGACACAATTGCCTCTTTAGCTCTGTTTTCACCTTCAGCATTAGCTGATCCCATTATCGCAGTTCCGCTATTAGACAAAACTGTCTTAGCATCACGTAAGTCGATATTTTGAGTATAGTGGTGTGTTATTACTTCTGCAATTCCTCGAGACGCAGTCGCTAAAACCTCATCGGCCTTTGAGAATCCAGCTTTGAAACCAAGGTTTCCATATACTTCTCTAAGTTTATTGTTATTGATAACAATTAAAGAGTCTACTTGCTTGCGCAGTTTTTCGATTCCAATTTTCGCTTGCTCTTGACGCACTTTTCCTTCAAACAAGAATGGAAGTGTTACAATACCAACCGTAAGAATTTCTCTTTCTTTAGCTAATTGTGCAATTACTGGCGCAGCACCTGTACCGGTTCCACCACCCATTCCAGCAGTGATAAAAACCATCTTAGTATTGCGATCCAACATCTTTTCAATTTCAGCGATACTTTCTATAGCTGATTGTTGACCTACGTCAGGATTTGCTCCTGCACCAAGTCCTTCAGTTAGGTTCACACCTAGCTGAATTTTATTAGGAACTGAACTGCTTTGTAATGCCTGAGAATCAGTATTACAAACAATAAAGTCTACTCCTTTAATTCCTTGTTTAAACATGTGGTTTATGGCGTTACTTCCGCCTCCACCTACACCAATTACTTTGATTACATTTGATTGGTTTTTTGGTAAATCAAATGAAATACTTCCAAATTCTGAGTTGCTCATCATTTTATTTGGTTTTTGATATTAATTATTAATTGTTGTATTTTGTTATTGGGTCTTTGCCCTATTCTGCGTTATCTAAAAAATCTTTGATCTTGTCGACATAGCGATCAAAAAAGGAGCGTTTTATTTTGTCTCCAGTAGATTCTTCCTTAGTAACATTCCTAGCCGTTTCTAATTCTTGCTCTTCTTCCTCTCTTCGATCCTGAACCTCCATAACAGGGGCACGATATGGCGCTGCTTTTGGCTGAACAATTTCGTCTTTTCTAACAGCACTTTGCGTATTATTTTCGATGCTGTTCATCACTAACCCTACTGCCGTAGCATATAATGGACTAGAAAATTCCTCATCAGAATCACCTGCTAAATGCTCGTTTGGATAACCTATTCTAGTATCCATCCCAGTGATGTATTCTACTAACTGCTTAATATGTTTTAGTTGCGCACCGCCACCTGTAAGAACAATTCCAGCGATTAACTTCTTGCGTGGATCTTCATGTCCGTAGGCTTTGATTTCTGTAAAAACTAACTCAACAATTTCAACAACACGCGCGTGAATTATTTTTGACAAGTTTTTAAGAGAAATTTCTTTTGGCTCTCTTCCTCTTAATCCTGGAATAGAAACTATTTCGTTATCTCTGTTTTCACCTGGCCAAGCTGAACCAAATTTTACTTTTAATAATTCTGCTTGTTTTTCAATGATTGAACAACCTTCTTTTATATCATCAGAAATTACATTTCCTCCAAAAGGAATTACGGCAGTGTGGCGTATAATTCCATCTTTAAAAATTGCTAAATCTGTTGTTCCGCCACCAATATCGATTAAGGCAACTCCAGCTTCTTTTTCTTCTTGACTCAATACAGCGTCACAAGATGCTAATGGCTCTAATGTCAATCCTGACAATTCGATCCCTGAACTTTGGATACATCTTCCTACGTTTCGAATAGATGATGCTTGCCCCACAACAACGTGAAAACTAGATTCTAGTCTTCCGCCATACATTCCTATAGGCTCTTTAATTTCAGATTGACCATCAATTTTAAATTCTTGTGGCAAAACGTGAATAATTTCTTCCCCTGGCAACATAGCCAATTTATTCACTTGGTCAATCAAAAGCTGAATATCAGCTCCGCCTATAACTTCCTCAGGATTACTTCTACTGATATAATCCGTATGTTGAATACTGCGTATGTGTTGTCCAGCAATTCCTACCACAACATCCTTAATTTTATAACCTGAATTATTTTCGGCTTCTTGAACAGCTTGTTGGATGGATTGTATGGTTTGTGTAATATTATTCACAACTCCTCTGGCCACACCTAAACTTTTAGATTTACCAACTCCTAATATTTCCAACTTACCGTATTCATTTTTCTTGCCTATCATGGCAACAATTTTTGTTGTCCCAATATCTAGACCCACTGCAACATTCTCTTTTTCCATTTATCTATTTATTTAGTGCAAACTACTTGTTTTGTAAATCTGAGGTCTATTTTTTTATACTTATATAACGAACTATCTAAAACTGCTTTTTGAAAAAAGGCCTTATAATCTTTGAATTTTTGCTCCATATTTGCAATATCTCCAAAATCAATTTCATAATTATAATTCCTATTGAGCATTTTCAACCGTCCATTGTGCATAACTTCTATAGCAATGATGTTTTTTTTCAAAAAATCATCGTCATAAATTGCACGGAATAATTGAGAATATTTTTCGCTATTTTTTCTATTAATCACCCCCGAAACAAGCGGAACTCTGGCCGTAAAATTGTCTGAAAGCGGCATGATACCACCCTCGTAATCAACATAAAAAGAACCTTCTTTATCGAAAACCCTTGCTACTGGTGTCTTTTGAACTACTACCGCTTTAAGAACACCATCAATACTTACAAACACATCTGATTTGTCAATCATCTCATTTGAATTCAGTCTTCTTTCTAGCTTATTCAAATCTAATTTATCTTTTCCAATGCTTGAGGCATTCTCTTTATTTTCTATTAACAATTTATTAACCGTTTCTCTTTTTACAAAAAGAGCATTATCTCCTTCAAAAACAACGACAGATTTAGTGAGTTTTCTGTTTTGATTTCGATTAGAAGAAAACGAAAAAAGAAAAATTACAACCCCTAACATGAGCACTAATCTTATGTTTGTCCAGTTAAATATTTTCATTTAGCGCTTTTTTAATTGACCCTACTAATTCTCCAATATCTCCCGCTCCAATCGTAACGATTATTTGAGCATCACTTTCCAGGATTGCCCCTATCACATTTTCTTTTGAAACTAATTTTTTATTTTTATTTTCCACTTTTTTCAACAACCATTCTGATGTTATTCCTTCCATCGGCAATTCTCGTGCTGGATAAATATCCATTAACAACAACTCATCAAACTGCGATAAACTTTTGGCAAAATCATCAGCAAAATCTTTTGTTCTACTGAACAAATGGGGCTGAAACAAGGCTAAAACTTTTCTAGTAGGATATAATTCTCTTACCGCCTGATAAACCGCATTAATCTCTGTTGGGTGATGCGCATAATCATCGATATAGACTAACTCATCTGTTTTTATCTGATAAGAAAACCTTCTTCTTATCCCTTTAAATGAAGCCAGGGCTATTGCAATGGCATCGGTTGGGGTGCCGAAATTTATTGCCATTGCGATAGCCATCAAGGCATTCATTAAATTGTGTTTTCCAGGTAATCCAAAACGGAAATCTTTCAAAATTTCATCTGGTGTTTTTACATCAAAAATATAACTCCCGTTATCGATCCTAACATTAACTGCACTGTAAACAGCGTCTTCACTCACCGCTACGGTAACGCCTTCTAAAGGTAATTCGGTGGTGATAAATAATCTACTTTTATCTTCTACTTTATTTGCAAATTCAACAAAGGATTCTTCTATCGCATCACTGGTTCCATAAATATCTAAATGATCCGCATCCATTGATGTAATACAAGCGATATTAGGATACAAATGTAAAAACGAACGATCAAATTCATCTGCTTCAACAACGGTAACGGTTTTTCCGTTTCCTACTAAATTCGAATTATAATTTTCTACTATTCCTCCAATAAAAGCAGTAACATCTGCACCGCTATCATGCAAAATATGGCCTAAAATACTAGACGTTGTTGTTTTACCGTGCGTTCCCGCAACCGCAAAACAAAAAGTATCTTTTGTAATTATCCCTAAAACTTCTGCTCTTTTCTTAATACTATATTCACGTTCAACAAAATAATTCCATTCCGAATGTGTTTTAGGAACTGCAGGCGTAATAATTACTAAGGTGTTTTCGATATAATAATCTTCAGGAATCAAATCGATCCTGTCCTCAAAATGAATTGCAATACCACTATCAATGAGCTCTTTTGTCAAAGCTGATGGCGTTTTATCATAACCGGAAACTTGCTTGCCGATATTTTTAAAATACCGAGCCAAAGCGCTCATTCCGATGCCACCAATGCCGATGAAGTAGACGTTATGTATTTGCTTTAAATCCATTTTTTATTTTTTCAATTGCAAATCTTACTTGCTATTTTATTAAAGTTACTATCTTATCTACAATCATTTTTGTAGCGTTAGGCATCGCTAATTGTTTGATATTTTCGCTCAATTGACTTTGCTTTCCCTTATCTTTTAACAGCGCTTCAAAAACCAAGCTAAACTCTGAATCAAGTTCTGATTCTTTTAACAATAGCGCACCTTTTTTATCAACAATAGCTCTTGCATTTTTTGTTTGATGATCTTCCGCAACATTAGGCGACGGGATAAAAATTACTGGCTTACCAACAATACATAATTCCGATACTGAGGACGCTCCCGCTCTGGAAATAATAATATCTGCTGCAGCATATACATAATCCATTCTTTCGATAAAGTCAACCACCTGCACTGTCGCAGAATTGTATTTTTTATACTCTTCGAAATACAATTTGCCGCACTGCCATATTATTTGAACATTTTGTTTTTGAAAATTAGCCAATTCTTTTTCGATCAATTGATTTACTCTTCTTGCCCCAAGGCTTCCACCAAGAACTAATAGTGTTTTTTTATCAGCATCTAAATTAAAGTACGCAGTAGCAGCTGCTCTTTTAGTTTCAATATCAATTAAATCCTCACGAACTGGATTCCCAGTTAGAACCATTTTTTCTTTTGGAAAAAACCGTTCTAGATTTTCATAAGCCACACAAATTGTATTTGCATTCTTGCTTAATAATTTGTTTGTAATCCCTGGAAACGAATTCTGTTCTTGAATCACTGTCGGAATCCCCATTATACTGGCCATTTTTAACAATGGTCCGCTGGCAAATCCACCTGTTCCAATAACTACATCCGGCTTAAACTCATTTAATATTTTTCTTGATTTCCATAAACTATCGGCTAATTTCAATGGAAACATTAAATTTTGGGCACTTATTTTTCTTTGCAAACCTGCAATCCACAAACCTCTGATTTTAAAACCGGACTGAGGTACTTTTTGCATTTCCATCTTATCTCTGGCACCAACAAAAAGAAAATCAGCATCAGGAAAGCGAGATTTTAATTCATTTGCAATGGCGATTGCAGGATAGATATGTCCACCTGTTCCACCACCACTTAATATGAATTTATATTGTCTCATCTTGTTGAAAATTTTAGTTTAAAAATTAACTAATTCCTTAGTACTATTATTTATTTAAAACCGCATTCATGGGGTTTGAAGTTTTATCTTGTATCGAATAATCCTCCTCCATCTTATGTTCCGATTCTAACTCAGCATCGATTAATTTTTGAAGTGCTTCTTCACGCTTAGCAGCTGTCTTTAGTTCTTCTTCAATTTCCTCATCCTTTTTAGTTACACTGATAATAATTCCAAGTGCAAAGCAAGTCATCCAAATAGAACTACCTCCACTACTAATTAGCGGTAAAGTCTGACCCGTGACCGGCAATAATTCTACAGCAACAGCCATATTGACCATCGCCTGAAATATCATAGGAAAACCAAGCCCAACGACGACTAACTTTCCAAAGGTTGTATTAGCTTTATGCGACGCTATCACGAATCGAAACAGCAATAATAAATATAAGACTAGAACTCCAAATCCGCCGATAAGACCATATTCTTCGACTATAATTGCATATATAAAGTCAGACGAGGATTGCGGTAAAAAATTCTTCTGAACACTTTTTCCAGGACCTAATCCATAAATTTTACCCGATGCAATTGCAATCTTAGCTTTCTCAATTTGGTAATCATCTTCATCCGGCTTATCCGTACTGAAATTTTCGATTCTACTCTCCCAAGTGCTTACCCTACTAAAAAATCGCGAATCCGGAAAAGCTTTGGCGACAAGCACAAAAAAAACAAGAAACAAAAACCCTGAACCTACAATCGCTCCAAGATATTTTAATGGGTATTTTCCAATAAAAACTAACATAAGTATCATTGCAAAAATTAATGCTGTAGTAGAGAAATTAGCAGGCAAAATTAGAATCAAAGTTACAAATACCGGCAACCACAGTTCCCATAGCGAGGTCTTAAAGCTTATTGGCTCTTCTCTAGTTTTAGATAAATAACGGGCTACAAATATAAACAACACTACTGATGCCAATGTCGACGTCTGGAATGACATCCCTATAAAAGGAACCTGAATCCATCTACTTGCATTTGCCCCAGCAATTACAGTTCCTTTGATTAGAGTATAAAGTAATAATAACCAAACCACGGGTAACGCCACCTTAGATATTGCTCTAAAATAATGATACGGAACTCGATGTACGCCATAAATAATTAGAAAACCGATACAGATATGAACTAAATGTTTTACCAAATACCCCAATGTATTTCCAGTTCCATGTCCTAAATAAGCCAAATTACTACTGGCACTAAAAACAGGCATAAACGAAAACAAGGCTAATAAAGCCACAAATGACCATATTACTTTATCTCCTTTTAATTTACCTATTAGTTGTTTCATTTGCATTATTTATATATTCTTTATAAAATCTAAATCTTAACTCTAAAATTATAGATTATGAACCGCTTGTTTAAATTGATTTCCTCTATCCTCATAGCTTTCAAACAAATCAAAACTCGCACATGCAGGCGACAGCAATACAGCATCTCCCTTCTCGGTTAATCGTTGTGCCATTCTTACAGCATCATTCATATTTGTTACTTCAACCATCATATCAACTACATTCCCAAAAGCATCGATGATTTTCTTATTATCAACACCAAGACAAATAATAGCTTTTACTTTTTCACGTACTAATGACATCAATTCATTGTAGTCATTTCCTTTATCAACACCACCCACAATCCACACTGTAGGCATATTCATACTGTCTAGTGCAAAAAAAGTAGCATTTACGTTAGTTGCTTTTGAATCATTGATATATTGTACATTTTGAATTTTCAATACATTCTCAAGGCGGTGTTCCACTCCTTGAAAATTAGATAAACTTTCACGGATTGTTGCTTTTCTAATTTGCATCAATTTTGCCACAGAGGTTGCTGCCATTGCATTTTTCATATTATGTTTTCCTTCTAATGCAATAGATTCTGTTTCCATTAAAAATTCATCCTGATTGATTTTTACTTCCATTTTGTTGTTTTGTATAAAGGCTCCTTCGTTGAATGTTTTTGTCAAAGAAAAAGGGATTAATTTAGCGTTCGTTTTATTATTTCCTAACCATGCTGTAATGGCCTCGTCATCTGCGTCATAAATGAGGTAATCATCCTCGGTTTGATTCATTGTAATTCTCATTTTAGAATCAATATAATTTTGATAATTATAATCGTATCTATCTAAATGATCGGGACTTATATTTGTAATAATAGCAATATGGGGTTTGTAATCCACGATCCCGTCCAGTTGAAAACTACTCAATTCTAATATGTAAGAATCGTATTTATCTTCAGCAACTTGCAAGGCAAAACTCTTACCTATATTTCCGCCCAATCCTATGTTTAATCCACCCGATTTAAGCAGGTGATAAGTCAACATCGTAGTGGTCGTTTTTCCATTGCTTCCTGTAACTCCTATTGTAACTGCCTTAGTAAAAGGAGCGGCAAATTCTATTTCAGAAATCACCGAAATCCCTTTTTCAACCAGTTTTTTTACAATTGGAGATTTATCTGGAATCCCAGGACTTTTCATGACTACATCGGCATTTAGAATTAAATCCTCTGTATGCTTTTCGTCTTCCCAATCAATACTATTATCTATAAGAACTTTCTTGTAATTCTCTTTTATCTTTCCAAAATCAGATACAAAAACATCATATCCTTTTTTCTTACCCAAAATGGCAGTACCTACTCCACTTTCTCCTCCACCTAAAACTACTAGTCTCATATTATCTTAATTTTAGAGTAATGATCGAAAGTATCGCGAGAAGAATAGCTACAATCCAAAATCGAGTTACAATTTTACTTTCGTGGTAACCCTTCTTTTGATAATGATGATGCAATGGCGCCATCAGGAAAATTCTACGGCCTTCGCCAAAGCGCTTTTTGCTAAATTTGAAATAAGCAACTTGTATCACAACCGATAGATTTTCAACCAAAAATATTCCGCATAATAATGGAATCAGCATTTCTTTTCGAACAGCTATTGCTAGCACAGCTATGATTCCACCAATAGTCAAACTTCCTGTGTCTCCCATAAATACAGATGCAGGATAGGAATTGTACCAAAGAAATCCAATTAAAGCCCCAACAAAGGCAGCAATAAAAACGGTCATCTCCCCTGAATTAGGGATGTACATAATATTTAGATAATTCGAAAAAATAATATTTCCAGAAACGAAGGTGAAGATTCCCAGCGCTAAAACCGATATCGCCGAAGTTCCTGCTGCGAGCCCATCGATTCCATCTGTTAAATTGGCTCCGTTTGAAACTGCCGTGATAATAAAAATAACTACAGGAATAAAAATTAACCAAGCCCATTTTTCATATCCTTCTCCTGTCCAAGCTAATAATTCAGCGTAATCAAATTCATTATTTTTGAAAAAAGGAATTGTAGTAGCTGTCGATTTTTCCTCAACCGGACTCTGCGTTATAACGTTCTCCGTCGAAACTCTAAAAACATCAGCTTTTCCAGTATCAGTACGTACAGTAACTCCCGGACTAAAATAAAGAACAGCACCAACAATAAGACCTAAACCTACTTGCCCAACTACTTTAAAACCACCTTTTAATCCTTGTTTATCTTTTTTAAATATTTTGATATAGTCATCTATGAAACCAATTGTCCCCATCCATAAAGTAGTTACAATCAAAAGCACTATATATATATTTTGCAGTTTTGCAAACAACATAACAGGTACAAGCGTAGCAAATATGATGATCAAACCTCCCATGGTTGGCGTTCCCGCTTTTTCATTTTGACCTGCTAACCCAAGTTCGCGAACAGTTTCTCCTACTTGCTGATTTTGCAAAAAACGGATAATTCTTTTTCCATAAATTGTAGACAACAACAACGAAAGTATAAAGGCTAATGCCGATCGAAACGTTATATATTGAAAAACTCCCGTCCCTGAGACATTCAGTGTCTTGTCTAAGTATTCAAAAAAGTAATACAGCATATTTCTACTATTTATGAAGTTGTTCTAATATCTCTTTTACTATTTTCATGTCGTCAAAATCATGACGCACTCCGTTGACCTCTTGGTAAGTCTCATGTCCTTTTCCCGCAATCAAAATAATATCATTTGGCTGAGCCAATTGACAAGCTGTTTTTATAGCTTGTTTCCTGTCAGTTATTGAAAGTACTTTTCTATAATTTTCTGCAGAAACTCCAATTTCCATCTCCTTGATGATAGTTTCAGGATCCTCATTTCTTGGATTATCAGAAGTAAGAATCACTTTATCACTCAATTGAGAAGCGATGTTCGCCATAATTGGCCGCTTGGTTTTATCTCTATTACCGCCACAACCCACAACTGTAATTAGTTGTTCGTTTTTTGTTCGAATATCATTAGTTGTTTTTAAAACATTTTCTAATGCATCTGGCGTATGCGCATAATCCACAATGGCCGTAATGTTTGTCTTAGAAACAATAAACTGGAATCTTCCAGAAACACTTTCTAGTTCAGACAGCAAGCGAAGTGTCTCTAAACTGTCAAGCCCTAATTCGACAGCAGTACCATAAATTGCCAAAACATTATAAGCATTAAAAGTCCCGATTAGTTTTACCCAAACTTCATTTCCTTCCACCTTCAACAACAAACCTGATAATTGATTTTCGAGAATTTGCGCTTTATAATCAGCGTATGATTTCAACGCATAAGTATGTTTACTTGCTATAGTATTTTGCAACATTATAGCACCATTTTTATCATCACTATTTACCAGCGCAAAAGCGTTTTTAGGAAGGTTGTCAAAAAATGATTTTTTCACATCTCTGTATTCGGCAAACGTTGGATGATAATCTAAGTGATCATGAGACAAATTAGTAAAAACGCCACCTACAAAATGCAACGCTTCAGTTCTTTTTTGATGAATTCCATGAGAACTCACTTCCATAAAACAATATTCGACACCTTCATTTCTCATTTCAGCCAAGTAATGATTGATGGTAATTGAATCTGGCGTGGTGTGCGTCGCTTTGTATTCGATGTTATCAACTAGAATTTTAACCGTCGAGATTAAGCCTACTTTAAAACCTGCTTTTTTGAATAATTGATATAGTAAAGAAGCGATTGTAGTTTTCCCGTTTGTTCCAGTAATACCTACTAATTTTAATTGATCAGATGGATTTCCAAAATAATTAGCAGCCATGAAGGCTAATGCTGTATTTGTATCTTTTAGTTGTATATAAGTAATTCCTTTTTCGAAAACTTCAGGAAAAGTATCACATACAATGGCGATCGCGCCTAGCTCGATTGCCTTTTGAATATAATCATGTCCGTCAGAAACAGATCCACGAATCGCTACAAAAACGTCGTTTTTTTCAACTTTTCTTGAATCAAATTCGATTTTGTTTATAGCAATTTCCGTCGAACCATGTACCGCTTCGATTGCAACTTTGTATAATATATCTTTTAGTATAATCACAATAATTCTAATGTTATAGTTGTGTTTTTTATTATATCCTGACCCGCTTGAAGCGATTGTGCCTTAACTTTTCCCATTCCAACAGCTTTTACTTTTACACCTAAGTTTTCTAGTAAGGCAATTGCATCCATTCCTGGCATTCCTTTAACATCTGGAATTGAACCCTGCTGTTTTTGTAATTTAGCAAAGTAGTTATCGTAATTCTTTTCCTGTTTAGGAATTTTTCTGTTTATATTTTTTATCTCATTTGTCGAAGGAACATCTGTGAAAATCTTTTGTGCAATTCTTTTAAAAACAGGACCGGCAACACCAGCGCCATAAAAGTCCCCTTTTGCAGTACTTGGTTTATGCACTACTACAATACAAGAATATTTCGGTTTATCAGCAGGAAAATAACCAACAAATGAAGATGCGTAATGCATACGCGTACCATCACGTTTTCCGTAATTTACTTGAGCCGTACCTGTTTTACCAGCCATCGAAAAATCTTTCGAATATAATTTAGAGGCAGTGCCTTTTCTAACTACATTTTTCAAAACTTCTCTTAATTTCAAAAGTGTTTCAGTCGAACATATCATTGGATTTAGCACTTCCTTTTCCATTTTTACAATGGTTTTGTTCCACTCTTTAATTTCTGACACAAATTGTGGTTTTACCATCACACCATTATTAGCAACAGCATTATAAAACGTTAAAGTCTGCATAGGCGTTATCGAAACTCCATACCCAAAAGCCATCCAAGGAAGCGAAATATTAGACCAACTTTTGTCACTTGGTTGCGGAATAAAAGGCCTTCCTTCTCCTTTAAAATCCATGTTCAACTTCTTATTAAAACCATAAGAATTGACATGTTTTACAAATTTGGACGGGTTGTTTTTATAATTTTCATAAACGGCTTGTACCAAAACTGTATTAGAAGACAATTCAAATCCTCTCGCTAATGATATTTTACCATAACCGCCTTTTTTCGAATCCCTAACTGCTTTTCCTGAGTATCTTATCTCTCCTCCATTTGTATCATACACCGTACTTGTATCAGCAACTTTATCTTCAAGAAGTACCATTAAATCAACTAATTTAAAAGTTGACCCCGGTTCGTGTGATTCGGCAACAGCATAATTAGTTGTTTCATAATAAGTTCCATCATTGGCTCTGCCCAAATTAGAAATAGCGCGTACTTTTCCCGTTTCTGTTTCCATGACTACAACACAACCATGATCAGCCTCAAACTCTTGCAATTGCTTTAATAAGGCATGATGCGCAATATCTTGGATATAAACATCAATAGTTGATATTACATCGTAGCCATCTTGAGGATCTACTTCGTTAACATCACGAATAGGTTTCCATTGTCCTTTTGCGATTTTTTGTTTCAGAATTTTACCGTCTTTTCCATTCAAGTATTTTCTGTAGGCCCATTCGATTCCTTTTCCATCATACTCACCAGAAGGTGTTTTTCGTTCATAACCAATAGTACGTTCAGCTATTTTACCTATCGGATGTTCTCTAACCGTTTTTTGTTCGATAATAATACCGCCTTTGTAAGCACCTAATTTAAACAAGGGAAAATCTTTGATTTTTATATAATCTGTATAACTTAAACCCCTGGCGATTAAGTAATATCGATTGTTATTTGCTCTCGCTCTTCTAAGTTCGTTTTGATAAAAGCTACTTGACTTACCCAATACAGTCGCAAGTGAATCCGATAATGACTGAACATTTTTCTCGAATACTTCTTTTTTTGGAGCCAAAGCGTCAAAACGTATTACATAATTAGGAATTGAAGTCGCTAGTAAACTTCCGTCAGAAGAATATATATTCCCTTTATTTGCTGGAATAACAAAATTCTTAACCGTTCTTTCCTTGGCTAATTTCCTGTAATAATCTCCTTCAACCCACTGAATATTAGTTAATTTCACAGCAATAGCAATCGCTACCAAAAGGATAGCAAATGCAACGAGATAGATTCTGTATGATATTTGTTTATCTTCTACTGCCATATTTTTTTAAGAAAAGTTTTCTCTTCTTCTTTTTTTACTTTGATTTTAATTGGTGGAACCGTCGATGGAAATATTTCTTTTTCTACCATCTTTTCAGAAACCGTAGATTCCATTTTCAATTTCATTAACTGGGAACGTCTGTCGACAAATTCTGAACGCAATTCTTTTACCTCAGTTGATAATTTTGCTATTCTAAAAACCTTCTGCTCAAACTGCTGTGTATTAGCAATCATAATTATCGCTAAAAGAATAAGAAAAACGATAAAACGCCAATTTTTCATCGCATCATCGTCGATAAGAAACCTCGCTTTTAATATGTTATAAACACCATTTTTCATTCTAAATTATTTCTTTTCAGCTATTCTTAATTTAGCACTTCGGGCTCTATTATTTAACTTAATTTCTTCTTTGTCAGGAACTATTAGCTTACCAACGGTCTTAAATGGAACCGAGAAATTTCCAAAAAAGTCACGCTCAGGCTCTCCTTCAAACATTCCGTTTTTCATGAATCGCTTTACTAATCTGTCTTCTAGAGAATGATACGAGATCACACTTAATCGCCCTTCTGGCTTTAGTACCTCTAATGATTGTTCTAAAAATTCCTTTAAAACATCCATTTCTTGATTTACTTCAATTCGAATAGCTTGATAGATCTGAGCTAGTATTTTATTCCTTACTCTGTCTGGTAAATATTTTGCCAAAACTTCTTTTAATTCGTCGGTAGTCTTAATAAGCTGTATTTCTCTAGCTTCAACAATCGTTCGCGCTAAAACTGGAGCGTTTTTCAATTCTCCGTATTCTAAAAACACCCGTTTTAAATCAGCCTCATCATACTCATTAACAATCTTGTATGCATTTAAGTCGTTTTTCTGACTCATTCTCATGTCTAATCCAGCATCAAAGCGAGTAGAAAATCCTCTTTCAGCAACATCAAATTGATGCGAAGAAACTCCCAAATCAGCCAAAATACCGTCTACACTTTTCAATCCATAAAAACGTAAGAAGCGCTTGATAAATCTAAAGTTCTCATTGATAAGCGTAAATCGCTCATCTTGCAAGGCGTTTGCCAAAGCATCTTCATCCTGATCGAAAGCAAAAAGTTTTCCTTCAGGTCCCAATCTGCTTAATATCTCTTTTGAATGTCCTCCTCCACCGAAGGTTACATCTACATAAACACCATCAGGCTTAATATTTAAACCATCTACTGATGCATGTAGTAAAACCGGATTATGATATTCCATTGTCGTCGTCATTTAAATTTCCCATTACCTCTTCTGCCAAATCAGCAAAATCTAAGTCTTCACCACTTATCGATTTTTCGTAAAGATCTTTATCCCAAATCTCAACTATATTAACAGCGGAAGAAAAGACTACCTCTTTAGAAATACTTCCAAAAGCCACCAAATCTTTAGGGACTAATAACCTTCCTAAAGAATCTATTTCTACTATTTTTACACCCGCCGTGAATCTTCTAATAAAATCATTATTCTTCTTCACAAATCGGTTTAGCTTATTGATTTTAGCCATCATTAAATCCCATTCTTCCATTGGATACAACTCTAAACAAGGTTGAAAAACAGAACGCTTCAAAACGAATCCGCTTTGAAGAGAAGCAGCCAATTGCTTTTTCAAAGGCGCTGGCAACAGCAGCCTTCCTTTAGCATCGACCTTACATTCATATGTTCCAACAATTGTATTCAAAAGAATAGCTTTAGATGATTATAGAGCAAAAATATGAAAAATAATACCACTATCTACCACTATCTCCCACTTTGTTAATAAGTTTAACCACTAGGAAGCAAAACCCCGTAGTAATGAGACATTCAGACTGTCAAGGTGTTAGCTGCTTTATAAGATACCTATAAGAATTCTCAAACTATAGAAATTCTCACCCAATTATTATTAGGATTTTAACTACTGCGTTAATTTATTATTAACAGAAAACACCTTTAAAATAAAGTGATTTTGCACAAAACACAGCTCGTGATAAATAAATGCAATTAAAATGGCCTAATATGTTTAAAAATCGTTTTCAAAAATTCATTTTTATTTATTAAATCATATATTTGTGAAAATTGGAAATCCGTATTCAACAAAATGGAAAAAAACTATAAAAAAGAAGGTAAATACAGCTATTATGAAGCTGGAGAAGGAACGCCGCTTGTAATCTTACACGGGCTAATGGGAGGATTAAGTAATTTTGATGCTGTAGCCAGACATTTTTCTGAAAAAGGATACAAAATTGTTATTCCAGATTTACCTATTTATACTCAAAATATTTTAAAAACAAACGTAAAAAGCTTTGCTAAATATGTAAAGGATTTTATCACTTTTAAGGGTTTTGATAGAGTAATCTTACTAGGAAATTCACTAGGAGGTCACATCGCTTTATATCATACAAAAATGTATCCTGAAAAAGTGGCAGGACTTGTAATCACAGGAAGTTCAGGATTGTATGAAAGTGCCATGGGTGATAGTTATCCCAAAAGAGGCGATTACGAATATATTAAGAAAAAAGCAGAGGACGTATTCTATGATCCCGCAATTGCTACACCAGAATTGATTGAAGAAGTTTATGCAACCGTTAACGATAGAATAAAACTAATCAAAACATTAACTATTGCTAAAAGTGCAATTCGTCATAATATGGCAAAAGATCTTCCAAAGATGCATGTGAGAACTTGTATTATCTGGGGAAAAAACGACAAAGTTACACCTCCGGATGTAGCTGAAGAATTTAATAAATTATTACCCAACTCCTCTTTATATTGGATTGATAAGTGTGGTCACGCAGCAATGATGGAACAACCAGAAGAGTTCAATCGCGTGCTTGAAGAGTGGCTAACAAAATCCAATCTATAAGCATCTCTAAATAACAAGAGATTTTACACAAAAAAATATGAAAATCAATACCGCCGAATTTGTAATTAGCAACTCCGATGTGAGCAAATGTCCAAAAGACCGTTTGCCAGAATATGCTTTTATAGGCAGGTCTAACGTTGGAAAGTCCTCATTAATCAATATGTTGACCAACCAAAAAAAATTAGCTAAAACATCTGGAAGACCGGGAAAAACCCAGCTAATCAATCATTTCTTAATAAACAATAACTGGTTCTTAGTTGATTTACCAGGATATGGTTATGCTAAAGTATCCAAAAAGACAAAATCAGTTTTTCAGCAGTTTATTACAGACTATTTTGAAACAAGAGAGCAACTAGTTTGTGCTTTTGTCTTAATCGATATTCGTCATGAAGCGCAGACTATAGACATTGAATTTATGTCCTATATGGGCGAAAGCGAAATTCCGTTTTGTATTATTTTTACAAAAGCTGATAAAATAAGCAAAGTAAAAATCGACTCTCATATCGCTGCCTACAAAAAGAATATGTTCGCTAACAACTGGGCCGAAATGCCGCACTATTTTGTTACCTCTGCGACTGAATCTACCGGAAAAGAAGAATTACTAAGCTATATTGATGAAGTAAATCAAGAGGTTTTTAAGAATAATAGTCAGTTTTAGAAGTGTTTTAAATCAAGAGAAAAACAAAATATGCATAAAAAAACCATTTATTTCTTCATTAAAACAGTAATTATTTTAGTAGTTTTTATTTCTTGCAAAAGCAATACGTACATTTTAACCAACAACAATTATAAAACAGGAGTTGACTTTACAAAAGGCAGATGGCTTTTAAACCAATTAGATTGTCCTGGCACTAATATCGAAAAACTCAATGAGGAGGCGATTGTTTTCTTTAAAAAAAATTTAAATGATCGTTATTACTACAGAGAGAATACCAGCGGCTTATTGATTCCCTATCAAATACCATTAAATCCTAGTAAACAAAAACTCAAAGAATTAAAAATAGGAACAGGTTTTGATTTTTTCATCAATATATCTTCTAAAAAAAATAAAGACGAACTTAGCACTTTAGGATTATATGAAGATGAAAATTCAAGAGGTAAAAACCAAAGTGAAGTTAGCTTAGAAATATATAATTTAAATCTTCAAGAAATTATTTATTCACAAAGAGCCATTGGCACTGAATCCGCAACAAAAGAAAAATCAGTTTGGGAAACTAAAAAATCTAATAAATTGATTGATAATATTTCTTTTCACAGAAGCTCGAATAAATTAATGATGGGCTCTTTAAAAAAAATATTAAAAGATTTAGAAAAAAAATCTATTACAAACTAAAAAAAGGAGCTTATTAATTATAGCTCCTTTTTTTAAAAACTACTCTTACTTCTTCAATTCTAGTTTTTCAGCAAAATATTCGCAAAAATCCTTCATGGTATCTGCCATTTTCTCATCACCTGTGGCACGGTGAAAAGTATCTGACATCGCCACTAGGGTTTGATGAAAGAAAATTTTCATTTCGTCAACTGGCATATCTTTGGTCCATAAATCAATTCGCATACTTTCTTTGGCTTTACTATCCCAAATAGACAACATAATTGCCTTTGCCTCCTCAAGTTCTACTCCACCGTCTTGAGCGGACCATAATAATTTTTCTGGAACACGGTTTTCATCTAATTCTACTAGGAATTTTATTTCCGATCTGTTTTTATCTGACATTACTTCTTAGGTTTGTATTTTGATTTTTCGAATATTTCTTTCGCACTTATATCTAATAATTGTTGCAAAGATACTTCATTGTTTTTCATATAAGAGCGAACAATTTGCCATCCCATCCAAGCTCCTACTCGTCCAGGAGATTCATTGTCTATTTCTAAATAAAATTTAGAAAAGGGAGCCGGACTTATAAAGCGTGGAATTAGTTTTTGATCATCACTGTAAAGCATTTCTTTTTCAATAAAATAACGCCAAATATAACTCTCGTTTTCGGCACTCCATCCTAGCTGTTCCTCCGTATACCCCATCTTATCAGCATCACTATAATCGGGCAGTAACACATCTTTAAAGTACAATTCTTTTCCTGCAGCAATCATTTTAGACAAAAAATATTTATCTGTATCTGGCGCCACTTTTCGCTGGTAAAAGCTCGATACAACGTCAGGTATAATTTGGCTTTCTTCAAAATTTTGTTTTATATACTTAGGGAACTGATAAAATCGATGCTCTCTCCCTAAATACATCTCAAGCGAAATAATTACAATACTATCCGCATAAATCGCCTTGTTATTATAATCCATTTCCGAAATTACCGTAATTACTTTGGGAGTCTTCGTCTCTGGAAAATAATACTTCACACGTTTAAAAAGCACTTCAAGATTATTTTTGACTTCATCAAAATTTTCGTATTTCTTTTGTACCTCAGTATATAATTCCCTCCAAAGTGGATCCTGCATTTTATTTAACCAAACCGCATCTTCATTTCCAGGAGGAAAAAAAAATGGAAATTCCTTTTTTATTTTATACAGATCTTTTGGCTCAGTTTCGAAAAAAACTTTATCAAAACGCTCTACCTCTAATTTCATAGGGGTGTCATTTATAGCTGCTTCTGCTTTATCTTTTTTACCACAGGATAAAAAAAAGCAACATAGAAAAATACTATATATAAATATTTTCATTTTTTTTTAATTAGATTTGCATCGGAAAAATCAATCAAATCAAAATTCTTCCGAATTTGATTTTGCAAATATACATTCCTACTGTTGAATACGTAAACTATTATGATTAAAAAAAATACGCTTCAGGTGGAGAAAGTAAACATCCAGATTGTTAATTGGTTAAAAAACTATGCTGAAAATGCAAAAGTAAATGGGTTTGTCGTTGGAATTTCTGGCGGAGTAGATTCGGCAGTAACTTCCACTTTATGCGCACAAACGGGGCTAAAGGTTTTATGTGTAGAAATGCCAATACACCAACACGAAAGCCATGTGAGTCGTGGTCGTGAACATATTAAACAATTGAAAAGCCGATTTCCTAATGTTTCAGAATCCCTTGCGGATCTAACATCCGTTTTCGAAACATTAAAAAAAGAAGTTCCGACTGATTTTGAACAAAACAAGCTCAATCTTACTCTTGCAAACACGCGAGCACGCTTACGAATGACAACTTTGTATTATTTTGCTGGTGTTCACGGACTCTTAGTGGCTGGAACAGGAAATAAAGTAGAAGACTTTGGCGTTGGTTTTTTTACAAAATATGGAGATGGCGGTGTCGACCTTAGTCCCATTGCCGATTTAATGAAATCAGAAGTATTTTTATTAGCGGCGTATCTAGAAGTTCCAGATTCCATTTTAAACGCAGCTCCATCTGATGGATTGTTTGGTGATGACAAAACAGATGAAGCACAATTAGGTGCCAGTTACGATGAATTAGAGTGGGCAATGCTTCATGATCAATCAGGAAAATCAATTGAAGAATTCTCTGAAAGAGAAAAAAAGGTGTTTGAAATATACAAACGCCTAAACAAAATTAATCAACACAAAATGAAAGAAATACCTGTTTGTTTAGTTAATCGGGATTAATTACCTTTTATCCGAAAAATTAGAATTAATAGTTAATTTCCTTTATATTTAACAATGAATTGTGACAAAAAACTCTAAAAACTAAAAATCATGATTAAAGTTTGTCTAGCAGATAACTACCCGGTAGTACATTTTGGAGTGAAATCTTATTTTAAAGATCATGCTGAAATATCATTAGTTGCCAATGTTGGTAATTTTTTAATGATTCGCGATATACTCCAAACTAAAGATATTGATGTTTTAATATTGGACTTAGAATTAGAAGGTCTTGCCAGTATTTTTGAAGTCAAATCAATTTTGAAAAATTTCCCAAAAACAAAGATCATCATATTCAGTGGTCTTTCTGAACAGATTTATGCGCCAAACGCTATTAAAGCAGGAGTCTCAGGATTTGTTCATAAAAAAGAAAAACTGGAAACTTTGGGCCAGTCAATAATAAAAGTGAACCAAGGAAAGATAATCATGAATGAAACCGTGAAGAAAAATCTTGCCTTAATCGCAAAACAAAGCAAAAGTGAACGTTTGTATCGCAAACTTTCCAATCGCGAGGTGGAAGTATTGCGTTATTTAAGCGGTGGTAAAAAAAATCACGAAATTGCTGAAATACTAGGTCTTAACGAGAAAACGATAAGTACTTACAAATTGCGTTTATTAACTAAATTGAATGTTACTAATTTAGTAGATTTAGTAAACAAAGCAAAAAAACTAGAAATAGTATAATTAAAAACGAGACATAACTCTTCCTAATTTTTTCGAAAAGGCAGCGGTTAAACCAAGATAGTCTCTAATCATAGTCATTGGCTCCGTATTATCTGATTCAGATGTTATGGAGCTTTTTATTTCTTCAATAATTTTACCTACTAAATACCAGCGTAGGGTTAAAATCGTCTCTGAAACGTTTTGGCTTATTGTATCCTTTTTATATTTAGGAAAAATATTCTGTCCTTCCCAGTTGTGCATCACCAGCCTTTCATCTTCCATTAAAATATCAGTAACCTCTTGAGCAAACTCAGGCTGCAAACGCATCAAGTATTGCTCTAGACTGAAGC
This sequence comes from Flavobacterium sp. XN-5, assembly GCF_008033395.2. NCBI lineage: Bacteria > Pseudomonadati > Bacteroidota > Flavobacteriia > Flavobacteriales > Flavobacteriaceae > Flavobacterium > Flavobacterium sp. XN-5. The sequence goes on from NZ_VOGZ02000001.1 coordinate 332,852, forward strand.
CATCATGTTGAAGATAATAATTGATCAAATCATTAAAAATATCACGAAATAAAGGATTTGCGAGTTCTACCTCATCTTCCTGCAAACTCAGATAGATCCTGTGAAATACTTTGTATTCCTTTTTTTCAATCACATGCTCAATTTCGCCTTCACCATTCGATCTTAAAAGTACATCTTCAAATTCTTCTGTTTTATCGCCATATAAAAGTAATATCTCTATTATTTTTCGTTCTAAGCGGTAAAGAATATCCACTTTCTCCGCATCGGCAGGGATTTCATTTTTTATAACTTCTAATGCTTTGTATTCTTGCTTTTGCTTTTTACCTACCTCAGCAGTGTCTTTCTGAACTAACTGTGCCAAAGTACTCACCAAAACCTGCTCTGAAATATCCATAATTCGAGAACATTCCTGTATGTATATTTCGCGTTGAATTCTATCCGGAATCTTAGAAATACTAACAACCATATCCCGAATCAAATCGGCTTTTTTTATGGGATCATTCTTTGCTTCGTTCATTAAAAGCGAAGCTTTAAACTGAATAAAGTCTTTTGCATTGTCTTCGAGATAAGTTACCAAATCATCGTGGGACGTTTTCTTAGCAAAGCTGTCCGGGTCTTCTCCATCAGGAAAAGTACAGATCTTCACATTCATTCCTTCTTCCAAAATTAAATCAATTCCTCGAATCGAAGCTCGCAATCCCGCGGCATCACCGTCAAAAAGTACAGTTATGTTTTTTGTAAGTCGATTTACTAATCGTATTTGGTCTGGCGTTAATGCTGTCCCAGAAGACGAAACTACATTCTCAATTCCGGCTTGATTAAATTGGATAACATCAGTATAACCTTCTACTAAAAAGCAATTGTCGAGCTTGGCGATAGATTGTTTTGCTTGATAAATCCCATACAACACCTTGCTCTTATGGTAAATTTCGCTCTCTGGTGAGTTTAAATATTTAGCCGCTTTTTTATCATTAGTGAGTATTCTCCCTCCAAAACCAAGTACTCTCCCTGACATACTTTGTATTGGAAACATCACGCGACTTTTGAAACGGTCAAAAGGCCTGTCTTCTCTTGGAATTGTTAATCCTGTACTTTCCAGGAATTCTAATTTATAGCCTTTTCCAAGTGCTTCTTTTGTAAAAGCATCCCAAGTATCTGGAGAATAACCAAGGCTAAATTTTTCGATGGTATCATTAGTAAAACCTCGCTCTTTAAAATAAGAAAGACCAATTGCTTTTCCTTCTTCGGAATTTAGCAGAGTTTTGTGAAAATAGGTTTTCGCAAATTCAGAAACCAAATACATGCTTTCGCGAACATCGGCATGGGCTTTTTCTTCATTTGACTGTTCCGTTTCCTCTATTTCTATATTGTATTTCTTTGCTAAGTACCGAATGGCCTCAGGATAAGTAAAATGTTCGTGTTCCATTATGAAAGCAACCGAATTTCCGCCTTTTCCAGAACTAAAATCTTTCCAAATCCCTTTCGCTGGCGACACCATAAAAGAGGGGGAACGCTCATCAGAGAATGGACTCAGTCCTTTAAAATTACTTCCAGCTCTCTTTAATTGGACAAAATCACCAATAACCTCCTCAACACGAGCAGTTTCGAAAACAGTATCTATAGTCGCTTTTGTAATCATTTTTTTAATGGGAAAGCCACAAAGATACAAAGTTGCAAAGTTTATACATCACGCTTTTCATCATTTATCCCGAATTATCACAAGAAAAAAAACGCCTATTTCAAAGCGCTTTTACCGTATAAACTAATTCAAAAGAAACTATTAATTAAAATCGAAACGCAATCCTAAAGAAACGTTGTTTTGCTTTACTGCATTGTCTTTAAATAAAGGATTTAAATCATATTTCAAGTACAAACTGGTAGCTTTATATCCTACGTAAGTACTTAAGCCATATATAAAATTATCAACATTAAAATCCCCTTTAGTAATCTGTCTGGACTTATAACCATCAACATCATAATTGATATATTGCTTCGATTTTAGATTTGTACCAACGTATCCTCCTAAACCAACACGGAAACTATCGTGTGTTTTAAAATAGGTCTTCCCATCTCTTTCTTTGGATTTTGTGAAGTCAAATTCTAAGTGCACTGGAAATACTAAATTTACATTCTTGAAACGAGAATCATCTTGCTGCAATGCATTCACTTCTAGATTTGTTTGATTTCCTTTTACTGCAAAAAACCTATTATCTGTCGCACGCAAATTATTATAGGTTACCGAAAGCCCATATTTTGCATGCAATAAATTATCATTTTTGAAAATTCGGCTGTTATAAGTTACTCCCCATTCATAAAAATGAGAGCCTAAATACCTAAAATCTGATTTTTGAACAGAGCCATCAGTCAATACATTGTTCAATCCAGTAGCTAATACCAATTGTGAAGTGGTTCTTTTGGATTGGCGCTCTTCCTTATCTTCTTGGCCATTATACACCTTCATGGAGGTGATATTAATTTCAGTTTGAGAACCAATTGAATTTGGATTGTTACCTAGAATAATTGTTCGACCTCCGCTTCTATGATCCTTTTCATCTGCTACTTTTCCATCAACTTTATCTTGCACCAATTGATTTAACTTTGCTTGCTCAACACTCACTTTTGTCTCGATAGCTGCAGCATGAATTTTTGCTTTTTGCATTTTAAGGTCACTTGCTTGCTCCTTAGTGACAACCCCTTTTTCTAAGTCATTGTCTATTAATTCCACAGCCGCTTTTAGGGCATTTTTTTCATTATCTGTAATGGCTTTAATTTCGTTGCTAATAGCTTTGGCTTTGGTTTCAAAGGAAATTGCTTTATGGTCTCTTCCTTTATTTTGTCCAGTTTCTTCAAGGGAGTCATCAACTATTTCTATTACTACATCCTTAAACAAAATTTGCCCAGTTTCATTTAATAAAACACCATACGAAATAGCTGTTGCCTCAGTTGAAACATATAAAACCACCTCATATTTAGTCCAATCCTTAGTTCCTTTGATGGGTCTTCTTTGCATATTATCAAAAGCTAACACTGCTGCAGTATAATAATCTACTCGCATCCATAACCCTGCCCATGACTTTACATTTTCATTTTTTACATACGCAGTCATTTTGACTGTTTTTCCTAAAAATGCATCCGGTTGTATGGTTTTCATTATAGTACCAAAACCATTCGTTTTACTTTGAATCGAATTAATTTTGTAAACCGTCTGGTTGTTTTTTTCAGCCCCTGCATCTAATCCCATTTCATAATTTTCTGCTTTTGAACCCCTATAATGCCAGTCTGAACTGTTTTTTATAGCGTCTACTCCTTGAGCGTTTACCTTACTTAGTAAGGAAAGCAACACAATTGTTGTGATTAAAATAATTTTTTGCATGATTTTCGTTTTTTGATTGATGATTTATTCTTCGTAATTTCTATTAACTAAAACTGTTTTTATAGCATTAAAATTCTTGTTGAATTTATTCAATGCAGATTCTCTAAATGATTGATTTAATTCTGTTTCAGCATTTGCCAATAAACTGTTTGGATTTACTGAAATAGCTGTTCTAGTTTTTTCAATTGCTTTATCAGTAGCTTTTGATTCAAATTTAGTATTCGTAACTTCTGCTAATAATTTTTCTGCTGAAATATATTTATTTACACTTATTGATTGGTAATTCTTGTTTTCAGAAGAATTAACTACAGCCTCATTCTCTTTTGACAGATTGACGATTAAAGCCTCATCCTCTTTGTTATTAAGTTGCTTTGGCTGCTTTTTTGGATTATTATTATCAGCGACAACTTTATGCGTCTCTACTGTTGTTTTTTTTACTTGGCTAGGCAAAATACCTTCATTGATTATTTCTGGCTCTTCTAAATTATTTCTATCTGTTTTTTCTTCTAGAACTATGGGAGTAGTTGGATCTATTTTTACAGTGCCAAATCCATTAAAAAAAACGGTCCCTAACAATAAAAACCCAACAAAACTTGCCGCTATAAACATCCAAGGGAATTTAGCTTTTGGTTGTTGCTTCGCCTGTTCGCTATTGCCCGCGTCAGCAGCCGTAAGCATTGCATCCAATTTGCTCCAAGCCATTTCTGACGGTTTGATTTCCCTAGAATTTAATAGCTCTTTGAACTGTGTTTCTAATTTACTCGGTTCCATAACTGTAATTTTTTAACGTATTAATCTGTGCTTGCAGCATTTTCCTGGCATGTGATAATTGCGATTTTGATGTTCCTTCATTAATCCCTAACATACTGGCAATTTCATGATGTTTAAATCCTTCGATAGCATATAAATTGAAAACCATTTTATACCCATCCGGTAAACTATCAATCAAAAATTGGATATCGTCTATTGAAAATTGGCTTTCGATATTATTGAAACTTTCTTCAAAATAGGTTTCATCTTCACTATACTTTAGCTTTTTTTCAACTCGGATAAAAGAAATACATTCATTGACCATAATTCTTCTAATCCAACCTTCGAAACTTCCTTTGTGCTGAAAATTCTTCAGATTCGTAAACACTTTCATAAAAGCAGTAATCATGATATCTTCGGCCTGATGAATGTCTTTTATGTATTGGCGGCAAACGCTTAACATTTTTGGAGAAAACTGAGTATAAATCTGCTGTTGTGCCTGCCGATTGTTTTCGACAGCCAACTGAATTAATTCATTTTCCTCCTGATGTAAGTTGATTACTTTCAAAATTTTTATAAAGTGTTTCTATAAGTATAGACGATTGACGATGCAAAAAGGTTGCATCTTAAATAGAAAAAATTTTGATTTTAAAATTAAAAAAACAAAAAAGTCAATAAGACTGGTAGTTAACGAGAAAAAAATATTTTAAAAAAAATTATTTTTTTCTTTCAATTACATAATTCACCATCAAAATCAGCGCATCTTTAAACTCTGAATCAGGGTAATTATCCAAAAGCAAAAGCGCTTCTTGCTGAAATTCAACCATTTTATTTTCGGCATAAATTAAGCCGTTGTTGTTTTTCACAAAGGCAATCACTTCTTTAACGCGCTTTTTGTCCTTATTATGGTTTTTTATCGAATTGATAACCCAAGATTTCTCTTTAGAAGTACAAGTATTTAAAACATGGATTAGCGGTAAAGTCATTTTTTGTTCTTTGATATCGATACCTGTTGGTTTCCCAATAGCATCCTCGGTGTAATCAAACAAATCATCTTTAATTTGGAATGCCATACCGATTAGTTCACCAAACTTCCTCATGTTTTCTACCTGAACTTCGTCCTCAATCACTGATTTTGCACCGAGAGCGCAACAGGCAGCGATAAGTGTTGCTGTCTTTTTTCGAATGATTTCGTAATAAACATCTTCAGTGATATCGAGTCTTCTGGCTTTTTCGATTTGGAGTAATTCCCCTTCACTCATTTCCCGAACAGCAATCGAAATTATTTTCAATAAATCAAAATCATCGTTATCGATGGAAAGCAACAAGCCTTTGGAGAGCAAATAATCCCCAACAAGAACTGCAATTTTATTCTTCCAAAGGGCATTGATGGAGAAAAAACCTCTTCGGCGATTACTGTCGTCTACTACATCATCATGAACCAAAGTTGCCGTATGAATTAGTTCGATAACACAAGCACCGCGATACGTTCGCTCGTTCACCGTTCCTGCTGAAACCATTTTAGCAGTCAGGAAAACGAACATGGGACGCATTTGCTTCCCTTTTCGATTCACTATATAATAAGTGATTCTGTTCAACAAAGCCACTTGCGAAGTCATCGATTCGTAGAACTTTTTTTCGAAAAGTTCCATTTCTTTAAGTATCGGCTGTTTTATTTGTGAGGTAACATTCATTTAGGATTCAAAGTTACATCTTTTAGTAAAATAATTAGTCTTAAAATTACTTTTAGCACGACATTAAGAAAAATAATTGCCCGTTAGCCCAATAAATTATTTTCAAGCAATTGAATAGGTCAAACATACTATTAAATAAAACAGGGTTGACTTAAATAAAGCCAACCCTGTTTGTATATGGAGTAATTAGTAATTTATTCGATCCATTAAAAAAACTACCCTTCTTTATTTGCTAATTGTCCGCAAGCGGCATCAATATCTTTTCCTCTACTTCTGCGTACTTTAACTACAATTCCGCTCGCTTCTAGCGCCTTTATGTACGCATTTGTAGCTTCTTCAGATGCTTGCTGGAATTCGCCGTCATCAATTGGGTTGTATTCTATAAGATTCACTTTGCAAGGAACATATTTACAAAATTTCACCAATGCATCAATAGATTCTTTATTATCATTGATGTCTTTCCACACTACATATTCGTAGGAAATTTTGCTTTTGGTTTTTCTATACCAATATTCTAATGATTCTCTTAAATCAGCCAAAGGAAAATTTTTACTAAAAGGCATTATTTTAGCTCGAATCTCGTCTATTGCTGAATGCAGCGAAACCGCTAGTTTGATTTTTACATCATCATCAGCTAATTTCTTTATCATCTTTGGCACTCCAGATGTGGAAACCATAATTCTTTTTGGAGACATCCCTAAACCTTCAGTCGAAGTGATCATTTCGATTGCTTTCATCACATTATTATAATTCATGAGCGGCTCACCCATTCCCATGAAAACAATATTTGATAGAGGATGATTGTAATACAAACGGCTCTCCTTATCGATAGCCAAGACCTGATCGTAAATTTCAGCCGGCTCTAAATTTCGCATTCTCTTTAATCGTGCCGTAGCACAAAAATTACAATCTAAACTACAACCTACTTGACTAGAAACACAGGCTGTTGTTCTGGTGTTCGTTGGAATTAAAACAGATTCAACCACTAGACCATCATGCAAACGAACTGCATTTTTTACCGTACCGTCTTCAGAACGTTGCATCTTATCCACTTTTATGTGGTTGATAACGAAGTTACTTTCTAACATGGCACGCGTTTCCTTCGAAATATTAGTCATGTCCTCAAAACTATGGGCGCCTTTGCTCCACAACCATTCATATACTTGATTCCCACGAAAAGCTTTGTCACCATGAGTGACAAAAAATTCACGTAATAATTCCTTAGATACTGCTCGTATGTCTTTTTTCTCAATTTGCATGCTGCAAATTTAATGACTATTTCTCGATTTGTTGTTTTGATAATTTAATAACTTTGCAGCAAATTGAAAAAACCAATACAAATGCACTTCATTTCCCAAGAGTTAGAAGATTATATCGAGCAACATTCTGAAAAAGAGCCCGCTCTATTAGCCGCTTTAAATAAAGAAACTTATCAGAAGATTTTATTACCTCGAATGTTGAGTGGACATTTTCAAGGACGCGTTTTAAGCATGCTTGCAAAATTGATTCGCCCAGTGAATATTCTTGAAATCGGCACCTATACAGGCTATTCCGCTTTGTGTTTGTCCGAGGGAATGCAAGACGGCGGAACACTTCATACCATTGACATTAAAGAAGAGCTGTTAGATTTTCAAAGGAAACATTTTGACAAATCTCCTTGGGGAGAGCAAATCATCCAACATTTAGGTGAAGCAGTAGATATTATCCCAACACTGGATATGAAATTTGATTTGGTATTTATTGATGCTGATAAGGAAAACTACATCAATTATTTTAACATTATTTTACCAAAAATGAACAAAGGAGGAATTATCCTTTCTGACAATGTTTTGTGGAGCGGAAAAGTATTAGAACCACTACACCCGAACGACCTGAGTACAAAAATATTAGTAGAATATAATGAATTATTAAAAAATGATCCAAGGGTCGAAACTGTGCTATTGCCTATCAGAGATGGTTTGACAGTGAGTAGAGTATTATAATTTCTTATTCTAAAAAACATCCTTCTTCCGCAAATTACTGCTTTAGCCCAGATTAAAAAAATATCCTTGTGAATGGAAATGAATTTTTTCTAAACAAAAAAGAGCTACTAAATGAAGCTCCTTCATTGTTATTGAAAAAACCATTTTCATTCATAAGATTGAAATGTAAAGCTGGAATTGCTTCTTAAGGATCTATAACGGAAAATACTTTTTTTTGAAGTGCTTGATAGATTTTAAAGACTAAATAGCCCGAAAATATTCCGAATAAGAACCCGCATAAAATATCGATTGGGTAATGCAATCCTAAATAAATCCTACTGTAAGCGAAGATTAGCGGCCATAAAAACAAGAAATACATATACTTGTAATGACGATGCATCACGCAATAAATAAAGGTTGCAGCTGCCATACTATTTGAAGCATGACCTGAGAAAAAACTAAAAGAAGTGCGGCTTTGCACTACTCGTATAATGGAATTAATTTCCGAATTACTGCAGGGGCGTAATCTTTGAAACCCGTTTTTAAACAAGTTGGTTACTTGATCTGTGAAAGTAATCATAACGGCTATAGCCAAAACAAAATACAGGGTCTGTCTTGCTCCTAATTTTTTATAGACAAGATATAACAGAAAAAGAAAAAAAGGGGTCCAGTAAGCTTGTTTTGTAATTATTAACCAGAGACCATCATAAGTTTCTGAACCCAAACTGTTTAAAAAAATAAGCAATTTAGTGTCAAGAGTCAGGATTTTATCGAGCATTATTTACTGCGTTTTACAGGTCCCGTAATGTCTTCTATATCTTCCTTAACCTTGTTTGCCTGAGTAATGGAATCACCCATAAGGTCATTCTTAACCTTATCGACCTGAGCATTAAAACTACCAGTTAAATCTGTCAAGGATTTAGTATCAAGACCGTTAGCCTCCACTCCTTTTTGAATTTCACTTTTTATGTCGTTAGTAGCATGTTTTAACTGCGCCATAGCTTTACCCATAGCACGCGCCATTTCTGGTACTTTATCTGAACCAAAAAGCATTAGCACAATAAACAATATAAAAACTAACTCTCCTCCTCCTATGCCAAACATAATTATTAATTTTAATTGCTGCAAAGATACCAAATTTAGAATCCATGCCTTTTAATTTTTTCACAAAAAAAAGACTCAAAATTGAGTCTTTTTTATTCTTACCTATTTCTTAGTCAAATTTAGATTTTAACTCTGTTTTTGGCCAAGTATTATTAGTAACATCAATATCGGCTGTTTCTAACTTAGAGTCTATCTGAATCTTTTTTATCGCTTTTTCAGTAGCATAAACCTTCTTAGCGGTATCGTTATTTTTTCTCCAAATTTGAGCTGGATATTTAAAGTTTTCAATTGATCCATCCTCATACGTTAACTCAACAAGGATAGGCATTAGCAATCCGCCTGGTTTATTGAATTCTACTTCGTAGAAATACTTTGGAGACTTAAGATTTCCTTTTTCTTCGGCAGTTAAAGTGCTCACATAGTCTGACAGTAATTTCACATCTTCAATTTCCAAGCCTTTCTTTTGACTTGATTTTAACTCAGTACTATTCTCTGCAATTAAATAAACATACGGCCCTTTATCTGTACCAAAACGTCCTTTTCTTACTTTCGAATCTTTCAGTTCCTTTGTAGGAGTTTCAGAAACGTAATATTGCTTTACCTCTTTAATTCCAATATCTACAAAATCAGTGGAGTAAAACCAACCTCTCCAGAACCAGTCAAGATCAACGCCAGAAGCGTCTTCCATTGTTCTAAAAAAGTCTTCAGGTGTAGGATGCTTGAATTTCCAACGGTTTGAATACACCTTAAAGGCATGATCAAACAATTCTCTACCCATAATTGTTTCTCTAAGTATATTTAAAGCTGTAGCAGGCTTTCCGTATGCATTATTTCCAAACTGGATTATATTTTCTGAATTTGACATAATTGGCTCCAAGAAATTTTGATCACCACTCATATACGGCACAATATTCTTCGCAGGACCTCGTCTAGAAGGAAAATTAGTTCCTAATTCTTCCTCAGCAACATATTCTAAGAAAGAGTTTAAACCCTCATCCATCCAAGTCCATTGACGTTCATCTGAATTCACAATCATTGGAAAAAAGTTGTGTCCTACTTCATGGATCACAACGCCTATCATTCCGTTTTTAATTTGCTCACTTGTTTTTCCATTTTCATCAGGACGACCGAAGTTCCAGCAAATCATAGGATATTCCATTCCTTGATCTTCTGCAGAAACCGATACTGCTTTCGAATAAGGGTAATCAAAGGTCATTCTAGAATAACTTTTTAATGTGTGTGCCACCATTGCTGTTGACGTTTCTCCCCAAAGTGGATTTGCTTCTTTTGGATAAAGCGAAATCGCCATTGAAGTTTTAGAATCTAACTGTACAGCCATTGCATCGAGAATAAACTTTCTCGAAGTAGCGATTCCGAAATCTCTCACGTTTTTAGCGCTGAATTTCCATGTTTTTTTCTTGTCAGAAAAGCCCTTTTCAGCTGCTTCTGCTTCTGCCTGCGTAACAATTACAACCGGCTTATCGAATGTTTTCTCAGCTAACTCATATCGCTTAACTTGAGCTGCAGTAAACACTTCGCTTCTATTCATTAATTCACCAGTCGCCTCCATAACGTGGTCTGCAGGAACAGTTATGTTGACATCAAAATTTCCAAATGGCAAAGCAAATTCTCCACTTCCCCAAAATTGCATGTTTTGCCAACCTTCAACATCATTATAGACTGCCATTCTAGGATAGAATTGCGCAATTACATATAATTTATTTCCGTCTTTTTCGAATAATTCATAGCCAGAACGGCCTCCTTCTTTTTGGTAATTATTAATATTGTACCACCATTTGATTGAAAATGACATCGAAGTACCTGGTTTCATTGGAGAAGCCAAATCAATTCTCATCATAGTTTGGTTAATGGTGTAGTTCATTGGAGCACCTTTGGCATCCTTTACATATTCAATATTAAAACCGCGCTCTAAATCTTTCTTCAAAAATTTATCTACAAATCCAGAAGCAGGAAAAGTTTGTGTGATTCTTTCACTTTCCACTAACGGAGATTGAGAATTTTTAGCAGCTTGATTCTGATCTAACTGCACCCATAAATATTCTAGATTATCCGGTGAATTATTATAGTAAGTAATCGTTTCATTACCGCTTAATTTAGAGTTTTTATCATCTAACTCTATATTAATTTTATAATCTGCTTGTTGCTGGTAATAAGCTGGACCTGGAGCTCCCGCAGCGTTACGAAACATATTAGGTGTTGCTAATAAATCGTACATCTGACTAAATTTGTTCGTATCGTACTTACCTGATTGTTTTGGAGAGACCGTTGTCGCTTTCTCTTGAGCAAACAACATTGCTGGGAGAATAAAAAATAATGTGATTTTTTTCATGGATAGAATTCGAAATTATTTAAGTGCGTGAAAATACTGATTTTTAACAAATAACAATTATTTTATCAAAATTTTAACATTCGTTTAGTGGAAGATACAGTAAAAAGGAAACTTTCCTTAGTACCTAAAACAGTGAAGTGAGCTATATTTTGTTGCTCTGAATTCCAACCAATTAAAATAGTATTGTAAACCTCAAGTGATTTTAATTTAGAAACATCTCTTATGCTTAAATAACAAATAAGAACATCACCTTCCATTTCTTTACTTAAAAATCCCATTGACTTAGATTGCCCATTGACTTTCATTGTAAAGTTTTCAGCGAGATACTTTTTAAGGACAACCACATCTTCAGGAGATTCCGTGTCTGTACCTAAATAAAACTTCTTTTTGTATTTTTTTTCCAAGGAGTTATTCAAGTCATCCACAAAAACTCTAGCAGTTATTTGCAACATTTGCTTTTCTGAAGCATAATTGATTTGATATATCGCCACATAAAATTTATGAAACCCAAAAGATGTTAAACTCACAAAGAAGACACCGAAGATGAGATATGCTATTATTTTTTTCATTTTGTAAAAATAGTAATTCTATCGTACTCTTCCTTTTTTGTTATCAATAAATCAATTAAGCTAAATTAATTCAAAATAACCCAAAAAAAGTGATTGTATTTTTACAACTAAAAAACTGTAATTTTCTTGTATTCCGTATTTTTTGTGATTAGAAAATCCATAAGTTGGAATTCTTCACTAGGCTGCATTAAGGCTCTTGATCTAGGGTCATTTTCGCAAAAAACAAGAAAGAGTTTAATTTCATCATCTTTTAAATTTAATGTATTGGAAAAAAAAGAATAATTAATTTTTTTCAAGACTAGCTCTGAGAAGCTGGTATCTTTATAAAAATCGACTTTTTCAGGATTAGCTTTTCTCAATACCTTTAAAACATCCTTGTATATTCTTACAAAGTCCATCCCATACTCTATACTTCCGTCTCGCGGCATTGCTATATTTTTTGGCGCAGAATGATCATCGCCGTAGTACTTTAAGTCAACATACCTCTGTGAGCCACCGGAAATAGGGTTTAGTTCTTTTTTGGCGGCTATTAAAACCTCCTTCAATTCATTTGTAAACACTTCCAGTTCTACCACAAATTGAGGATTTATGAACTCTTTTTGCGAAAGCACGATTTTTTTTGATTTAAAAGTCAAACTGGAAAAAACCAGCGTATCATTCACTTTTGCCTGCACATCAAAAAAACCAAATTGATTTACAATGACACCCGTTTTTGAATTGACATTAAAAACAATTACGTTTTCAACTGGAGCCAAAACATTTCTTACCTGGCCTTTCAATGTTTTTCTAGAATCAATTTGACTAAAGCAAAACTGACAAAATAAAGAGAAGATTAAGATTCCTATTTTAGTTTTCATTTGCTATGGTTTTATTATATTTCTTGGCTAAACTAATAATCAGAAACTGAGACAATGTCTTGTTCCTCGATTTTAAAGAAGCTACAAATTCATCGTCTTCAACACAGTAATACTGAAATCCCCGAATATACTCTTCAGGAATATTTAGTGTTTCAGTATAATATTCAGGTATAAAAAGATAGTCTAACCTGACTAACATTTGCTCTTTATATTCAATTGTAATTTCTTTTTTTATCATGGCCTTTCGACCTGAAATAGAATTCAAAAGACCATCAATACCGCCGCCCGAGGTTGCTGTGTATAATTTTCTTTCGGCAGGCGTATATTTCTTCTGTCCAAACGGAATGATTCCTAAATTCTCAGCACTAATCTGAGTTCGCTTATCAATAACAACTTCCTGTAAATCAATGCTTTTTGCAGTCATTTTAATTCGCATAAGACTCGAAGTCAAATCGTTTTTTTCAACTCGTTTATGTAAAGTTACAAGATTTATAGCAGAAAAGACTAAAACATCCCCTTCTTTTACAAAAAGAAAAAAATCTCCGCTTTCATCAGAAGTAGTTGAATTATCAGCGGTTAGATTACTAATACTAACCCCTTCGACAAAAACAGAATCAAAACTAATTTTTCCATGAATTTTCTTAGGCTCGACACTTTGTCCCAAAACAAACTGAGAAAATAAAATTAAAAACAAGACAAAAGTACTATTCGTTTTCACAAGCAAGGATTTCATTGTATTTTAGAGCTAACTCTCCTAGTAAGAATTCAGTTGTTATTTTATTTTTTGATTCTAAAATTTTTGCAAATTTTTCGTTGTCTACAGCATAATATTCAAATCCTTTAATGTAGTCTGCAGGAATCTTCAGCTTATCTACAAAATGACTTCTATCAAACACGGCGTCTAACTGTCTCATGTAAGACTCTTTCTTTTCTACTTTAAGCTCTTTTTTAAGCATGGCCGTTCTGCCACTCAAAAAATTAAACAAAGGATCTGCAGAAACAGAGCCGCCAGCCATAGAGCCCGCAGAAGCAGAAGCATTTAAACCCGTAGCGGTTTGTAACTTTCTTTCTGCGGCTGTGTAGGATTTCTGCCCTGATGAAATAATACCCAATGAAACCGAATTGATATTATCATACCGCCGAATTACGACCTCGTCTAACTGATTCATAATCGGCTCCATTTTTACAAAAAACAATGCATCACTAAAGTCTTTGGCCGCCAATACAATTCGTCTTCTTTTAAACTGCACCGCCGAAAACAACAAGGTATCACCAGCTAGTCCCGCAATATTGAAATATCCATCACTAGTCGTTATCAACGCTTTTTCGGTACTTAAATTAATAACATATACTCCATCCACGTTAAAAGCGCCACCATTTATTTTCCCTTTTAGTTCAGAAAAAGCAGATTCCTGTGCCATAGTCACAGTGGTAAAAAGAATCATAAAAAGAAATCTAACCACCATAAATAAATTATATCAGTTTTTTATTCACAACTGGTAAATGTATCCTAATCTCTTCCAAATTAATTACTAAGGAGTTGGTAAAAAAAAGTTAATAAAAAATAAAAAACATTATTATAAGAAACCTGATTTTATATCTTTAACTCCAATAAAATAACACAAGAAATGAAAAATATTATTATTGCAAGCACTTCCACGGTACATGGGAGCGATTATTTAGAATACCTTTTACCTGAGTTGAAAATCCATTTTAGAAACTGTAAAACAATATTATTTATACCGTACGCGCGACCTAGCGGTATTTCCCATGAAGAATATACTACTAATGCATCTTCGGCTTTCGCCAAAATTAATATAGCAGTAAAAGGAATACATGAATACGATGACGCAGCGTTAGCCGTAAAAAATGCTGAAGGAATTTTTACAGGCGGCGGAAGCACCTTTGTTTTAGTTGCTCAATTGTACCAAAACAATATCATAACAGCTCTAACTGAAGCCGTAAAAAACGGAACTCCGTATTTAGGAACTAGCGCAGGAAGTGTTATTTGCGGACTAAGCATGCAAACGACAAATGACATGCCTATTGTTTATCCTCCAAGTTTTAAAACCTTAGGATTAATTCCTTTTAACTTGAATGCACATTATTTAGATCCGGACCTACAATCTAAACACATGGGCGAAACGCGAGAAACTAGAATAAAAGAATTTCATGCATATAATAACATCCCTGTTTTAGGACTTCGCGAAGGAAGCTGGTTAAAAGTAGATGGCGATAAAATAATTCTGAAGGGACAGCTAGCCGCTAGAGTATTCAAACAAAATCAAGCTGCCGAAGAAATAGAAACGGGAACAGATATTAGTGACCTGAAATAGTGAAGCCAAAGACGAGGATTCTCGTCACTTTTGACGAGACGACAACCAAGTCGTAAAACGAAAAAGCCTAACTCTATAAAAAGTTAGGCTTTTTTTAAGAGCGAAAGACGAGGCTCGAACTCGCGACAACCAGCTTGGAAGGCTGGAGCTCTACCAACTGAGCTACTTTCGCATTAACAGGGTGCAAATATAGAAACTTATTCGATCTAACGCAAACTTTTTTTTAAATAAAATAAAAATATTTTGATTTGGGAATTTGAGAAAATTTAAAGTCCCAATCTCGAACCGATTCCAAGGTTATGAAAAAAACTAAAAAATTACATTTCGGTTTTAATAACGAACTTTGGAGTTTTCGTGAATTTTAACGAGAATACAATAACGCTATAAAACAAAGAACCCTAACTTTATTCAAGTTAGGGTTGCTAAAGAGCGAAAGACGAGGCTCGAACTCGCGACAACCAGCTTGGAAGGCTGGAGCTCTACCAACTGAGCTACTTTCGCATTACTGTGGTGCAAATATAGATAATAACTTGGCTTTGAAACAAGTTTTTTAATGGATTTTTTTCAAAAAAAAGAGCAGTTTTTTATAACCATTTTAAAATTAAAATGTTACCTCTTTTATTATTTCTGCTCAATATGTATTTCATTCAAAAAAAACATCCTTAACAAGCTATTTATAACAATAATTAAAGCTCCATCCTGATAATTTAATACTCCTTACTTCAGTTTATTGTCAATGAATTAATCGCAACTTTAAATTCTGATCAGTTTTCGAATAATATATTGACTTAAAAAGTTTAGCTCTTCAATAAATCCAAACGCCTTATTGAATACATGCAGTGCATAGTCAATTCACAGATACTAATAAACACAAAAAAAATGCCGCTTGTAGCTTTACAAAGGGCATTTTTATTATGATTAAATAAATCTTACTAGATTAATTTAGAAGATGTTTTATAGCTATTTGATGGATAATAAATAAACAAACAAGACTTATCCTTTATCGTTTGTATTATTTCATTAGACAAATCCATTGGGAGTGCAGGACAACCTAAACTTCTACCTAATCGTTTGTTGTTTTGTATAAAAGAATCTGAAACATAATTTGCTCCATGAATAACAACCGCCCTATCTCTGGCGTTACTATTGATCCCTTTTTCCAAACCATCTAATCTAAGTGACCTCCCGTGTTTTCCACTATATATTTCACCTGTAGCATAAAAACCTAGGCTACTTTGATAAGATTCGGGTGCATTTGAAAAATTCTTAGCATATTCGTCACCAGTGTTTCTACCGTGAGCAACTAAAGAATTATATAATATTTTATTGGTAGTAAGATCAATTACCCAAAGTCTTTTAGAATTGGACGACATACTAAAGTCAATCAAGGTAAGTATGTTTTTACTAACTAATCCTTTTTCCTTTAATAAATTGAAGCCTTTTAGAGCCTCTTTAAAACTTTGTAAATTAGGTAATGCAAATTGATTTGAATTCAGATTGTTGTAAACCACTTCTGCGGCACTTTCAGCAGTGGCTTTTGTCACTTTTTCAACTTTAATTTCACTTTTCACTTTGGCCTCGGAAAAGAATAAATTACTTGTAGAATTAGAAATAAACAACAAGAAAAGGGCTGGAAATATTTTATAAATCATTGATTTAGATTAGGTTATACGTGAGATGAACGGCTGCAAAAGTATAAAAATTTTCCGAACTAAACACTATACATTAATTTTTAAGGAATCTTTAACCATTACGAATACTATAATGAATCTTAAATATATTTAACAGAAGTTGATAATTATGTGAATTTTAGTACTTTTGTTTTAACCAAACCAGAATTCATGCCAAAATCCTATTACATTACCATAACCTTTATAATCTTATTTAGTGTAAATATATACTGTCAGAAAAAGACTCTCTTTACAAATTTCACGGCAGAAACCATAATTATTGATGGCCATGTCAACGAACAGGCATGGAATACAGTAACGGATGTCGCCACCGATTTCATCATGTTTGAGCCTGATAATGGAAAACCTATTAGTAAAGATAAAAAAACCGAAGTTAAAGTTTTATACGATAATGAGGCGATTTACATTTCGGCAATTTTATATGATAACCAACCTGAAAAAATTCAAAAAGAAATAACAAATCGCGATGTATTTGGTGTGTCTGACCACTTTTCTGTTTCCATAAACGGTTTTAACGACGGTCAACAAGATTTTAGATTCTTTGTAAGTGCTGCTAATGTGCAAATGGATTGCTTGGCAACAGAACAGACTGAAGATTTTTCTTGGGATGCTATATGGGAAAGCAAAGCCGTTATTACTGATTTTGGATGGATTGTAGAAATGAAAATCCCTTATGCAGCTTTGCGTTTTTCTAATGCCAAAGAACAAATTTGGGGGTTGAACTTTATGCGCGAAATAAAACGTGATGTTCAAAAATATACTTGGAATCATGTGGATACTAAAATTGGCTCCGTAATTACTCAAGCGGGAACACTCGAAGGAATAGAAAATATTAAACCACCAACCCGTCTTTTCTTTATTCCTTATGTGTCGACTTATTATCAAGAAGATGATTTTACCTCGGATAGAACTTTGAAAGCAGGACTAGATATTAAATATGGTATCAATGATTCTTTCACATTGGACGCTATTTTAATACCTGATTTTGGTCAGACTAAATTTGATAATGCGATATTAAACTTAGAACCTTTCGAACAAAGACTCGATGAAAACAGGCCGTTTTTTACCGAAGGAACTAATCTATTTAACATTGGAAACATTTTCTATTCTCGTCGAATAGGTGGCGCACCAAGCACTTACCCAAATGTAGCAGCCGATGAGGAAGTGACAAACTACTCCAGCTCTGTCAACTTGATTAATGCCGTAAAAGTATCTGGAAGAACCGAGAAAGGTTTAGGCATTGGCTTTTTGAATGCTATTACCGAAAAAACGTACGCCACAATAGAAAACACAACAACCGAAGAAACACGAAAAGAAGTTATTGAACCACTTACGAATTATAATGTTTTGGTCTTAGACCAACGTTTTAATCAAAATTCATCAGTGTCATTTGTAAATACTAATACCACACGTAACGGCAGTTTTAGAGACGCTAATGTGTCTGCTTTACTATTCGACTTAAGCACTAAAGCCAACTCTTACAACTTATATGGTGATCTTAAATATAGTACAATCAACTCCATTGAAGATTATGACGGTATTAAATCATCTCTAAATTTTGCCAAAACAAGCGGGAAATATAGATATTCCTTTTCAGGACGTTATACCTCAAAGGACTTTGACAACAATGACTTGGGAATTAATTTCTATACTAACTTCTACAATTTGTACAGTAATCTAAGTTATCGAATATTAAACCCTACTAAGACATTCAATACCTTTCGATTTCAAAATGAATTCAATTTAGTGTTTGACAATACTACTGGTAAACTTCAAGAAGGATTATACAAGCCTACGATAAAAGCAACTACAAAACGCAATCATTATTTCGAAATTGGTTTAGACATAAAACCTTTTGAAGCATATGATTTTTATGAGCCAAGAGTCGATGGTCGTTATTTACAATTACCAAGAAGCATAGGTGAATATGTGGGTGTAGAATTTAATCGAAATAATGCTTTCACTTTTGATATTACTCAAAGCGTCACAAAATACGATCAAGAAGGAAGAGTTAATTACGGAATTGCTGTTGGTCCAAAATACAGAATGAACGACAAGTTTTCACTCTATCTCGTAGTAGATTACACAATCAAAAAAAATGACATAGGCTGGGTTGATTTTGAAAATTCTGATATCATTTTTGGTAAAAGAGATAGGGAAATACTACAAAATGATCTTACCGGTAAATATGCCATCAATGATAAAATGGCACTTAATCTAACTGCTCGTTATTACTGGTCCTACTCAGCTATCAAAGATTTTTACGCCTTAGAAAATAATGGTCAATTATCCGAAAACAACACCTACAACTTGAACAGAAACAGAAATTTCAACTCTTGGAATTTAGACTTTTCCTACTCCTGGTGGTTTGCACCTGGAAGTGAATTGTCTATCTTATACCGCAACTATGCGCAAGAAGGCAGTCGTAATGTGGAAAAAAGATTAAACACAAATCTAAAAAATGTGTTTGATAGTAACATGACAAATATTCTTTCAGTAAGTGTTCGTTATTTCATTGACTACAATGTTATCAAAAATAAATTTTAAAATTTCTACAAATTAAGTGTAACAAGGCCATACTAAATCAGTCTATTATCTAAAGCCTTTTTTAGGAGTGTATTTACATTCTGACAAAAACATCTAAAAATAGGTTTCGAATATTTTCGTTTTATCTATTTATCCTTTTATGAAATACATTTTACTGCTATTCTTTGTTTTCGTTTCCCTATTTGGCTACAGCCAAAAAAAAGTTTTACAAACAAAGTTCACTACTGATAATATAACTATCGACGGAAAACTGAATGAAAGCATTTGGCAAACCACGCCCGAAGCCACTGATTTCATCATGTTCCAGCCAGATAATGGAAAACCAATTCCTGATAGTAAAAAAACTATTGTGAAAGTGCTTTACGATAATGACGCGATTTATATTGGAGCATTATTATATGACGACGAACCTGATAAAATTAGAAAAGAAATTTCGCAACGAGACAGTTTTGGCGCATCCGATCTTTTTGGCGTCTTTGTAAATGGATTTAATGATGGTCAGCAGGATTTTCAGTTTTATGTCAACGCTGCCGATGGGCAAGGCGATTGTATTACTACAGACACTAACGGTGAAGATTATTCCTGGGATGCAATATGGAAAAGTAAAGCTATAATTACTGATTTTGGTTGGATTGTCGAAATGCGAATACCATATGCCGCACTGCGCTTTTCGGGAGAAAAAAAACAAACATGGGGACTTAACTTTTTCAGAGAAATAAAAAGAGACCGTCATAAATATACTTGGAATTTTATTGATTCAAAAATTGAAACTTTTACACAACAAACAGGTGTATTGCAAGGCATAGAAAACATAAAGCCTCCTACCCGATTGTTTCTATTGCCGTATTCGTCATTTTACTTAAACGCTAACAAATATCAAAAAACGCTAGGCACTTTAAAAGGCGGCTTAGACATAAAATATGGAATTAATGACGCTTTTACCTTAGATGCCATCCTGATTCCAGATTTTGGGCAGACTAAATTTGATAACCAAATTCTAAACCTTGGTCCATTCGAACAACAATTTAATGAGAACCGCCCTTTTTTTACGGAAGGTACCGACTTATTTAGCAAAGGAGACTTAGTCTACTCCAGAAGAATAGGAGGAAGACCTAGCAGAGGACCTAAAACTGCAGACAACGAAATAATAATCGAAAACCCTGCTAATGTGGAGTTAATTAACGCCTTAAAAGTATCGGGCCGAACAAAAGACGGACTTGGGATAGGTCTTCTAAACGCGGTGACCAAGAAAACAAATGCAACCGTTGAGAATAGCATTACAAAAGAGACACGAACCGAAGAAGTAGAACCTTTAACTAACTACAATGTACTTGTTTTAGACCAACGTTTTCGTAAAAATTCAGCTATTTCTTTTATCAATACAAACGTAACCAGAAATGGTGATTTTAGAGACGCCAATGTTTCGGCGATTGTCTGGGATTTAAACACTAAAAAAAATACCTATAATTTATCAGGTGATATAAAGTACAGCTACGTGAATGATCTTATAGACAAAAAAGGATTATACACTACATTAAATCTGGGAGAAACAAGCGGGAATTACAGATACAATGTTGGAGCAGATCTAGTCACTAAAGATTATGACAATAATGATTTAGGTATCAATTTTAGAACTAATTACTACAGTACTTATGGCGGTGCCAGTTATAGAATCTTAAATCCCACAACACTTTTTACTTCCTTTCGAGTAAGCTCAAATCTGTTTACGCAATTTAATAGAGAAACTAACCAGATACAAGCCAATAGCTTAAGTGTATCTGCAAATATGGAAAACAAAAAAAATCATAGTTTTGGTTTTAATGTAAATACAAGTCCTCTTGAAACCTATGATTACTATGAACCGCGAACAGAAAACAGGTTTTTAATCTCTCCTCGAAGTGTGGGTGGCTATTTTTATATATCTACTAATTACAACAATAAATTTGCTTTTGATATTAGTTCGGGCGTAACCAAATTAAGCGAATCCGGGCGTAATTCTTATGAATTTGAAATAGGCCCTAGATATCGTTTTAGTGACAAATTCTCGCTAAACTTTTCCTTCAATTACTTTGGACAAAATAACGACAAGGGTTTTGTTGATAAAATTGCTACCGATACAAATTCATCGACTTCACCTTCGATTATTTTTGCTAACAGAAACACGGCTACTTATAGCAACAGTCTATCCGGAAAATATTCACTTTCCAGCAAGATGAATTTTAATATGGCGGTTCGTCAATACTGGTCGTATGCTGAAAACAAGAATTTCTTATACTTAAAAGACGATGGAAGATTAGCCGACTATCAAAATTACACCGCAAACAAAAACTCCAGTTTTAATTCTTGGAATCTTGATTTGTCGTATTCATGGTGGTTTGCCCCTGGAAGCGAGATTTCTATTTTATATCGAAATAGCGCAGCAAATTTTGATGAAATAATCAATAAAGATTTCAATAAAAACGTAACTAATTTATTAAATAATGACGCTTTGAATCATACTTTTTCAATCAGCGTAAAATACTTCATCGATTATAACAGCATAAAATCTAAATTTTAAGTTGCGTATATTTTAAAAAAACAATCCTTACACAATTAATTCAGTAGTATTTATTGCTGTTTATTCCTGAATATATAATAGTCAGTTCTTCTGTTGACAAATTTTAGAAAAACTTTACCTTTGTTTAAAATCCATACAAATGAACAAGAAAGTAATTCTAATGATATTAGACGGTTGGGGAAAATCTCCTGACCCTAAAGTATCTGCAATCGATAATGCTAATATTCCTTTTATAAACAGTCTTTATACAAAATATCCGAGTGCACAACTAAGGACCGATGGTTTAAACGTAGGTTTACCTGAGGGACAAATGGGAAATAGCGAAGTAGGGCACATGAACCTGGGTGCAGGCCGTATCGTTTACCAAGATTTAGCAAAGATAAATTTGGCTGTTGCCAATAATAGTCTAGCCAAAGAACAAGTTCTAATGGATGCCTTTCAATATGCTAAAGACAACAATAAAAAAGTACACTTTTTAGGATTAGTTTCTGATGGTGGTGTGCATTCTCATACTTCTCACCTTCGCGGATTAATCGACGCTACTCAATCTTATGGATTAAAAGACGTCTTTATCCATGCGTTTACTGACGGTCGTGATGTAGATCCTAAATCAGGGAAAAATTACATTCAAAATTTAGAAAACTATATTGCAAATAAGTCGGTGAAAATCGCGTCAATTACAGGTCGCTATTATGCAATGGATCGTGATCAAAGATGGGAAAGAGTTAAACTCGCCTACGATTTGATTGTGAATGGTCGCGGAACTCCTGCTCTAGATCCTGTAGTAGCAATCGAACATAGCTACACTAACAATATTACAGATGAGTTCATCGACCCTATAGTGATAGTGGATAATAATGTTAAACCTATCGCAACTATTGAAGAAGATGACGTTGTTATTTTCTTTAATTTTAGAACAGACAGAGGAAGAGAGTTGACTGAAGCTCTTTCACAGCAAGACTTCCACGAACAAAACATGCATAAGTTAAATTTGTACTACGTTACCTTGACTAACTATGATGAAACGTATAAGAATGTAAAAGTGGTTTACAACAAGGATAACATCACAGAAACCTTAGGTGAAGTTCTCGAAAAAGCTAATAAAACTCAAATTAGAATTGCCGAAACTGAAAAATATCCGCACGTAACATTTTTCTTTTCTGGAGGGCGAGAAATACCTTTTAGAGGCGAAAAAAGAATATTAAAAAATTCTCCAAAAGTACCAACATACGATTTGCAACCAGAAATGAGCGCATTTGAATTAACAGAGGCTTTAGTTCCAGAACTTGAAAAAGGAGATGTAGATTTTATATGTCTTAATTTTGCCAATGGCGATATGGTAGGCCACACCGGAATTATGAGTGCTGCTATCAAAGCCTGCGAAGCTGTTGATCAATGTGTCGAAAAAGTAATTACCGCAGCTTTAGCTAGTAATTATACCACGATTGTTATCGCTGATCACGGAAACTGCGAGACAATGATGAATCCTGACGGAAGCCCGAATACAGCTCACACAACTAATCCAGTGCCAATTATTCTAGTTGACAAAGATTTAAAACACATAAACAATGGAGTTCTTGGGGACATTGCACCTACGATTTTAGAATTAATGGGAATAGAAAAACCAGCTGTAATGACGTGTAATTCTCTTTTGTAAAAAACAATTTAGAGATACAAATAAAATAATCCAATAGAAAAGCTGTTCCTTTTTCGGGACAGCTTTTCTATTATCTTCCAATACATTTTAAAAGTTCTTATAAAATCGTACTTTTGCCAGCTGAAAATAACAAATATGATTATAGTTAAATCCCGTGAAGAAATAGAATTAATGCGCGAAAGTGCTTTAATAGTATCGAAAACATTAGGAATGATAGCTTCCGAAATAAAAGAAGGAGTTACCACTCTATATTTAGATAAATTAGCCGAAGAATTCATTCGTGACCATGGAGCTGTTCCTAGCTTCCTTGGTTTATATGATTTCCCGAATTCCCTTTGCATGAGTCCGAACTCACAAGTAGTTCACGGAATACCTAATAATAAACCTTTAGAAAGTGGCGATGTAATATCAGTAGATTGTGGTGCTTTTAAAAATGGTTACCATGGTGACCACGCATATTCCTTTGAAATTGGCGAAGTCGCTCCCGAAACAAAAAAATTATTACAAATTACTAAGGAGTCATTATACGTAGGTATCCGCGAATTTAAAGCCGGAAATCGCGTAGAAGATGTTGGTAATGCGATTCAAAAATATACTGAAGCACATGGTTACGGAGTTGTTCGTGAGTTAGTAGGACATGGACTTGGTCAAAAAATGCACGAAGATCCTGAAATGCCTAATTATGGAAAACGCGGTCGCGGAAAACTTTTTGTAGAAGGAATGGTTGTAGCAATTGAGCCCATGATCAACTTGGGAACAAAAAACATCAAGCAGCACAAAGACGGTTGGACAATCACCACCGCCGATGGAAAACCGAGTGCCCATTTTGAGCACGATGTAGCGCTTGTAGATGGCAAACCAGAAATATTATCCACATTTGCTTATATATATCAAGCATTAGGAATTGTGAGTACTGAAGAGGATGAATTTAGAAAAGTGCCATTGGTGTTATAATTATTTCGCAAAGATTCACCGAGGCTGCACAGAGATTCGCGAAGATTAAAAAATAGCATATGGAAGATGAAAATTTAGAGTTAAACGCTGAAATAAATGCTCTTTCATATAAAGTTATTGGATTAGCAATTGAAGTACATCGACATCTGGGGCCAGGTCTTTTAGAATCTGCATATCAAGAATGTCTGTTCTACGAAATTATTAGAGCTGGATTAAAAGTTGAAAAAGAAATTACTCTTCCAATAATCTATAAAGAAATTAAACTTGATCAAGGATATCGAATCGATCTATTAGTTGAGGATAAATTAGTCATTGAATTAAAAACCGTTGAAAATTTCACTTCAGTCCATTTTGCTCAAATACTTACCTATTTAAAGCTTGGAAATTATCCTTTAGGATTATTAATCAATTATAATAGCACGATTTTAAAAAACAACATTAAACGATTTATTAATTCTAATACAGAAATTTAAAAACTCTTTGCAAATCTCTGCGAATCCTTTGTGAATCTCTGCGTAACAACTTATGAAAAAACTTTTCAAATTAATACTCAATACCATCCCTCGTCCATTACTTATTCGTTTAAGTTATGTAGCTCGTCCTGTTCTGGCTTTAGCTTTAAAAGGAGATAAATTTACGGATCCAATTGACGGCCGAAGTTTCAAAACTTTTTTGCCGTATGGTTATGGAACACAAAGAAACAATGTGCTTTCGCCAAGTACACTTTCCTTAGAAAGACACCGCTTATTATGGTTGTTTCTAAATGAAGAATCGGACTTTTTTACATCAAGTGTAAAAAAGAAGGTCCTTCACTTTGCCCCTGAACAAGCCTTTTACAAATTATTCAGAAACCAGAAAAACCTAGATTACACGACTACTGATTTATTTTCCCCATTGGCAGATGTAAAAGCAGATATCTGCGATTTACCATTTGAAGACAATCAATATGACGTCATTTTTTGTAATCATGTTTTAGAACACATCCCCGACGACACGAAAGCTATGGAAGAATTATATCGCGTTTTGAAACCTGGCGGAATGGCCATCTTGCAAATCCCGCAAGACTTATCTAGAGCAACAACATTCTCTGATGATACGATCACAGACCAAAAAGAGCGCGCCAAGATATTTGGACAATACGATCATGTGCGTATTTATGGTCGTGATTATTTTGATAAATTGAGAAGTATAGGATTTAAAGTTATAGAGGAAGATTACACCAATAAAATTGCTCCAGAACTGGTAGAAAAATATTGCTTGGCAAAAGGAGAAATCATTCCTGTTTGCTTTAAATAGAGCATCGAATACTTATAAAAGTACTGGCATAATAATGGTACTGCTAAATTTGTTATATTTACATATCCAGCAATATAAAACTTATGCCTAATTCTTTTTTTCGAATAGTATTACTTCTTTTCATCTTTACTTCAGCTGCTGCACAAGTAGAAAATGAAGTCGCTCCCCCATTTAACATCAAGACTGTTTCCTTTTTTCAAAACAATGAAAATATTGTTCCGATATTTCCATTAGGCAGCGGATTCCAATTACAATTTGATGATTTGTACGGCAATGAAGCCGATTATTATTACGAAATAATTCATTGCGACTACAACTGGAAACCCTCAGACATTCCGAAAAACGAATACTTACAAGGTTTTGACAACCAAAGAATTCAAGACTACACCAACTCTTTCAACACCTTACAAATCTATTCTCATTATTCCCTATCGCTCCCTAATCAGCATACACAGCAGTTACGCATCAGCGGAAACTACATGCTGAAGATTTTAAATAATGACAAAGAGACCGTATTTACAAGAAAGTTTATTTTGTACGAAGATTTAGTAACTGTTCCCATTCAGGTAAAACGAGCAAGAACAGTAAGCAATGTAGAATACAAGCACAACCTGGACTTTTCTATAAAATCAAAAACTATCAATTTTCAAAATCCTTTGAAAAATGTAAAAGTGGCTATACTTCAAAATGGTAAATTCAATAGTGCAATAAAAAATATTCCACCGCAATACACCATTGGTAATGATCTCATTTATAAATACGATAGTGAAACCCAATATTGGGCTGGTAACGAATTTTTATATTTCGAAAATAAAGATATCAAGGTGGCTAATAATAACATCTCAAGAGTTGATGCAAGTACCGCTATCTATAACGCCTATTTATACACCAACAATGCACGTGCAAATTTCCCTTATTCTAATACAGAAGATATAAACGGTAACTTTGTCGTTCGCAATTTTAATAGTGAAAACAGCGCTGTGGAAGCTGATTATGCCTGGGTTTATTTCAGTCTCTCCGCCCCCACTTTTAACAACAACAATGCTATCTATATCAACGGAATGTTCAACAATTATAGCCTGACTCCTGAATTCAAGATGGATTACAATCCTAAAAAAGGAATTTATGAAAAAGCCCTTTTAATAAAACAAGGATTTACAAATTTTGAATACGTAGCTGTTGATCGAAAAGGAGCGATCGATAGTGAAAATGCAATAGACGGCAATTTTTATCAAACGGAAAATGCTTACTCGATTCTAGTTTATTATCGCGAAAACACAGATCGATATGACCGTGTAGTTGGCAAAGGAAATGCTAACTCCTTAAATATCATCAATTAAAAAAAAGATTTCAAAAAAGAACAATAGGCAATCAAAATTTTGTAGTTTTGTTATCTATTACACACTTAATTAGCATTTTATAATGGTATCTCAAATAACAAGAGGCATAAAAATATCAGTATTGACTAGTTTTGAAGGAACTTACTTCAAGAACTACAAGATCCACTTTGCCTTTAGTTATCAGGTGACGATAGAGAACCATAGTAAAGATTCTGTACAGCTAAATTCTCGCCATTGGGAAATTCATGACTCTTTAAATAATATCGAAATTGTTGATGGTGAAGGAGTAATTGGAAAAAAACCAGTTCTAAAACCTGGCGAACTTCACACCTACAGTTCTGGATGTTTATTAGCCTCTCCTTACGGTGCTATGAAAGGCTATTTTAACATGATTAACTTTACTAGTACAAAATCCTTTAAAGTTTTTATACCTACATTTAAATTATGTGCTCCCTTTGCGCTTAATTAATATTCCCCTTTCCGAATATATTTCGTTTTCTTATCCTTTATTTATCAAATTTTTAAATTATCCTTTGTACTTTTGCTGCAAGATAAATTATTCGTGCTATTTCGAATAATATACCTATACAATTGTCTAATCTTATCTGTAAACTAACAGATTAACAAACTACAATATCATGCTAAAAGGATTTTTTAACGTACCAAAGGCAGTAAACGAACCTGTAAAAAGCTACGCACCTAATTCACCTGAAAGAGTAGCCGTTCAAGCAGCTTACGCAGAAATGTGGAATTCTAAAATTGACGTACCTCTTTATATTGGAAGCGAAGAAATTAGAACTGGAGATACTAAAACAATGTCAGCGCCTCACGATCACCAACATATCGTAGGAACATATCATCAAGCTGAAAAATCACATATTGAAGGCGCCATTGCAACGGCATTAAAAGCCCGAACACAGTGGACTAAAATGGCATGGGAACAACGTGCTGGTATTTTCTTAAAAGCAGCTGAGTTGATCGCAGGTCCATACAGAGCCAGAATTAACGCTGCAACAATGATTGCTCAATCTAAAACTATATATCAAGCTGAGATTGATGCTTCTTGTGAATTGATTGACTTTTTACGTTTCAACGTAGAGTACATGACTCAAATTTACAGCGAGCAACCAAAATCTAATTCAGACATGTGGAATCGTGTTGAATACAGAGCATTAGAAGGTTTTGTATATGCTATTACTCCTTTTAACTTTACCGCAATTGCCGGAAACTTACCATCTTGTGTTGCTTTAATGGGTAACGTAGTAGTTTGGAAACCAGCAGCAACTCAAGTATATTCAGCAAATTTATTGATGCAAATCTTTAAAGAAGCAGGATTACCTGATGGTGTAATCAACATGGTAATGGGAGATTCAGCAATGGTAACTGAAACCTTATTAGCTAGTCCAGATTTCGCAGGAGTTCACTTTACTGGTTCAACAGGAGTTTTTAATGATATTTGGGCAAAAATTGGAACAAACATCAGCAATTACAAAACATACCCAAGAATTGTAGGAGAAACAGGTGGAAAAGATTTTATTATCGCACATCCATCAGCTAACCCAAAACAAGTAACTACAGGAATTGCTCGTGGTGCTTTTGAGTACCAAGGTCAAAAATGTAGTGCTGCTTCTCGTGTATATGTTCCACAAAGTTTGTGGCCAGCTGTGAAAACGCAATTAGAAGCTGATTTAAAATCAATGAAAATGGGTTCTCCAGAAGACATGAGTAACTTTATTACTGCTGTTATTTCTGAAGGTTCATTTGACAAATTAGCTCGTTTTATTGATCAAGCTAAAAAAGATACAGATGCTGAAGTAATCATTGGTGGAAACTATGATAAGTCTAAAGGATATTTCATCGAACCAACCGTTATTTTGACAACAAACCCAAAATACAGTACAATGGAAACGGAATTATTCGGTCCTGTTGTAACTATTTATGTGTATGAAGACGCAAAATGGGCAGAGACATTAGAATTAGTTGATACTACATCAGAGTACGCATTAACTGGAGCTGTTTTCAGCCAAGACCGTTACGCAATTGAAGAAGCTACAGTAAAATTGCAAAATGCTGCAGGGAACTTCTACATCAATGACAAACCAACTGGTGCTGTGGTAGGAATGCAGCCATTTGGTGGAGCAAGAGGATCAGGAACAAATGACAAAGCAGGATCCATGCAAAATTTATTGCGTTGGACATCAGCAAGAACGATCAAAGAAACTTTTGTAACTCCAGTAGATTACAGATACCCTTTCTTAGGTGAATAAACAAGTTTGAAAGTCGAAAGACTTAATGAACTTCACAATCATAAAAAAGCCGAATCTAAATTTAGATTCGGCTTTTTTTACATTATTCTGTTTCCATAGCTACTATCTTTCGACTTTACGACTTTGGACATTATGACTCTAAAACGTTTGCTTCAACGGCAAGTGCACCACTTTCTTCGTCTCAAAAAATTCATCTTCAAAGAAATCAGCTAAGTCATATTGAGTTGCTTTTGGGAAGTCTTTTAATTCCTCTGTCAAATCTCCGCCTTTTAGATAGAGAATACCATTTTTAAGTTCGTGCTTGCTTTTCTTCTTTACTTTATCTTTTATCCAAGACACAAAATCGGGCATATTAGTCACGGCGCGACTTACGATAAAATCAAAATCACCTTTAACTAATTCTGCTCTTAATTGCTCTGCTTTAACGTTTGTAAGTTCTAATCCGTCAACAACTGCCTGAACTACTTTAATTTTCTTCCCAATGATATCAATCAAATGGAAACGGGTTTCAGGGAAAAGAATCGCTAATGGAATTCCAGGAAACCCACCACCAGTTCCCACGTCGAGAACATAAGTACCCGGCACAAAATCTATAATTTTAGCAATCCCTAAAGAATGCAATATATGCTTTGTGTATAAAGCGTCAATATCTTTTCTCGAAATAACATTAATTTTTTCGTTCCAATCGTGGTACAAAAAGTCTAACTTTTCGAATTGCTCCTTTTGGAGATCTGTCAAATTAGGAAAATACTTAAGAATCTCGTCCATCGTTCAAATTTTTTAACAAAAGTACAGTTTTTAACTCTGAAATATTTCACTCAATTTGGCATACTTAAAATTTATAATAATTATCTTTGAAACTTATTACATTTTTATATGATCAAAACACCTCCTACATTTGCTAAGCAAGATAAATTAAAGTTCTTCAGAACGCTTAACTCTCGGGTAAACAATTACTTCAAGGAAAATAATATTAAAAAAACGGGGAATTGGAAACTCCATTTGAAAACTATTATCCTGATAACTGTTTTTCTTGCACCTTACTTTTTAATCTTAACATTAGACATGCCTTTCTGGGCGCATTTATTGTTGACTATAGTTATGGGTATAGGAATGGCTGGAGTAGGTATGAATGTAATGCATGATGGAAATCATGGTTCTTATTCTAATAAAAACTGGGTCAATAAATTCATGGGTGGTACCATTTATATTCTTGCCGGAAACGTACACAACTGGCAGGTACAACATAATGTATTGCACCACACTTACACCAATATTCCTGGTCATGATGAAGATCTAGATGCTGGAAGAATCATCCGATTTACAAAAGATGCAAAATGGCATTCTTTCCATCGTTTTCAACAATATTACTCCGTATTTTTATACGGTTTATTAACTTTCAATTGGGCTATTACAACCGATTTTAAGCAAATGAAAAACTACCTAAAAAGAAAATTATCCTATGGTGAAGCCAAAAGCCCAAAAGTGCTTTGGACAACTTTAATCATCACAAAAGTTATTTACATTTCGATTTGGATCGTATTACCAATCGTTATTGGAATCACTTGGTGGAAAGTATTAATCGGCTTCTTTATTATGCACTACACTGCAGGATTGATTCTGAGCATCGTATTTCAACTAGCTCATGTTGTCGAAGAAACAGAAAATCCTTCTCCAAACGAATTAGGAGAAATGGGAAACACCTGGGCAATACACCAACTTTTTACTACGACTAACTTTGCTCCAAAAAACAGAATAGTAAACTGGTACACTGGCGGTTTAAACCATCAAATTGAACATCATATTTTCCCAAATATTAGCCATATTCATTATGGTAAAATTGCTAAAATTGTAAAAGAAACGGCAGAGGAATGTAATTTACCTTATTACGAATACAAAACAATGCGAAGTGCTGTTATTGCTCATTTCAAGCATTTGAAAGAATTGGGAATGAAGCCTGCAATCTAGAGTCTAACTTTATAGAAATTAGCGGCAGCGCATTTCTATGAAAACAAATAAATAATTAACCTCCCTTGTTTCTATAAAAAACTAGGGCAATCAACACTTTTTTAATGAATCATTTACTTTCAGACAGAATTAACAACCTTGCCACATCACAAACATTAGCAATGGCAGCATTGGCAAGAGAACTAAAAGCACAAGGAAAAGATATTATCAGTTTAAGTTTAGGTGAGCCTGACTTTAACACGCCAGACTTCATAAAAGAAGCAGCAAAAAAGGCGATTGACGAAAACTATAGCACCTATTCTCCAGTAGAAGGATACGGTGAATTGAAAGAAGCTATTTGCCGAAAATTTAAAAGAGACAATGATTTAGATTACAAACCTTCTCAAATTGTAGTTTCCACAGGAGCAAAACAATCTTTATACAACATTGCACAAGTAATGTTAAACGATGGAGACGAAGTAATTTTACCAGCACCATACTGGGTTTCTTATTTTGAAATCGTAAAGCTTTCAGGTGGAGTTCCCGTTGAAGTTCCTACTTCTATTGACACTGATTTTAAAATCACCCCAGCACAATTAGAAGCAGCGATCACACCTAAAACAAAAATGATGTGGTTCAGCTCTCCTTGTAATCCAAGTGGTTCTGTTTACAATAGAGAAGAGTTAACAGCATTAGCTAAAGTATTAGAAAAACACCCTAACATTATTGTGGTTGCAGATGAAATCTACGAGCACATCAATTTCTCAGGTACTTTTTGCAGCATTGCATCTATTCCAGGAATGTTAGAAAAAACAGTTACCGTTAACGGAGTTGCCAAAGCATTTGCAATGACAGGATGGAGAATTGGTTATATTGGAGCACCAGAATTCATCGCTAAAGCGTGTACAAAAATCCAAGGTCAAGTAACTTCTGGAGCTAATAGTATTGCACAACGCGCTACTATTACTGCCGTAGATGCTGATCCATCAGTATTAAACGAAATGGTTCAAGCTTTCCATAGTCGTAGAGATTTAGTGGTGGAATTATTGAAAGAAATTCCTGGAGTAAAAATCAACGTTCCTGAAGGAGCATTTTATGTATTCCCTGACGTTTCTTCTTTCTTCGGAAAAACATTAAAAGGAACCGAAATCAAAAACGCAATGGATTTATCAATGTATCTTTTAGCTGAAGCTAATGTAGCAACGGTTACAGGTGACGCTTTTGGAAATCCAAATTGCATCCGTTTCTCTTATGCAACTAGTGATGACATTTTAAAAGAAGCGCTAAAAAGAATTAAAGACGCATTGGCATTATAGTCAAAAGTCATAAAGTCTACAAACCAACTTATATACTAAATACCTCAGGAGATTTTTCTGAGGTATTTTTTTTGACACATGCAGCACTTAATATAAACTACCGATTTGATTTTTAACACAATACAATAATTTTATAAAAAAGCACTTAAATATTGTAAGAGATACAAACTTTTCAATTCTCATCTTTGTATTATACTAATCATTAAAAATATAGATTATGTCACATACAGATGAAAACAGAAAAGAGATTATTGATACATTAGATGGATTAATTGAAATTCTTGAAGACGGGAAATTAGGATATACTAACGCAGCTGAGCATGTAGAAAACGCAGCTTTGAAAAGCGAATTCTTGCAGCATGCACGTGAACGTGCCTTATATATCGTAGAGCTACAAGATGAGATCAATAGATTAGGAAAGTCTACTGACGCCGCTGGAGGCGGAGTATTAGGAGCGATACACCGCGCTTGGATAGACATTAAATCAACTTTTACAAGCGGTGACACTGAAGCGATTGTTAACGCTTGTATTACAGGAGAAGAAGCTGCGATTGAAAAATACGAATCGGCATTAGAAAAAGAGGAACTTCAGCCCACTCAAAGTGCACTTATTTCAAAACAATTAAATGGCATCAAAGCTGTTTTAATGAGTTTGAAAGCAAAAAATTAACACAAAAATAGGTTTATAGAGTTGCATAGAACGCACATATTTCCAAATATAAAATAGTTTAAGGTTCAGAGTTTCATAACTTTGAATTTTAAACTATTTTTGTTTTAGGCCGTGACCACAAGGGTCGAGCTATATGTTGCAATCTTTTATTCCTTCCGCTAGCGCTTCAGGAATAAAAGGATTCCCACTACTATCCCTCACGCAGAAAACATCACGCTCAAACAATCACATGCAGAGATAAATCACGAACTGTCCCTCCAAAAAATACAATACATGAAAATACTACTTCTAGGCTCTGGCGAATTAGGAAAAGAATTTACAATTGCTGCACAACGCATCGGGCAAACCATAATTGCAGTCGACAGTTATGAAAACGCACCCGCTATGCAAGTCGCTCATGGTTTTGAAGTCATCAACATGCTTGACGGCGACGCCTTAGATCGCATCGTGGCTAAACACAAGCCTGATTTTATTGTCCCTGAGATAGAAGCTATTCGCACCGAACGTTTTTACGATTATGAAAAACAAGGGATTACTATAGTTCCCTCCGCAAAAGCGGCTAATTTCACAATGAATAGAAAAGCAATCCGCGATTTGGCCGCCAAAGAATTGGGCTTAAAAACAGCCGATTACCGCTACGCCACAACTGCCGATGAATTGCGAAAAGGAGTTGAAGCAGTTGGAATGCCTTGTGTAGTAAAGCCATTAATGAGTTCGTCTGGCAAAGGACAATCAACCATAAAAATAGCAGCCGATATTGAAAAAGCATGGAGTTATGCCGTGGAAGGATCAAGAGGCGATGTTGTAGAAGTGATTGTAGAAGCTTTTGTTAAATTCAATTCAGAAATTACGTTATTGACCGTTGTTCAAAATAACAATCCTACTTTATTTTGCCCACCAATTGGTCACCGTCAAGAACGTGGCGATTACCAAGAAAGCTGGCAGCCAGCAATAATTTCTGACAAATACTTATATGAGGCACAAGACATGGCCGAAAAAGTTACAGAAGCTCTCGGTGGCGCTGGCCTTTTTGGAGTCGAGTTTTTCTTGACTGATGATGGTGTTTATTTTTCAGAACTATCCCCTCGCCCGCATGATACAGGAATGGTAACTTTGGCAGGAACACAAAACTTCAATCAGTTTGAATTGCATTTACGTGCGATTTTAAGCTTACCAATATTCGAAATTACTTTGGAAAAAGCAGGCGCAAGCGCAGTAATTTTAGCTTCTGAAAATAGTAGCAGCCCCGGATTTTCAGGATTAGAAAAAATCGCAGCTTTACCTAAAACAGATTTTAGAATATTTGGCAAACCCAGTTCACGACCGTTTCGAAGAATGGGCGTTGCTTTAGTCAATGATAAATTAGAAACTCCAATTGAAGAAATTGTTAATAAAGCTAAAGAAGCCGCTAAATTAATTACCGTTCAGCCATAATTATTTTTTAGAATCCCGAAATGTTTTGGGAGTCATTCCCGTATTTTTTTTAAACAGTCGCACAAAATAGGAATAATCATCATAGCCTAATTTTGTTGCGACTTCATTTACCGTTAGGTTTTTATTCATCAGCATTCGTTTAGACTCCAAAATAACTCGGTGAATAATAACTTCGGTTGTCGTCTTTTTCAAAATCTCATTACATATCCTATTCAAATGTTTCAACGTAATATTAAGATGCGAAGCATAAAAAGAAGCCGCTTTTTCAGTTTTAAAGTTACTTTCTAAAAAGTGCTCAAAATCCTTAATTTTTACATTATAAGAATGCGCTTCATGAACATGATTTTCAATATACTTTCTGGCAAGTTCGATATGAATACTATCTAACAGGTTCATGATTTTATCCTGCTTCAACATTTTATTTGCCTTATTCTCTTCAATCAAACTATTAAAGTAAGGCAAAATCGCTTTTATTTCATCATTATCCAACAAAATCTCAGGGCTATTAGTCACCGAAGAATAATAAGGATACTGGTCAATTGATTTCTGTCCAAAATAAAGATTATACATTTCATAAGAGTAGAAAACTACAAATCCTTCAATATCGTCTGACAAATCCCAATTATGTATTTGTCCCGGTTGTAGAAGAAAAACACTTCCTGACTGGATTGAAAAGCGATCAAAATCAATCTCATGTGTTCCCGATCCATGCGTAAAAAAAACCAAAACATAAAAATTATGCCGATGTGGCTCTTCTACAAAACCATGACTGATTAAATGATTACTAAACGTATTAATATACAAATCACTATTTACTGAATTACAGTTAAATCGCTGGATATCGTAAATAGGGTATTTTTTCATAATTACAGAAATGTCTTTATTGTGCTATAACTAGCGAATATACAAAACAACTAGAACATAGATAATAAATACCTTTGAAAAAAATTACAACATGTCAAACTCACTTGTTCACATCCTTAATAATGATTGTCCAAACTGCTTAAAGGGTAAGGTTTTTAAAGAAAATAACATCTTTTTCAAATTCACTTTTCCAAAAATGAACGAACATTGCCAACACTGTCATTTCAAATTTGAAAAAGAACCAGGTTACTTTTTTGGCGCTATGTATGTCAATTATGGCTTATCGGTAGCACAAGGAATTGCGACTTATGTTATCGCCCATTTTTTCTTTGAAGAAACTTTTGACTTAAGAATGATCCCAATTATCATGGCTGTGATGTTAGCGCTATCGACGTTCAACATACGACTATCAAGACTGCTATGGATTTATATGTTTAAGAATTATTCCAATTAAAAAGTATCTGATGGGTTGAAAAAAATGACTATATTGTCCTTCTAAAATTTTCAACAAATGAAAAAACACATAACGGCATTATTTTTATTTTCAATTTTACTTGTAAATGCCCAAGACAAAAAAGAGCAACAAAAAACCCAAATCGTAGAAGCTTC
The DNA here is from genome assembly GCF_008033395.2 of Flavobacterium sp. XN-5. NCBI lineage: Bacteria > Pseudomonadati > Bacteroidota > Flavobacteriia > Flavobacteriales > Flavobacteriaceae > Flavobacterium > Flavobacterium sp. XN-5. The sequence continues at coordinate 368,995 of NZ_VOGZ02000001.1, forward strand.
CTGTGGCCAATGCCAGTTTAAAATGAAAGGCCAAGGCTGTGATTTAGCAGTACGAATCGACGGAAAATCGTATTTTGTAGATGGAACTGCCCTCGATTCCCACGGAGACGCACATGCTAAGGATGGTTTTTGTTCTAAAGTAAGAAAAGCCGAAGTAGTTGGTGAGGTTAAAAACGATCGTTTTGTAGTTTCACAATTCAAATTACTTCCAGAAGCCAAGAAAACAAGGAAAAAATAGTGTCACTACTTCTTAAAAACATTAGCAAACATATAATACTTAGTCCGGAGGAACAACATCTTTTTTTATCTAAAACTGAAATTCATCATTTTAAATCTAAAACGATAATATTGAGCCCTGGACAGGTTTGCAAATACTCCTATTTTGTAAACTCAGGAGTTTTGAGAAGTTTTAACATCACTGACAATATAGTCGAACATGTCTTAAATTTCGCCTGTGAAGGTTGGTGGATTGGCGACATGTACAGTTTGTTTTCACAAAAACCAGCCATTCTTTTTATCGAAGTTCTAGAGGATGCCGAAATCGTTATGCTTTCCAAAGAAAATCAAGAATTTCTTTATGCTGAAATCCCAAAACTAGAACGCTTTTTCAGAATCCTGACCGAAAACTCTTTGGTCGCTAACCAAGAACGTCTCATGGATAATCTAAGTTTATCAGCAGAAGAGCGCTTTGAAAAATTTCGAATAAAATACCCTACCCTACTTCAGAAAATCTCTCAAAAACAAATTGCTTCTTACATTGGCGTGACACCAGAATTTTTTAGCAAAATGAAATCGAAGTTACTTAGAAAATAATAAACAGTAGTCGGTTTTCAGTCGCAGTCTAGCAATGAATAGAACAGTCGAACTTTTCAATTTTCAGTCACCGTATAATAGAGAAATGAAAACTAAGACTGAAAACTGAGTACTTTCTTAACCTGCGTTAAGTAGCCCAGCTCCGCGAAGTATCCTGATTTTTCGGATCAATACCCTTCAGATGTAATTGAGAAGTATAGTACAATAAAATAAATTATATGTCGCAAAACGCCTTTACCAATTCGCAAAAGAAACCCCAATTCCTATGGTGGTCTGGCTTACGTTATAATCAATTAAGGTTTCGCCAGAGCCGTGAAAAACTTGGGCGTGTCCTCTTAAATGTCCATGAATAGGAAACACATAATTAAGCTGAATATTTCCTTTTTCGAAAGTATGGAAGGAATGATTTATTATGGTATAAAATTCGTGCTTACCAAAATTTGCACCTACTTCTAATTCCGCATCTCCAACGTAGGTTGTAATACCAGGGTTTTCATCTTCGGTGTCTGGCATGCGATACCAAGGTCTAAAATTGACATTCCAATTTTTGTATTCATAACCAATATTCATGATAATTCTATTCCAGCTTCTAGAAAGCGGAATGTCTTTTCCGTTTGATTGATGGTTTAGAATAACACCAAAAGTTCTGATTTTCCCCTTAAAGACATCAATATCCATGGGGAAATTCAAAATTATCTCAGGCTCATAATTCAGCTCTCTAAAAGCTCTAGAAAGTTTTTTATTATAGACTTGCCAATGCGCTTTTTGAGAATACCCTATCCACAAATCTCCTGTACCAAAGAGAATATCTTGAAGTAATTTAGTTTTAAAACTTATTTGAAACTTGGCTTCGATATTATTAAAAATATTTTTATCCCTACTAGAGAACTCGCCACTTTCATTAAAAGGTTCTGCATTACGCTTACTAGACCAACGGGCAGCAGCTAAATAAATAGGCCGATAAGAAACCAGTCTAAAAGTTCCTTTTTTATCGATACTATCCAATTCCCATTTTTGAGACAAGCTTTTTTTAATAATTACTTTCGTAAAATCGACTTGTGAAAAAGCAGAAGTAGAAGCCAAAAGCATAAATAGTATCACTTTGTATAATTGCAGCATGCGAGCTAATTTTAGATTATTTAGAAGGAGCAAAGCTATGTCACAACTCAGCAGACTTTGTTGCATAAATCTTCTTTTAATTTATATAATTATCATGCTTTGAACCAGATCAAAAACAAGTGTTTGAACTCATTATAGACTCTAATTGGTTGCTCTTTCTCCCGAATAAAAACATAAATAAAATAGCAGATCGTTGTTTCTTAATCTAGATTAAGTGCAATTCACTGACTACCTACGTAAATTTGTATTATAATAATCATTAAAATTATTTCATCATGGAAAATACAGTATTACATAAAGCAGACACAAGAGGACACGCAGATCACGGCTGGCTAAATGCTTATCATAGTTTTAGTTTCGCGAGCTGGTACAATCCAGAAAGAGTACAGTTTGGAGCGCTACGCGTTTTAAATGACGATACTATTGCTGGAGGAATGGGTTTTGGAACGCATCCACACGATAATATGGAAATAATTACTATTCCCCTTGAAGGAGATCTAGCGCACAAAGACAGCATGGGAAATACAGAAGTCATTAAAAATGGTGATGTACAAGTTATGAGTGCTGGAACTGGAGTAAAGCACAGCGAATTCAATCCAAATGACGGTCAAAGAACGAAGTTATTGCAGATATGGGTTTTCCCAAACAAACAAAATGTCGAACCGAGATACCAACAAATTTCTTTGAATCCAGAAGAGAGAAAAAACAAAATACAACAAATTCTATCACCAAATGCAGACGATGAAGGCGTTTGGATTCATCAGGATGCTTGGTTTCATTTGGGTAAATTTGACAAAGGAGTGAAAGCAACTTACAATTTAAAAAAAGAAGGTAATGGAGTTTATGCTTTTGTCCTTTCTGGAAATGTAACAATTAATGGGCAAGAATTAGAAACTAGAGACGGCCTCGGAATTTGGGAAGTTAATTCACTAACTATTGAAGCGATTTCAGATGCTGAGTTCTTATTGATGGAAATTCCGATGCAATACTAATTAGAGTAAAATGAAATAAAAATTAAGGAATGGAAAATTTATTAGAAAATGATATTACTGGCCATATTGGGATGGAAAAATACTTGTGTACAATTTCTTGGAGAAACGGCCAGATTATTATGGACGAACCGGAAAACATCGGAGGAAAAGATCTTGGTCCAGATCCATTTTCCACACTTTTAGCCTCACTGGCAGCGTGTACATTATCTACTTTAAGAATGTATATTGATCGTAAAGAATGGGATATTCCTGAGATAAATATTTCGTTAAACTTATACCAAGAAAGCAATCCTAAACTCACTACTACAATTTCAAGATCGATAAGTTTTTCAACAGAAATTGAAGACGACATTAAAAAAAGATTATTAATTATCGCCGAAAAATGTCCGGTGTCGAAACTATTAAAAAATAATATTGCCATCAACACAACGCTATAATTATAAGTGCAAAAAATAATGCAAAAGAATATCCAAATGGCAAATTAATATTGTCCCGCAAAGTTCTAAAAACCTTGACTGAGACTAAACTTTTATACATTATTAATTAAAGCTACTCGTTCTCTCTAGCCCCGATTGAGCCGGCATCCTCGTAGTCCCGACTTTTAGGGACGAAGAGATACAGGCGAAAGCGGGACTGCTGTTATTGAAAAGACCAAAAGTGGTACTCCTAAATGTAATCCTGATAAATCCTAAAAAAATAGTATTTTTGCTCAATATAATAACCCTTCAGCATTTTTTAAGATGCTGAAATAAATTCAGCATCAAATGAAAGCATATGTATTTCCAGGTCAAGGCGCACAGTTCACAGGAATGGGCAAAGACTTATATGAAAACTCCACAGTAGCAAAGGAATTATTCGAAAAAGCAAACGAAATATTAGGTTTCCGTATCACAGACATCATGTTTGAAGGTACTCCCGAAGAATTGAAAGAAACTAAAGTAACTCAGCCCGCAGTATTCTTACACTCGGTAATTTTAGCAAAAACCTTAGAAGATTTTAAACCAGAAATGGTAGCCGGTCATTCTTTGGGAGAATTTTCAGCATTAGTTGCCAATGGAACTTTATCGTTTGAAGACGGACTGAAATTAGTTTCTCAAAGAGCTTTAGCAATGCAAAAAGCATGCGAAATAACACCTTCTACTATGGCGGCAGTTTTAGGACTTGCTGACAATATCGTAGAAGACGTTTGCGCTTCAATTGACGGAGTTGTTGTAGCGGCAAATTACAACTGTCCTGGACAATTAGTAATTTCAGGAGAAACAACGGCTGTTGAGGCTGCTTGTGTTGCCATGAAAGAAGCGGGAGCAAAACGCGCTTTAATATTGCCTGTAGGTGGTGCTTTTCACTCACCAATGATGGAGCCAGCAAGAGAAGAACTAGCAGCAGCCATCGAAGCCACTATGTTTACTACTCCAAGTTGTCCTGTGTATCAAAACGTAACTGCAACTGCAGTTTCATCACCAGAGGAAATCAAGAAAAACTTAATTATCCAATTGACTGCTCCAGTAAAATGGACACAGTCTGTACAGCAAATGATTGCTGATGGCGCTACTTTATTTACTGAAGTAGGTCCCGGAAAAGTATTGGCTGGATTAATTGGAAAAATAGATAAAGAAGCAGCTACGGCGAATGCCTAATTAGTATTCTTTTTCGAAAATAAAAATAATCCCCCTCAATAAAATTTTGTAGGGGATTATTTATTTATCTTTAGATGGAATTAATTCACTTCCCTTTTTAATTTACAAAATCCACAAATATGAAAAAAATTCTTTTAGGCTTAACTTTAATTGCCACTTTATCAATGGTTTCTTGTAAGCAAGAAACAAAAGAGGAAGTAGGCGAAGCTACTGACGCAATAGGTGCAGAAATGGATCAAGCGATAGATACCGCTGCTGCTAGAATTGACACTGCTATTGACTCTACTAAATCGAAAACTGGAGCAGCGCTAGAAAAAGGAGCTGATAAAATGAATGCAGCTAGCGAAAAAATGAGAGAAGCCGCGAAAAACTAATCCAAAAAAATGGCTGCCAATTGGCAGCCATTTTCATATAATTAACTTCTTATTTTCTGCTCCCATTTCCAAGCACTTGCCATCGCTTCTTCAAGTGTAGATTGTGCTTTCCATCCTAGAACATTATTCGCTTTATCCGTATTGGCATAAGCGGAAGTAATATCTCCTTCTCTTCGGGCTACAATTTTATAAGGTAAATTCTTTCCACTTACTTTCTCAAAAGCTTTTATAACTTCTAGCACCGAGCTTCCTGTTCCTGTTCCTAAATTGAACGTTTCTACTTTAGCAACATTCTTTTTATTCAATAAACGTTGTAATGCGATTACATGGGCTTTCGCCAAATCAACTACGTGTATATAATCTCTCACCGCTGTTCCATCAGGCGTAGGATAATCGTCACCATAAACAGAAAGTTCATTTCTTAATCCGAAACCAGTTTGTGTAATAAACGGCACTAAATTTTGAGGCACTCCAATAGGTAATTCCCCAATTTCGGCTGTAGGATGTGCTCCTATCGGATTAAAATAACGCAATAAAATAGCATTAATACCTGATACTTTTGCGACATCAGTTATGATTTCCTCTCCTACTGCTTTTGTATTTCCATAAGGCGAAACAGCTTGTTGCAGTGCAGCGTCCTCCGTAATTGGCATTTTTTCTGCTTGACCATAAACGGTACAAGAAGAGCTAAAAATAAAATTAGCTTCCGGTTTTTTCTCTAATTCTTGCAATACGTAAACTAATGCACTGATATTATTTTCATAGTACAACAAAGGATCTTCAACACTCTCACCCACCGCTTTAGAAGCTGCAAAATGAATTACACCTGAGATATCGTTGTTTCTTTTGAAAAAATCTTGCACTTTATCTTTTTCTCTTAGATCCAATTTTTCGAAAGCCGGAATTTTTCCTGTAATCGCCTCGATACCGTCTAAAACATTTAAGGAGGTATTAGAAAGATTATCTACAATTATCACTTCAAAGCCTTCGTTTTGCAATTCAACAACTGTATGAGACCCTATGAATCCTAAACCACCCGTTACTAGTATTTTCATTTTTTATAATTTTGAAATTATATTTATTTATTAAGAAATTCTAAAACGCTATCCGTTATGAATTTTATTTGTTCATCATCTAATTCGGTATGCATCGGAAGAGAAATCACTTCTTTCACTAATTGATTCGTCACCGGAAAATCTTCTTCTTTATATCTTGTATCTAAATATGCTTTTTGCGAATGCAATGGAATTGGATAGTAAATCGCACATGGAATCTCTTTACTTAATAAATGTTTCATTAAACCATCCCTGTCGGCCTCGATAATACGCAAGGTATATTGATGGAAAACGTGACAATCACAGTTATCGCAAATAGTTGGCGCTATGATATTTTTATGCCCTTCAAATGCCGCCGAATATTTACGTGCTGCATCTTGTCTAGCTTCGCTGTACTCGTTTAACAAAGGTAACTTAGCATTTAAAACTGCTGCTTGAACACTATCTAAACGAGAATTTACTCCCACCACATCATGATGGTAACGCTCATACATTCCGTGATTTACAATTCCGCGAAGTTTATGAGCTAAATCGTCATCATTTGTAAAAATCGCTCCTCCATCTCCATAACAGCCTAAGTTCTTAGAAGGAAAAAATGACGTCGAACCTACGTGTCCAATAGTTCCTGCTTTCTTTTTTGTCCCGTCAGAAAACTTACAATTAGCACCAATCGCTTGTGCATTGTCTTCGATAACATATAAATTATGCTCTTTGGCCAAAGCCATAATAGCTTCCATATTTGCAGCACGGCCAAATAAATGTACTGGTACAATTGCTTTTGTTTTTGGAGTGATTGCACGTTTAATTCCTTCGATAGATATATTCATATTATGCAAATCCACATCCACTAAAACAGGAGTCAATTGCAATAAAGCGATCACTTCGACAGTTGCAGCAAAAGTAAAATCGGCAGTAATTACTTCATCACCCGGTTTTAAATCTAAGCCCATCATAGCAATCTGTAGCGCGTCAGTCCCGTTTGCACAAGGAATTACATGCTTAACATCTAGGTATTCTTCTAAAGATTTTTGAAATTGATGAACCTGTGGTCCATTGATATAGGTATTAGAATCTAAAACTTCTTGAATCGAAATATTAACCGTTTCTTTTATTTTTTCGTATTGACTTTTTAGGTCAACCATTTGGATTTTTTTCATTTATATTTTATTTAAACCAATACCACTATGTTTTAAAAAGACAAAAAGCTGCAAGAAAAGCAGTCTGCAAGCACGAGGTTCGTTTGCAACCCTTTTTTAGATCAAAGGTTTTTTTTATACTTTGTTAAAACTCTTAACTGCAAAAATAAGAATTTAAGGGCTAAGATTTAAATGATAAACAAAAGAAACTGTATTTTAGCCAAATAAATTTTCCGGTATGCTTTTTCTTTATAACATAGTAATCCAAATTACTGGTTTAACACTAAACTTCATTGCTCTTTTCAATTCAAAAATCAAGCTTTTTGTTTCTGGTCGAAAAAATGTTTTCGACATTCTAGAAGAAAAAATAAAGCCTTCCGACAAAACAATTTGGTTTCATGCTGCTTCCTTAGGGGAATACGAGCAAGGTTTACCCGTAATAGAAAGAATCAAAGAGAAATATCCGTCGCACAAAATAGTAGTTACTTTCTTCTCTCCATCGGGCTATGAGGTTCGTAAAAACAACGCCGTTGCTAACGTGACTGTGTATTTACCATTGGACACTAAAAAAAATGCACAGCAATTTCTTGAGCTGGTTCATCCTGACATGGTGTTTTTCATTAAGTATGAATACTGGTTGAATTATCTAAACGAACTGTACAAACGAAAAACACCTACTTACTTAATTTCGGGGATTTTTAGAGAAAAGCAAATGTTCTTTAAATGGTACGGCGATTTTTATAGAAAAGCATTAGACAGTTTCAGCTATTTCTTTGTACAGAATGAAGGCTCCAAAAAATTATTGCAGCAGCTAGGGAAAACTAATGTTGCCGTATCAGGCGATACTCGCTTTGACCGCGTTGCCGCCATTTTAGAGAAAGACAACACCTTAGATTATATTTCGAAATTTAAAAACAATACTCTAACTGTTGTTGTAGGAAGCTCTTGGCCAAAAGACGAAGCTTTATTGTTAGATTTTATAAACTCCAATACATTAAATATCAAATTCATTATTGCTCCTCATAATATCAAGAGCGACCAAATTGAACAGCTAAAAAACAGTATCACAAAAAAAACAGTCTTATTCTCAGAGAAACAAGATAAGAATCTAGGCGATTATGATGTGTTTATCATCGACACGGTTGGAATTCTAACGAAAATTTATAGTTATGCAGACATTGCTTTTGTAGGCGGTGGTTTTGGGAATCCGGGCGTTCATAATTTACTAGAGCCAGCTACTTTTGGAGTCCCAATAATAATAGGACCTAATTATTCTCACTTTGCCGAAGCAATCGCCTTGGTTAATATGGGCGGATGCATCTCCGTATCCGATAAAACTGAACTTAACGATGCGTTTAAAGATTTAATTTCCGACGCTAGTTTTCGAAGTGAAAAAGGTCATATCTGCAGCACTTTCGTATCAATGAACAAAGGAGCAACGACAATGATTTTAAAAAATATTCTAAATGATACAATTTAAACCTTTAGCGCATTCTGACATTGACACTATCGTGGATTTGATGCAGCAGTTCTATGCAATCGACAATTATCCCATTGATATTAAAATATCAAAATCCTTGTTTATAGAGTTCCTCGCTAATGAGGAAATAGGAAATGCATGGCTTATTCTATCTGAAAACGAAATTATTGGCTATGTAATTTTAACCTATATCTTCAGCTTTGAATACCAAGGAAAAATTGCTTTCTTAGACGAATTGTATCTGACCGAAAAAGCAAGAGGAAAAGGTGTTGGCAGTAAAACGATTGCCTTTGTAATAGAGGAAAGCAAAAAAAAGGAATTGAAATTAATCTATCTCGAAATAGAAAATCACAATCAAAACGCACAAAAATTGTATCTTGCCAGCGGTTTTGAATTGCATAATCGAAAATTAATGGCATACAAAACTAGATAAAATTGATAACTAAACTTATAATCATGAGATTTTTAAAATTATTCGTATTATTATTCGTCATTCAAACGCAAGCCCAACAAGGCGGAATGTGGGTTCCTTCACTATTAAAAGGAATGAATGAAACAGAAATGAAAGATTTAGGCATGAAAATGTCAATCAAAGAAATTTACGATGTCAATAACTCCAGTTTAAAAGATGCTGTCCCGCATTTTAACGGTGGTTGTACCTCGGAAGTTATTTCGCCAAAAGGATTGATTTTAACGAATCATCACTGTGGATATTCCCAAATCCAGTCTCATTCTACTGTAGAAAAAGACTATTTAACAGATGGTTTTTGGGCTTATAAAATGGAGGATGAGTTAGTAAATGAAAATTTATACGTGACTTTTATTGTAAAAATTGAAGACGTAACTGCTGCTGTATTAGAAGGAACTGCCGCACTTACTAATGAAGCAGAAAAGCAAGCCAAAATTCAAGAGAACATTTCGACTCTTTCGCGCACTTTACCAAAAGAAAGCTGGCAAGAAAACAAAATACGTACTTTTTACGAAGGAAATCAATACATGCTTTTCATTACCGAAACGTTTACTGACGTTCGTTTAGTGGGAGCTCCACCTACATCGATAGGGAAATTTGGATCTGACACAGACAACTGGGTTTGGCCACGTCATACCGGAGATTTTTCTCTATTTAGAATCTATGCTGATAAAAATAACCGTCCGGCAAATTACTCTAAAGACAACGTTCCTTACACGCCTAAACATTTCTTGCCAATTTCACTTGATGGTGTAGCCGAAGATGATTTCACTTTGGTATTTGGATACCCTGGAAAAACAAACGAATATTTGCCTTCAATTGCAATTGAACAAATTGTAAACGAGTTAAATCCAGCAAAAATAGAAATTAGAGACAGAGCATTAAAAGTAGCTGATGGTTTTATGAGAAAAGACAACGCCATCAAAATACAATATGCTTCGAAATATGCGGGAATTGCTAACTATTGGAAAAAATGGATTGGTGAAACTCAAGGTTTAAAAAAATCAAATGCGATTGCAATAAAAAAAGAATCTGAAAAAATCTTTCAAACTAAAGTTGCAAAAGCCGGTAAAGAAAAAGAATATGGCAGCTTATTGTCTAATTTCGAAAAAAACTACACCGAAATTGCGCCTTACGCCTTAGCTAGAGATTACTTTCAAGAAGTAGTACTACGCAACACCGAGTTATTAAGTGTAGCTTTTAGACTGTATCAACTAGAGCAAGTGTACAACGCTAACGGAGAGCAATCTTTTACAGATCGAAAAAACAATCTAGTAAACAGTCTTTCTGGTTTCTACAAAAATTTTAATGCAAATCTAGATCAGAATGTCTTTGAGCAATTGATTGACCTTTACGCTAAAAAATCACCGAAGGAATTTTTACCTCCAAGTATACTGAACGTTGACGCTACTAAATTAGCATCCGAAATCTACAGTACATCAAAACTAAAAAGTTATACCGATTTAAAAACGCTCTTAACTGGAGACACAAAAACAGTTTTAGCTAATTTAAATAACGATAAAGCATTTCAACTTGTAAAAGAGTTGGCCGACATCTATTCGAAAGATATTGCTCCGAAATATGACGAAATCAATTTAAAAATCTCTGCCCTTCAACGAACTTACATGAAAGCGCAGCTAGAATTGAATAAAGACAGTAGAATTTTCCCAGATGCCAACAGTACATTAAGAGTTACTTATGGTAAAGTAAAAGGATACGAACCTAAAGACGCAACCATTTACACGCCCATCACTTATTTAGAAGGCGTTATGGAGAAATACGTGCCAGGAGACTATGAATTTGACATGCCTTCAAAATTAATAGATTTGTACAATGCGAAAGATTATGGGGTTTATGCTGAAAACGGCAAAATGCCAGTTAATTTTATTGGAACAAATCATACTACAGGAGGAAACTCTGGAAGTCCTGCAATTGACGCAAATGGAAACCTAATAGGACTTAATTTTGATAGAGTTTGGGAAGGAACAATGAGTGACATCTATTACGACCCGAGTATCTGTAGAAACATCATGGTTGATGTGCGATATATTCTATTTATCATGGACAAATATGCTGGCGCACAAAACTTAATTGACGAATTAAAATTAGTGCACCCAAAAAAGACTAAAGCACTGAAAAACAAAAAATAAGAAAAAAAATCACCCTTAAAAACAAGAATGCTTTTTCAAAAAAGCCTTAGTTTTAAAGGGTAAATAATAGCTTCCCAATTTCAGGGCAAAAAAAAACGCTATTTTTTCAAAAAAAAAACGAAAAAATAATTTACATGTCAAATATTTTATATCTTTGCCCCGAATTAATAATTAACCTTTATATTAAATTAAGATGAAAAAAGTATTTTTAAGTTTAGCTGCTGTTGCTGTATTAACTGTTGTATCTTGTAAAAAATCTGACGCTGCTGCTGAAGAAACTGTAGCTGTTGATTCTACTGCTGTTGAAGTAGTTGATTCTGTTGCTGTTGATACTACTGCATTAGCTGTTGATTCAGCTGCTGTTGTTACAGAAACTCCTGCTGAGTAATTTTTAATTACGATCAAAAAACTAAAGCCATCCGCGCAAGCGAGATGGCTTTTTTTTATTTGTAGTAATCCCAAAAAAAAGGCATCTGAAATAGTTATTTTTCAGATGCCCTTTTTTTTGATCTATTGCCTACTTACGTTAATCTTCAAAAACAAAGCTATTATTCGAAAAGTCTAATATTTCTGCCCTTGAACCGTATTTTGTTATTTCGACAATCCCTTTTTGAACCATCAACTCTGTACTATACTTTCTACTTGTCGCCACAACCTCATTATCCACCACCACTCTAAAGAAAAACTTTCCTTTAGTAGTTTTAAATTTCACGTAAGAACAAGTCTCTAGAACCGACCTAATGTATTCCGCTGCCGACTCACAATCCATGCGCAACTCATATGCATTACTTGTGAAAATTGTCTTTCCTTTTCGGGAAGTAAATTCAAACTTGTAATCGCCGCTAAATCTTTTACTAATTACAAAAGTTGCCATAAAAATATTATTTGAATAAATTGTTTTAATAAAAACAGCGAGTAGACTTCCCTTCACAACAACAAACCAATCAAAGAAAAACTAAAATCTCTAAAGTACAATCTCAAATCAAAAACCTTAATTTATAAAAAAACAATTCGATTTTAAACAAAAAAAAAAGCTCCAAACATAGTTTGAAGCTTTTTTAGTACTCAGAGCGGGACTTGAACCCGCACGAACATTGCTGTTCACTGGATTTTAAGTCCAGCGTGTCTACCAATTTCACCATCCGAGCATTATGTGGTGTGGAGCGAAAAACGGGATTCGAACCCGCGACCTCGACCTTGGCAAGGTCGCGCTCTACCAACTGAGCTATTTTCGCATTTTCAATTCTTAAAAAGAACTGCAATACTTGTTCTGTATTGCGGATGCAAATTTAGGACATTTATTGAATTACACAAGCCTTTTTTACTAAAAAAACAAATAAAATAGCTAACCTTTTGATAACCTAAACTTTAAAAAACAAATAAATTTATTTCCTGGTAAGCATTCTCTTTATTTCATTGAGTTTCATCAGCGCCTCTACAGGAGTTACGGTGTTTATATCTAAATTTAAAATTTCCTCCTTGATTTCTTCCAATAAAGGATCATCTAAATTAAAGAAACTCATCTGCATTTCGTCTTTTTCAGATTTAATACCATTCAGCACATCGCTGGAATGATTCTTTTCTAATTTCTTCAAAAGCTTTTGCGCTTTCAATATTACGATTTGCGGCATTCCTGCCATCTTTGCAACATGAATCCCAAAACTATGAGCACTTCCTCCTTTTACTAATTTTCGAATAAAAAGCACCGTGTCTTTTAACTCCTTCACGGCCACATTATAATTCTGAATCCTAGACAATGATTCGCTCATCTCATTTAGCTCATGATAATGCGTTGCAAATAATGTTTTAGGTTTTGACGGGTGCTCATGCAAGAACTCTGCAATTGCCCAAGCAATGCTGATCCCGTCATAAGTACTTGTCCCCCTTCCTATTTCGTCTAACAAGACTAGACTTCTATCTGAAATATTGTTCAAAATAGAAGCAGTTTCGTTCATTTCGACCATAAAGGTAGATTCTCCCATCGAAATATTATCGCTAGCTCCTACTCTGGTGAATATTTTATCAACCACTCCCATTCGAACACCATCTGCAGGAACAAAACTTCCCATTTGAGCTAATAGCACGATCAAAGCCGTTTGACGTAGAATTGCCGACTTACCAGACATATTGGGCCCTGTAATCATAATCAACTGCTGTGTTACTCTGTCTAGAAAAACGTCATTAGCAATATACGGCATACCTACTGCCAATTGTTTTTCGATAACTGGATGCCTTCCATTCTTAATTTCTAGTTCGAATGTTTCATCTAGTTCTGGGCAGACATATCGATTTTCGATCGCCAACTGCGTAAACGAACATAAACAATCCAACTGAGCAACTAAATTAGCATTCAGCTGCACCGGTTTAATGTAAGTTGCAATCCAAGCTACCAATTGCTCAAAAAGCTCAGCCTCTATTTTTTGTATTTTCTCCTCAGCACCTAGAATCTTGGTTTCATATTCCTTCAGTTCTTCGGTAATGTAACGTTCCGCATTCACTAAGGTTTGCTTTCGAATCCACTCTGCAGGAACTTTATCTTTATGTAAATTTCTAACTTCTATGTAATATCCAAAAACGTTATTAAAGGATATTTTCAGCGAAGAAATCCCTGTTAACTGAGACTCGCGTTTTTCAATTCCGTCTAAAAATTCCTTTCCAGAAGTTGAAATCGCGCGTAACTCATCTAACTCAGCATGAACTCCCTTCGCAATAGCATTTCCTTTTGCAATAGCGACAGGTGCATCCTGATTTAGGGTAGTTTTTATTTTCTCTCGCAATAAATCACAACTATGCAAACTATCCCCAATAATCTTTACCGCTTCCTGCGGACTTTCTAAAGCCAAAGTCTTTATCGGAATAATAGCATCTAATGATTCTTTCAAATAAACCACCTCACGAGGCGACACTTTCCCTGCCGCAATTTTCGAAATAAGACGCTCTAAGTCGGAAATTTGCTTGATTTGGTGCTGCATTTTATGCAGTACTTCCTGATTTTCTAGCAAATAAGAAACAACTTGATGGCGGTTTCGTATTTTATTAGCGTCTTTTAAAGGTAGCGCCAGCCAACGTTTTAGTAAACGACCACCCATTGGCGAAAGTGTTTTATCAATCACATCTAGCAGCGTAACTGCATTTGGGTTGTAACTGTGATATAATTCCAGATTTCTAATCGTAAAGCGATCCATCCACACATAAGCGTCTTCAGCAATACGTTGAATCGCCGTGATATGTTGTACTCTATTGTGTTGGGTTTCCGACAAATAATATAAAATAGCTCCCGATGCTATAATTCCTTCTTTTAAATCCTCAATACCAAATCCCTTAAGAGAAACAGTTTGAAAATGTTTAGTCAGGATTTCGAATGCGTAATCTTCTTTATAAATCCAATCTTCCAAATAAAAACAGTGGTAGTCATCACCAAAGTTTTCCTTGAAATCCATTTTATTATTTTTTTGAATCAAAACCTCACTAGGATTGAAGTTTTGCAATAACTTGTCTATATATTCTGCATTTCCCTGAGCCGTAAGAAACTCCCCAGTGGAGACATCTAAAAAAGAAATACCAATTGATTTATTAGCAAAAAATACCGAGGCCAAAAAATTATTAGTTTTTGACTGTAAAACCTCATCGTTCATGGAAACTCCCGGAGTCACAAGCTCAGTTACACCACGTTTTACAATTGTCTTCGTCATTTTAGGATCTTCGAGTTGGTCGCAAATTGCGACACGAAGTCCAGCTTTTACTAATTTTGGCAAATAAGTATTTATAGAGTGATGTGGGAAACCCGCTAACGCAGTCTCTGTAGCAGATCCCGCACCACGCTTGGTTAGGGTGATCCCCAATATTTTTGAAGCTCTAACCGCGTCTTCTCCAAATGTTTCATAAAAATCACCTACTCTGAACAGTAAACAAGCATCTGGATACTTCCTTTTGATCTCATTATACTGCTTCATTAATGGTGTTTCCTTAACCTCTTTATCTTTAGATGCCAACTTATATTTTGTATTTAATTAATTTAAAATGTGACAGCGAATTTAAATATTTTATAACGAATAACTATCACTTCAAAAATTAAATCCATTTTTAAGTAAATTTTAAGCTATTGGCATGATTTTTTCTTTAGCTTTGTTGTACTAATCATAAAAACGAAAAGAAATGAAAAAAATACTTTTACTTGCGATGCTTACCGTTCTAGGAGTAACTACTTCTCACGCACAAAAAACTACAAAAATGACAAAGGTAGCTGCTGCTAAAGTGAACGGAGCGGGAATGGCTTTTGCTTCTGAAACGATTGATTACGGAACTGTTGCATACAACTCTGATGGAAAACGTGATTTTGTATTCACTAACAACGGTAACAAACCTTTAATTATAACAAATGCTCAAGGTTCATGTGGATGTACTGTACCAACTTACCCAAGAGAGCCAATTGCTCCAGGCGCAAAAGGAGTTATCAGTGTAAAATATGATACTTCTAGAGGTGGACAAGCCTTTAACAAAACAGTGACTTTGACAACTAACGCTACTCCCTCTACAAAAGTTTTAACGATAAAAGGAAATGTTTTAGCTGCTGAAGGTACGAAAAGCTAAATTTTTATTACAATATAATAAAAAAGCTTCCCTAATTCTGGAAGCTTTTTTTATTTTAAAAAACCAAAAACTAGAATGAGAAAACTAGAAAACAGTGAGTTAGAACGAAAATCAATCGAAGATTTCAAAAATTCACAAAAAACTCCAATTATTATTGTATTAGATGACATACGCAGTCTACACAACATTGGATCTGTTTTTAGAACTGCCGATGCCTTTTTAATCGAAAAAATATATTTGTGTGGTATCACTGCAACACCTCCCAATAAAGAGATTCACAAAACAGCACTTGGCGCCACCGAAACAGTGACTTGGGAGCATCATACAAGCGTTCTGGAAGTAATTGAAAAATTAAAGAAAGAGAATGTGACTACACTAGCAATTGAGCAAGTGGAAAGCGCCATTTTTCTGCAGGATTTTGAGGTCGAAGACAACAAAAAATATGCTTTAGTTTTTGGAAATGAAGTTCACGGAGTTTCTCAAGAAGCTGTTGCATTATGCGATGGATGCATCGAAATTCCGCAGTTAGGCACTAAACATTCTTTAAATATTTCAGTGAGTGTAGGGATCGTTGTTTGGGATGTATTTCAAAAAATGAAATGGCCTAAATGATTTATTCGAAATACAAAGCAGTCCTTTTGTATGCTTTTGATTATGGCTATGTTTTAAAACTAAACAATAACAAACCCGAAATTAGAGGTCACTTTACATTGAAAAGATAAATCAGCCAGCGATTTTTTTTCTTATTTCTTCTAAAACAAACAGATAGTCCTCTTGATTTTTCACGAAATCTTTGTCGGAGACATCAATGATTAAAACATTCAAGTCTGTTTGTGATTTTATATAGTCTAGGTATCCGCTGTTGATTTTATCTAAATAATCCGCTGGAATTTTTTGTTCATAGCTTCTACCCCTTTTCTTTATATTTTGCAAAAGGCGTTCTGAATTTTGATACAAATAAATATACAAGTCGGGCTTGGGCATTTCTCTGTAAACAATATCGAACAGATTGCGATAAAGCCTATACTCATCATCTGCCAAAGTAATTTTAGCAAAAATCAAGGATTTAAAAATATGATAATCGGCAACTATAAAATCTTTAAACAAATCGAATTGCGCTAAATCATCGGACAACTGCTGGTATCTGTCGGCCAAAAATGACATTTCTAGTGGAAACGCATATCTATTTTGATCTTCATAGAACTTTGGCAGAAAAGGATTATCCGCAAAGCGCTCTAGCACCGTTTTAGCATTAAAATCCTCCGCTATTTTTGTCGCTAGAGTCGTTTTTCCCGCTCCAATATTCCCTTCCAAAGCAACATAATTGAATTGCTCTAATGAAATGTTTTGCAATGGATTTTCTAAAGTATGAGCAACTACACAATTACTATCATCCCTACAAACCTCTATTAACTCAGAAATACTCTTCTTTAAAATAGGATGCTTCCAGTCTAAATGCAAATCTTGGACTGGCAACAATACAAATTTTCGATTCTGCATTAACGGATGTGGAACTTGGAGCTTTTCGGAGTCTATTACTTCTTCGTTAAAAGCGATCAGGTCAATATCGATAATACGAGATTGATAACCTTTCTCGTCGTTGCGAATGCGCCCAATTTCCTTTTCAATCTTCAAGGCTTCCTTTAGAATCTTGCGTGGAGAACTAAAAGTGTGCAGCACTAATGCGCAATTATAGAATACATCACTGTCAAAACCCCAAGACGGAGTTTCATATAGCTTAGAAACTTTAATTACCGTTCCAATTTTATTATGAATCAAGGTGACGCAATTCTTCACGTTTTCGAGTCGATTCCCTTGATTGCTGCCTATAGATAAAATTACCTGATGTTGTGATCTCATATTAACCACAAATTAACTAAAACAATTTTATAAATAGCGATATATTTGTACAAAGTGTTAGTAACTAATTTTCAGTTTTTGCAAATACAAAGCTGTAACGTTTCAACATTTTTTACTACTAATAAATAAAAATCTAATTATGAAGTTTTTAGGAAATGTATTGGCGACCATTATTGGTCTATTTATTTTTTTCATGCTGTTCTTTTTTGGAATAGTCATTATCGCTGCAGTATTTGGCGGAGATACTGAAACTGTAACTGTCAAAAATAATTCCGTTATCGAATTGAATCTCGAACACATAAAACACGACTATGCGGGAAAATATGAAGATCCTTGGATTACTATTTTTTCCGATAAAAAAAGTGTGGGATTAAGCGATGTCATCAAAGCGATAGAAGAAGCTAAAACAGATGACAACATTAAAGGAATTTCCATTTTAAATAACCAGTCTACTTTAGGAATGGCACAAAGCAAAGCCTTGAGAGATGAATTAGAAAGTTTTAAAAAATCAGGAAAATTTGTAATGGCTTACGCCAATTCCTATTCCCAAAAAGAATATTATCTTAACTCAGTTGCCAGCCCTATCTACATAAATCCTGTGGGAGATATGGATTTTAAAGGACTATCTGCTGAACTTATGTTTTTTAAAGATTTCCAAGAAAAAACTGGAGTAAAAATGGAAGTTATACGCCATGGAAAATATAAAAGTGCAGTCGAACCATTCCTGGAAAACGAAATGAGCGCTGCAAACAGAGAACAAGTTACCGCCTTATTAAACTCCGTTTGGAATTCTATTACAGTCGACATTTCGAAAAGTAGAAATATCACCGTTGATAAACTAAATGAAATCGCAAATGGTCTTCTTGCTCGAACTCCTGAAATGGCAAAACAACAGAAATTAGTGGATATTATCGCTTATGAAGATGTTTATCACGATGCCATTAGAAAAGCATTGAAAGTAAAAAAAGACGAAGATTACAACAAAGTCAACATCTTTGACTATACTAAAAAGATGACGACTACTTCCACAATTGTCGATTCCAAAAATCAAATTGCAATTATTTATGCACAAGGAGAAATTCAAAGTGGAGAAGGTGACGTTAATACTATCGGGGAAGGCTCCATGCGTCGTTCTTTGCAAGAAGCAAGAAAGAACAAGGATGTCAAAGCCATTGTCCTTCGTATTGACAGCCCAGGAGGAAGCGCACTTACGTCAGATCTAATTTGGAGAGAAGTCGAATTAACTAAAAAAGTAAAACCTGTAGTTGTTTCTATGGGTAATTATGCAGCTTCTGGAGGCTATTATATTGCTTGTAATGCAAACACTATTTTTGCAGAGAACAATACCATTACCGGTTCTATAGGTGTTTTTGGAATATTACCTAATTTTTCCCAATTAACAACTAAACTTGGAATCCACACACAGCAAGTAAAAACACATGAGAATTCTGCTAATTACAGTCCATTTGTACCACTTGATGACAAATTTAAGGCAGTAACGCTAGAAGGCGTAGAATACATTTACAAAACCTTCGTTACGCATGTCGCCGAAGGTCGAAACATGACTTTCGCTCAAGTTGACTCCATCGCCCAAGGTAGAGTTTGGACAGGTTCAGAAGCAATTAAGCTAGGTCTTGTCGATAAAATTGGAGGTCTTAAAGATGCAATAAAGGAAGCGGCAGCTATAGCAAAAATAAAAACCTACAAAACACAAAATTATCCTGAGTATAAAAAAAATCTAGACGATCTTTTTGCCGGCTTCCCTTTTTCAGAATCGAAAGCCAGCTTCATCAAGGAAGAAATAGGTGAAGAAAATTACAGGATTTTACAGGAAATAAAGAAAGTAAAATCTCAAAAAGGCATCCAAATGGCGATGCCGTTTGAAATAAACATTCAGTAAAAGAAATCCGTTTACAATTTAAATCCGTTTGAACATTCTGTCAAACGGATTTTTTTTTTTGAGCAATTCAATTCTTCTTGCCACAAAATTTATTATCTTTTGGAAGACAAAAAAGAAGCAAACTGTTATTTATGAAAACTTTAAAGTCCGCCTACTCTATAAAACGCTATTTTTGTAAATAAATTCGGCTGCATTTTTGCTATATAATCAGAAAACAAAATATCTATACACATATGTTAAGTAAAATATTAAAAATAATTGGGAGTATACTTGTGCTACTTATTGTAACATTATTTGCAGTACCTTATTTTTTCAAAGATCAAATAAAAGCTAAAATTACAGAGGCTATAAACAAGAAAGTAGATGCCAAAGTTAGCTTTAAAGATGCCGACTTAAGTTTGTTTAAAAATTTCCCAAATGCGAATGTCACTTTATATCAGTTAGACATTATCAACAAAGCTCCATTTGAAGGCGACACACTTGTCTCTATCGAAGAAATAAATTTAAAAATGTCTATTAAAGAACTTTTTAAAGGAGAAGATGAAGCTATGGAAATTCAAGGAATAGCAACAAAAAATGGTATGCTAAACATTCTATTCAATAAAGACGGAATTGGGAATTATGACATAGCCATAAAAAAGGAAGAAACCAGTCCCGCAAGTAAACCCTTAACCTTAAATATTAAAAAGTACGAAATTGAAAATTTCAAGTTCAAATACTTTGACGAGAGTTCTAAAATAAAAATGGTTATCGATAGTCTCAATCATCAGGGAACTGGTGATTTTGCTTCCTCAAAATTAGATTTAGTTACAAAATCAACTGCCAAAGTTACCCTTGACATGGATAAGGTCAACTACATGAAAAATGTTGCACTAACTTTAGATGCAGTTTTAGGAATAGATTTGGACCAAAGCAAATATACTTTCAAAGAAAACAAAGCATTAATCAATCAGTTGCCTTTAGAATTTGATGGATTTATCCAACTCGTTGATGCCGGTCAAGAATATGATTTAAAGTTTAAAACACCTACCTCTTCATTTAAAAATTTCTTAGGAGTTTTCCCGGCAGCGTACGCGGCTAGTTTAGATAATGTAAAGACAACTGGAGATTTCACGGTTGTTGGTTTTGCCAAAGGATTGTATTCTGATACTACAGTACCAAAATTCAGTATTGATATTGCATCCAACAATGCTTCCGTTCAATATCCTAATTTACCAAAGTCCATTCAAAATATAATCATTGACAGTAAAATTATAAATGAAACCGGGATTTTAAATGATACCTATATCAATCTTGATAAACTGTCTTTTAGAATAGATCAAGATGTTTTTAATGCCAAAGCAAATGTTAGAAATATTACTAAAAACGCATTAGTTGACGCTGCCTTAAAAGGAACAATCAATTTAGCGAATGTATCTCAAGCCTATCCTATAAAATTAGAGAAACCTTTAAGTGGAATTTTAAAAGCAGATGTAACGACTAAATTTGACATGCAGTCTGTAGAAAAAAGCCAATATGAGAAAATCAATAATGCCGGGACTATGAGTTTGTCTGGTTTTAAATATGCTGATGAAAATGGAAAAACGATGAACATCAGTACCGCTCTGATTCAGTTTAATCCAAGTCAGGTAAATTTAAAACAATTTGACGCTACAACAGGCAAGAGTGATCTAAGCGTCACCGGAATTTTGGAAAATTTTTACGGTTTCATTTTTAAGAACCAGGAGTTGAAAGGAAATTTTTATTTGAATTCAAATCAACTGGCGGTAAGTGATTTCATGACTACCGAAGAAGCTGGCAAAACGGATTCGAAAGCTGTGGCAGAAACAGAGGCGATGAAAATTCCAGCCTTTTTAAATTGCTCGCTTACCGCGAAAGCTAATACGGTGTTGTATGATAATCTAACATTGAAAAATGTATCGGGAAAACTGATTGTAAAGGATGAGAAATTGACAATGCAGGACATAAAATCATCAATTTTTGATGGAATCATTGGCTTGAACGGAGCGGTTTCTACAAAAGGTAAAGTACCTACTTTTAACATGGATCTTTCGCTAAAACAGGTAGATATTGCACAGTCATTTACCCAATTAGACCTATTGAAAAAACTAGCTCCAATAGCAGGAATTATTAATGGAAAACTGAATTCTACCATCAAACTAAACGGAAATCTTGATGCAACTGCAATGCGCCCAGATTTAAAAACACTTACCGGAGATTTATTAGGACAGTTACTTTCTACAACCGTAAACACAACCAACTCAACTTTATTGACTGCGCTAGGCTCTAATTTAAAATTCATTGATGTCAGTAAAATCAATTTAAATGACCTGAAAGCAGCAGTTACTTTCAAGGACGGAATGGTCAGCGTAAGACCTTTTAACATCAATTATAAAGATATTAAAGCGAATATCGGCGGAACACATGGTTTCGATCAAACCATGAATTACAACATCAAATTTGATGTGCCTGCTAAATACCTAGGAACAGAAGCGAATGCACTTATAGCTAAATTATCAGCGAGTGATGCTGCAAAAATGGAAAGTATTCCCGTTAATGCCACATTAACAGGGAATTTTTCGAACCCTAAAATAAGTACTGATATTAAAACTGCGGTGACAAATTTGACTAATCAATTGATAGCACAACAGAAAGAGCGATTAGTGAAACAAGGAACATCTGCCTTGACTGATTTGATCAATAAAAACAAAAAGCCTGGAGACACGACTAAAGCAGTGGTCCCTGTTACCAAAGAAGAAGTGCAAACAAAAGCAAAAGAAGAGGTCAAAGCAAAAGCAGAAGACTTAATTAAAGGCCTGTTTACCAAAAAGAAAAAAGTAGTAGATACTACCAAAGTTAATTAATAGCTATTTCTAAATAGCAATAAAAAAAGAGGAATCTCAAAGATTTAAGATTCCTCTTTTTTTATATAGAATTGATTTTCGAATTAGAAGGCGATACTTACCACATAACCTTCAGAACTTCTAATATTAAAAACAGTTCCGTCTTCGAATAAAAGATACTGCCCTTTTATTCCAGTTAATTTGCCGCTAAAATTTGGAGTTTTTTCTAGGCTTAAGCTTTTCACCTTTGTTGGATAATGCAGCACTGGATAATGCATTTCGTATAAATCACTTTTATTCAAATAGAAATATTCTTTTACTTCATCGGGAATCAAATTTTCCAGCTTAAATCTTTCGGCAATGAGGTCAACATGTTCAATAGAATTAGTCAGCATTTTTCGCCAATTTGTCTTATCAGCATAATGATTTTTCAAGGCGACTTCGGTAATTCCGGCTAAATATCTGTTTGGAACTTCTACAATTGATATGGCTTCGTTTGCGCCTTGATCGATCCAGCGGGTTGGCACTTGTGTTTTTCGAGTAACCCCTACTTTTACCTCGCTAGACAATGCTAAATACACAATATGAGGCTGCAGCTGTACTTTTACCTCATAAGCCAAATCTCTATCCTGAATCCCTAAATGAGCTGTACTCAACTCCGGTTTCATAATCCAATCTCCTACTGCAGCACTTGAATAGAAGCAATCGTAACAAAATCCCTGACGGAATATTTTCTTCTTTTTTCCGCAATTCAAACATTGGTAACCTAAAAAATTAAATTCAATATTTTTATCCAATAATTGGTTGACATTTAGAAAACTATCTTCGAAAACTAAATAATATTGAATTGGGTTTCCAAATTCAGTTTGCATTTTAGTAAGTACTCCTTCGTATTGCATAGGTTTATTTGTAGATTATTTTTTTTATCTTTAGTAGACGTAATTCTGAGAAATGAGTGATTCATGCTTCGAAATGATGTGCAATCATTAGGAATACTAGAATTTTTGACTATTTTTGATCACGTTGTAAAGTTACTATTTGTTATTTGATATTCAAATGCCAAATCTTAAATGCTAAACCTAAAACCTCTTTTTTAAAAATGGCTATTCAACTAATAAATTCATTTGCTTCTTGGGTTCTAAAACAGCGAATCCATCAAATAGAACTATTCTTGAAATACCCTAATGAGGTTCAAGAAGAGCTACTTATGAATTTAATTCAATCCGCAAAAAACACACATTTAGGCAAAGAATATGACTATGCATCCATAAACTCTTATGCTACTTTTGCCGAGAGAGTTCCTATAAGTACGTACGAAGAGTTTCATCCCTTGATTGAGCGCACCCGTAGCGGTGAGCAAAATTTATTTTGGGAAACACCTATAAAATGGTTTGCAAAATCCAGCGGAACAACGAATGCCAAAAGTAAATTTATCCCGGTTAGCCCTGAGGCGCTAGAAGATTGCCACTATAAAGGAAGTAAGGATTTGTTGTGCATGTATTTGAACAACAATGAAAACTCCGAGCTTTTTACAGGTAAAAGTCTTCGTTTGGGTGGTAGCTCACAAATATATGAGGATAATAATTCTTTCTTTGGTGATTTATCGGCTATTCTTATTGAGAATATGCCTATTTGGGCTGAATTTAGCAGCACCCCAAGTAATAAGATTTCGCTCATGAGTGATTGGGAAACAAAAATTGCTGCTATTATCAACGATACCAAAAAAGAAAATGTAACCAGTTTTGCCGGTGTTCCTTCTTGGATGTTAGTTCTAATGAATAAAATGCTCGAAGAAACCGGAAAAGGAAATCTACTTGAAATTTGGCCCAACTTAGAAGTATACTTTCATGGCGGCGTAAATTTTGAACCCTACCGTGACCAATATCACAAAATACTCCCTAAAAAGGACTTTAAATATTACGAAATATACAATGCTTCCGAAGGTTTTTTTGCCATTCAGGATCTCAATAACTCAAGCGATTTATTGTTAATGCTCGATTACGGAATTTTCTATGAGTTTATCCCAATGGATACTTTTGGAACACCAAATCAAAAGGTAGTTCATTTAGCAGATGTAGAACTTTTTAAAAATTATGCGATCGTCATTACTACCAATTCCGGATTGTGGCGTTATCTTATTGGTGACACCGTTCGTTTCACGTCCTTAAGTCCGTACCGCATTCGAGTAACAGGAAGAACAAAGCATCACATAAATGTATTTGGAGAAGAATTAATGGTCGAAAATACTGATTTGGCTATTGCCAAAGCCTGTAAAATCACCCACGCCGAAGTCGTAGATTATACTGTGGCACCGGTTTTCATGATCGATAAAGAAAAAGGAGCACATGAATGGATGATTGAATTTAAAGAAGTTCCAAAATGCATTGACACTTTCCAAAACATATTAGACGAAACATTACAAAGCCTAAATTCTGATTACGAAGCAAAACGTCGCAATAACATGACGTTAAATCCGCTAATTATTAATGTCGCTCGTAAAAATTTGTTTTACGATTGGCTAAAGGAAAAAGATAAACTAGGTGGACAACATAAAATCCCGAGGTTATCAAACCAAAGAGATTATCTCGAACAATTAAAGAATATGCAGGTCAAAATTTTATGCTAAATAAATTATGAAGCAATTGATATACATCTCCATTTCACTATTTATTCTCAGTTCCTGCGGACCAAAGCGCATGGGTTGTGGACCACGAGCACTTTGCAAAAATACCCAACAACTAGAGTCAATACAGCTTGAAAAGACAGCATCTAATATATGTATCAGTTAATAATTTTGTATTAAAAAACAATATTTTGATTAACTCCCTTGTCATATTATAACAAAAAGGGAGTTTTCGTTTTTACAAGGAAAACATTCTTCAATCACAAAAAGCGTATCTAAAAAACGGATGAAGTACATTGGGTTACTTTAATGCATTTCTAAGGAATCGTAAAAAAATAAAAAATAGAGTAAGTTCGCAACTTTAATAATCGGTTAGACAGATTTCTTTAAGCGGACTAGCCTCCAATTCTTATATATAAACACTATTGCAATGGCGAAAAAAATAATTGGCATTCACCAAAAACCTTCAATACTCGAAAGTATACCACTCAGTTTTCAGCATCTTACCGCTATGTTTGGCGCCACAATATTAGTTCCTATTTTATTGGGTGTCGATCCAGCAATCGCTTTATTAATGAACGGAATTGGGACTTTAATCTATACTTGGATTACTAAAGGCGGGATTCCCGCATATTTGGGATCGAGTTTTGCATTTATTGCTCCCGCTTCTCTTATCATTGGCAGTTATGGTGGTTTAGGACATGCGCAGTCAGGATTTATATTTTTCGGATTGTTCTTTATTTCCATCTCTTTCGTTGTGAAAAAATGGGGAATAAAATGGATTGATGTTGTAATGCCTCCGGCAGTAATGGGTGCAGTCGTTGCTATCATCGGACTGGAACTTGCTCCAGTTGCTGCACAACAAGCTGGACTTGCTCCGTGGCCAACAGATATCGGTAGTGTTGTTGCTCCTTTTGTAGCAGACAGTACTGTGATTCTAGTTTCAATGTTTACTTTAGTTATTGGGATTATTGGGACTGTATTGTTCAGAGGATTTTTGCAGGTGATTCCAATTCTATTTGCCGTCGTCGCTAGTTATTTTCTGGCACTCTTCATGGGAATAGTTGATACTGCCAAAATTAGCGAGGCAGCTTGGTTTTCTTTGCCTAAATTTCAAGCTCCGGTTTACGATTTGAATGCCATCATTATAATTGCTCCCGCCTGTATTGTAGTACTTGCTGAACATATCAGCCATTTAATAGTTACTGGAAAAATAACAAATTCTGACTTAATGGAAAAACCAGGACTTCACCGTTCTCTACTTGGTGACGGAATCAGTAATGTATTATCAGGTATGGTAGGTTCTCCGCCTAATACAACTTATGGTGAAAATATAGGAGTCATGGCAATAACTGGTGTTTATTCTGTTTGGGTAATCCGTGGCGCGGCAGTTTTGGCAATCATTTTTTCAGTTATCGGGAAAATTTCTGCCGCTATTTCTACAATTCCCATTCCGGTGATGGGCGGAATTACAATGTTATTGTATGGCGTAATTGCAGTACAGGGTTTCAGGATGTTTGTGGAGCAAAAAGTAGATTTTAGTAAAAATCGAAATATGGTTCTTGGTGCGATTACTTTTATTGTTGGTGTAAGCGGCGCTAGTATAACTGTAGGAACTGTTCAACTAAAAGGAATGGCATTTGCAGCCATCGCTGGAGTTTTGTTATCGTTAATTTTCTGGCTGCTCGACAAGATTGGTCTAATGAACGACGAAGCATAATTATTCGAATGCGATGTCTATTTTTAAAACAACAGCATATTTACTTTCGATAAAAATGTCTTTTTAAATAATTGCTTAGCACAGCAATACCAATCTATCTATAAGAGAAAACCACTCAATATCGAGTGGCTTTCTATTTATATAAATATTTGAAAGAGGGAAATTCGAATCAATCAAAAGATTTCTATTTCTTTCTATATATTATTCTCCATATTCATATCAATGTGTCTATCGTGATATCCTAATAAATATAAAACACCATCTAAGCCTAAGCTCGAAATAGAACTTTCAGCGCTTTCTTTTACCGTTAACTTAGCGTGAAAAGCAATTCCTAAACCAGCTAAATTTAACATAGGCAAATCGTTAGCGCCATCGCCCACCGCTATAGTTTGATTGATATGTATCCCTTCTTTTTCTGCAATTTCTCTTAAGTATTCTGCTTTCTTCTTGCCATCTACAATTTCGCCGAGATACTTACCTGTTAGTTTACCATCTATAATCTCTAGTTCATTAGCATGTACATAATCAATACCTAATTCTTTTTGTAAGTACTTCCCAAAGAAGGTGAAACCTCCCGATAAAATTGCCGTTTTATATCCGTAATATTTCAAAGCTTTCATTAAACGGTGTGCCCCCTTTGTTAAAGGTAGATTTTCAGCAACTGTTTGCAGCACCTCTTCGCTTAATCCCTCTAACAAAGCCATGCGTTGTTTAAAGCTTTCTTTAAAATCAATTTCGCCATTCATCGCAGCTTCTGTAATTTCTCTTACCTGCTCTCCTACACCAGCCAAATCAGCTAATTCATCGATCACTTCTGTTTGTATAAGCGTCGAATCCATATCAAAACAAACCAAGCGCCTATTCCTTCTATAAATATTATCTTCTTGAAAAGAAATATCTACATCCATGGATCTCGATATTTCCATAAAACTAGCCGTCATTAAAGCCTTGTTTTGCATGATTCCGGACACGGATAATTGCACACAAGAACGAGGATTTTCTTCTTTTACAACAACAGAGGCTCTACTGGTTAATCTTTTTATTGTATCAATATTCAGGTTTTGATCAGACATTACTTTGGTCACGGCAGCTATTTGTTTAGCAGCCAATGTTTCTCCCAGAATATTAATGATATACCGTTGCTTGGATTGTGTTTTCACCCAACTTTCATAATCGTCAATAGAAATAGGAACGAACTTCACTTTAATTCCAAGTTCATACCCTTTAAACAATAAGTCTTTTAAAACAGGACCCGAAGAAGAACCTGCCTCAATTTCGAACAAAATCCCTAAAGACAGCGTTTCGTGAATATCAGCCTGACCAATGTCTAAAACTATCGCATTATAGGTAGCTAATACCGCGGTTAAGCCAGCAGTAACGCCTGGTTTATCTTGTCCAGAAACTTTTAATAAAATAATCTCTTTATCTTCCTTTGCCATTTGGTCCTTATTGATTTAGAAGTCGCAAAAATCGGGAATCTATTTGTTTATAAAAAAGAATCGTCTTTGTTTTTTCAAACAATAACAAATACTTCAAATTAGCCTCAAAAAAACCCGTTCAATCGAATGAACGGGCTACTGTTTTTGATAAAAATGTAATATCTATGAAGCAATCTCTAATCGCTTCAATAAATTCTTATTTAAAGTTTCTTTTGCATAGTCCTTATCAATTTCTAATACTTTAGTATCTGAACTTGGTAATTCATACATCGCATCTGTCAAGACTGCCTCACATAAAGAACGCAATCCACGAGCTCCTAATTTGTACTCTAAAGCTTTATCAACAATAAAATCTAATGCTTCGTCAGTGATTGAAAACGCAACCTCATCCATTAAAAACAATTTCTGATATTGTTTGATTAACGCATTTTTAGGTTGAGTCAGAATCGCGCGAAGGGTTTCTCTGTCTAAAGGATCCATGTGTGTCAATACCGGTAAACGACCAATAATCTCTGGAATTAATCCGAAGTCTTTGATGTCTTTAGGGATGATGTATTGCAATAAATTCTCTTTGTCGATGTTATCTACATTCTTTGAAGTAGAATATCCAACGGCTTGACGATTTAATCTTTTCGAAATAATTCTTTCGATTCCGTCAAAAGCACCACCGGCTATAAACAAGATATTTTGAGTATTTACCTCAACGAATTTTTGGTCTGGATGCTTGCGTCCTCCTTTTGGCGGTACATTCACAACAGTTCCTTCTAATAGTTTCAATAATGCTTGTTGCACTCCTTCACCAGAAACGTCACGTGTAATTGATGGATTGTCGCTTTTACGAGCAATTTTATCTATTTCGTCAATGAAAACGATTCCGCGTTCTGCTTTAGCCACATCATAATCAGCTGCTTGAAGCAAACGTGTCAAAATACTTTCAACATCTTCTCCTACATAACCCGCTTCTGTTAATACAGTTGCATCCACAATAGCCAAAGGAACATCCAGCATTTTAGCAATTGTTTTAGCTACTAGTGTTTTTCCTGTTCCAGTTTGTCCCACCATGATGATGTTACTTTTTTCAATCTCCACTTCATCGTCTAGTTGCTGTTGCATCAAACGCTTGTAGTGATTGTAAACCGCAACTGACATTACTTTTTTAGTTTGGTCTTGCCCTATCACATATTGATCTAGAAATGCTCTAATCTCTTTTGGTTTCTTTAATATAAGATCCCCTGCTAATTTTGAACTACCACTAGTTTTTAATTCTTCTAAAACAATTCCATGCGCCTGCTCAATACATTTATCGCATATATGCGCATCAATTCCAGCAATCAATAAATTCGTGTCTGGTTTTTTCCTTCCGCAAAATGAGCATTCTAATTTTTCTTTCGCCATCTTTTTAGTCTAATGTCATAAAGTCAAAAGTGTTAAAGTCCATACTGTACGTTTGACTTTAGAACTTTTGACTTTCGACAAATTCTTATCCTCTTCTTAAAACTTCATCAATCATTCCGTATTCTTTTGCTTCATCAGCAATCATCCAGTAGTCACGCTCACTATCTTTATGCACTCTCTCGAATGGTTGTCCTGAGTGCTGAGAGATAATTTTATACAACTCATCTTTCAGTTTCAACATTTCACGTAAGTTGATTTCCATATCAGTAGCAACACCTTGCGCTCCTCCTGATGGTTGGTGAATCATTACTCTTGAATGTGGCAATGCAGAACGTTTCCCTTCGGCACCTGCGCATAACAATACCGCTCCCATAGAAGCTGCCATTCCCGTGCAAATTGTAGCAACGTCTGGCTTGATGTATTGCATCGTGTCATAAATTCCTAAACCTGCGTAAACGCTTCCTCCTGGAGAGTTCAAATAAATTTGAATGTCCTTAGAAGCATCGGCGCTTTCTAAGAATAGTAATTGTGCTTGAACGATATTTGCAATTTGGTCGTCAATTCCTGTTCCTAGGAAAATAATTCTGTCCATCATCAATCTCGAGAAAACATCTAATTGAGATATATTCAACTGGCGCTCTTCGATGATATATGGTGTCATATTAGTAGGGTTCATTGCCGCAACGATTTTATCGTAATACATTGCATTTACCCCGTGATCCTTTGTAGCAAACTTTTTAAATTCTTTACCGTAGTTCATATTTTATGTGTTCTAAGTTTTACGTTATATCTAGTATTTCTCTTTAATGCAAAGGTCGTACCTCTTTACAAATGATGTCAATATGTCTTCTTTTTTAGCCCAGATAAAAGTGAAAAGCTTTTTGAAAGGGCTGACTATTTTTTGTTGGTAAAAAAAAGCGACCAGAGGAAGCTCTTTTTTTATCTTACAAAAAAAGGCAGCACTAAAAAAACTTGTAACGATTAGCTGGATTAGCTCCTAAAATTAATTGAAACAAAAGAGCGCCAAAAAGAATTTTCCTTTGACGCTCAAATATACTTAATTTTTTAGAAATTATTCTCCGTAAGACGCAGCAATAAATTCGTCGTAAGTAACTTCTTTAGTTGTTGGATTTGCTTTTTCTTTAAACAATTCTAACAATTTCTCAGCTACAACTTGATCCGAAAGTCTTTTTACTTCGTCTTGGTTAGACAATACTCTCGCCACAATTCCTTGAACTTCTTCGTCCGTAGGGTTAGTTTGTCCGTATTGTGCCATTTGTTGACGGATGTTTTTTGTAGTAAAAGTTTTCAAGTCTTCAAAAGTGATTTTGATGTCAGATTGAGCCATTGCTCTACCTTCGATCAATTGAAAACGCAATCCTTTTTCAGAACGTGCATATTCAGCTTCAGCTTCTTCAGGAGACAATTTTTTCTCACCTACAGTTTGCAACCATTTTTTAAGAAATTCTGAA
Source organism: Flavobacterium sp. XN-5 (assembly GCF_008033395.2). Lineage (NCBI taxonomy): Bacteria > Pseudomonadati > Bacteroidota > Flavobacteriia > Flavobacteriales > Flavobacteriaceae > Flavobacterium > Flavobacterium sp. XN-5. The sequence continues at coordinate 400,062 of NZ_VOGZ02000001.1, forward strand.
GGCAAATCGAATTTTGTGCTTTCGATTAAGAATTCAGTAACATCACCTAATAATTTTTGGTCTGCTTGAGTTGCAAATTGCGCCTCAGCATCTTCTTTAATTTTTGCTTTCAATTCGTCAAGAGAAGCAACTGCTCCTTCACCAAACAATTTGTCAAACAATTCTTGGTTTAGTTCCGCTAATTCAGCTGTGTTGATTGCTTCAATAGTAAAGTTCACATCAACATCTAATCCATGAACATCATCATGAGCTACTTTCATCACGTCCATCAATTGGTGGTCGTCTTCAAATAAACCTTTAGTATTTACAGTAACAACGTCACCTACTTTTTTACCAATGAATAAATCAAAAGTAGCTTTATCTTTAAAAAGATCAGCAGCGATAGTAGTTGCGTTATTAATTCCTTTTTCTTCGTTTGTAAACGTTCCAGTAACATCAGATTCTGCAGTAACAACATCTTGAGGAATTGCAGTTCCAAATTGTTTTTGGATACGTGCTACTTGACCTTCGATTAATTTATCATCAGCAGTAACTACATATTTCACGATGTCGTTTTTAGCCTCTAAGTCTAATGTAAAGTCAGGAACTAGTCCAATTTCATATTCAAAAACTAATTCTTCAGCATCCCAAGAAAAATCTTCGTTTACTTTAGGAAGCGGAGTCCCTAGAAGGTTTAATCTTTCCGTTTGCAAGAAACGCTCTAAAGCTAAATCAACCACTTTAGTAACTTCTTCTTCTTTTATTTTCTTACCGTATTGTTTTTCAACAAGATCTTTAGGCACAGCCCCTTTTCTAAACCCTTTAACGGTAGCCAAAGGCATTTTTTCGTTTATTCTTTTTGCTACTTGACCTTTGTAATCCATGTGTACAACTGTAATTACAATCGTCTCGTTTACAGCGTCTATTGCTACTCTTTTGATATCCATCTTCTTCTTTAATTTACTTGATAAAATTCGACTGCAAAATTATAAAATTTTTACAAGCCATCCAAGCTTTTTAAGCCCGAACCTTCAGGCTTGAATTTTAGGCCGTTATTTGACAAAATCAGAGGTTTGAAATGGCAAATATTTTGGGCGTGTCCTTCCGTAAAAACTACAGGCCAGGCTGTTCGTTACAATCTTTTATTGCGCTACGCTCCATAAAAGGATTTTCACTGCCATCCTTCACGCTAAATTTGATAAATCAAAATCATAATTACGATTAAAAAGCGTTTTTTTATGTAAAAAAAGCGATAAATTTGAATTAACTTTCCAAGTAAAAGAAGAAGCAAATTACAATAAATAAAAAAAGTTTCTAACTCTATTTGAACCAAACACATTAAAAAAAAATTCATTTAAAAGAATTTGAAAACAGACATAAACATTGAAAAAAAGTCATTTTCTAAAGATGACATCGACTTATTGATTTATGAAATACTTCCAAGAGAAAGAAAAAGCACATTTCGTGCCTGTCTAATCTTTTTTTTATTAATTCCAATAATGCCTTTTCTCCCAGCGCGAATTACGCATAATTCATTAATCCAGCGCATGAGTTTTGAAAATGCCTTACTTGTTTCTACCGTAATTAATGGTCTCACTATCTTTTTAATATATCATTTAGGAATTACGCTTCTTAATAGAGACATAGACGAAGGATACAAATATTGCTACCGCACAAAAATCATACAAAAAGTATGGCGCGGAAACAACGAATTTGAAATGGTAATCAAAGAACGACCAAAAAACGTAAACATGAAGTTTGTTTTAAATAAAGACCTTTGCACTAATTGGATCGAAAATGACATTTTAGAAATCACATTTTTAAAAAGAACTGGAAGAGTTCTATCTTTTAATAAAATTCCCCTGCTAGCGAAAGCGTCCCGCTCGTGAACACAAAGCTAAAAAAGAGCAACAAGAACTTTAGTTAAATAATAATCCTACTATTTGAAAAACAAATAACATTTGATTTAGATTCCAGGCACTACCGAGACGATCGCGCTAGCAGGCATTGTGGTCAATAGCTAATAAAAAAAAGAAAATATGAAAGAGCTTTTTAAGACAGATAACCATCTAGAACCAATATTAATAGTTGATTACGAAATAAACGCAAACTGCAATTCTGTTTACCATGCGTGGACTGAATTAGAGGTATTTAAAAAGTGGTTCTGTCCGACTGGATTTTCTATTGTTCAAGCAGAAATGGATCTGAAAGTTGGCGGATACTTCAGGATTCATATGAAATCCCCAGAAGGAGAAATTTATCCAACAAAAGGAGAATATATTTTGCTTGACAAACCAAATAGACTTGTATATAGAGATTCTTGGGATGACAACAGAGAAAACAACGAACCAATAATTACCGAGATAATTTTCGAGTCTTTAGGAAACAAAACCTTAATGAAGGTATATTCAAGTTTTGCGACAGAGAAACAAAAAGAAAATGTTCTTAGTTTAGGAATTACAGATGGATGGAAAATGTTTTTTGAGAATCTCAATAGAGTGTTTAAAGAACAAGTCTAAAGGCTGGCGCTAGCGTCCCGCTAGTAAACACAAAGCATAAAAAATACAATTATTGCTATTATGAAAAAATTGCTCCAATTAATTCTTTTTATTTTTATTATTGGATGTTGTCCAAAAATAAAATCAATAACTGAATACAATAAAAACGACAACAATTCAACTAAAAGTCGAGTTGCTGAATTTGACAAAAAAGGCAACAAAATCTTAGAAAGAAACTTTGGAAATCAAAGAAGCAATAGTGTTTTTAAAATAGAATATCTGAATGGGAAAAAGACTAAGGAAACCAACTGTGATTATTTCGAAAAGCAAGATACTTGTGTAGTTAGACAATTTTCGTTTTATGAATACAATCCAAAAGAAAATCTAAAAATACAAACGATGCATGAGCCTGATTCGGCAGTACGCTTCATTCGGAAATCTTATAAAACCAGAAATCTAGAAGTTATTACAACTAACAGTTGGGAAATGTTTCCTACCAAAGATCCAAATCCGGAATACGCAATAAAACTAACCGATTCTGTTTTTTATGATTCTAAAGGAAGAGAAATAAAGCGCCTTCATTTTAACGGAAACTTTAAAGAAATTTGGTCAGAAAAATTTCAGTATTCAAAAAATGGTTACACAAAAAAAATATCTGGCAGCAGAATGGACACGACACTATTTCATGTATATTCGAAACTTGAAAAACTGGCTAATAAAAAACATATTGATTTTGAATTTAAAGATGCATCGAGTCATACTTATGAATTTAATTATCATTAAAATCTATTTCACTTTAGAATACAATTAAAATAAAAACCGAACCATACTAAACCTATATGAACCAAATCACAAAATCAGCACTATTACTGTCAATTAGCTTTTTAATATTTAGTTGCTCAGGTAACGGCGACTGTACAAAAACCATTACGATTCCAGAATTAGTAATAACATCACCTACAGGAACCTCTTACAATCCAGCATACAAGATGGAAGTTCCCTGTGATTATGAAGTAACTCCAATAAAAGAACTAGACAAACTGCAGAATTTCACATATGAAGTGATTCAATTTCAATTTACTCCTGACACTGGAAACAATACTTCAAGGTTCCAATTCAAAATAAAACTGAACAACCCCAATAACTATACTGTGAAAGGCACAGCAAAAATAACTGTTGATGCTGACGGCCTAGTCTCTTCAAGTGATTTCGGATCGGCCACTTCACTTCCTTGCAATCAAATTGAAGCAAATTCAAACTGCACCATAACCTTTGACAAGGAATCTTCTCTAAATTTAGGTGTTGTAAAGTCTGTTAAACTAGTAAATGTTGAATTTATAATAACTAAATAGAATCTGACTTTGCAGAATTTCGCAAATGACACACCACATGCTACACAACTAAACACATACTTCGTTCCGTTAGCTAGCGGAACGAAGGAATGACTTTACGCAGCTTACAATAAAACAAAATGAAAAAACTACTCCTACTCATTTTTACAATAATTGCTTCGTCTCAAGTCAAAGCCCAATTTGTAAAAGAAAAATCCATTAACGTTTCTGTTGGCTTAGGATTAAGCGCCCCTACTGACGAGTTTGACGTTATTGGATCCGGTTTTTATTTACAAGGAGAATATGTCGTTGATCTTAAAAGCTGGATAGACATAAGGCCTTATGCCGGACTTATCCTAACAAAAGCAGAAGAAAACAAGGACCAACAAGGCCAAGCAAATTACAGGTCAACTTCTAACGCGTTTTTAATTGGAGGAAAAGCACGAATTAAAGCTCCCATTCCGTGGATCTCACCCTATATAGAAACTGGAATTGGTGCTTCTATAGGCTCGTTTGAGACAGTTACGCCTTACACTAATATCGATAAAAGTGGATTAATTCTACACATTCCTTTCTCTTTAGGATTGGAGCTGGGACCAAAACATAATTTTGACATTGCTTTTACCTATTATTTTCACCCTAGTGCAAAACAATTTGCTGGAGCAGCTGCATTTGGAATTTCGTTTCCGTTATAGATAATAATTACAAGAAAAGAATATATTATGCAGCAAATAAGATTGCTTCGCCCCTCACAATGACTTTGTTTGTAATGTGTTTTCCGAGCGGATATGCGCAAACGTTAGCGCAGGTCTTCACCCTGAAACAAATCGCCTTTGAATTAGGAAAAGCATGCAAAGCGCAGCCGGACGTCCCCTTGCTGCCATGTTGAGGACTAATGCTACCAACTTACTCGCCAAAGACCCGGTTATCGCAATGAGATATTTGAAGGTAATCAAAGAATTATACCAAAATTCGAGTTTTTTTTTTCCAAAAATAAAATAAATCACTTTTATTTTTCTTACAACGATATTTTCCTTAAATTTATACTAATCAATACACTATATTATTATGGGAAAATTTGTAATTACTAAATCGGAAAATGGATCGTTCCATTTTAACTTGAAAGCAGGAAATGGCGAGATTATTCTGGCTAGCGAAGCATATAACTCTCGAGCTGCCTGCGAAAACGGAATGGAATCTGTGCGCAAAAATGCCTCGGAAGACGCGAACTATGAACGCAAAGAATCGTCCATCGGAAAGCCGTACTTCAACTTGAAAGCAGCTAATCATCAGGTTATCGGAACGAGTGAAATTTATTCAAGCGCGGCATCAAGAGACAAAGGAATTGAATCGGTTAAGAATAATGCTACTGAGGCAACAATCGATGATCAGACAGCTTAAGTTGATTTTATAGACTTAAGTTCATAAAAAAATAGTTTAAAATATTAAGATGGCTTTTTTAGTTGTTCTGGTGTTCCCCAGCTGCCCAAAGTCTCCTGACTTTGAGTTCTTCTAAAAATCAGCTTACAAACCAAAGTCGCAATTAAGTCTTCACACTTTAAAACAACATATTACTGATTTCACTCAACAAGTCCATTCGAATATAAAACCGCAAAAGTCAGGAGACTTTATAACAAAAATGCCCCAAATAGCACAAGGCTTTTTGGGGCATACATTTAAACTGATAAATCAGCTTTGTTTATTAAAAATGACTATTTGAACTGCGCATCCACATATTCAATTAAACTTTGATCACTCATTTTATTAGATGTGCTTTCTTTAGCGGCAACATTTTTATATTGTGGAGTTTCATTTAAATAATTAATAAATTGCTCTTGAGCAGTTCCAGTTCCAGTCACATGCAGCTCATCAACATTTTGCATATGTGCAGTAATTTTTTTAAACAATTTTTGGATTAAATCTTTTTCCGCATTGTTTATTGCTTTTTCATCTGTATGAAGAAATTCATCTTCAACCTTTTCATGACCTAATATTACAAAATCACCTGAATCTACATTTTCTCGCCCTACAATAGTTGCGTGATATGAATCCATCCAAACACCAAATTGTTTTTTATTTTTTCCTGACATAATGTTATTTTTATTAAATTAATAATTGATTTTATATTTTATAAAGTGTGTTCTAAAAAAGTTGTTTCTATTTGCTTTCCCATTCCCTATTTTGAATATTCCTTAAAACCTGTAACCTTTAGCCTTTTTCGAAGGTTAGACGCAAGTGGAATTTTCTTTTATAAACTACTTTTCTTTTATAGTCGTCCTATTTCTAGAACAACAAAACCTACAATAAACAGCGCTTAAATAAATGCCGCAACAACATGAACGATTGCATAATAACCGATAATTCCTCGGGGACGAGAAATCAATCCAACACTCCAAGTTATTGTATTTATAGTGAAGCGTCTTTAATAAAAATGTCTTCAACTAATTCATCTAAGCAAATTTAACACCTTTGAATTGCAATGGACTAACACAATTACCTACAATTCTTGTATAATTACCATGTTTTTGATCGTAAACTGGCCCGTTGAACCCGAAGCTCTCCTGCAGTTGTTTTTGTTACAAACAAAATTCTAATAGTTGAAGTACTATAATTTTCGAATAAACAAAAAAAAACCTCGAAAAGTTTAATTTTCGAGGCTTTTTTTTTGTAATATATATTCTGATTTTCGTAGTAGCAATTTTAATTTTCAAAAGAATCTAAATCGCAATTTGTATAATTTTGTAGCCCGTAGCGGAATCGAACCGCTCTTACATGGATGAAAACCATGCGTCCTAACCGATAGACGAACGGGCCTTAATTTTCTATGCAGGTGCAAAAATAGAACTATTTTTGAGATACGCAAAGCCAAATCCTAAAACTAGAGCGTATTATTAGATTTATTTTTATTTCAAATTTCTAATTAATTCATCATTAGCACTTAGCGCTAAAAACGAAGCTGCAATATTTTTATATTGCAGCTTCGTTTCTTTTTAATTGAAATGGCTTAATTGGATAAAAACAACTTAATATTGAAATTCACCCCAAAATCTAACTGTTCCTACTCCTAAAATATAGTTAGAAAGATAACACTTGGGAAATTGAATTAAAAATTAATGAAACGTCAGCTGAGCAGCTATCTTATACTATAAAGTACTGATAACTTTTTCTAGCCTTTCTCTAATTTCTGTTGCGATATCTGCAAGTGCTGTATTTTCTACTGCTTGCATGGAAGCGGCTGGATCAACCGCCGATACTTCTACCTGACCTTTTACTCTCTCCTGAACAATGACATTGCAAGGCAGCATGGTTCCTATTTTATCTTCTGCTAATAATGCTTTGTGCGCGAAAGCTGGATTACAAGCCCCGAGAATCGTATAATTGTAAAAATCTACATCCAGTTTCTTCTTTAAGGTTGCTTTTAAGTCTATTTCTGTTAATATCCCGAATCCTTCCGTTTTAAGGGCTTCAGTAACTTTCTGAATTGCATTTTCGAAACTGTCGTTAATTGTTGTACTAAAATAATATTCCATAATATTTTATTTTTAAATTATTATCTCTTTCCTTTTCTATACCGGTGAGCTATAACTAATAATATAAGTGCAAAAATCAGTATGGAGCCCCACCAAAACCAGTGCATTCCCATAAATGAGTAGCCATCCATATGCATTCCGTCATGTCCTGTATTATTCATAATAGTATAGTATTAGAGTTAAAAATAGTATTGAAGTGCTTTATGATAATCTTTCTTTTCCCCTTTTTTATCCATCCCTTTCATTTTACTCTTGTGCATTTTTTCTGCTTTCAATTTCTCCGTCATTTTCCGTCATCTAATCGTTCGAAATCTAATTAAGCCAAAGTTTTACTATAGCATTAGATTTTTTTTATGCATATCAGCTGCAATTTCATCTTACCCTAATAGCATCGAAATAGTAAAAAATCTCACTCTTATTCTTTATTTTGTAAACGAACAATCATTTCATTCATTTGCTTAATTTCCCGTTCTTGAGCAGCAATAATATCTTCGGCTAATTTTTTGGCTTCTGGGTCTTTAAAGTCCACATTACTACTGGTCATAATTGCCGAAGAATGATGCGGAATCATAGCTTTCATATACTGAACATCCCCAACAAAAGTTTGCGTTCTTAATAAATACAGTGTCCCAAAAAAAGAGATGGCAGCAAAGGCAATTATCCCTAGATTAATTCTACGATTTGGATACATTTTCCACATGAATAACAGCATCGTGATTGCCATTGCTGCAATCATTAAAGTAGTCATATAGAAACGGGTTAAACTATTATAAACATGACTGAATGCTTCTAAATTTAAAAACATGATGAAGTACATGATGACAAATGAAACTGCCATTATTACGGCAAATTTAGCATAAGGATTACTCTTTGAGTGTGAGTTATTATGTTCCATGATTTTAATTTTAAAATAACGTTTTTTACAATATTTTTTTTGCTTGAAATACTATTAAAACAGAACTAAGTTAGGATATTTAAAAATCTTAACCAATTAATAAACAAGTAGATATTACTTGTATTTCAGTACATCATCATTTCTGCAATTAGATTACATCCTTTTGGAAAACTTTATTCCTGCTGCTCACACAGAAACCGAAAAGGATGTTTCTTTTTAGAGCATTTTAATATTTAGAGAAAAATGTTAATGATTTTTTTTTTAATAATTTACATTCACTCCAAAACCAACTCCCATATCACTATCGTAATGCGTAGTTATCCCCAAGTTTTTCCCTACTATGTATTTTAAACCTGCCATGTATTCTTTGTCAGTATTAACCATAAGTGCCGCACGCAGTCGTTTAGAAACTGGGATATCTTCTCGCATCAACTGAAAACGAACGTTACCATCATGAAAAACTTCTGCCTGAGCAATTACTAAAAGTGGCAAGGTATAATTAACCCCTAAACTCATAACCGCTCTATTGTCCTTAGTATTTGATTGTCCAAAGACGTTTTTCTCTATTTCATTCATTCCAAACTTTCGATAACGCCAGTCAAAACCTATAAACGGCATCAACCATTGGTTTCTACCAATGTATCTCCCTATATGTGTTTCAACTTCATATCCATGATCATCATGATAACCTAAGCGCCATTCAGTACCAAAACTCCATCTAGCATTTTGCACCATCGCTTGCCCATCATTTCCATTGGTAGCAAAATCATTCTCGGCCATAACATGTAGTCCGTTGCTCTCCTGTTGTAACTTTTTATAGGCCCATTCTTTATTAGGTAATAATGGATTTGGCTCCGAATTTTCGACACTAAACACCCTGTTCATTCCTGCCATCATGTGGTACAAAATATGACAGTGAAAGAACCAATCTCCATCAACATTTGCATTAAATTCGATGGTATCTGTTTCCATTGGCATGATATCCAGAACGTTTTTTAAAGGAGCAAATTCCCCTTGACCATTCAATACTCTAAAATCATGTCCGTGCAAGTGCATTGGGTGACGCATCATGGAATTATTCGTCAATACAATTCGTACATTCTCTCCTTTTTTGATAAGAATTTTATCTGATTCCGAAAGTACTCTATTATCCATGCTCCATAAATACCTATTCATATTTCCCGTTAACTCAAAACGCAGTTCTCTCACAGGAGCATCTTTAGGAAGTGTAGTTACTGTTGGCGATTTTAGCATTCCATAGTTCAATGTAGTGATATCTTGAGACCCTGAATCCATACCATGCATCGAATGGTCCATTTTATCATCCATATCCATTTTATTGGAAACTTGATCTACTTTCCCGCTTTTCTCTTTTTTCTTTCCTCTTTTCTCTTTATCACGAGTAATTTCAGGATACATAACCGTGTTCATATCCATTTTTTGAAGGCTCATTTTCATACCCATATCATTCATGCTGCCATCCATGTTCATCATGTCGTTCATCATTTTCATGCCAGCGAAATAATTTAATTTTGGTAATGGAGCGATTAGCTGTTTAATTCCGCTTCCTATGTATAACGAAGTAGATTTAGTGCGGTCTTCAGGTGTAGCTAAAAATTCATATGAAGTATTTGCTTCTGGGATAGTAACCACAACGTCATAAGTTTCAGAAACTCCAATAATCAATCGATCTACCTGAACTGGTTCCACATCATTCCCGTCATTAGCGACAACTGTAATTTTTCCACCGGCATAAGTCAACCAAAAATAAGACGAAGCTCCCGCATTAGAAATACGTAAACGCACCTTATCGCCTCCCTTAAATTGTGACAGCTGACTTTCATTTTTTCCATTTATCAAAAACTTATCGTAATACACATCACTAACATCCATCGCCAGCATGCGCTTCCACTCATTATTAAATTTCGTTTTAAAATGCCCGCTTTTTAGTGCTTCGGCATAACTCTGAGTCGTCCCTTTCTTTATTGCAAACCAATCGGACGCATTATGTAACATCCGGTGTACATTATTAGGGTTATAATTAGTCCATTCGCTTAAAACGACAGGGATTTCAGGTAAATCATCGATTCCTTTTCTAAAGGTAGGATCATCCACTTTTTTCTTTAAAATCATTGCACCGTACATCCCTATTTGTTCTTGCATTCCCGAGTGACTGTGATACCAATGTGTTCCGTTTTGTATAATAGGAAAACTATATTTGTGAGTTGTATGAGGCGCGATAGGCATCTGGGTTAAAAAAGGAACACCATCTTCCTTATTAGGCAAATACAAACCATGCCAATGCAAAGAAGTTCCTTCCTCCATCTCGTTATGCACATAGATTTCAGCAATATCCCCCTCAGTAAAAGTAAGGGTTGGCATAGGAATCTGACCGTTTACAGCGATTGCTCTTTTATCTTTTCCTGCAAAATTCACAATGGTGTCTTTTACATACAAATCATAGCGAACCACCTTTTGTGCGTTTACCGAAAAACTCAGTAGCAAGGCAATAATAAATATTCTTATGTCCATTATTTTCTATAATTAATTATTTTCTTTTTCTATAAAAATGAGCCGATACTAAAATTATAAGAGCAAAAATCACTATCGAGCCTCACCAAAACCAATGCATCCCCATAAATGAGTAGGCATCCATATGCATTCCTTCATGTCCTGTATTATCCATAATGTTATTTTCAAAGATTAATAATAACAGTGAACTACTTTACGATCACATTTTATTACAGTTTTAAATTTCGCAGTCGTAATGCATTTGCTATAACAGAAACTGAGCTAAAACTCATTGCTAAGGCAGCGATCATTGGCGAAAGTAATAGTCCGAAAAAAGGATATAAAACCCCAGCTGCAATTGGAATTCCAAGTACATTATAGAAGAACGCGAAAAATAAATTTTGATTGATGTTTTTCATCACCGCATGACTCAATTTTTTAGCTTTTACAATCCCTTGTAAATCTCCTTTTACTAATGTTATTTTAGCGCTTTCAATTGCTACATCAGTTCCTGTTCCCATTGCAATTCCAATATCGGCTTGCGCCAAAGCTGGAGCATCGTTAATTCCGTCCCCTGCCATGGCTACAATTTTGCCTTGGTGTTGTAATTTTTTAATTTCTTTTAGTTTATCCTCAGGCGAACAACCCGCTATAAACGAAGTTAAGTTCAACTCTTGCGCAACTGCTCTTGCCGTATTTTCATTGTCGCCAGTTAACATGATAACTTCAACGCCTTGACTCATTAAAGCAGCAATGGCAGCAACACTCGTTGGTTTTATAGCATCGGTAATCGTAACATATCCTAAAACAGTATTGTCCACCGAAATATATGAAACTGTTTTCCCAAGTTTCTGTTCGACTACTACTTTAGTATCAATTTCTGCGTCAATCAAAGCTCCAACTTGTTCCATCAGACTCTTATTTCCTAGAGCTACTTTTGTATTATCTACCGTTCCAACGACTCCTTTTCCTGTTATAGCTTCAAAGTCTTTTACCTCAGAAAGCACCGTTTCTTTTGCTTTTGCAAAATGGACGACGGCTTCCGCTAATGGGTGTTCGCTATACTGATTTAACGAAGCAATTTTTTGCAACAGCATATCCTCGTTGTTTTGACTAGAATATACTTTTTCAACAGAAGGTTTTCCTTCAGTTATGGTTCCTGTTTTATCAGTTATTAAAACATTTACTTTGTTCATGTTTTCCAATGCCTCAGCGTTTTTTATCAAAACTCCTGATTGCGCTCCTTTCCCAACACCTACCATCACAGACATTGGCGTAGCTAAACCTAATGCACACGGACAAGCAATAATAAGTACTGCGATGGCATTGATGAACCCGTAAACCATTGCCGGCTCTGGACCAAAAGTTGCCCAAACAAAAAATGTTATTATCGACGTGATTACTACAATGGGTACAAAATACTTCGCAATTCTGTCCGCTAGTTTTTGAATAGGTGCTCTCGAACGGCTGGCAGAATTTACCATTTGAACAATTTGAGAAAGTAAGGTATCTGAACCCACTTTCTCTGCAATCATCACAAAAGATTTATTTCCATTTATCGTTCCTGCAATAACGGAATCATCAATTTTTTTGTCGACAGGAATTGGCTCTCCAGAAATCATTGATTCGTCTATAGTTGTTTCCCCATCAGTAATTTTCCCATCAACAGGAATTTTCTCACCAGGTTTCACACGCAACAAATCGTCTTGTTTAATATCATGAACAGAAATCACCTTATCCACTCCATCGCTAACTAAAGTTGCTTCTGTAGGTGCTAATTTCAGTAATTCTTTTATCGCTCCACTAGTTCTGCTGTGCGCCCTCGCTTCTAATAGCTGACCCAGTAAAACCAAAGTTAGTATTACCGTGGTTGCTTCAAAATAAAGGTGAACCGCTCCTGTATGTGTTTTAAATTCATTTGGAAAAAGCTCCGGAAAAAATAAACCAAATAGGCTAAACAAAAAAGCAACTCCAGCACCAATACCTATTAAGGTAAACATATTTAAGTTCCATGAGATAATGGACTTCCAGGCACGTAAAAAAAACATCCAAGTAGCATAAAAAACTACTGGAAGTGACAAGGCAAATTGCATCCAATTCCAACTCGAAGTATCCATTATTTTAAGTAGTGGATTATTCGGAATCATATCTGACATTGCAATGATAAAAATAGGTACCGTAAAAAGTATTGCAATTTTCATTTTGCTTACTAGAGCAAGATACGACTTGTCTTCTTCGCTTTCGCTAGGTTCCATTGGCACTAAATCCATTCCGCATATGGGACAAGAGCCGGGACCTTCCTCGATTATTTCAGGATGCATCGGGCAAGTAAACATAGTTTTCGTCGGAATTAAATCAGGTGCTTTTACGAGGTCCATTCCACAAACGGGACAGTCACCCGCTTTGTCATATACTTTATCACCTTCGCAATGCATGGGACAATAATATTTTCCTGCTGCATTTTTTGGCGGAGCTACAACAACTTTTTCTGTTGGTAACAGTACATCATTTGGATTAAAAACCTTTATCGAATAATTCCCTGAAGTCGCAAGCACCTCTTGAAAATGAGTTGTTTGGATAGGCTTTTGCATGGTAATAGTAGCCATAGGCGGATCTAATGTGACGACAGCCTCAACACCTTCCAAAGCATTCAAGGTTTTTTCAACTTTAGTTCTACAACCATTGCAAGACATTCCAGTAATAGTATAGTTATGTTTCATTATTTAGTATCTTAAATTATTAATCCAAAATTACCATTATAAACGACTAAGACTCTTATACAATTATGGTTGTGTTATGTATCATTTATAGATTTTCAAGAGACAGACGTTTCTGTTCTTCGCTGTTTTTAAAAAAAGTAGGAGTCATAGCTGTGACTTTTTTAAATTGCTTGCTCAAATGAGAAGCACTGCTGTAATGGAGCTGAAATGCAATTTCATTCAAACTTAGTTCATTATACACAAGCAGCTCTTTGACTCTTTCAATCTTTTGAAGAATATAATAATGTTCGATTGTGTTGCGTTCCTGTTGCGAAAATAAATTACTAATATAGCTGTAATCGAGGCCAATGGCTGCTACAATATAATCCGACAAATTCGTTTTGAAGCGATTGTCTTTAAAATGTACCAATTCAACAATCAGGTTCTTTACTTTCTCTACTATTTGACTTTTTTTGTCGTCGATGATTAAGAAACCGAGATTCAATAATTTTATGTTTAGATCTACTATTTTTTCTTTGTTTAAATCTTCAACTATTTCTATTTCCCCCAGTTTTAATGTTATAGTATGAAGTCCAAACTTTTCCAGTTCAGACTTCACGACCATTATACATCGGTTACAAACCATGTTTTTTATGTGTAATTTCAAAATACTATTTTAAAGTTTCCACTATCCCGCCGCAACTTAGCATTTCAGAACCATAATATGGATTTTTAATTTCTTTGGTTTCGCTAATCCAGTAACCGCTTTTCCCGCCATCATACATTGGACAATAATCCTTATATAATTTTCGATCTGTTCCAAAGTTTTTTACTAAATCTGTCACTTCTTTACTAAGCAATGCAAAATATTCTCTTTGATGATCCATTTTCCCTGCGTTACCACTAATGTGTTTTAGATCTTTGATCATTTCTGCCGCAATACCATCAAAGTTGTTTTTACCTTTTGAGTCTAAAGAACTGGAATTCAAATCGCTTAAAGTTACAACTAATTTTTCAGCTGCAAGGGCTGCCGCTTTCGAATCATCGTTTACAAGTGCATTCTTCAAACTCAAATACTCGTTTACTACTCCATTTATACTAAAAGAGGAAGAAGCCGCTTTTTTTATTTCTATTTCCGGCTTAATGTCATTAACATCTATACTTGGAGTTTCCACAGCTGGTGCTACAATTTCAGAATTGAGGTTTTCAACTTCTTTATTTTTCTGATTACAAGCGGTAAATAGAAACACAAATGCGATTGACGAAAGTATTATATTTTTCATTTTTTTTATTTTTTTATTTTAATTATTCGAATGCTATTCTTAATCCAACCTATTTTATAAATTTAATTCAATTTGCTCGATATTTCTAATTACCAACATTAAAAAAAGTATATTCCAATTTCAAATAAAAGCCATCTGAGGCAGTACGAAGCATCGAGTTATACAGTTCTTTTTTGTAAGCCACATCAATTCTTGCTTGGCTGTTGATGATAAATTGTACTGAAGGCACAACATCTAAATAAGACTTTCCACTATCAGTCAATGTTTGCCCTACAAATTCCAACATCGTATTAATATTGGTTTGCTTGAAGCTGGTGTATCGTTTGGGATACATTAATTTCCCAATAGAAAAAGTGTAATTGAATCCACTATTGCTTCGTAATTCTGGAAATTCATAATCTTCTTTATTATCAGTTATTCCGTTGTAACTAACAGAAGTACTAAGAGCTACTTTTTTTATTAATTGCGTAGCAACCACACCCACTTCATAACCTGAGTTCCCGCCAGACAAATCAATTGCTTCTTGCTGCATTGGCAAATTAGCCCAACTGTATCGCCCAAAAGCTGCCATACGAAAATGGCTTTGCAAATCATCTACTGAGAAAAAACGGTATTTAGCATATACACCAGCGCCTTCCCCTTTCAATTCATTACTGCTATTGTTTAAAAAAGCAGAAGCACGCACCATCAAATTTTTATTGACTCCCCAAGTTAACTCAGGCGACAAATTATAAAGAGAACCGCTACCGATTTCTTTTTTCAATAGAGATTGTCCAACACGAACTCCAATAGAACCCGCTGGAACATTACTCGCGGGTTCCGTAACTACAAAAAGTTCTTGAGCACTAATTTGAAACGAAATCAGCGCCAAGAAAACAATACCTAAATACCTCATCTTATAATGTTTTAATATGATAGTTACTATCAGATCCATCTACATAAGTTGGATATTTCGAATACGATTTTACTAATTTTTTATACTCTTTTTGGGTAACAAAACCTTCGTCTAAGATCTTAACCTTAATTTCACCAGATAAAACTTGAGCTTTAGTATCAATGAAAACAAATGTAGCTTCATCCTGTTTAACAACGGCATTATCTTGTGCTTTAACATTATCAAATGGCATTGTCAACACCATAGATCCTACGAAAAATCCAGCTTTTTCAACTGCATTTTTTAACACAATAGGCTGTACTGAATTATTATTCTTGAAATGAACCGTAAAAGTGTTCGTATTCAAATCAGTACTTACACTTTCTACAACTTCCATTGCTTTTAACTGTTTGTTTATCGCATTCGAGCACATCGAACAAGTTAGTCCTGTTGCAATTATTTCGACTTTAGAGATCTGAGAAAAGGCATTTCCACTTGTCATTAAAGTTAAAAGTGCTATTGCTATGAATTTTATATTTAGTATTTTCATCTGTTTATTTATTTATTTGAGCGATAATTTCTTCCTCGGTCGGATTAATCGCAATTAGTATTCCTTCGTTATTAAAAAGATAAGCTGCAGGCAATTCTTCTACCCCAAAAGTTACTGCCGAAGCAGCATCAAAACCTTTGGAATCTATTAATTGCTGGTGCTTCATCTTATCTTTGGCAATGGCATTTATCCATTTTGTTTTATCTGTATCAAGCGATATCCCTACAATTTCAAAGCTCTGGTCTTTATAAGTTTCATAGACTTTTACCAATTTCCTATTGGCTAATCTACAAGGTCCACACCAAGAAGCCCAGAAATCAACTAAAACCGTTTTCCCCTTGAACGACTCAAGATTCACTTTTACATTATTATTATTTTCAAGTGTGATATTAGGAAAAGTATCTCCTAACTTTACTTGTGCACTGGCAGTTGACAACACAAATACTAGACTGCAAGCCAGAATTATATTTTTAAAGTCTATCATTACTCTTTTATTTTAAAAAGGGTTCAATGGATTATTTCTCTATTGTTTCGACCGTTTTACCACAAGTCATCATTTGAGAACCGTAATATGGATTTTTAACTGCATTTTCCTTGCTCAACCAATTGGCACCTTTACCACCGTTTGCCATAGGACAAAATTGATAATAAACAGCAGCTTCATATTTAGCCACTTTTATTAAATCATACATGTTTTTTGACAAAGACATAAAAAGCACTCTTTGTTTCTTGATGTCTTGAGTTTCAGAAATAGACTTAGCATCAGCTTTTAAATCTTTCATTACTTTCATCCAAACCATATGAACGTCCATAGCGAGTTTATCCATTTCTACGGTATTAAGAGACATAAGCAATTCTTTTGACTTTGCTGAGGCTGTTGGACCTTCGGTTTTCACCAATGCATCTTTTAGTGCGAAGTAGGTATCAAAAACCTCTTTCAATTGATCGTTTTCTACAGCAACCTCTTTTGAGCTTGCTGAATGATTTGCGTGATGATCCATTGTGGACGCTTCCACTTTCGCATCTGCAGCTGTAGTAGTTTTTGCTTCTCTATCATATTGACAACAACCGTGTAATTCATCATAAACAGAGTCTGGAGCAAGGAACTTTTCACTGTCATAACCTGCTAAAGCAATACGTTTTAAGATTTCATCCTCTGAAGTTTTTGATGAATCGTAATTAAGTGTAGCCATTTTGGTGTCTTTATTCCAATCCACCGAAGCGACATTCTTTATATTTCCTGCCTTTTCAATCTTGGTTTCGCACATACCGCAGTTTCCGTATATTTTTACAGAATTTGTATTAGAATTCTTCATTTGCGCAGTAACCGCTGCGGCTGATAACAATAGCGTTATTGCCATCAATATTTTTTTTATTGAGTACATAGTATAATAATTTAAATGTGAGTGCGCTAAATCAATAGATAAACGAAAGCATATAAGCTCTGAATAACATCAAGTAATAGCCGATAAATAAATGATTTTAAAGCAAGTTTTGCTTTGAATTTGACAGAGTAGTGGCTGTCAAAAATAGAATTTAGCCTATTTTAGGAATAAGCCAAATGGAAGAATATCCAGCAGATGTGAAGGATGTCAAATGATTGAATTTTTGCTTTTCAGTCGAAAAATTAAAATTAGAACTCTGAATTTCGAATTGAAAAACCGAGTCTATTGCTGTATTTACTGATGAACTGCTGCATAAAGCATGTCCGCATTTCCCGTTACAACTAATGTGTTTGCTACTTTTAGAATGAGAATCCTTCTCGCAGCAATCTTTCTTTTTAGTCTTCGAAGACATTTCCATACCACAGGAACTTGAATCTGAATTTCCACATGCAAAAGTTGTATTTGGCATCAAAAGGAAGCCAAACAAAACGATTAATAAGATGTGGAATTTTTTCATTTTCTTTTTTAATAGGGGTCAAAAGTACTAAAAATCATAATAGCGCCTCGCTAAAGATTTGTTAAAATAAACGCAGCGCTACTAAATTTTTATGAATATTCTTACTTGTCCTCTCCTAATATTTTGTACATAATGGACTGTAATATCGATAATATAATACTGAAAAACAGTGCCGTCCAGAATGAATCTACACTAAATCCTCCTACGATACCGTCACATAATAAAATGATAATCGCATTTATCGCTAATAAAAACAGGCCTAAAGTTACTATCGTTATTGGAAAGGTTAAAATAACTAAAATAGGTTTGATAAATATATTAAGTAACCCAAGAACAATTGCTACAATTAAAGCGGTGGTAAAACCTGCCACATGAACTCCTGACATAAAGTTTGCGATAAGCAATACTAAAGCTGATGTAATAAGAATTTTGATGATTAATTTCATGATTTATATTTTATATTTTTTACTAAAAGTACTACTTTTTTTAATTAATTAATTTCCCTAAAAAAAGAAATGGCCAACTCATGAAATAGAGCTGGGTTTTCGGCATGAAGCCAATGTCCTGTATTTGGGATAGTTTCTACCGTAGCAAGTGGAAAGTGTGTTTGAATATTTTCAAAATCACTATCTAAGATATAATTCGAGTTTCCGCCACGGATAAAAAGAGTTGGTTTTTCAAATGCTGCGGTGGCTGGCAGCGCTACTCCTATTTCTTCCATTTTTTCATTAAAAACAACCAGGTTAAAACGAAAGGCCAATTGTCCTGGCTCTTGCCAATACAAGCTTTTCATTAAAAACTGTCTGGTTCCAAAATCAGTAATGTATTCTTCTAAAATTGCTTCGACTTCACTACGACTAGGTTTTGTAGTAAAATCAACAGCATTTAATCCTTCCAAAATAGTCTGGTGGTGCTGCGGATAAAACTTCGGTCCAATATCAGCTACTATAAGTTTATCTACCATTTCAGGATATTGCGTTGCAAAAAGCATTGCCGTTTTCCCGCCCATGGAATGTCCAATCATATCGACATTTGTTAGTTTATGAGCATTGCAATACTCCAGAATATCCTGGGACATCAATTCATAGCTGAATTCCTCAGAATGAAAACTACGTCCGTGATTGCGGAGATCTAACAAATGTACTTCAAAACCTTCGGTTGCAAATTGCACTCCTAGTGTTTTCCAGTTGTCTGACATTCCCAGAAATCCGTGAAGAATTAAAAGGGGTTTTCCTGAACCTTCTATTTTTGAATATAACATAATGTACGTTTTAACGAGCGCGTGAGGGATAGCAGCGAAAATCCCTTTTTTATTATGCAGCGATAGCGAAATAGAAAAAAAGATTGCAGCGCATAGCCCGACCTCGTTGAAAAAAAAACTTTCTTTTTTTTCAACGAGGGCACGCCCTAATTATTTTATTTTAATTTTTGCAAATACATATTAACCACATTCTCTAAACCTAAGTAAAGCGATTCTGCGATTAAGGCATGGCCAATTGAAACCTCCAATAAACCGGGAATATTTTGACTGAAAAACTGAATATTCTCCAGACTTAAATCGTGTCCTGCATTGATTCCTAATCCGAATTCATTAGCTAAGATTGCCGCTTTTACGTAAGGATCTATTCCGCTTTTGTTTCCTAAACTAAATTGGTGGGCAAAAGCTTCGGTGTAAAGTTCGATGCGATCAGTACCTGTTTCCTTTGCTCCTTCTATCATATCGAGTTGCGGATCAACAAAAATCGAGGTACGAATTCCATTGCGTTGAAATTCTTGAATCATCTCAGTCAAATACGCTTGATTTTTTACGGTATCCCAGCCAGCGGACGAGGTTATAGCACCAATTGCATCTGGAACTAAAGTCACTTGTTCTGGCTTGCATTCTAAAACCAAATCAATAAAATTATGCTGTGGGTTTCCTTCGATATTGAATTCGGTATAAACAATAGATTTTAGATCACGTGCATCTTGATAACGAATGTGACGCTCATCTGGTCGTGGATGTATTGTGATTCCTTGTGCACCAAATTTTTGAATATCGGTGGCCACTTTTAATAAATCAGGAACATTTCCTCCGCGTGCATTACGTAAAGTAGCTATTTTATTGATATTTACACTTAACTTTGTCATTGGAATATTTTTTGATAGTGATATAACTATATAATTGCTACAAAAATACAAAGTAAAAGGTAGGAGTTTTTGCCTTTTTTTGATTATTTTGCATAAAAATTAAGGATCTAGTTAAGATGGAAATTACAAACTACATAACTACTGATTTTAAAGCCATTGACAGCCAGGAGACTATTGCTTCTGTTAAAGACTTTTTTGATGACATCACTTTTTCACACTTTCCAGTTGTTGAAGAGGGAATCTACATTGGCAGTATCTCATCTGAAGATATTGAAACTTTTGACAGTGACAAAAAAGTAATCGACTACAAATATACTCTTGCAACCTTTTTTACTAGGAAAGATTCTATATGGCTTGAAGTATTAGAGGTTTTTGCAAAAAACCATACCAACTTGATTCCCGTTTTAGATGAAAACAACAGCTATGTTGGCTATTATGAATTAGACGATATAATGAGTTTTTTCCACCAAACTCCATTTTTGAAAGAGCACGGACTTATACTAAAGGTAAAAAAAGGAATAGTAGATTATTCTATGGGGCAGATTACTCAAATTGTAGAAAGCAATAACGGAAAACTCTTGGGCTTATTTATTTCTGAATCTGATGGAAATAGCATCGAAGTAACTATGAAAATTAGCTTAGGCGCTATTAACGAAATAATCCAAACCTTCAGAAGGTATAATTACGAAATAATATCAGAACACCAAGAAGACGATTATATCAATACTTTGAAAGAGCGCTCAGACTATTTAGACAAATACCTTAATATGTAAGTGTTTATTTAGTTTCCAATATAGACCGCTATACGAACAAACGATTTTACAAACAAACCATTAAATAAAATAATGAAAATAGCCATATACGGTCAATATTATCAAAATAGTACCGAACCTATTATAAGAGACATATTCATTTTTTTTACTAAAAATAAAGTAGAGTTAGTAATTGAAGCTTCTTTTCTAGAGATGCTATATGAAAAGAAAATCATAAAAGAACAATACAGCACATTTTCTTCCCATACAGAGTTAGATCAAAGTTTCGATATGTTAATTAGTATTGGAGGAGACGGAACCATGCTAAGAGCAGCCACTTTAATACGAAATTCTAGAATTCCTATTCTTGGTATTAATGCCGGTCGTTTAGGTTTTCTAGCAACTGTTCAAAAAGAAAAAATTGATGAGTTTCTACAAATTGTAATTGATAAAAAATACACGCTTTCTAAAAGAACGTTGTTGAGTCTATCCTGTGACCCTGTAAATGACTCTCTTCAGGACATCAATTTTGCTATGAACGAAATTACCGTTAGTCGGAAAGACACTACTTCGATGATCACCATTGAGACCTTTCTTAATGGTGAATATTTAAATTCCTATTGGGCCGACGGCTTAATAGTATCCACACCTACAGGATCTACGGGATATTCTCTAAGTTGTGGAGGCCCTATCTTTACCCCAGATGTAAAAGGTCTAGTTATCACCCCCATTGCACCTCACAATCTGAATGCGAGACCACTAGTTATTCCTGACGAAACTGAAGTTAAATTAAAAGTTTCAGGACGAGAAGAGTATTATTTAGTTTCACTAGATTCCAGAGTCATCTCTGTAAGAAACGAATCCATACTGACTATCACTAAAACTCCCTTTGAAATAAACATGGTAGAGATTCCAAACGAAACATTTCTAAAAACACTTCGTACAAAATTATTGTGGGGCGAGGACAGAAGAAATTAATTTATTATTACTCGCAAAGCATACTATACTATCTAATTTATTCGTTTCCACTATTAACGAATCCCTATCCGTTATCGATTATAGCGGCTATTATCTAAATAATGGACACATTTATAGCAATCGGTATTGATTCGAAACGATAATTATTATATTTGCACGCAATTTTTAATTAAATGAACAAAACCTTTGGCTTATTTATATGTTTACTCTTAACGACGACTCTGTATTCACAAATACATGAAGTTGGAGTTTTCCTAGGAGGAAGTAACTATATAGGCGATATAGGACCAACAACTTATATAGCTCCAAATGAGCCTGCTTTTGGAATATTATATAAATGGAATAAAAGTCCGAGACATTCTTATCGCTTTTCTTATACCCAATCGAAAATCACTTCAAATGATCTTGATTCAAGAGAACCCAGCAGGAATCAAAGAGGTTATCATTTTGAAAATAGCATAAAAGAAGTATCTTTAGGCCTTGAATTCAACTTTTTCGACTTTAATCTTCATCAATTAGGCCGTAAAATCACACCTTATGTGTACTCTGGGTTCAGCTATTTTATAAGTGATTATGATTTAACAACACCATCATCACCAACGACTATAAGTGGAAGAACAGAAAGAAGTAAATCAATTGCCATACCAATGACTATAGGGATCAAGTCAAACATAAGCCGCCGCTTTATACTGGCGCTAGAAACTGGCGCAAGGTATAGCTTGACTGACAATATAGATGGGAGTTACAATCAAAATATTGGAAATATAAATAATAATGACTGGTACGTTTTTTCTGGGATAACCTTAACCTATACCTTTGGAGAAAAACCATGCTATTGCGCAGAATAAAAAAATGGATTTATTAGAACACATTAATAAAAATAACTTACCCTCACATTTAGCCATTATAATGGATGGAAATGGACGATGGGCAAAACAACAAGGTTTCCTAAGAGCGTTCGGTCATGAGAGCGGAACAAAGTCTGTAAAGATTATTATAAAAACCTGTGCTAAATTAGGCATAGAAAACTTAACGCTTTACGCCTTTTCTACAGAAAACTGGAACCGACCGAAACTAGAAGTAGATACTTTAATGAAGATCCTGATAAAATCTTTAAAAAAAGAACTTCCAACACTTCTAGAAAACAACATCAAATTAAACACGATAGGTAATCTTGAACAATTACCACAATCAGCTCAAAAAGAGCTTCTTGACGTTATCCATAAAACTAAAGACAATACTCACATGACTCTAACATTAGCATTGAGTTATGGATCTAGAGAAGAATTAGTAAATGCTGTAAAAAACATCAGTAATAAAGTTAAAAATAATATAATTTCAATAGACAGTATTGACGATTCAATTATAAATGAGCATCTTTACACGCAAAATTTACCAGATGTAGATTTATTAATAAGAACAAGTGGAGAGCATAGAATAAGTAATTTTTTGCTATGGCAAATAGCCTATGCCGAATTATATTTTACTGATGTATTGTGGCCAGACTTTAAAGAACAAAATTTATATGAGGCTATCATTAGTTATCAAAAAAGAGAACGTAGATTTGGAAAAACAAGTGAACAAATTAAATAATTTTTTAGTGTTGAATAAAAGTATAAAAGCAGTCCTTACCCTTTTAATATTGGGAAGTTTTTCACAAGTCAAAGCTCAAGAAAGAGTTCCTTTCGACCAAGGTCAGAAATACATATTAGCCGATGTAGTCCTTACTAATAAAATTAGTTTCAACGACCAAACAGTTATAACCTTTGCAGGTCTTGAAAAAGGTCAGCAAATAACAGTTCCTGGTGAAGAAATCAGTAGCGCAATCAAAAAATTAGGTAAACTAGGACTTTTTGATGAAATTTCATTTTACATTAATAGAATCGAAAATGACAGTATCTATCTTGATCTGGAAATTAAGGAACTACCAAAATTAAACAATGTAAAGTTTGTTGGAGTTAAGAAAAGCAAAACAGAAGCTTTAATTAAAGATAACGGTCTAACGAAGAGCAAAGTCGTAAATGAAAACTTAATCACTACGACAAAAAACTACATAGAAAACAAATACAAAAAAGACGGATATTATAACACCAAAGTAAATATCAACGTTGTACCAGATACTTCTGCAGTGAACCAAGTAAACATGGTTGTGAACATTGACAAGGGAGACAAGGTGAAAATTGCTGAAATTGATTTTATAGGTAACAAAGAGATATCTGACAAAACATTGCGCAAAGCAATGAAAGACACCAAGGAAAAAAATGTATTTCGCGTACTAAAAGCGTCTAAATTTATAAAAGCAAAATACAAAACAGACTTAGAAAAAGTAATCGCTTCTTATAAAGAGAAAGGATATAGAGATGCAAGAATAATTTCTGATTCTATTACTTACCTTAAAGATAAAAATGCATTATCGATTAAGATAAATGTTGAGGAAGGAAATAAATACTATTTTGGTAATATTAAATTCCTAGGAAATACAGTTTACTCAGATCAATTATTAAATCAAATAATTGGAGTTAAAACAGGAGAGACTTATAACGGTGTTTTACTACAAAAAAGAATAGCTGATGCTTCAAAACCAGACGGAGAAGACATTACTAATCTTTATCAAAATAGCGGTTATTTATTTTCAAACATAAATGCTGTTGAAGTACGAACAGTTAATGATACGATTGATTTCGAAATAAGAGTTACCGAAGGACCTTTAGCTTATTTCAATAAAATTACTGTTGTAGGAAATGACAAAACTAACGACCGCGTTATCTACAGAGAACTTAGAACTAAGCCTGGAGAAAAATACAACAAAGAATTACTAGTTAGAACCATTCGTGAAATTGGTCAATTAGGATTTTTCGACCCTGAAGCAATCGATCCTAAATTTAAAAATGTAGATGCAGCAGCAGGAACTGTAGATATTGAGTACAATCTTATTGAAAAAGGATCTAGCCAAATAGAGCTTCAAGGAGGTTATGGTGGTGGTGGTTTCATTGGTACATTAGGCTTGTCGTTCAACAATTTCTCGGCAAGAAATATATTTAATAAAGAGGCATACAAACCTTTACCTATGGGTGATGGACAAAAAGTATCTTTAAGACTTCAGGCAAGTACTTATTTCCAAACCTATAGCGTTTCGTTTTCTGAACCATGGTTTGGACAAAAGAAACCAGTTTCATTTAGTTCTTCTATCTCCTACAGTAAACAATTTTTAAACAATTATATAACGCAAAGAGTAGACAAAGATAAAAGTTTCAATATCTTGACGCTGTCGGTTGGATTAGCTAAAAGATTAACTGTACCAGATGATTTCTTTGTTTTATCACAATCTATAAGTTACCAACATTACGATTTGCAAAATTATAATACTGGATTGTTTACCTTTGGTAATGGAGCTTCAAGAAACTTAGCTTACACTATTGGATTATCTAGAAGTAATAAAGGTGTGAATCCTATCTTCCCAACTTATGGTTCGGAGTTTAGTATTTCAGCAAAATTAACTCCTCCTTATTCCCTTTTAAACGGAATTGACTATGCTACCTTAGGTGATAAAGAAGAGTACAAATTAAAAAATACTGTTGATAGATCAAATCAAGTTGATGCAAATGGAAATACAGTAGCAATTGGTGACTATATTGATGCTGCTGGAAACAAAGTTTTTAACTTCGCAGATGCCGCTGCAGATCCAGCATTAGTGGATCAAAAGAAATTTAATTGGTTAGAATATTACAAAATAAAGTTCAAAGCAGATTGGTATACGAAAGTTTATGGTAAATTAGTACTACGAACGTTAACTGAATTTGGATTCTTAGGCGCATACAATCAAGAAAGAGGAGCTGTTCCATTTGAAAGATTTTATGTAGGAGGAGACGGATTAGCAAATTACTCAATGGACGGTAGAGAAACGATACAATTGAGAGGTTACCCAAATAATTCCTTGACGCCTATAAATAGTGTTGGAGAACAAATTGGAGCAACAGTATACAATAAATTCTCTATGGAGTTACGTTATCCTATAACCTTGAAATCATCTGCATCTATATATGCATTAGGATTTTTAGAAGCAGGTTCGTCATTTCCAGATTTTAAAAGTTATAACCCATTTGAATTAAACCGTTCAGCAGGAGTTGGATTACGCGTATTCATGCCAGCATTTGGATTATTAGGTATCGATTTTGGACATGGGTTTGATGCTCTACCTGGGCAAAATACAGCAAATGGATGGGAAACCCATTTCATTATTGGGCAGCAATTTTAAAAAGAATTGATTAACGATTTTCTAATACCATTAAGTTATGAGAAAACAATTTCTAATACTATTCTTAGCCGTGGTTGTATTCAATACAGCTCACTCGCAAACCAGAGGAACAAAAATAGGCTACATTGACATGGAGTATATTCTAGAAAATGTTCCTAATTATGCCCAAGCAACAGTCCAACTGGAGCAAAAAGCACAGAAATGGAAACAAGAAATTGAGACGAAGAAAATCGAAATCAATAAAATAAAAGAAGCACTTTCCGCTGAAAAGCCATTATTAACAAAAGCGTTGATAGAGGAACGGGAGTTAGAAATCAAGTTCCTTGAAAATGAAATGTTGGACTTTCAGCAAAAAAGATTTGGTGCAAATGGTGATTTGATAATACAAAAAGCTGTTTTAGTAAAACCAATACAGGACCAGATATTCACCGCCGTTCAAGACATTGCAGAAACACAAAAATACGATTTTGTTTTCGACAAGTCTTCCGATTTAACGATGCTGTTTTCTGCAAAAAGATTTGACATAAGCGACCAAGTATTACGAGTACTAACCAGATCAGACAAAAGAGAACAGTTGACAAAAAAACAACTTGAAGCTCAAGAAGAGAAACAAAGTAAGGAAGACGCAATTGCAGACAATCCTTTCTTATCTGAAAGACAAAAAATACTGGACGACAAAAAAGCGCTAAGAGATTCGATACTTGACGGGCGAAAGTTAGCTCAAGAAAAAAAGAAAGCAGACTTTGAGGAAAGACGACAAAAAATGCTTTCGGATAGAGAAGCAAAAAAAAGTGGCACGGTTTCTGAAACATCTAAAACAGTAGACGTAAAAGAAAGCACTATAGTAGGCGACAACAAAGAAGCTGCAAAAACAGCCGCTGAAATTGCAAAACAAGAACAACTTGATGCGAGAAACAAAATACTGGAAGATCGTAAGAAAGTAATTGAAGACCGCAAGAAAGCTGTAGAAGAACGAAGAGTAAAAATCCTTCAAGTAAGAGATTCAATAAAGAAGGCTAGAGAAGAACAATTAAAAACTAAACAATAACTAATTACTTAATATTTTAAAAACGATGAAACAGATTAAAACTTTATTAATTGCTGCACTATTTATTTTCGGAGCAAATCAAACTATTAATGCACAAGCAAAAACTGCACATGTTGATGTAAGTGAAATCATGGCTAAAATGCCTGCTATGCTAGATGCTCAAAAGCAATTAGAGAAATTAAGCGCAACATATGATGGAGATTACAAAAAAATGGTTGAAGAATACCAAGGAAAATTAAAAAAATACGAAGCAGAGTCTGCTACAGTTACTGAAGCTATAAATGCAGATCGTTCTAAAGAAGTTCAGGATATGCAAAAAAGAATTGTTGACTTTAGAGACAATGCTCAAAAAGAATTGCAACAAAAAGAATCTGATATTGTAAAACCATTAATGGAAAAAGTAAGAACTTCAATCCAAAAAATTGGAAAAGCTAAAGGTTTCCAATACGTTTTAGATGGTTCTTCTCTTTTACTTGCTGACGGTCCTAACTTGACTGCTGATGTAAAAAAAGACCTAGGTTTCTAGGAAATAAAAAAGACAGTATAAAAAATACCGCTCATCCTTCACGGGATTGAGCGGTATTTTTTTGCCCTATAAATTCCTTAGGATTATTAATCGATACCACTTAACTTTGTTTTGATGGACAACAACCAACCAATAGGCATTTTCGATTCAGGCATAGGCGGCACTTCAATTTGGAAAGAGATCCATCAGTTGCTTCCCAATGAAAAAACCATATACCTTGCAGACAGCAAGAACGCTCCTTATGGACAAAAATCAAAAGAAGAGATTATTGCCTTGAGCATGAAAAATACTGACTTACTCATTAAAATGAATTGTAAGCTCATTGTTGTTGCCTGCAATACAGCTACCACAAATGCGATTCGAGAATTACGGGCTAAATATGATATTCCTTTTATTGGTATAGAACCGGCCATAAAACCGGCTGCAACAAACTCAAAAACACAAAAGATAGGCATCCTAGCGACACAAGGAACGCTTATCAGCGAGCTTTTTACTAAAACGGCACAACAGTTTCAAAACACTAAAATTATTGATCAAATAGGTCATGGATTAGTACCTCTTATCGAAAGTGGGAAAATGTATTCTGCTGAAATGACACAATTACTTCACTCGTACTTGAATCCTATGATTGAAGCCGATATCGATTACCTGGTATTGGGATGCAGCCATTATCCGTATCTGATTCCACAAATAAAAGCAATCCTTCCACACCATATTCAGATTATAGATTCAGGCCAAGCTGTTGCAAAACAAACGCAAAATCTATTAAAAGAAAAGGTGGGTTTTACAACAGAAAACAATGGCAAACCTATTTTCTATACAAATGCAGATCCAACAGTATTAAGGGAGATCTTAGAAAATAAATATGATGTTATAGAAAGAGATTTTTAATCGAAAGTCTTACTCCTCTTTGAACCAACCAGAATACATTACGTAGTTATTAGAAATGCGTTCTATTTCACCTGCAAAATCAGATTGATCGATATCTTTCACTTTCTTTGCAGGAACTCCAGCCCAGATTGAACCTGATTCGACTGTTGTATTTTGAGTTACAACAGCACCTGCTGCCACAATGGAATTACTCTCAATAGTACAATTATCCATAACTATTGCTCCCATTCCAATCAATACATTATCGTTAATTACACAACCGTGTACAATCGCGTTGTGACCAATAGACACATTGTTACCAATAACCGTAGGGTGTTTTTTATAAGTACAATGAATCACTGCACCGTCCTGAATATTTACCTTATTCCCAATCTTAATAAAATTCACATCTCCTCTAATAACGGCATTAAACCAAACACTACAAGATTCTCCAAAACTTACATCACCAACAATAGTTGCGTTTTCAGCCACATAACAATCCTCGGGTATACGAGGCGACTTTCCGTTCACAGATTTTATTAACATTTACTATATAAATTAGATTTAATTAATGGCAGGACATTTACATTCGTATTTTACAGGCTTGCAGAATAAATTGATCCCTAAGGTAATCTGGTGATAGCCACCATTATCAAATTTAACTGCTCCAGAAAGATGTGAATACGTATATGCAAACATAAAATTATTGAAGTTTACTCCCACTATAGGGGTAATGTATTGTAGTTTTTGATTGGAAACACCATTCCCGTCAGTATATTGTGCACCATCAAAACTTCTGCGATAAGACAGCCCTCCCCAAAGTGTTCCAAAATCTAAGCTTTTATACGCCTTCATGTTTATATCGATTGACTTCTCTTGGGTTTTTTCGACTAGCTGAAATAAAACAGAAGGCTCCCACAAAATTCTATCACTATCTCCAAAAACATAACCGGCACTCAATAAATATTTCCTTAAATTATCACTTTCATACTCCGTATAAATATCTCTTCTAGTCTCAATCGCGTTCTTCACAGTACCGTGTGCATAAAAATCTAAATAATTATATGAGGCTCCAATGTCTACATTGAAATACGAATCCTTTTGCACTACCGTTCCATCAATAATAGGATCAAAGTCTCCAGATTGTAAAAAACTAGTCTCGTCTAATTGACTTTGAATCAAACCTCCACTAATACCAAATGACAATTGATTCAAATCGATCTCGTCCCTTGAAAACATAAGATGATAGGCATAGGTAAGTTTAATTCCTTTTTGGGAATGATATCCATTCTTATCATTGAAAAGAATAATTCCAGCTCCCGCTTTTTCGCTAACTCTTCCATTAAAACTTAAGGTTTGAAGTTCAGGCGCATCCTCTTGACCAAACCACTGTTTGCGCGCTGTTAGTCTAATTTTAGAACAATTAGCCGCACCAGCCATTGAGGGATGAATCAAATAGTAATTATCCGACAAATAGTCCGAATACACCGCTATTCCTTCTTGTGAAAAAGCATAAGATGAAATAAAGAAAAAACAGATTAATAATTTTATTTTTATATACATTGAAATATTATTGAATAAAATTTTAAAATAAAGCCAATTGAATAATTAAAGTTAAGTTAATTTTTTCATTATTATATCAAATATAGTTAATCGTGGAAAATAACTTTAGTAAATTTGTAAAAATTTATATTTATCATGACAAAAGTTACCATAAAAGAAACGCAAAACCCAACTATACTTAAATTTGAATTTGAAGATTTTATCACTCAAAATGAAAGTTTTGAATTCAAAAATATAGACGATGCAAAATCATCTCCTCTTGCTCAACAATTATTTTATTTGCCGTTTGTAAAAACAGTATATATATCGGGAAATTTTATTGCGATAGAAAAATACAATATTGTGGAATGGGAAGATGTTAAAGATGCCGTAGCAGAACAGATCAACAGTTTTGTTGACAATGGCGGAACAATCATTACTATCGAAGAAAATAAAACTAAAAAACAGCCAATCACCGTTTATGGGGAAACAACTCCTAATCCGGCTGCATTAAAGTTTGTTGTAAGTCGAATGTTGACGAAAAACGCAATCGAATTTAAAAACATTGACGATACTGCCGCCTCTCCATTAGCAAAAGAATTATTCAAATTTTCTTATGTAAAAGAAATATTCATTGACGAAAATTATATTTCTGTAACGAAATACGAAATCAACAACTGGGACGAAATTACATTAGAACTTAGAAGTTTCATTAAACAATTCATTGAAAACGGAGGTGTAGTACTTGATGAATCCGTTATTGTTGCTGCAGAAAAACAAGAAAAATCAAAAACACAGGAATTTGACAATTTAGATGTTACTTCACAACAAATCATCAATATACTGGAAGAATATGTAAAACCAGCGGTTGCTGCCGATGGAGGAAACATCGTTTTTGATTCTTATAATGAAGAGGATAAAATTGTGAAAGTAATCCTTCAAGGTGCTTGTAGCGGTTGTCCTTCTTCGACTTTTACTTTAAAATCTGGTATCGAAAACATGTTAAAAAGCATGCTGAATGACGAGAAAATCCAAGTAGAAGCGGTTAATGCATAAGCAATCTTTCAGCCCAAACAAAACCTAACCGCTTGAATTTATAGACATTAAACAATATTATTACTTTCTTTAATGTGTTTTTTCGAAAATAATTACTAAATTTAAGTTCATCTTAAAAAACAGAAATTATGTCAGTATTAAAAGTTATTGAATTACTTGCTAGTTCAAAGGTTAGTTGGGAAGACGCTGCACAAAAAGCAATTGCTAAAGCTTCTAAGTCAGTGAAAAATATTAGGTCGGTCTACATTAAAGATCAAAGCGCTGCTATTTCTGACGGTAAAATCTCAGAATACAGAGCTACCCTTAAAGTGACATTTGAACTTGAATAGTTCAAATTGATAATGCAAAAAAAGCGTTTCTTCGGAAACGCTTTTTTTTATATATGCTATGTAAGCAATAAAGATTCTTCGAAGAAATTCAATAATAAAATTGAGGACGTTACTCTTTAGTCATCTCATATTAAGTTGTATTTTTGCCCCATTAACACAAGCCCTGCCTCTTTGAGAAGGTTTTTTATTAGTAAAAAAATGTATTTAGACACAAAAAATGTCGCTGATTACGCCGCCACTATCATAAAAGTATTTATCGATTACTCACCAAAATTGATTTCTGCATTTCTTATATTATTTGTAGGTCTTTACACCATTCGATTAATAAATCGACTCATCAGAAGAATAATGGTCAAACGAGAATTAGACCCTACGCTGACAAAGTTTCTAGCCGATATTCTCCTTTGGGTTTTAAGAGTATTATTGTTTGTGACATTCATATCAAAATTAGGAATAGAGACTTCCTCTTTTGTAGCTATTCTTGGTGCCATGGGACTAGCTATAGGACTATCGCTTCAAGGCTCACTTTCTAATTTTGCAGGCGGAATGTTAATTATAGTTTTTAAACCATTTAAAGTAGGACATACAATAGATGCCCAAGGTGTTTTCGGTACAGTTAGCGAAATCCAGATTTTTGTAACTAAAGTAATTACAGCAAACAATCAAACCGTATTTATTCCCAATGGTATTTTATCGAATGGCAACATCATTAATTACTCTTTGGAAAAGATTAGAAGAGCTGACTTAACTTTTGCGATTTCTTATAACTCCGACATTAAAAAAGCGAAAGATCTAATTACAAGCGTTTTAAATGAGAATCCAAAAGTGCTTCAATCACCCCCACCAGAAGTTTTTGTAAAAAACCTAACCGATAGTGCTATTCAATTAGCAGTACGACCTTGGGCAAATAGCGAAGATTTTGGCGACGTTTTTACTGACACTTTAGAAAATTGCAAAACAGCTTTTGATACAGCCGGAATAGTGATTCAACCGTACGTAAAAGAAATGTCTAGCACTACAAATTAACTACCAGATTTACTTTTTTGAAGTGGTTACCATAAAATCTTTAAGGTAAAAAGGTTCGAAATAAGCCACGTCGACAGTGTCGTTATTTTTGAATTTTTCAAAACTAAGCGCACTCATTTCGTTTGCAGAAGGAAATACTATTTCTTCTAAGAAGATAAAGTTTTCTTTTGTCAATACAGTTTGCGCTTTCTCTGCACAATCACCTACAAAATAAATAGGACCTTCTATATCTTCAAATGAATTTTCAGCTAAAATTTCAGTTTGAGTTCCTCTTGTATTTATTAATTCAGACGTAAATATGGTGCTATATACTTCCATCCTTCTGGCATCAATCATAGGAATGATTAATCCATTAGAAATGCGTGCCTGAGCTGCCAATATCTGCAAAGTATCTACAGCTATTAGTGGAATTCCTAAAGCGTAACAAAGTCCTTTAGCAGAAGAAACCCCGATGCGAAGTCCAGTGTAAGATCCCGGACCCTGACTCACAGCTATCGCAGTTATATCACTAAATGCAATTCCTACTTCTTTTAGACTTGCTTCAATAAACACATGCAATCGTTCTGCATGAGAATATCCCTCTTCTGCAATTTCATTACAGACAATGGTTTCTCCGTCTCTAGCAATACTTACCGAACAATTTTTTGTCGATGTTTCGATGTTAAGAATATAGGCCAATACTTTTCTATTTAAGATAAAATTAATTATCGCAAAAGTACAAATCTAAAATAAAACTACTTGCTTTTTTATTTATCGTTTTCTGATTTCACAAATACCATATCCCCCGAATTTAATTCTTTAGAAACAGTAGAATAGGGTCCCGTTATGACTACATCTCCTTTTTTAAGACCGCTTAACACCTGGATGTTAGTATCGTCTTGAATTCCGGTTTTAATCACACGAATCGTAGCTTTATCACCTGCTTTTACAAAAACGCATTCGTATTTCTTATCACTTTTAGGCAATGCTTTTTGATCATCTACAGGCTCTAGTACTTTTACTTCACTAACTGCTGCCGTATCAGATTTTACCACTACAGAGCTTATTGGCACCGCTAATACATTCTTTTTTGTTTTGGTGATAATATCTACAGTTGCCGTCATTCCAGGTCTAAACGGAGAATAAGCCGCAGGCTTCCCTTCTAATAAATCAAGATAAGACTCTTTAAGAATTCTTATTTTTACTTTAAAATTGGTCACTTGATCTGCTGTTAAAGCGGAGCTAGCCGAATTAGAAATACTAGTCACCATCCCTTTAAATTGCTTTTTCAAATAAGCATCGACTTCTACATTAGCAGCATCACCTACCTTAATTTTTACAATATCATTTTCATTGACATCAACTTCCACTTCCATGTTGTTCAAGTTTGCCACTCTCAAAATCTCAGTTCCTGTCATTTGCTGCGTTCCTAATACTCTTTCTCCTAATTCTACATTAAGCATCGAAATAGTTCCATCTGCAGGAGCATAAATTACGGTTCTCCCTAGATTATCGCGCGCTTCATTTACAGAAGCCGAAGCACTTTTTACATTAAAATAAGCCGATTCTTTATTGGCTTTAGCAACTTCAAAAGACGCAATAGATTTATCCCAATCTGATTTTGAAATAATCCCCTTATCAAATAAGGTTTTATTTCTCTCATAACTGGATTTAGCTTCTTTAAACTGAGCTTCCGTCTGAGTCAATCCCGCTTTGGAACCAGATAATCCTGCGATTGTTCTGTTTAGGCTTGAGGTATATAAATCAGGATTTATTTTAACCAATAAATCTCCTTTTTTAACTACTTGTCCTTCTTTAACAGGCAATAAAATAATTTCTCCAGAAACTTCCGACGAAATCTTCACCTCAATTTCAGGCTGAATTTTACCGGTAGCCGAAACCGTTTCAATAATAGTAGTCGCATTGACTATCGCTATTTCAACTTCCTTTCCTTTATCCTTATTTCCAATAACGCCTGTTTTTGAAAGTATTAATAATAAAGCAATAACAACAACGGCACCGCCTATTATGAGATAAATTGTTTTCTTTGACATAATGTATTAATTTTTAATGATAGGAATTCCAAAATAGAATTCTAATATTTTGATTTTGAAAATGTAATCGTATTTAGTTCGAAGCACATCAGATTGTGCATTAGAAAGTAAAGTCTGCGATTGATTTAAGTCGAACGAATTCATTAAACCAACATCAAATTTTTCTTTAGCATAATTATAGGCTTCTTGCCTGGACTCTAATGCTACAATCGCAGATTCGTGTGCATTTAAGGCGCCTTTAGCGTCAGTAAACGCAGTATAAACATTTCTTTGCAAATCTAAATCTTGTTGTTCTACAGCAATTTTAGATTTCTCTAAGCTAACCTGTGAACGCTCTACATTATTTCTAGCCGCAAATCCATTAAAGACAGGAATCGATAATTGCACTCCAAACGACTGCCCTTTATTATCTCCAAACTGACTGAAAAATGGAGGTGGAGCCTGCGTTCCTATTACGTTTCCGCTGTTGTCACGCAATGCAATATCAGCATAAGAAATTCGAGTGCTAAAATTGTAGAATCCTTGTAAAGTGGGCTGAAAACCTCCTTTTGCGATTGCTACATTTTTCTCAGCTATTTCTAGATTAGTCTGGGCTATTTTCAATTCTGTTCTTTCTTCTTTCGCTTTATCGTAAATCGCTATTGGAGTTTGCAACAAAATATTATTTTCATCTTTTGCTTCCGTATTATCTACAACGTCAAAATCCTGAAAATCATCCAATTGTAATAATTGCGCTAAACTCAATTTCGAAATCAACAAAGAATTTTCAGCTGTAATCACTTTCTGATTGTCAGATGCCAAAGTAGCTTTTACATCTAGCAAGTCGCCTTTTGGTATTGTCCCCGCATTTACCAATTCCTGAGTACGTATTAACTGCTTTTCATTAATACTCATTTGTACTTCTTGTACCTTTAAATTTTCCTTATTAAAGAGTACTTGTAAAAAAGCATTGGCAACATTAAGCGCAATATCTTCTTGCATTTTCACAAGCTGATATTTAGAGGCAACTATAGAAAGATTAGCTCTTCTAAGTGTATTTTGATTCTGCAAACCTTTGTAGATATCAATTCCTACATTGGCTCCAGCTGAAGTAAACTGCGTAGTTTGATTTTGTAAAAGTCCAGTGGTTATATCTTGGTTTAAACCAATATTCCAAGAATGAGAAGCATTACCATTTAATGAAGGAAGAAAATTCCCGATCGCTCCTCGTTTATCAATAGCTGCAGTTTTAATATCTAATTCAGTTTGTTTTATCGAAATATTATTCTGCAACGCATAATTAACACACTCTTCTAATGTCCACTTTTTAGTTTGAGCGCTCGACGACAAGCCGTAAAGTAGCAATAGGATTAAACTGTAATAAATTTTATTTGACATATATTTTTGAATAAATTTTAATGCAAAGCCTAAATAAATGTAGCTCTTATTTTCCTTAACTATTGAATAAAAATACAAAACAGTATAGGATTTAGCTTATCTTTTAAAATAGATTAGACTTTAAAAATATCCTTTTGTTACAAAAAAACAAAAAAATATAATTGTTTCGTTAATTTTACTATCTCAAATCAGAACAAATGCCAAAATCAACTTCCTTCCTACTTTTTGCGTTCGCATTTATGCTTACTATTAGCTGCTCTCCTTCTCAAAAAATCACCGCACTAAAACCAGAACCAGACGACGCCACTCCTTTAGTCTATGACAATACCCCTTCTTTTATTAATTTACCCATTAGCATCAAACTTAAGGACATTGAAAACCAGACCAACGCACTCTTAAACGGTTTAATCTACGAAGACAACATTATTGAAGATGATGATATCGAAATGCAAGTATGGAAACTGGCTCCTATTAGCGTTGTATCCTTTAACGAAAAAACAGGAGAAAGAATAAAAACTATTTTACCCTTAAAAGTATCTGTAAAATATAGAATTGGCACAAAAACACTAGGAACTGAATTTTACAAAACCCAGCAATTTAACCTTAACGGAGTCGTAACATTATTGAGTGATGTTAATTTGACTAACTGGAAACTAAACACAAAAACAGAATTTCATTCTTTAGATTGGAACGAAAGCCCTACAGCGACTATTCTAGGAAAAAACGTTCCGGTTACTTACCTAATAAATCCCGCTATCAAACTATTCAAGTCTAAAATAGAAAGAAAAATCGATGAAGCTGTTGGTAAATCAATGGATTTTAAACCCAATGTACTTGCTGCTTTAGAAAAAATATGCGTGCCTTTTCAAATGAATGCCGACTATGATAGCTGGTTGCGAATTGTTCCTTTAGAAATTTATACTACAACGACTAAATTAAAAAAAGATCAATTGTCGTTACAA
The DNA here is from genome assembly GCF_008033395.2 of Flavobacterium sp. XN-5. Lineage (NCBI taxonomy): Bacteria > Pseudomonadati > Bacteroidota > Flavobacteriia > Flavobacteriales > Flavobacteriaceae > Flavobacterium > Flavobacterium sp. XN-5. The sequence goes on from NZ_VOGZ02000001.1 coordinate 436,998, forward strand.
ATGGGAATGAAGTGCAATATGGAAACATTAATTGGCCAGCAACCACCATCCAAATTTGACGTGAATAAAATCACATTGAAAGCCGTTAGTAAAATCCCAAATCAGATTTCAGCTAATGTCGTTGCCGTCTCCACTTATAATGATGCTTCTAAGATCATGAAGAAAAATTTCGCCGGACAAGAATTCGAATCAGGAGGAAAAAAAGTAAAAGTACAAGATGTTGCTATTTGGCATAAAAACGGTAAGATGGTTATTGCCTTAGACTTATTAGGTTCTCTAAATGGTAGGATTTATTTATCCGGTTTCCCGCAATACGACGACAAGTCAAAAGAGATCTATTTTAATGAATTAGATTATGTTTTAGACACGAAAAACAAATTAATGCGCACTGCAAACTGGCTTGCTCAAGGACTGGTACTTCGAAAAATTAAAGAGAATTGCCGCTATTCAATACAAGCTAACTTAGAAGAAGGTAAAAAAACAATGATGAACTATCTAAAAAATTATTCCCCGCTACCAGGTGTTTTTGTAAATGGAAAAATGGAAGATATACAATTCCAAAAAGTACAGTTGACAAACAACGCCATTATCGCTTTCATTAAAATCAACGGAGAAATCAACATTGCGATTGACGGTTTAAAGTAGAAAAAGTTGACGTTATTCCGTTTTTTTATTTTTTCTAATTCGATACACACCATACCCAATTACAACCACAAGTAAGTAAGGAATTGCCATCAAGTAAACGATACCGTCGTTTACTGCCTGCGCCTGCTCAGCGTTCCCTTCACCTCCTAATACTGCTCTACACATAGCACATTGTGCTTCTACATTTAGAGAAAAAAAGAAAGCAAGGATAAAAAATAGTATTGTACTGCTCTTTTTCATAATTCTTTTTATAAGTTTTTTAATTCAACTATTTAATAAACATAGTAAGGAGAAATCATCAAATAGACGACAACACCAGTTATTGCAACATACAGCCAAATTGGAAAAGTGATTCTAGCAATCATCTTATGTTTATCGAATACTTGAGCTAAGGCTCTTACATAAGTTATTAAAACCAAAGGAATAATAACTATTGATAAAATAATATGTGTGATTAATATAAAGTAGTAAATAAATTTCACCACCCCTTCCCCACCAAACTTAGTAGAGTCTGAAGTCATATGGTACGAAACATACATTCCTAAAAAAAGGATCGAACAACCAATAGCTCCTTTCATTAGATTCTCATGCAATTTTCTATTTCCCTTCTTAATTGCAATTACAGCTAAGACTAATAAGACGGCTGTAAAACCGTTAATTGTAGCATAGATAGGTGGTAAAAAACTAAGAGGCTCTACTGCAAAACCCATTCTTTTTAAATTAACACCAAAAAGAAGCGCTACAACCAGCGGAATGGCAATTGATAAAATAACGATCCATTTTTTATAACGCTGTTCTAAATTTTGATCCTTCATATCATTTATTCTTTTAATAATATACTAATATCCTGTTGAATATCTCTAACTCCTTTTTTATCTAAACCATCGTAGTATAATATTGGATTTCCAAAATCATCACGTCTGCAACGGATATTTCCATCTTTATCAATTAGAGCAAAAAAACCAGAGTGTTCAAAACCTCCACTTGCCTTATTGTTCTCACCTGCATAAAGATTAAAACCTTTATTAGCTAAATCATATATATAATCTTTATCTCCCGTCAAGAAATGCCAGTTTGAAGATGTTACTCCTATTAGTTTTGCATGTTCCTTCAAAACCGCAGGAGTATCGTTTGCGGGATCAATAGTAATAGCTGCAATACCGAAATTAGGACTACCAAAAAATTTCTTTTCGATCAGCAACATACTTTGATTCATTTTTGGACAAATCGAAGGACAAGTACTAAAGAAAAACTCTAAAACATATACTTTACCTTTATATGTTTCATTTGTAATCTTCACATTGTCTTGATTCACTAATTCGAATTTAGGTGCTGGCCCTATTTTAACTAATTTACCATCAGTAGAAGCGGTAGTTTCAACCTTATCTAAACGACCTCCTTTTACAACATCCCCATTTTGAATTCGAGATATTATTTTAGGGATTGCATATATTCCAAAAACCAGAATTACAAACGAAATTCCGATATAAGCTTTATTCTTAAACATATAATTCAATTTTAAAGTTGTTTTGTAGCATTGCGATTTTTCTTAAGTGCTGCTCGATACTCGTAAAGAATAACTTTAAAATCATCTAACATCTCATTGCTTAATTCAGCAGGGTGAATGGTATTATAACCCTCTTTATATTCTTGAACTTTCTTTCTTCCTCGAAGATTTCTCTCCTTGTCAACGATATACACATTTGGAGTTCCAGAATGTACATCTAGTTTGTCAACTAATTTTAATTGGTCATAAAAGGAATTTATCTCTTGAGGAGTAGTAAATAAAAAATGCCACTGAGAAAGATCTGTAATCTCGTCTAAGGAATTTAAAATATTCTGAACATCTTTTTCAGTTCCTAACGGACAAAGCATCACAAACTGCAGGTCCTTAAAAGTATGGTAACGCTGGTAAATTTTTTGATTAAGGTTAAAAAGATTACCTCTATTTTCTAAAATATTAGCACCACCAAATCCTAAGATTGTTATTTTATTGTCTAATGTAACTTTGTTACCATCTAAAGACTTCCAATCTCCAAAATCATTAACCTTAGGCGTTATAACAGGTAATTTAGTATAACCATTGACTCCCGAAGCGAAAAAAAGATAAGCCACTATCGGTAAGACAAAAAGAACAAAAAGAACGATATTTTTTTTCATTATAATGACAATTCTATTAAAGTGCAAAAATAAAAAAAGGTACGCAATGCGTACCCTTTTTTTTGATTAATATATTGTTAAAAATTCCATTTTATAGTTGAATCTTTAAAAACTCCATAAATATAATCACCTTCAGTCAAAAGAATGAAAAGTAAATATAAAATTAAAAATATTAGAGGATACACAACTGCAGATCTAAGAGAACTTCTTTCTCCCTCCATGTGCATAAATGCATAAACGATATAATAAGCTTTATACACTGTAAGCGCATAAAAAATCCAGTTTAGCAAACTCAGCCCTAGAAAATCAACATAGTGTAATGAGTCTGGTTTATATATACCCAAAATAACCTCTACTATCGTAACTAAAGATAATATTCCGAAAACCTTCCAGATTCTACTGGTATTTGATACATACTCGTGTTCGTGTGACATAATAATAATTTTTTGAAAATTAAACTAGATAGAAAACTGTAAATACAAATACCCAAACTAAATCGACGAAATGCCAGTACAAACCAACTTTTTCGACCATTTCATAGCTTCCTCTTTTCTCATACGTTCCAATAAGCACATTAAAGAAAATAATGATATTTATAATTACTCCTGAAAATACGTGAAACCCGTGAAATCCTGTGATAAAGAAAAAGAAATCAGCAAACAACTTACTACCGTATTCATTTCTAACAAGATTCGCACCTTCTACGACATAATGCGCCTGACTCAATCTCAACTCAGACTCTTCTCTCGAAAGAATTGTCTTATGTTTATTATCACTCAAAACTTCAGTTCGAATTAATATATCAGGATTAGCTTTAAATCCAGCCTGAACTTCAGCTACTGAGTATGATGGCAAACTTGCCTCACCCATAAACCAAGTTCCTTTATCCCTTGTCAATTGAGCTCTTTCTTCGGGCAATGTTGCAGCAAAATCAGCAAGTGCCACTCGCTTCCCTTCTTTATCCACAAATTGAAGTAAACTACCTCCTTTTGTTTCCACTGCACCATATTGTCCTTTTATGAAATTTTTCCACTCCCAAGCTTGTGAACCTACGAAGATCCCTCCACCTATAATGGTTAAAAACATATAAAGCGCCACTTTATCTTTTTTCATTTGATGCCCCGCATCAACAGCCAAGACCATTGTTACAGATGAAAAAATCAAAATAAAAGTCATTAAAGCAACATAATACATCGGTGCATCTACACCATGCAAAAATGGAAAGTGATTAAACACTTCATCGGCTATAGGCCATGTTTCAATAAATTTAAATCTAGAAAACCCGTAAGCCGCTAAAAATCCAGAGAACGTTAAGGCATCTGACACGATAAAAAACCACATCATTAATTTACCATAACTTGCTCCCATTGGCTCATTGCCACCTCCCCAAGTTTTTTCTTCGCTATTCCCAGTTGTAACTGTCGATTCCATAAAAGTTATTCGTTAAAAAGTTCCCAAATTTACGTTTTTTTCTTATTTAAAGAAATATAAAAATACAAATAAATACAACCACAAGAAATCAAGAAAGTGCCAATACATTGCACCTAGTTCTATTCCAAGAGTTTGACTCGAATTGTATTTTTGTTTAAAATGATTATAAATAATAATAATCAATGAAATCAACCCACCAGCAAGGTGAGCTAAGTGCACAATCGCTACAACATAAAGAAATGTAGATGTAATTGAGCTCTCACTTCCTGTGAAATAATGCCCCGCTTTCACGATCTGATCGAAGCCTACAAATTGCAAAATCACAAACAATATCCCTAATGCTAAAGTAGCAAAAAGAAATGTAGTAGTAGCACTTTTATTGTCTTTTTGAATGGATTTTTTAGCTAAATGGAATGTAACACTACACCCTATTATAACAAGAGTACTAAAATAAAAAGCACTCGGTAATTGAAAATCTTTCAACCAGTCCACTCTCGATTTACTCACCACAAACGCACTAGTAAGACCTGCAAACATCATAGTCATACTAACCATAGCAAACAATAAGATCAATTTATATGATCTCCCCGTTCTCATTTTATGCTCTTCAGCTGTCATTGTAACTTCCATAACTATCTTAAAAATTTATCAATTATATATACAAATTGTAACAAAGTAATATACCCAACACTAACCAACATCAAGGTTTTGGCTGCTTTTGCGGTTCTTAACTTATAAAGTTTAACTGCATAAAACAACATCCAAAGACCTAATAAAAATACTGCTCCGGCAGCAATAGGAGTTATAAACAACTTACCCGTATAACCCAATGAAGGCAATAACGAAGCTATAATAAGCCATACTGTATAAAGAATAATCTGCAATGCAGTACCCTTGTCTTTTTTCCCTGTTGGCAACATAAAAAACCCTGCTTTTTCATAGTCTTCATATAAAAACCAACCAATTGCCCAAAAATGAGGGAATTGCCAGAAAAACTGAATTAAGAATAAGGTCCCAGCTTCTATCCCAAAGTCCCCTGTTGCAGCAACCCATCCTAACATAAAAGGAATTGCTCCAGGAAACGCACCTACAAAAACGGACAGTGATGTCATCGTTTTTAACGGCGTATAGACACTTGTATATAAGAATATAGAAATCGCTCCAAACATTGCTGTTTTTGGATTGATCATATATAACAATGTAATACCTATTATGGTAAGCAAACCAGCAACCACTAAAGCTGATGTGGGAGACATTCTTCCCGCAGGAACAGGACGGCTTTTAGTTCTATCCATCAACGAATCTAAATCTTTTTCGATTACCTGATTAAATGCATTTGAAGCACCCACCATACAATACCCTCCGATGGCGAGCATGATCAATACCGACCATTGAAAAGGATGTTCACTATCAAAACCCAAAAAATATCCAGCGATAGCGGAAAATAAAACGCTTATAGCTAATCCCGCTTTTGTAATTTCTTTAAAATCCAAAAAAACTGTTCTAAGGGAAAGTGTATTTGACATACTATTCAAGACGGTTATTATTAAGTTTTCTAAAACTGCTGCAAAGGTACAACTTACAGATAGAAATAAGAATGAAGAATTTATATTTTTTTTCAAGTGCTAGAAGTGCTAAATTCCAACTTTTTTAAGGTCAAAACGAGAGCTTGTCATTTTTTTAAATTTAATACAGATTTTATACTCAATATAGCCTCCAGATTCATTCGAGACACCATTTTCATAGTACACCGAAAAACCAGTACAGCCTATCAGTATTATACCACAATCGCCCTAGTAATCAAAATACCAATTAAAAACGTCCGCACGCAATCCTAATGTGAACCAATTAGTACTTTGGGTAAAAGCAGCAACGGTATTTTTTGTAGGGTCAAAACTTCTGTAGATATAACTTCCGTAGATTTTTAAATTAGTCGTAGGATTTACTAGATACCCTCCTTGAACATCCGCTATAAAAATAGCCGTTTTATTCCCTTGACCCACTTTCACACCACTGTCAAATGGTCGTTTTTCATCATAATCTTTATAAATATTTCCACCATAATTAAAACTATCTTCGGTATCGTCAAAGTCTAAACCACGAGTACCTGCAGTTATTTTTGCATCAGCAAAATACCTGCCTTTATGATAGCGCGCAATCACAATAAATTCTTTAAAATTCCCGCCCCATTGATGTCCAATACTTTGATTATTGTGCCCGTAATTTGTGATAGGCACACTATGAGAATACATGTACGGTCTCACATGATTGTATTCTAACTGCAATAATAAATTATCAACCTTAAAGGCATCGTAGTATTTAACCCCAACTTGATAACCGTATTTATTTTTCCAACTATTATCGCCGGCTTTAATGTCCTCTAATGAAAATTCATCTAAGAGAAACTGACCATACACATTAATTATATCGCTCCATTTATACTTAGCTGTCAGTCCTAAAAGTGCATTTCCTGTTCTAGCTGAAGACGCAAACTCCACTGATCTATAAAATATAATAGGATTGACAAAACTAGCATCAAAGCCTCTATCATTTGTATTGGTCCAAATAACTGATTCGAAAAAACCAAGATTTAATCTATTAGATATATTCCAGCTCAAATAATGGTTTGCCATAAATTTAGTAGCATAAGTTCTCTCCAATGTAACTTCGGGACGTACGTCTTTCAGCCACATGTAAGTATTCGTATACTTTATTTTCCAAAAATTAGTGTTTATTTTAAAATAAGGATACGGACTAGCACCATCACTTTCTAACAACGAACGGTATCCATCTCCTATAAAATTTCTTCCGTATCCTAACTGCAAATCAATATGCTTGCTTGCCGAGAATGTCAAATTAGCCTCCGCTAAAGGAAAATCATAAGAATCAGTTTTAAACCTCTTAGCAATTCCCATCCCTGGAATAATGGCTGGATTACCTCCTGCAGGTCTTATTGACTCCGCATATCGATTAAAATAATCAGCAAATCGTCCTTGACTTTCAAACACAGTTGTAGAAAAGTTAAGCTTGTCGCCAAGACCTCCCCTAAAATTAATCGCTCGCGTATTGACATAGGTGTAAGTAGCATCACTCTTAGAAGCTTTACCCACTTGCAAATCTAGTATCGGGTTCAACGACAACCAATACCCGTCTCCTTGAATTTCAACTGTATTTTCATTCCACAACTTTCTAGCCCACCAGCCAGAAACCTCTTTTTTAAGTTCTTCATTCGCTTCTTTAATATTGTAATATTTTGACACCTCAGCATAGGTATACGGTTTTGAAGCGGTATGATTATTACTCCCTACACGATTTAACGCCCCGTCAAATTGTGCATAATAACTATGCGAAAACGGAATATTTAAATGACTTTCATACTCTGGATTATTGTATTTCTTATATACAATACTATCTAATTCAGTGAGTGGTTTTGTCTTCTTTTCAATTATATCAGCTTTAGCCAATAATTCCAAAGCTCTTGTTTCAGCACTTTTTAACGGAATCGAAATAGTGATATTGTATTTTGAATAGACTGCCTTTCCATTATAAGTCGAAGGAGTAATTTTAGGAAATTTAGCAAAAACTCGCTTCGCTTCCTTGACCAACTCCTCGTCAATAGCATTAACGTAGATTACTTTAAAAACTCCAGTGCCATCGACCTCAAAAAGGACTTTTACATTTCCGTGAAAATTATTTTCAACAAGATTTTCTGGAACAACAAAGTTTTGGAAAACAAAATCTTGAACTTCATTATAAAAACAATTTTCCAATTCCTGATTCTCTAACTTTTCACAAAGCGGAAAAACCGGAAAACGCTCAGGTGATCGATTTGAATCTAATAAGTTTTGGCTTTGCGAATAGGTAAAAAAAGATAGAAATGATGCAACAAAAGCTAAGAAAACCTTTTTCATATGTATTTTGATTGTAAAATTAATATCCATTATTTGCATTCTCTCCGCTCACAATTGCTTTTGCTCCAGAAGTACCGATTCGCTTCACTCCTAACTTTATCATTTCGACCGCCTCGTCATATGTTCGAACACCACCAGCAGCCTTAACTGACAAAGGCGTCGCATTCTCTAACATTAACTTAATTGCTGGAATAGTCGCGCCATTAGGTAAATTATTTTCAGTTTTGAAAAATCCAGTTGACGATTTCACAAATACAGAGGAAAAACAATCTTCCTTAAAATTTGAAATTACAACATTTTTTATCAAAGCTGTCAACTGAACAATTTGCGTATCATTTAAAGCAGCAACTTCGATGATCCACTTTACAACTTTATTATTTTCGACACTAAGTTGTGTTCCTTTCAAAACCTCCGTTTTAACTAAATCAACATCGCCATTTTTAAAGGCTTCATAATTACAAACAAAATCTAAATCATCTACTCCGTTCTGAATTGCCTTTTCTGCTTCCAATAATTTATCGGCTATAGTCGAATTCCCCTCCGGAAAACCGATTACAGTTCCAATTTGTAAATTCGACCCAGCATCAACCACCATTTGCTTGGCTAAAGCAACCATATCAGGTCGAATCATAATCAGTTTGAAATGTTCATCAATAGCTTCTTGAACAAACCCTTTGACCCGCTTAACATTTTCATCATAATCAAGACCTGCCTGCTCCGCAGTTTTCAAATATGTTGAATCTAAATATTTTTTGATATTCATTGCTCTATTGCTTTAACTATCTAATAGTACTGTTATAGAATGTAAAAATACATATTAAATTGGCATTACTTTAACAGAAGTAGATACTTTTAATAGCAAAGGTCACCATTGTCTATCTGAATTTTAATTTTTAAAAAATGATAACAAACTAAATCCAATCAAAACTGCCGAAAACTAAATTATAAAACAAAAAGCAATACCGCTTTAAAACAAAAAAATCCCACCGAAGTGGGATTAGTATGTAAATCAAATTTTACTTAAGCGCTTATTTTTAAAATATAAAATAACTACAAAGACTGCTAAAAATGCTCCTACCATATTTGCTAGAACATCCATCATATCCTCTTTTCTAGTTGTAGTATATTGTCCCTGCATAATTTCTATTGTAACCCCAAAAAGAACGGAAAACAAGAAAGAAATAATATAAGGCGTATAACTAGTTGGATCTTTTATCTCTGTTCTAAAAAACAAAATCCAAAGAAACGTGAATACAAAATGAAAAAAAGCATGAACTACTTTATCCAGATTCTCAATACTCACCGCTGGAATTTTGTCAGATTGAACTAAACATAGAAAAAGAACAATCCCAGTCCACAATAAAGAAATCCAAAAAAAAATTTGTTTAAGCACCTATAAGTTCCTTGTATTGGTCACTTGAAAGTAATGAGTCGTAATCAGCAACATTTGAAACTTTTATTTTTATCATCCAACCTGCTCCATAAGGATCAGCGTTTACTGCTTCTGGAGTACTTTCTAAAGCATCATTAAATTCCACAATTTCTCCAGCTAATGGCAAAAACAAATCAGAAACTGTTTTTACAGCTTCTACGGTACCAAAAACTTCATCTTTTTCTAAAGTTTGGTCTAAAGTTTCCACTTCAACATAAACGATATCTCCTAATTCTTTTTGAGCAAAATGCGTGATTCCCACAGTTGCAACATCACCTTCTAAACTAACCCACTCGTGATCCTTAGTATACTTTAAATCTGCCGGTATATTCATAATAAAAACGTATTGATAATTGATTATTGAATTATTGTTCCGCAAATGTAACAATCTTCTGTTCAAATACAGATTAGATTTTACAAATTAATTCCCAAAATTATATCGAAGCGTAAATCCGGATCGAATGTTTGTAAGCGGGAACGAAGTCGAGATTACTGCTTTTGAAAAGGAATGATCATAATAGAATATAGCAGTCAAGTTTTTACTGAAGGAATAATCAGCCGTCAATTTTAAAGACCAAATATTTTGCCCACCCGCTAATTGATTATTATCATAATCGATATACCTCACAATGGTTTGGTTATTACGGTAAGAGAAGTCCGCTTTCATGTTGATATCACCTTTAATTATGCCCGTAGGATTATCTGCTAGTCTGGAAGAAAAAATCACATCCTTAAAACGATATCCTAAACCAACTACATATTCGACACCTTTTACTTCGGTCAATAAATTATTATCAAAACTCATGGACAAGGCCCTGTCTTTTTTAATTTCAGTAAGTATCTTTAGAGAACTTTGCAGTTCAAAATCCATTCGAATTAGCGGACTAAACTGCTCTACTAAATTGATATTAGACATGATCGTTTTATTAAAAAAGTTACCACTGGCATCAACTCCACCTGGACTTTTATCATAATCGAAATTAGAACGGTATTGATTAATAGTATATGAAGCCCTGTAATTGTGTTGCAAAGAGAATCGTTTAAAATTCCTTTTAAATAAATCATAACGCATCAGCCCACTATATTTTACTGCCCAGTTAGGAATAGGTACACTTCTAAAAATCCCAAGAGAAACTCCGGAAGCATCACTCCCTGAATAAGCTGCCATAAAAGCAGGCAATAATACTGCTTGATTATTTTTACCGTATCCTAGCGGATACCCATCCGAATCAAGGTTACTTGGATTGTTAATATCAATACCGCGATCCGTAGCTAATCGATTTGCAATTACAAGTCTATTCGTCCTGAAGTCATCAAAAGCTGCGGAAGAATTTTCATCACTTGTAGAAAACGATGTTTTTATTAGTACCGTTGATATCGAAAACAGGCCATAGGTGTAAGGTGAAAGCGAGTAATATTGTCTATCTAAAACATTGTACTGTTCAGAATAATTATTAGAATACGACCTATCAGCGGCTAAATCAATTTTTAAATCTGGAAACAAATCTACATTTGCTGTCGCCTTAAACATCTTATTAGTTACCTGAGTGTAGTTTTGGTTGAACTCCTGATAATTAGTCAGCCAACCATTTTTTGCCGCTTCATATCTAACATCATCTTGACTTCCAAATATAAAACCTAGCGATGGTCTTGATGAACCTAAGAACCCTATACTCGGCGTATAACCTGGTAAAACAGTACCGCTATTCTCAGTATAATTAATCTGAATATTTTTTACACTAGTTAAAACTCCCATTAAACCGTCAACAAATTCATTGTTTTGAGCTTGTGGTTTTGCATTTGTATTCACTACTTTTTGCCCTGGTTTTGGAGCGGGAGCCGGCTGTCTATTTGTTGATTTAGCAGCGTTTCTTGTTAATCTTAAATATTTATAAAGTATATCCATATTTAAACTTGTGTTCAAATTATTAGAACGTGCGTTTTGAACGGTATTCCCTAAATCTGGAATTCCAATATCCTCTAATTGAGAAAAAGCATTTGAGGATTTTTGCCAGTTGTAATCTCCAGTATAGGAATAATTAGCCTTCACAAAACTAAATAGTGGAATCTTGTTTATAGGAATCTCATAATTTACAACCAACTGTTGCATATGCTGATTTGGATCTCCAATATCCCAATAACTATCCCAAATCGTAAAACTATCTATGGGTTCGTTGTCCTCATTCAAATAGTTTTTTACAATATTACTCGATGAAGCAGTGTAGCTTAATTTCAAAGATTTTGTCAAGTTGTAATTAAATCCATATTGATAATTGAATCCAAAATTTCTTCGATACAAAGGATCAAGACCAATTCCCTGGACATCGACTTGTCTAAATTGTTGACGGTTGTATTGCCTGTTAATATTAGTATTAAAAGATATATTAGAAGGTAAATAATTAAAATTAAAATCACTTAGCAGCTTCCAATAGTTGCTTTTTTTCAAGAATCCTGTCTTTTTAAATGGCTCAACTGGCTTCGGTTGAAAGCTATAAGCATAATCTACTGATGAGTTGGCTTGCTGATCGATATAATCTTCAATCTCATAATCATGTCTTTCGACTTTGTTATACGATTGAGAAAAAGTAAAATTTTCTACATCATAGACATGTTGCTTTTGCTCAGCTCCTCTTTGCTTTCTAACCCCGATAAAATTAATGCTCATTCGTTTTGTATAATCGATTGCTCTGCTCTCAATATTATCTTTCTCAGCAGCATCAGTTGTATTATCCAATAACTGTTTTAGTTTGATATCCTGATTAAAAGGATCGTATTCTGGAGAAATGATTTCTTCCCCAATGGCGTAATTAAACGGTAAATTAACTCCCCATTTTGAAGGTAATAGTTTGCCCAAATTAACATTTGTCACAATATTATATAGCTGGATATCTTCACGATTTCTCTCGTTTGGTCCTTGTTCCAAGGCTCCAAAACCAATAGTACTTTTCTTTCCTGTCGCAGAAACTGTAGCAAAATCAGCAAGATTAGAGTCTATGTTTAACACAGCTGCCATCCCTCCTTGATTATCCATATCTGCTAAGCGAAGTTCATTGAACCAGACTTCCCCTTTTAAATCCTGATGTGTTTCATTGCTTTTCACCCCTACCATCAAAGTTCTAACTAATCCAAAATTCGGATTTCCTTTAATCCCTAATCTCAATTTACCATCACCGTCACCACCAGGTCTACTAACATCATCATCTGAGTAATAAATCCCACTAAGAGGCAAATCATTTGGATTCACGCTCATGGCCTGAATCTTTAATTGCGTCAATAAAGACAATGCCAAATCGATTTCGTTTTCTTCTGGCCAGACTTCCTCAGCAGTCAATGGACCACAATTTGATGTTCCAGAGGTAGAAGGAACAGTCACCTTTAAAGGAATTTCGATTTGGTAAAAATTCTGTGTAAAATCATTTCCAAAACGAATAAATCCTACCATTTGATTGTCTCTAAGCACCGTTTCATTTGGTAATGATTCCGCATGTAAAAACATTTTTAGTTTTTTAAATTGTCGCATGTCAATACTAACATTTTTAAAAACTGCTCTCGAATCTTCAGTTTCTAGTCCATCACCTGAAACTCTTAACGACAAGGATTGTTCGTTTTGATTAATAAGCGTATTATTATTGTACAATTGCTCTCGCTGTACACCCGGAGGGGTAATGTAATTAATAGGACATCTTTCATTATTTTCTTGCACATTAACAGCTGAGACGTCAAATTCAGTTCCATCATCAATTACATTTGTATCGTTGAAGTCAAGCGTATTTGTATACCTTCTCCATTCTCCTCTTACTAAATCTAGCGAACCGAAACGAACCGTCACTTCCTGATCAAAGCCGGTCATAAACATCCTCATAAACCGAATCGAGCGGAAATCGGAAATATTTCCTATTGTATTCTGCGGCTGGGTAACAGGAATTTTAAACTGAATCCACCTTGCATCTGTTATTTCGCCATTAGCTAAAGTTACCTGCGTATCTCTAATATCGGTAATGTAATTTTGTCCAATAATTGGATTTGGCTTTACATCGATGCTGTATTCATAATAAGCATTGATGGTATTCATGGTATTATCTCTATTAATATCCTCTACATCTGGAACTGTAGACGAACCTCTGTTAGCACTATTGATATCTACATCAGAGTTTCCTTCTACTCCATTATATTTTTTATAACGGTCCAATATACTCCCGGTAGTATTCAAATAATAAGTATAATTATCAGCAGCTGGATCTAATTCTGATGCAAAATTTGTGTACACTTCACCTTCATTAGCATCAGACAATCCGTCTAAACCTATATCTTGATTCGCTCGATTATTAGCATTGGCATCAAAGGCATAGATTAAAGATTGTGAAGCAGGAACATCTCCCCAAAGCGGTCTTGGATTAACCACTATTTGATCAGGTCCAAGTCCATTTTCATATTGTTTTCTTCCATCTTTCAAAATATCTTCCGATATTTCACCTAAATTGAAATATAACTTTCCTGCATTATTTTGAGGAATCGCTCCTTTACCTACATAAGGATCCATCACCCAAAATTGAATGTATTCTACATTTCCTTGTTCGAAATTAGTAGCATTTAAAGACCTCATAATCCCTCCAAAATTACTTTTTGGATCTGTAGCAAAATTTATATTGTTATTATAAGCACCACGTTCGGACGGATAGTAACTTAAATCCAAAGTATTTATGACTTGGGATTGCCCTTGCGCAATGTCGGTCAAAGGATAAAGCTCTTCACTAAAGATTCTTCTTGTTGTATTAAATGACAAGTCGTCGTTAGAAATTCCTGAAGGTTTTTGCGTGTAAAATACGGGATCAATAGAATACCATGACAGTCGAGATCTTTTAAAACCATAACTTAAATCATTGGCATTGCCATTAAAGTCATAGCTACTTCGCGTATTTCTTTCTGGTGTTGACGATAAGCTCCAGGCGTAGGCAGAACGCATGTCTATGGTGGTTTGAGAACCTTCGAAATCATCGACATAAATAGTGGATTCACCTTCAAACTGATCCGCTTTTGGCGAATCTGGTTTTAAAAATGCTATTTCTCCTCTTACAGAAAGGTTTGATGGTACATCAGTATCGACGTTAGGCAACATATTCACTAATCTGGTTAGAAAAGGAACTTCGGTAGAAAAGTTAGTATTGAATCCAAAAATAGTATTGTTGACTGATTCCTGACCAAAACTCGATTTCTGAGTAAATGGTTTTTCAGTCATTTTTAAGAAAGTACCGCCGACCAAAAAATTATCTGAAATCTTATGCTCCACATTTACTCCCATAAATCGCCTGGTTTGCTGCCCGAAAATAGAGTTATTTTCTAAAGAAACACTAATTGGTGTATTTGAAGCTTGAAGTGAAGGATCTAAAATTTGAACTCTCCCTAATTGATAATTCACACTATAATCAATTCCTTCTACTAGAATTCTTCCGCCGGCTGTCACAACAACAGATCCCTGAGGCACGTTGAAAGCTCCAATGGGAATTCCTTCACCACCCGAGGATTTATACTTTCCTCTTAAAAGAAATTTGTTTTTATCACTGTCCTGTAGTGCGCCAGATTGTGTATTTCGATACATGTTTCTAAAAACATATTTCTTTTGATTTGGATTGTATGTACTGGCATCGTTATAATTTTCAGTTGAACCAGTATTCGATAATTTAGAAAACAGCAATTCCCCAAAAGGTTCTTTGGTTGTAAAAATTAATCGCCCATTTTGAGAATCGATTGTAATGCCTTGCATAAAATCAAAAAAACCGTCACCTCCCGTTTGTGGATCATTATTATAATTTAACTTATCGAGGTTGAAGACTTTTAGTAATGGCGTTTCGGCAACTCGATTACTTGGAGTAGGATTTGGAGGAAATGGGCTCCCTGGTACTTCAGTGATATAATTTAAAGGAGATGGATCTGTATAAAGAATATTAAACCTAAAATCTTCTTGTTTTACTTGGTAAGCACCAGGAATCTGATAAATATTTTTCATCATCAAATTCCACACTGGGTTTTTAACATTGGTCAAATTGCTTTTCAGCATTTTCAAAATTAAACTCTGTGTTATTATTGCCTGATTTGAAGGGCTGTCGCCCGTTACAACCGTTGCGTCTATGCCATCGCTCCCAAATTCTCCTACTTGGTATGCTTTATCACCAATAGTATATTGATAAGCTACCGCTAAAACTTCGTCATTAGCTAGCCTTTGTTGCAAGGAAATATAACCCAATTGTGCATTATAGGTATACTCATTAGAATTTAATTTTCTTGCATTTTCTAATTTTGAATAATCTTGCCCCTCGCTTACAGTAACATTAAATCCTGATCTTGAAGTTACAATTTCGCGAATATTATTATTCAGCAAACCTGTTCCTGTTAGAATTTGCGCGGGATCATAATCATTGTTTGAGTTATCAGATGGAGTGTCAAAAGGATTATTGAACATCCCTGTAGAAGGATCTAAAACCACCACTTCATTATCTGGAATCCCTGACAATTGCCCTTCCCCTAAATCTTGCAGTGCAATAATATTTCTTAAATTATTAGAAGTGGTATTTACCCGGGTTTGTTTATTAGTAACCCAAATCTCTAATCTTGATATTTGAACTCTGCTATCAATAAACGGATAGTTTTTTAAGGAAGCATCATATTTATTTCTAAAATATTGAGAAAGGAAAAAGTGCCTATCATTATCATAATCAAGAGCATAAATATCAAAATTCTCGATCGTACCTCCGCCTTGTGCCACCACACTTTTTGTCTGTGATTTTTGTTCAGAAAACACGCCCGTCACTGTTGTTTTTCCAAACTGTAGTTGGGTTTTTACTCCAAATAAACTTTGCGCACCTCTAATTAATGAACTATTTAAAGGCATACTTACGTTTCCAACTTCAATTTTTTGAATAATATCATCCTCAGAAGGAGCGTATTCCAATTTCATTAAATTCTGAAATGCAAAAGTGGATTGCGTATCATAATTCGCATTAACATTAAGCCTTGTACCTACTTTTCCCATTAAACTCATGCTTATCCTTTGATTAAAATCAAAAGATAAATTAGACCTATTTCGTGGAGAAAACGAGGGATTATCTTGCTTTGTGTAACGCATACCTAAGTCCATTTCAACGGAACCAGTAGGTTTAACATCGATTGTATTACTACCAAAAATGGATTCAAAAAGATTAGAATTCACGTAGTATTTTGGTAATAAATCTTTTTTAGCGACTTCACTACCTTCTTTTTTACCATCAATAGCATCAGTCTTTTGTTTAAAATAGTCTCTCATGGACTCTTTAAGCACTAACTTTTCATACTCTTTTGGCGTTAATATAATGGGGTAATTAATTGAAAATCCATCAACTGAATTAGTATAAATATATCTGTCCGTAACAGGGTCATATGTATACGC
Organism: Flavobacterium sp. XN-5; assembly: GCF_008033395.2. Classification (NCBI taxonomy): domain Bacteria; kingdom Pseudomonadati; phylum Bacteroidota; class Flavobacteriia; order Flavobacteriales; family Flavobacteriaceae; genus Flavobacterium; species Flavobacterium sp. XN-5. The sequence continues at coordinate 453,997 of NZ_VOGZ02000001.1, forward strand.
TGACAAGATACTTTGTGGATCTTTTATCTGAACCTTCCCTAAAGAAAAACCAGTTTTTGTGGTATCTTGACTTTGCTCATTTACCTGAGCTACAGACGCGAAACTGCAAAATAAAACAATCAAAAAAGTACAAATTTTATGCATACAATTCGTGTTACTATGTTTGATTTATAAGTTTTTTAAAGCCTTTTTTATGATCGACTCCACAGAAGCTTCTGGATCTTCTTTTACAATTTTTTCAATAATTTTTTCTGATGTTTTTCTAACAAAACCTAAAACCTCCAAAGCTGATAACGCTTCATCTCTGTTTGTATTGCTTTGCGACATTGAAACTTCATCTAAATCATACAATTTCAGTATTTTATCTTTTAAATCGAGAATTACCCTTTGAGCGGTTTTACTCCCAATTCCTTTAATCGATTGAATTGTAACTACATCACCTGATCCTATTGCATTTGTAATTTGTTTTGGATCTAAAGAAGATAGCATCGTTCTGGCAATACTAGCCCCAATACCTGAAACGGAAAGCAACAATTTAAAAATCTCTCTTTCTGATTTTTCAACAAATCCAAATAAAGTATGCGCATCCTCTTTAATTTGAAGATAAGTATAAAGCTTAATAAAATCAGTTGCTGGAATTAATGAATAAGTATGTAAGGAAATATTCACTTCATACCCCACACCAGCACAATCAATTACTACTTGTGTAGGTGTTTTTTCAACTAGTTTACCTTGTAAATGTGCTATCATTAAATCTTAAATTTATTCCAAAAAAAAAAGCTTACCACAATCAAAAATCATGGTAAGCAATATAGCATTTAATTTAATTATTTTTTTTCTTTTGTTTCTCTTGTGCATCAATAACTGCGATTGCCGCCATATTGACCATTTCCTCTACACTTGCACCAAGTTGGAAAATATGAACTGGCTTACTCATTCCCATCATAATAGGCCCTATAGAATCGACTTTATTCAACTCTTTCAATAATTTATAGGTAATATTTGCTGATTCAAGGTTAGGGAAAATTAAAGTATTTACTTTTTTCCCTGCCAATTTAGAAAATGGAAATTTCTCTTTTAACATCTCTGGGTTCAAAGCAAAATCTGCTTGTAACTCGCCATCGATTACTAATTCAGGATGATGTTCATGTAGATAAGCTACTGCTTCTCTTACTTTGGCAGCGCCAGCACTACTAGACGAACCAAAATTAGAGTAAGAAACCATTGCTATAACTGGTTCTACTCCAAACATTTTCGCCGTTTTTGCTGTCATAATCGCAATTTTAGCTAATTCATCTGCCGTTGGGTTAATGTTTATTGCTGTATCTGATAAAAACATTGGACCACGAGCAGTCATCATAATATTTGTAGTAGCAACTATCGAAGCTCCTACTGCTTTATCAACTAATTGCAGCATTGGCCTAACTACCGAAGAATAGCTTCTAGAATGTCCAGTAACTAATCCGTCGGCCTCTCCTTCGTTCACCATCATAGCGGCGAAGTAATTGCGTTCCCGCATTAATTTTTGAGCATCATAGAAAGAGATTCCTTTTCTTTTTCTAGATTCCCAATACGTAGTTGCAAATCTATTGCGCCTCGCATCTTCTTCTTTTATTTTAGGATCAATAATCTCTATATCGGCATCAAAACCTAATTCTTCTTTTAACTCTAATATAATTTCTTTATTTCCAAGTAAAATAGGATGTCCTATTCCTTCTTCTAAAACAATTTGAGCCGCTTTTAATACATCCAGATGATCAGCTTCAGCAAATACAATTCGCTTCGGCTCCATCTTCGCTCTATTAGTTATCAAGCGAACCATTTTATTATCGTTACCCAATCGGTCTAGTAAACCTTCTTCATATTTATCCCAATCCGTTATTGGATTTAAAGCCACACCAGAGTCCATTGCTGCTTTTGCAACAGCAGGAGCAACGATAGTAATTAATCTTGGGTCAAAAGGTTTTGGAATAATATATTCTCTACCAAAAACTAATTTAGTTTCACCGTAAGCAATGTTAACTTGTTCTGGTACTGATTCTTTTGCAAGTGACGCCAAGGCTTTTACTGCAGCCATTTTCATCGCTTCATTAATTTTTGTTGCACGAACGTCTAACGCGCCTCTAAAAATATATGGAAATCCAAGAACATTATTCACTTGATTAGGATGGTCAGACCTTCCCGTTGCCATGATAATATCTTTACGTGTATCCATAGCCAAGTTATAGTCGATCTCTGGATCTGGATTAGCCATTGCAAAAACGATTGGGTTATCGGCCATTCCAAGCAACATTTGTGGCGTCATAATATTTCCTGAGGACAAGCCTAAGAAAATATCACAGCCTACTAATGCTTCTTCAAGAGTTAATGGCGCAATATCCTTAGCGTATTTTAATTGCATTTCTGACAATGCAGGATTGTCTTTAGTCAGCAATCCTTTACTATTAAACATTAAAATGTTTTCCATCTTAACACCTAATAGAATATATAAATCAGCACAAGCTAATGCAGCTGATCCTGCTCCTGAAACAACCATTTTTACATCTTCAGCTTTTTTATTTGCTAATTCCAAAGCATTTATCAAGGCTGCCGATGAAATAATAGCTGTTCCATGCTGATCATCATGCATGACAGGAATATTCAATTCTTCTACTAATCGACGTTCAATTTCGAAAGATTCAGGAGCTTTTATATCTTCTAAATTAATCCCTCCAAAAGTTGGCGCTATATTCTTAACAGTTTGAATAAATTCTTCAATATCCTTTGTACCAATTTCGATGTCAAAAACATCAATATCAGCAAATATTTTAAACAACAAACCTTTTCCTTCCATAACTGGTTTAGATGCCTCAGGTCCTATATCTCCAAGACCTAAAACTGCGGTACCATTTGTGATAACGGCAACTAAATTTCCTTTGGCCGTATATTTATAGACATTATCAACATCTTTTGCAATTTCTAAACAAGGCTCAGCCACACCTGGAGAGTAAGCAAGAGATAAATCTCTTTGTGTTGCATATTTCTTAGTAGGTACTACTTGAATTTTCCCTGGAGTTGGCTTTGCGTGATAAAGCAATGCCTCTCTTCTTTTACTGTTTTTATTCATTATTTTACATTTTATTGTAGTAGACAAAGATAGAAGACTTGATTTAAAAAGCAGGTATTTATCTTTATCTTTTATAAAAAACCAATCAAATAGTGCTAAAAATTAAATAGCCACAACGATTGCGGCTATAATAATATTTAGTCTCTGCTTGAGCCTATACTTTCGTTCCACTAATATAAGAATCTAAGTGTTGAATTGTTTCTTTTTGCACTTCTATTATCGACTTTACAACATCTCCAATAGAAATAACTCCCAAAACGGATTTGTCGTCCACAACCGGTAAATGTCTGATTCGCTTTGTACTCATCAATTCCATACAAAAATCGAGATGGTCCGATGGTTTCACAGTAATCATATTACGCTCCATGATTTCGTGTACCAAAGTATCCTTAGAGGCTTTATTCTTCAATACAATTTTTCGAGCATAATCCCTTTCAGAAAGTATTCCTTGAAGTCGATTATCCTCAATTACTAAAACAGCACCAACATTCTTCTCGCCCATTACTTTTAAAGCTTCATAAACCGTGATGGTCGAAACAATAGAATAGACATCATGTCCTTTAATGCTTAATATTTGATTTACAGTCATGTCGAAAAATTTTAGTTGACCATAAAGTTAAAAAAAATAGAATATAAACGCTATTTTTCTTAAAAAAAGTATAATTAAATCAGTTTTATCAAATAACTTAAATACTAATTCTAAAATAAAAACATATACAGCATCAATAAATACTGTAACATTTTCATTAAAAAAAACTAAATTAACGTCTAAAAATACCCTTACTTTAGGAAATCTATATTTCGTTTCAACCCCGTATATTTCGACCTATTTAAAGGTGAATCCTTAAATACTGCTTTAAAAGTCTCTTCGGTTATTTCATCCCAATCTTTTTTAGACATCGAAAGAATCTCGGTATTCGGATTAAATAAAGGTTCGTTATGTGGTTTTGAAAACTTATTCCAGGGACAAACATCTTGGCAAACATCACAGCCAAAAGCCCAATCATCAAACTGGCCTTTCATCTCCTGCGGAATATTTTCTTTTAATTCGATAGTAAAATAAGAAATACATTTGCTTCCATCTACAACATAAGGTGCTACAATTGCCTGAGTAGGACAGGCATCGATACAAGCAGTGCAAGTACCGCAATGATCCGTTGTGGCAAAATCATAGTCTAAATCTAAATCAACAATAAGTTCTGCTATGAAATAAAACGAACCTACTTTTTGAGTTAATAGATTGCTGTTTTTCCCTATCCAACCCAAACCACTTTTGGCAGCCCAAGCTTTATCCAGAACAGGAGCTGAATCAACAAAAGCACGACCAGCAACCTCACCGATATTCTCTTGAATAGAAAACAGCAATTCTTTAAGTTTTTCTTTAATTACATAGTGATAATCTGTACCATAGGCATATTTCGAAATCTTATAGGAGTTTTCAACTTGCAACCTTTGAGGATAGTAATTCAATACTAACGAAATTACACTTTTAGCACCATCAACCAGCAATGTAGGATCTAATCGCTTGTCAAAATTATTTTCCATATAGGACATTTGCCCATTATGATTATTATTCAACCATTTTTCAAGCCTAGGTGCCTCTTGTTCAAGAAACCCTGCTTTAGAAACACCACAAGATAAAAATCCGAGGCGTTTTGCTTCGGATTTAATAAATTGCGTGTATTTTGACTTTGAAGTAATAATTACTATGATTAAACGATTTATACTAGCCCTGATGGTAGCGGCATCCTTTTTATGGCTTTTATTGCCATAAAAAGATACAGCGGACAGCAGGATAAAGCTTCAAAAATTTAAAAAAGATTTCCTTGAATATTTGTATTAACTTTTCCTAGATGTCTATAGGCTTTGTCCGTTACTTCACGACCTCGCGGCGTACGCATGATAAAACCTTCTTGAATTAGGAAAGGTTCATATACTTCTTCAATAGTTTCACTACTTTCTGATACGGCTGTCGCCAATGTTGAAAGTCCAACAGGCCCACCTTTGAATTTATCGATAATGGTATTCAATATTTTATTGTCCATTTCATCAAGGCCATGAGCATCGACATTTAAAGCTTTTAAAGCGTATCGAGCAATCTCTATATCAATTGTTCCATTTCCTTTAATTTGGGCAAAATCACGCACACGACGCAATAAAGCATTCGCAATACGAGGTGTTCCCCTGCTTCTTCCTGCAATTTCTATTGCCGCATCCATTGAAATTGGCATTTTTAATATTGATGCACTTCTTTCCACAATTGTCGTTAGAAGTTCTGCAGTGTAATATTGTAATCGAGATGATATTCCAAAACGAGCACGCATTGGTGCTGTCAAAAGTCCCGAACGAGTTGTCGCTCCAATTAAAGTAAATGGGTTAAGATTAATTTGAACAGTCCTAGCATTTGGACCTGATTCAATCATGATATCAATCTTAAAGTCCTCCATTGCAGAATATAAATACTCTTCCACAATAGGACTTAAGCGATGTATTTCGTCAATAAACAAAACATCACGTTCTTCAAGATTTGTTAAAAGTCCTGCTAAATCACCTGGCTTATCCAAAACAGGACCAGACGTAATCTTGATTCCTACTTGTAACTCATTGGCCAATATATTGGCCAAAGTAGTTTTCCCTAATCCCGGAGGACCATGAAAAAGAGTATGATCTAAAGCTTCATTTCTCTGATTTGCTGCTTCCACAAAAACTTTAAGGTTTTCCAATATTTGATCTTGACCTGCAAAATCATCAAAGGATAAAGGTCTAAGTTTTTTTTCGAGATCAAATTCTTCAGAATTGTACCCGTTAGTTGTTGGATCTAAATTTTCATTCATGTAACAAAGATAGCAAAGCAATTTCGAATTATAAATTATAAATTATAAATGCTAAAAGATTAAAAACAGCAATCCAAATAATTAATTCACGAATCACCGCACAAAAAAAAGCCTCTACTTACGCAGAGGCTTTTTAATATTTTTAGTGATGTAAAACTTCTTCACCTGGTTTCATTGGTACATTTTGCGGTACAAAATCTACGTCATGATTTGGATTACTATAATCGTAAGGCCAACGGTGAACTTCTGGAATCTCTCCTGGCCAGTTACCGTGAATATGCTCCACAGGTGCAGTCCATTCAAGTGTATTTGATTTCCAAGGATTCATAACAGCTTTCTTTCCGTAGAAAATACTACTAAAGAAATTGTATAAAAATACTAATTGAAACGCCCCACCAACTAATGCAAAAACAGTTATAAGAACGTTTACGTTTTGTAAATCGTCAAATAAAGGAAATGCTGTGTTTGTATAATAACGTCTAGGCAGACCTGCTAATCCGATAAAGTGCATCGGGAAAAACACACCATAAGCACATATTGCAGTTACCCAAAAGTGTACATAACCTAAGTTTTTGTTAAGCATTCTTCCAAACATTCTAGGGAACCAATGGTAAACCCCTGCAAACATTCCATAAAGCGCAGATATACCCATCACCAAGTGAAAGTGAGCCACTACAAAATAAGTATCGTGTACGTTAATATCAAGTGTACTATCTCCAAGAATAATACCTGTTAAACCTCCTGTTATAAAAGTAGAAACTAATCCAATTGAAAACAACATTGCAGGGTTCAACTGTAAATTTCCTTTCCATAACGTCGTTATGTAATTAAATGCTTTTACCGCTGAAGGAATTGCAATTAATAAAGTTGTAAAGGTAAATACAGAACCTAGAAATGGATTCATTCCTGAGATAAACATATGGTGTCCCCAAACAATCGTAGATAAAAAGGCAATTGCTATAATAGACATAATCATCGCTCTGTAACCAAAAATTGGTTTACGAGAATTGGTCGCTATAATTTCAGAAGTAATACCTAATGCAGGTAAAATAACAATATACACCTCTGGATGTCCTAAGAACCAAAACAAGTGCTCAAATAGAACCGGAGAACCACCTTGATAATGTAAAACTTCACCAGCAATATAAATATCAGAAAGGAAGAAAGAGGTACCAAAACTTCTATCAAAAATCAATAACAATGCAGCAGACAATAAAACTGGAAATGAAACAACTCCAATAATTGCAGTTACAAAGAAAGCCCAAATTGTAAGTGGCAATCTTGTCATGGACATTCCTTTTGTTCTTAAGTTAATCACAGTAACTATATAATTTAAGGATCCCATTAATGAAGATGCAATAAAGATAGCCATAGAAACTAACCATAGTGTCATACCTAGTCCTGAACCAGAAATCGATTGTGGCAATGCACTTAAAGGAGGATAAATGGTCCAACCAGCATTTGCAGGTCCTGACTCAACAAATAAAGACCCAATCATGATTACACTTGATAAAAAGAATAACCAATACGAAATCATATTCATAAATCCAGAGGCCATATCTCGAGCCCCAATTTGAAGTGGAATCAATAAATTACTAAAGGTACCACTTAATCCTGCAGTTAACACAAAGAATACCATGATGGTACCATGTATAGTAACTAAGGATAAATAAATATCATTTGTCATAACTCCATTTGGAGCCCATTTATCACCAAGTAGTATATTAAAAATTCTAAAAGACTCTTCTGGCCATGCTAATTGCATTCTGAAAAGTAATGACATTCCTACACCAATGACACCCATAATAATACCCGTTATAAGGTATTGTTTGGCAATCATTTTGTGATCAATACTAAAGATATATTTAGTAATGAAAGTATCTTTATGGTGGTGTTCGTGATCGTGAACTTCTGCTGACATATATGTGTACTTTAAATATTCTTAATAATTATTTCATTACTACTTTAGAAGTAGCCGCTGTTTCTTTTACTTTTAAGCTATCAGCTTCCATCACACCTTCAACAGGAGCTGGTGTCGCAGCAGCTTTAACTTGTTCAGCTAAAACAGTTTGCTCTTTTAACCAAGCTTTATAATCTTCCGGTGTATCTACAACAATTTTCATTTGCATATTATAATGTGATGAACCACATATTTTATTACAAAGAAGTAAATAATCAAAAGTATAAGGGTCTAATGCAGTTTCTCCTTTGGCAACTAAAGCAGCACTTTTCTTAGTACGAATAGCATTAATGTTCGCTACTTTTTCAATCATATAAGGCAACTCTCTATATTCAGAAGTTGTATAAATTGGTTCGAAAGCAAATTCAGTAACCATTCCGGGAACACAGTTCATTTGCGCTCTAAAGTGAGGCATGTACGCTGAGTGAAGTACATCTTGAGATCTAATCTTAAAATGAATTTTCTTTCCCTTTGGTATGTGTAATTCCGAAACTACAATATCATCTTGCGCATAAGGATCAGCTAAATCTACACCCAAAGTATTAACACCCTCGATATATCTTACATTCGCTTTTCCTAAAACATTATCTGCTCCAGCTACTCTAGCAGTCCATTTAAATTGCTGAGCATATAATTCAACTACTACAGTATCTTCATCTTCGTCAATAAACATAATGTTTGTCCACGCATAAAGACCATAAAGAATCAATCCAGCTAAAACAACCGCAGGAATAACACTCCAAATTGCTTCTAATTTATTATTATCAGCAAAAAACAATGCTTTTTGACCTTGCTTTCCTCTGTATTTAAAAGCAAAATAATGTAATAACACCTGTGTTATTGCTTGAACAATAAAAATTAAAACCCAAGTAATATTCATTAGGAAATCAATTTCCCCACCATGTGCAGATGCTGGCGTATGAAGTACAAGAGGCCCCCAAGTAAACAGACCATATATTGTAAAGATATAAATGAAGGCTAAAAAACCAAACATTAAATAACCTTGAATATCGTTATCCTTATCTGTAGCCACTTCTGAACTATCCACATTTGAACCTACCTGAGTAAGATCAAATATCTTTGTCAACTGCCATAAAGCAACAGCTAATAAAACTAAAACTATAATTACCAACAAACTTGTCATCTGTTTATCTCTTTAAATATTAATAATGAAAATGTTTACTTTCTTCTATAAATGGATTTCTTTTTGGCAATAAAGGAGCTTTAGTTAAGGCTGTAAATACAGAATAAATAAACAATCCAAGAAAGAAAAGAACTGATGCAATTTCAGGAATACCAATAAACCATCTATCACCTACTGTTCCTGGCATAATCATATTAAAGAAGTCAAGATAATGCCCTACTAAAATCACTACACCTACCATACAAATTACCCATGTGATTCTTTTAAAATCACTATGCATTAGAATTAGTAATGGAAATAAGAAATTCATAACTACCGCTCCAAAAAATGGAAGATTATACAATTGTATTCTAGTTATAAAGTACGTTACCTCTTCAGGAATATTAGCATACCATATTAACATGAATTGAGAAAACCATAAGTACGTCCAGAAAACACTAATTCCGAACATGAATTTTGCTAAATCGTGAATATGACTAGTGTTTACGTGCTCTAAGAAACCTCTAGATTTTAAGTAAACAGTAACCAATGCAATTGCAGTGATACCACTTACAAAGAAACTAGCGAAAACATACCATCCAAACAAGGTACTAAACCAGTGTGGATCTATTGACATAATCCAGTCCCAAGACATAATAGATTCAGTAACAATAAAGAATACTAAGAATCCCGCTGAGATATTAAAGTTCTTTTTGTAGTAACTATCATCATTAGATGCATCTTGAGCTAAACAATTTTTAGCGGAATAGTATCTGTATAAATTCCACCCAATTAAAAATATAGCTGCTCTAATAATCCAAAATGGAAAGTTTAAATAACCTGCCTTGTTTGCTATTAATTTATCATGCGCAACCACTTCAGGATCTAACCAAATGAATAAATGATTAAAGTGTAGTCCACACATAATTAATATTACAAAAAATATAACTGATCCTACAGGTAAGTAAGCAGTAAGACCTTGCATCACTCTAAATAAAACTGGAGACCAGCCTGCCTGTGCTACTTGCTGAATTGCATAGAAAGCTAAAACTCCCATAGAAAGTAGTAGAAAGAAAATACAAGCAACATAAAGTGCTGCCCAAGGCTTGTTTTGCAACTGATGCAAAACATGATTTAAATGTTCTTGGTGTTCGGCAGCCTCTTTAACATCATGAGCAGTTGTATGCTCAGCAGCTCCTACATGAGCGTCTTCAGAAGATTTCGACTCACCATGAGTTGCTTCCCCATGAGTTGCCTCTCCGTGACCTCCATGACTTTCTGCTGCAAGAAGATGTTCAACTTCTTGAATATCTTTCGGTGCATTCAAAAAACCATACCCTATTCCTAATAGACCTACGGCCATCAAGATGAAAGAAAAAGTTTTTAATTTATTTGAAAATGTATACATATCTATTACGATCAGTTTGTTCAACAATTATAATTGGCTTTTAAGTTTAAGCACGTAGTCAGCAACTAACCAACGTTCGTGTGTACTTAATTGATTAGCATGAGCTCCCATTGAATTTAATCCAAAAGTTTCTACATGAAAAATACTTCCTTCAGTGATTACTCTGTCTTTATAACTAGGAACCCCAAGGAATTTTTCTCTTTCGACTAATTTCCCTTTACCATCTCCAGCATTACCGTGGCAAGAGGTGCAATAAATTTCATATAGTATTTTTCCTTTTTCAGAATTTCTATCTAAAGAATCCAATGGTGATTTAAGATTCGCTTTCGCTAACTCATAACCAGCAGTTGAATTTTCATAATCATAAGGCTCAAAACCTCTATTGATAGTTCCTTCAGCAGGCAATTGCGCTACTTTACCGTTTTTGAACGCATCCGATTCAGCATATGTTTCATATCCTACTGATTCGTACATGTTTGGAAAGTACTGATAGTTCGGTGCTTTATTATTATGGCAAGATGCTACTAAAATAGTAATACCAAATAATAGTGTTATTTTATATACCCTTTTCATATCTAGATTAATTCTTTTCAATTACTTTAACTTCTACAGCTCCTGTACTTTGGAAAAAAGAAACTAATTCTTCTTCGTTATTGTTAATCGCTACTTCCATTAAGAAGTGGTCATCTGTAGTTCTAACATCAGGATTTTCAGCTTCTTTGAATGGCCACAATCTACTTCTCATATAAAAAGTAATTACCATTAAATGCGCTGCAAAAAACACGGTCATTTCAAACATAATTGGCACAAATGCCGGCATATTTTGAATGTAGCTAAAACTTGGTTTTCCACCAATATCTTGTGGCCAATCTTGAATCATAATAAGATTCATCATCCAAGTAGCAAATGAAATACCAATACAACCGTATATGAACGAACATATAGCTAATCTAGTTGGCGCAAGTCCCATTGCTTTATCCAAACCGTGAACCGGAAATGGAGTAAAAACTTCTTCAATATGGTGATGAGCTGCTCTGGTTTGTTTAACCGCATCCATCAATATATCATCGTCATTATAAATGGCGTATATTACTTTATTACTCATGGTGTGAATCTTTATTTGCTTCTCTTTCTCTTTTGTAATTATCTCCAGTTCCCTTCAATATCGTTTTAACCTCTGCCTGTGCAATTACAGGGAATGTTCTAGAGTACAATAAAAACAATACAAAGAAAAAACCAATTGTTCCTATAAAAATCCCTATATCTACAAACGTTGGTGAAAACATTGTCCATGATGAAGGTAAATAATCTCTATGTAAAGAAGTAACAATAATTACAAATCTTTCAAACCACATTCCGATATTTACAACAATCGAAATGATAAATGAAAACATAATACTTGTTCTTAATTTCTTGAACCACATAAATTGTGGAGAAAAAACATTACATGTCATCATTGACCAATATGCCCACCAGTAAGGTCCAGTAGCTCTATTTAAGAAAGCATATTGCTCATATTCAACTCCTGAATACCATGCAATGAAAAGCTCAGTAATATAAGCAACCCCTACAATAGAACCTGTAATCATAATTACAATGTTCATTAATTCAATATGCTGAATAGTAATGTATGCTTCTAGATTCGAAACCTTTCTCATAATAATAAGCAAGGTATTTACCATTGCAAATCCAGAGAAAACCGCTCCAGCGACAAAGTAAGGAGGGAAAATTGTAGTATGCCATCCTGGTATTACAGAGGTAGCAAAGTCCATCGATACAATGGTGTGTACAGAAAGTACAAGTGGAGTAGCTAATCCTGCAAGAACTAAAGATACTTCTTCAAAACGTTGCCAGTCTTTTGCTCTACCACTCCATCCAAAACTAAGAATAGAATAAACTCTTTTATTAAAAGGAGTGATCGCTCTATCTCTTAGCATAGCAAAATCAGGTAACAATCCAGTCCACCAGAACACTAATGACACTGACAAGTAAGTAGAAATTGCAAATACATCCCAAAGTAATGGTGAATTGAAATTCACCCATAGAGATCCAAATTGATTTGGTATTGGTAAAACCCAGTACGCTAACCATGGGCGACCCATGTGAATAATTGGAAATAAACCCGCTTGGATAACGGAGAAAATTGTCATTGCTTCTGCAGAACGGTTAATCGCCATTCTCCATCGTTGACGGAATAATAATAATACCGCGGATATTAATGTTCCTGCATGTCCGATACCAACCCACCAAACGAAGTTTGTGATATCCCATGCCCAACCAACTGTTTTATTTAATCCCCATGTTCCAATACCTGTAGATACGGTGTAAATTATACAGCCTATTCCCCAAAGGAAAGCTGCTAATGCGATTGAAAATACAATCCACCAATGTTTGTTTGCTTTCCCTTCAACAGGTGCAGCTACATCAACTGTTACGTCGTGATAAGATCTATCACCTATAACTAAAGGTTTTCTAATGGTTGCTTCGTAGTGAGACGACATAATCCTTTATCTTGTTTCTTAATTAATAATTTTTTGTACTAAGTATTTCTAACTTTCACGTGATAAATCACATTTGGTTTCGTTCCAACATGCTCTAGTAAATGATACATTCTATCATCTTCTACTAATTTAGTAATTTGACTTGCTTTATCATTAACATCTCCAAAAGTCATTGCTCCGTTAGAACAAGCATTTGAACATGCAGTTTGGAATTCACCATCAACGATTTCTCTTCCTTCTTTTTTAGCATTTAAAATAGTCGCTTGTGTCATTTGAATACACATTGAACATTTTTCCATAACTCCACGAGAACGAACATTCACATCAGGATTTAAAACCATACGTCCTAGATCATCATTCATATGATAATCAAACTCACTGTTTTTGTTATACAAGAACCAGTTAAAACGACGTACTTTATAAGGACAGTTGTTAGCACAATAACGCGTACCAACACATCTGTTATATGCCATATGGTTTTGACCTTGACGGCTATGTGATGTTGCCGCTACAGGACAAACAGTTTCACATGGCGCATGATTACAATGCTGACACATTACCGGCTGGAATGAAACTTGAGGATTATCTCCTGCTTTTTCCATTTCATTGAATGTAGACAATGAACTTGACAAACCAGAAATATTATTTTTTCTTTGGTTATCACCTTCAAATGTACTTTCAGAAGAATAATATCTATCAATACGCAACCAGTGCATATCACGACTTCTTCTTATCTCAGATTTTCCTACTACAGGAACATTGTTCTCAGCATGACAAGCAATAACACAAGCACCACATCCAGTACAAGCATTCAAATCAATAGAAAGATTAAAGTGATGTCCAACCGAACGATCAAAAGAATCCCATAAATCTACTGTAGTAGCTTCTACTTCTTTATGATCTAAGGATACCATAGGAACTGGGTTCCATAACTTAGCATCTTTAGTATTAAAGATTTCCAAAGATGTTTCTTTGATAATATCTCCTCTACCCATTAATGTTTTTTGACCTTGAACGCAAGCAAACTCGTGATCTCCGCCAGCTTTTTCTAATGTAACAGATTGCACATTATTAAAACCTTTATATAAAGAGTAAGCATTAACACCTACTTGCATTTCTTCTTTCAAAGCCGCTTTGCGACCATATCCTAAAGCCAATCCAATTGTCCCTACAGCTTGACCTGGCTGAACAATTACAGGCACGTTTTCTAATTTTAAACCATCAGCCGTAGTGATTGTAGCATAACTTCCGTTAAGACCTCCATTAGCAACAATTTCATTAGACATTGTTAACTCTCTAGCATCTGCGCTTGAAACAGTAACATAATTATCCCAAGAAACTCTTGTGATAGGATCTGGAAACTCTTGCAACCAAGGATTATTTGCTTGCTGTCCATCACCCATTCCTGTTTTAGTATACAATACTAATTCAAAACCTGGAACAGCTTTTGAACTAGCTAATGCACTTGCAGCTCCACTATAATCAGCAGTACCACCAGCGATAGACTGAGGAGCACCAACATAAACTCCATCATGCAATATTTTATTCCAAGAAGAACCTGAAACTATCGAAGCTGAATTTGATTTGATATAATCGTAATAAGTCCCTGACAAACCATTTAAAGACATTAAAACATCTTGAAATTGTTTTGTATCAAACAATGGACGAATTGTAGGTTGAGTTAAACTATAAGTCCCCTTAGTAAGACTCAAATCTCCCCAAGCCTCAAGATAATGAGGAACCGGAGCAGCAATACTACTAACTAGAGCCGTTTCATCTTCTTTTAAAGATAAAGAAACAGAAGTAGTCACTTTTTTAAGCCCTTCAACAAAAGATGCTGAATCAGCCAAAGTATAAACAGGATTAACACCACTCATTATTAAAGTATGAACGCTTCCTGCTTTCATATCCTTAACTAACTGAGCTACTTTTTCGTTAGATCCTTTTCTTATTTGTCTTGCACCAGTAGTAGTAAAAGCTTCACTAGCTAAAACTTGATTAATAGCTAAAACTAATAATTGAGCATTTTTATCCTGAATACCAGAAACCAAAACCCCTTTTGAACCAGCTGCTTTTAATTGCTGTGCTGCTTTTGTAACTTCAGCTTTGAAAGCCTCGTCTAAACTTACAGCAACTGCAGAACCAGTTACAATATTATATATATGAACTAATGCTTGTTTTTGATTCGCAGTTGACATCGGTAAACGTCTATCAGCAGCAGCACCAGACAAAGTCATATTTGCTTCTAATTGAAAATGACGCGACATTTTTCCGTTTTTAGGAACTCTGCCTTGCGCATAACCTGAGTCATACCCACCACCTTGCCAATCACCAAGAAAATCTGCACCTACAGAAACTATAAGTGAGGCTTTTGAGAAATCATAATCAACTAAAGCTCTTTCACCGTAAACAGTTTCGAAAGCATCCAAAGCCTCAGAAGAAGAAACCGCATCATAAATGACATGTTTCGCACCTGGATTTGAAGCGATAAATTGACCAATTAATTTTTCAGTCGATGGACTTGCTAAGGTATTAGTCAACAATACTACTTGTCCACCCTTAGCATTAGCCTCAACGATACTTGATTTAATTTTTGAATCTACAGCAGACCAATTTGAATCTTTACCTCCAATTTTCGGCTCTTTCAAACGCATATTATCATACAACGACAAAATCGATGCGTGAATTCTTGCGTTAGCAGTAAATTTCGCTCCTGAAATAGTATTGTTATCTATTTTAATAGGACGCCCTTCGCGAGTTTTAACAAGTAGGTTTGCAAAATCAAAACCATCAAAAACAGAAGTAGCATAATAATCTGCTACCCCAGGAATGATTTGCTCTGGCTGCAATACATAAGGAATCGACTTGTTAACTGGACCTTCACATGCAGCAAGCGTAGCCGCTGCAGTACTAAATCCAACGTACTTTAAAAAGTCACGACGTGATGTTGAAGAAGACATTGCCTCTTTACTTCCTAAAAATTCATCAGTAGGAATTGGTTCAACAAATTCGTTATTTCTAAGCGCCTCAACAATAGAACCGTTTTCTAGTTCTTCAACACTTTTCCAGTATTTTTTGTTTGATGACATTGTATATAAATATTAAAATCTTAATAATTTGATTAATAGTGACATTTACCACACTCTAATCCACCCATTTGCGCTGCAGTCAATTTTTCAACACCGTATTTTTTAGAAAGTTCTTCATGAATTTTAGTATAATATTCATTCCCTTCCATTTTTACATCCGTTTTTCTATGACAATCGATACACCAGCCCATTGTTAATGGAGCAAATTGTTTTTGAAGCTCATAAGTTTCAACTGGACCGTGACATGTTTGACACTCAATTCCAGCAACACTAACGTGCTGAGAGTGGTTAAAATAAACAAAATCAGGTAAATTATGAATACGAACCCATTTTACAGGTTGTGATTTTCCTGTGTATGATTGAGATGATTTATCCCAGCCCACAGCTGCATACAACTTATCAATTTGCTCATCATAGAATGCTTTGCTGTATTCTGGTGTAGCAGTAGTTTCAGCAACTTCAGCTATACTTTTATGACAGTTCATACAAACATTCAAAGAAGGAATTCCCGCATTCTTACTAACTCTAGCAGCAGAGTGACAGTACTTACAGTTAATCTCGTTATCACCAGCGTGAATTTTATGAGAAAAATGTATTGGCTGAATAGGCTCATAATTTTGATCGACCCCCACTTGCATTAAGAAGCCATAAACAAAATAGGCACTAACTAGCAATAAAAGAACAGATGAAACCAATACTAAAAATTGACTCTGAGCAAATGCTTTCCAAATTGGAGTAGTCTTAGCTTTAGGCTCAATTACGATACCGTTTGCTTTAGCAACTTTTCGTAAAACATTGTTTACCAACACCAACATAACAACCAACATTGCCATAACTAGAGCAAGAGCTCCTAATATCACAGTATCAGATATCCCACTTTGATTAGATTCGCCTGCAACAACAGCACCTGCAACGGCAGCTGGAGCCTCTTCTTTCTTTTCAGAAGTATAAGCTATGATATCATCTATGTTAGATTCAGATAACGCAGGAAAAGCAGTCATAGGAACTTTATTGTTCTCTTCAAAAACTTTTACAGCAGCTTTATCTCCAGATTTTATAAGTGCAGCACTATTCTGAACCCACTTATACATCCAAGGCATATCGTGTTTTTCAGCAATACCTCTAAGAGCAGGGCCAGTTGATTTAGCATCAAGCTTATGACACGCAGCACAATTAGAATTAAAAAGTTCTTTACCCTTTACCGGGTCACCACCTAAAGCAGCTACTGGAGCTTCAGTTGCGTCAGCTGGAGCAGCATCTTGCGCAAATGAAGTTAAGGAAAACGTAAGCATTAAAGCTAAGCTTACAAATAGTTTCCTTGAGTTCGAATTATGGTTACCCACCTTTTTCATAAAATATAATGATTATCTAATAAAAATTGGCACAGTTTTCTCTATAAACACTTATATAAAAAACAGTCCCTTTATTTTAAACTTCGACAAAAATACGACTTATGAACTATTCTCAAAACCTTAAAATAGTCTTAATTCTAATTTATAACTGTTCTAAATAATAATTATGTTTTACATTCATTCATTAAATACTATTTTTGCTTAAAAACCACTACGTTATGAGAATTTCAATAATAAAAAACATCTTTTTTTACTCCATTTTACTGAGCATTTTATCTACTAATGCGAAAGCCCAGGATCGAAACCTGACAGTTAGCCAAGATTCAAAATTCGAACAATTATTAAATGAAAAAAGAAAAATAAACCCCTCACTAACTGTAAATGAGCGCTATAAAATTCAAGTTTTTAGTGGCGATAGTGACAAAGCAAAAAAGACTTTAAATGATTGCAAACAGAATTTTTCAGATTTAGATGGCACTATTGTTTTCAATACTCCAAATTACAAAGTTTGGGTTGGTAATTTCAGAACTCGAATTGAAGCGGAACGCAATTTAATAGAAATTCGTAGAAAGTACGAAAATGCTTATCTGATAAAACCTCAAAAATAAATATTGAAGTCGACTATCTTCTTTAATAAGTATTCAACTACACTGAATTACAAGTAACCATTCGCCGCGACGAATGGTTTCTTGTTTTAATTGGTTTACAATGCCTTTGTTTGTGGATACAGATGGCAAATCTGCGCTATCGTTTTCAACAAATCGGAGCCATCTGGTTATGGTAATAAAATCGTAAAGCCACTCCGTTTTGAAGTGGCTTTTTTTTTCGATATATTTAATTCTCACTACGACATTACTACAAATAGTTGATTATATGTAAATATTATAAAAACAACTAGACACCAAAAAATCTAATTTGCTAATGCTTCATAAAAGAATTGCGTCAGTAGAATTATGTATTTACAACATCTACTTCCTTAAAAAACAATTAACTTTTGGAAAATCATCTTTAACTAAATGTGATATAACGCATTCTAAACCAACTTCCAGATACGACTCAACTTTATTCTTGTCGTTTTTACTTATATTTTTCAATGAATTAACAAACTGTTGTTCCCCAATTTTGACTAGCAAACTTACTAATAGCTCTCCATGTACATAACCAACCGAGTTCTCGAAGTGCAGTAAACATAATATTCTGATAGATATATTGTCATTGTTAAAACTTTTCTCTACTAGTTTACAGTAATTAACTCCTTGTTTTCTACTTTAGGTATTAATAATGAAACTATTTCTACTCCATTAATGTTACATTTGTTCTCGCATTAAACGCTGCAAAGGCAGATAATCACGATACTTAAAAACCATATCAAACTATTCATCCTTCTATTTTTCTTTAATTATAACTTCACCTATGACAGGTTAATATGCCGAAGTTTGCTAGCCAATAAAATGGATTCCATCCTTGACTACCTCTCTTCTCTGGTACAGTTTCTGTAGTAGTTGAATTCAAAATATTTGTTATAATACTCCACTCTTGAATTCTATCTTCCTTGAATACATTAGACATAACACATCCCCAACTTTCTGTCCCTACATGAAATCTAAATCCGTCTCTATAGCTAACGTCAGCTTTATCATTATAAGGCTTAAAATCTTGCTTAACAAGCCTAAACCAACTATTACGTTTTTATCAGCATTACTACCGAGAATATCATACGTCCCATTTGGAATTGGTTGCTGTTGCGATCTCTCGGGGGCCATGTTCTACAACACCATCGGACGATTTATTAATAACATCTCAGCTTCTAAGTCTTCCAATTCTCTTGCTCCTATGACCCTGTTTTCAGAAAAATTATAAGGTGATTGATAAGCATATTTTTCTGCTAATGGGTCAATAGAAATAAATTGCCCAATTGCCATATCATAATTTCTATACTTAAAGCTATCCCAGTTCAATCCTAGCTCGTCATGACGGTCTTGCCCTTGGCATTTATACTTGTAAATTTATAGCAAAAAAAATCCCGACGAATCGGGATTTTTATATTTATATAAGTAATTAAATTTTATTTCAATTTCTTTTTGATTGCAACTTCATGGTATGCTTCGATAACATCTCTTTCTTCAATGTCATTGAATCCTTTAATTTGAATACCACAGTCATAACCTTTAGCTACTTCTTTAACATCATCCTTAAATCGTTTCAAAGCACTTAGCTCACCAGCGTGAACTACAACACCGTCACGAATAATTCTGATCTTAGCGTTTCTAGCTATTTTACCATCCATAACCATACAACCTGCAATAGATCCTACTTTAGAAATTTTGAATATCTCTCTAATTTCGGCAGTACCTAGTACTTCCTCTTTCATCTCTGGAGCAAGCATTCCTTCCATTGCATCTTTCAAGTCATCGATTGCTGCATAGATAATAGAATAGTAACGGATATCGATCTCTTCTTTATCAGCAAGCTGTCTTGCGTTTCCAGCAGGACGAACGTTAAATCCGATAATGATTGCATCTGAAGCAGAAGCCAACATAACGTCAGTTTCAGTAATCGCTCCAACACCTTTATGTATAATGTTAATTTGAATTTCTTCAGTAGATAATTTAGAGAATGAATCAGATAGTGCTTCAACAGAACCATCAACGTCTCCTTTAAGGATAACGTTTAATTCTTTAAACTGACCTAATGCGATTCTACGTCCAATTTCATCTAATGTAATATGACGTTGTGTACGAACTGATTGCTCACGCATCAACTGAGAACGTTTAGATGCAATTTGTTTCGCTTCTTTTTCTTCTTCGAAAATATTAAACTTGTCACCAGCTGTCGCTGCCCCATCAAGACCTAAAACTGATACTGGAGTGGAAGGACCTGCTGAAGTAACAATATTACCTCTCTCATCATGCATGGCTTTAATTTTACCATGATGCTTACCAGCTAACATATAATCTCCCACTTTAAGAGTACCATGTTGTACTAATATCGTAGAAACATATCCTTTCCCTTTATCAAGGAAGGCTTCAACTACTGTTCCTTGCGCTTCTTTATTAGGATTAGATTTTAAATCTAAAACTTCAGCTTCAAGTAAAACTTTTTCTAATAATTCTTTTACACCTGTACCTACTTTTGCAGAGATATCATGAGATTGGAATTTACCACCCCAGTCTTCTACAAGTAAATTCATACCTGCTAATTTCTCTTTAATTTTTTCAGGGTTTGAATTTGGCTTATCTACCTTATTGATAGCAAATATAATTGGCACACCTGCTGCTTGAGCATGGCTTATTGCTTCTTTTGTTTGTGGCATGATATCATCATCCGCAGCAATTACAATAATAGCAATGTCTGTTACTTGAGCACCACGTGCACGCATCGCGGTAAACGCCTCGTGACCCGGTGTATCTAAGAAAGCAATTTTTTGACCATTATCTAAAGTTACTCCGTATGCACCAATATGTTGTGTAATTCCTCCAGACTCACCAGCGATAACATTTTCTTTACGGATATAATCCAGTAACGATGTTTTACCGTGATCTACGTGACCCATTACAGTAACAATAGGAGCTCTAAAAACTAAATCTTCTTCTCTATCTTCAACGACCGTAATCGCGTCTTCGATATCAACAGTGATAAATTCAACTTCATAACCAAACTCATCAGCTACAATTGTTAAAGTTTCTGCATCAAGACGTTGATTCATGGTAACCATGATTCCAAGAGACATACAAGTACCAATTACTTTAGTAATAGGCACATCCATCATGATTGCAATTTCACCAACAGTAACAAATTCAGTCACCTTAATAGTCTTACTTCCTTCGTCTATTGCTCTTTGCTCTTCATCAGATTTCTGACGGTGCGTATCTCTTTTATCTCTTCTGTATTTAGCCGCTTTAGATTTCCCTCCTTTTTTACCTTGAAGTTTTTCTAAAGTTTCACGAATTTGGTTTTTTACTTCCTCTTCAGTAGGCTCTACTTTTGCAACAATCGCAGGCCTGTTTCCTCTTACAAATCCAGGTCTTGAACTTCTGTTCGCATTAAAACCAGCACCACCAACATTTGGCGTAATCTTATTAGGATTTGGTGCACCAGGAACTCCAGGAGGTCTAGGCGTGCCCGGTTTAGGAGCAATTCTTTTGCGTTTATTTTTATTAGCTGCTCCAGCAGCACCAACAGCACCAGGCTTATTTGGAGTGATTTTTGGCTCTTCTTTCTTCTTTTTCGGTTTATTGAACTGAGACAAATCAATAGTTTGTCCTGTTAATTTTGTCCCCGATAATTTCTGATATTGAGTTGTAATAGCTTCCTCAACCGGAGCTTCGTCCGTTTTAGGAGCCGCTTTTTGTTCAGCAACAACAACTTTTTTATCTTCTTTTACCGGTTCCTTAGCCACTTCTTTTGCTGGTTCTTTAGTTTCGACAACAGGTTTTACCTCTTTTTTGTCTGCAACAACTTTTTCTTGAACCACTTCTTTTTCAACTGGTTTTTCTGTCGAAGTCTTAGCTTTAGGTGCTTCCGATTTTTCGGCAACAACAGGAGGAGCCGGAGGAGTTGGCGTAACTGGCGCTGGAACAGCTGCAGCAGCTTTTTTAGGATTTAGATCGATTTTCCCTACTTGAACAGGTCCCGCTATAACAGCTCTCGCTTTTACAACTTCTTGTTGTTGTTTAAGAATTGCTTCGTCGTGTTTGCGTTTCTCTTCGATTTCTTTCTCTCTCTCAACACGTAAAGCCTCTTTCTCTTTCCTTTTCTCTTCTCCTACTTCTTTTGAAGCCTCTTTTTTACCTCTGTCACCCGCAAATTGACCGCACAAGACATTGTATACATCATCAGAAATTTTTGTGTTTGGATTTGCTTCAATAGCAATTCCTTTATCTTTTAGATAATCCACAGCTCTTTCCAAAGAAATATTCAATTCCCTTAAAACTTTGTTTATTCTAATAATTCTCTCTTCAGACATAAAACCTTTTTATTATTACCTTTTTTGTTATTCCTCGCTTTACTTCCAACTCGACATCTACCAAGTAAGAATCATTTGTAAAGCGGCATGTTTATCGTTGAAGATCTATTGACTAACTGTCAAATTCTTCTTTCAATATTCTCATTACATCTAGAATTGTTTCCTCTTCTAGATCTGTTCGTCTTACTAAATCCTCCACTTCTTGCTTTAAGATACTTTTTGCTGTATCCAAACCAATTTTTGCAAATTCTTCAATAACCCAGCTTTCGATTTCATCTGAAAATTCTGTTAATTCAACATCATCTTCATCAGCAGTTGCACCAGCAACATCGCCTTCACGTATAACATCTAACTCATAACCAGTCAAAAGACCCGCTAATCTAATGTTGTGTCCACCTCTACCAATCGCTTTTGAAACCTCTTCTAGTTTCAAGAAAACCTCTGCTCTTTTAGTCTCTTCATTTATCTTAATAGATGATACTTTTGCAGGGCTTAAAGCTCTTGTAATATATAATTGAATGTTACTCGTATAATTAATAACATCTATATTTTCATTTCCTAATTCACGAACAATTCCATGAATACGTGATCCTTTCATACCTACACAGGCACCAACCGGATCAATTCTATCGTCGTAAGTCTCTACAGCTACTTTTGCTTTTTCGCCTGGAATCCTCACCACATTTTTAACCATAATTAAACCGTCAAAAACTTCAGGAATTTCTTGTTCAAACAATTTCTCTAAAAACTTCTCTGAAGTTCTAGACATAATAATTTGAGGCTTATTCCCTTTTAATTCAACGCTTTCAATAATTCCACGCACATTATCTCCTTTACGGAAAAAATCAGATGGAATTTGTTTCTCTTTTGGCAAAACAATTTCATTCCCTTCGTCATCTACTAAAATAACAACTCTAGGCCTTACATGATGCACTTCGGCAGTATAAATCTCCCCAGTTAAATCTTTAAATTGCTTGTAAAGATTTGTATTGTCATGTTCGTGGATTTTCGAAATTAGATTCTGACGTAAAGCCAAAATTGCTCTTCTTCCTAAATCTATCAATTTCACTTCTTCAGAAACCTCTTCACCAATTTCAAAGTCAGCTTCGATTTTTCTAGCTTCTGTTAACGTAATTTCTTCGTTTTCAAAATCTAAATCTTCGTCTGCAACAATAACTCTTCGTCTCCAAATTTCCATATCTCCTTTATCAGGATTTATTATAATATCGAAATTATCGTCTGAACCATATTTTTTCTTCAATGCATTTCTAAATACATCTTCTAAAATGGCCATAAGCGTTACACGATCAATAAGTTTATCATCTTTAAACTCTGAGAATGAATCGATTAATGCTAAGTTTTCCATGCGAATTCTTTAATTAAAATGTTACTGTAACAATTGCTTCTTTTATATCTGCGTAAGGAATCTGTAGCGTCTTTTCAACAGTCTCTTTCCCCTTACCTATCTTTTTAGGCTCTCTTGCTTTCCACGACAAAATTACAAAATCATCATTAGCTTCCACTAACTCCGCTTCAATATTTTCTGTATTAGTTTTCACAATCAACGTTCTACCTATATTTTTCTTGTATTGTCTGATTTTCTTCAACGGCGAAGAAACCCCTGCTGAGGCCACTTCCATTGAATAATCTTGCTCTTCCCTATCTAAACTTGCGTCTATTGAACGACTGATATCAATACAGTCCTGCAATACCACACCATTATCATCGTCTAAAGTTATAATAACTTTAAAAGCATCAGTGATGGTAAGGTCTATCAAGAAAAGCGATGGCTTTTCTGCAAGAGCTTCAGTCAACAATAAATTTACTTTTTCTTTAAATGTCATATTTTTTATAAAAAGAGGGGACATTTAGTCCCCTCATTATCTAGATTTTAATAAATAACGGTGCAAATATAGTGTTTTTTTTATAATTTAAATTGATTGCGCGCCGTAAAAATAATTCTTATCTTTATGCATGGCAGAAAATAACGAATTTTCCCATAATTTAATCTATCTAATTATGAAACGAATTTTAGTTCCAACGGATTTTTCAGAGCATGCCGAAAACGCATTGAAGGTCGCCGCACAAATTGCAATAAAAAACAATTCCGAAATATTCCTGCTCCATTTATTAGAAATCCCTACCCAATTGAACGATGCCATAACTGGAGCCGCAAGCATTCCTGAAGTCATGTTATTCATGAAAAAAGCAAAAGAAGCACTCCGAAAATTAAAAGAAAAAGACTATCTAAAAAACATTCAAGTAACTGAAAAACTACGGTTTGAAAGAGCGTTTGACGGAATCTTATCTTGCAGTAATGAAAACGAAATTGACTTAATCGTTATGGGATCACACGGTATCTCTGGAATAGAAGAAGTGCTAATCGGATCTAATACCGAAAAAGTAGTTCGACTATCAGATGCTCCCGTTTTAGTAATTAAAAAAGGCACCAAGGAGTTAAAAGGTACAAATTTTGTTTTCGCATCCGACTTTTCGAAAGAAATAAAAAAACCATTTAAGAAAATGATTGAGTTCAGCAAAATATTTGACGCAAAATTAAACTTAGTAATGATTTGCTCTCCCAATAGCTTTAAACCAACCGCTCTTTCTGAAAAAATAATGAATGATTTCATAACTGAATACAATATCACTAACTATTCCACACATATTTATAATGATGTCAATATCGAACAAGGAATTATTAATTTCTCTAATTCAGTCAATGCTAATTTAATAGGACTATGCACCCACGGAAGAACCGGTTTAGCCCATTTCTTCACTGGAAGTATTAGTGAAGATTTAGTGAATCACGCAGTAAGACCGGTAATCACTTTTAAAATATAAAATAATAATTATATAATTCTGGAATTTTCAAATTACGCTTATCTAAAAATCGAATTTTACGATTACTATTTTTTTAAAAAAAAATTTATTCCAAAAAAAAAGCCTCTCCAATTGAGAGGCTTTTGTTGGTCTACAAGGACTCGAACCTTGAACGACTGCACCAAAAACAGTTGTGTTACCATTACACCATAGACCATCAGTGTTGCTTAGCGAGTGCAAATTTATAATTAAATTCAGGTTGCGCAAACTTTTTTTGAACTTTTTTTGAAAAATTTTTCGATTTAAATTAAACATTTCCAAGCAGGCGTCGAAAAACACTTGTAATCAACAGATTACCAAAACGAATACTTTGACAGAAATTTTCGATATTCTTTCTTCCCTTAACTAAAAAAACATTTTCTTTGTAGATCAAAGTATAACTAAAATTCAATACATGAATAAGGCGGCATTTAATTTCAATAAATGGAATACGATTATAGGTTGGTTTACATTTCTAATCGCATTAATAACTTATACACTTACAGTTGAACCCACAATGAGCTTTTGGGATTGTGGAGAATATATCGCTACTGCTGCAAAACTTCAAGTAGGCCACCCGCCAGGAGCGCCATTGTTTCAAATGATTGGTGCCTTTTTTGCCATGTTTGCTTCCAATGACGAAAATATCGCCTTAATGGTAAATATGACCTCTGTCGTTTCAAGCGCCTTTACTATTTTATTGATGTTTTGGTCTTCTTCAATGATTTTGAAAAAATTAATTTCAAGAATTGCAGAACCAAATTTAAAAGAAGAGGACGCCAATCAAATAAACAAAAGCAATGCTATTGTAATTCTAGGAAGTTCTTTTGTTGGCGCTTTAGCTTATACCTATTCAGATAGCTTTTGGTACAATGCTGTAGAAGCCGAAGTATATGCAATGGCCTCCTTATTCATTGCCTTACTTTTCTGGTTAGGATTACGCTGGGAACAAGACATGGATACACCTAGAGGAAATCGATGGTTATTACTTATCTCGCTAGTTATAGGACTCTCGTTTGGAGTTCACTTTATGGCTCTATTAACGATTCCTTCAATAGGATTATTATACTTTTTTAAGCATTACAAAACTGTTACTGTCAAAAACTTCATCATTGCTAATGTTGTAGTAATTTCAATTTTATTGTTTATTTTCAAATTACTATTGCCGTTAACCATGACTTTCTTTGCAAGCACAGAGGTTTTTACAGTTAATAGCTTAGGAATGCCGTTTGACTCAGGAACTATTCTAGTTACCATACTACTAGCAGCTGCCTTTTACTTTGGATTAAAATATACTAACAACAAAGGACTAGTAACTTACAACACCTTAATTCTATGTGTTTTATTCGTTTTAATTGGGTTTTCAACTTGGACAATGTTACCTATTCGTGCTAATGCCAATGTGATTATCAACGAAAACAAACCTTCAGATGCGCGTGAGGTTCTAGCTTATTACAATAGAGAACAATATGGTTCTAATGCTTTGTTTTATGGCGCTCAATATACTGAAGTTTTTGCAGGCTTAGACAAAGACAAACCTTATCTTGACAAAGCTCCGAACTACGAAAGAAACTACACAACTGGGAAATATGAGATTGTAAACAATTTCAAAAATGCCTTACAAAATAGTGACGACAATCATAAAACTATTTTACCTAGAATGTGGAGTACGGATCATATAGCAAATTATATGAACTTTACCAATGCACCTCATTTTAAGCTAAATCCAAATTATCCTTACGAGGATGACTTAGCAAAATACGGAATCGATGTAAACACGCTATCCGAAGAAGACTACCACAAAGCTATTGCTCAGTTAAAAAATGAGATTCAGAAAACAATATCAGAGTTTAGAACTGCATACAATCAAAAACAAATCGATAATGATGGCTATGTAAAATTCCTAAAAAGTTACGGTGAATATCTTATTATAGACAAACCTACAACGATAGACAATTTAAGCTATATGTTCGAATACCAGTTCGGATATATGTACTGGAGGTATTTGATGTGGAACTTTGTAGGTCGTCAAAATGACATACAAGGAAGATACGACAATCAAAACGGGAACTGGATTAGTGGAATAAAAGTCTTAGATGAATTACATGTGGGTTCACAAGACAATTTACCTCAAGACGCACTTAAAAACAAAGGGCGAAACACCTATTATTTCCTACCATTCATTCTAGGCCTTATTGGACTTATGTTTCACGCCACGAAAGATCGCAAAAGTTTTTATGTATTATTGACGCTATTCTTATTCACCGGTATTGCCTTAAAAATATATCTGAATGAACGACCTTTTGAACCTAGAGAAAGAGATTATGCTTTAGTTGGTTCATTTTATATCTTTGCTATATGGATCGGATTTGGAGTATATGCACTTTACGATAGTCTTAAAAAACATCTAGCACCAAAAATAGCAGGCCCAATACTTATTGCAGCAAGTTTATTAGCCGCTCCAGTACTGATGGCGTCCCAAAACTGGGATGACCATGACCGTTCTGGAAAATACACAGCAACTGCAATGGCAAAAGCCTACCTTAGCTCTTGTGATCCTAACGGAATTCTATTCACAATAGGCGACAACGACACCTTCCCATTATGGTATGCACAAGAAATCGAGCATGTAAGAACCGATGTCAAGATCGTAAACACAAGTCTTTTTATGACCGATTGGTACATCGACCAAATGAAAACGAAGACATACGAATCTGATCCGTTACCTATTTCTTTTACTCATGATCAATACGTGGGTGACAAACTGGACTATGTGGTACATATTCCAAAAACGGAAAGCAGATGGGATATCAAAGATTTCATGGAGTTCATTAAAAATCCAAAATCTACTGTTCAAATGCAGAATGGACAGACGATTCACTTCTATCCAACAAATAAGATTAGAGTTCCTGTCGATAAGGAGGCAATCATAAAAAACAAAGTTGTAGCTCCACAATACTATGATTCTATCGTTCCTTACATTGACATCGACATTAAAGGAAACGCTTTGTATAAAAACCGTCTAATGATGCTGGATATCGTAGCTAACAACAACTGGAAAAGACCTATTTTCTTTAGCCCTGGTGCTTTTGACGATGAAGATTACCTATGGATGAAGGACTTCCTTCAACTTGACGGAATGGTTTATAAATTAGTTCCTGTACGAACGGCGATTCAAAAAGATGGTAGCCCTTTAGACATGGGCCAAATTGATTCGGAAAAAATGTACACCAATGTCATGAAATGGGAATGGGGAAATAGTGATAGCGACAAGATCTACCATGATCCAGAAACAAGAAGAGAGAGCATCACTTATAGAACAAATCTAGCCCGCTTGATGGATCAATTGATTCTTGAGAAAAAATTTGACAAAGCTAAAAAAATTATTGAACTAGCTTTAACCAAAATGCCGTTAGATAAATTTGAATATTACTCCTTAGTAGAACCTTTCACAAAAGGATACTACCAAGTGGGCGAAAAAGCCAAAGCACAACAGCTTCTAGAGAAATTGATAGCAAAGTACAAAGACAATCTAAATTACTACAGCAAGATAAAGTCTTCAGAGCAGTCAAGTTTAGCCATTGATATTATCACAGACCTGGAGCGCTACAGAAGCTTACTGCAGGTAATGAAAGACAATGGAGACATTAATTTCTACAACAAAAACAGAACTGTATTTAATACTTATATCGAAATGTTTGAACGTTTCGGAAGAGAAAAAGAATAAATTAAATACTATTAATTTCCTTAAAGAAAAATGCAGCAAAAAATCTATTTTTTGCTGCATTTTTCTTTAAATTTGAGATAAACAGATACCAAGATGAGCTTTTATTGGATAAAAACGCACTCCTTTATAAAGAAGCTATTCTCCCAATATACATGGGACTATCCTACTACTGCAAAAAAAGTTTACTTGACATTTGATGACGGCCCTACTCCCGAAATCACAGAATGGGTATTGAAACAGCTAGACATTCACAATGCCAAAGCTACTTTTTTTTGTATTGGAAAAAATATTGAAGCATACCCCTTAATTTTCGAAAAAACACTACAAAAAAAGCACACTATAGGAAATCACACTTTCAATCATTTAAACGGCTGGAAAACCACCACAGATGACTATCTTTCTAATATATCACTTTGCAAAAATTCGATTAACAACAACACAATTACACCTAACAGTTCAGTCTCTAAGACCTTCCGACCTCCTTATGGAAAAATCAAATCTACCCAAGCTAGAAAATTAAAGAAAGAAGGCTACGAAATTATTATGTGGGATATTCTAAGCGCTGATTTTGACCAAACAATTACTAAAGAAAAGTGTTTGAAAAATGTAATTTCAAATATAAAACCGGGAAGTATTATTGTATTTCATGACAGTGTAAAGGCATTCAAGAATCTAGAATACACACTGCCAAAAGTCTTGGATTATTTAGATAAAAACGACTTCACATGTGAAGCTATTTAAGATCTGACGTAATATAAAAAAATTAAAGTTGCTCTTGTACTATACCAATAAGTGTATTAGCATCTAACTCACCTGATTGTCTCCAAATCATTTGCCCGTCTTTATAGATCATCAAGGTAGGAAGCCCTTTAATTCTTAAAGCAGCAGCCAATTCCTGATTTTTATCAACATCAATCTTTATGACCTTTGCCTTGTCGCCTAGCGCTGCCGCCACATCTCTAATTACAGGATGCATAGAAACAGATGACTCATTCCAATCTGTGTAGAAATCGATTAACACAGGTACTTGTGCACTTATAAGTTCTCCAAATTTTGACATAAAACCAATGAATTTAATTTTTAAATCTACTTAAAAAAACAGATGTTAATCTACAAATGTAGCATTTTTAACTAATTACACTACATTCTTGCCTTTTTTTAACTCAATAACGGTAATTTCTGGCATGATTCCTACCCTGCCAGGGTATGCGTGAAACCCAAAACCTCTGTTTACGTAAACATATCGTCCTAGATTTTCGTATAAACCAGCCCATTGCGCATAAACATATTGAGCCAAACTCCACTTAAAATATCCAGGGATTTCAATACCAAATTGCATTCCGTGTGTATGTCCTGAGAATGTTAGGTGAAAATTCTTTTCGTGATTTTTAACCTCATAATCCCAATGGCTAGGATCATGACTCATCAAGATTTTAAAATCTTCTTGCTTCACTCCTTCCGAAGCTTTGTTAATATCTCCTGCCTTCTTAAAATTATGTCCCCAATTTTCTACTCCTACCACAGCAATTTTATCTGCACCCTTTTCGACGTAAGTATGCTCATTTAACAGCAGCTTAAAGTCAATATCTCCATACAAATTCTTTATCGCCTGAAAATTATTTTCTTTAGCAGCTGGAGTTGGCCATGCCACATATTCGCCATAATCATGATTCCCTAGAACAGCATACTTCCCATACTCGTGCTTCTTAATCCTATTAAAGGTTTCTATCCAAGGATGCATTTCTTTAGCATCTGTATTAACAATATCACCAGTAAACAGAATCATGTCAGAATTTTGTTCGTTGATCAAATCAATTGCATAATTAATCTTCTCTGGATTATCAAAACTACCACTATGAACATCTGATATTTGCGTAATGGTAAAACCATCAAAAGCATCTGGCAAATCTGGAAAAAAGATGCGCTGTTTTATAACTTTGTAATTGTACCTACCAACGGTTATTCCGTAAATCAAAGACATAAACGGAATTGCCGCTAAGCCTAAACCCAGCTGACTTACAAACTTTCTACGAGATGCCAAAAAACTCGTATTTTGATCGTTATCTATAAAATAAGTTACAACCCCAGCACCCAATCTAAATAAATCTTCGCCAAGCAATACTAGAGTCAATATCAATTTGGGCACATAAACTACCAATACTAAACCCATCGTAAAGAGCGTCTGACTAGTTTGCCCCACAGAACGGTCAAATTGCGTAAAAGAATAAACTATATATAGTAGAACTATTATACTAACAGACTGATAAGAGATTAAAATCCATTTTTCCTTTATTAACGTTCTTAATGCCTGAAACACATAAAGTTCTATTATAAGAAGAAAAAGACATAAAAACAGTATACGAAAAATCATTCTAATTTTTTTTTGTCACAAAATAACAAATTAAGGAAACACTGTGTATAGTAATTAATCAAAATTTAACTAAAACAACCCTAAAAAGATCAAACTACTTCTACCAATAAATCTAATGAATAATACTCTATTTCGAAAAAAAATCTCCAAAGCCCTACTCCATTACAAGGATTATCATCAAAAATTAGAACATCAAGAAATTATACAATCTGAGTATTCTTTATCTTTTAAGTTTTGTACTTTTGAAATCTTTACAAAATCACAATCATGTCAGAACAAAAACGTCTCTTTTTACTCGATGCTTACGCTTTAATTTTTCGAGGATATTACGCCTTTATAAAAAACCCAAGAATCAATTCTAAAGGAATGGATACTTCGGCGATTATGGGATTTATGAATTCCTTAATGGATGTTATCAAAAGAGAGAAACCAGACCATCTAGCTGTTGCTTTTGATAATGGCGGAAGTCAGTTGAGAAATGATATATTTCCAGAATATAAAGCGCATCGCGACGCCACTCCCGAAGCCATAAAAATTGCCATTCCGTACATCCAAAATTTGCTGAAAGCCATGCATATTCCTATTATCGAAGTTAAAGGCTATGAAGCTGATGATTTGATAGGGACTATTGCAAAACAAGCCGAAAAAGAAAACTATAAAGTCTATATGGTAACTCCAGACAAGGATTTTGCACAATTGGTTTCTGAAAATATATTTATGTACAAACCCGCCCGAATGGGTAATGGAATCGAAATATGGGGTGTTCCAGAGGTATTGGAAAAATTCCAAATTGAAAGACCGGAACAAGTGATTGATTTTCTAGGAATGATGGGCGACGCCGCTGACAATATTCCGGGATTACCTGGCGTAGGCGAAGTAACCGCTAAGAAATTCTTGAAAGAATACGGATCCATGGAAAATCTTTTAGCAAACACTGACAAGCTAAAAGGAAAAATGAAGGAGAATATTGAAGCCAATAAAGAGAAAGGTATTTTATCGAAAACTTTAGCGACTATTCTTCTTGATTGCCCAGTTGTTTTTGACGAAAAAGATTATGAGTTATCAACTCCAGATGTCGAAAAAACAGATGCGCTATTTAATGAGTTAGAATTTAGACGAATGGCAGAACAGTTTGATGCCATATTTAAAAAAGGCGGAACCGCAACTTCTAGTACTGCAGCTGAAGATAGCAACTCCCCTAAAAAAGTGCAACAAAAAAACGATGATCAGTTTGATCTTTTCGGAAGTGCAATTGCAGATGAATCCTCTGAAGACACACACCTTAAATATTATAGTACATTAGAAGACACTGAACATTCCTACCAAATTATTCAAGGAGATTTAGGTCTTAAATTATTGTTACAAAATTTACTAAAACAAACTTCTGTTTGCTTCGATACAGAAACCACTGGACTAGATGCCTTGCATGCTGAACTAGTGGGGATTTCTTTCTCTTATGAAAAAGGAAAAGGATTTTACGTGCCATTTCCAGAAAACCAAGATGAAGCAAAAGCGCTGATTGAAAAATTTATTCCTTTTTTCGAAAACACAACTATTGAGAAAATTGGACAAAATTTAAAATACGATTTAAAAATACTCTCTAACTATAGTATCACTGTAGAAGGAAAGTTATTCGACACCATGATTGCCCATTATCTGATAAATCCAGACATGCGTCACAACATGGATATCTTAGCAGAGACTTATTTGAAATATTCCCCAAAACCGATTGAAGACTTAATTGGGAAAAAAGGAAAAAACCAAAAGTCGATGCGCGAGGTAGAATTAGAACAAATCAAAGAATATGCTGCCGAAGATGCTGACATAACACTTCAATTAAAAGAAATTTTTACTGCTGAGCTAGACAAAACAGAAACCAAAAAGCTTTTTGACGAAATCGAAATTCCATTAGTCAAAGTATTAGCTGATATGGAAAAAGAAGGCATCCGCGTGGATGTCGATTTTCTACAATCACTTTCGAAAGAATTAGATAATGATATTAAATTATTAGAAAAAAATATATACGAAACCGTAGGTCATTCCTTTAATTTGGCTTCGCCAAAACAATTAGGTGAAGTTTTATTTGACGAATTAAAGATTGGCGGAGCCAAACAAAAGAAAACTAAAACTGGTCAATACGCCACCGGGGAAGAAGTATTGAGTTATTTAGCTAATGACAATCCAATCGTGCAAGACATCTTGAACTGGCGCCAATTGATAAAATTACAAAATACTTATGTTGATGCATTACCCAACCAAGTGGATAAAATCACCGGTCGCATCCACACTGATTACATGCAAACGGTAGCCGCAACGGGTCGTTTGAGTTCGAATAATCCAAACTTGCAGAACATCCCGATTCGCACAGAAAGAGGACGCCAAATTAGAAAAGCATTTGTTGCCAGAGATGAAAACTACACTTTAATATCTGCCGATTACTCCCAAATTGAGCTGCGCATCATTGCAGCTTTGAGTGGCGAGGAAAACATGATAAAAGCGTTTCTAAATCACGAAGACATTCACAAATCTACTGCTTCAAAGGTGTTTGATGTTCCTCTGGAAGAAGTGACCCGCGAACAAAGAAGTCATGCAAAAACGGTGAACTTCGGAATTATATACGGGGTTTCGGCTTTTGGGTTGAGCAATCAAACTTCATTATCAAGAAGCGAAAGTGCAGCTTTAATAGAAGCGTATTACAAAACATATCCAAGATTGAAGTCGTACATCCAAGAGCAAATTGAATTTGCACGCGATAATGGTTATGTCCAAACTATACTTGGACGTCGTCGCTATTTAAAAGATATTAATTCCCAAAATGCAATGGTACGTGGCGGCGCAGAACGGAATGCCGTAAACGCACCAATACAAGGAAGCGCAGCTGATATAATTAAAATCGCCATGATCAACATCCATAAAAAACTAACTTCAGAAAACTGGAAAAGCAAGATGTTGCTTCAGGTTCATGATGAACTTGTGTTTGATGTACATAATTCGGAATTAGAAAAAATCCAACCGATGATCAAACACGAAATGGAAAATGCATTCAAACTTGAAGTTCCCTTAGACGTTGATTTAGGAATGGGTAAAGATTGGCTTGAAGCGCATTAGTAAGTTATATAAATAACATTGTCAAAGTTTAGAACTTTGACAATGTATAAAACCAAAAAATCCATCTGCCGAGGCGATGGATTTTTTAGTTTTATTCAGTCTTTTTATAATTATCTTACTCTACTAGACTCTCTTTCTTTCAGTTTTGTTTTAATGACAACTGTTTCATAAGGAATATTTACCTCTTTAGATTCTAACCGGTCAATAAGTAATTTAGCAGCTACTTCACCTATTTCAACTCCGTGTTGACTTATGGTAGTTAAACTTGGTGTCAACCGGCGCGAAGCTAAAATCCCATCAGCAAAACCAATTATCGAAAGTTCTTCCGGAATTTTATATCCTTTTTTTAATCCAATTTTTAAAGCTGCAACAGAATCATTCTCATCTAAAGCTAAAACACCATCTATGGCATTATTGTCGAATATAGCCTCAATTCTGCTTTTTAAATCTTCTTCTGAATCGGTGCGAAGAATTATATTTTCATTTATTGGAATATTATTATCCTCTAAAGCTTTCAAGTACCCGTCAGCTCTTAATTTCCCAACACTCAAGTTATCTACAGAAGACAATAAGGCAATATCTTTACAGCCCAAATCAATTAATCGCTGAGTAGAATTTAACGCCGAATCAAAGTCGTCTACAATTACTTTATCACATTCAACGCCATCAGCAATTCTATCAAACATTACTATAGGAGTACCATCATTAATTATTTCCTTAAAATGAGAATAATCTTGAAGTTTTTGCGCCTCTTCAGAAACAGATAAAATAAATCCATCGATTGTTCCATTACTCAACATTTCTAAAGTATGCGCTTCCTTGTCCATCGATTCATTAGAAATACACATAATAACATTATATCCTTTTTCATCAGCTACTTTTTCGATACCACTGAATACTTTGGCAAAAAAAGAATTAAGAATATTAGGTATAATAACACCAATGGTCTTTGTTTTACGATTCTTAAGATTTAAACCAATTACGTTGGGCTTATAATTTTTAAGCTTCGCATATTCCTTAATTTTTATTTTTGTTTGATCACTAATTTCAGGACTATCGTTAAGTGCCTTCGAAACTGTGGAAACAGAAACGTTAAGTTCTTTTGCTATTTGTTTAAGAGTTGCTTTGACTTTCATAATTTAAGTATGTATTGACATTATCAATAATATAAGAGAAACCTATTTAATCTACTAATTAAATAAATAATAGCTACTTTTTCTTGCGAATTGCTATTTCTAAGCCCCTGCTTTTTTATTATCACCTCGCAATATAAAAATTTATTTCGACAACAAAAGTAATATAAAAATAGAAACACGCCATAATGTAAATTTACAAAAGAGAAGCAAACCACGGCACATTAAATATACAATTGATAATCAGGTATAAAACGCGTAAAAATTATTCTTTTAAGGTATTTGCTTTTAAAATAAATAATTGTACTTTTGCATCCCCTTTAATGGGGATGGAATGTTTAATTAAAAAAATATTATGGACGCATTAAGCTACAAGACTCAATCAGCAAGCAAAGCCACTGTTACTAAGGAGTGGATTGTTGTAGATGCAGATGGGCACAACTTAGGTCGTCTTGCTTCAAAAGTCGCTATGATTTTGAGAGGTAAGTACAAACCAAGTTACACACCGCACGTTGACTGTGGAGATAACGTAATTGTTATCAACTCAGAAAAAATCAACCTTACAGGTAACAAAATGGACGAGAAAATTTACATGCGTCACACAGGTTACCCAGGAGGTCAAAGAACTTTAACTGCTAAAGTATTGCAATCTAAAAACCCTGCATTACTAGTAGAGAAAGCTGTAAAAGGAATGTTACCAAAAAACAAAATTGGTGCTGAACTTTTTAGAAATTTAAATGTTGTTGTAGGTTCAGAGCACAAACAAGGTGCACAAAAACCGAGAACAGTTAACCTTAACGATCTTAAGTAATGGGAGTTATTCACAAAATCGGTAGAAGAAAAACCGCTGTTGCACGTGTTTATGTTTCAGAAGGAACAGGAGTAATCACTGTAAACAAAAAAGAATTCGCAACTTACTTCCCAACAGCTACTTTACAGTACAAAGTAATGCAACCAATGTCTATGACAGAAAATGCAACTAACTTTGATGTAAAAGTAAACGTTTATGGAGGTGGTTCAACTGGACAAGCAGAAGCTGTAAGAATGGCATTAGCGCGCGCAATGTGCGAAGTTAACGCTGAAAACAGATTAGTTTTGAAACCAGAAGGTTTATTGACAAGAGACCCAAGAATGGTTGAACGTAAGAAATTCGGTCAGAAGAAAGCTCGTAAGAAATTTCAATTCTCGAAACGTTAATATTGCCTGTCTTGAGTACCTTTATTCAAGACTCATTGAGTTTATTATTGAATTTAAAACAATGTTGTTGTTGCCTACCGAGGTAGGAATTAGTTTAGCATCTAAATGTATTTAGCCGAGAAATCGCCATTCATACATTGCTAATCAACAGAACGTAAACTAGTACAAAAAATGTCAAACAAAGTAGAAGTAAAAGAATTACTAGAAGCAGGTGTCCACTTTGGACACATGACTAGAAAATGGGATCCAAATATGGCTCCTTACATTTATATGGAACGTAATGGTATTCACATTATCAATCTATATAAAACTGCAGCAAAAATTGAAGAGGCTAATGAAGCTTTGAAAAAAATTGCTGCATCAGGTAGAAAAATATTATTTGTTGCTACCAAAAAACAAGCAAAAGACATCGTTGCTGAAAAGGCAAAAGCTGCAAACATGCCTTACATCACTGAAAGATGGCCTGGTGGAATGCTAACTAACTTCGTAACTATCCGTAAAGCTGTTAAAAAAATGGCAACTATTGATAAAATGAAGAAAGATGGTACTTTCATGACACTTTCTAAGAAAGAGCGTTTACAAGTTGATCGTCTTCGTGCTAAATTAGAGAAAAATTTAGGTTCAATTTCTGATATGTCAAGATTACCAGCTGCATTATTTGTAGTAGATATCAAAGCGGAACACATCGCAATAAAAGAAGCTCAAAAATTAAACATTCCAGTTTTTGCAATGGTTGATACTAACTCTGATCCTCGTGAAGTAGAGTTCGTAATTCCATCAAATGATGATGCTTCTAAATCAATCGATAAAATTTTAACTTTAGTTACAGCTGCAATCACTGAAGGACTTTCTGATAGAGGTTCTGATAAAGAAGAAGCAACTGAAAAAGCGGCTCCTGCAGCAACTGAAGCAGTAGCAACTGAAACTGCAGCTCCGGCTGCTGAAACAGCGGCTCCAGCAACTGAAGAATAAAACATTATTTAAATTCCAAATTTTAAATTCCAAATTCCCAAAAAAAAAATTAAAAACCTACCGTTTATAATTTGAATAAGTTGGAGTTTGGGATTTAAGAGTTGGAATTTTTACTTTTAACCTTATAAAAAATACACAACATGGCAACAATAACTGCTGCAGACGTAAATAAATTAAGAACAGCTACAGGTGCTGGAATGATGGATTGTAAAAAAGCATTAGTGGAAGCTGATGGTGATTTTGAATTAGCAATCGAAAACCTACGTAAAAAAGGACAAAAAGTAGCTGCAAACCGTTCAGATAGAGAATCTACTGAAGGTGCTGCAATTGCTGTTGTAAATGCTGACAAGACTGCTGGTGTTGTTATCACACTAAACTGTGAGACTGACTTCGTAGGTATGAATGAAAGTTTTGTGAAGATGGCTACTGAAATGGCTAATCAAGCATTAAACTACGATACTAAAGAAGCATTTTTAGCTTCAGATTTCAACGGAATTACTATTGCTGATAAACTTATCGAGCAAACTGGAGTTATCGGTGAAAAATTAGAAATCAGAACTTTTGAGAAATTAGAAGGTGCGTTTGTAGGTTCTTACATCCACTCTGGTAACAAAATCGCTACTTTAGTAGCTTTATCTGCTGCTCCAGCTGGTGCTGACGAAGTTTCTAGAAACGTTGCTATGCAAGCCGCTGCTATGTCTCCTATCGCTTTGAACGAAGCTGGTGTTGATGCAGCAACTATCGAAAAAGAAATTGAAATTGCTAAAGATTTACTTCGTCAAGAAGGAAAACCAGAAGGTATGTTAGACAACATCGCTAAAGGTAAATTAGCTCGTTTCTTTAAAGATAACACTTTAGTAAATCAAGATTATATTAAAGACAACAAATTAAGCGTTGCTGCTTATGTTAAATCTTTAGATAAAGACCTTATCGTTACAGGTTTCAAAAGAGCTGCATTAGGATAATCCCTAGTTCAACTTTAAACATAAAAAAAGAGCGATTTGAAATTCAAATCGCTCTTTTTTTATGTTTTATTTCTTTTTCGAAGGAGAAGCAAAACCTCTTGCTTGCATCAAAGCTTCCGGTTTTGGATCCCGACCTCTAAAAGCTCTGTATGCCTCTTCCTGATCCGTTGTATTACCAACGCTAAACACAGTCTCAAACAATCTCTTCGCAACTTTTTTATCATATGGACCTTCACCTTCTGTGAAAGCACCATAAGCATCAGCACTAATTACATCAGACCACAAATAACTATAATATCCTGCAGCATAACCATCACTAGAAAAGATATGTCCAAACTGCGGTATGCGATGACGCATTACAATTTCAGATGGCATATTAAGTTTAGCTAATGTTTCTTTCTCAAATACAACTGGATCGATAATTACATCACCAGCTAAATGCAATTTCATATCAATTAATGAGCTGGATAACGTTTCAACCGTCGAAAACCCTTCATTAAAGGTAGAAGCTTGCCCTATACGCTCCACTAGTTTATGAGGAATAGGCTCATCCGTTTTATAATGTAACGCAAATCTATTTAGTACTTCTGGAGTTTCTAACCATCGTTCTAATATCTGTGATGGAAATTCAACATAATCTCTTGCTACTGCAGTTCCAGCTAATGTAGGATACGTTACATTAGAACTTAAACCGTGTAAAGCATGTCCAAACTCATGAAACAACGTAGTTGCATCTGACCACGAAATTAAAACTGGTTCATTATCTGCTCCTTTAATAAAATTACTATTGTTAGACACTATAGTCAACACTTCATCACCTAACTTCTCCTGATTTCTGTAAGCATTCATCCATGCACCAGAACGTTTCCCTTTGCGGGCATACGGATCAAAATACCATAAACCAATCTGCTTCCCTGTCGTTTTATTAGATACTTCCCATACACGAACATCTGGATGATATACAGGAACATTATTAATTGGACTGAATTGCATGTCAAATAATTCACCAGCAACCCAAAACATTCCTTCTCTTAATTTCTCTAATTGAAGGTATTCTTTTACCTCATTTTGATCTAAATCATATTTCTCTTTTCGTACTTTTTCAGAATAAAAGCGATAATCCCAAGGAGCAATAGCAAAATTACCACCTTCTTTATCTACCATACTTTGCATCGCAGCTACATCTTTTTTAACTTGCTCCACAGCTGGCTCCCATACGGACTCCATTAATTCTAAAGTACGCTCTGGTTTTTTAGCCATTTTATTGGTTAAGTTCCAATGTGCAAAAGTAGGAAAACCCATTAATTTTGCTTTTTTAGCACGTAATTGTAAAATTTCAACTAAGGTAGATTTATTATCAAACTCATCTTCATTATCTCCCCTATTCACAAACATCTTCCATACTTTAGCACGCAATTCTCTCTGGGTGGAAAAAGTTAAAAAAGGATCAACAAACGAACGTGTATTCCCAATGCAACCCATTACAGATAGATTTCTTTCTTTGGCTTGAGTCATAGCCGCTTTTCTCAAAGCTTCGGGTAAACCATCAAAATCTGCTTCTGAGTTTAATACAACATATTGACCATTTTCCTCGGCTAATAAATTCTGACTAAAACGTGAAAAAAGGGTCGCTAATTTAGTGTTAATCTCACTTACCTTCTCCTTGCTTGCTGCATCTAAATTTGCTCCTTCTTTAACAAAATTGGTGTAGTTTAACCAGATAAGACGCTGCTGCTCTTTGGTCAATTTGGTTTTTTGTGGTGAATTGTACAGCTTTTCAATTCTTTCAAATAATTTCTTATTTTGATAAATCTTATTAGAAAGTGAAGCTAACATAGGTCCTACTTCAGATTGAATAGGCACAAATTCAGGACTGTTTAAATTTGATGAAAATATACCGTACACAGTAGAAACCCGTCTAAATGTTTTTCCAGAACGCTCCATTTGCGCAATCGTATTCTCAAAAGTGGGCGGCTTGGGGTTATTAGCGATTGCATCAATTTCAGCTAGTCTTTCCTTTATTGCAACAACAAATGCTGGTTTAATATCAGCTATCTTATATTCATTAAAAGCGGGAACACCGCCATATGGGCCTTTCCACTTTTGCAAAAGCGGATTGTCAGATTTGTCTTGAGCTTGTATTGCTAGAATCGATGTAGCCATCATAAAAATTGTAAGTAAGTTTTTCATTAACGAAATAGATATAAAAAATTAACAATATTAAATTGATATTTTAAAAACATAAAAATACAGCTTTCCCTTGATTACAAACATAAATAAGTATCAATTAACATAAAACACTAAATTTGGCTGCTAATTACTTTATCAGTAACATTACAAAATCCAAAATCATAAAAAATACGCTCTACTAAATCTAATAATATGGAAACTAAAATAAGATGTGGCTGGTGTTTGTCTAGCGAACTCTACAAAGAATACCATGATAAAGAATGGGGAGTCCCCGTATATGACGACCCAACTTTATTTGAGTTTTTAATACTTGAAACTTTTCAGGCTGGACTGAGCTGGATTACAATCTTAAACAAAAGAGAAAATTTTAGGAAAGCTTTTGACAATTTCGACTATGAAAAAATAGCCAATTATTCTGAAGAAAAAATTCAAGAACTAATTCTAGACGCTGGAATTATTCGCAATAAACTAAAAGTGCGTTCCGCTGTTTCAAATGCGATTGCTTTTATGAAAGTACAGGAAGAATTTGGTAGTTTTTCTAAATATATTTGGGCATTCACAGCAGGAAAACCCATCATCAACAACCCAAAAACACTCAAAGATGTCCCTGCTACTACTCCACTTTCTGATGCGATTAGCAAAGATTTAAAAAAGCGCGGCTTTAAGTTCGTAGGCTCTACAGTTATTTATGCGCACATGCAAGCCACAGGAATGGTTAATGACCATGTTGCCGACTGCTGGACGAGCAAATAGTAAACCATGTTCTGCATCTTAGATGCAATGGACGAACTACCCGAACTAAACCACTATTGCCTAAAAATCCATAGATTCGGTTTGGTAGACTGAATGTCTACAAGATTCGATTACGGATATTGACTGGAAATGACAGGTACGAGGATGGCACATGAGACTTTGCGTAATG
Source organism: Flavobacterium sp. XN-5 (assembly GCF_008033395.2). Classification (NCBI taxonomy): domain Bacteria; kingdom Pseudomonadati; phylum Bacteroidota; class Flavobacteriia; order Flavobacteriales; family Flavobacteriaceae; genus Flavobacterium; species Flavobacterium sp. XN-5. The sequence goes on from NZ_VOGZ02000001.1 coordinate 495,783, forward strand.
AACTGGTTTTATATAAAATTTCGAAGTGGAGGTTTGTGAAGCTTACTTTTTAATTTTTTGGATTAAAAAAATGGAACGCGGATGGAACGGATTTAAGCGGATTTTAAATTTGTTGTGAAGTAATGCTGTGATAATTTAAATGGAGTTACTCTTGACTTTGACTTGGTTTTGCCCCAGATGATAGTGGAAAGCCCAGGCTGAAAAAAACTATTTTTTCTAGACAGAAAAGAGCGACCGCAGGAAGCTCCTTTTATGGCTTTAGAAAAAAGATTTTTGAAGGAGGACTTGCAACGGACAGTTGGATTAGGCTCTAATCAATATGCAGTATATTCATAAAGTCTTCCCTTTCTATTTCGCGACAGCCTAGACTTTCTAAATGTGGGTTGTAGACTTGACAATCTAGCAACTTATAATTATTTCGCTGCAGCTGTTTTACCAAAGTGATAAAGGCCACTTTGGAAGCATTTGAAACTTTAGAAAACATACTTTCACCACAGAAAACATTTCCTAAATCAATGCCATACAAACCGCCGACTAACTCGTTGTTTTGCCAAACTTCGATTGATTTTGCTACTCCCATTTCGTTGAGCTTACAATAAGCCTCAATCATATCAGTAGTAATCCAAGTTCCGTTTTGACCGTCGCGCTTTATTTGTTGACAGTTAGCCATTACGTCTCTAAAGTTTTGATTGAAGGTAACGGCGAAAGTATTTCTATTAAGGATATTTCGCATACTTTTTGAAATAACCAACTCATCCAGAAACAAAACCATTCTGGGATTTGGAGACCACCAAGTAATAGGTTCACCATCTTCAAACCAGGGAAATATCCCGCTTTTATAAGCTAGCAATAGACGATTTGTAGATAAATCACCACCAATTGCTATGATACCGTGTGACTTAGTTTCAGAAACTGGCGGGAAATACAACTCTTTTGATAAATAAAACATGATTCTAGACTTAAATATAAAACTAACTATTAAATTTGGAACAACGTATTGATTTGAATATTTTCAAAATGAAAAAATTAGCTGTCATTTTTCTTATAGCTTTGTTTGTTCCGCAAATGTATGGTCAAAAAATTGATAGTTTAGACATTAATAAAAAACTATCCTACAAGACCTTTATTGCACCAACAGTACTCTTAACTGGTGGCGTCTTTTTATTAAATTCTAGTCCAAACTCTAGTATCCAAGAAAGATCTAATACTTTTTTTGGAACTGACTTTAATTCGAAAATTGATAATTTTACACCTTTGGTACCAATAGCTCAAATATATGCCGGTAGATATATTGGTTTCAAACCTAAAAACACCGTTTTACATCAAACAGTAGATATTTTTTTTGCTAATGCGTTTGCTGTGGCTGTTGTTCAAATCACTAAAAACCTGGTAAAAGAAGAAAGACCTGATCTTTCGGACAAGCTTAGTTTCCCTTCAGGCCATACTGCTGTTGCCTTTACTAATGCTGCCTTGTTATTTCAAGAATACAAAGATTCTAATTTTTGGTATGCCAGTAGTGGATTTGTATTTGCCACTGCTACAGGAATCCTTAGAATTGCTAATAATAGACATTATTCCTCTGACGTTTTAGCAGGAGCGGGAATAGGAATTCTATCCGGAATATTAGTCACTAATTACAACCCTTTTCAGTCAATTAAATTTGGCCAAAAGAAAAGCAACGCTGCGTTTATCTACCCTCAGTTTGGCGCCACTAACGGCTTGGGAATTCTTATAAAACCGAATTTCTAAACTCTATAAAACAAAAAAAGCCTTGAGATTCAAGGCTTTTTTTTGCTATACTAAAAATTAAAAAGGCAAATCGTCTGGTTCGTCTTCATTTAAGTTTGTTGCCGGAGCAAAAGTTTGAGCAGTAGGCATAGGTGCTGATGGCGCTTGAGATTCAGCTCCTGCTTTCTCAATTCTCCATCCTTGGATGCTATTGAAATATTTAGTTTCTCCTTGAGGATTAACCCATTCTCTACCTCTTAAGTTGATAGAAACTTTTACTGGCTCACCAATAGCATAATTATTTAATAAGTCACATTTATCTTGTGTGAACTCAATCATAATATGTTGCGGATATTGCTCTTCGGTAGTAACAACTAATTCTCTCTTTTTAAATGCGGCACTAATTTGTTGCTCTGGATTAACCACTTTAATTTTTCCTGTAACTTCCATCTTCCTTATTTTAATTGTTATTTAATCTTATTTTTCTGCGAGAAGCACTTTCCAAGCGGAAAGAACATCATTTTCATCTAGGTATTTTTTAGCTTCTAAATGCAGCTTATCCTGGTCATCAGCACTTAAAACTCCTTTTAAAGAAAAGTTTTGTTTGACAAATATACTAACTTCTTCTGGGCTAGGCAAGGCTTCTATGTTTCCTAATTTCCCTAAATCATTCCCATCAAAAACATGACTTTCCTTAACGTGCAACGGTATTACATCTACTCCAATTCCTAGTGTTGACAATGGCTTAGGCACTTCAAACAAACCTTGATTTGATCGAGAATACCAGTTCCCACCTAATCTAGAAACCAAATCAATTTTATGCTGATCAATTGCTCCCTCAGCATCCAAAATAGCTTCGTTAATGTGAATTCTTACTACTTCGCAAAGAATTAAATTTCCGGCACCGCCTTCACTTCCTAATGGAATTATCTGGTTCACTTTACACTCAAATTGTACTGGTGACTCTTTTACCCTGAATGGCTTTACAACTTCAGACTCGATTGCGGTAAAACCTGATTTTAAAAACTCATCTACGCCCTCAGCATATTCTGTGCTTGCGAGAGAAGTTTGCTGTACCATGTCAAAATTCACGACGTTGATAACCACCTCTTCCGTAGCTTGACAATTTAGTAAAGTGTGTTTTACCGTATTATCTCGAACCCGCCTTGCCGGAGAGAAAACGAGAATAGGCGGATTAGCACTAAAAACATTAAAAAAGCTGAAAGGCGATAAATTTGGGTTTCCATTTTTATCAACAGTACTAGCAAAAGCTATAGGTCTAGGCCCTATCGAACCTTGAAGATATCCCTGCAATTTAGCTGTTGTTATACTTTTTGGATCAATACTAATCATACTTTTTTGTTTTCCTTATTTAGCTTTTCGATTTACAAAAGTAAGTAAATGGATTAAATTTATAAGGAGCATCTACTATTAATTTGATTCTAAAAAAAGGAACTTGACATGAAAAATTTTCCCTTGTACAAACAACTAAAATAATAGTGTTTATATTTCGTTATATTTATACCTCAAAATCTTTTTTATGCAGTTTTCTGAAAGAAAAAATACGACTCGTTGGTTTATTATTTTCGCTTCTTTTTTAATAATTTCACTGATCCTTTGGAACACCTATACCTTTTTTCAAATATTCAAAAACGAAGAAAGATTAAAAATGAATCTTTGGGCAAAAGCTCAAAAAACACTCATAAATGCAGGCGAAAACACTGATGTTGAGCTTCCTTTGCAAATTTTTAGCAACAACACCTCAATACCTATTATTCTTACCGAGAATGACAGTATTATAAACACCGTTAATATCGACGAAGTAATTGTAAAAGACAATGCTAAAGCGGTCGCATTTTTATCAGATTTAAAAAAAGAAAATGATCCCATAGTAATTGAATATGCTCCTGAGAAATTTCAAAATTTATATTATGGCAATTCAGCGTTGTTGAATAAATTGAAATATTATCCAGTTGCTTTATTACTTATAATCGTGTTGTTTTCTGGTTTGGTCTATTATTTTTATCGAAGTACGAAAAACGCAACTCAAAATAAACTTTGGGCTGGAATGGCTAAAGAAACAGCCCATCAAATAGGCACTCCGCTTTCCTCATTAATTGGATGGGTCGAAATATTGAAATCAGAAAATGTTGATGAATCCACAACTATCGAAATTGAAAAAGACATTGATCGATTGCAAACTATTACAGATCGTTTTTCGAAAATTGGATCAGAACCCATACTAGAAAAGAAAGACATTGTTGAGGAAACCTTGCAGTCATACAACTACCTTCAATCCCGATTTTCCAAACAAATCGAATTTACTTTCGAAGGCCCAAAATCACCAATCTACGTTATGCTTAATCCTACCTTACACAGTTGGACGATTGAGAACCTAGTAAAGAACGCCATCGATGCCATGAAAGGACGAGGTAAACTCGCAATTAAAATAGAACCCGACCATGATACCGTAAAAATTAGTGTAACTGATAGCGGAAACGGAATCCAAAAGAGCCAATTCAAAAGTGTTTTTGAACCTGGTTTTACGACAAAAAAGAGAGGTTGGGGACTCGGACTTTCTTTAACCAAAAGGATTGTGGAGGAATACCATAAAGGTAAAATCAAAGTCTTGAATTCTGAAATAGGAAAAGGAACGACTATGCAGATCAGCCTTCAAAAAAGCAAAATAGTCTAAGCCGCTAAATTGATGTATAAAATAGGGACTCTCTAGCTTTTATAGGCTTACTTAAATAGTTATATGTAAACGCTTCATGCTGTCTCGCCATTTGAACTGTTTCCTGCAGTGACTTTTTTATTTTATTTATATTTGATGTGTTTGATGCACCAACACGCTCTAAATTATTCAATAATTCTTGACAATATTCCAGTTTATTATTTGGACTAATTATCATTTTTCTAATCTCAGCATCTGAATTTAAGGGCTTGAACTGTCTGTTTCTATAATTGATAAAAGCATTCAATTCTGTTACTCCTTCTTGGTACAAATTAATTATATAATTTAAATCTGCAATGGCTTTAGACTCTCTTAAATAGTCTATTTTTTTAGTATTGTATGCTATTTCTTTTTTAATTAATTCATTTTTCACGCCATTTTTTTCAATACGGTCCTTAGCACTAAGTAGTTGACCCACTTCGGCTAATTGATTGTAATTTGCAATTTCAGCTTGAAAATCATATCGGTTTTTGGATTTATCGACCTGTCCAATTCCAGCATAAAATTCTTGATTTGTAATGGGGAAATTTAGAAATTGCCACAAATAATCAAATGGCATATGTGTCGCAATCATTCTACTAGGATTAACTTTGAAATAGCTATCATCCATCTTTTTATAAAACCTCCCTTTATCAACATAGCCAGAAGCCCAAGTTGGGTCAAATAAATACCATTTATTTCCTATTAAAGAAGCGCACCAAACGTGTGACAAAGCATCTACATTTCCATTTTGCTTCGTATATCCACTTATAACGACAGTATTTACGCCCACTTTATTAGCTATATCATTAAATACTGCTGCATAATCACCACAGGTACCGCTCCTAGTTTTTAAAGTCTTATTGATTTTATTTTCTATAGTTTCGGCGGTAGCAACAGCATACCTATTTTCCACATTATAACTGATATTTGATGCTGTCCAATAATAAACTGCCCTTATTTTATCATCATCTGTTTTAAAATTAGAATTGATATAATTAGCGATAGAACTTGTTGAGGACGTTAAATGTTTTGGGATTTCAGACATTCTTGCGTCTACGGAAGTGTATGACGCTGGAGGTTGCCCAATACTAAAGAGAGAAAAAAGTAGAGAAAAAACTAAAAATTTGATTCGCATCATAAACAAAATGGTCATAAAAGTAAAAAAAGGAATAAGCTTACACTTATCCCTCCTAAACGAAAATTATACCAATTTATTTCATTTTTGAATAAATTACATCTTAGATGCGATATTTAAAGCTAAAGTTTCAAATTCTTCTGTCGATAAAGTTACTTTGTTTTGAAAGCGCATTTCGTCCATCTCATTTAAAGGTATCAAATGAACATGTGCATGGGGAACTTCAAGTCCCACGACAGCCATTCCTACTCTTTTACAAGGCACTGTTTTTTCTAAAGCGATGGCAACTTTTCTTGAAAAATGCATCAATCCCAAATAATGAGCTTCGTCCATGTCAAAAATCTTATCGACTTCAAACTTAGGGATACAAAGCGTATGGCCTTTTGCATTTGGATTCACATCCAAAAAAGCCAAATAATTATCGTCTTCCGCTATTTTATAACAAGGAATTTCTCCGTTTACGATTTTAGTGAATATTGAACTCATTTTTTTAAGACTTTATTAAATCTCCCGATAGCTATCGGGACCCTCCAACTTAAAAGTTGATGCGGATTTAGATTGTTGTTTAATTATAACTAATCACTGAAAACTGAATACTGACCACTTCCCTAGTCACGCGAAATCTCCATGATTTCAAATTGAAGCACACCATTTGGCACAGTGATTTCGGCAATATCGCCTACTTTTTTACCCAATAATCCTTTTCCAATAGGAGAAGTAACTGAAATTTTACCTGTTTTTAGATCGGCTTCACTTTCAGCAACTAGTCGATATTTCAGCTCCATTCCGTTAGATTTATTCTTGATTGTAACGTTAGATAAAACCAACACCTTTGAAACATCAAGATGCGTTTCATCAATTAGTCGCGCATTAGAGTGAACTTCCTCTAACTTAGCAATTCTCATCTCTAGCATTCCCTGTGCTTCTTTGGCTGCATCGTATTCTGCATTTTCTGACAAATCACCTTTATCTCTTGCCTCAGCTATATCTGCAGATGCTTTTGGACGCATCACGCTTTTCAAATAATCTAATTCCTCTCTCAATTTTTTTAACCCTTCTGCCGTGTAATAAGATATTGCGCTCATAGTTTCATCATTTATGTAAATAGAAAAAATCCCATCAGGACGGGATTTCTTTTCTCAAAGATACTTTTATTTTTTTAAGTCTATAATTAAATGTTAATCATATTTAATTCAAAGTTAAATAAATTAAATTTGTTTCGCTAATACTTTCAATTTATTTTAAATAATGAAAAAAATCCTACTTCTATCCTTTATTTCCATCCTTTTTTTAGGCTGCAGCGACAGTAATTTTAACAACAAAAACCCTTACCTGCCCAACTATAGTTTTTCGGCAAACCTAAACCTGGCTTTTTATCAAAACCTTACTTATGCTGGGAATGCTATTTATTATTCGGGATCTGACGTAGGACCTAGAGGAATCTATATTTTCAATACTGGAAGTGGCTATAATGCATTCGACGCTGCTTGTCCTAATCAAGCAATAAGCGCCTGCTCCACTATGACTTTAAAAGGAATTAATCTAATTTGCCCTTGCGATAATGAAGAGTACAGCCTGTTTACAGGATTAAGTCAAGGCGGATCACAATATCCAATGAAACAATATCGAGTAGAAGTTAATGGAACTAATTTGAGAGTTTATAATTAGAAAAAAATCCTGACAGCATAACCATAAGGATTTTTAGAAAATAAAACTAAATTAATTTAAAACTTCAATGTCATTCCCGCTAGAAAATTAATTCCAGCTTGTGGGTAGTAACCCGCTCCTTCAATCGTTTTAACAGCTGGCAGATTAGAGTAATCATCATCATAGGTATAGAAATACCCATTAGATATATATTTATAATCAAAAATATTATTCACTAAAACAGAAAACATTATTGCTTTGAATACTGACTTAGGTTTAATTTCATAAGACGCATTCAAATCACTCACAAAATACGACTCTAATTTAGAACCTTCAGAGTCGATGTTTCCCATGTATTGCTCACCAACAAACTTAGACAAAAACGACACTTGAAAATTATTTACTGGCATAAAAGTAATGGTGTTACCTACAATAACATCTGGAGAATAAGCAATATTCGTATTCCCTAAAGCAGTCAAAGCACCATCTCTTTCAAAATGAAAATCTTTGTTTTTATTGGTACTTATCGTAGCATTTGGTCTAATAAATAAATTATCCAAAACTGCAATCGTAGCATCAACCTCAAGACCTAGACGATAACTGTCGCCGCTATTTTCACGAACCGGCGCGCCTACATCGTCAATCGCTCCAGTAAGAATTAATTGATCTTTGTATGCCATATAATACATATTAGCGTTAAACTTTACTTTTTTAGTAGCATGACGCAAACCAAGTTCAAAATCATTTAGTTTCTCTGGCCTCGGACTTCCGTTTTCATAGTCGGTTCTGTTAGGCTCACGATTAGCTTGAGCATAAGAAAAGTACAAGGCATTATTAGTATTAATTTCGAAATTCAAGCCCGCTTTTGGATTAAAAAAATTAAAATTGTCATTAACCAAACCAGCTTCAGCGCTATTGGCTTTATAATGTACATTTCGAAGTTGTAAATCACCAAACAAACTGATCCTTTCTGTAACTTGATAATTGGCTTTCGCAAAAATATTCCCATCCGTTTTTGAAGCAGAATCATCATAATAACGATCATCTAATTCACTTTTAGAAGCATAACGCGCCCAAATTATTTTCCCAAAATGATCACCTTCATATTTGTTATAACCTCCTCCAAAAATTACATCCAGTTTTTCACTTTTATAATTAGCAGAAAAAGTAGTTCCATAAAAATCATTGTTTAACCATTTTTGTCGAATCAGATCAGTTCTATTAATTGTAGCTCCATTAATCACTATAGGAGTTAAACCATAGTTCGCAAATTTTTGATTCTCTTTGTAACTTTCATAAAACCCTTTTCCTTTAGTGTAATGAAAAGCCAAGTTAGTAGTCCAATTTTCAGCTACGTTCTCGCTCCAATGCACCTGATAATGATCTTGCTGGTAATTGTCGGTTTCATTTTCATAAAAACGAGCGTTACCAAATTCATCTGTAAACATTCCAGAAGTATTGAATGTTCGGTCATTTTCTAGCTTATCAAGATCTTCTAACCCGTTCCAAGACTGGTATGTCTTTTCATTTCCTCCAAAAGCCAATGCTTTTATCAAGGTCGTTTTACCCACATATGTTCCTTGTAAAAAATACGATTTCAAATCGGAAAAAGCTCTATCAATATATCCATCAGACTTTAAGGCAGATACTCGTCCTGCCAACTCAAAATGATCATTCATCATTCCCGTACTAAATTTAACGGTATGTTTTCTGGTGTTGAAACTTCCAAGAGAATTAGAAATTTCTCCCGAATTTTCTTTCGAATAAGAATCCGTAAGCATATTTAAACTAGCACCGAAAGCTCCAGCTCCATTTGTCGAAGTTCCTACACCACGCTGCAACTGCAAACTTTCGATCGAAGAAGCAAAGTCAGGCATGTTCACCCAAAAAGTTCCATGACTTTCTGAATCATTGTAAGGAATCCCGTTGATAGTCACATTTACACGAGTAGCATCGCTACCCCGAACCCGAATTCCGGTATACCCTATTCCGTTTCCAGCATCAGAAGTAGTGACAACTGAGGGCAAATAATTCATTAAAATAGGAATATCTTGTCCCAGGTTGCGCGATTTAATATCCTTCTTGTCCAAGTTACTAAAACTAACAGGCGTTTTTGTAGTAACACGAACTGCCGAAACCAAAACCTCATCGAGCTGATTGACTTGTGTGGTGTCTTTTACTTGTGCAAAAGAGAGAAAAGAAAATAGAGAAAAGAAAATAGAGAAAAGAGCTAAGAAAAATGTCTTGAAATTTGCACTTTCTTGCAACTTTGAGACTCTGCAACTTTGAGACTTTGCGACTTTATAACCAATAATTGTATTCATCCGTAAATAAGATTACGAATAAAAGGGGGAATTATTCTTTTTGTTTAATTAATAAATTGATTGTTTCCTACGACAAAATAATAGCGTGCACTCTATGATTGTGTCGTTTTTTCCCTTAGCAACATTACTTGCTCAGGTTCGTTGGGTATGATCTCAGCTCGTTATTTAGAGCACCCCTTTGAGACGGTGCAAATTTAGAAAATAATTTTGAAATTTCCACTCAAAAAAATAAAATTAATCGAGTTTCGGTTTTTGTCTGTTTTGCTTGATTTGAGAGATGTTCTTTTTATTCTTAATCCGTTTTCTAATAGCCGATTTGGGAATCTTAGTCACTTTTCTAATTTTCGGAACCTCCAATCCCTTCTTGATCACATCCAAAAAGCGTTTGATGACAATATCTTTGTTTCTGATTTGACTACGATCTTCGTCACAGTTTAAGATTAAAACTAAATCCGACGTTAATCTTGAAGCTAAATTTGTTTCTAGCAACAACTTCTCCTCTTCAGATAAAGCTTGAGATTTTAGCAGGTCAAAACTCAAAACGACTTTTGACGAAACCTTGTTTACATTTTGCCCGCCAGCACCACTACTTCTAACGGCCTTAAACTGCAACTCTGCTATAATTTTATGTGTTTCCATTTCGTCTGTCTCAAACTTTTGAGATTATTTTATACCCGTTATTTTGCTTGATGTGCTGGTTTCAATAAATCGTTAACCATTTTTACAGGATTAAAAGTAATCAAGGGTACTTCTACAAAAACAGTCAACCAGTTTGCCATCGCTCCATTCCACAATCCGGGCAACTCATAAGCTTTTATACTTTTTCCGGATATGTTTTTTTCGACTATAAAGCCACTATTGCAATTTACAAACTCCTTTAAATCAAACTTTTCATTCTTGTAATTTTTTATCCCACATACTAAGTCTACCGGATTAAAATGAGTGGAACTAGCAAGAATTTCGGCTTGATCGTCACTCTCTAAATCTACTTGCGAGGATTCTACAATTTGCAATGAAACCTTATTTTCCTCGTTTCGAACCCAAAATGGACCGCCGCCTGGCTCTCCTTCATTTTTCACCATTCCGCAAACCCGAATGGGTCTGTTTAATGCGTTTTTCACAAATTCAATTTTAATATCTGCTGCCAAAGTCTCGAAATCAGGATCCATTTCTACATTTAATTTTGCTTCTAAGAAAATCCGAATCTCCTCTATTTGTTCCGCAGTAATTGAGTTTGTTTTTAATAGTCGCAAATAACTAAAAACTTGCGTTTGCAATTCGACTAGAATTCCTGCTAAAGCCTTTTTATAAAGTGCGATTTGCTCGTTGTTATCATGAAGGACATTATCGATATTTTTTATAAAAATGACATCAGCATCTAAATTATTTAAATTTTCGATCAGAGCGCCATGTCCGCCCGGTCTAAAAACCAATTGACCAGCTTCATCCTTAAACGGTTTGTTATCCATATCAACAGCAAGCGTATCGCTACTTTTATTTTGATGCGAATACGATACCGTTATTTTGGTATTAGACTCCTTCTCGACCTTCGTTTTTACAGAACTAACGATTCCTTCAAATTGACTCTGATGCCCTTCGGACACTGTAAAATGCAAATGAGAACCGCCATTAGAATACGAACCACATTCATACAAATGTTTTTCTATAGGTGTCGCAATATTAGTAATGTACTTATGAAAAGGCAAAACGCCTTTTGGTTTATTTGCAAAATCAAAATACTCCGATGACAATAAGAATTTTATAAAATAATAATTTTTATAATTAGAATCCAGGGCGTCAAAATCTGGAAATTCTTCTCTCAGCTTTACATCAATTCCCTTGAAAAACGGAAACTTCTCCATCGCAATAATAAACAGTGACAATTCGTTGTCCTTTTTACGATTGACATAGGCATTGATTGTTTCGTTTTTAATATCAAATTCATTCAAAAAAGTAATTAAAAACTTGAACATTCTGGTCGCAGCACCCGATGCAGGAACAAATTTAAGTAGACTCAATGACTCTTTCTTTCGATCAAAAAAAGCTACTTTCTCGCGCAGCTCTGCTTCAGATAATTTTAGAATCCCATTGTTTAAGGTGGCAGGCTTTACTAAAGTTGCTTTGGGAACTCCATTTTTTATCAATTGCAATTGCTTGCCAATTGTATCTATCGAAAGTCCATACTCATAAATTTGAACAAAATCTAGAGACGACAATCCCATTTCTTTGGCTTTTACCAAATCATCAACAATAGAAATTGCTTTTTCGAGTCGGAGGTCCTTATCTCCTGAAAGCATAATAAAAGGTTTTTTAGCCTCAATTAAAGCTTGTTTAAAAACTTCAAAAACGGTTTCCCTACCTTCGGGTCTATCTCTTAAATCGTCCTTTTTCCAAGGCACGTCAATATCCGTCAGAAAAAACAAATCGTATTCATGTTCTTGAGCGGCTTTATCAAGTAAAGGGTCGCAATAGTTATAATAGACTTCGGAGAATACCTTTGTCACCATTAAATTAGTATCGCAGAAAAGATATTTATTGGCCACAGCCAATTTTTTATTTTCTAATTGTACTTGACCGTAAGCAATAGGTAGCATATCATTAATATCACAAATAAGCTGAGATTTATCCCATTTTTCTTGGAGATAATCCCGGGCAAACTCGGGCGCCCAGACTGTATTGTAATGTGCAGCGAGTTGTATTGCCAAGGTCGTTTTACCGGTGCTTTCAGGACCGAACAAGGCGATTTTTATAATTGCAGACTGCGATTGTTTAAGATTTTTCTCCATTCTAAATAGGCTGAAATAGCCATTATTGTAAAAATTAAATATTGTAAAGATAAGATTCCTAGTCCACGATAAGCGTACAAAGGCGTCACAATTATATCACCGATTATCCATAGTGTCCAATTTTCTATTTTCTTATTGGCCATAAACCACATTCCTGTAAAAAATATTCCAGAGGCAATAATATCAAAATAATTTTCACGGTGAATCTCGTAATCAAAGTGTTTATAGATCCCATAAACTACAAAAATAGTTAGTATAAATAGCAGTAAACCAATGGCCTTTTCCTTTGTATCTGTTCTTGTAATAGGTAATTCTTCGGTATCATTTTCTTTTTTAGACCACTTGTACCAGCCATAAATACTCATAATAGAAAAATAAGCATTAATCATCATATCTCCTAGATAACCTACAGTAAAAAGCAAATACACCGAAACAATCGTCGCTATCAATCCTGTAGGGAAAACCCAAATATTCTCTTTTTTAGCAAACCAAACACTCAAAATCCCGAAAACAAAAACAATAAACTCCAATGTAATTTGGGTCAGCGAAGCGTTTTTATAAGCGTCTAGAAAAAATTCTACCATTTCTTGATCTTTAATTTAAGAATTCACATTAGCCAATTCCTGCAATGAGGTACAGCCGTTAAAAAAATTAGTGTCGTTTTCAAATGCAGTTCCTATTACTACTAAATCTGCCCCAGCATCATATGCATTTGTAATCCCGAACAAATCTACAATTCCGCCACCAACTATTAACGGTATATCTATATTTTTAGAAATTAAGGCAATCATTTTTAAGGGAACCGCTTTTTGAGCACCACTTCCCGCTTCCAGATAAATTAATTTATTGCCCAGCATTTCACCAGCTTGAGCTGTTGCTAGCGCCAAATCAAAATTATTCCTATCAATAGGCCTTGTTTTACTTACTCTTTCTACAGCTGTTTCTTTGCCGCTTTCTATTAAAATATAGCCGGTAGAAATGATTTCGATTTGGGATTTTTTTAAAATTGGAGCAGCTTTTACCTGATGTTCAATCAAATAATCAGGGTTTCTCCCAGATAGTAAAGACAGAAACAAGATTCCATCGGCTTCTCTCGAAATTTGTGATGGATTTCCTGGAAAAAGTACGATTGGCAACTGGCTGTTTTGTTTTATTTTTAAAATCAATTCGTCTATAATATTACTTTCAACGAGGCTTCCGCCAATGAAAATATGTGATGCTGGAGATTGATTGATTTTTAGAATATGATGGTCTAAATTTTCCCAAATAATTTTATCAGGATCGAGAAGAATAGCCAATAGCTTTCTATTTTCTAACTTTGCCTGTGCTATTTGATTGTATATATTCCTATCTTTATTTCCCATAATGACCGTAAAAATAGAAGTTTTTTAAAGATGAGCCTTACTTTAGGAAAAATTATCTTTGCTCTAGCACTGTAAAACACCTCAGAAATTAAACTATGATCGAAATAGCCTTACTTGAAAAATACAATGTTGTGCGAAAGCATTACAAGAAGTTGGAAATCATTTTTGAAAAAGACCATCTCGCTACGCATTACTATCAAATTGTTTCGGGAGCAGTAAAAATGAATAATTACAATGATGATGGCAGGGAATTTATCCAAGGTATATTTTATGCGAATCAGAGTTTTGGTGAGCCACCACTCTTTCTAGATAGAACCTATCCCGCCAATGCCGAAGCTGTTGAAGATTCTGAAATACTTTGCATTTCGAAAGTTAATTTCTTGAAGTTAATATCAGAAAATCCTAAAGTTTCCATCAGCATAATCGAAATTCTAGCGCATCGTTTGCATTACAAATCGGTTATGGCAGCCGAGATTTCGACACACGACTCTGAGCACCGTCTTCTACAGTTATTTGATTATTCGATCAGTTATTTAAATTTCAAAAAAGACAATAATGGCTATGCTATCGATTTGACTCGACAACAAATGGGTGATTTAACAGGACTTCGGGTAGAAACGGTTATTCGAACAATTAAAACATTGGAGAAAAAAGGAGAATTGAAAATTATCAATCGAAAAGTATATCGTTAATACTGAAATTTGAAGCTTTAGCAAAAGACTAAAAATAACTAATTACTCCTTTATGATGTATGTCATAAAACATTGAATCTATGTAGTGGTAAATTTGTCCCAACATAAAATTCAACTATTATGACACTTTACACAAAAACACTTGCAGATTTTGACAACAACTTTATTGGCTACGCAACATTAATCATCATTGGACAAAGTTGTCTAGGAGCAGTTGCTGCCATGAACATTCTAAAAAACGGAACGAGCGTAACTCAAATGATACAACTTGCCCTAATTGTTGTACTTTGCATGCTTGTAAACACTTCGATTTTGGCACAAATGAAACATAAAGTTATTTTTAACCTTACTATTGCCAGCGTAATACTAAGTGCTCTATTAATTTTCATCAATGCCATAATTATATAATGAAGAAACTAATTGAAAACCGAGAAGATGTAAAACTCCTAGTCACTACTTTTTATGACAAAATTAGATCAGATCAGGAAATCGGTTTTTTCTTTAATGAGACTATTACTGACTGGGAGGAACATTTAGAGAAGCTGACTAACTTCTGGGAAATGAATTTATTTGGCACAAAAAACTATACTGGAAATCCCATTATAGCGCATAATGCAGTCGACAAACGTTTTAATCATAGCATTACGCCAAATATTTTTGGCATTTGGCTGAATCTATGGTTTGCCACTTTGGACGAACTTTTTGAAGGTGAGAATGTAGATATTCTAAAACGTAGAGCTAGAAAAATGCAAACTTTTCTATATATGAATATTTTCGAAAGTCGGACTAAGGATTAATCCTTTTCGAATGCATAAACCAAGGTGAAATTATCGATCTCTTCAAAATAAATCTGGAATTCTTTGATTATGCTATCAAAATGCAGTTCGGCTTGACCTAAACAATCCTGCAACTCAAAATCTCCAACTTTAATATGGTCTTTAAAACTGATTCCTTTCTCATTTCGAATTTTGAAAATGGCTTCTTTAATCCCCCAAATCACAGTTAGCTTGCGAATGTATTCTTCTTTATTTTCAGCTTCGAAACTTCGAGATAAAAATTGATTTTCTGAATCGCAAAATTTATCGGCGATGCGAATGATCTTATCTCGTTGCAATTCAATATCAATTCCTACGGTGGCGTCACTAATAATAATAGCCGAAAAATTATGAGAATGTGTAATCGAAATGTATTTATCATCCTTTAGATGCGGTTTCCCAAATGCATCATAATACAAATCTAAATCATTGTAGCCAGCAGTTTGTAATAGTTTTCGAACACTTAAAAAACCACGCTGATGCATCTCTGATTTCATTCCGGCAAGACGAATGCTGTTTTTTTCGTTTAGGATTACAGTCTCGAATAGCTCCTTATAAGACTCGGTGATTTTCCAAACAAAAATTTGTGTCGAAGAATTAAATTGTATCGCTTTGAATAAAGGCATGTTGTTTACTTGATTTCCTAGCCCCGATTGAAACGGCATCCTTTTATAAAGCTTCCAGCTTTTTGAAGGCTGGAAGCTTTATAAAAGATACAGTGCAAAGCGGGATTAGCTCCTGAAAATGAAGCTAAAGGGTATTTTAATTATTATTTTACTGATTTATAAAAGATTACAGTCCTAAACAATTCATAAATAGGCAGGAATGTTTTTATAATCATAAGTTATTCCGTAAATTTGCAAAAAAATTACAATTACAAATATACTATAAATGAGTACTACAACTATGCCTTTTGTGGCTTTCAAAGTAAAAGATATCTCTCTAGCGGCCTGGGGAAGAAAAGAAATTGAATTAGCTGAAGCTGAAATGCCAGGTTTAATGGCACTTCGTGCTGAATATAAAGACGAACAACCACTTGCTGGTTCTCGTATTGCTGGATGTTTACACATGACAATTCAAACTGCAGTTTTAATCGAGACTTTAATCGCTCTTGGTGCTGAAGTTACTTGGTCATCTTGTAACATTTTCTCAACTCAAGATCAAGCTGCTGCTGCAATTGCTGCTGCTGGAATTCAAGTTTACGCTTGGAAAGGTCTAAACGAAGAGGATTTTGACTGGTGTATTGAGCAAACATTATTCTTTGGTGAAGATAGAAAACCATTGAACATGATTCTTGATGACGGTGGAGATTTGACTAACATGGTTATTGACCGTTACCCAGAATTAGTTGCTGGAATCAAAGGACTATCTGAAGAAACTACAACTGGAGTTCATAGACTTTACGAAAGAGTAAAAGCGGGAACTTTACCAATGCCTGCAATCAACGTTAATGACTCGGTTACTAAATCGAAATTTGACAACAAATACGGTTGTAAAGAATCTGCAGTTGATGCGGTTCGTCGTGCAACTGATATTATGCTTGCTGGTAAAAGAGTTGTTGTATGTGGATACGGTGATGTAGGAAAAGGAACTGCTGCTTCTTTTAGAGGTGCTGGATCTATTGTTACAGTTACTGAAATCGACCCAATTTGTGCTTTACAAGCTGCAATGGACGGTTTTGAAGTTAAAAAATTAGACACTGTTGTTGGAAATGCTGATATCATCATCACAACTACAGGAAATAAAGATATCGTTCTAGGTTCTCACTTCGAGCAAATGAAAGATAAAACTATCGTTTGTAACATCGGACATTTTGATAACGAAATTGCAGTTGCTTGGTTGAACGAAAACCACGGCGCTTCTAAAATTGAAATCAAACCACAGGTGGATAAATATACTATCGATGGTAAAGACATCATCCTTTTGGCGGAAGGTCGTTTAGTAAACCTTGGTTGCGCTACAGGTCACCCAAGTTTTGTAATGAGTAACTCATTTACTAACCAAACTTTAGCTCAAATCGAATTGTGGAAAAACAGTGCAAACTACGATAATGACGTTTACATGTTACCAAAACACCTTGATGAAAAAGTGGCTATGTTGCACCTTGCTAAATTAGGAGTTGAATTAGAGACTTTACGTGATGATCAAGCGGCTTACATCGGAGTTGAAGTTACAGGTCCGTTCAAACCAGAATACTACAGATACTAAGTCATTGCGAGGAACGAAGCAATCTTACTATATATCATAGGAAAACCCTTGCAGAAATGTGAGGGTTTTTTGTTTTTGGACATGTCCCGCTTCCACTAAAGTTACAGCAGGTCAGGCTGTGCGCTACAATCTTTATGTTTTTGAAGAAAAACATAAAGGATTTACACTTCCATCCTTCATGCAAACCAAAATAACGACCACGAATTCCATCTAAAAACAAATAATAAGTTAAAATTTAACATTTCCTTTTAAACCTTTCTAATCATTTGGCATCTTAACGTTTACTAAATTCATTTTATCATGTCAAAATATTACGCATTACTATTCATTTTAGGTTTTTCATTTTATGTATCAGCTCAAGAAAATTATACCATAAAGGGTAAAATATTGGGAAGTAACGACAACCTACCGCTCGAGTCGGCGACGGTTTATTTCACCACCGTGAAAGATTCAACCATGCTAGAATATACTTTGACAGATAAAAATGGAGATTTTATGTTCGCAGCAAAAAAACAAGACAACCCGGTTTCGCTGAAAGTGACTTATATGGGGTTTCAAACCTTCACCGAAGAACTAAAAAACATAAATGCCAATAAAGATTTCAGCACAATCTATCTTCTAGAATCCACCAACGCTCTGGAAGGAGTTACCATAAAAGGACAGGAACCACCTATTCGAATTAAGAATGATACTATTGAGTTCAAAGCATCTTTGTTTAAAGTTCGACCAGATTCAAACGTGGAAACTTTATTAAAAGGACTACCTGGATTTGAAGTAGACAGCGATGGAAAAATCACTGTAAACGGAAAAGAAGTAAATCAAGTTTTAGTAAATGGAAAACCATTTTTTGATCGCGATGGCGCAATGGCTTTGAAAAACTTGCCGGCTGAAATTATTAACAAAATACAGGTTTCTGATTTTAAAACAAAAAAAGAAGAATACGCTAAAACCGAATCGACTTCTGATAATGCGAGCATCAACCTGACTATAGATGAAGATAAAAACAGAGGCTATTTTGGCAAGTTTCTTGGCGGCTATGGTACTGACGAGCGTTATGAATCTAGTTTTGTAGTAAACTTTTTTAATAAAAACAGAAAAATAAGCATTTTAGGATCCTCCAATAATATCAACGCTCCCGGTTTCTCTATGGATGAAGTTTTTGACAATATGGGCGGTGGTAGAAACAGTAGAGGCGGTACCACTGGAAGCACAGGCCGCGGAATAACAAAATCAAACTTAGTAGGATTAAACTATTCTGATGAATGGATTAAAGGCATGCAAGCTTCTGGAAATTACAATTTTTCGAATACCGAAACCGACAATTTATACAAATCTAAAGCTATAAACTTCCTGCCTACAGGAAATTTCACTACGGAATCTCAATCGAAAACAAAAAACGAAAACACCAGCAACAAAGCAAATTTCGAACTTGAATACAAAGTAAATCCTAGTATCCGGGTCTTTGCTGCACCAAAATTTTCAACTAGTAAATCAGATAACTTTTCCGAATCAGAAAGTACGTCTATCGAAGAAAACGGAACTTTAAAGAACGACTCAAAATCAAAATCAAGTAGTCAAAATGAATCGAATACCTTTGGAAACTCCATAAACTTCAATAAATCATTCGATAAAAAAGCAAGAAATTTAAGTGTTGTATTGAACAACAGCAATACAAAAACAAATTCGAATGGATTTACAAATTCGGAGACCATCTATTACGCCACACAAACAAATGACAATAGAAATCAAAACAATCTTACTGACAGTACAAATGACACTTATTCGGCCGAAATTGAATATACAGAACCAGTAACAGATTCGCTGCGCTTTAAAATAGGAGTGGAATACAACTTTAAAAATTCGACAAATGAGGTTAAAACATATAATTTCAACACACTAGATCAAGCTTTTTCAGATCTTAATGACCTGCAATCTAATTATACTACTTCGACACAAAATAGCATTGCTCCAAAGGCGGGACTTCGTTTTGAAAAAAACAAGTTCACAGTAGATATCAATTCTTCGTCTTCAATTGTTCAATATGACAATCACTCGAATTACTTAAATCAATCGACTGATTTAAACAAAAAATACATATTGCCAGAGTTAAGTGCACAAATTAGATACCGCATGGATCGTTCTAAAGTACTTACCACTCGATATAATTATTCGGTTTCACTACCATCCTCTACTGAATTACTTCCTATAGCTAACCTTGCAAACCCTTTAAATACCATTATAGGAAACCCTGATTTAAAATTAAACGAGAAACACAGCGCCCGAATCAATTATAGAAATTTTGATTTCCGCAGTCGTTCTGGTTATAGTATTTATATAAATAGTGATTTCTATGCTAGTGATATTATATCATCGTCAATATATGATGAAAACAGAAAACGAACAACTACTTATGAAAACATATCAGGAACCTATTCTGTTTCGGCAGGCGGAAGCTGGAATAAATCCATCAAACAGGAATCTAATTTGTTGCGTTATGGAATAGCCTTAAACACTAACATAAACACCTCCAAAGGATTTACTAACAGCGTACTTTATGACGCCACATCAATGTCAGCCGGACCTAGAATCTATCTGAACTATGATTATGGAGAGCTTTTCACTATTGCACCATCCTATAATTTCAGCTATAGCGAAACTCAATATGAAAATTACTTAATTAAATCTAGCTCAAATGTTGTACACAGAATGAACATTCAAACAACCACTTACTGGCCACAAAACTGGATTTGGGGAAATGATTTCGGCTACACCTACAATTCAAGACTATCTTCTGATTTTAAGAAAGATTTCTACTTATGGAATACTAGTTTGTCCTACAGTTTTTACAACAAGAGCTTTACCGCCAAAGTAAAAGTTTATGATGTTTTGAATCAAAATCAGAGCAGCTCACGAACTATTACAGCGACAACGATTCGTGATGACGAAAATACCATTTTGAAGCGCTACGGCATGTTTTCTTTAACTTATAAAATTCAAAACTTCTCTGGAATGAAAAACCCTCCTGGAAGTAGAAACAATAGAGGAGGTAGTGAGCGTAGGGAAATGCGATCCGACGAATAACTCATAGTATTTCCTATCTCTATCATACCTTAAAAACCCGTCCCGATTTATTTCGAGACGGGTTTTTAGTTTTAAGCGGTACCGTGAATTAAGATTCTTTTCTCTTTCGAATAAAATTACTTTATGTAATTAGCCCAATACTGTAAAAATGACAAAGCCTATTTTGAACCTTAATTTTCTAATTTTGTCAGCGCTGCTTCACTTAGTCATAACATTCAGAAAGTAGTGGAAAAACAAAAAACCCAATCGCAATGCGATTGGGTTTTTTAATAAATTGAGAAAATCAATTATGCTTCAACTTCAAATGGAAGTATAGATACATAAGATTTGTTATCTCTTTTCTTTTGGAAGTGTACAACTCCATCTACTCTTGCGTGTAGGGTGTGATCTTTACTGATGTAAACATTTTCACCTGGATTGTGTTTTGAACCTCTTTGTCTTACGATGATGTTCCCTGCGATAGCAGCTTGTCCACCAAAAATCTTAACACCTAAACGTTTTGATTCTGATTCTCTACCATTCTTGGAACTACCGACACCTTTCTTGTGAGCCATGACGTATTAGTTTAATATTGTTATTATTCTTTAGTATCTTCTTTTTTAGCTTTAGGAGCTTTTTTTACTTTAGCAGCCGGAGCTTCTTCAGTACTTTCTTCTGCTACCGCTTTTTTAGTTGCTGCCTTTTTTGGAGCTCCTAAACCAGTAATACCTTCAATTACAATTTGAGTAAGATATTGTCTGTGACCATTTCTCTTTTTGTATCCTTTTCTTCTTTTCTTTTTGAAAACGATAACTTTATCTCCTTTTAAGTGTTGTAACACTTTAGCTTCTACTGAAGCACCTTCTATAGCTGGGGCGCCTAAAGTGATTGATCCATTGTCGTCTAATAAAAGAACTTTGTCAAAAGAAACTTTTGAACCTTCTTCATTAGCCAAACGATGAACGTAAACCTTTAAGTCTTTGCTTACTTTAAATTGTTGCCCTGCTATCTCTACGATTGCATACATACCAAATTGATTTATTGATTTTTAAGGTTGCAAATATACAATTTAATTTTTATCTCACAACCCTCTAAAACTAAAATTAAATTTTCTTTAGTTTATATCTTATTTTGAAGGAATTACCAGCATAAAAATGCTTCCATTTTGTAATAAAAACAGCTTCGTAAAGGTAGATCATTAAAAAAAGGTATTTTTGAAGCTACAATAATCTGCGTTTTTTTCAATTCTAAATGCATTTTTATTCATATTTATGGAAAAATCAATAATGGGAATTACGAACTCTCTACTCCTTGGCGGAGTCGCCACTGCCCAAAAAATAGCTTTTGAAGAATACAATCTTGATAATGGCATGCATGTTATCCTGCACCATGACTCTTCAGCTCCTGTGGTAACCACTTCGGTAATGTATCATGTAGGTTCGAAAGATGAAAATCCAGAAAAAACTGGTTTTGCCCACTTTTTCGAACACCTATTATTTGAAGGAACTAAAAACATCAAAAGAGGGGAATGGTTTAAAATTGTAACTTCTAATGGTGGAGTTAATAATGCCAATACATCTGATGATCGCACCTATTATTATGAGGTATTCCCTTCTAATAATTTAGAACTAGCTCTTTGGATGGAATCCGAAAGATTGATGCATCCCGTTATTAACCAAATTGGGGTCGATACCCAAAACGGAGTTATAAAAGAAGAGAAAAATTCTCGCTACGACAACCAGCCTTACGGCAAAATTTTATCCATCGTTAAGGAAAACATGTTTAAAAATCATCCGTATCGTTGGTCGACTATTGGATCCATGGAACATTTAGATACAGCCACACTTGAAGATTTCAAAGCATTTCACAAAAAATTCTATACCCCAAATAACGCTGTATTAGTTGTCGCTGGAGATTTCGAAAAAAATCAAGCTAAAGAATGGATCCGCAACTATTTTAATCCAATAGAAAAAGGTGAAGCGCTAAAAAAACAAACTTTTGTAGAGGACCCGATAACGGAAACGATTAAAGCTACCTACGAAGATCCGAACATTCAAATACCAATGGTGGTCGCTTCATACAGAACTCCTTCGATGAAAACAAGAGATGCTCGGGTTCTTGACTTTATATCATCGTATTTAAGTGATGGTAAGAGTTCGAAATTATACAAGAAAATCGTAGACGAAAAAAAGATAGCACTGCAAATAGGCGCCGTAGGTTTTAGTCAGGAAGATTACGGAATGTACATTCTATATGGCTTACCAATGGGAACGCATACTGCCGAAGATCTCCTGCACGAAATCGATGAGGAAATTGTAAAAATTCAAACGGAATTGATATCTGACAAAGATTATCACAAATTGCAAAATCAGTTTGAGAACCAATATGTGAATAAAAACTCTACCGTGGAAGGAATTGCTGAGAACCTAGCAAAGTATTATTTACTTTATGGCGACATCAATTTAATTAATACTGAGATTGATTTGTATCATTCTATTACAAGAGAAGAAATAAGGGAAGTAGCAAAAAAATACCTGAATCCGAATCAGAGATTAGTATTGGATTACATCCCTACTCTAGATACAACTCAGAATTAAGAAAAAAAAATATTCTATTCATCCTATTATTTGTAACAGGAATTATGCAAGCAGAAAATCGCAGCCAACCGAAACCTGGAAAACCACCAGTTGTCAATCTTAAAAAACCACAAACCTTTGCCTTAGCAAATGGACTGAAAGTAATGATTGTCGAGAATCATAAATTACCGCGGGTCACTTTCAACCTGACTATAGACAACCCACCATTTGCAGAAGACAGTAAAAAGGGAGTTGACGAACTTTGTAGCAACTTAATTGGAAGCGGAAACCTTAAAATCACCAAAGACGATTTTAATGAAGAAGTAGATTTTCTGGGTGCCAATATAAATTTTAACTCACATGGCGCTTCCGCAAGTGCGCTTTCTAAATATTCAGGCAGAGTACTTCAACTGTTAACTTATGGCGCACTATACCCTAACTTTACTCAGGAAGAATTCGACAAAGAAAAAGCAAAACTGCTAGAAGCTATAAAATCGCAGGAAAAAAACGTAAGTGCCATTGCTAATAGGGTTGTTAATACTTTAGCTTTCGGGATCGATCATCCTGCGGGAGAATACATCACCCAAGAAACACTTAACAATGTGACCCTTGCTGATGTAAAAGCGAATTACGCTGCACATTTCGCGCCAGAGAATGCTTATTTAGTAATTATTGGAGACATTAAATACAAAGAAGTAAAACCTATCGTTGAAAAGCTTTTTGGATCTTGGAAAAGAGCAAACACCCCAATAACAAACTATACGGCACCACAAAACGTTCCTTTTACACAAATTAATTTTATAGACGTTCCTAACGCTGTTCAGTCGGAAATATCATTAGTCAATACTATAGATCTAAAAATGGCTGATCAAGACTTTTTTCCAGCCGCAATCGCCACCTTTATATTAGGAGGAGATTACAACAGCTATTTAAATATGAAATTAAGAGAGGAACACGGCTGGACTTATGGTGCCAATACAAGTATAGGAGCAGGAAAATATGTTTCGAAATTAAAATCGAATTCATCAATAAGAACCACCGCAACTGACAGCGCAGTAATCGAATTTATAAAAGAAATTAAAAGAATCAGAACCGAAAAAGTATCCGAAGACTTATTAAAAGATGTAAAAGCAGGATACATTGGCCGTTTTGTTATGCAGGTCGAAAAACCAAATACTATTGCACGTTATGCCTTGAATGTAGAAACCGAAGAGTTGGCACCCGATTTTTATGAAAACTACATCAAAAGAATAACCGCAGTAACAGCTGAAGACATTCTCAAAGCAGCCAATAAATATTTCTTGATCGACAATACCCGAATTATAATTGCAGGAAAAGGAGCAGATGTTATTCCGGGACTTGAAAAACTAAATATCCCCCTATTTTATTTCGATAAATACGGCAAGCCAACAGATAGACCTTCGATAAAATAAAGGTATTCGTTGCAGACAATGTCACACTTATAAAGGCTCTTCATCAATAAATTTAATGAAGAGCCTTTTTTGTTTTTTTTTCGAAAAATTAACGCTGCTAACAAATGATTAACTCTCATTTTCTTTAAATACAGACGTAAATTCTTATAAAATAAATTATTTTAGTTGTAACAATATATTTAATTGAACGACCTATACATTAAATTAATCTATTAACTACCTATGAAAAAATCAATAATGGCATTAAGCGCCACGCTATTACTTGGCGGAGCCGTTTCTGCACAAAAAGTAGCTTTCGAAGAATACACATTAGACAATGGTCTACATGTTATTTTACAAAATGATCCTTCGGCCCCAGTTGTAATTACATCAGTAATGTACCATGTAGGTGCAAAAAATGAAAATCCGGAAAGAACTGGTTTCGCCCATTTTTTCGAACATTTATTATTTGAAGGAACTGAGAACATCAAGCGCGGCGAATGGTTTAAAATTGTAACCGGAAACGGAGGAACGAACAACGCCAACACCACCGAAGACCGCACGTATTACTACGAAGTATTCCCGTCTAACAATCTTGAACTAGGATTATGGATGGAAGCCGAGAGATTGCTACATCCAGTGATTAGCCAAATAGGTGTTGATACTCAAAATGAAGTTGTCAAAGAAGAGAAAAGAATGCGTTATGACAACAGCCCGTACGGACAAATGATTCCAGAGGTAAAGAAAAGAATGTTCTCTAACCATCCTTATCGCTGGACAACTATTGGATCTTTGGAGCATTTAGACGCAGCAAAACTAGAAGAATTTCAAGCCTTCAATAAGAAGTTTTATGTTCCCAACAATGCTGTTCTTGTAGTAGCGGGAGATTTTGAGAACGCTCAAGCCAAAGAATGGATCCAAAAATACTTTGGTCCTATAAAAAAAGGAGCTGATATTAAAAGAGAAACTTTTGTCGAGCAACCCATTACCGAAACTATCAAAGGAAAATTTGAAGACTCTAATATTCAAATTCCAATGCTTGTAGCTGCTTACAGAACTCCGTCTATGAAAACTCGCGATGCTAGAGTTTTAGATTTTATTTCAACAATTTTAAGTGATGGAAAAAGCTCAAGATTATATAAAAAAATAGTAGACGAGAAGAAAGTGGCCTTACAAATTGGCGCGTTCAACTACAGTCAAGAAGATTATGGAACGTACATCCTTTATGGGTTACCTCAAGCTCCTAACACATCTGAAAACTTACTTACTGAAATCGATTCTGAAATTGTAAGATTACAAACCGAACTGATATCTGATAAGGAATTACAGAAACTTCTAAACAAGTACGAGAATCAATATGTAAACAGCAATGCTACTATTGAAGGAGTTGCAGAAAATCTTGCTACATTCCACATGCTGTTCAAGGACGTAAACTTAATCAATACAGAAATTGATATGTACCGTACTATTACTCCAGAAGAAATTAGAACTGTTGCAAAAAAATATCTAAATCCAAACCAAAGATTAGTTTTAGATTATGTTCCATCAGCTGATAAAGCCACTAAATAATACAGAACAAACATGAAAAAAACAATATACATACTATCAAGTCTGTTTTTGACTATAGTCTTGCAAGCACAAGTAATTCCACAGCCAACAGCTTCCGCTCCACCAACAATTAAAATTGGTAAATCCAATAATTTTGAGCTAAAAAATGGTCTAAAAGTATTGGTAGTAGAAAATCATAAGCTACCAAGGGTTTCTTACCGACTTTCCCTTGACAACATGCCATATACTGAAGGAGACAAAAAAGGAGTTGCTGCAATGGCCAGCCAGCTTATAGGTAGCGGAACCACGAAAACATCAAAAGATGCTTTTAATGAAGAAGTTGATTTCTTAGGTGCAAATATCGGTTTTGATGCAAATGGCGCCTCTGCCAGCGGATTGTCTAAATATTCTGGAAGAATTCTAGAATTAATGGCTGACGGTGCATTGAACACTGTTTTCACTCAAGAAGAATTTGATAAGATAAAAGAGAAATCTTTAGAGGGAATAAAATCACAAGAAAAAAGCGTTACTGCAGTGGCTGGACGAGTTGAAAATGTGTTGGCCTTTGGAGCGAACCATCCTTCAGGCGAGTTTGTTAGCGCTGAAAGCCTTGAAAAAGTAACTTTAAAAGATGTAGTTTCAAACTACAAAACTAATTTCGTTCCTGGTAACGCATATTTAGTTGTAGTAGGAGATGTGAAAACCAAAGACGTAAAAAAAATGGTCGAAAAGCTTTTTGGCTCTTGGGCCAAAGGTATCGCTCCTCAAGTTAGCTATCCTGATCCTAAAAACGTAACACAAACACAGATTAATTTTGTGGATATGCCAAACGCAGTTCAGTCTGAAATTTCTGTTATTAACACAGTTAATTTAAAACTTACTGACAAAGACTTTTTTGCTGCTATTTTAGCAAATCAAATTCTTGGTGGCGGTGGAGAAGGAAGATTATTTTTAAATTTACGTGAAAAACATGCTTGGACATACGGAGCTTATTCTAATATAGGTTTTGGTAAATATGTGGAGAAATTTCGTTCTTCATCCTCAGTTAGAAATGCAGTTACAGATAGCGCTGTAGTTCAAATTTTAAGCGAACTAAAGAGAATCCGTACAGAATTAGTTTCTGCTGACGATTTGAAGAATGCAAAAGCAAAATACATAGGGAACTTTGTAATGCAAATTCAAAAACCCGCTACAGTAGCGCGTTATGCCTTAAATACAGAAACACAAAATCTACCATCTGATTTTTACGAAAATTATATTAAAAGCATAAATGCAGTTACAGTAGAAGATGTTAAAAGCGTAGCTAACCGTTTTTTCTTAGCTGATAACGTAAGAATACTTGTTGTAGGTAAAGGATCTGAGGTTGCTCCAGCATTGGAAAACCTAAAAATGCCTATGTTTTATTTCGATAAATATGGTAAGTCGATTGAAAAACCAGTTTTCAAAAAAGATGTCCCAGCGGGTGTAACTATCAAAAGCATTTTAGATAATTACATCTCTGCTATAGGTGGTGAAAAAGCGGTGAAAGCGGTAAAAACAATCTCTATGGTAGGTTCAACAGTAATCCCTCAAGCACCATCGCCTTTAACTTTTACTTCAAAAGCAGACACAAAAGGGAAGTTAAGTGTAGAACTTGCAATGGGAACAATGAGCCTAATGAAACAAGTAGTTAACGAAAATAGTGCTTATGTGTTACAGCAAGGACAACGAAAAGACTTTGAAGGAAAAGAGTTAGCCGATATGAAAAGCAGCACAGTCTTATTTGAAGAATTACAATTAGCCAAAAAAGAAGGCATCGTACTTGATGGTATCGAAGCTATTAATGGCAAAGATAGTTATGCGATTAAAGACGGGAAAACTACCCATTATTATGATGTAGCTAGCAGTTTAAAAATAGCTGATGCAAAGACAATAGAGCAAGGAGAAAAATCAATTACTCAAGTAACTAATTATGGTGACTATAGAGCAGTTAAAGGCGTTAAAGTTCCTTTTAATATCATCCAGAATGTAGGTTTTGAATTAGATATTAAAATAGCTGATGTAAAAATCAATGAAGGTGTTACAGATGCTGATTTTAAATAATAAAATCCTGAAATAACAAACAAAGGCTGTCTGAAAAGGCAGCCTTTGTTTGTTTATATAAAAGTCAGTTTATGCAATCACTCCACTCCGTTATTTAGCAATAGTAGATTTCTTAGCAGACAAATACACTCCGATTAAAATAATAAAAGCACCAAAAAACTGTACAGGAGTAAGCATTTCATTATCTAATAGTCCCCAGAAGAACGCCACTACCGGAATCAAATAGGTCACCGAAGTCGCAAAAACAGGCGATGACATTTGAATTAGCTTAAAGAAAAGAATATTAGCAATTCCAGTTCCCACAACACCTAAAATCATGATAAACATGACCGCGTTTTGCACTTTTTCAACATGTATAGCTTCAGAGAAACCACTTAAATACAATATAATAAGAGAAGGAAAAAGCAATACCAGGAAGTTCCCCGTTGTAATACAAAGCGGACTCAAATCAGACAGGAATTTTTTAATTAAGTTGACATTCACGGCATAACAAATCGAAGCAATAACAATTAATAAAGCATAATAATAATTCTGATCCGGATGATTCATTGCGCCATTAAAAACTAAAAGTAAACTCCCCACGAGTCCAATAAAAACACCCCAGACTTGTCTTCTTTCAAAACTAACACCAAAAACCAACGCACCTAAGATTAATGTATTTAATGGTGTTAAGGAGTTTAAAATAGAACTTACAGAACTGTCAATTTCAGTTTGTGCTAAAGCAAAAAGAAAAGCCGGAACAAAGGTCCCGAAAACAGAAGTCATCGCTATAAATTTCCATTTTTCTCTTGGAATTTTAAACAAACTTTTAAAACCAATCAACAATAAAAAAATTCCAGCAAAAACAATTCGTAAGGAACCAACTTGTATCGCTGACAACCCAAGCAATCCTTTTTTAATTAAAATAAATGAACTCCCCCATACCAAGGAAAGTCCCGATAAATAAATCCACTTTAATTGCCTCGATTCCATAATTGCTATTTTACCCCAAAATTGTAATAATTTTATGAATTAGCTCTGCTTTTTTAAGTAATTTTGTTCCTAATTAAATATTTAGTTAAATCACTAAAAATCACATCATAATGAACATTACAAAATCATTGGCGGTAATTGCACTAGCTGGACTTTCGTTTGTAAGCTGTAAAAAAAACACTGAAGAAGCTCCAAAAGAAACGGCGCAAACAGAAACAGAAGCTCCAAAAGTAAAAAAAGAAATTGCTGCTGAAAACTTACAAACCGCTAACTTTTCTGTCGCAGGAATGACTTGCGCAGTAGGTTGTGCTAAAACAATTCAAGAAGATTTAACAAACCTTGACGGAGTACAAAATGCTACAGTAGATTTTGAAACAAAATCAGCAACAGTAACTTTTGATAAAACGATTCAAAATCCAGAAAGCTTAACTAAAGTGGTTCTAGCAAGTGGTGATGGAAAAACCTACACTGTTTCGGATATGAAATCGTAATAAGCACAACGACTTTCCCCCATAAAAAAAGGATTCACCACGGTGAATCCTTTTTTTATGAAATTTTATCTAGCGAATAATTTCAAGTATTACTTCCACTTCAAAGTTTCCATCAAACGCTGCATGTCATTTTTTATATAACTCACCGCAGGCATTATAGAGTCAAAATTAGGTTTAGCATAAAAATAAACAGAACCTGTAACAAAATGCTTCGTACTATCTGTAACATAAAATTGCGAGTTAGTTGCTGCATTCCCATCTACCTGATAAAACATACCATACACTTTTTTAGAAGGGTTCAAATAAGGTTGTTCTAAGATATCATCGGCCTTTATAACGTGCTCGTATGTTAATTTTTGAGCATCCCGCAACAAAGTATTGATATTGTTATTTACAGGCTTATATGTCAAATAAATGGTTGCTTTCATCTTTGGATACGTAATCGTAAATCCGCAATCTTTTTCTCCTTTAATAATAGCTTCAGAATTCATTTCGAATGTAAAAGGACATTCGTTTTCAAAGTTGGCATAATTTGCAACTGGATAATCCAATCGTAAATAACTAGCTGGCTTTGGAAAAACATCCTCCTTGCAGCTTGAGAACAGGAACAATCCCATAAATACAAGTAATATTATAGCAAAGTATCTTTTTATATCGCGATCCAAATTAAACATCAACCGTTACTTTTATCTGTTTTATACGTTTTTTATCCACGGTCTCAATCGTGAACAAGCAATTTTCATAAGAAATTTTTTGTCCTTTCATTGGGAAATTCCCTGATATTTCAAGAATGAATCCCGCTAAGGTTTCAGCTTCGCCTTTTCTTACCTCAAAAATTTCCTCATCTACATCTATAATTCTGTAGAAATCTTTTAGGTTTATTTTACCCTCAAAAAGATAGTTTTTTTCATCAATTTTAGTAAACGTTACATTTTCATCATCAAACTCATCACTAATATCTCCAACAATTTCTTCTATTACGTCTTCCAAAGAAATCAAACCAGAAGTTCCGCCATATTCATCGACAACAATCGCTAGATGACTTTTCATGCTTTGAAAGTCCTTTAATAGGTTATCTAGTTTTTTATTCTCAGGAACAAAAAACGGTTCCCTAATTAAAGCGTTCCAATCAAAATCTTCCTCATCAAGATGGCGCAATAGATCCTTAACAAACAAAACACCTTCTATCTGGTCAATATTGTCACGATAAACTGGAATTCTAGAATATCCTTTTTCGATAATTTTAGAATAAATTTCTGAGAATGATTCCGTTATTTCCAAAGCAAAAATATCAATTCTCGGACTCATAACCTGCTTGGTATCTGTATTACCAAAAGTCACGATACCCATCAATATTTTTTGTTCTTCTAAAGAGGTTTCATCTGATGAAGTAAGTTCTAATGCCTGTGAAAGCTGATCAACTGAAAAATTTGTTTTCTGTTTCCCTAGTTTATTGTGCAAATAAATGGTTGATTCCCGCATAGGAACACTAATAGGTGAAAGCAATTTATCGAGTATCGCAATTGGGTAAGCGATCTTTTTTGCAAACTTAACATTATTTCGACTAGCATATACTTTTGGCAGCACTTCGCCAAACAACAACAACAAAAAGGTAACCACAATTACTTCGACGGTGAACTTTAAAACAGGGGAGCTAATCGCAGCAAATAAGTCTTTTCCAATAAATGAAAATAAAATTACTACTCCGATATTAATAAAATTGTTAGCCACAAGAATTGTAGCCAGAAGTTTTTTGGGTCTGTTTATCAGATCGGCAATAATTTTACCTTTAGAATCATCAGATTGTATTGTTTCGTCAATGTCTTTTTGTGACAAGGAAAACAAGGCTACTTCGGCACCGGAAACTAGTGCAGAGCAAAAAAGCAATACAAATATTCCAATAAAACCAAACACTAGATTTGTATCTAATGTATATGCGAAATTCAAACTGGGCTCTGGGTCCAAATTAAAAAAGATTAGTTAAACAATCAGAATGGTAAATCATTGATAGGCAAACCATTATTTTGAGCGTCAAAGTTAGTGTTTTTTGCGGATTCTGAACTGAGAATTTGTTTGTTGTTTTCAGCAGATTTTTTAGTTGATAAAAAAGTA
Organism: Flavobacterium sp. XN-5; assembly: GCF_008033395.2. Classification (NCBI taxonomy): domain Bacteria; kingdom Pseudomonadati; phylum Bacteroidota; class Flavobacteriia; order Flavobacteriales; family Flavobacteriaceae; genus Flavobacterium; species Flavobacterium sp. XN-5. The sequence goes on from NZ_VOGZ02000001.1 coordinate 527,451, forward strand.
AACTCTGTAACTTGAATTTCGGTGGTATGTTTTGTCGTTCCATCCTCCGCCTGCCATTGGCGTGATTTAATACGCCCTTCTATATATATCTTATCGCCTTTTGACAAATGTTTTTCACAAATTTCGGCAGCTTTATTCCGCACCACTAAATTGTGCCACTCGGTCGAAGTGATTTTTTCGTTAGTTGTTTTATTAATATAGACTTCATTGGTTGCTAACTGAAACCTACCTATACAGTTACCCCCATCAAAATAATGCATTTTTATTTCATCACCCAGGTGTCCAATCAGCATAACCTTATTTAACGTTCCATTCATAGTGTTTAAATTGCATTTATACCAAAGGTACATTTTTTTAGAAACTTTTTCCGAAGAAAATTTAAAAGTAAGAAAAGACGATCACCATTCTCTAATTTAGAGCTTGGTAATTATGATATTCAACACAATATTTTCACTAAGGCACAATGATCTTAAACAGATTACTTCTGGATGCGATTGCAAATATCAATGTGTAGATACATACTCATAATAAGGAATCTTTGCTTTAGATTTTCCTAAAGTTAAGCCATAATGTTCTAAATCTTTTATAGTATTTTCTATCGAATCATTTCTCAAAATAAAATCGTAATTACCCAGTAGTCCGGTTTCGTCCTTAATTACAGTATTATAAAATCTACTCATAGTATTTAACATTTGTTCAATTTTAATGTTAGCAATCAGAAAATGAGTTCTATTATATCCGTCTGTGCCGCCTTTTTCGTTAAATATTTCTTGTAGTTTATTTTTATTAACTATTTTTAAAACATAAATTGACTCTTCTTTGTATGTTAAATTTTCCTTTAATGACAATGAATTTAAGAGCAAGTTTTTAATTTTATTTCGTTCTTCCTTTTCATTCTTAAATAAACTGTTTTTATAAAACACACTATACAATTTGTCTTTTTGATTTTCCGGAATAATTATATGCTTTTTAAAAGCATTTGTTAAATTTGAAATAAGTGTGATTAGGTCTTGATTCCAATTTTGATAATTTCCTTCGCTATTAAAATCAAAAAGGTAGCCACGACCTTCATTTTCAATTCCTTTAAACAAAGAAAACGAATACATAGTTTCATCAATTGTAGTCGTTTTATAACCTAAATCTATCGTTTTTAATTCTTCTATTTTAGTAGAGTTTTCGCTTATTAGTATTACAGGCCTATCTGAATTCTGACTCATAGAAATTTCATTGCCATCCAAAAAATTATTCAGAATCATATCGTTTAAAGTTTCTGGATTTCCAATCCATTTCAGAATTCCTTTATCGTCTATAAGAATAGTGGTCGGAAAAGCGTTAATGCCAAAGTTTTTAATAGTTTGTTTAGTCTGATCACTTACAACCACTGATTTAAAAGGAATTCGTTTTAATGTCCGTAAAACTTTATCTACTTTTTCATCGGTAATTGAGATTAAAACAAAATCATTTTTGGATTTATATTTCTCTTGCAATTTATTCAAATTAGGCACTTGATCTAGACAGGGGCCACACCAAGTTGCCCAGAATTCTAGTAAAATAAATTTGTTTTTAAAATTTTTATCGTTGGGAATATTCGAAATATAATCCGTTATATGAATATTGGGTGCAATATCTCCAACTTTTAATTTTGTTTGGCTGAATAATGATTTGGACACAAACATTATGAACACTAAATACAAAATATTTTTTTTCATAATTTTTAAATTTTAAAGTTAATTTACTCTTTTAAATATTTATCTAATTCAATCTTAATTTCTGGACTATCAGGACTCGGAGCATTGCTATTAACTAAATTACCTTCTTTATCAAATATAATATAACGTGGAATGGTCTTAAGGACTAATTCTTGATACAAAATTGCTTCGGGATAGTTTACTGCCAAAAAATTATTTTGCAAAGAAGAAAGTTTTTCTTTGATACTTGCTTTTTGCCAATTCTCAATATCGCTATCTATTGATATGTAAACAAACGCTATGTTCTTGTCTTTATATTCTTCATGGAGCATCGCAGAACCCGGCATCGCAGCTCTACAGGGTGCGCACCAACTTGCCCAAAAATCCACATAAACCACCTTTCCCTTATGATTACTAATAATTCCTTTTAAAGTATTTTTGTTTTTATTGGCATCAAAAAGCAAAACCTCTTTTCCACTTTTATCTTTATTAAACTCAAAAAGCAAAGGATATTTATCTTTAAAATAATTTTTGAGTGTTGTGTTTTTTGTTTCTTTTTCAAAAACGGCATAACATTTCAGGAAATTTGCTTTAGAATCTCTATTTGCTATATTTTCTAAACACGAAAACATAAGATATTCTCGGTTAACCAAATTAATAGTTTTTAGAGCTACCGCATTCTCAAATTGCTCTTTAAAATTAGGGATCCTCCCATCAGAAACTCTAATCATTTTTGGTTTATGAATTTTCTCAAAAGCTGTTCTAACCAAAAAAGTATTTCCGATATCGGCTAAGTTATAAGTCTTTTTCAAAAGTTCTAATGGACTTTCATAATTCAGCTTTTCTTTATTCTTCAAATATGACAAATTCAATTTGTAATCTGTTTCACTAATGCTATTTTTAGTTTTCAAAGAATCCAAAAATACAGTTAGTTTTAATTCTCTCTTCTTCTTTGCTATTTTGTCACCTGCTAATTCTTGATCATTTTTATACCTTTTGAATTTAGTAAAAAAAAGATCTATATCATTATCAGTTGGATTTTTTTGATTAAACAATGACCCAAAATTATAATTGTATTCTTTATTCTTTTTGCTTTCTACATAAGGAATCCCATCTTTGTATTCAAATGTCAATGTATCATTGGGATAAAAAGAATAATTGATCAGATAATAATCCTTGTCATAATACTGGTGATACAAATAAATTGGTTTTGAAGTTTTTATTCGCACCTCCTTTTCTTTATTAAAAATTGAAATTGTATTATCGACAAAGTTATCTTCAAGTCTATAAAAAACTTGATTTTCAAAAATTCGATAATGCTTCTTATCATAAAAAATGGAGTCTTTTATCTCAGGATTTTTAAAAATAATAGTAACCCATTTATCTTTATCTATATCTTGTTTTTCATTTTTTTGATTCCCTTTCCATGACAATAATGCCAGAAAGAATAACAGAAATAGATTTTTTTTCATGTTCAATATTTAAATTTCACGGCGTAGACTTTTAATAGCTCTACCTTGAATCAGTTTATAAATATAAAAAAACCTATTAACAATTACACTGAATAAAGAAGTTTTTACTCCGTTTCGATAAAATTATGAATCACGATTGGGAATGGAAACGACTTTAAAGTTTCACTATCTATTCCGTTCGCAATGATTCCTTTTACATTTACTTTCCAAAACTTGATGTGTAAATGTTGGTGCGACAATTTATGAACGATGCTTTTCTCATTGCAAGCCATAATACTCACAACTTCATCATCTGTATAAAAATCCTTTTGAATTTGCTCCGAGACATGATCAAACTCTTCTTCTTTCTCTGTTTCTATCAAAGGGAACTCATATAAGTTATGCCAAATCCCCTTTGCCGTTCGCTTTTGAATCACAGTATTTTCATTTTCGTCAGCAATCACCAAGTAATTAAAGTAACGATTGCGCACTTTTACCTTCTTAGACTTCACTGGCAACTGATCTACTTTCTTCTTCTGCAACGCAGCACAACTATCATTAAATACACATACGCCGCAGTTCGGACTTTTAGGAACGCATTGCAAAGCGCCAAATTCCATAATCGCTTGGTTAAAAGTAGCTGGATTGTCTTTTGGCATTAATTCGAAAGCAAGAGCAGCGAATTCCTTTTTGGCGGAAGCCAAAGCAATATCAGTTTCCACATCAAAATAACGAGACAGTACTCGGAACACATTTCCGTCTACTACTGGAACCACTTCATTATAGGAGAAAGAAGCGATGGCGGCGGCAGTATATTCTCCCACTCCTTTTAATTTTAATAGCTCATTATATGTAGCAGGAAAAACGCCTGATAATTCTTCAGACACATATTGCGCTGTTTTATGTAAGTTCCTAGCACGCGAATAATACCCAAGTCCTTGCCACAGTTTAAGAACTTGTTCTTCACTCGCCGCAGCGAGATCAAAAACGGTGGGAAATGCGGCAGTAAAAGACAAAAAATAAGGTGTTCCTTGAGCCACGCGAGTCTGTTGAAGCATGATTTCAGAGAGCCAAATATGATATGGATTTGTAGTGCTTCTCCAGGGCAAATCTCTTTTATTTTGTAAATACCACTTTATAAGCAAGTTAGAAAATTTCATTATTAAATATTTGTTGACAAAAGTAAAAGTTTATGTGATTAAATTTTAATGAATTAGCTTGAATAATTGTTTTTTAAATTCATATATTTGCACACTCAAAAAAATGATTACAATATAATAAATAAGGAAAGAAAATGACGAAAGCAGATATCGTAGCAAAAATTTCAGAAAAATTAGGTCTTGAAAAAGGTGATGTTCAAGCAACAGTAGAGACTTTTATGAATGAAGTTAAAAATTCATTAGAGACTGGAGACAATGTTTATTTAAGAGGTTTCGGAAGTTTTATTGTAAAAACTAGAGCTGAAAAAACTGGAAGAAATATTTCCAAAAATACGACAATAAAAATTCCTGCACATAATATACCTGCATTCAAACCAGCAAAAGTTTTTGTTGAAGGAGTAAAGATAAATAACGAAGCAAAATAAAATATTAATTAATCATAAAATCGACAAGATATGCCAAGTGGTAAAAAAAGAAAGAGACATAAGGTAGCAACTCACAAACGTAAAAAAAGAGCGAGAGCTAACCGTCACAAGAAGAAAAAGTAGTTTTTAACTACTTTTTCTTTTTTAAAAGTTCATTGAAATCGAAAATTAGTGATCAGTCCGCAGTTTACAGTATACAGTATACTGACAACTTAGAACTGCTTGATGCCAGCTAGTTTTCCCCGGGTACAATACCTGTTAAATTATTGTTTAATCCATCCTTACAATTCAGTTAAGAGTTATAAGTCAAGAGTTATAAGTTTTTAAACTTCAAACCTGAAACTTTAAACCTGAAACTAAAAGTTCGGATAAAAATTTACAACGTGAATAAAGAATTAATCATTCGATCTAGTTCTGATTTTGTAGATTTTGCCTTATTAAAAGATGGAAAACTAATTGAATTACACAAGGAAGAAGAAAAAAGCAACTTTCAAGTAGGTGATATTTTTATCGCTAAAATACGAAAACCTGTTGCCGGACTTAACGCTGCTTTTGTAAATGTAGGCTTCGAGAAAGACGCCTTTTTACATTATCACGATTTAGGTCCTAACTTAACTTCCCAACTGAAATTCATAAAACTTGTAAGCGCAGGTAAAATAAAAGATTTCTCCCTAAAAAACTTTCAGTTTGATAAAGAGATAGACAAAGATGGCATCATTACAGATGTAATCAATGCAAATCAGTCGATCTTAGTACAAGTTGTAAAAGAACCAATATCTACCAAAGGACCAAGAATTAGCGCTGAGCTTTCTCTTGCCGGAAGATTTATTGTTTTAGTTCCGTTTTCTGATCGTGTGTCTATTTCTCAAAAAATAGAAGACAAGAAAGAAAAAGACAGACTTAAAAAACTTGTACAATCCATCAAGCCAAAAGGATTTGGTGTTATTGTTCGCACAGTAGCCGAAGGCAAAAACACAGCCGAATTAGAAAAAGACATGCAGAACCTGCTTAGCAGATGGGATGCAATGTGTAAAAAATTACCGACCGCTCATCATCCGTCAAAAATTTTAGGAGAACTCAACAGAGCTTCCTCTATTTTAAGAGACGTTTTTAATGATACTTTCACTAGTATACAAATTGATGATGAAGAGTTGTACAACCAAACGAAGGATTATTTGCAAGAAATTGCACCTTCAAAACAATCAATAGTTAAGTTTTATCAATCAAATGATACGCCTATTTTTGAGAAATACAACATAGAGAGACAAATCAAGACTTCATTCGGGAAAACAGTGTCCATGAGTAAAGGTGCTTATCTTATTATCGAACATACTGAAGCCTTACACGTCATTGACGTTAACAGCGGAAACCGTTCTAATAAGGCATCTAACCAGGAAGATACTGCCATGGAAGTTAACATGATTGCCGCCGCCGAAATCGCCAGACAATTGCGTCTACGTGATATGGGTGGTATTATCGTTATTGATTTTATCGACTTGTCTAATCCTGAAAACCGTAAAATATTGTTCGACTTCTTGCGAGAAGAAATGAGCGATGATAAAGCGAAACACAAGATCTTACCTCCTAGTAAATTTGGACTAGTTCAGATTACAAGACAAAGGGTAAGACCTGAAGTAAACATTAAAACTAGAGAAGAAGATCCAAACGATGTGAATGGCGAAATTGAAGCGCCAATCTTAATCATCGACAGAATCAATTCTGATTTAGAAAGAATTTTAAAAACTAACAAAGATGTTGTACTTAACGTACACCCCTTTGTAGCAGCATACCTTACAAAAGGTTTTCCATCATTACGTTCAAAATGGTATTTTGAACATAAAAAATGGGTAAAAATCATACCGCGTGACGCTTACACGTATTTAGAATATCATTTCTACGACAAAACGGGAAATGTTATAAAAGAATAAATCAGAAACTCCTCAAGAAATTGAGGAGTTTTTTTTTGGCATTTTTTTTCAGGGAAAAGTTCTATTTTTATGGAGCTAATTCCTGCTGTGCGCTATATCTTTTCTTGTCTCAAAACAAAAGAGACAAGAAAAGGATGCCGCTCCCATCAGGGCTAAAAAACATATCTACATGAAAAATAAAGGCTATATCATTATCGCGACTACAATTCTTTTGCTAATTCCCTTAATCTCGATGCAGTTTACAACCGAAGTAAATTGGACTCCGATTGATTTTGTTGCAGCAGGAGTACTACTTCTTAGCACCGGACTTCTGTGCGAGTGGACATTAAGAAAAATTCCTAAAATGAAATACCGAATTGTAATCTGCTTAAGCTTACTGATAATTCTCATTCTGATTTGGACAGAACTAGCAGTTGGTATTTTTGGATCACCAATTAGCGGTACCTAGAAATCAGTTATTTTCGTTTCTCAGCAAAAAAACGTTTCATTAAGTCTGCAGCTTCATCAGCCAGAACACCTCTTTTCACAACCGTTTTTGGATGTAGTTTCGTACCCATTTTTGAAAAACCGCGACTTTCATCGCTTGCCCCAAAAACAATTTTAGAAATTTGACTCCAATACAAGGCGCCGGCACACATTTGGCAAGGCTCCAGTGTGACATAAAGCGTACAATCTTTTAGGTATTTCCCACCTAGATAATTAGCCGCAGCTGTAATAGCCTGCATTTCGGCATGAGCAGTAACGTCGTTTAACAATTCTGTTAGATTATGACTTCGTGCAATTACAGTGTTATTAACAACAATTATAGCTCCCACAGGAATTTCGTCTTTTTCAAAAGCCATTTCAGCTTCCTGCAAAGCTTTCTTCATAAAATACTCGTCGGTAAAAGGGTTTATCATAGTATTTAACGTGAATTTGCAAATTTTAAAATCTTGGTGAACCTTCTTTTTTTTGTTAATCTTTGCGAAACAACTTATTTTATCGATTGTAAAAATACAATTTCAATTCGTACATTTGCTTTATGCCTGAAAATATACTTTTAAACATCAATAATCCCAATGATTTACGCCAACTTGAGCGAACTCAGCTCCCTCAGCTAGCTCAAGAATTACGCAATTTTATCATCGATGTGGTTTCTGTAAAAGAAGGACATCTCGGCGCCAGTCTTGGAGTTGTAGAGCTAACTATTGCTTTACATTATGTTTTTAATACGCCTGATGATTTATTGATTTGGGATGTAGGCCATCAGGCTTACGGACATAAAATTCTAACAGAAAGGAGAGACAATTTCCACACTAACAGACAATTAAACGGCATATCTGGTTTCCCAAAAAGAAGCGAGAGTATTTATGACGCTTTTGGCGTAGGCCATTCTTCTACTTCTATTTCTGCTGCTTTAGGAATGGCAATTGCTTCAAGGCTCAAAGGAGATTTAGACAAGCAGCATATTGCGGTAATTGGCGACGCCTCAATTGCTTCAGGGATGGCTTTTGAAGGACTAAATCATGCCGGAGTCACTGACGCAAATTTACTAGTAATCTTAAACGACAACGCTATCGGGATTGATCCAAGTGTTGGTGCTTTAAAAAACTATCTCACTGCAGTAAAAACAGGGAAAAATCCGAGGCAAAACAATATGATCAAATCCTTAAATATCGACTATTCAGGTCCTATTGACGGACATGATATTTTTGCTGTAACCAAAGAACTCAAACGTTTACAAAAGATAAAAGGACCTAAATTCCTGCATGTTATTACCACAAAAGGGAAAGGCCTAAAACAAGCAGAAGAAGATCAAGTTAAATACCATGCGCCAGGAAAATTTGATGCTACTACTGGAGAAATCCATAAAAAACTAGAAGAAAACCTTCCTCCTAAATACCAAGATGTCTTTGGTTTAACCATTTTAGATCTAGCCCGAAAAAACGAAAAAATTATAGGAATTACTCCCGCTATGCCTTCAGGAAGTTCCTTAAAATTTATGATGGAAGCTTTGCCTGAGCGTGCATTTGACGTTGGAATTGCTGAGCAGCATGCCGTTACCTTTGCTGCTGGAATGGCGACACAGGGAATGATGGTTTTTTGCAACATTTACTCCACTTTTTTACAAAGAGCCTATGACCAAGTAATTCACGATGTAGCCTTACAAAACTTGCCCGTAATCTTTTGTTTAGACAGAGCCGGACTTGTGGGCGAAGACGGAGCAACACATCACGGCGCTTTCGACCTGGCTTACCTGCGTTGTATTCCCAATATCATCATATACTCGCCACTGAATGAAATAGGACTGCAGAACATACTTTACACCGCTCAATTAGGCTTAAACCATCCGATAGCTATCCGTTATCCACGTGGACGAGGCGTACTTCCGGATTGGCAATCAAAATACTTTGGTAATTATGAAAAAATTGAAATAGGTCGAGCCAATTGCTTAAAACATGGCACTGAAATTGCGGTGTTGTCAAATGGTCCGATAGGTAAAAACGTTTCTTTGGCTTTAACCAATATAAACAATCCAAAAAATATCGCCCATTATGATTTTGCATTCGTAAAGCCCTTGGACGAAAAAAAATTACATTCTATTTTCAGCACCTTCAAAAAGATTATTACAATCGAAGACGGAGCTACAAATGGAGGTTTTGGAAGTGCAATTCTAGAGTTTGCCGCTAGAAATAATTATAATGTAAAAATACAATTATTAGGTATTGTTGATGAGTTCATAGAACATGGAACTGTTGAACAACAACAACAATATAACAATATCGACGTTAAAAGTTTAGAAATACTTTTCTCAATTGAATAATAATAATTATTTTGCATCACTAAAAACTTTGAGCCTATAATGAAATTATCTTCTTCGATCCTCCTACTTTTTATCCTACTTCTTTCTGTAAATATGAATTCCCAGAAAATCATTACGACGATAGATGTCCCTAAGAAAATAGCACCAGATTCCATTTCTAATTGGGTTAAAAAAAACAGCATCGGTTTTGATATTTCGGAAATTGCTTTTGTCAATTGGAATGCTGGAGGAAATAGTTCTATTTCTGGACTACTTAAAGGGAAGTTTAATCGTGTTTACACTACAGAAAACTACAATTGGACCAGTGAACTGATTGTACGTTATGGCTTAAATAAACAAGATGGAATCGAGTTGAGAAAATCAGAGGATGTTTTTCAGCTTAACTCAGCTTTAGGATATCGACAAGACAAATCCTCCAACTGGTTCCACACCGCTAAATTTAATTTCGCTACCCAATTCACAGATGGTTATTCGTACCCTAATAAAGATATCGCCATTTCAAGAACTTTCGCGCCCGCTTATATCTTTCTAGGAATGGGAGCAGAATATGCATCAAAAGACAAACAAAGATTACTTTACTTGTCTCCTTTTACTGGCAAAACTACAATGGTTTTAGACCAACGATTAGCCAACAAAGGTTCTTTTGGTGTTAAAAAAGCCGTTTATGATGCCGACGGAAACTTAATCATTGAAGGAGAAAAGTTAAAAATGGAACTTGGTTTTCTATTGACTGGTTTTTATAAAAAGGAAATCATGAAAAACGTCACTATGGAAAATCGACTGAGCATGTACTCAGACTATATAAATAGATTTGGTAATATTGATATTGATTATGACATGTCTATTGAACTAAAGGTAAATGCTTATGTTAAAACCAATATAGGCGTTCGCGTCATCTATGACGATGATATTAAAGCCAAAGATAATATTGACGGACAACAAGTCACTGTAGGTCCAAAAACACAATTAAAACAAGTTTTAGGTGTAGGACTCGTTTACAATTTCTAGCTTAGCTAATCCTTTTTCTTGCCGTTGATTGTTTCAAATAACTCCAATGCATTTCCGTCTGTTAGTAAAGAAACAAAATGACAGATATGCAGCAATCTTTCATATAAATCTTCTTTTTCAAATTGGTGTTTCTCCGGTAGTAATTTTAGAATTAGATTGTCATAATTAGACGCATTTCCATTATACGTATTATCGTAAGCCGTAATAAATTTATCCAACAAGGTTTGAATAATCTGGTAGCCTACTATCTCTTTCTCGATTACTTCCCGACTCTGATAGATATTATTCACGCTAATGCTAATGATATCATCCATTTGTGCTTTGTACTTACTTTTATCCGTTAAAGCAAAAGGAAATTTTCCATTTAAAATTGCTTCTTCATTTTCGATAAAAACTTTTACCGCATCATTAATTAAACTGCCAATTGCCAAAGCACGTAAATAACTGATACGGTCTTCCTTTGTAGTTAACGTTTTATATTTTGAGCTATCAATACTGTCTTTTACCAACTTAATTAGGTATTCCAAAGCAAAATCTTCCGAGACTAAACCAAGATTAATTCCGTCTTCAAAATCAATAATAGTATAGCAAATATCATCTGCAGCTTCTACTAAATAAGCAAGCGGGTGTCTTTCATAACCAATATCGCATCCAGATTTATTTGGGATTAATCCCATATCTTTTGCAGCTTCTTCAAAGAAATTTTTGTCCGTTTGAAAGAAACCGTATTTTTTATCTGCTATGTTTTTAGTTGGTTTTTTAGGCAAGCTCTCTTTTGGGTACTTCATAAAAGCCCCAAGAGTAGCGTAGGAGATTCGAAGACCACCCTCAATTCCAGGTCGACTTGCTGTCAACACTGAAAATCCATTTGCATTTCCTTCAAAATCAATTAAATCCTGCCATTGTTTTTTCGACAATTTATCTTGGTATTTTTTTCCCTTTCCAATAGAAAAATACTCCCCAATCGCTTTTTCACCCGAATGTCCAAAAGGTGGATTCCCGATGTCGTGTGCCAGCGAAGCAGCTGCTACAATAGCACCAAAATCATTCATGTGAAAGCCATGCACTTCTTTTAAATGCGGATATTTCTCAATGATCTTTTTTCCAACTAAACGCCCTAGAGAACGCCCCACCACCGAAACTTCTAAACTGTGCGTTAATCGAGTATGCACAAAATCAGTTTTAGAAAGCGGAATTACCTGTGTTTTATCCTGCAAGCTTCTAAAAGCAGCCGAGAAAATAATACGATCGTAATCTACTTCAAACCCTAAACGGGTGTCGTCTTGCTCAATACGTAATCTCTTACTTGTGTCGCCTTGGCGCTTTAGTGATAAAAGTTGTTCCCAGTTCATACTGTATTTTTCGAATTTGAATAATTGCATTATTTTTCAAAGATAAAGAAATAGAGATAACTTAAAATAGCTTTGCTGTGATTTGTGAAACGATATATGCAAACAAAATTAATATAAAGCAAGTACCTCCATTTAAATCGTGACAACCCTTTAGACGACTAGAATAACGATGAACCTAAACACCTTACTGCCATTCATAAAAAATGGCTAATGATTAAATAATACGACAACAAAGTAGCACAAAGAGCTTGACATTAATAAACCACTTCCTATCCTGTATGCGAACACATCAGAGAATATTTTCTAGAAACGACCTTATTTTAGTATTTTTGAGAGGCCTTTAAAAATAAACCAATTATAAAAAATGAAAAAAAATCCTCAAAATAGCAGGCTCTATCATTCTTATCCTAATTATCTCAATTGCTGCTTTCTTGTATTTCACAAGCAAGCCTTTGCCAGTTGGACAAGAAGGAATAAAAGCCGAAGCACTTACTGATAAAATCCAGGCAGCAATCAATCAAAAAGCATGGGATTCTACCGCTGCAATTGCTTTTACGTTTATGGGAAATCACCATTATCTTTGGGACAAAAAACGCAACTTAGTTCAAGTGCAATGGGGTGATAAAAAAGTAATTTATAACAACCAAACTTTAGAAGGCGTTGCTTTTGAAAACGAGAAAAAACTAACCAAAGCTGACAAAATAGACGCGATAAAAACCGCTAATAACTACTTCAACAATGATTCTTTTTGGCTTATTGCTCCTTTCAAATTACGTGATTCAGGCACTACTCGAAGTATTGTCATGCAAGAAAACGAAGAAGCACTGATGGTTACTTACGCTTCTGGCGGCAGTACACCGGGCGATTCGTATGTTTGGTTAGTGGATGAAAATTATATCCCAAAAGCATGGAGAATGTGGGTTAGCATTATTCCAGTAGGCGGCATTGAAACCAGTTGGGAAGATTGGAAAACATTCCCAAACAATCTAAAAATTGCGACAAGTCATAAAGGTTTACTCGATTTGAAACTAACAAATGTAAAAACAGGACAATCCATTGAAGCGATTAATAATGGTGTAAATCCTTTTACAACGTTGTAATATTTACAGTAGAATACTAATTTAAAAGGAGACTCATATTGCCTCCTTTTTTTATACCTTCTTGAGTCTGTTTCTAAAAATTCAAAGCCGTACTGTGTTTAATTTCGCCCATTACAAAAATCGTTTGGGTATTTCCTATGTTTTCAATAGTTGATAACTTATTCATTACAAAGTCCTGATAACTAGCCATGTCTTTAACTAATATTTTCAACATAAAATCATAATCTCCAGCAATATTATAAGACTCAATGATTTCAGGAAGTGCCACAATGTCTTTCACAAAATTGCTTCCTACGTTGCGAGCGTGCTCTTTTAAGCGCACGTTGCAAAAAACAATCATTCCTAAATTCATTTTTTCTTTATTTAGCAAAGCAACATATTTCATAATGTAACCTTCTCTTTCCAATCTTTTTATACGTTCATAAACAGGAGTGGATGTCAAAAACAACTTGCTCGCCAAGTCTTTTATGTTAATATGTGCGTCTTCTTGAAGGTGCTTAAGGATTTGTATGTCGGTTGAATCTAAATTTTCCATAGGATAAATTACTGTTAAAGTTATTTTTTAAAACACTTCGCAAAACAAAACTCTGTCTAGCCGCGTAAACGTAGTTAATATTACTTAATTAATTAACAAATTATAGTATTAAATACTAACCAAATAACTTTGCATAGAAATAAATACTAAAAAAATGAAAACAAACAACTTAGGTTATCCAAGAATAGGCAGCAACAGAGAATTAAAAAAAGCGAGTGAACTATATTGGTCAGGCAATATTACAGCAGAGGAACTTATAGCAATTGGAAAAAACATTCGTAAAGAAAACTGGGCGATACAGAGGGAAGCTGGAATCGATTTAATTCCGTCAAACGACTTTTCTTTTTATGATCAAGTACTTGATTTATCTCTAACCCTTGGTGTTATCCCAGAGCAGTATACTGCTTTCGCCAAAGAGAATTCGGTTCTTGACCTATATTTTGCTATGGCTCGAGGCGCTCAAAAAGGAGGTCAAGATGTTGTTGCCATGGAAATGACCAAATGGTTTGATACGAATTACCATTACATCGTTCCAGAATTTACAAAAAACCAAGAATTCAGTATGTTGTCAGAAAAAATAATTGACGAGTATAAAGAAGCTAAAGTAGCGGGATATGAAACAAAACCGGTAATCATAGGCCCGGTTTCTTACTTACTTTTAGGAAAAGAAAAACAGGAAGATTTTCACCGAATTGACCTTATCGATAAATTACTCCCTATTTATTTTGACATTTTGCAAAAACTGCAAGACGAGAACGTGGCATACATTCAGTTTGACGAGCCTTTTTTAGCTTTAAACCTTTCTGATGTTGAGCGCGCAGCTTTAGTACAAACTTACACTCAAATCAACGAGAAGTTTCCTAACCTCAAAATCATACTTGCGAATTATTTTGATTGCTTTGGCGAAAATTTGACTACAGCCTTATCACTTCCCGTCCACGCTTTTCACTTAGATTTAGTGCGTTGTCCTTTGCAGTTAGACGATATTTTAGAATCCAACTTATTAGCTAAAAACACGATCCTTTCTCTAGGAGTTGTTGACGGGAGAAATATATGGAAAAATGATTTTAAAAACTCATTAACATTACTTCAGAAAGCAACTGACGCTTTAGGAACTGATCGTGTGTGGATTGCACCGTCCTGCTCTTTAATTCATTCACCCTGCGATTTGGACTTAGAAACTAATGAAGAAACGCTCACGCCTGAAATTAAGCAGTGGTTGGCTTTCGCCAAACAAAAAATAGAGGAAGTAGTAACACTTCGCAACCTTGCTGCAAATGAAATTACAGAGAATGACCAAGCCCTTTTCGAGGAAAATACCCTGGCTAATATAAATAGAAAAAAAGCGATTATAATTCATAGTGATGCTGTAAAAAACAGAGTTGCTGCGATTGTTGAGAAAGACTCTAAGAGAAATAGTCCGTTTTCCATTCGTCGTCAACAACAAATAGACGCCTTGCAACTACCATTATTTCCTACAACAACTATTGGTTCTTTTCCTCAAACTCCTGAAGTTCGAAGCTGGAGAGCTAAGTTTAAAAAAGGCGAATTGTCTCCGGTAGAATACGACGCTTTATTACAGAAAGAGACGGAGGAAACAATTCGTTTTCAAGAAGAGTCTGGAATAGATGTTTTAGTTCATGGTGAGTTCGAACGCAATGACATGGTAGAATACTTTGGAGAACAATTAGACGGATTTGCCTTTACAAAAAATGGTTGGGTGCAAAGTTATGGTAGCCGTTGCGTGAAACCACCCGTTATTTATGGCGACGTTTCTAGACTAAATCCTATGACCGTAAAATGGTCACAATTTGCACAATCATTGACTTCAAAATGGGTTAAAGGAATGCTTACTGGACCAGTGACGATCTTGCAATGGTCGTTTGTTCGTAATGATCAACCAAGATCCGTAACCTGCACGCAAATTGCATTAGCGATTCGTGATGAAGTAGTAGATCTTGAAAAAGCAGGAATTAAAATTATCCAAATTGACGAACCTGCAATTAGAGAAGGGTTGCCATTACGTAAAGAAGAATGGGCTACCTACTTAGACTGGGCGATTAGAGCCTTTAGAATCTCAGCAAGCGGCGTGAGTGATGATACACAAATCCATACACATATGTGCTATAGCGAATTTAATGACATTATTCAGAACATTGCAGACATGGATGCCGATGTAATTACAATTGAATGTTCTCGTTCCCAAATGGAATTACTAGATGCTTTTGCTGATTTCAAATATCCGAACGAAATAGGACCTGGAGTTTATGACATTCACTCACCACGTGTTCCTTCAAGTCAAGAAATGGTAGATTTATTAGAAAAAGCCGCGGCAGTTATCCCGATAGATCAATTGTGGGTAAATCCTGATTGTGGTTTAAAAACGCGCCATTGGGACGAAACTAAAAAAGCATTAATCGAAATGGTTAAAGCTGCTAAGCATATGCGAGTAGCAGTTCATAATACAGCAACTCTATAATAAAATACCATAACAAAACCCTAGTACTTCCTTCCTACTAGGGTTCTTTATTATATTGATTGTGTAAATTCTTCTTGATCATTAAAAAACCGTACGTTTTTAGCGAGTTTCTTTTTTTTGACCACATAGGTTTCCGAAAGAGTATCGTGCCAGCCACGTGGATTTGTTCCTAAAAAGGAAAAAGGCTCAAATGGAATAAACCGACAAAGACTGCGAATCACTAACATTTTAATATCGGGTTTTGTACCATCCTTATTAACCACAACCGTTTTGGTAATCAGTTGCGCGATAGTTCTCGAGAAATAAATTTCCGTTAGGCTGTAATAGAGTAGCACAATTAATGCGCTATAAAAGGCGATTTCACCATCCGAGAGATTTTCGACCCAGGCAGATACAGTAAATTCGTTTGCCACTTCAGCGATCAGAATAATTGATGTTCCTATACTCAGTATTATAATGTACAGAAATACTAAATCGAAACAAAAATTAAGAAAACGTTGACCACGACTAGCGATTAAGTCATCTGTAATTGCAAAGGAAGCATTTTTCATATTATCAGTTTTTCGTAGATACCAAAAAGAACAAACGACACATTAACCTATTCAAATATAAGGATTTAATCTTAAAATATTTATTGAAATATTCATTATTACGAGGTAGCTATTGGTCCTTAAAAACAATTTCAACAACTATATTCATAGCCCTGACTGAAGTGAAAATCGTTTTTATTTTTTCTTTAAAAATAAAAAGATTACAACGGAAATCAGGAAATAGCTCCAAATACTAAAAAAAGTAAAAAAAACAGCTACCAAAAGTGATAGCTGTTTTTAAATATTATTGAAAATATGATTACTTTATTATTTGCATTAACTTTATTAAGAACCACACATTTCACAATCGTCTGGCCCAGAATTTTTAGCTAGTTCGATCATTGCTCTGTATTCTTCGGCACTCATCTCTACCGCTGCTGGAGCCAATGCCGGAGCAGGTATAGACATTACTTCGATTGGTTCTGCTTTTTTATCGTTGTTCAATGTGAATTTAATTGCATCAACAGCCGCTTTTGTTCTCAAGTAGTACATTCCAGTTTTCAATCCAGACTGCCATGCATAAAAATGCATAGAAGTTAGTTTCGAATAATTGGCGTTTTGCATAAACAAGTTCAATGATTGCGATTGATCTACAAAATACCCACGTTGACGCGACATATCGATAATATCTTTCATCGACATTTCCCATACTGTTTTGTATAATTCTTTCAAGTTTTGAGGAATATTTAGATCTTGAACAGAACCATTATTTCTCATTAATTCTTGTTTTAAGGTTTCGTTCCACAAACCAAGTTCCACTAAATCATGCAATAAATGTTTGTTTACCACAATGAACTCCCCAGACAATACACGACGTGTGTAAATATTAGAAGTATATGGTTCGAATGCTTCGTTGTTTCCTAAAATTTGAGAAGTCGAAGCAGTAGGCATTGGCGCAACTAATAATGAGTTACGAACTCCGTGCTCCATTACTTCTTTTCTCAATGATGCCCAGTCCCAACGGCCTGATAATTCTTCATCTTTAATATTCCAAAGATTATGTTGGAATTCCCCTTGAGAGATTGGCGATCCTTTAAATGTTGAATATGGCCCTTCTACTTTTGCCATTTCCATAGAAGCGGTTACAGCAGCAAAGTATAAGGTTTCAAAAATTTCTTGATTCAACTTTTTAGCTTCATCAGATGTAAAAGGCAAACGCAACATAATAAAAGCATCTGCTAGTCCTTGTACTCCAAGACCAATTGGTCTGTGACGCATGTTAGAATTTTCAGCTTCTTTAACTGGATAGTAATTTCTATCGATAACTTTATTCAAGTTTTTCGTCACACGTTTTGTTACAGTATAAAATGCTTGGTGATCAAATTTACCGTTTTCAACAAACATTGGTAATGAAAGTGACGCAAGATTACAAACCGCTACCTCATCAGCAGAAGTGTACTCCATAATTTCAGTACACAAGTTAGAC
The DNA here is from genome assembly GCF_008033395.2 of Flavobacterium sp. XN-5. Lineage (NCBI taxonomy): Bacteria > Pseudomonadati > Bacteroidota > Flavobacteriia > Flavobacteriales > Flavobacteriaceae > Flavobacterium > Flavobacterium sp. XN-5. Next base: position 545,396 of record NZ_VOGZ02000001.1, read on the forward strand.
GAACGTATTGTACCTAAATTCTTTTGATTTGATTTACGGTTAGCTGCATCTTTATAAAGCATGTAAGGAGTTCCAGTCTCGATTTGAGATTCTAGAATTTTCTCCCACAATTCATGTGCTTTAATTGTTTTTCTTCCTTTTCCTGCTTTTTCATAATCAGTATACATTTTCTCAAATTCTTCACCGTACACATCATACAATCCAGGACATTCGTTTGGACACATCAACGTCCAATTCCCGTCTTCCTGAACTCTTTTCATAAACAAATCAGAAGTCCACATTGCAAAGAATAAATCTCTCGCACGCATCTCTTCTTTTCCTGTATTTTTCTTTAAGTCTAAGAAGTCAAAGATATCTGCATGCCAAGTTTCGATATAAATAGCAAAACTACCTTTACGTTTTCCTCCACCTTGATCTACGTAACGAGCTGTATCGTTAAATACTCTCAACATAGGAACAATTCCGTTAGACGTTCCGTTTGTACCACGAATGTAAGATCCTGTTGCGCGAACATTATGAATAGAAAGCCCTACTCCACCCGCTGATTGCGAGATTTTTGCCGTTTGTTTCAGTGTATCGTAAATTCCATCAATACTATCATCTTGCATCGCCAAAAGGAAACAAGAGGACATCTGAGGTTTTGGAGTTCCTGAGTTAAATAATGTAGGTGTTGCATGCGTGAAGAATTTCTTAGACATTAGGTCATAAGTTTCTAAAACTGACTCTAGGTCATCTAAGTGAATCCCAACAGAAACACGCATTAACATATGCTGTGGTCTCTCTACAATTTTCCCGTTTATCTTAAGCAAATAAGAACGTTCTAATGTTTTGAATCCGAAATAATCGTAGTTAAAATCTCTATTATAAATGATATGTGAGTCTAAAAACTCAGCATTTTCTTGAATTACTTTGTAAACATCATCAGCAATTAATGGTGCGTATTGTCCATTTCTTGGATTCACATATTCAAACATTTCGGTCATTGTTTCCGAAAATGATTTTGTTGTATTCGAATGCAAATTTGAAATTGCAATTCTCGCTGCCAACTGAGCATAATCTGGATGCGCAATAGTCATTGAAGCTGCTGTTTCGGCTGCTAAATTATCTAATTCTGACGTAGAGACCCCATCGTAAAGTCCTTCAATTACCCGCATTGCCACTTTCACAGCATCCACTAAATCATTCAAACCATAGCATAGTTTTTTAATTCTATCTGTGATTTTGTCGAACATTACTGGCTCTTTACGGCCGTCTCTTTTTACTACGTACATAATTTTTGTTGGTTTTAAAACAGAGAATCCCTTCACTGTTTTTTGTTATTTGTTAATGCTGAAATCATTTCAGGATCTGTTTTTTTTGCCATTTCCCAAATACATTGGAAGACGCTAAGGCACAAAGTTTTTTATGCCTTAGAAATATGTTTATTGCCCTTCCACGAACAATTGGAAGGCAAGAAAACTCAAAGGTTTTGTTAATCTTATTCGCTATGAAAGCCAACCTAGTCTTATTGACTAGTCACTTTTACGACAAGACCTCTAAAAGTCAGCGTCAAAAGATATTTTCTGAGCATCGCCATCAGTATTCATAACTCCTGATTTTTGGTATTCCGCTACTTTCTTTTCGAAGAAATTAGTTTTTCCTTGAAGCGAAATCATATCCATAAAATCAAATGGATTTGTAGTGTTATATTCTCTGTTACATCCCAATTCAACTAATAATCGATCTGCAACAAATTCTAAATATTGTGTCATTAATACAGCATTCATTCCTATTAAACTTACTGGAAGTGATTCTGTAATAAATTCTCTTTCTATATTTAAAGCATCTACGATAATGCTTCTAATTCTTTCTTTTGGAACTTTGTTTACCAAGTGATGGTTGTGTAAATGCACTGCAAAATCACAGTGAACACCTTCGTCACGAGAAATCAATTCATTAGAAAATGTCAATCCTGGCATTAAACCACGTTTCTTTAACCAATAAATAGAACAAAATGCTCCTGAAAAGAAAATGCCTTCCACGGCTGCAAAAGCAATTAAACGCTCAGCAAATGAATCAGACTCTATCCATTGTAGTGCCCAGTCTGCTTTTTTCTTAATAGCAGGAAAAACTTCCAATGCATTAAACAAATCATCTTTCTCCGCTTCGTCTTTTACATAAGTATCGATCAATAATGAATAGGTTTCACTATGAATATTTTCCATCATAATTTGGAAACCATAGAAAAATTTAGCTTCAGCATATTGTACTTCATTCACAAAATTCTCAGCCAAGTTTTCATTTACAATTCCATCAGAAGCAGCAAAAAATGCAAGAATATGTTTGATGAAATATCTTTCATCATCATTCAATTTATTATTCCAGTCATTTAAATCCTGAGATAAATCAATTTCCTCTGCAGTCCAAAAACTAGCTTCCATTGATTTGTAAAACTCCCAAATATCATGATGTTTGATAGGAAAAATTACGAAACGATTTTTATTCTCTTGTAAAATTGGCTCTAGTTGTGTCATTGTGAGGGTTTATTTTTTATGCGTTTAATAAAATTTATTGCTTTTTGATCTTTACAAAGATTGTGAAATATTGCGGTAATAAAAAGCCAAACTTATCCACAATCCGCCCTAGTTTTTAACAAAGGACTGAAATACAAATAATTTTTAGATTTTCTATAAAGTACTGTTATTGATACGATTACAATAATCAAAAACCCCTAAAGTACCGTGAAATATAGGATTTAGAAAAACAGAAAAAAACGAAAAAAGTAGATTTCTATTTTTGGTTTTTTAAGTCTTGTGCAACCTGCTCTAGCTCTAAGTACCAGTCTTCACCAAACCTTCTAATTAAAGCTTCTTTAACAAATTTGTAAACCGGAACTTCAAGCTCTTGACCTAAAGAACAGGCTGCGTCACAAATATCCCACTTATCATAATTGACGGCAGCAAATTCAGTGAAGTCTTTTACACGAACTGGATAAAGATGACAGGAAACAGGTTTTTTCCAATCAATTATTCCTTGATTGTAAGCTTGCTCAATTCCGCACAAAGCAGTTTTACCATCAAAGATTACATAAGCACAATCTTTATCATCAATCAAGGGCGTTTCAAGTTCACCATCTACACCTTTTGTCCAAGTTCCTTGCGCTTCAATAGCTGCAATTCCCTCCTTGCGTAAAAAAGGTTTTACTTTTGGATATATAGATTCGAGGATTTTAGTTTCCTCAAGACTTAATGGCGCTCCAGCGTCGCCGTCTACACAGCAAGCGCCTTTACAAGCGGTCAAATTGCAAACAAAATCTTTTTCGAGCAAGTCTTCTGAGACGATGGTTTTTCCTAGTTGAAACATTCTGCAAAGGTATTCAAAGAAATTCAAAAAAGCACATTAGCAAATCATAAATTCGAAAACAAAAACGGAACAGATTGAAAACCAAACTACATAAATACATAATCTGATTTATTAAATGCATTTCGTTTCTCGACTAAACTAACACACTTCATCGTGGTAACTGCCCCTTTATTTTTTAAATCTTTCATGCTCATAGTCATCATCAACGGTGCATCGGCTGCTTTAAAATAATTTTTCAACGCATTGGGATTCGTTTGCTTTTGTTGCGCTCTAAATAAATCCGAGAAACTCACTTTAGCTTCATTGGTATAATAAAATACCATTTCATAATCTTCGCTGTTAGCTTGAATTCCCTTACACCTATAACCCATTATTACCTTACTAAGAAGAGCTTTATATGAAAACTCCTTGTTTTCATTTTCTGTTATTTCAGAATAATCAGGCATTTTAGCGGCCATTGCCATCTTTCCTTTTTCCTCACTAAAGGCAGTAATCATAAAGTTGTTTTTACTATCAATAACCATAAATACACCTCCCGCTTCTCTCATTTTGAAACCAAAATACTCCGACCTGGGCTCCAACAAATAATCCACAATCATCGGTTTTTCATTCTCCGCTTGAATTTCTAATGAATATTTCCAACTGAACGGATAAGATTTTGGAATCAATGTAGCATCAATCTTATTTTTCCCATGAACCATTGACATCATACTAGCATTCATAGCCGCCTCATTATCTTTCGTCGAAATAGAATCTTCCAGAACAGCTTTTGAAACTATTTTATCTTGGACTTTCTTGGACAACTTTCTTAAAATTTGCCCTTCTACTGTAGTTACAAAAAACAACGAGAGCACTATACTAAAAACACGAAATATCTGTCTCATCGCAATCTATTTAAAATCATAATCAAATTTAAAGATTGATTTTCAGATAGTTAATCATTATTCAAAAGAAAACGGCTATTCTGCTTTTATTATAAAAAAGACTAATTTACCACTATATAAACTATTAAACGCCAACATAGTAATCAACCAAAGTAAATTCAATACTTTTGCAGAAAATTAACAAGCAAAGTTATGCAATTAGATATAAGAGAGATAGCTACTGTTGGAATGGTATTATTTGCCGTAATTGATATTATAGGATCTATTCCTATAATTATTGATTTGAAGTCTAAATTTGGAATCATTGAATCAGAAAAGGCTTCTATTGTAGCAGCTGTCATTATGATTGTTTTCTTATTTGCGGGTGAGGAACTTTTAAAATTGATTGGTATTGATGTCAATTCGTTTGCCGTTGCTGGATCTTTTGTTTTATTCTTCTTAGCATTAGAAATGATACTGGGAATTCGTATTTATCGTGATGAAGAAGCTAGCTCTGCTTCCATTGTTCCACTTGCATTCCCATTAATTGCTGGAGCAGGAACGATGACCACTTTACTTTCCTTAAAATCTCAATTCCATACTATAAATATCATTATAGCGATCCTATTAAACATTCTTATCGTGTATTTAGTTCTAAAATCATCTTCCAAAATCGAAAGAATGCTAGGTCAAAACGGTCTGGGCGTTGTTAGAAAAACTTTTGGAGTTGTTCTGCTGGCGATCGCTGTTAAATTATTCGCTGCTAATGTTAAAGGTTTGTTTCTCTAATATTTTTTTTTATAAATTTACTCCCTAATATAGCCTGTAAATATAATCTGATTTAATTGGAATATATTTTAATTTAAAATGCTCCTTAAATCTTTTATAACAAATCTGGCTAAAAAACCCATATTATGAAAATTTTTACTAACGTATTAGTATTTCTAGCAGTAGCGCTTATTATTTTCAACATTACATTGCTAGATTTTAGTCAACCGTTTCAAGGAGACAGTATGGTAGCAACTATTGGAATTGGAGCTGCTTTTTGCGCTGTGTTAATTCTTGTTATTTTTAGAATGTCTAAAAAAATAGAAGAAAAAATGAACGACAATCGATAGTTATGTTTGACGTTTTACTTATTGGCGGTGGTGTTTCAGGAATGTCATGTGCTCTAGTTTTAGGCTCTGCAAAAAACAAAAAATTTGCAAGTAATAAAGAAATTGGAATTTTTACCCATCAAAAATCATCATCACTCCAGGAAGCTATTTTCAATAACGCATACGGAATTCCTGCCGGAACTTTGGGCTCAAATTTATTAGTTCAAAGTACTGAACAACTTTCCCATCTTTATCCTCACATTACTCAACTAGCTGATGAAAAAGTATTAAGAATTGAAGGAAACTCCCCAGACTTTACTATTACCACAAATAAAAATACCTATAAAACAAAAGCTATTGTTGTCGCTATTGGCGCAGCAAACACTTTTTCTATTGAAGGATTGATGCAGTTTGTAGAGCCCCATCAAAAATCAATACCCGAAAAACAAAGAATACAATTGCGCAATATTGATCATAAAGTCGCTGAAGGTATTTATGCCGCAGGAACTCTTGCCGGCTGGAGAAGCCAACTCACTATTGCAGCTGGGAGCGGCGCCTCAGTAGCCACAGATATTCTTACACTTTGGAATAACGGAACTCAGACACATGTGCACGACAGCATTAGATAAATCCCTTTATTTATTCGAAAACAATAGAAGTCCCCTCTTTTTTTCGAAAACTAATTAGCTTTATTTTTTTGTAAAAATAACGACTAATCTTTTTATCAGGAAGTCAATTTACTTTTTAAGTACCGCCTTAACCATCGCATCTTCTTTTAAAACAATTTCATAATAGCTGCTTTCTCCATACAATTGACGGGCAAATTCAGCGGCGAGATAACGCTTTACAATGGCTTTACTTTTTGACAAATTTAAATCTAGGCCATTTTTAAAAAGGTATTTTTGGAAGGTGCTAAAATACAAATCAGTTTTACCCATTTTATTTTCAAATTGCGTAAAAGAGAGGCCTTTAAAATCAATTCTATTTTTGTCTAATTGTTCAAAAACAAAATTCACCACAAATCCAGATTTCATTAAATACACGGTGTTTTCATTACCATGCTCTACTTCGAGAGGAACGAAAATATCAGGAACGATTCCACCGCCGCCGTACACAATTTTTCCTTTGGGTGTTTTAAATTTTAAACTATCAGCTATTTTAATGCTGTCTTTCTCATATAATTCACCGTTCTGGAAACGAATTTCAGACTCTTTAAAATACTCTTCATTTCCTTTAACGTATGGTTTTTGTATCGATCTTCCCGTGGGTGTGTAATATCTCGCGACCGTCATACGAACTGCAGAACCATCTTCAAAATCTATTTCGCGCTGTACTAACCCTTTCCCGAAAGAACGGCGCCCAACGATGATACCTCTATCATTATCTTGAATCGCTCCTGCCAGAATTTCACTCGCCGAAGCACTATTTTCATTTTGCAAAACAAAGACTTTTCCACTTTCAAAATCACCTTTTTTGGTTGCGTAGGTTTTTTTAATATTGCCTTTTTTATTTTTAGTAAAAACAATTAACTGCTTGTCTTTTAACACTTCATCTGCGATCTCGATTGCTTCTTCCATATATCCACCTCCATTATCACGGAGATCGATTACAAGCGTTTTCGCTCCTTGATTTTTTATTTTTGCCAGGCCGCTTTTAAATTCTGCAAAAGTTGTTTCTGCAAAGCGATTGATTTTTATATATCCTGTACTATCATTTAAAAGAACTGCTGCATCGACACTTTTTAGTGGAACAACTCCACGTTTAATTTTGAGTTTTATTTGTTTTCCAGCAGATTTTCGATAAATAGTAAGTTCTACTACAGAACCCTGCTCCCCTTTTAACTTAGAGAAAAGGCTATCGCTAGGTAAATTACGTCCAAATAATTTTGTTTTGTCGGCATATAGAATTCGATCTCCTGCCTTTACTCCTGCCTTGGCCGAAGGACCATTTTCGATAGGTCTAATGATTGCGACAGAATCTTTATACATATAAAAATTTACGCCAATTCCCACAAAATCACCTTTCATGTTTTCTGCAACCTGAGCTTGTTCACTTGGCGGAATATAAACAGAGTGTGGATCTAACTGACTTAGAATATTGTCAACCGTAATGTTTACAATAGAATCTGTATTTACATTATCTACATATTCATTATCTATAAAATCAATGAGTTTATTGATTTTAGTTTTGGAGCTATTTTCTATCAAAAAATGATCTCCGTTAAAAGTATTTAACCAGCCACCAATAATAATCCCTAGCGCTAGAGTTGCACCAATGATTATTGGCAGATATTTAACTTCATTTTTCATTTATTCTTCTAATATCGAAATATGCTCTACGATTACGCCTGCTTTCATCAAAAACTGAATCCCTGAATCATCACGGTAACCTTTATGATACACGACTCTAGTTATCCCAGATTGATGTATCAATTTACTGCATTCTTTACACGGAGACAAGGTAATATATAAAGTAGAACCTTCACAGGACTGTGTCGATCGTGCTACTTTTAATATCGCATTTGCTTCAGCATGCAAGACATCCCATTTCGTAATTCCTTCATCATCCTCACAACAGTTTTCAAAACCGCTAGGAGTTCCATTATAACCATCTGAAATTATCATTCGGTCACGAACGATTATGGCTCCTACTTGTTTGCGCTTGCAATACGATAAACTTCCCCATTCAGTAGCTATTCTCAAGTAAGCCTTATCGTATTTATTCAGTTTTTTTGCTTCCATTTTATCTAATCCAAATTTCATTTTCAATTATCATTGGCAATACTACTCCAATTATAAATGCTGACATTACCAAGGTCCAATCCCTTTTAGAAAATCTAAAAACCGTTTGAACAAAATACGACAGCATCAAAACTATAAAAACGACAATAATTTGTGCTGCTTCAATTCCTAAGGCAAATTCGCCCAAAGGCAATAATTTTGATGTCGTGCTACCACCAAGGATAGCCTTAAAATAATTAGAAAATCCTAATCCATGAATAATTCCGAAAAAAAGCGTGACAAAAAATATCAGATTCAAGCCATCTTTTTTGCTTGTTTTTCCAGCAGTAAATAGGTTATAGAAAGCAGTAATTAATATAGTGATAGGAATCAACAATTCCACGACATTTGCCTTAATTACAATAATTTCTAATACAGAAAGTAATAACGCTACTGTGTGTCCTATTGTAAAAAGCGTTACTAGAACTACAATTCTCTGCCAATCTTTAAAAGAAAACGGAACAGCCAAAGCCATTAAAAACAAAACATGATCGTAAGCGTTGATATCCAAAACGTGTTTCAATCCTATTTGGAAATAAATCAAAAATTCTGACATAGGTATTCTTATTATTGTTGATTAAGGGATTGTAAACTTACGATTTATTTTGAAAATGGTGGAATCCAAAACTTAAAACCTATGTTTATATTTCGATAAATAAACCCAATTATGATAAAATAAAATTTAAAACGAAATTAAATTAATAGTTTAAAATTTGATTTATATTTGTAACATAAAAAACACAATTAATTATGTCATTTTCAGATTTATTTGATAGCGAATTCAAACAAAGAAACAAAGGTCACTTTTCTTCTATTGTGAGATTAGCGTTAGCCGATGGGGTTTTTGCCCCTGAAGAAAAAGAGTTTTTAGACAAATTAGCCATTAGGCTAGAAATTTCTTCTGCAGAATACGAAGAGATTTTAGAAAACCCTTCAAAATACCCAATCAATCCTCCATACTTAAATTCAATGAGACTGGAGCGTTTGTACGACTTAGCTAGAATAGTGCGGGTTGACCACGTTTTAGGAGACAACCAAGAAGTTATGTTGAAAAAACTTTCATTAGGAATTGGTTTTACTCCAGAAAACGTAGACCTAGTTGTAGCTAATGCACTTTTATTAGTTGATAAGAATGTAGATAGTGATGATTTCGTTTCAGAAATGGAAAAACACCTTTAAAATATAAAGAGCCCTAATAATTTTAGGGCTCTTATTTATTATTTTAGTACTTACTTAGTTTCGCTTGGTGCATAAACTCCTCTGCTTTCTCTACCATATTATAGCTTCCACAGAAAAAAGGAACTCTTTCATGAAGTTCTTTAGGCTGTAATTCCATTATTCTATTGAATCCATCTGATGCTTTTCCGCCTGCTTGCTCTACAATGAAAGCCATTGGATTACATTCGTACAACAAACGCAATTTCCCTTTCGGCGCTTTAGAGCTTGTTGGATAAATATAGATTCCGCCTTTGATCATATTTCTATGAATGTCAGAAACTAGACTTCCTATATAACGGGATGTGTACGGTCTATCTCCTTCTTCTAATTGGCAGTATTTAATGTAATCTTTAACCCCTTGTGGAAAATGAACATAATTACCTTCATTGATGGAATATATATTTCCATCTTCAGAAAACTGCATATTAGGATGTGATAAATAAAATGTTCCAATTGCAGGGTTTAATGTAAAGCCATTTACACCATGCCCAGTTGTATAAACAATCATGGTAGAAGTTCCATAAATGACGTAGCCAGCAGCAACTTGACTCGTACCTGGTTGTAAAAAGTCCTCTAAAGTTACAGGTGAACCTATTGGCGTTACTCTTCTATAAACAGAAAAAATAGTGCCTACAGATACGTTTACATCTATATTTGATGATCCGTCGAGTGGATCCATTAATACAACGTATTTATTATTGTGGCTATTATCACTCCCTTCAACAGTAATAAAATCATCATTTTCTTCAGATGCTATTCCACATACAATTTCACGATTTATTAATGTTTGAATAAAAACTTCATTGGCATAAACATCGAGTTTCTGCTGGTCTTCCCCTTGAATATTTTGTTCTCCGGCCGCTCCCACTATATCAACAAGCCCCGCTTTATTCACTTTGTAGTTGACTACCTTAGCAGCTAATCGAATCGAATTTATAATTCTGGATAATTCACCTGACGAATATTGAAAGGCATTTTGGTTTTCAATGATAAATTCCCCTAAGGTCTTGTTGCGTTCTTTCATTACGAAATCGTTGTAGTTAATTTGAAGTCACAAATATCGTTTTTTTTGTGAAAATGAATTGAATAAAATTTACTTAGTTTATCAGTATTGTATATTTGCTCATAAAACAGCTAAATTATAGGTTGAAAAAGCTTTATTTTAAGTTTTTAACTTTTAAAACACGAATTTATGATTATTAGAAAAGGAATCCCAGAAGACATGACCGCCGTTCTCGCATTAATTCAAGAATTAGCTGATTTCGAAAAGGAACCTGATGCCGTTTTAGTAACTGTTGATGATTTAGTTCGAGATGGTTTTGGTGCTAATCCCTTATTTAATGTTTTTGTAGCTGAAGTTGAATCGGAAGTTGTAGGTATTGCTTTGTATTATTATCGCTACTCTACTTGGAAGGGAAAAATAATACATCTAGAAGACCTAGTTGTAAAAGATAAAATGCGTGGCACAGGAGTTGGTTATGCTTTATATTCTGAAATTATCAAACAAGGAAAAAGAGATAATGTACGAAGAATTGACTGGCATGTACTAGACTGGAATACACCAGCGATCGATTTTTACGAAAAATCAGGAGCTTCAGTTTATAAAAACTGGTATTTGGCACAAATGGATGAAGAAGCAATCAACGATTTTGTTGACAATAAATTAAGAAAATAAGGTTAAAAATTAAAGGTTGGAATTTATAATGTTGGAATTTATAATGTTGGAATTTTTATTATTATGAGAGTATTCAAATTTGGAGGTGCATCCGTAAAAGATGCTGAGGGAATTAAAAATGTGTATGACGTTTTACAAAAGGTAGGTTATGAGGATGTTTTATTGGTAGTTTCTGCAATGGGAAAAACCACTAATGCCCTCGAAGTAGTGATAAAAGACTATTTTGAGAAGTCCTCAGCTCTAAAATCCTCAGTTCAAGAAGTAAAAAAGTACCACAATCAAGTCCTTTTAGATTTGTTCGAAGATGATAAAAACCCAGTTTTCAAAGCTGTACAAGCACATTTTGTTGAACTAGAATATTTTTTATCACATAACAAATCCCCTAATTATGATTTTGTTTATGACCAAGTTGTGAGCTATGGAGAGTTGATTTCGACAACTATTCTTGCTCATTTCATGAATCATATGGGGATAAAAACAGAATGGATTGATGTTAGAAACTTCATCAAAACCGATTCTAACTATAGAGATGCAACAGTAGATTGGGATCTTACCCACAAGAACATTTCGAAAAACGTAAAAAGAAAAATGTTGAATATTACCCAAGGATTCCTGGGTTCCAATGAAAACAATTTTACAACAACATTAGGACGTGAAGGATCAGATTATACAGCGGCAATTTTCGCTTACTGTTTAAATGCTGAAAGTGTAACCATCTGGAAAGACGTCCCTGGAGTGATGAATGCTGATCCGCGTTACTTTGAAAATGCTAGTTTGCTGAACCAAATTTCGTATCGTGAAGCTATTGAATTAGCGTTTTATGGAGCAACAGTGATCCACCCAAAAACTTTACAACCTCTACAAAAAAAGGAAATTCCTTTGTATGTAAAATCTTTTATAAATCCTTTACTAAAAGGAACAAGCGTTTCAAAAGGCGTGAATCTAGAGCCCTATTTACCGTGCTTCATCGTTAAAAGAAACCAGTTGTTGATTTCACTTTCTTCTATCGATTTTTCATTTATCATGGAAGAGAACATCAGCGAGATATTTTCTTTATTCCATCAATTTAAACTAAAGGTGAATTTAATTCAAAATACTGCAATTAGCTTCTCTGTATGCGTCGAAGATAAATTTGATAATTTCAACGAACTAAATGCTATTTTATCTAAGAAATTCAAAGTCGATTATACACCAGACGTAACTTTATACACCATTAGGCATTTTAACGATTCGGCTGCACAAACGGTGGAACAAGGTAAAAAAGTAGTTTTAAAACAGATTAGTACTGAAACAATGCAAATTGTAACTGTCGAGTAAGAGTTTAATTCTCGTTGCCTGCTTTAAAACACCATTGCTCATAGTTATATAGAATACACTACTTTTGAACTATAGAAGTTATTCTCTTTATGGCACAAAAAGTATTGGTTTTGCTAATGATTATTTGTTTTTCTGGGCTATATGCCCAGGAAAACAATTCATTATACACAACCAAGAAAATTCCAGTTTCCAGAGACACTATTCGCCTTGAAAATGAAAGCCTAAATACTTCTTTTTTTAAATTGCTTGACGCCAATAGCAGAGCGATAGACAGCACTTTATATACAATAGATTTTCTAAAAGGAACTTTACTCTTAAAAAAAAAGCTTCTACTTGCATCTGATTCTATAACGGTACAGTACTTGAAATTCCCTGATTTTTTAACCAAGGAATACCGTATCTACGATCCTAGCAAGGTAGTTAGCAACGATATAAATTCGGATAAATTATATCAAGTAAACACGAAATCTACTGAGAAAAACATCCCTTTTGATGGCTTGACTACTTCAGGAAGCATTACCCGCGGAGTAACCATAGGTAATAACCAAAATACGGTTCTAAATTCAAATTTAGATTTGCAAATCACAGGAAAATTATCAGATAAGGTTAGTTTGCGAGCCTCATTGCAAGACAGTAATATTCCGTTACAAGACGGCGGCTATTCACAGAAACTAGACCAGTTTGACAACATTTTCATGGAACTTTTCAGCGATAAATGGGCTATACGAGCAGGAGATCTCTTTCTAGAAAACCACAGCAGCCAGTTTTTAAACTTTAATAAAAAGGTTCAGGGGCTTTCCGCAAATTTTGATTTTGGAACACCGAAAAATAAAACGAATGTTTTTGCCTCCGTAGCATTAGTTAAAGGACAATATGCCAAAAGTAATTTCACTGGAGTCGAAGGAAGCCAAGGACCCTATAAATTAAAAGGTCAAAATGGCGAATTATATGTACTTGTAATCTCTGGCTCAGAACGCGTTTACGTAAACGGATTGCTATTAGAAAGAGGCGAGAATAATGATTACACTATCGACTACAATGCTGGCGAAATCACATTCACTCCCTTGTTTACCATAACTTCAGAAATGCGTATCGCTATTGAATACCAATATTCCGATCGGAATTATACGCGATTTGTGACTTATGCGGGTGCAACGCATCAAAATGAAAAATGGACTTTTGGAAGTTATATCTATTCTGAAAATGACATTAAAAACCAACCTTTACAGCAAAACCTTACTAAAGATCAAGCGCAAATTCTTATTGACGCTGGAGATAATCAAGAGTTGATGGTCGCTCCATCAGCTTATCCAGATTCTTTCTCTGACAATAAAGTGCTTTATCGAAAAATGATCCTAAATGCCGCTGAAATTTTCGAATATTCAAATGACTCTCAGGAAGAGTTATTCAATGTAAGATTTAGTTTAGTAGGACCTAACAAAGGAAATTACATCTTGAAAAATGCAGCCAGTATCAGTAGAATTTACGAATACATTGAACCAATAAATGCTATTCCGCAAGGAAATTATGCTCCTACAATCCAGCTTGTGGCCCCTACTAAAATTCAAGTGGCTACGCTTTTAGGAAAGTATTCTCCATCAGAGAAAACGGCTGTTGATTTTGAAATCGCGGTTAGTAATAACGATGCTAATCTTTTTTCGGCTATTGACGATTCAAATAATCAAGGAATAAGTACAAAAATAAATGCTCAACAAAGGTTGTATTCGAAAAAATGGATCGTCGATGCTTTTGCTAATTATCAATTTACGCAAAAAGAATTCAGAACCGTCGAACGGCTTTACACCATTGAATTTGATAGGGATTGGAATTTGGGAACAACAGTATTTGGCAATCAAAGTCTATTGGTTTCAGGCTTGAATTTTAACCTAAATCCCAACTATAATCTTATTAACAAGGGAATCTTAAAATACCAATTTGAAAAACTAGATTTCTCTGAAAGCTTTTCCGGAAACAGACATATTCTAAACGGGTATTTTAATTTAAAAAACTGGAGTTTTAAAAATCAGGGAAGTTATTTAAAAAGCGACAGCGCACTCAGCTCTTCGAATTTTATTAGAAATCAATCTCAAATTCGGTTTCACTTTGATAAAAATTGGATTGGAAGCAGCCAACGTTATGAAGACAACCAAGAAAAAAACAAAGAAACAAATCAATTTTCGAATCTAAGTCAGCGCTTTTCTGAATATGGATTGTTTGCAGGTCGAGGTGATAGCACAAAGGTTTATGTTGAACTAGGTTTGTTAAGACGAAGCAATGACAGTATTCAAAATGGCGTATTGCAAAGGGTAAATAATTCTCAAACTTACTATTTGAAATCAAAATTACTTCAGACGGCAAAAAGTGATTTGTCGGTTTATACTAATTATCGGGTATTGGATTTTGAGGATGCTTCGAAGCGAAAAGAGCCTTCGCTGAATTCGAGAATCGTATATAACGACCGTTTTTTCAATCAGCTGATTCAAGGAACAACAGCTTATGAAACCAATTCTGGGACTCTACCGCAGCAGGAATTTACTTATCTCGAAGTGCCCACGGGACAGGGCATTTACACTTGGAATGATTACAATGCAAACGGAATTCAGGAACTCCAGGAATTTGAAGTGGCGCCATTTATTGATCAGGCGAAATATATTAGAGTATATTTACCAAATCGAGTTTATATAAAAACGCATCAGACAAAATTCTCGCAATCGATTATTTTGAATCCAACTCAATGGCAAAACGAAACCGGATTTAAAAAATTTAGTTCGTTTTTTTACAATCAAACTTCTTTTATTATTGATAGAAAAACAAAAAATGAAGGCGGCAATTTCGAGCTGAATCCTTTTAATTCCTCACAAGAAAATGTATTGGGATTGAATTCTAGTTTTAGAAATAGTTTGTTTTACAACAGAGGAAAACAAAAGCACTCCGTCACCTACACTTATATAGAAAATCAAACGAAAAATTTACTTTCCATAGGATCACAGGAGACCACAAATAGCTCAAATCAGTTCCAATATTCTCATATGCATAAGAAAATTTGGTTGTTTGGCGCTTCCGCAAAAACGATTCAAACAGCTATAATCTCCGAAAATTTTCCAGAAAATAATTACACAATCTCAGGTTATCAGCTGGCGCCAAAAATCAGTTACCTATTTTCGAAAAACACCAGTTGGGATGTTTTTTACGAATTGCAAAACAAAGAAAACCAAATTGGGGATTTCGAAAAATTACTTCAAAACCGTCTTGGAACTTCCTTTTCATACGCTGGCGAGAATAAAATCACAATGAATGGTGAGGTTTCCTTTTATCAGAATAAATATATTGGTAATGAATTTTCTGCCGTTGGATTTCAAATGTTGGAAGGTTTACAAACGGGTCAGAACATCACTTGGAGATTGCTGTTGCAAAAAAACATTACCCAATTCCTAGACATTAATTTTAATTATCAAGGTAGAAAAAGCGAAACAAGTCAAGCCATTCATACTGGCAATGTACAATTGAGAGCTTATTTTTAATTCGAATACTAATTTCAAAGTATTGATACTGCAGCGTATCTCTTTTCAAAAGGGTAGTTTGTGTATCTTTCCCTAAAAAAAACAACCATGTCCCTACAGAAGGAAGTGAACAAGGTTTCGAAAAACATTTTGGTTGCTCCATTAAATTGGGGCTTGGGTCATGCAACGCGTTGTATTCCGATAATTAAGGCGTTACAAGAGAGCGATTACATCCCGATTATTGCTTCTGACGGAATTGCACTTGCCATGTTACGTAAAGAATTTCCTGATGTGCAAACCGTCGAATTGCCTTCCTACCAAATCGAATATTCTAAAAAAGGGAGTGATTTTAAATGGAAGACGGTACTAAATACTCCGAAAATGCTGAAAGCAATTTGGAGTGAAAAAAAAATGGTCGCTTCATGGATTAAAAAATACAAAATCGACGGAATAATCTCAGATAATAGATTGGGTGTTTTTAATGAAAATATTCCTTCTGTTTATATAACGCATCAACTGAATGTGATGTCCGGAAGCACGACTTGGCTAACTAGCAAACTACATCAAAATAGCATTAAAAAATTTACAGAATGCTGGGTTCCTGATGTCGCGGGAGAACCAAATTTAGCGGGAGAATTAAGTCATTCGAAAGAGCTAGCCTTTACCCCTAAATATTTAGGCCCATTAAGCAGGATGCACGAGAAAGACGCTGCAAAACAATATGATTTAATGATCGTTCTCTCCGGTCCAGATCCGCAACGAGGAATGCTAGAATCCATCTTAAAAACCGAGTTACAGCACTATGAAGGCAAGGTCGTGTTCATAAAAGGAATAGTGGAAGAAGAGCAAGAAAAAGAAAAGATAGAAAACATTACTTATTTCAACTTTATGACCAGCCTGCAGCTCGAGCAAACTTTTAACGAAAGTAGTCTCGTTCTGGCCCGTTCAGGATATACAACAATTATGGATTTGGCAAAGCTTGGTAAAAAAGCGTTTTTCATCCCCACTCCGGGGCAATATGAACAAATATACTTGGCTAGAAAGCTAAAGAAAGACGGCATCGCTCCATTTTCAGAACAAGATGATTTTAAAATCGAAGACTTGATTGAAACAAAACAAAATTCAGGGTTCGCCGACTTTGAAAACACTCCTGATTGGGAAAAATTATTTGAAGTTTTCGAAATTTAAAAAATTATACTACCAAAGAAAAAGCTGGCTTTCACATCATTATTGATATAAAAACCAGCTTTCTAATTAAATAGTTTGCTTCGTTATTTTTTATCTGAAAATTTTTCGTGCTTAATAGTCTTTGCATTAATCATAAAATACACTGATTCGGCTACGTTTGTACTGTGATCTGCAATTCTTTCGAAGTGTTTTAAAGCAATAATTAAACTGGTTCCAGAGCCAACTGTTTTAGAGTTACTTTTCATTTCACTAATAATATTATCGATCGCATCACTGCTTTTACTTTTAATATCTCTGTTCAGCTTAAAAATTTCTTCAATTGCAGTTTCATCCATATTCTGGAAACACGCATTTGTTTGAATTGTGATATCTTCCACTCCCCTAACAATATCAGCTATTTCAAATTTTGAGATTAGCTCATGTTTCTCCTTAATGCTTTTCGTCAGTTTGATAATACTCATCGATAAATCGCCAATTCTTTCTATCTCCCTGCTTATTTGCATTGCTGAGATGATAAAACGCAAGTCGGATGCGACAGGCTGTTGCAAAGCGAAAACACTTTGACAGATATCGTCAATTTTTACATCAAGTTTATCAATTTTATTTTCAGTTTTCTTTACTTCTTTACTTTCTAAAACGGGCTCTGAAAGTACTGCCTTAACAGCTTCAGCGACCTGACTTTCAGCCAGACTCCCAATTTTTATTATAATCATTCTAAGTTTCCCTAGTTCTGTTTCTAAGTGTGATGCCATTTTATCTAAAGATTTGAAGATTTAAAGTTAATCGATTATTGATACAATTCATAATCATTTCTATCCGAATCTTCCTGTTATATAATCCTCCGTTTGCTTGATAGCAGGTTTTGTAAAAATAGTTTTTGTTTTGTCGTATTCTATCAACTCTCCCATGTAGAAAAAAGCAGTAGTATCACTTACACGACCAGCTTGTTGCATATTGTGCGTTACGATCACAATAGTATATTTATTTTTTAGCTCATAAATAAGCTCTTCAATTTTCGAAGTAGATATTGGATCTAATGCTGATGTTGGCTCATCCATCAATAAAATCGATGGTTTTATTGCCAATGCACGAGCGATACACAACCTTTGTTGCTGTCCTCCAGAAAGTTCAAAAGCTGATTTTTTCAGTTTGTCTTTTACCTCATCCCAAAGCGCCACTTGCTCAATAGTAGTAATAACACGCTCTTCAATTTCATTTTTATCGGTAATTCCGTTAACTCGCAGTCCATAAGCTACATTCTCAAAAATGGTCTTTGGGAAAGGGTTTGGCTTTTGAAAAACCATGCCTACGTTTTTGCGTAAATTATCAACATTAGTATTTTTTGCGTAAATATCTACTCCATCAATAGCAATATTTCCGGTCATTTTAGTACCGTCTATAAGGTCGTTCATTCTATTTAATAAACGCAGGTAAGTTGACTTCCCACAACCTGATGGCCCAATTAATGCGGTAACCGTATTTTCCTTCATTGATAAAGAAATATCGCGCAAAGCATGATTTTCTCCGTAGTAAAAATTTACGTTATTTGATTCTATTTTATGCATATTAGTTCATTTTTACTTTTTTTCCATAATATTTACGAAGTGCATTCGCCAATAAATTAGAAATTAATACAATAATAATTAAGATAAGTGCCGTACCATAAGCCATTGCTCTTGATTTTTCAATATTAGTACCGCTGGTTGCGATTACATATAAATGGTAAGGTAAAGCCATCGCCTGATCAAAAATAGAAGTAGGCAATTTAGGTAAAAAATAAGCAGCTACGGTAAATAAAATTGGCGCAGTTTCACCAGAAACTCTTCCTATGGATAATATTAATCCTGTAATAATATTAGGAAATGCGATTGGGAAAACAATTTTACTCGTGGTTTCCCACTTACTTGCTCCCAACCCTAAACTTGCTTGTCTAAAGGTATCATCGACTGCTTTCAAAGATTCTTCTGTTGTTCGAATAATAACCGGAAGAACTAATAAACCTAATGTCAATCCACCGGCTAAAATCGAATCTCCAAATTCCAACTTATTCACAAATAATGCCATCCCGAAAAGTCCAAATACAATCGATGGAACTCCCGCAAGGTTATTTGTCATTTGCTTAATGATTTTTTTGGGCCAACCATCCTTTACATATTCATTCATGTAAATCGCTGCAAGCACACCAACTGGAAATGCAAATACCATACTTACCAATACCAAACAAAGTGTTCCTACAATAGCGGGGAAAATTCCACCTTCGGTCATTCCGTTTTCAGGCATGGCGCTGATGAATTCCCAGCTGATAACTCCAATTCCATTAATAACTATAAAAGCCAATATTACAAATAGAAGTCCCACAATAGCATAGCTAGTCGCTGTAAAAATCCCAAAGGCAATATTTTGACTTCTTCTTTTTTTCTTTGCTAAATTATTTTCAGTACTCATTTTAGTGTTTTTTTTGTGAGTTTCTATTGGTAACCACTTCTACTAACATATTGATCCCAAAAGTGATTATGAAAAGAATACATCCCAATGCGAATAATGCTTCATAGTGGAGTCCACCGTTTGGCGCCTCACCTAATTCTGCTGCAATAGTTGCGGGAATTGTTCGAATAGGCGCTAAAAAGGAACTCGGAATTACTGCAGCATTTCCAGTTACCATTAAAACGGCCATGGTTTCACCAATAGCGCGTCCAATTCCTAAAATGGCTCCAGCTGTTATCCCAGATGCAGAGTACGGAATTACTACTTTATATATCGTTTGCCAATGGGATGCACCTAAAGCCAAACTTGCTTCTTTCATCGCCCGTGGCGTGTTGCGCATTGCATCTTCAGAAATAGTGATAATAGTAGGCAAAGCCATGATTGCAAGAACCACACTTCCTGCTAAAGCAGTTTCACCCACAGGCAGATTAAAAAGATCTTGAATTAATGGAACAATAACCACTAGGCCGAAGAAACCATAAACTACAGACGGAATTCCGGCTAAAAGTTCGATAAGTGGCTTTAATAAATTACGAGTTCTCTTCTTTGCAATTTCACTTAAATAGATCGCTGCAGCCAATGCTATTGGCAAAGCCAAAAGTATAGCTCCTAAACTTACCCATAAGGTACCGTAAATTAATGGCTTAACTCCCATTTGTGCAACAGGTTCTGCCGTCGGAAACCATTCTTCATCAGATAAGAATTTATAAACAGTGATTTTATTTATATCAAGTTCTTTTCCTTTAAACTCTTCATTTACATACTTATCTGAAAAAAACGCTATAATTCCAGGCGTGTTTGCAATAAGTTCGTTTATTTTATCGGGGAAATTCACAAAATTCTCACCCAGCTCTTCTTCTGAATAATAGTCTGTGATGTCTCCACTTCTAAACAAAACGATAGGCACATCTTTCCCGCCAAGGGCACTCCAGTTTGTAATTTTTTGATCAAAAATGTCTTTTATTTGCGATGGATCTAATTTACTTACTGGATTAGAATTATTTACTGCCAATAAAAAACCCTTCTCTATTGGTTTTTTGGTAAAAACTCCAGCACCTTCTATAAATAGAAAAAAGATAATTAAAATCACCGTAATACTAGTAGCAGCGCTACTTAGCATCAAGATGGATTCAATTACCTTCTCTTTAATCTGTTTAAAATTTGTTTTCAAAAGAGTGTTTTTTTATTTTGAACAAAAATACGTCAGTCAAACTTGACGAATGTATTCCCTTTATTATCCTTATGTTAACTTAATGTTAAGCGATTGATACAAGTTTAACACCACAACTCGTTCTATAAATAAAAAAAGGTTGCTCGTAATCGAACAACCTTTCATTATATATAATAATTAACCTTTTTGTATTAGTTCAATGGAATATATCCTATTTCGCCAACTATTTTTTGTCCTTCAGCAGAAAGTGCATAATCAACAACTGTTTTTACTTTATCAGCATTTTTCTTATCAAACATGTAGAACAATGGTCTAGAGATAGGATACGATTTATCTTTAGCGCTAGCTATAGAAGGCTCAACAAATGTTTTTCCTTGATCATACGACACTGCTAATTGTTTCACTTCTTTTGTTTCATATGCTAATCCGATATAACCGATAGCTCCTTTAGTTTGACCAACTGCTTGAACGATTGCACCAGTTGCTGGTAAGTTTAAAATATCTGTAGCATAGTTTTTCTTGTCCATAACTTCTTCTTTGAAAAACTCATAGGTTCCAGATGAAGATTCTCTTGAATAAGCGACGATTTTTTCATCAGCACCGCCCACTTCTTTCCAGTTTTTGATTTCTCCTGTAAAGATTTTTTCTAACTGCTCACGTGTTAATTTAGAAACCTTATTTGCGGGATTAACAATTACTGTTAAAGCATCATAAGCAATTATCACTTCTTCAATTTCAATTTTCTTATCAGCAAACTTCATTTTCTCTTCGGTCTTTAGGTCTCTTGAAGCCATCGCGATATCAGTAGTACCATCAATCATTGCCGTAATTCCTACTCCAGATCCACCACCTACAACAGTAATGCTTACGTCAGCATTTGTTTTCATTAATTCTTCAGCTTCTTTTTGTGCCAATGGCAAAACAGTATCACTTCCTTTGATGGTTACAGACACTTCAGTCCCAGAAGATGCAGTTGCCTTATCTTCATTTTTTGCTTTACCACAACTTAACATACCAATCAATGGCAACATTAAAAACAATTTAGTTTTATTCATTTTATCTTTTTTATTAGTTCTATTAATTTTTCACGAAAGTACTGCCTGAATGTTAACTCCTTGTTAACTGAACATTAAACAATCTTTATTACTTATGTTTTAAATATCGAAATCAATTTCGAAAAAAACACTCCTTATACATTATATTCCAATCTCTACTTGAAATCGTCCAAACCAATTGTTATCTACACTTCCACTAAAATTCTTTACGTTATCATACGAAACCTCAGCTTGAACTTTTACTTTATGTCCAAATATATATTTAGATAATCCAATCGTGTATTCGTCTACATCTGGACTTAACGTTTGTATCGCGTTATCAACTTTTTGCGTTGAGAATCTACCAATTATTTGATAATCAGAAGGAAAAAGATAACTCAATTGAGTATCAACTCCGTAACCTACATACACCGCTTGTTGTTTAGTAATATCCAGAGGATTTATCGTAATAGGATTATCAGTCGTTCTAGACATATAAGCCGCAGATGCCGCCCAACCATTATATTTAAACATGGTATCAAAAAATAAAGACTGCAGTGTTCTTGACTCATATAAGCTACTACCCAATTGTCCTTGAGAACGTAAAGCATTATTATTTTGGCTAAAAGCCCCAGAAACCATCCATTTCAGTGTTATTTCTCGTGTTAAATCTGCTTCAAAATTTGATCCATTTTTAGTAAATGCTCCAAGAGGAAATAATTCTACTTTTCCAGTTAAAGCGATTCCGTCATCTTTGGTTTTTACCCAGTTTCTACCTTCTCCTTTAGTAATAGCTCCTTTTAATGAATAGGAAAAATTATCCAGATTTTCTTTCGAATAATCTAAAAAAACTCCAAAATCACGATCAATATTAAACTTTGAGTTGTTGATACTACGATCTGTAAGCTCTAATGAATTTGAAGAGATTACACGTTGATTGTTACCTGGGAGTTTTGTTTGACCAAAACCGATTGTAAAATGAGAAGTAGGTTTGTAAAAAAGAACTCCATCTAAAATTACATTTCCGCTATTTCCTACAGCCACAGTTCCAATATCTCTAGCCGAAAAACCTAGTTCAACTTTATATCCAAACTTCGGATTATAAACAAAACCATCTAACTTCAGTCGCATTCTTCTTATTTCTCCTTCTACAACTCCTGACTCGCCTTCTTCTTTACCAAAACCTATTCTACTTTGAACCCTAAAGCCAATTATCACTTGAAACAAACTATCTTTCTCTGTAAAACCCAGTTTTTTAGAGGAGGTTAAATAATGATTTAGCTCTGATTTTTTTGCAGGCAATTCTTTAGTTAATTGTTGTTCTTGAGCCATCGTTATCAATGTAAACATTAGCACGATACTTAATAAAAAATTTTTCATTTTAATAATTAGTTATTGTTGTGTTATTACGAGGCAAAATTAATGTTAATAAACCCTTTTAGTATTAAGCCAAGGTTAACATAACGGTAATTTAAAGTGACATAAAAACTACAATCCACTAAATTAAAGGCGCTTAAGTAAATTTACCTCTTCTTGAAATAGCAATTAATGTCATTTAAGCTCTTCATCATTAAAATAAAAAAGCACCAAATACTCTTGTTAAGTATTTGATGCTTCTTATTTTCGCGAATTATCTAATTCTAAAAATTAAACTGAGCCTGTAACCTCAATAAATTTCCCTGCTGTCTGTTATTTTTAAGTACGCTATCCTCAAAAGTTCTGTCGGCAATTACCCAAGTTGCAGTTAGTTCAAATGCTTTATACGGCTGCCACTCTAAACCTAGTTCATAATCTCTAACAGTATAACTTCTAGCATCTTTTTCAAATTTCTTTCCACCATCATAATATTGAAATTTAGCAAATGGATATAGCAATTGATTTTTAGGAAGATCCCATTTATAGTTTAAAGTAATATAACCTCCTTCTAAGTTAGAGACTTCTACCGAATTTGTAAGTTTATTGTAGCGAGGCCCTTTACCAATGTTGTATTCCGCTTGAACACCAAATGGTTTTGGATACAACACAAAAGAAGCCGCCACTCTTTGATCAATAGTGTATTGTTTATCCTTAACAGAAACACCCGAAGAAATTTCGCTTCCAAAAGCCCATTTACCTGTGTACGCTTGAAGCCCTGGTTCAATAATTTGATTTCCTATTATAAAAGGATAACTTACCCTAGTCACTACATGAAGATTTCTATTACCCTCAGTCTTACTGGCTGTTTGACCATTATATGCCCCAAAGGCAAAAACCCCATAATCTCCTGAACCTTTATACCCATCCTTAATAAGCATAGCGAAGCGCTCTCTTATTTTACTTGGCGCCCAATAAAAGAACGCACCAAGATCTCTTTCATTTGCAATGGCACTATTTAAAGCGTCATTACGGTCTAAAGTTAATCTATTTTGACTTGATTGCATGTTTTCAAATCCAAAAGGAACTTTACTTTGCCCTATTCTTACACGAAACTCTTTCTTTGCATCGAATGACAAATCAAAATAGGCATCACGTAACTGCAAAAAATTATTGACTCCTGTACTCGGTGAACTAGCTAAATCAGGCTGAATGTAGAAAGATAAATTGGGATGAATTTGACCTGAAAAGACAATTCTAGCTCTTCTAATAAAAAAGCCATTATTAGATTTTACATCATCTCCCGTAGCTGTGGTTCCCCACGATTTATCACATTGATCACATGAAACTTTATCATTAGTAGATATTAACCCGTTGTAACGCACCTGAGCATACCCTCTTAGACTAATTTTATCATACCATTGAGACTCTTTTTTCGGCTTCGCTTTTTCTTCAGCTGCCTTAACTTTGTTTATAGAATCCATAATACGAGCCACTTCTCTCGAAATTTCGTTTCTATTTATTTCTTGCGCTTGAAGTACACCTGTACTAACTATAAAAAATGCAATTAAAATTTTTTTCATCTCTAATGATATCAGTATTTTATTTTGCAAATGTCTATTGTTTATGTTAAGCTATTGTTAACAAATCATTATCATGATGATAATAAATAGGATCAATGATCGTCTTTAAGATTACGATTCATTTAGAAACATAAAATCCATATTTCACAGATTGAAATATGGATTCTAAAAAAGAATTATTGTGCCGCAGTTTCCAACTTATTTCTAAGGTCTGCCATTTCACTTTTTAATTTTTCAATTTCTGCTTGCTGCTCTTTGAATGCAGCGACCAAAACAGGAATTAGACCTGCTTCATCAATTGTTTTAATGGTAGCAGTGCGATACGTATTTTTACTGAACAAATAAGAGATCGATTTCTCACCTACAAGACTCGGAAAAACCTCCTGTATATTATCTGCCATAAATCCAAATTGTTCCCCTTTCTCCAGATGGAATTGTTTGAAATTTTGTGTATCATATTCAAACATTTTTGGTTCCAGCCGAATAATACTTTCCAATGGATTTTGTATCAGCTGTGCATTTATTTTTATAGTGCTATCGGGGTAGCTTTGTGAAAATGAAACAGCCGTTATTGCTAAAAATGAAAGTAAAAAATATGCTTTTTTTAATTCTCTCCGTGAATATTTCATGATTAATGTTTTTTGATGTGATTGCAAATATCGTCAAATTATTTTTCTTTACTTACCGTCCACTACCATCATGGCATCTTCATAAAAAGTTACAAGTCCCGTTGTAATATCGTGTGTTCCTCCTACTATACCAATTTCTCCATTTTCAATCATTTGTTTTAAAATCGGGCTGCGTTCCATAATGGCTTGTACTGTTTTTTTAACATTGATCACAGATACTTTATCTACAAAATCGCTATTGGTTGAATTTCTGTTTTCGGTTTCTGTTTTTTCATCGTACACCGCAGGCTGTATTTTACTAAGCAAAGCTGTCAAATTCCCCATTTCGACGTGGTCGCAAGCCCCTTTGATGGCACCGCATTTAGTGTGTCCTAATACCACAATTATTTTTGAACCAGCTACCTTACATCCAAACTCCATGCTGCCCAAAATATCTTCATTCACAATATTCCCAGCAATACGCACGCTAAACACGTCGCCTAAGCCTTGGTCAAAAATTAACTCGGCTGAAGTTCGTGAGTCAATACAACTCAAAATCACAGCAAAAGGATGCTGCCCCTCTACAGTTTCATTAGCCTGTTGCAAAAGGTTGCGGTTTGCTTTTAGATTGTTTGCAAATCTTTTATTTCCTTCTTTTAGAATTTCTATCGCCATTACTGGAGTAATAGCGTCCTGCATTTCTTTAGTTAATGTTTTCATTTTCTAATTAATTGTTGATTATGTCCATTCTTTACTCCAGCAAAAATACACTCTATTTCTTTTCGAGTCTTATTTTTTTTATTCGTTTTGATTTTTTTATTCTTCGTCAATTCAAGCAAATTAAAACTAAAAACTAACAAAACAGCGCTTTAATACACCGCCTTCTCGTAGATATAAGCACCACAGATTCTTAGCTTACACTTTAAAATTAATTGCTTTAATAAAAAATTGAAGTAATAGAAAGGAGAAGTTTCTTATGAAGTAATTTTACTGAATTTCAAAAAAAGTTATTAAACTTGAAATTACATTTATAATCAGAAGACTTTTAAAGCGTTTTATATTATTGCTTCACTGCCTTTGTTAGCGTAAAAGAAAATTGTGAACCAACACCAATTTCACTTTCGACAAATATTTTTTCTTTATGAGCTTCTATAATATGCTTTACTATTGCAAGTCCTAATCCAGAACCTCCTTCGGAGCGGGCTCCACTTTTATCTATTCGATAAAAGCGTTCAAAAAGCCGCGGAATATTTTGCTTTTCTATTCCTTCGCCATTATCTGTTATCCGAATCAAAACTTTTTCTTTTGTCAAATTAACCACCGCAACTTCCGTTGTACCCTTTGGGTTTCCGTACTTTATTGAATTTACGATTAAGTTTTCTACGATTTGTTGAATTCGATCTCTGTCTGCTCTCACATAATTGGGTAAGATGTGATAATTCTCAAACTCAAGCGTGATTTTCTTTTTCTCGGCTTTCATTTCTAGTAGGTCGAAAACGTTCTGAATTAATTCGACAATATCAAATTCAGTAATTTCTAAATTCAGATCTCCAACTTCAAGTTTGGTTATCATGTCTAAATCTTCAACAATATAAATTAGGCGTTCTACCCCTTTTTCGGCACGTTTTAAATATTTTTTTCGAATGACTTTATCTTCCATTGCTCCATCTAGCAAAGTGTCTATATAACCTTGCACGGTAAATAAGGGTGTTTTTAACTCATGTGAAACATTTCCCAAAAACTCTCTTCGGTACTCTTCACGCACTTTCAACATCTCGATTTCAAGTTTCTTATCCGTCGCAAATTTCTTTACCTCTCGAGTCAGTGTTTCCATATCGGTCGCAATGGGTTGATCCAGAAATGTACTTGATTCTAAAAGCGAAACATCGTCATAGATTTTCTTTACACGTCTATATATAAAACGCTCAACTCGATGTTGCAAAACAATAAATGAAAATATATAAATAACTAAAATGAAAATAAAACCAAACAATAGCAGACTGCGCAAAGGCAATTGGAACATAACTGAAACCAATAGCATTACAAATCCAGTTGAAAATAGACTGATATACAACGCTGACTTTACGGCAAACTTATAGGTTTTTTTAAAACTTACATTCATTTTTAAGTACTTATATTGTTTGTTTAAAAGAGCATTATAAAGAAGATCTTACACCTCACAAACAACCTCATTGTTTTATTTTAAACTTCAAATTTATAGCCAACCCCTTTAATGGTTTTAAAAAGATCTTCTCCTATTTTTTCTCGAAGTTTTCTAATATGGACATCAATAGTTCTTCCACCTACCACTACTTCATTTCCCCAAACTTTATCCAGAATTTCATCACGCTTAAATACTTTTCCAGGTTTAGAAGCAAGCAAATAAAACAGCTCAAACTCTTTTCTAGGTAATGCAATTTCGACATTATCCTTTACTATTTTATATTCTTCGCGATTTATTTCTATTCCACCTACATTCAGAGTTTCGCTGTCTTGCTCACTTTCTTTCAGGCGGCGTAGTAATGCTTTCACTTTACTAACTAATAGTTTTGGCTTTATAGGCTTTGCGATGTAGTCATCTGCTCCCGCATCAAATCCCGCAACTTGCGAATAGTCTTCACTTCTTGCAGTCAAGAAAGTAATAATCACATTGCTCAATTCTGGAATTTTCCTAATGCTTTCACAAGCTTCCATTCCATCCATTTCAGGCATCATGACATCCATGATAATTAAATCTGGTAATTCCTTTTTAGCCTTTACAATTGCCTCTTTTCCATTAGCGGCCTTAAAAATCTGATAGCCCTCTTGAGCAAGATTATAACCTACGATTTCTAAAATATCTGGTTCATCGTCAACAAGTAAAATCTTGGTATGTTTCTTTTTCATATTTGGCAAAATTACGTTTGCAATTGTAAATGTAAGAATAAATGAACAGCAAAAAAGCAGTATTAACCGTAATTTAATTTGATAACTATTTAGTAATATTCAACAAACGTAATCGTAACCTGCCAATAACGCAAACTTTACAAAGACCCCATTACTTTGCAAAAAATTAAACAAACTATGAAACTTAAATTATTCATTTTAACGCTTTTTATTAGTACCCTTGCTTTTTCTCAAACTAAAGGGACTATTTCTGGAGTACTAACTGATAAGGATTCAAACAACGAAACGTTACCTTTTGCGAATGTATTATTAAAAGGAACACAAATAAATGGCATAACTGATATTGATGGTAAATACTCACTTAGTGCTCCAGCAGGAAGCTATGTTATACAGTATAGTTTTATTGGTTACGAATCATTAGAAATTCCCGTAACGGTGATTGATAGCGAAACGGTTATTCTAAACAAAGCATTAGGCGCGGCTGGTTACAAATTAAGTGATGTTGTTATCACGACTCATGTAAACAAACAAAAAGAAACCGCCTTATTATTAGAACAAAAAAAGGCTGTCGAAATCAAACAAAGTATTGGCGCGCAAGAACTCTCCAGAAAAGGAGTTAGCGACGTGGCCACAGCAGTTACTAAAACGAGTGGTATTACAAAACAGGAAGGTACTGGAAATATATTCGTACGAGGTTTAGGCGACCGCTACAACTCTACTACTATGAATGGCTTGCCCTTACCATCAGATGATCCTTCAAAAAAGAATATTAAATTAGGAATTTTCAATACTGATATTGTAGAATCAATAGGCATTGACAAAACATACAATTTTAGAAATTTTGGAGATTTTGGAGGTGCAAATATTGATATTGTATCAAAAACGCACACAGGAAGCAAAATGTTAGAGATAGGTTTCGAATTAGGCATGAATACTTTGGCTAACAGCCAAAAAGATTTTCGATTACAAGACGGACCATCTAAAACTGGATTCTCAAATACAAGCTATCCTAAAAACCCATTTTCTTCTTATAATTTCGATACTAATTGGAATACCGCTGCTGCGACTCCTATTAACACTTCGATCTTTATTAGAGGCGGTAGTGAATTCAATGTTGGAGAAAACGGAAAACTCGGCTTTTTTGGAACAGCGTCTTTTGACAATGAATACAATTATACTACTGGAGTTTCAAATGGATCTATTGGCCTAAATGGCATCCCAAGAAGAAATTTAAATTTCGAATCTTTTTCATACAATACAAACACAACAGTAATGGGGAACGTTAATTATAAAATTAACGCTAACAACTCCATAAAATTCAACTCACTATTCGTCAACACCTCGAGCCAAGACCATCAAGAATTTGAAGGTATTATTGATCGTTTTGACATTGCTTCGGATGGCGGTGGATACATTAGAAGGTCTAATTTAGATCAAACTACGGTATTTATAAACCAATTATTAGGAAATCATTCTTTAAACGAAAGAACGAATTTTAACTGGGGTGTTTCTTATAACTCTTTAAAAAACAGTATTCCAGATCGAATGCAAAACACCTTAATTCCGCAGAACGAACAATCTGATCCAGATGTAAAGCAAGTGTCAGACAATAATGACTCTGAAAACCACCGATTTTATCAGAATTTAAAAGACAATCAGCTAGCTGCAAACTTAGCTTTGGATTATAAGTTTAACAAAGAGGATGAAGACTATAGAGGGAAATTTACCTTAGGATACAGTGGATATACTAAAAAAGTAGGTTTTCAAGCAAGACAATTTAATTTTGATATCAACACCGCAGTTGCACAGCCAGTAGTAGACAAGAACAATATTGACGGTTACTTTAACCAAACCAATTTTAGCAATAATCTCTTTAGCATAAAAACTTTTAATGGCGGATTAGCTCCTCAAACTTATGATGGTGATCAAAATATTCAGGCAGCATTTGTGGGAGTTGAATATAAGTTTACACCAAAGCTTACAGTAGTTTTTGGAACAAGAGGAGAATATATTATTCAAAATATAGATTGGTTCACTAACATCAGTAAAGGCACAAACAAGTTTGACAAGTTTGAATTTTTACCTTCAACTAGTATTAAATATGAGTTAAACGAAGATCAAAATTTAAAATTTGCAGCCAGTAAATCATACACTTTACCACAATTTAAAGAGAGAGCACCTTTCCAGTTTGAAGATGTTACCGAGGTTATTATTGGAAACCCGAAATTATACTCTTCGACCAATTATAATGCAGATGTCAAATGGGAATATTTCCCTAAGTCGAGCGAAATAATTTCGTTAACTGCTTTTGGAAAATTAATTCAGAATCCAATCAACGAAATCACGATTACTTCAGCAACTAATGATATTTCTTATGTCAACTCAGGAGAAAAAGCAGTTGTCCTGGGAGCTGAATTTGAGATTAGAAAAAACATTTTCGAAAATAATGCTGAAAACAAAGAATCATTAACTACAGGATTCAACGCATCGTATATGTACAACAATCAAGATTTCAATGGGCAAAAAGTAGAAAATGAAACAGACTTAACTGTTTTCTTTTCTAAAACAGAAGGTAAGCTAACTGGAGCTTCCGATTTATTATTGAATGGTGACCTGAGCTATTTTAAAGAATTTTCAGGTGATAAAAATGTTTTAGCAACAGTAACCTATGGTTATTTCTCAGATCGAATTTATGCTCTTGGTACAAGTGGAAGAGGGGATTTAGTCGACAAAGCTAATGGAACCCTGGATTTTATATTGAAATCTAAACTTACTAAAAACATTGGCCTTGGTTTCTCTGTGAAAAACATTTTAAACCCTACAATAGAAAGAATCCAAGACAAGCAGAACGTATTAGTAGAGTCGTATAAAAAGGGCGTTAACTTTAAAGTAGCTGCGACTTATACTTTTTAAGAAGTTTACGATTGCTTAACAAACTGATAAACTTAACAAAATCAAGCTGCAAAAAAACAGTGCTAGGTTTGCACTGTAATAATAAAACAACACAATTAAAAGAAAACAATTAAAACTAAAAAAAAATGAAAAAAGTATTTTTATCAATGTTGACATTAGTAACATTAGCACTTACATCTTGTAGTAGTAATGATGTTCCTACAGAAACAGATCCAAATGTTGTTTCTCTAGATCCTACAAACTTCAAAGGGACTTTAGAAGCTGGAAAAGAAGCTACATTAGATGCTTCAAAAGTGTATTATTTAACAGGAGCATTTATTGTAAAAAGCGGAGCTAAACTAACTATTCCTGCTGGAACTGTAATCAAAGCAACTGAAAATACAGATAGTACTGTAAGATACATTGCAGTTTCTCAAGGAGGGCAAATCTTCATCAATGGTACAGCTACTAACCCTGTGGTTATGACATCGGCCAAAGCAACACCAGCTAAAAGTGACTGGGGAGGTTTAGTAATTTGCGGTAAAGCTCCAATAAATACATCTGCAACCGCTGGAGGCACGGCTTCTGCTGAAGTTTCAGATTTAACGTATGGTGGCTCTGATGCAACTGACAACTCAGGAGTAATTAAATATTTGAGAATCGAATACACCGGTTATGCTTACACATCTAGTAAAGAATTCAATGGATTATCATTATTTGGTGTGGGTTCTGGAACAACTTTAGAATATGTTCACGCAAATCACAATGGTGATGATGGTATCGAATTTTTTGGAGGAACGGTAAACGGTAAGTATTTAGTCTCAACTGATAGTGATGATGATTCAATTGACTTTGCTGATGGATGGGCTGGAACAGGAGAGTTTTGGTATATCAAAAACACAGCTAAAGCGGGTATCGAAGGATCAAATAATGGAACTAATGGTTATGCAACACCAATGACAAATGCAACTTTAAAAAACATTTCGATTGTGATGGGAACTTTGCCTAACTCTGAGGATGCGATTTACCTTAAAGAAGGTGCTGGAAAATGGACTGCTTCAAATGTATACATTGACGGTACTTTTGCAAAAGGCTTAAAAATTAAATCTGACGATGCTGCAGCTAATGCGAATATAACCAATGGAAATATAAAATTCAATCCTATTCAATTTGCAAACACTGCAACTGGATTTTTACCATCAGAATATACCGGAACAAACACTACTTATTTAACGGTAGGAACTAATATTGGCGCTGGTGCTGGAGCAGCTGCTCCGTCATGGACAACTGGCTGGACTGCAGGATTATAATAATAAAAACAATAAACTTGTTGTAAAAACACCTTTCAAAAGAAAGGTGTTTTTTATTTTGGTACAGTATTTGATTTTTTTTGTATATTTACTAAACAAAATCAAGCTAATGGCAAAAAATTACTTTTATATTGCAATCTTATTGGTTTTTTTCTTCTCCTTGAACCTCAGCGCTCAAGAAACAAAGCAACAACCAAAACTACAAGAAACCTCCATAATTGAAGGTTTAAGCTTGTATCCAAACCCTGTCACTAACGGAAAGGTATATATATCCACCAAAAATGATTCAAATAAAGAAATAATTATATTTGATCTTTTAGGAAAAAAAGTACTGCAAACGTTAATTAGTTCAAGAGAACTAAATGTCTCCAGTCTTAACCCTGGCGTTTATATTATTAAGATTAATGAGGAAAACGCAACTGCTACCAGAAAACTCATTGTAAGGTAAAAATTACTTTCGGAAAATAAATTAAAAAGCTCCAACTACAATTGGAGTTTTTTTTTATTCCGATTGGAATGCCTTTTAATATCTGAAAGCGCTATTAAAATTTATACCTTTGCAAAAAAAAATCTTGATTACAGCTACTGATATATTTGCCATTTCGAATCAAAAGCAATTTGAAAAAATAGCCTTAAAAGTATTTCGTTACCAACACGAAAACAACTTGGTGTACAGAGCATTTTGTGATCTCTTGAAAATAGAACCTCAAAAAGTAAAAACACTGCAACAGATTCCGTTTTTACCCATTCAGTTTTTTAAAAGTCACGCGGTAGTTTCTAATACAAACCCAGTCCAAAATACATTTACCAGCAGCGGAACGACTGGAATGATTACCAGCAAACATCTTGTAACAGACATTTCTATTTATGAAGAAAGTTATCGCCAAGGGTTTTCTGAATTCTATGGAAACATTGAAGATTATGTAGTCTTGGCTTTATTACCCTCTTATCTGGAAAGAGAAGGATCTTCCTTGATTTATATGGTCGAAGATTTGATTCAGCTATCTAATCATCCCGAAAGTGGTTTTTATCTTCACAACCACGAGGAGCTGATTAAAAAACTGACCGAATTAGATCAATCTGGTCAAAATGTAATTCTTATCGGAGTTACTTTTGCCTTATTAGACTTGATCGAAAAACATCAGTTCCAACTGCAAAATACCATTATCATGGAAACTGGCGGTATGAAGGGCAAGCGTAAAGAAATGATCCGAGAAGAATTGCATCAGCAACTTTGCGAGGGTTTTGGCGTGACAGCCATACATTCTGAATATGGAATGACTGAATTGCTCTCACAAGCCTATTCTCTTGGTGAAGGCGTATTTGAATGTCCTTCTTGGATCCAAATCCTCATTCGCGATACCGAAGATGCATTAACTTATATTCCTCAAGGAAAAACAGGCGGAATCAACGTCATTGATTTGGCCAACATTAATTCCTGTTCGTTTATCGCCACACAGGATTTGGGCAAAAAAAATCCCAACAACTCTTTCGAGGTATTGGGACGTTTTGATAATTCTGATATTCGAGGTTGTAATTTAATGGTGATTTAAACCACTCTCACCACAAAATAATTTTTCTTCCCGCTTTGTAACAATACAAATTGGTTGTTGATCAAATCTTTTGTCGAAAGTGTAAAATCTTCTTTCACTTTTTCTCTATTTACTGAAATCGAATTAGCCTTTAAAGCACGTCTTGCCTCTCCATTAGACTTGAAAAACCCTGTTTTTTCATTCAAAACAGCAATAATATCAATTCCAGCTTCAATTTCGTTTCTTGCTATTTCTGCCTGAGGAACACCTTCAAAAACATCTAAGAAAGTAGCTTCGTCCAATTGTTTTAAATCATCTGAAGTAGAATTCCCAAACAAAATATTTGATGCTTTTATAGCATTTTCTAAATCTGCTTGTGAATGAACCATTACCGTAGTTTCTTCAGCCAAACGCTTCTGTAACAAACGCAAATGCGGTGTTTCTGAATGTTTTTCGGTTAATTCAGTAATTTCTTCTTTCGATAAAAAGGTAAAAATCTTGATGTATTTTTCAGCATCAAGATCTGAAGTATTCAACCAATATTGGTAAAATTTATAAGGTGAAGTTCGCGCTGCGTCTAACCAGATATTTCCTCCTTCAGATTTCCCGAATTTAGTTCCATCCGCTTTTGTAATCAACGGACAAGTTAAAGCGTATGCTTTTCCGCCGGCAATTCTTCGCACTAATTCCGTTCCCGTAGTGATATTTCCCCATTGGTCTGAACCACCCATTTGCAGTGTACAACTTTTGTTTTTGAACAAATGTAAAAAGTCGTATCCCTGAACCATTTGGTATGTAAACTCAGTAAATGACATTCCTTCTGCTGATTCAGAAGACAAACGCTTCTTTACTGAATCTTTAGACATCATATAATTTACCGTAATGTGTTTTCCAATATCACGAATAAATTCCAGAAAAGAGAAATTCTTCATCCAGTCGTAATTATTCACTAATTCAGCTGCATTTGGAGCATCTGAAGTAAAATCAAGAAAACGACTCAATTGTGCTCTAATTGCTTCTTGATTGTGACGTAAAGTAGGCTCGTCTAATAAATTTCTTTCATTGGATTTTCCTGATGGATCTCCAATCATTCCTGTCGCACCACCCACTAGCGCTAATGGTTTGTGTCCGGACAATTGAAAATGTTTCAACAACATTACACCTACTAAATGCCCTATATGCAATGAATCTGCAGTTGGATCAATACCCACATACGCCACACGCATTTGCTCCATCAAATGTTCTTCTGTGCCTGGCATAACATCGTGGAGCATTCCTCTCCAAGTCACTTCTTCAATAAAATTCTTCATCTCTTTGTCAATTTCCACAAAGATAGTTTTAATTGCATAATTTGAAAATCAATCGGTCTAAAAATCGAACAATCTAATTATCTTTACAAAATGATTTTAGTAACAGGAGGAACCGGTTTAGTAGGAGCGCATTTATTGCTGTATTTAATAGAATCCGAAAGCATTGGAGCTACTAAAATTCGGGCTATTTATCGAAATTCAGAAAATATCGATAAAACGAAAGCATTGTTTCAGCTTTACAACAAATCAGCTTTATTTGATGCTATCGAATGGGTTCAAGCTGACATAATTGATATCCCTTCTTTAGAACATGCCTTTATAGGAATCGACTACGTTTACCATAGTGCCGCCCTAATTTCATTTGATCCAAAGGACGAAGAGCCACTCCGCAAAACTAATATCGAAGGAACCGCAAACATCGTCAACTTTTGCCTTGCCTACGATATTAAAAAATTGTGTTACATCAGTTCGATAGCTGCTCTGGGCGATCTAGCGGCGCATGAAACGATTATCACCGAAGAAACAGAATGGAATCCCGAAAAACCACATAGCGACTACGCAATTTCTAAATATGGAGCCGAGGTAGAAATATGGCGTGGCCAGCAAGAAGGCTTAGAGGTCGTCGTGGTAAATCCGGGAGTTATTATTGGACCTGGTTTTCAAGATCAGGGAAGTGGACTTCTTTTTCAAAAAGTGGCCAATGGTCTACCGTTTTACACTCTTGGAATAGCAGCTTTCGTAGCAGTTAGCGATGTGGTAAGAATTACAGTTCAATTGATGAAAAGCGAAATTAAAAACGAGCGTTTTATATTGATTGCCCAGAACATCCCGTTTAGAGAAATACAGAATTCGATTGCCGATGCATTGAAAGTTAATAGACCGACACGACACCTAAAACCATCGGTAATGCAAATTGCTTGGAGAGTAGATTGGATTATATCGAGCATCTTAGGCAGAAAAAGGCAACTAACCAGAGCGACAGCTACAGCATCTTATTCGAAACATATCTATTCGAATGAAAAAATAAAAAGAACTTTAAACACTGAATTTGTAGATGTCCATCAATACATCGAGGAGACTTCAAAATTATAAAAAGGGAAACTTATTGAATTCTCAAAGAGTCTTTTCCGTTTTTCAAGATAGTTTTCTTCTTTTTTAATAGTAAAGAATCTTTTTTCACATCGTTGCTCTTGACTTTTTTTAATGAATCCGCTTTTAGTTTCTCTTGCTTTTTCTCTTCTCTTTTCACCAATGAATCTAAGACTGTTTTTTTAGCCTCAATTCGCTGGATAAGCTCGTCATACATTTCTTTATAATCGATATAATTTGAAGCATAATAAGTATTGCTTTGCGCAAATTGCAAGCTATCTATTTTATACTTTTTAAAAATGTACTGAGACGGATTAATTTTAAACGTATCTATTGACGCTGGATTTTGATATTTTATAGCGTCAAAAATTGATAAATCATACATTACATCGATCATCATATCTCTTTCTATAAGATTGTCAGGCTTATGAACTACTTCTTCTTTGCAGCTCATAAACCCAACTAAAACGGTCAATAGTAACATTAATTTTTTCATCTATACTTGTCTTTTAGCGATCAAACAAAAGTCTTTTTCCTGCGCGAATATTTTTTACTTTAAAAGCACTATACACTAATTGTCCATTTACCAAAGTATGTGTAATTCTAGATTTGAAAGTAAATCCTTCAAATGGAGACCATCCGCATTTAGCAAAAATATTTTCTTTCTTAACACTCCAAGGCAAACCCGGGTTTACGATTACTAAGTCGGCATAAAATCCTTCTTTTATAAAACCACGTTTTTCAATTTTGAAAATCTTAGCCGGATTATGGCACATTTTTTCGACAATTTTCTCAACACTTATTTTACCCTGGTGAAAAGCTTCAAACATAGCCACAACAGCATGTTGAACTAAAGGCCCTCCGGAAGGAGCTTCTAGATATGATTTCTTTTTCTCTTCTAATGTATGCGGTGCATGATCAGTAGCAATCACATCAATTCTACCATCCAATAAAGCTTCCCAAAGTACTTTTTGATCATTTGCTGTTTTTACCGCTGGATTCCATTTTATAAGATTCCCTTTAGTAGCATAATCGTCATTGTTAAACCATAAATGATGCACGCAAACTTCGGCAGTGATTTTCTTTTGTTCCAATGGAATTTTGTTTGTGAACAAATCCATTTCTTTGGCAGTTGAAAGATGAAAAATGTGCAAACGAGCACCAGTTTTCTTAGCAAGCGCAACCGCTTTGGAAGAAGAAATATAACAAGCTTCTTCACTTCTAATTAAATGATGCGCCGTAACGGGAACATCATCTCCAAATTCAGCTTTGTATTTCTCTAAATTGTTTTTTATGGTAGTTTCATCTTCACAATGAACTGCAATAAGCATGGGTGTACTGGAGAATATTTTTTCTAAAGTCGCTTCGTTATCAACAAGCATATTCCCTGTTGATGAACCTAAAAATATTTTTATACCAGCAACATTTTTCGGATTTGTTTTTAGAACTTCCTCCAAGTTATCATTAGTTGCACCCATCATAAACGAATAATTCGCATATGATTTCTCAGCAGCAAGCTGGTATTTTTCTTCTAAAATTTCTTGGGTAACCGCATTAGGAACCGTATTAGGCTGCTCGATGTAAGAAGTAATTCCACCGGCAACGGCCGCTCTAGATTCCGTTTCTATATCACCTTTATAAGTAAGACCTGGCTCTCTAAAATGCACTTGGTCATCAATAGCACCCGGCATTAAATAGTTCCCCTCTGCGTCGATGATCACACAATTTGATGATTTCGCGCTTATACTTTCCGAAACCTCAACAATTAAGTCATTTTCAATTAATACATCGCCCTCAAAAATTACCCCTTCATTTACTATTTTGGCATTCTTAATTAAAACCCTATTCATTGTATTTTTGCTTATAAACTATTAACTAATTTTTTTAATCGTAGAGAAATTACCCCAAAAACGGCTTCAATAATTATTGAATTGCTCATTTTTGATTCTCCTTTTGTGCGGTCTGTAAAAATTATTGGTACTTCGACAATATTAAATTTTTTACAAAATGTTCTGTATTTCATTTCAATCTGAAACGCGTATCCCACAAATTTTATTTTATCGAGATTAATCGCTTCAAGCACCTCTCTTTTATAACAAACGAAACCTGCCGTAGCATCATGAATTTTCATTCCAGTTATAATTCGAACATATACCGATGCAAAATAAGACATCAACACTCGATTTAACGGCCAATTAACGACATTTACACCTGTAACATAGCGCGAACCAATCGCAAGATCAGCAGTTCCAAAGTGACAAGCATTGTATAACTTCTCTAAATCATTCGGATTATGAGAAAAATCAGCATCCATTTCGAAAATAAAACCATACTTTCTCTCTAATGCCCATTTGAACCCATGAACATAGGCAGTACCTAGTCCAGATTTTTTTTCTCTATTTTCCAAAAATAAACGACCCTCAAACTCGCCTTGAAGCAATCTGACTTTATCCGCGGTTTGATCCGGAGAATTGTCGTCTACAATAAGGATATGAAAAGGTTTGTGTTGGGAAAGTACCGACCTGATTATGCTTTCAATATTCTCAATTTCGTTATAGGTAGGAATTATAACAATACAGTCGTTCATATTTCTAGTAATTTCAGTGCAAAAGTAACGTTTTTATAGCATTTCATTCATAATAAATTTATAATAAAAAGATTGATATAAAAAATTACTAATTTTGTCACGCTATGATAGAACACCTACTTAATCCAAGAATAACAGAAAGCAAAGATTGGGCAATCCTTTTATTTGTATTGGCATTTGCTATTGTCGCAATTACCAAATCAGTTTATGAAAACCGCTTTAGCGATTTTATGAATTTGATCTTTTCAGATAAATATTCTAAGGTTTATCGCGACGGAAGCCACTTAAGAGACAGTTTCACAATTTCCTTGTTTTTTGTACAAGTTATTTCCATTGCTTTTTTCATTCAGCTTTCACTAAGTTTTTTTGGATATGGTTCTAAGACAGACTTAATATTCTACATTCAAATTATCACTTTACTAATATTCTTTGTTTTATCTAAATATTTAATAGAAAAAATCATTGCTACCGCATTTAATATTGAGGATTTTATAGAGCATTTCAACCTCCAAAAAGTTGCTTATCGAACCTATATTGGGCTATTTATCCTACCCATTAACATTATATTATTCTATTACGATACAATATCGAGAAATATTCCACTTATAATAATATCTACAATATTGATTATCAATGTTTTAATATATATTGTTTCTATAAAAAAATATCAAAATCTAATATTCGGTAAGTTGTTTTATTTTATTTTATATCTTTGCGCTCTCGAAATAGCCCCCTATTTTTTTATGTTTTTTATGTTTAAAAAAGGGGGCGCTTAGAAAAAGTTAAAATATGAAAGTGAAAACAATTTTGGTGTCACAACCTGAGCCTAAAGTAGAGAACTCTCCTTACTTTGAACTCCAACAGAAGCATAAAGTGAAAATTGATTTCAGGCCTTTTATTCATATAGAAGGAGTTAATGCTAAAGAGATTCGACTTCAAAAAATCGATCTTAATCAATATACTGCAATTATTTTAACGAGTAGAAATGCGGTTGATCATTTCTTTAGAGTCGCAGACGAAATGCGCTTCAAAGTACCAGAAGGCTTGAAATATTTCTGCCAGTCTGAAGCTGTAGCCTTTTATTTGCAAAAATACGTTGTTTATAGAAAACGTAAAATCTACGTAGGTCCTAAGGACTTTGCAGATTTATCTCCATTGATCAAAAAATACAAAGACGAAAAATTTCTTTTACCGGCTTCAGATCAATTAAATGCTGATGCAACCATCACACTTAATGCATTAAAGGTAGACTGGACTCCAGCTATTTTTTACAAAACAGTTATGAGTGACCTTTCTGACTTAGCTGATGTGTATTATGATGTTCTAGCCTTCTTTAGTCCTACTGGAATTAAATCATTATTTAAAAACTTCCCGGACTTCGAACAAAACAATACCAGAATAGCTGTTTTTGGGAGCACAACTCAAAAAGAAGCATTGGACAATGGATTAAGAGTTGATATACTAGCGCCTTCACCAAATGCACCTTCGATGACAATGGCCTTAGAAAAATACATTACTGAAGCTAATAAAGGTAAATAGTTTTTAGCTTTTCCTCATAAAAAAAAAACCATCTGTATATTGTACTACAGGTGGTTTTTTTTACGCCTGATTTCTAAGTAATACTACCGCACTTCCTATTCTACAATTCATTAGCGACCTATTGAAATCTTAAACACCTCAACGTTAGAATACTTTTCTAATTAACGTTTAAACACCTTATTATTGTTTGCTTTTGTTTAAATTTGGTTTTCAATTACAACTAAAAACTCTAGTTTTAGTTCTAAAATCAAACTTATGAAATTAAACTCCATGGTCGTAGAAATAGACGGAATCGACAAAGAAATTTTAAGATTCCTTATGGAAGACGCTCGTAAACCGATCCTCCAAATCGCGAATAAAATAGGAATTTCGGGAGCGGCTATTCATCAAAGATTGCGAAAACTCGAAGTGTCTGGAGTAATTTCAGGTTCAAAATTTGTCGTAAACCATAAAGTCCTAGGCTACAACACCATGGCTTTTATTGGGGTTTACCTTGACAAAGCAGCCCGAAACCCAGAAGCTGTAAAGGAATTAAGAAAAATCCCCGAAGTCTTAGAATGTCATTTTACTACTGGAAACTGGTCTATATTGATTAAAATAATCTGTAGAGACAATCAGCATTTAATGCAATTGCTAAATTCTAAAATTCAAGTGATAGAAGGTGTTTCCAGAACAGAAACCTTCATTTCCTTAGATCAGCAAATTGACAGACAAATACAGCTCTAACAAAATCTACTTTAATTAAAATCCAAAAAAAATCCAAATCCCAGCTAATGGAATTTGGATTTTTTAGATATAAAAACTTCTTGTTCCTTACTTCTATTGGAACTTAAAATTCTAAAGTCGGAGCTTTTAAAGGTTAATCTCTTTGACTACTGCCGCCCATATAAATGGAAACATAATACAATAAGGTAGCAATAGAGCCTAAAGCAGCAACCAAATAAGTTCTAGCAGCCCACTTTAAAGCATCTTTAGCTCCAGCTTGCTCTTGTTGCGTAAGCATTCTTTTGTTCTCTAACCAAGCCAAAGCGCGATGACTAGCATCATATTCTACAGGTAAAGTCACTAATGAAAAAACAGTTGTTGCTGCAAAAAGCACAATTCCGAAAAGCAATAACTGCGGAAAAGTATTCATTAATAAAATCCCTCCTAAAAGAATCCATTGCATATAAGTAGAGGCTACATTTACAAACGGAACCAATTTAGAACGCATAGTCAACCATTCATAACCTACAGCATGTTGTACCGCGTGACCACATTCGTGTGCCGCAACGGCTGCCGCAGCTGCATTGCGCTGGTTGTAAACCGCCTCACTTAGATTCACCGTTTTATCAACTGGATTGTAATGATCTGTCAATTGACCAGCTACTGAAATCACACGTACATCGCGAATTCCATTATCTGCCAACATCTTCTCCGCAATTTCAGCACCACTCATACCGTTTTGCAATTGCAGTTTAGAATAATGTGCAAATTTGCTTTTTAGCCTTGCGCTTACCGCCCAGCTTGCCAGCATGATTGCTCCGGCAAGAATTAAATAACTCATTCCCATAATTCAGTGTTTTATTTTTTAAAGTTACAAAGGAAATATCAAATTACGAACCAAATTTTGAAAATGCCAAATTGACATTGGTTAAATATTTATTAAATAATAATTTCGATCGAAAGAATTAAATTCCAAATAGAGAAATTCCAACCTTACAATAAGAACCTTTTATGCAAAAAAAAATCCAAATCCCAGTAATTGGAATTTGGATTTATGAGTATTGATTTATTTAAGAAATTTACCCTACCAAGTTAATGATTTTCCCTGGTACAATAATCACCTTATTCGGCGTTCTTCCTTCTAGTTGTTTTATTGTTCTTTCGTCTTTCATGATGATTTCTTCGATTTGATCCTTGGTTAAATCCAAAGGCAATTCGATAGTGAAACGCATTTTTCCGTTAAAGGAAACTGGATATTCTTTACTACTTTCAATTAAATGCTTGGGTTCGAAAACAGGAAAAGGCACCGTTGCAATAGAACCTTCATTTCCTAATAACGACCACAATTCTTCGGCGATGTGCGGAGCATAAGGCGAAATCACGATAGCTAATGGCTCTAAAATAGCGCGAGAATGACAACCTTGAGTTGACAATTCATTCACACAAATCATAAATTGTGAAACTGAAGTATTGAATGAGAAATTCTCAATATCATCGGCCACTTTTTTAATAGTTTTGTGTAATGTTTTTAAGTTGTCTTTGGTTGGCACTTCATCACTAACAATCATATGGTGCTCGTCAAAATACAAACGACATAGTTTTTTCAAGAAACCAAAAACTCCGGAGATACCTGCTGTATTCCATGGTTTCGCTTGTTCTAATGGCCCTAAGAACATTTCGTACAAACGTAAAGTATCTGCTCCGTATTCATTGCAAATATCATCTGGAGTAACTACATTGTATTTAGACTTAGACATTTTTTCTACTTCGCGACCTACAATATATTTTCCGTTGTCGTCACAAATAAATTCAGCGTCTTTATAATCTTCTCTCCAAGACTTAAATTTTTCAATATCCAATTCATCAGATGAATTGACCATTGAAACATCCACATGTATTGGCTGGACTTTTTGACCTTCAATTTTATTTTTCGAAACATAAGTATTCGTTCCGTCTAATCTATACACAAAAGCGCTCATACCTAAAATCATCCCTTGATTGATCAATTTCTTGAACGGTTCTTCTGTTGGTGCAAAACCTTTGTCTTTCAAGAATTTATTCCAAAAACGAGAGTATAATAAATGACCTGTTGCATGTTCGTTACCACCAATATATAAATCGACACTTTCCCAATATGCCAAGGCGTCCGTACTTGCAAATTCGTTCTCATTCTTTGGATCCATATAACGCATCCAATAAAATGAACTTCCCGCCCAACCTGGCATCGTATTCAATTCTAAAGGAAAAATCGTTTTGTGATCTACTAAATCAGTATTGACCACTTCATTTATAGTCGTGTCCCAAGCCCAAACTTCGGCATTTCCTAAAGGCGGCAAACCGTCTTCTGTAGGTAAATATTTCTCTACTTCTGGCAGAACAATTGGCAAATGCGTTGCATCAATCATTTGCGGCAAGCCATTTACATAATACACTGGAAACGGCTCTCCCCAATATCTTTGTCGAGAGAAAACAGCATCACGCAAGCGGTAATTGATTTTTCCGTAACCTAGATTTAATTTTTCTAATTCTTCAATCGCTTTCTTGGTTGCTTCTTTATAAGTCAAACCATTTAGAAAATCCGAATTAGCAATAATAACATTGTCTTTAGAACCGTAAGCCGCTTCGGAAATATCAATATTGGCAAAAATATTTTTGATTTCTTGCATTCCGCTTTGACCTTTGAAGAAATTAGCAAAAGCATAATCTCTTTCGTCTCCACAAGGAACCGCCATTACAGCACCTGTTCCATATCCAGCCAAAACATAATCCCCAATCCAAACTGGAACCGGTTCTTTAGTAAAAGGATGCTCGGCATAAGCACCGGTAAATACTCCCGAAATAGTTTTAACATCGGCCATACGTTCTCTTTCAGAACGTTTTGACGAGGCTAAAATATAAGCGTCTACTTTATCCTGATATTCTGGAGTGGTGATTTGCTGAACCAAAGGATGCTCTGGCGCCAATGTCATAAACGTAACTCCAAATATAGTGTCAGGTCTTGTTGTAAAGACTTCAATCCCCCTAACGCCCGACGGAGGAACACTTATATTGTCTAATTCTATCGTAATTGTATCTAAAACTCCTGCCAGGTTTCTTAGAATCTCTTCGTTTTTAAAACGAATGATTTTGAATCCTTTCTCATTAAGGGCTTTCGTTCTTTCTTGAGCCAATTTTATTTGATCATCATGAATATCTTCATCAATTTCAATTACAAGTTTTCTTGACAAACACACAAAATCAAAAGTAAAATCGGCAATTTGATATTGTTGTTTAAATTTATAATCTAATGCTTTTGATTTTAAACTTAACCATAACGTTTTCTCTGCTTCGGTGGCATTATCTCTTAATTCTATTGCCGCATCAGACTCCAAATTCTCTTCCACTGCAGGCGATGACAAGACAGGGAATGTTACCATCGCCCCTACTGATTTTCCAATCCAGTTTCTCTGACTTTCTTTGATGCTTTCGCTCCAGTCAATATCATTCAATCCTTGCAACAAACGTTCTGCAAAAGCTGAAATACGCATACTCCATTGGGTCATTTTTTTACGAACCACGGTGAATCCACCACGTTCTGAAACTCCGTTTACGATTTCGTCATTCGCCAAAACAGTTCCTAAGCCAGGACACCAGTTAACTTCAGTCTCTGCTAAATACGTTAATCTGTATTGTAACAAAATTTTCTGCTGTTGCTCTTTTGCGAAAGCGTTCCATTCACTAGATGTAAAAGGCGCAATCTTATCATCACAAACTGCATTGA
Organism: Flavobacterium sp. XN-5; assembly: GCF_008033395.2. Lineage (NCBI taxonomy): Bacteria > Pseudomonadati > Bacteroidota > Flavobacteriia > Flavobacteriales > Flavobacteriaceae > Flavobacterium > Flavobacterium sp. XN-5. Next base: position 590,219 of record NZ_VOGZ02000001.1, read on the forward strand.
CAGCGGCATTCCCATTTGCCTCGAATAGCGCAACTAAAGTGGAGATATCTTCGGCTTTATCGTTGTCTTTGTTGTACCAAGAATTAAATAACTGAATGAAAATCCATTGAGTATGCTTGTAATAATCCGGATTAGAAGTGCGCACTTCTCTAGCCCAATCAAATGAAAATCCAATTTTGTCTAGTTGCTTTCTATATCCCGCAATTTTATTTCCTTCTTTATCAAATCCTCCATCAATATTAACCGAAGTGGTATCTTCAGGACGTTGTCCGGTTTGAATAGCATACTGTTCAGCTGGCAATCCAAAACTGTCATAACCCATTGGGTGCAACACATTAAAACCTTGATGTCTTTTATATCTTGCATACACATCTGAAGCGATATAACCCAGAGGATGTCCTACATGCAGTCCCGCACCTGATGGATAAGGAAACATATCTAACACATAATGTTTTGGTTTTTCAGAGTTATTTACAGCGGCAAATGTTTGATTTTCTGCCCAATATTTTTGCCATTTGGCTTCTATCTCGTTCGGATTATATTTCATTCCCTTTTTATATTTTTATTTTAACGGAGTCATGCTGTCGCTAAAGCTCAAGTCATTCCCTTTTTATATTTTTATTTTAACGGAGTCATGCTGTCGCAAAAGCTGGAATCATTATCTTAGGCTACTAACCTTTCAAAGTGACAAAAACTATAACGTTCTGCATTTTAAGGTGGCAAATTTACGTTTATTGTACGAAAGTTGAAACTTTGGGCGTTATTAACTTCAAATAAAGAAATTCTTTATTATTTTTACCCCATAATTAAAGTAAACTATGAGTTCTTCATTTGATAGGTTTCAAAAACGCAGGTTAATTTCGTCTTATTTTTCGGTCGTTCTAAGTGTATTCTTAGTACTATTCCTGTTGGGAATATTAGGACTTTTTATAATAAATTCTAAAAAACTAGCGGACGACTTCAAAGAAAAAATTGCCATGACGGTATTTTTCAAAAACGAAGCTAATGACAGCATCTTAAAAACTTTTGGAACCAAATTAAAAACAGCTCCCTATGCAAGATCAACAGACTTTGTAACTAAAGAAGCTGCTGCTAAACAACATACTGATATAATAGGCGAAGATTTCATGACGTTTCTTGGTGAAAATCCTCTACAAAACTCATTCGACATTCACTTAAAAGCTGATTATGTTGAGAAGGATTCTATCGCTAAAATTGAGAAACAATTGCGTACTAATCCTATGATTTCAGATATTGTCTATGACAAACAATTAGTGAATTTAGTAAACGACAATATTAAAAAAGTGAGTTTGTGGATTTTAATAATCAGCGGATTCCTTGCTTTTATTGCAGTTTTATTAATCAATAGCTCATTACGACTATCGATTTATTCAAACCGTTTTATTATCAAAACCATGCAAATGGTAGGGGCAACAAAATCATTTATTAGAAAACCATTTGTGATGCGCAGTATAAAACTAGGAATGCTAGGTGCTACTTTAGCTATTATTGCACTTATCGGTGTGTTACTATATGTAGAAAATAGCTTTCCTGATTTAGGAATTCTTGAGAACAAACCTCTTATTGGGGGAGTTTTATTATCGGTATTAGGAATTGGAATTTTGATTACTTGGTTAAGCACTCATTTTGCGACGCAGAAATTCTTGAACTTAAGAACAGACGACCTATATTAATTTCAGAATTTAAAAAGTAAAAAAGCATACATGAAAGACAAGGACCCAAAACACGAATTTCTTTTTGGAAAAATAAATTATAAAATTCTACTTATTGGAATTGGAGTAATTACCCTAGGGTTTATTCTAATGTCTGGCGGAGGAAGTGATGATCCTAACGTATATAGCGATGCTATATTTAGTTTTAGAAGAATACGCCTCGCTCCAACAACCGTTTTAATTGGTTTTGGAATTACAATTTACGCCATACTAAAAAATCCAAAGAACGCATAAATGAATACTTTTCAAGCACTTTTAATTGCCATTATCGAAGGATTGACTGAATTTCTTCCCGTTTCTTCAACAGCTCACATGGTATTTGTCAGCTCCTATTTTGGAATTCAAGAAGACGATTTTGTTAAACTTTTCCAAGTATCAATTCAATTTGGAGCGATTTTGGCCGTAGTGGCTTTATATTGGAAAAAGTTTTTTGACTTTTCAAAATTTAATTTTTACATCAAATTAATTGCTGCAGTAATTCCAGCTTTGGTTCTAGGAAAATTATTTGATGACAAAATCGAAGCGGTTTTAGGCGATCCAGTCCCTATTGCAATTGTATTAATTATTGGGGGGATCATATTACTATTTGTCGACAGTCGCTTTCAGAACCCAACCGTGCTTAAAGAAGAAGATATTACTGTAAAAAAAGCAGTTATTATTGGTTTCTGGCAATGTTTAGCCATGATGCCAGGAACGAGCAGATCAGCGGCATCTATAATTGGTGGTATGCAACAAGGGCTTACTCGTCATGCTGCTGCAGAGTTCTCCTTCTTTCTAGCGGTGCCAACAATGCTAGCGGTAACCTGTTATTCTGTGTTTTTAAAGACGTACGAAACCTCTCAAATGAAAGGTTACGAGCTAATCTTAAAATCAGATGAGAATATAAAAATGTTTATAATAGGAAATCTAATTGCTTTTATCGTTGCGGTTTTAGCCATTAAATTTTTTATCGAAATCATCAAAAAATACGGTTTTAAACCTTGGGGTTGGTATCGAATTATTGTTGGTTCTTTCTTACTTATCTATTTCACATACCTAAATTAAACTCCTTTGCTAAATCCCGAAGACTACTTAAACGGACAAATTTTATTGATTGACAAGCCTTTGAATTGGACTTCCTTTCAGGCGGTAAATAAATTAAAATATGCGCTGATTAACAAACTAGGGCTTCCTAAAAAATTTAAAATTGGTCATGCTGGAACTTTAGACCCTCTAGCCACTGGATTACTTTTAGTTTGTACTGGAAAGTTTACCAAAAGGATTACAGAACTTCAAGGCCAAGCCAAAGAATACACCGGAACTTTCTTCATTGGAGCCACAACCCCTTCTTACGATTTAGAAACGGAAATAGACGAAACATTCCCTACTTCGCACATAGATGAAGCATTAATCCACGAAACCGTGAAGCAATTTCTAGGCGAAATAGACCAAATTCCACCTATTTTTTCTGCTATAAAAAAAGAAGGCGTTAGACTATATGAACATGCCCGTGCCGGTAAATCCATAGAAATAGAATCTAGGAAAACTACCATTCACGAATTTGAAATTACGAGAATAGCGCTTCCCGAAATTGATTTTAGAGTAGTCTGTAGTAAAGGAACTTACATTCGTTCTTTAGCTTTTGATTTTGGAAAGGCAATGAATTCAGGTTCACACTTAACGGCCTTGCGCCGTACGAAAATTGGTGATTATGATGTGAAAAACGGGGTAGATGTTATAGCATTCGAAGAAAATTTAGAATTAAAATAATCCTATTTTGAAGCTTTTAAATTCGCTTTTATTCCTATTACTATTCAGCGGAAGTCTTTTAGCCCAAGACAAAAAAATTACTTACACTCAATTTGACATTACATTAGCCTTCGCTAAAAACCCAAATAGCGGAGAAATCAACCGATACGATAACGAAAAAGAATCTTGGTTCATTCCCGATGGCATAGGAACAAAACTAGGCTACGGAATCCATTATAAAAAATGGGTGGGATTAGGAATCCATAGCGGATTAAATTGGGACTGGTCAAACAAACTAGTTGTTGCGCCCATTTTTGCCAATTTTCGATTAAGCCCAAAAATCGGAGAAGAAACTAGAATTACACTGCAGCTAGCACTTGGAAAAGCAATCGCATTAGGTCGCGGTGAATTAACCGGAGAATATAAAAAGCTCAGCCTTGGGCTACAATCCTCAGATGACATTTTACTTTTTATCGAAATAAACCATTATGATTTTCCGATTAACAATCAAAGAGATTCAGGAAATATAAGTTTAGGGATTTCCTTAATCAGCTTTTAAATATAATTACTCTACTTCTTTGTCTAAGTCAAGCATCATCCAGATAATTTCGTCTTGAGAAGTCATTCCCTTATCGTGTAAATACCACAATTGCAAATCGGTTTTTGCTTGCTCATCAAGGACTCCATGTTCTTTTTTATAAGCAGCAATTAAATCGCTAGCTCCTTTTGGTCGTGGTCCCCAATGTGCTAATGCTCCACTCGTTTCTTTATTGATAACAATAAGTTTCGGAATCGCTTTGCCTTTATTAGTCAAAAACAAATTCATCAACTCTTCATTTTCGTCGCGTAAAACAATTCTCATCTCTATTTTACCATCAGAAGCAGCAGTCATTTTATCAAATATAGGTAACAATTGTGCCGCATCTCCACACCAGCCTTCCGAAAGTACCAGCCAAATGTATTCGTGCTTGAGAGAATTTAATTTAACAACATTCTCTTCTGGAATTTGTAATGTCTTCTCTAAGCGATTCATTCTAGTCTCATTTAAAAGACTGTAATCAGTTAATTCAGGAGACTGTTCATTACCTGTTGATTTATCTACTTTTAATAAATCTGTAATTAATTTTCTGTATTCGACATACGAATGACTATTAAATAATGCTTTAGCAATCGATTTTTTCATGATTTTTGGATATTTATGTAAAGTTAAAACAATTTAATAATTTTTAACATTACAAAAGTCACTTAAAAATAAGCAAAAGATTAATTTTAGAACAAATTAAAAAGAGAAATGGATTTTAATTCAAAATCAATTGGACTTGTACTTTCAGGCGGAGGATCAAAAGGTATTGCTCATGCTGGTGCGATTAAATTTTTAGAGGAGCAAAACATTCGCCCCAATCGAATTGCTGGCACAAGCGCCGGCGCAATTGTGGGAGCAATGTATTCCTGGGGAAAAAGCCCTGATGAGATTTTAGACTTTTTTAAATCGATATATTTATTTCAATGGAGGCATTTTACTTTTAAGAAAGCAGGCTTAGTAGATTCTGAGTCTTTTAAAGAATACTTTCACTACATATTCCAGGATGCCCTGATTGGAGAATTAAAAATTCCAACACAAATTACGGCAACAGACATGGTAAAAGGTCGCCTGAAGATATTTGACGCAGAAACAAAAATTATTGATGCCCTTCTAGCTTCTTCTGCTTTTCCTGGAATTATATCTCCTTACGAAATTAACGGCGATCTGTATAGTGACGGCGGAATTTTGAACCATTTCCCAACTGACATATTACAAGGACAATGTGACAATATCATTGGTGTTTATGTGAGTCCAATTCAAAAAATAGAAGCCAAGGATTTAAAATCGATAAGAGCAGTGACAACACGAGCTTTTGATATTCTTTCTGCTAATTCTGATATGCATAAATTCAATATTTGCGAATGGATAATCGAACCTAAAGAACTCAGTATTTACAGCACATTCGAGATGAACAAGGCAAAAATGAACGCTATTTTTAAAATTGGTTACGAAGCAGCAAAGAGCTCCTTTGAAAAACTTAATCTATAAAAATTAAGGGACACTATTTAAAAAAAAAGAATATGCCTATATTTGCAGCAAACAACTCAATATAGACATGAAATATAAAAGAATTCTTCTGAAATTAAGTGGTGAAGCTTTGATGGGCGACAGACAATATGGTATTGACCCAGTAAGATTAGCTGAATATGCCGAAGAAATCAAAAAAATTCACGATAAAGGGATCGAAATCGCAATAGTAATAGGCGGCGGAAATATTTTTAGAGGAGTTGCGGGAGCCAGTAACGGAATGGATCGCGTACAAGGAGACTACATGGGAATGCTTGCTACGGTTATTAACGGAATGGCTTTACAAGGTGCGCTAGAAGACAAAGGAATGCTTACTCGCTTACAAACTGCATTAAAAATCGAAGCAATTGCTGAACCTTATATAAAAAGGAGAGCCGTACGTCACCTTGAGAAAGGTAGAATCGTAATCTTTGGCGCTGGAACTGGAAATCCATATTTTACAACAGATACTGCAGCAGTTTTACGTGGTGTAGAAATACATGCCGACGTAATTTTGAAAGGAACACGTGTTGACGGAGTTTATGATTCAGATCCAGAGAAAAATGCAGACGCTGTAAAATTTGATTTTATTTCTTTTGACGATGTAATTAGAAAAGGATTGAATGTAATGGATTCTACTGCATTTACATTAAGCCAAGAAAATAAATTGCCTATCGTAATTTTCGACATGAACAAACAAGGTAATTTATTAAAAATCTGTGACGGAGAAAACATAGGAACAGTAGTAAATATATAATCCCTAAATCCCCGAAGGGGACTTAAAAATTGCAAATTATGACTGAAGAGATTGAATTTATATTAGATAGTACAAAGGAATCGATGATAGGTTCTATTGAACACCTAGAAAAAGAGTTTCTAAATATTCGCGCAGGAAAAGCTTCTCCAGCGATGCTAGGAAGTGTCTTTGTAGATTATTATGGTTCAGCCACACCACTTTCTCAAGTGGCTAAAATAAGTGTTCCAGATGCAAGAACGATTACTTTGCAGCCTTTTGAAAGAAACATGCTTCATACAATCGAAAAAGCAATCATGATCGCTAATATTGGATTTAATCCAATGAACAATGGTGATATCGTTATTATCAGCGTTCCGCCATTAACTGAGGAAAGAAGACGCGATCTTGCTAAACAAGCAAAAGTAGAAGCTGAAGATGCTAAAATAGGTATTAGAAATGCACGTAAAGATGCCAATACTGATATCAAAAAATTAGAAAAAGAGGGAACATCAGAAGACATTTGTAAAAGTGCCGAAGAAGAAGTGCAAATCTTAACAAATACTTATATCAAAAAAATAGACGAACATCTTGCGGTTAAAGAAGCCGAAATCATGAAGGTTTAATGTTTTGACCAACAACTTTAAAATCCGTCTCGTTTAAATAATGAGACGGATTTTTTTTACCTATTTTATGATTTCCCGCATTATTAGATTTAACCTATTTTTGATCTTCGCCAAAACAATAATAAAGAATGTAAAATGACAAAAATATTATTAAAAATGATTTAATTTGAAAAATAATCGGAAACTATGACAAACAAAGAATCTTTATCACTGGACGTAATAACTCCAGAATTCAAACCTACATTCTATTTCGATTATATTTATTTTAGGATTACGAAGGCATATTTTAAATGGGACGGAAGAACAGTAGCTACTGCAATAATAGCCATAATGATGACTCAAATACTGATAATAATTAACCTAGCAGTATTAATTTCAAAATTATTTTATACTAGGGAAGAGATAAACTCCTATCTATCACTTTCAAAAACAACAATTATAATAACCTCATTTATCATTTTGATATATAATTATCGAAAATACAATGGCACATATAACAGACTTCGATCTTATTGGAAAAACGAAAGTAAAAACGAAAGAATATCGAAAGGAATACTGGTAATCCTTAGCTTAATAATTCCGTGGATTCTGCTAATTTCATTTGGAACACTTTTCAAAAGTGACGCTTATTGGAATATGCTGAACAGATAACTCACAAGCCAACAAACTAAAAAAATTCATTAGATTGATTATTAAACAAACTAGAACTTAAGAGCAAATAATTATGATTGATAAATTATTTTACATTATTTATAACTCCTATTACAAGCATGGTGAATACAAAAATGATAATCCATCACTAACGGTTGGCGGAATTTTCGTCGGGTGTTTTTTTGGAATCGGGTTATCAATTAAATCTATAATTAATTTTACTAATCCACTATTTGACCCTGTAAATAATCCGGCAGCAAAAGCAAGTAAACCGTTGATGTTATTGGTAACACTTATTTGTGGAGTACTCGTTTATTTTGTCTTCTACCACAACAAAAGACACCAAAAAATATACGAACAATTCAAAGAAGATGGTTTTCTAAATAGTAAATTAGCGAAATACTTAGCATTTACCACAGCTATTCTTATTATAATATCACCGCTTATTCTAGCATTACTTTATAATAAAATCTGTCGAGGTTATTGGGTTTGATTTTATTTTGAATTGTCTTAAAATAGCAAAACACAATTCGCATCACTTTATTCAAAAACAATATCAGATGCGCATCACGCGGATTTTTTATTCTTATTTTTGCGGCAACAAAACGAAACTGCAATCGTTCTCTAATAAAACGGCATCTATGAAGCATTTTTGGCTATTGCTTTTACTCTTTACACTTTCCATTCAGGCTCAGTTTCAGATCAACGGAATTGTAAAAGATGCTACAGCAAACAAACCACTTGCTTTTGCAACCATTACTTATGCAGATGGAGCGACTACGATTTCTGATGTCGACGGAAAATTTAATATTGTATCAAAAAAAGAAATCGCCTTTTTTAACGTTTCTTATATTGGTCATCTAAAAACAAAAGTCCCTGTGCTTTTCGGGAAAAATTATTATGCGGTTTTCTTAATTCCAAAAACAGACAATTTAAAAGAAGTTGTAGTTTCAAATAAAAATCCCGCCTTAGCAATAATTAAAAAGGCAATTGAAAATAAAAACAAGAATAACCCGCAAAAGAAGTTAAGTAGTTTCGAATTTAAATCTTACAACAAGTTAATTGTTTCGGCTAATCCTGATTCGTTAAAAGGCGAAATCGACTCGGTGTTTATTGAGAAATCCATTGGCAAAACCTTCTCAAAAATCGATTCCTCTGCTTATAAATTTAAAGAGATCGTAAGCAAGCAACATTTATTTCAAACTGAGAAAGTTTCGCAATACCAGTTTGGAAACCAGAAATTAAAAGAAACAATTTTAGGAACTAAAATGGCTGGTTTTAAGCAACCCATCTATGAAATTTTAGGGTTTAATCTACAATCTTTTTCGGTTTACGACTCCAGTTACGAACTTTTTGAAACAAAATACAACAGTCCAATCGCTACTGATTCCCAGCTGGATTATAATTATAAATTACTAGACACCATCGCCATAAACGGCAGACCGTCTTATATGATTTATTTTAAAAACAAAAAGAAAAGTAAAGCATCAGGACTAGAAGGCGTGCTGTATATTGACCAAAATAATTTTGCTGTTTCTAAGGCAGTCATGCGAATAAAAGGCGTTCTTGACATCAGTGGAATCCACGAATTTCAATATATTCCTCAAGAAGAAATTTGGTTTCCCATCAGCAAAACTTTTAAAATTGTAAAAGGAAAAAATGATGATGATATAAAGATTCTTGGCGGAACGGTTCAGTTTGACGGCGATGTAGAAAAAGATTTTAAACCTAGAAAGAAAACAGCTTCTGATTTTACATACCTAGTCTCTAAAACTGATAATTTTGACATCCAATACAACACCCCTATTAAGATTAAACAAAGTTATATTTCTGTCGAAATAAAAGAGGCTGCCATTAATAAACCGGATAGTTTTTGGGAATCCTTCCGAAAGGATAGTTTAGATATTCGAAGCCAAAAAACATATTCTGGCTTAGACAGTATCGCCGTTAAGAGAAGAATTGCTAGCCGAATTCGTTTTGGACGAAAAGTCATCAATGGCTATTTACCTTTAGTCTTTTTTGATATGGACTTGCGCAAAATTATCAGCTATAACAACTACGAAGGCTTCCGATTGGGTTTTGGCGGAATTACAAATGACCAGTTTTCGAAAAATTTCAGAATCGAAGGCTACTCCGCTTACGGAACAAAAGATGGAAATTTTAAATATAACGCTGGTTTGTCTGCACGAGTGGGTAAACTTTCTGATTCTTGGATTGGCGCATCTTATACTGACGATGTCAGGGAAATCGCAAACACCTTATATGTTATCGAAAAAAGGCCTTTTAAACTCTATGATCCAAGACCTATAAACATTAGTACTTTTTACAATTATGTGACTTGGAAAGCCACATTCAAAACTCAAATTCTACCAAAAACAGAAAGTATCTGGACACTGAATCGTTCCGAAATCGAACCTAAATTCGATTATGTCTATAATCTAAACGGCAAGTTATATCCCAATTATATCATGACAACTGCGATGGCTTCGTTGCAATGGAATCCTTTTAGTGATTATATGCAAACGCCAAACGGCAGAGTTGAGGTGGAAAAACGTTTTCCTAAATTTACGCTGCAGTTTACACAATCATTACCTGATGTATTGGAGAATGATTTTAAATTCAGCAAAATCGATTTCAAAACCGAATATGAGAAAAAATATTTAGACGGACAAAAAACAAATTTACTTTTTGAAGCAGGATATGCGACGGGAGACCTTCCGTTAACGCATTTGTACAATACTTCTCCCAATAATATTACTAAAGAATCTATTATTCAAAGAATCACCTTTGGAGGAAAAAATAGTTTTGAAACGATGTATTTCAACGAATTTTTCTCGAGTGAGTTCGTCTATTTCCAAATTAAACACGGATTCAATAGAGTTACTATTTTCAAAAAAGTCAAACCTACCTTTGTATTAGTCTCTAGAATGGCCTGGGGAAATTTGCAAAAACCAGAACAGCACCTCGGCTTAGATTACAAAACCTTGAACGAAGGTTATTTTGAGTCTGGAATAGAACTCAATCAAATTTTTAAGGGCCTAGGTCTCACTGCGTTTTACCGTTATGGCCCAAATCAGTTGCCGAGATTAGAAGACAATATTGCCATCAAATTGAGTTTTACATTGAATCTAGGGCTTTAATGATTCGACACATATTTTAATCCGATAATAGAAGCAATTAAGGTCGTCAAAAAGAAGATTCTCCAAAAAGTAGCTGGTTCTTTAAATATAAAAATACCTACTAAAACAGTTCCTACAGCACCAATTCCAGTCCACACCGCATAAGCAGTCCCGATTGGCAATTCCTGTGTTGCTTTATACAGCAAAATCATACTTATGCTCAGGCAAATTAAAAAACCGAGCATCCAATAAGTCGATTCGACACCCTTTGTTTCATTGGCTTTGCCTAAACAAGAAGCAAAACCCACTTCGAACAATCCACCAATGACTAATAAAATCCAATTCATAATTTACGGTTTGATAATTAAAACAGAAGGAACGCCTATCAACCAGTCGCTGTTTGAGTCTATTAATGATTTCCAACTTTCAAGGCTAATGATCATTAAGTCTTGTTTTTCCAGAAAAGGCACGCTTACCACCTTATCAGTGACTATTGTTAAATTGTCAGGATGTATTTGTTCTAAAGAAGACACTGCGCTTTGAATCACAAAATTGTTCTTAACGTGCCCGTTTACATCTAAAAGCGTGATTGTAGAATTATTATTATAAATTATTTTTTGGGCGTAGTCAATTAAAAATGAATCATCTGATTTAAAAATTGGCATAAAAACGCGGTCAATTTTCTGGAATTCTTTGTCAATCAATATTCCTAAAGGCATTTTTGTTTTGGCCACGACTTGTCGGGTTCTTTCGTCAAAAGGAGAGTTTTCAAACAATCCTTCTTTACCCGTGAATTTATCTATCAATCGATCGGGATTTATGATTCTGGTGGTAAATCCAATTACTTTACCCAGAATGGTTCCGTCAAAAATAGATTGTCCTAAACCAATCAAGAGCAAATCGTAATCTCCTTGATTTGCTACATCAGCAATCTCAGATTCAATATCAGTCGTCGCTTTAAAAATAGTATCAATTTCGAGATTTAACTCCTTTGATTCTTCAAAAATAGGAGAGAAACTTTCTTTCTCTTTTTGTGCCAAATTAAAAGAATGCAGTTCGTCGCTCAAGGAAAGATGCATTGCAGTAATGGTAGAGTTATTTTTTTGTTTTTTGGTCAAACTATTTGCAAGACGCAAAAGCGATTTCCCCTTCTCGTCGTTTCCAAATGAAAATAGGATTCGGTATTTACTTGACTCAGCAATTTCTTCGGCATCAGGTACATTTTTATTTTTGAACACAAAATTAATTAGATCTAAAGCCGGTCCGGTCATAAAAGTGGTTACTAGTGCCATGATCACCATCATTGTAAAAACTTCAGGCGTCAGCACTTTTAGCTCTAAACCTATATTTAGTACAATCAATTCCATTAATCCTCTAGTATTCATCAATGCACCAATCGTTAAGCTATCCTTCCAGTTTTGCCCCACAAATTTTGCGGCCAGCGCGCTTCCCAGAAACTTACCCACAACAGCCACCATAATAATTGCCGCGGTCACTTTCCATAAATAAGGATCGTTTATAAGTCCAATTTCTGTTTTTAATCCGGTAAACACAAAAAACAAAGGCAATAACAGAATCACCGAAACGTCCTCTACTTTATCAATAAATATCATTCGGAATTTAGAAATATCCGGCATAATCGAACCCATCATAAAAGCTCCAAAAAGAGCATGAATACCAATTACTTCTGTAGCATAAGAGGAAAGAATTAGAAATAGAAAGAAAATAGCCATAACCGGTTTGCCAATATTATCTTTCGATCCATGTAAATCGCCTATTCTTTTCAAGAAAGGTTTAACGATAAAAATCATTGCCATAACATAAACTATAGCTAGAGAAACAACATAAAGCGAACTAACAAAATCTCCTGCCTTTACAATTGCGATAACCACTGCTAAGAGACACCAAGCAGTAATATCATCCGCAGCGGCACAAGTAATGACTATGGCGCCAAGTTTAGTTTTATGAATTTCTCTTTCTTGAACGATTCGTGCCAAAACGGGAAAAGCAGTTATACTCATGGCGATTCCCATAAACAAACTAAAAGAAAGAAATTGAACGCCTTCGGGTGCAAATTGATCGAATACAAAATAAGATAAACCAATTCCCAGCGCAAAAGGAAAAACGATACTGGCGTGACTGATCACAACCGCTTCACTCGCTTTGTTTTTAAGCACTTTAATATCGAGTTCCATACCTATGACAAACATGAAAAGAATCAATCCTATCTGGCTTAGGAACTTTAAATTCCCCAAGGATTCAACTGGAAACAAAGTCGCAGAAAAATCAGGAAAATACATTCCCAATAAAGAGGGCCCTAACACAATTCCAGCTATAATCTCCCCAATAACTGTGGGCTGTCCAATTTTCTTGAAAATCCAACCAAAAAGTCGGGCTACCAGGATAATCATTACAATTTGTGCCAAAAGTATTGCTAATGGATCTTGAAAATTATGTACCATAGAAGCTATAAAATCATTCCAAGAACTATGTGGTGTTTCTGAAATGACAACATTATTTCTTTTTTCAAGCAGTTTCCCCTTTGCAATTATCCAATAAATCAATATCGTGAAACCTCCCGTTATTGTTATATAAAACAAAGTATTTTTATATTTTTTAAAATCCATTGTAACGTAGCGTATTATTTTATAAAAGCACACAAAGATGTGAAATTCTACAATATGTTTTACAAGCTAAATATTAATTTTAAAAAAGGCATTAAAAAACTACGAAAACAATGATAAAACCAACTCAAAAACCGATAAAAAAAACAACATAATTTATGGCTTTTGCAGTGGTTTTCACTACATTTGCACCCATTTTTAACAGACTTATGAAAAAGAAATTTAAAGTAGGATTTTGGGAATTTATTGCCCGTATCGTACTTAAAAACAGAATTATCATCCTGGGCGTTATCGCTTTTATCACACTTTTTTTAGCCCTGCAATGGAAAAACATACAGTTTTCTTTTACAGAAGCTAATCTACTGCCAGACGATCACATTGTAAATACAGAATACAATGCCTTTCTAGACATGTTTGGGGAAGAAGGAAATTTAATTGTTGTAGGTGTTAAAGACGATACTTTTTTTACACCAAAAGCATTTGCTGCTTGGACTAAATTAATGAATGAGTTCAAAGCGCAAAAAGAAGTCGACCTGATTATCTCCATAAATGACTTGAAGAAATTGCAGAAAAATGAAAACCTTCAAACCTTTGAGCTTCTGCCATTTGTTGACAGCAAAAAAACTACAAATCAGGATTATTTAAATACTGTCAAGAAGGATTTGTTCGAAAACATGCCTTTTTATGAAGGCTTACTTTTTAACAAAAAAAATGGAACTATCCGATCTGCTATTTATTTGGATAAAGAAATAGTCAACACCGCACATCGTAAAGATTATATCGTTCAAGATTTTATCCCAAAAATAGAAGCTTTTGAAAAAGAGACTGGCATTGATTTACACGTTTCGGGAATGCCATACATTAGAACACTAAATGCGATTAGCATCAAAAATGAAATTAATTTGTTCATTGGCGCTTCTTTATTACTAACCTCGTTGATATTCTTTTTCTTTTTCCGCTCCTTCAGAGCTACATTAATTGCTATTTTGATTGTGATTATTGGAGTAATGTGGACCTTTGGACTTCTAGGATTATTCCATTATCAAATCACCGTACTTACCGCTCTGGTACCTACACTTGTTATCGTAATCGGAATTCCAAATTGTATTTTCCTGACTAATAAATACCAACAGGAATATGTTGCTCATGGAAATAAAGCCCGTGCATTACAGCGTGTAATTACAAAGGTAGGAACGGCAACCTTGATGACGAACTTAACTACAGCTGCCGGTTTTGCCACTTTTATCATTACTAATAGTGAACTGCTGAAAGAGTTTGGTATCATATCCTCATTGAGTATTGTTGCCTTGTTCTTTTTATGCCTTATTATTATACCTATCTATTACAGCTATCAGCCAGTTCCAAAAGATAAACACCTGAAACATTTAAGCCTCAATTACACCAAAGTGTTTATGGCTTGGATAGAAAAAATGGTAAAATACAACAGACGACATGTTTACCTGGTAGCTATATTTCTATTTTTAATAAGCAGTATTGGTGCTTTTAAAATTAAGACATCTGGAAGTTTAATTGAAGACATGCCTAAAAACACAGGTTTCTTTAAAGACATTCTTTTTTTCGAAGAAGAATTTGAAGGTATCATGCCACTGGAAATCACAGTCGATACCAAAAGAAAGAAAGGAGTAATGAAACTATCTACCTTAAAAAAGATAGACGAACTTCAAGAAACAATTGAAGAAATTCCTGAACTTTCTAAACCTGTCTCCATTCTTAATCTAGTAAAATATTCTAAACAAGCCTACTACAATGGTAATCCTGAATATTACGAGCTGCCTACTTCACAGGAGCAAAGTTTTATCTTGGGTTACGCCAAAAACGCAACTAAAGATGCGCAAAACAACATCATGAAAAGTTATGTAGATAGCACAGGCCAAGTGGCTCGCATCACTACTTTCATGAGAGATATTGGAACCGGTAACATGGCGACAATTGAAAATAAGCTTTGGACGAAAATCAATAAAATATTCCCTTCTGATCGTTATAATGTAGTGATGACCGGAAAAGCTTTAGTTTTCGAAAAAGGAACAAAATACTTACTGAACAATTTATTGATGTCTCTGCTTTTTGCAGTATTTCTGATTTCTATGTTGATGGTTTTCATGTTTCGATCCTTCAAAATGGTGATTGTTTCCTTAATACCAAATCTCTTGCCGCTAATGATTACAGCGGGATTAATGGGTTATTTTGGAATTCCGTTAAAACCATCCACCATATTAGTATTTAGTATTGCTTTTGGACTTTCGGTTGATGACACTATCCATTTCTTGGCACAATACCGTCAGGAATTAACTCGAAATAATTGGAAAATTAAGCGCTCTGTTTTTGCTACCATAAGAGAATCTGGACTGAGTATGTTCTATACCTCGGTGGTTTTATTTACAGGTTTTTCTGTTTTCATGCTGTCCGATTTTGGTGGAACCGTAGCCCTTGGTGGATTGATTGCGATTACATTAGCTTTCGGGATGTTGTCTAACTTGATGTTATTGCCTTGTTTGGTTTTAACACTAAACAAATCATTGGCAAACAAACAGGAATTCATCGAACCTAAAATCGATGTTTTGAGTAAGCCAGACACAGATACCGAAGATTCTGATAAGTAAGCAGTACGTTAAAAAAATGAACTTATAGTAATACAAAGCTTCCCTTCTTGATTGAGCGGAAGCTTTTTTTGCTTCATAATCAATGTCTAAAAAAATATAATTGGTAGTTTAATTCGTTTTTTAAACTAATTCCATTATCTTATAGACTTAGATTTTTAATCTAAAAGTGGAGTCCAGTGACCACTAAAATAAACGGGGCGAAATCGAAAAGCCTAATGAGTAGAAAAACAAAAAAGCATAAAAAATGGAGCAACAAGTTATCGTTGTAAACAATTACCTAGAAAAAATAACGGATTTTGGATTTGAATATGCACCTAAATTAATAGGCGCTATTATAGTACTATTTATTGGATTATGGGTAAGTAGTCTAATAACTAAAGGTGTTAGAAAATCACTAGAAAAATCAAATATTGATCAATCTCTTGTCCCTTTTTTAAGAAGTATTACAAACATACTATTGAAAGGATTAGTAGCTATCACGGTCATGGGAATGATAGGTATCCAAATGACTTCTTTTGTAGCAATTATTGGAGCCGCTGGTTTAGCAGTTGGACTAGCTCTGTCTGGAACACTTCAGAATTTTGCGGGTGGAGTAATTATTTTGATTTTAAAACCGTTTAAAATAGGAGATTTCATCGAAGCGCAAGGCTACACAGGAACCGTAAAGGAAATTAGTATTTTTTCTACCCTGTTGAACACGGTGGATAAAAAGTTAATTATTATTCCGAACGGACCTCTTTCAACCGATGCACTAACTAATTTTTCTGCTGAACCTACGCGAAGAGTCGATTGGACCTATGGAATTGCATACGGTGATGACCTGGAGAATTTCAAAAAAGCAATTAATGATTTCATAGCTGAGGACCCAAGAATTCTGCAGGATCCTGCGCCTTTTATTGGACTTTCTGAATTAGCAGGCAGTTCCGTCAATTTTGCAGTGAAAGTATGGGTAGATAGTCCGGATTATTGGGCTGTGTTTTATGATATGAATGAGAAAGTATACACCCGTTTTGGGGAGTACAAACTCAATATCCCGTTTCCACAAATGGATGTATACGTTCACAAAAACCAATAGAAAAATCATAACAATCACTGCAAAGTATTTATTGTGATTTTTTAGAACTTTATAAAACTTCCCGTCAATCTTGACGGGAAGCTCTATTTTAATAGAGAACGCAATTTCGCATTAAGTAAATTGTAAAGATTCCTTTTCACTCTAGCTCTAAAAACCCTACGCTTCGATAGAAATCCTTTAGTTTTTTATTCGAACGACAAACAGCTTTCGAATTAAAAAGTGGAAGATATAGCGTCTTGAAACTACGGCAGCAAGAAAAAGGGTCACATTGGCGCAATCCCGATAATGACAATTAAAACAAATCAATTATATTTGCATTTACTTTTATTCGATATACTATGAAATCATAGATCGTACAGCTAAAAATCTAAAATTAAAATGAGACATACAAGAGTTAAAGACTTACTAGAGAGTACCAAAACACTTCACGAAGTAAATGCAAAAGGATGGGTGCGAACTTTTAGAAACAATCAATTTATCGCTTTAAATGATGGGTCCACCATCAATAATATACAATGTGTTGTCGATTTTGAGAATACTCCCGATGAAACTTTAAAAAGGATTACTACTGGCGCAGCTATATCGGTAACAGGAACTTTAGTCGAAAGTAAAGGTGCTGGACAAAAATTTGAGATTCAAGTTGCAAAACTAGAAATCCTGGGAGATTCGGATGCTGAGAAGTTCCCTATCCAGCCAAAGAATAAACCAAGTCTTGATTTCTTGCGTGAAAATGCACATTTACGTGTTCGTACCAATATGTTTGGTGCGATCATGAGAGTGCGTTCCGTATTATCGTATGCAGTTCATAGTTATTTCCAAGAAAAAGGATTTGTATATGTAAATACGCCTATCATTACAGGATCTGATGCTGAAGGAGCTGGCGAAATGTTTAAAGTTACTGCTTTACCATTTGACGAAACGCCAAGAACGGAAGACGGAAAAGTAAATTACAAGGAAGATTTCTTTGGTAAAGAGACTAATCTAACTGTTTCTGGACAATTAGAAGGAGAAACTTTTGCAATGGCTTTGGGACAGATTTATACTTTTGGACCAACATTTAGAGCCGAAAACTCGAATACTTCGCGTCACCTTGCTGAATTTTGGATGATTGAGCCAGAAGTCGCGTTCAATGATTTGAATGACAACATGGACTTAGCCGAAGATTTCATTCAGTACGTGATTAAGTACACCATGGAGAAATGCCCAGAGGACTTGAAATTTCTAGAAACTCGTTTATTAGACGAAGAAAAATCAAAACCAGTTGCTGAACGAAGCGAAATGGCATTGTTAGACAAATTAAATTTTGTGTTAGAAAACAACTTTAAACGCGTATCTTACACCGAAGCTATTGACATTTTAAGAGAATGTACACCAAATAAAAAGAAAAAATTCAACTACATCATTAACGAATGGGGTGCTGATTTACAATCTGAACACGAACGTTACTTAGTAGAAAAACACTTTAAATGCCCAGTAATCTTGTTTGATTATCCAGCGAATATCAAAGCATTTTACATGCGTTTGAACGAGGATGGAAAAACAGTAAGAGCGATGGACATCTTATTCCCAGGAATTGGAGAAATCGTAGGTGGATCACAAAGAGAGGAACGTTTTGATGTTTTGGTCGAAAAAATGAAAGCTCTTGGAATTGATGAAGAAGAATTATGGTGGTACTTAGATACACGAAGATTTGGTTCAGCAGTTCACTCTGGTTTCGGACTTGGATTTGAAAGACTGGTACTATTCGTAACTGGAATGACAAACATCCGCGACGTAATTCCTTTCCCAAGAACGCCATTGAATGCCGAATTTTAAAAAATAGTTTAATTTGTTTAATGGTTTAAAGTTGTTTGAAACCCAAACAACTTTAAACTTTAAAACCTTAAACTTTTTAATCAAAATATAAAATGCTAAAGCAATTTTTAAATTTAAAATTATCCCAGAAATTATCTCCTCAGCAAATTCAGCTGATGAAGTTAATTCAATTGCCTACGCAAGCATTCGAACAACGTTTGTTGGAAGAAATGAATGAAAATCCCGCTTTGGAAGCAGGGAAAGAGGAAGACGACTACGAAAATGACGAGTTTGATAATGAAGATTATGATGACTACGACGACTCTGAATCAGACAGAGTTGATGCCGAAGACATTAATATCGACGAATATTTAAGCAGTGACGACACTCCTGATTATAAAACTCAAACAAACAATTATAGCGATGATGATGAAGATCGTGAATCTCCATTAGCAGCGCCCGTAAGTTTTCACCAGGATCTAATCAATCAGTTGAATACGTTTATCTTGAACGATGATGAACGCGATATTGCAGAATTTTTAGTAGGTAGCATTGATGATATGGGTTATATCCGCCGCAGTGTTCCTGACATTGTAGATGACATGGCATTTACGCAAGCACTTTACACCGATGAAGCAACCGTAGAAAGAATGCTTACTGTTATTCATGAATTAGAGCCTTCCGGAGTAGGAGCACGTGATTTGCAAGAGTGTTTATTGTTGCAATTAAAACACAAAACACCTACTGAGTCGGTGGAATTAGCAACCGATATTATCGAAAACCAATTTGATGCTTTTACCAAAAAGCATTACGAGAAGTTAATTCAAAAATATAATGTTTCGAATGAGCAGCTTAAAAAAGCAATTCACGAAATAGAAAAACTCAATCCAAAGCCAGGTGGCGCTTTTACTGGAAATAATAAAATCACAGAAAATGTAGTTCCTGACTTTGCTATCAGAATCGTTGACGGCGAACTGGAATTGACATTAAATGGAAGAAACGCTCCTAGCCTGCACGTTTCTAAAGATTATCAGGAAATGATGCAGACGTATAAAGTGTCAACTGATAAATCAGGTCCTCAAAAGGATGCTGTACAGTTTATAAAGCAGAAACTAGATTCGGCTAAATGGTTTATAGATGCGATTAGACAACGTCAGGAAACACTTTTTGTCACCATGAATGCAATCATGCATTATCAAGAAGAATATTTTCTTGAAGGAGATGAGACTAAGCTGAAGCCAATGATTCTAAAAGATATTGCTGATATGGTAGGTCTCGATATTTCGACTATTTCTCGAGTTGCAAACAGCAAGTATGTTGAAACACCTTATGGAACTAAACTGATCAAAGAATTTTTCTCGGAAGCGATGAAAAACGATCAGGGCGAAGATGTTTCTACTTTAGAAATTAAAAAAATCTTACAGAATATCATCGAGGAAGAGGATAAGAAAAAACCACTTCCTGACGATCAATTAGCCGAACTTCTGAAAGAAAAAGGCTACCCTATTGCGAGAAGAACCATAGCAAAATACAGAGAACAACTGGACATTCCAGTTGCTAGAATGAGGAAGAAGATATAGGTATTACGAATAAATTAATATAGATATTTCATCAAACGCGACAGGTTTTAAAAACGGATCGGGTTTCTGATTTTATAGAAAAAGGCTACTTCCCCTCCACATTTATTGCTCGAACCAAAAGTTTATATAAAAAATTAAAAACCCTTTCAAAGTTCTAAACTATGAAAGGGTTTTCTATTATTATATTTCCGTTTAGTCTCCCTCTTCTTCGAAGAGGGCCGGGCTGAGGATCCTACTTTCCCTCATCATCTTTTCGCATGGCATGGTAATATGCTGCGCGACTTAAAGGCTCATATTCTTCTGTTTCTCCAAGCATCACTAATTTCTCATTATCAGTTTTACGGAAACTGTAATTCGCTAAATTCCCAGTGCGTGTGCATACCGCATGCACTTTAGTAACATATTCGGCAGTTGCCATTAAAGCTGGCATTGGTCCAAAGGGATTTCCTTTAAAATCCATATCTAATCCTGCTACAATAACACGAATTCCCTGGTTAGCTAAATCATTGCATACTCTTACAATTTCGTCGTCAAAAAACTGGGCTTCATCAATACCTACAACGTCACAACCTTGCGCTAGAATAGCAATGTTTGCGGCAGCAGGAACTGGTGTAGAGCGAATTTCGTTAGCATTATGAGAAACCACCATCTCATCATCATAACGAGTGTCAATTGTAGGTTTAAAAATTTCGACTTTTTGTTTGGCAAATTGCGCCCTTTTCAGACGTCGAATAAGCTCTTCGGTTTTACCCGAAAACATCGAACCGCAAATGACTTCGATCCAACCAAATTGTTCTTTATGATTTACTGTATTTTCGAGAAACATTTTGTATTTTTCTAACTTAAAAAATGAATAGTTTTTATTACTTTGTATTGTAATAAACCGACTTAAGATTTTATACTTTTACGTAGTCTCAAAAGTAGAAAAATTTTATTAATTCAGTGATTTGAGAACGCTTAAATGCAAATTAAATATTTCCTATAAAAGGACCTTAATTCTTAAGTAGGATAATAATTATAGAAATTAGAAACACACACGCCATACACACCATAATTCAAACGTCATGAAAAAAAGATTGGAAGCCGATTTAGTCAGCATTGCTCACAGAATATTACAACTTAAGAATAAGTCTGACATCAATCAATTGTTTTTGGAAACCCAAAAACTATATGAAAAGCTGTCGGTTTTACGATTTGTCGAGGAGCAATATGGTGAGGTGAGACCTACAATAGGTCAAGCTGAAATTGAAAAAGATATTGAAGCTTTTTATGACAAAAGCGACCACCTACCTGTGGAGACGATGATTGAAATGACCGAAATGGTCCCTGTTGAAGAAGTTTCTGCTGAAGAAATTCCAACAGCAGAGGTAGCAGATGAACAAGCAGCAAGTGAAGAAATTTCTGCTGAAGATGAATCCGTAGAAGAACCAATGGTAACAGAGGAAACTACTGAAGAGAAAAACAATACTGACGCAGAAGAAATTACAGCAGAAGATGTACATGATTTAGGTGATTTTGCAGCCGACATAATAGAACAGCCTGTTGAGGATATAGAAGCTATTGAAGAGGAAAAAGTTTCAAATAATGAAATTGAAAGCGAGGAAATTGCTGAAGAAGCAGAGGAAATCATCGCTGAAAATGAAGAAGTGGAAGACGAAGAAACAGACGAAGAACCAGCAACCAAATTCAAATCTGCTTTCGAGTTAACAGAAGAAATCGAAGTAGAAACTCCGATGAAAGCACCAGCTATGCAAATAACTTTTGAAGATTTGCTAGGAGGTCACTACAGCGAACCTGAGTTTGTAAAAGTTAACGACATAGAGTCGCTACAACCCGAAATGGTATTTGAAGCTGTCGCAAAAACAGAAGAAAAAGAAATTATCCCAACTATAGCAGCCGAAAAAACTCCTGAGACAAAAACGGTTTCTATAAATGACACGTTTTCAAAAGGCATAAATATTGATTTGAATGATCAAATTGCATTTGTAAAACATCTTTTTGGAAACAGCAATGAGGATTACAACCGCGTGTTAAATCAATTAATCACGTTTGATAATTTCTATGAAACAAGAAATTTCATCGAAGAAATGGTGAAACCGGATTACAACAACTGGGACGGAAAGGCTGATTATGAAGAGCGTTTCATGGACATCATAGAAAAAAAATTCCTTTAAAATAATTTATGTCAAAATTATACATCGTTCCCACACCAATAGGTAATCTTGAAGACATGACTTTTCGAGCAATTCGGATTCTTAAAGAAGTCGACTTGATTCTTGCCGAAGACACGCGTACGAGCGGGAAATTATTGAAGCATTTTGAAATTGGCACGCACATGCACAGCCATCATATGCACAACGAACACAAAACAGTCGAGAATTTAATTTCTCGATTAAAAGCTGGCGAAACCATTGCATTGATATCTGACGCTGGAACACCAGCCATTTCAGATCCTGGTTTTTTACTGACTCGTGCTTGCGTGGAGAACGGAATTACAGTAGAATGTCTTCCCGGTGCCACAGCTTTCGTTCCCGCTTTGGTGAATAGTGGATTACCCAATGATAAATTTATTTTCGAAGGCTTTTTACCTGAGAAAAAAGGGCGTCAAACACGATATTTAGAACTAGCCGAAGAAACTAGAACAATGATACTATATGTTTCTCCCCATAAACTAGTAAAAACACTAGCTGAATTTGTGACTTATTTTGGCGAAGACCGCCAAATATGCGTCTCTAGAGAACTCTCTAAACTGCACGAAGAAAACCGAAGAGGAACAGCAAAAGAAGTTCTAGCTCACTTTGAAAAAACAGCTCCAAGAGGAGAAATAGTGGTTGTGGTTGCTGGGAAAACTATCGTTAAAGAAGTGAAAAAAAGTAAATTCCAGAAAGAAGAATAAAACATGAATAAAGCAAAAATCATAATCATCGGTGCCGGTTTATCTGGTTTAATGATCGCTTATTTGCTACAAAAAAAAGGCTTGGAAGTTATTTTATTAGAAGCCGATAACCGCATTGGAGGCCGCATACAAACGATCATTGGTCCAACTGGCGTTACAATAGAAATGGGAGCGACATGGTTTAGCAATCCGCACCAAAACCTTATTGCTTTACTTGACGAGTTCAAAATCGCTTATTTTAAGCAACACACTCGGGGTATCTCTTTTTTTGAAACCATGTCTTTTGTGCCTCCGCAAAAATTTGAAATTTCGGATACAGAAGAGTCTTCGTATCGAATAGTTGGTGGAACAGCAAAATTAATTGAAAAATTAACTGCTGAAGTTGGAATCCACAACATCAAAACACAAACTAAAGTAACCGCAATAAAAGAAGTTGGCAACCATCTAGAAGTTACCACTTCTGACGGAAGTCAATATCTAGGAGATAAAGTTATTTCGACATTACCGCCCCATTTGTTAGTTCAAACGATATTATTCGAACCCATTTTACCTGATTCTATTCAGCAATTAGCCCGAAAAACGCACACCTGGATGGGTGAATCGATAAAATTTGCCGTCGAATATGCAAGTCCATTTTGGAGAGAAAACAACTATTCTGGAACGTTATATAGCCAAGCCAGCATAATTCAGGAAATGTACGATCACAGCACAGCTGACAACATAGGATATGCATTAAAAGGATTCCTAAACGGCGGTACCTATACAATGTCAAAAGACGAACGACAAGAAAAAGTGATTCTCCAATTGACAAAACTCTTTGGCAACGAAGCCGAAAATTATATTGAATATCATGAAAAAATATGGCGTGAAGAACCACTTACTTTTTTTCCATACGAACAATTAGTTATGGGACATGAGAATAATGGTCATGCAGATTATAAAACACCATTTTTGAACAACAAATTATATATTTCTGGTTCCGAAACTGCTTCTCAAAATCCAGGATATATGGAAGGAGCAATAGTGGCCGCCAAAAATATTGTCTCACAATTTTAACGAAACAAGCAGATGAACATAGATTCTTTTTTAGAAAAATTAAATAAAACTCCTGAAACTATTGCTTTCGCAGAAACCATTGCGGTAATTGAGGAAAACTATACTTTCGAACCAACAGCTTTTGAAAATGGAGTATTACACAATGTGGCTGGAGAAAACTCCGGTTCTTGTAAATTATTCGCTTTCGCCGAATTACAAAACTTATCTGAAGTAGCAACATTATCTTGTTTTGGCGCATACTATTACGATGAAGTATTAAAAAATCCTGATGGAACCAATCACCAAAACATTCGTAACTTTATGAAAACGGGTTGGGAAGGAATTGCATTTTACGGAAGTCCATTAACTGCAAAATAATTTCGTTATACCAACTTGAACTTTAAATAAAATTATATGCGTTGGACTATTAAACCAAAACCTTCCGAAGAAAAAATCAAGCATTTGGCGCAAGCCCTGAATGTGGAAGATTTTGTGGCGCAGTTATTAGTGCAACGCGGTATTGAAACTTTTGAAGATGCTAAGAATTTCTTCAGACCTTCTTTAGACCATTTACACGATCCATACTTAATGAAAGATATGGAAAGAGCAGTCGAACGAATAGAAAAAGCGATTGAAAATCAGGAACGAATTCTTGTTTTTGGTGATTATGATGTAGATGGAACCACGGCGGTCTCACTCGTTTCTTCTTACTTAAAAAGCTATTATCCTGATGTAGCAACTTATATTCCGGATCGTTATAAAGAAGGCTATGGCGTTTCATTCATGGGAATTGACTTTGCTGATGACAATGGATTTTCGTTAATCATCGCTTTAGATTGCGGTATAAAATCGATTGATCATGTCGCTTACGCAAAAGAACGAAATATCGATTTCATCATTTGCGATCACCACAGACCCGGAGATACATTACCGGATGCGGTTGCGGTTCTCGATCCAAAACGAGACGATTGCAACTATCCCTATGACGAATTATGTGGCTGCGGAATTGGTTTTAAACTGATTCAGGCTTTAGGAACAAATAGAAACCAAACCATCACGGACTTAGTTCCCTACTTAGATTTAGTTGCAGCCGCTATTGCAGCCGATATTGTTCCTATGACGGGAGAAAATCGAGTTTTAGCCCATTTTGGATTACAAGTTATTAATAGCGATCCGAGACCCGGAATCAAAGCTTTGATACATCAAATAAAAAAACAAACTTTAGATATTACCGATGTCGTTTTTATCATCGCTCCGAGAATTAATGCCGCTGGTCGCATCAAACATGGTAATCATGCCGTTGAATTATTAACCGAATTTGATTTTGAACAAGCACAACAATTTGCTTCCGAAATTGAAGCCTATAATTCAGAGCGCAAAGATTTAGACAAATTAATTACCAAAGAGGCCTTAAAACAAATCGACGAAAACAAGGAGAAAGAGCGATTTACATCAGTAGTTTTTCAAGAAGATTGGCACAAAGGTGTAATCGGAATTGTTGCTTCTCGACTGATAGAAACTTATTATCGTCCCACGCTTGTTTTTACAAAAAGCGGCGATAAATATGCTGCTTCAGCACGTTCTGTAAAAGGTTTTGATGTTTATAATGCACTTGAAGCTTGCTCGGAACATTTGGAACAATTTGGCGGACACATGTACGCGGCTGGAATGACGTTGGCAGCAGAAAATTATTCTGTTTTCAAAGAAGCATTCGAAAAAGAGGTCGGAAAAACCATTCATCCAGATATGTTAATGCCTGAAATTGCGATCGATGCTGAAATCAATTTTTCTGACATTACTCCAAAATTAATCCGGATTCTAAAGCAATTCGAACCTTTTGGACCTTTGAATATGACACCTACTTTTTTGACAAAAGACGTTAAAGATACGGGCTATGGAAAACTAATGGGACAAGAGGACGAACATGTGCGACTTTTTGTAAAACAAAATGGGAGTGAAGGTCTTGCCGCAATTGGTTTTGGATTAGGAGATAAATTTGATTTAACGACCAATCAAAAACCTTTTCAAGTGGCATACTGTATAGACGAAAATGAATGGAACGGAAAAGTCTCCATCCAATTAAGATTAAAAAGCATTAAGTAATGAGCTCAGCAAAACCAAATAAAAAAGATCCCTACGCTGCTTTACGATTTAAAGAATTCAACACTTTTTTACTACTGCGTTTTGCCATGGTTTTTGCTTGGTCTATGCAATTCATCATTATCGAATGGCAAGTGTACAGCATTACCAAAGATCCTCTTTCACTAGGAATTATCGGTTTAATGGAAGTAATTCCAGCTCTTTCTTTAGCTTTATTTGCCGGTCATATAGTGGATCAAAAAGAGAAAAAAGGACTACTTGTAAAATGCATTCTCGCTTTTTCTGTAATTAGTTTTGGCTTGTTTTTATTGACTTGGCCAGTTGTGATAAAAGATATTTCGACAAAAACTATTTTGTATTCTATCTATTTCTTGGTTTTTCTTGGTGGTTTAGTCAGAGCTTTTCTTGGCCCTACCATCTTTTCCTTACTCTCCTTACTTGTGCCTAAAAAAGTATATCCTAATGCAGCGACTTGGAGCAGTTCTGTTTGGCAAATTGCCTCGGTTGTAGGACCTGCGGTAGCTGGATTTTCAATTACATTAATAGGTGTACACTGGTCGCTGTGTACTGTTTTTGCTTGCTCGATTTTCGCTTTATTAGCATTATCTCAAATAAAGAAAAAACCAATTCTGAATCCTAAAATTGGAGAGCCTGTAATGCAAAGTTTATCCGAAGGAATAAAATTTGTATTCAATAACAAGACTGTTCTAGGAGCAATTACATTAGATATGGTAGCCGTTCTTTTTGGTGGTGCTATAGCACTTTTACCCATTTTTGCTCAAGATATATTAAAAGTTGGACCAGAAGGTTTCGGTTTTCTTAGAGCCGCTCCCGCAGTTGGTGCTTTTTTGACCATGATTATTACTGCTTATGTTCCTTTGAGTAAAAATGCTGGAATGAAATTGCTATCGGCCATTTTCGCATTTGGAATTTGTATTATTGTCTTTGGACTTTCAACCATTTTTTGGGTATCGCTTTTAGCCTTATTCTTTAGTGGCGTTTTCGATGGTATCTCTGTAGTAATCCGTCAAACGATATTGCAATTAAAAACTCCTGATCATATGCGTGGTAGAGTTTCGGCAGTAAACTCAATGTTTGTGGGTTCTTCAAACGAATTAGGCGCTTTTGAAAGTGGACTTACGGCAAAACTAATGGGAACGGTAACTGCAGTAGTTTTTGGCGGAAGTATGACGCTCTTCGTTGTATTAACAACAGGAATAATATCACCCACTTTTAGAAAACTGGATCTTACTAAAGACTTAGAAGAACATGAAAATCAGGAATGATTGCGTTTTATTTAGAATTATTATAAATAATAACTATATTTGTTTCAAACATTTTCACATGCAAGATATAAAGCAAATATATTACAACGATTCAGGAACTTCTTTCTACTGGAGAAAAGAGAATGACATACTAATCGATAAAGTCCAATTGATTTTTAGAGAAACTGGATTTTACTTTAGCCAGCACGAACTTCAGCAATTTAGGAGCTGTATTGAAGAAAGTTATAAATTAAATAACTGTTGCGAGGATTGCGAATTAAAAAATAATTGCCGAAAATTTCTATTAAAAACTCCCTGTTCTCAAATTGATTTAGCGGTTTCCATGAAAGAGTTGACCGCCGTAAAAGACTTGGTTGAAGGAACTTTATTCAAAATAAATTTAGACGCTTATTTATTTGGCGAAGGAATGAATTAATACTTTTTTAATTCGAATGTTTCACCATCGAAAACTCCATAAGTGAAATAGCT
This sequence comes from Flavobacterium sp. XN-5, assembly GCF_008033395.2. NCBI lineage: Bacteria > Pseudomonadati > Bacteroidota > Flavobacteriia > Flavobacteriales > Flavobacteriaceae > Flavobacterium > Flavobacterium sp. XN-5. The sequence continues at coordinate 618,377 of NZ_VOGZ02000001.1, forward strand.
AATCCAGTCTCCCAGATTCACGTATTCTGAATTTTCGCCTACACTCACTTTCATTGGTAGGTGGCGATGTCCAAAAATAAGATAGTTATAATGTTTGGTTTCCAATTTTCTTTTCGAATAAAGAATTAGCCATTCGTTGTCTTCACCTAAAAAAGTTACATCTTCATCACCCGAAATTAATTTATTTTTTACGGATAGATATTGTGCCAAACGAACACCAATATCAGGATGCAGCCATCTGAAAAGCCATTTTGAAAAAGGATTTGTAAACACTTTTTTCATTCGTTTGTATCCCATATCACCGGGTCCTTTTCCGTCGCCATGGCCAATTAAGAATGTTTTATCTCCAAAAGTATATTCTTGATTGTCATGAAAAACAGGAATATTTAATTCTTTTTGGAAATAATCTTCCATCCATAAATCGTGGTTCCCAACGAAGAAATAGATTGGAACTCCACTGTCTCTAATTTCAGCTAATTTTCCTAAAACTCTAATAAAGCCCTTTGGCACTACCGTTTTATATTCAAACCAAAAATCAAACAAATCACCTAATAGAAAAATCGCTTCGGCATCTTCCTTTACTTCATCCAGCCAAGCCACAAATCGCTTTTCTCTTGGCAAACTAAGTTCTGCTGTTGGCGCACCAAAATGCTGATCGGAGGCAAAGTATATTTTTTTATTGTTGGCTAATTGCATGAAGCTAATGTGTGGGTTTGTGGATTACAAATTATCGCTGGCGTACCATTCAGCAAAAGACGAATCTGTTTCTTGTAATTTCAGAGAAAAAAGCTTGATATCTGCTGGTAATCTGCCAATTATTCTTTGTGCAAAATCAATAACCATATTTTCGCTTGTAGGTTGGTAATCAACCAAAATAACATGATGACCGCGATTCTTTAATTCGTGCGCTAAATCGACATGCGGAGTAGTTTCATTAAAAACAGTAGCATGATCAAATTGATCTACAATCTCTTCTTTTACAATTTTCTTTAAGTCGGTAAAATCGATTACCATTCCAAATTTTACGTCATTTCGGTTCTCGATAGGGCTGCCAATAACGGTTACAGACAGTTTATAACTATGTCCATGAACATTTTTACATTTGCCATCGTAACCATAAAGTGCATGACCGGTTTCGAAACTAAATTTCTTTGTAATCCTGATTTTGCTCATCTACTTATAATTTTGAATGCAAATTTAGTAAATAATTAAACGTTCTTGTCTCTTTTTTTTGCAGAAGCGTACATCCAATAAGCCAAACCCGCCAAAACTACAAATGGAATAAAGGAGCCAATAAGCACTCCAATTTGATAAGTACCATCGGGTGCTGTTTTTAATTTCTCTGCAATATTAACCTCTTGCACTAGCAATACTATTTTCAATGCCATCTATTTTTTAAATTGGTTGAGGGCATTTTTGGTAAAATCGGATAAAACTAACTCACCAGAAATCGCTGCTCTTTTAAGTAATAAGGTATCCCAATCTTCAGTTCCTTCCCAGATTATTTTTTTCATTTCTGTTAAAGCTTTAGGATTGTAACTCGATAATTTGGAACTAAAATCAGTTATTGTAGTATCAAGTTCTTCGAGAGTTTCAAAAGTATTAGCATATAAACCTTTGGAGAAAGCCCAATCAGCTGATTTCCATTCGTGAGCTGCCAAAGTCATTTCGGACATTGCCGTTTTTCCAATTTTCCTCGAAACCGCTGGTTCTATAACGAATGGACCAATTCCTATTGCTAATTCGGAAAGTTTTATGGAGGCGTTTTTTGTGGCCAAAACATAATCACAGGCCGCGGCAATACCTACGCCACCTCCTACTGCTTTTCCGTGAATGCGTCCAATAATTAGTTTAGAACACGATCGCATCGCATTAATCAAATGGGCAAACCCAGAGAAAAACTGAGTACCTTCATTTTCATTGGAAACTGCCAACAGTTCGTCAAAAGAAGCACCTGCACAAAATGCTCCCGTTCCTTCGCTTCTCAAAATAATTACAGAAACCAATTCATTCGAACTTAAATTACTGAATTCAGTCGTCAATCTGTCCAATAATTCCCTTGGAAAAGAATTACTCGAAGGATGACCAAATGTAATCGTTGCGATTTTGTTTTCGATGGTTGTAAAAAGTGAACCAATAGGACTTTGTGATGACATATCAATTATTTTTGGATGTAAAACTATAATTCTCAAGAGGTATGTATCTCTTGAAAATCACTAAAAGCGGAATATAAAAAACTCTTTTAGCAGATGAAATAAAAAAAGGCTCTGCGAAATTGCAAAGCCTTTCATTCTCTTGATGGTGGAGAATATCGGATTCGAACCGATCACCTCTTGCCTGCCAGGCAAGCACTCTAGCCAAATGAGCTAATCCCCCATTATGGCACAAATATAGCATATTATTGGTTTAAAACTAAAAAATTATTTTTATAATTGCTTAAAGCAGTACTTAATACTTTTTTTAAAATCAAAATGATTCTAACGACTAAATCAATTGATAATGAAGTACATTCGATAGAAAAAATTACTTATTTTAAAATATAAAGAATTCTATAATCCAGTGTCCAAATACATTTTTACTATTAATAATTGAAGAAAACTCAATCATAACTCGCTTGTTCCTAACATTGGCAGTATATTCGCAATCTTAAAATAACTTACTACAAGACATCTACCGTATTTTACTAATTTGTATATATTATGAAGCATTTATTTTCGAACTTACTTTTTAAAGTTTTTATCGCCATTGTTCTAGGTATTGTTTTGGGATTGTACTTACCCGAATCTATCAACAGAATATTCTCCACCTTCAACGCTTTCTTCGGACAATTTTTAAGCTTCTCCATCCCTTTAATTATCATGGGGTTAATCATGCCGGCCATTTCTGATTTAGGAAAAGGCGCAGGTAAATTATTATTGATAACCGCTGCTATTGCCTATGGGTCGACTTTGTTCTCGGGCTTTATGACTTATTTTATCACGTCTGGTATATTCCCAGAACTTTTAGCTTCTCATGTTAATGACGTAGCTCAAATTGGTAGCTCAGTACCCGAATTAACTCCTTATTTTAGTATTACCATTCCGCCAGCATTAGACGTTATGACTTCTCTAGTTTTAGCCTTTGTAATAGGATTAGGACTTTCGTATCAAGAAAAATCAAGCTTGAAATTAGTGGTTAAAGATTTTGAGAAGATCATAATGCAATTAATAGAAAATGTAATTGTTCCTCTATTGCCGCTATTCATATTAGGTATTTTTGCCAGCATGTCCTTTAGCGGAAAAGTATTCTCAATCCTTTCCGTTTTTATTAATATTATCGGAGTTATTTTTGCCTTACACATTATATTATTGCTCCTACAATACACTATTGCTGGTATCGTTACAAAACAGAATCCGTTCAAATTGTTACTAACCATGATGCCTGCTTATTTCACTGCATTAGGAACACAGTCGTCTGCAGCTACTATTCCTGTTACCTTAGAGCAAACGCTAAAAAATGGAGTTTCTGAAAAAATTGCTGGATTTGTAATACCATTATGCGCAACTATACATCTGTCTGGAAGTACTATGAAAATTACAGCATGTGCGATCGCATTAATGATTTTACACGGGATACCGTTTGACTTTACACTTTTTGCAGGTTTTATATTTATGCTAGGAATTGCAATGGTTGCCGCGCCTGGAGTTCCTGGTGGAGCAATTATGGCAGCAGTAGGAATATTGCAATCTATGCTAGGATTCAATGAAGAGATGATTGGACTGATGATTGCCTTATATATTGCAATGGATAGTTTTGGTACTGCCTGTAATGTTACTGGAGATGGTGCGATTGCTTTAGTTGTTGACAGAATAACTAAAGCAAAATTGGTTGCTTAAGTCTAAGTATTTCCCCTATACTTTTATACAAACTGCATTTGATTAAAACAATAAAGCCCCAGCAATGCCGGGGTTTTATTGTTTTAAATATAGGTTTCAATTAAAAGAATCCCATTGGTTTTTTGTCGTAAGAGATCAACATGTTTTTTACAACACGGTAATGATCTAATGCCATTTTGTGGTTTTCACGACCAAATCCTGATTCTTTCACACCACCAAAAGGAGCGTGAGCAGGATAAGTATGATATTGGTTTACCCAAACTCTACCCGCTTGGATAGCACGTGGAACTTGGAATAATTCGTGAGCGTCACGAGACCAAACACCAGCACCTAATCCGTAAGGAGTATCATTTGCAATAGCGATAGCTTCTTCAGTAGAACTAAATGTGGTTAAGGCTACAACTGGTCCAAAAATTTCTTCTTGAAAAACACGCATGTTATTTGTTCCTTTCAATACTGTTGGTTGGATGTAATATCCTTCAGAAATATCACCTTCGTAGTTACCAGCGTCACCACCAGCTAATACTTCAGCACCTTCTTCTTTACCAATTTTGATATAATTAAGAATTTTTTCGTACTGTGGTTTAGAAACTTGAGAACCAATCATTGTTTCAGGATCTAACGGATTACCTGTTTTGATAGCACCTAAACGTACTTGCATTCTAGCGATAAAATCATCAGCGATATCTTCGTGTACTAGGATACGAGTTGGAGCTGTACAAATTTCACCTTGATTTAGAGCAAACATTAATGCTCCTTCGATAGCTTTACTGTAGAAATCATCGTCTTGATCTGCTACTGATGGGAAGAAAATATTTGGAGATTTCCCACCTAATTCCATAGTTACTGGAATAATGTTTTCAGCTGCATTATGTAAAACTTTACGTCCTGTTTCAGTAGAACCAGTAAATGAAAGTTTAGCTACACGGTTTGAAGTTGCTAAAGCTGCACCCGCTTCTGCACCAAAACCAGTTACAATGTTTAATACACCTGCAGGTAAAATATCACCGATCAATTCCATTAACATCATTACACTTGTAGGAGTTTGTTCTGCTGGTTTAACAACTGCAGTACAGCCTGCTGCTAAAGCTGGAGCAATTTTCCAAGCTAACATTAACATTGGGAAGTTCCAAGGAATAATTTCACCAACTACTCCAATAGGTTCGTGTAAAACGATACTTACTGTGTTTTTGTCATGCTCAGAGATACTTCCTTCGTCTGCACGGATAACTCCAGCAAAATAACGGAAGTGATCAATACAATAAGGGATATCTGCTGCTCTTGACTCACGGATTGGTTTACCGTTATCAATAGTTTCTAAGGTTGCTAAGTATTCGAAGTTATCTTCCATTACTTGAGCAATTTTCAACAACATATTGCTACGTTCAGTTGCTGAAGTTACACTCCAAGTTGGGAATGCTTCATGAGCTGCATCTAAAGCTAGGTCTATATCTTCTTGTGTAGAACGAGCTGCTTGAGTAAATACTTTTCCGTCTACTGGAGATACGTTGTCAAAATATTGTCCTTTTACAGGAGCTACGAATTTACCGCCAATAAAATTCCCGTATCTTTCTTTGAATACAGGTTTAGTTACATTTGCCATAATTATATATTTAATTTTTAAATTATTTTGATGTAATCTCAAAAGAATTGCTTCTTATTAATTACACTGCAAATGTATGGCGGGAGTTCCCTTAACAAGTTATTGATTCAGTTCAATAACTTATGAAAAACGTTCAATATAATTATAGTACAAAAAATAAGCCAATACATGAGTAATATTTACCTTAAAATCAGTGCTTTAATTAATTTGCTGTCTAATTAGACACTTCTGTTGGACTAATTCCAAATTTGTTTTTAAAGGCTACACTAAAGTTAGACAGGTTGTTATAACCAATATCTAAATAAATATCAGACGCTTTTAAATCACCCGCTTGAAGCAGCTCTTTGGCTTTTTGTAGTCGTTTGTCTTGCAACCATTTCCCAGGAGCTTCATTGTACTCGGAAGTAAAATGACGTTTGAAAGTCGATAGACTCATGTTACATAAAAACGCAATTTCCTCTAATTTTAAATTAGAATGCACATTGCTTTCCACTATATTTTTAAAGGGCGACAGCTCTTTTGATATTAAAGAATGTAAATAATATTCAAACTCATTTCCGTATTTGTTTAGTAAATACAGCATAATTTCTTCAAATTTCAAGACTAGTAAAGCGTCACTATAACTGTGATTTGAAAAAGTATCAGACGACAGCGAGTTGATAAACGCAGCGATATAATCATCGTTTTCAATCACAAAATACGGAACCTCTTCCTTATAAGGTTTCACGTTATTCGTGTATTTACTTAAAAAGTCCGTTAGTTTTTTCTCTGAAAAAAAGAAAAGCTTACAATAGTAAATAGCTTGTGTATCGAGTAATTCTGTCCACAACCAATTTCCCTTTTTTAAAAGCAACGATTGTTTACTGTTTACCGCCACAGAATTGCCGGCAAAATGAACTTGCTTTTTACCCACTTGTAAAAAGCTAAACATATTCATACTCAAATTGACTTTACTTTTTACGACATCGCTAACCATTTTGAAATCATAAACAAATATGTCGCTTGGCATATTATTGTTCTGAAAAAAAATCTCAGGTATGTTTTCTATTGCCATGTAATTCTTTTTAAAAGGATAAAAATAAGAAAATCAGTTGATTTTTAAGTAGCTGAATCCAAATCAACTACTATCACTACCACATTATTTCAATAAATAGGAAACCAATATAGACCCATAAAAATAGCCTGTATTTATTTTATTATGTAGCTCTTTACTTCGGTAGACAAAAGCGTAGGAAAGGTTAAGGTTGTCTTTTCGAAATTTAAAACCCGCCTCTCCATTGAACCGAATGGGAATCAAATCAAAAGTCACTGGACTATTATCATTAATTAAACCGCCTTGAATTGTGGCATCATAAACCTGATATCTAATACTGGGAGCAATATAAAAATAAAACTCTGGCTCCAGTTTCCGAGACTCACTACTAACTGAGGCTCCATACATATTAGAGTCATAAATAGGAACTAATTTTTCGAAACCTATTCGAGACAAAAAACCAGCAGAAAAACCTGTAAACACTGTTCCTAAATCGGCTTCAGATTGAAAATTAAAATCGACATAATTGCTTTCCTTTCTAACGAACAACTTCTTAGCAAACATGAAATGAGTTTGAACAGCCACACTATTTGCAACTTGAGTTTCCCAACCAAAGACAGGCTTATATTTAAAGAATTTGTGAAAACTTCTTTGTGTTTCTTCCGCAAATGATTTATTTCCCACAACGCCCAATACTAAGCCGCCTTTAAAAACTGATTCATTTTGGAAAAACAAACTTTTGCCTACACCCCCAAAAAGGTAACCTGCAAAAGGCCGGTCAATTACCGCTACAGCTCCCTTATTTATAAATTTAGGATTATAGATGTATTGACCCATTTTTAACTCAATAACCTTTTTTCGTACTTTCTCGTCAGTATTCTTAAGTAGAAACCGATAGAAAAGTTCAATACCATTCGTATAATACTTATCATTCTTTGAAGAAGTATATAAATCGTTTTCAGTTATTAGACCTATTTCTCTTGTCCTACTTTGCCCAAAAACAAAAGTAGCAACCATAAATAAGAAAATAATATAAGTCCTTTTTGTCACGTTTTAATATTCAATTTTCCCTACAGTTCGCATAACGCGCATTATTTTTGTCTTTCTATTATTGATGTATGACGACGAACTCGTGGCAGTAAATTTTCTAGGATTAGGTAAAATAGCAGCTATACCAGCCGCTTGGATAGGCGTAAGATTTTTGGCATCTTTTCTATACCAATGTTCAGCCGCCGCTTGAGCGCCATAAATACCCGTTCCCATTTCGATACTGTTCAAATACACTTCCATGATACGTTCTTTACCCCAGATTACCTCAATAAGAACAGTGAAATAAGCTTCTAATCCTTTGCGCAAGTAACTGCGTCCTTGCCATAAGAAAACATTTTTCGCTGTTTGTTGCGATATCGTGCTTCCGCCTTTTATTTTTCGACCTCGTTCATTGCCTTTGTATGCTTTTTGCATCGCCTTAAAATCAAAACCATTGTGAAGTAAAAAGGTGCCGTCTTCACTAGCAACAACAGCTTTTTGCAAGTTCATCGAAATATTCTCGATAGGTTCCCAGTCATGACTAAATGAATTTTCTTTGCCGGCAGAGATATTTTCAATACTTCGCACCACCATTAAAGGCGTGAACACAACGGGAACAAATTTATAAAATACCACAAAAAACAAAGAGATCCCAAAGAACCACAACATCATTTTAAACAAAAACCGACTTAAAATACTCATAAAGCTCCTAGATTGTTTTTTTACCGGTTTTTTAGCGGTTTTCTTTTGTGTTATTCGTGTTGCCATTATACTAAATCTGCTAATTCTGTTCCTATTAAACTTCCTATTGCCACTCCCATTCCCCCTAATCGTACTCCGCAATACACATTTTCTGATAATTGAGAAACGATAGGATTCTTGCTATTGCCAATACCCATAATACCGCTCCAGCGATGGGCAATCTCAAACTTTTGATTGGGCAAAATTACTTCTTTTAATAATTGTTCCAATTTATTTTGCACTATTTCTGTTTGCGCAAATTCAGTAGTTGTTTCTGCGTCGAAATCAAGGTTTCTACCACCTCCCAATAAGATTCGATCTCCGATATTTCTAAAATAATAATATCCTCGATCTAAATGAAATGTTCCTTTTATATCTAAATTTTCAATAGGCTCCGTAATTAAAACTTGTGCTCTGGCGGGCTTTACTGCTCCATCCGTCAATTTACCTGAAAAACCATTAGTGGCAAACAAAACCTTTTTAGACAAAAAGCTAAAATCATTTAAAACCACTTCCACATCTTCTCCTTTGTCTAAAAAAGCGGTAACCGTTTGCTGATTTAAAATCAATATATTACTAGAAATAGCTTGTCGCAACAACTCTTGCATCATATTTCCAGTATCAATTTGAGCTTCGAATGGATTAAAAATCAAATGTTCCCGAACACCCTTAAAACCAAAACGATCTATTTCTTTGGCAAACACATCCGATCTAAAAAGAGGTTTTAGAATCTCATTAATAAACGGTAATTTATTTACACACTCGGTATAACAACTTTCATCTTCGTTTAAAAACAATTCATATCCGCCGTAAGGTTTGAAATCTATCGCTTTGTCTCCAAGGCGTTTCCGCAAAAGTCGAAGTCCTTCCCAACGTTTGGTCACCAATTGAAAAACCTCTTCCTCTGAATGGGATTTTAAGTCGTCAATAATCTCAGAAATACTTCCAAAACAAGCAAAACCAGCATTTTTAGTGCTCGCTCCATGTGGCAACATTCCTTTTTCTAGTACTAGTATTTTACTTTCCGGGTACTTTTCGCGCAAGCGCAAAGCAGTATGTAACCCTACAATTCCGCTTCCTACGACCGTATAATCTACTTTTGTAAACCAATTTTTTAATTCCCAATAACTAAGCTGCATCTGAATAATTTTTATAAAAATAATATTTTTAGTCAAGTAAACGGCCATGAAACACTCTTTATTACTCTAGTGATTATTGAAAAGAGTTAACATAATCCTTTGGCTGTATTTAGATTATTATTGTAATTTAGAAGCTTAAATTTTAGCAAATAATTTATGAAAAAAATACTTCTTACAACCCTAACAATGATGAGCTTAAGCGCCATGGCCCAGAACGTAATGACTCCCGAAACCCTATGGAAATTAGGCCGAGTGAGCGCCCTTGGTATTTCTAAGGACACTAAAAATGTAGTTTACAAGGTGACTACGCCTTCTATCGAAGAAAATAAATCTAGTTCAAAATTCTATATCGTTCCAGTAACTGGTGGAAATCCGACTGAAGTTAAAGAAACAAAAGACTTATTAAAAGATAAAAATATTTCGCCTGACGGAAAATATATTGTCTATAGCGAAGAAGTGAAGATCAGCAAGGTTCATGGAAAAGATTTCTATCCTAATTTGGAAAAATCAGAAGTTCAAATCTACGATGGCTTAGACTACCGCCATTGGGACACTTGGAACGAGGGAAAATACAACCACGTCCATTATAAAGAAAACCGTGAAGATGCAGTAGGAACTGACATAATGGGGAATGAACAATTTGACAGTCCGCAAAAACCTTTCGGTGGTGATGAAGATTACATCTGGTCGCCAGACAGTAAAAAAATTATTTATGTTAGTAAGAAAAAATCTGGAACTCAGTATGCTGTTTCGACTAACACCAATATTTTTGAATACAGTCTAGAAACTGGACTTACTACTAATAGAACTGAAGAAAATCTTGGTTACGATATGGCTCCTCAATTTTCTCCTGCTGGTCACTTGACTTGGCTGCAGATGAAACGTGATGGATATGAAGCCGATAAAAACGACATCATAGTTGATTACAATGGTGCGAAAATAAATTTAACGGCAGCCTGGGACGGTACAGTGGACAGCTATTTATGGAGTAAAGACGGTAAAAAAATCTACTTTGCAGCTGCAGTCGATGGTACAAAACAACTTTTTGAAGTCAATTTCCCTGGTCGTACTAGAATTGCTGTTCAAGTTCAACAGCTTACCAAAGGCGATTTTGACATCAATGACTTAGTTGGATTTGCAGGGAATAGTATTATTGTTACCAGAGGCGATATGAACCATGCTTCGGAGATTTATTCCTTGGATCTAAAGAAAAACACTTGGAAACAAATCACAAATGTAAATAAGGAAACTTATGATTCCTTGGCGTTAAGCAAAACCGAAAAAAGATATGTGACCACAACTGACGGCAAAAAAATGTTAGTTTGGGTTATTCTCCCTCCTAATTTTGACGCTACAAAAAAATACCCAACACTTTTATATTGCCAAGGAGGGCCGCAAAGCGCCTTGACACAATTCTATTCTTTCCGTTGGAATTTTCAGTTGATGGCTGCAAATGGATATATAGTCGTAGCACCAAATCGTCGTGGAATGCCAGGACATGGAGTGGAATGGAATGAACAAATTAGTAAAGATTGGGGCGGACAGGTAATGGACGATTATCTTTCGGCGATTGATGATGTCGCTAAAGAAAGCTATGTTGACAAAGACCGTTTAGGCTGCGTTGGAGCGAGCTATGGTGGATATTCGGCATTCTATTTAGCCGGAATTCACAACAACCGATTCAAAACTTTCATTGCTCATGACGGTGTATTTAACACCCAAAGCATGTTTGGTACAACTGAGGAAGTTTTCTTTAGCAACTGGGATTTTGGTGGTGCTTACTGGGAAAAAGATAATATTGCAGCACAAAAAACCTACACTACATTCAATCCCATTAATCTAGTAGATAAATGGAACTCGCCAATCCTGATTATCCAAGGTGGAAAGGATTTCCGTGTGCCAATAGGACAAGGACAAGAAGCTTTTCAAGCAGCACAATTGCGTGGTATAAAAAGTAGATTCCTTTATTTCCCTGAAGAAAACCATTGGGTTTTAAAACCACAAAATGCCCAAGTTTGGCAAAAAGAATTCTTCAAATGGCTTAAAGAAACATTGTAAAACTATCACTATTTTTTCAAACTAAAATTAGCAAGTAACAATTTTGTTGTTTTGCATACCAACATTAAAATTCAAATAATAGAACATGTACAAATCTCCAATTAAAAGTCTTTTTATTGCCTCGACTTTCCTATTAGGCATAAACAGTATTTCGGCACAAGATGGCCTTGTCAATTCCCTAAAAATTAATGCAAGCGAAAAAAGCAAAGAAAGCTTCAAATTCACAGAAATAATCGACCTAGCGAATACTTCGATAAAAAACCAAGGTTCCTCAGGAACTTGCTGGAGTTATTGCACCAATTCTTATTTGGAATCAGAAATGATCCGCCTCGGAAAGCAACCCGTTGAGTTATCTCAAATTTATTCAGCTCGTAATGTTTATATCGAAAAAGGGAAAAATTATGTACGTATGCATGGAGCAGTAACTCTAGGCGACGGTGGTGCTTTGCATGATGTAATCAATATGTATGCTAAATACGGAGCCTTACCACAAGAGCTTTACACTGGATTAAATTACGGAACGTCTAAAAATAAGTTTGCCGAAATGGGAGCTCTTATGGAAGGTGTATTGGCCGCAACTGTAAAAAATCCAAACGGAGAGTTGACACCAAATTGGGAAAAAGCATATACTGCTGTAATCGATTCTTACTTAGGACAAGTTCCGGAGTCGTTTAACTACAAAGGAAAAAATTATACTCCACACACATTTGCAAAAGAAGTAGTAGGAATAAATCCTGCTGATTACATCGAGATTTCTTCGTTCACAGATTCTCCTTATTATGCAAAATCGATGTTGATGGTTCCTGATAATTGGTCTTTCGACCTAATCTATAATGTGCAGTTAAATGATATGACAAATATTATTGACAATGCATTAAAGAATGGATTTACCGTTGCCTGGGCATCTGATGTAAGTGAAAAAAGCTTTAGCTGGAAAAATGGTGTAGCTTACGTTCCTGCGAAAAACATCGATGATATGACTGCAGCTGAGAAAGAAAATATGTTTAATGGTCCAAAACCAGAATTAGAAATTACTCCTGAATTACGTCAAAAAGCATTCGATAATTATCAAACTACAGATGATCATGCTATGCACATTGTAGGTCTTGCAAAGGATCAAACAGGAAAAGAATACTATGTGGTAAAAAACTCTTGGGGAACAACTAACGACTACAAAGGATACCTTTATGTAAGTAAAAACTATGTAAAATACAAGACCACCGCGTTTATGGTAAATAAAGCTGGAATTCCAGCTGATATTGCTAAAAAGCTAGGCGTGTAATTTCACAATCGAACGGCGCCTAAAACGCACACAATTTTTTGTCCTATGTTATTCTAAAACCGAAAAACCAATATCTTACTCATTACAAGATAGAGCGATTCGAGAGTTTAAACTACACTAGGACATTCTTTTATTAATTAAAGAATATAAAATATCTAAATTCGCCCCACATTAATTCTAAAAAATGGGAAATAAAAACAGTAATATTCCCGTAAAAGTATTTATAAGCTACATCGCTCTAGCGATGCTTGTGGTTAGTGTGGGGTGGATTTTATATACTGAAAACAAGATCTATTCTAAAATTGAAAGCGAAATTGACTTCGAAGAAAATAAGGTTTTAAAAATCAGCAAACTATTTTCAAATGTTTACGAAACGGAAAGCTTAGCTCGAAAAACAATTCAATCCAATTCAGAAGATGATTTTAAAACCTATCTACTAAAAACGGATTCACTGCAAATTCGACTCGATTTACTAAAAAAAGTCGTGTCCAGTACCTATCAGACTAAATTGCTCGACAGCGTTACCGTTTTACTTTCGGAAAAAACTAATAACATAAGGCAGCTCAGGCAAATTAAAAATAAAACAACAGACGAGGCATCTGTAAAAAATGCCATACAGGAATTAAGCATATTAGAGAACTCTTTACGCAAATTAAAATTACAAGATTTTCATTCACGACCTGAGAACCTAAGTAAATACCAATATAATGTATTGCAAAATTACGTTGATTATCTCAATCAAAACATCCCTGATGATAGCTCAAACACCTTAACAAAAAAAGCATCTGATTCTATTTTATCTGCGTCTAAAAGATTATTAAATGATGTAAAAATAGAAACTGAAAAGAAAAAAGCATCTTTAGCAATTCAAGAAAAAAAACTAATCAACAACGAAATTCTAATATCAGATCAGCTTAGAAAAGTACTTCATATAATAGAGCGAGAAATCATCGTTCACTCTTTAAAAAACAATAACGAAAGAGAAAAATCACTCAAAAGAATCAATCAAATAGTTTCTGCAGCGGCTATCGTAGGATTATTACTCACCGTGTTTTTTTCGATACTAATTACTAGCGATTTTTCTAAAACGCAATTGTATAAAAAACAATTAGAGATTGCAAACTTTAAAACCCGAAACTTACTTAAAAGCAGAGAACAACTCATTTCTACGGTAAGTCACGACTTAAAAACGCCACTTAGTACGCTTGCCGGTTATGCTGAATTACTAAGTAATTCTGGCTTAACAAGCAAACAATCTTATTTTACTAACAATATTAAAAACGCATCGGATTACATTTCTAGATTAGTAAAGGATTTATTAGATTTTTCACAACTTGAAGCAGGGAAAATCAAAATCGAAAAATCTCCTTTTTCATTAAAGGAAACAATTAATGAGGTAGCCAAAAACATACAAACGGTACACCAACAAAAGAATATTGATCTCTTAATTACAATTGACGAAAAGCTAAATCAATCCGTCATAGGTGATGAGTTTCGATTGAAGCAGGTTATAATTAATATTATAGGAAATGCCTATAAATTTACACAACAAGGATTCATAGCTATAAACGCGACAGTAGATGTAACAAAAAATATTGTTTTTATCAGCATTACAGATTCTGGAATTGGAATAGAAAAAGCAAGTCAGAACTTAATTTTCGAAGAATTTACTCAAGCAAATGAATCGATTGAAAAAACATTTGGTGGAACTGGTTTAGGATTATCAATTTCGAAAAAAATTATCGCACTATTAGGCGGCGAATTGTACTTAAAGGAAAGCTCTGAAAAAGGAAGTTGTTTTGAGATTAAATTACCAGTTACTTTTGCCAAATCAATCGACGAACGTATAGCGGCTCCAATGATTTACATTCCAATACAAAAAAACAAAACCATTGTTGCAATTGATGACGATGCTAATTTACTTCAATTAACAACCGAAGTTCTTAAACAACATCATACTGTGCTTTCCTTTTCTAATGCACAAGAAGCATTAGATGAAATCCGCATAAACGAGTTTGATTTACTAATTACTGACATACAAATGCCCATAATGGATGGATTTGAATTCGTAAAAGCCATTCAGGGGAAAGAGAATAATAATTATAAAAACCAACCTATAATTGCCGTTACTGGACGAACAGACCTAAGTGATGAAACCTATAAAAAAGCAGGTTTTACTGTAGTACTAAATAAGCCATTTACACCTAACATTCTTCTAGAAACTATTGACGCGATTTTCTCTAAAACTTCACTTCCAATACAAGATAAAACAATTTTCAAAACACATGAAAGACTATTTTCTTTAGCGTCTCTACATTTATTTTTAAATAATGATGCCGAAGCAGTAAAAAACATAATAGAATCCCTTATACATTCTACAGACGCTAACATTATAGAATTAGAAAATAATATTGAGAAACTAGAGCTGCAAAAAATAAAAGAAGTTGCTCATAAAATGGCACCAATCTTCAAGCAAATTGAAGCAACAGATGTCGCACTCATTTTAACGCAGCTTGAATCACAAAATTTTAATTCAACTCAATTAAAAGGGTATTTATCCGATCTCAAATCGAAAATATCGGTGCTTTTTGTAGAAATCAAGAAAGCAATCTAATTGATATCGTATAATTTGAGCTTATTATACAGCGTTTTACGAGTGATTTTCAACAGTTTAGCCGCCTCAGATTTATTGTTTTGCGTTTTACCCAAAGCATAAACAATCGCCTCTTTTTCATTTTCAGACAGCGAAAAATCATTAGTCGTACTTTTATTATTTTGAAAAAACTCCGCTGGTAAAACATTACTTTCTATAAAATCTCCTTGTGTCAAAAGTGTAGAACGCTTAATGCAGTTTTGCATTTCACGAAGGTTTCCGGGCCAAGGATAGTTTTGAAAAATAGTCACAACTTCGCTAGAGAAACCTATAACATCTTTCTGTAATTGCACGTTTGCTTTATCTAAAAAGAATTCTGCAAAAATCATTAAATCTTCGGTACGATCAGAAAGTGATGGAGAATGTATAGAAAACTCATTAATTCTATGGTATAAATCTTCTCTAAAACTACCATTCTTAACTGCTTCGCGCAAATCTTCATTAGTAGCAGTAATAATTCTAATATCTACTTGGATTTCTTTATTACTACCTACAGGTTTTATCTTTCGCTCTTGCAACGCACGCAACAGCTGAATTTGGTTTTCATAAGATAAATTCCCTATTTCGTCCAAAAATATTGTTCCGCCATTGGCCGCTTCAAAATACCCAATTTTATCAGAAATTGCTCCAGTAAACGAGCCTTTTAAATGTCCGAAAAATTCACTTGCAGCCAACTCTTTTGGAATAGCCCCACAATCAACGGCTATAAAATTAGTTCCCTTTCGATTGCTTTTTTGATGAATACTCTTAGCTATAATTTCTTTTCCTGTTCCGCTTTCGCCAATAATTAGAACCGACATATCAGTAGGACTGACCAGCTGAATGTGCTCTGCTAATTTTTTGGAAGCATTAGAAATCCCTTGAATATAATCTGAGCCAGTTGTTTTTTTTGAATTAGAATCACTTGCTTTACTCCTATTAGGTTTATTTTCGAAAGTTTCCATTGCATTAGTAATCACCAATAAGACTTCATCAGGGTTAAATGGTTTCGAAATATAATCCGATGCTCCATTTTTAATAGCCTTAACAGCAGTATTCACGTCAGAATAACCCGTCATTAAAACAATGGGAATATGTGAATTAAGAGCTTTAAATTCAGTCAACAACTCAATCCCATCAGCATCTGGCAATCGTAAATCAGTCAAAATCAAATCAAAAGTCCCCTTTTGTAAAAGTAATCGAGCATCGGTCGCAGAGAAAGAAGTGGTTACTTCGTAACTGCTTTTGGTTAGGAATTTATCTAACAGTTTACAAAACGAAATATCATCTTCAATTATTAAAATCTTTGGCATGAGTCTGGGAGCTTTTTACGCTAAATTAAGTCATATATTATTGTATTTTCATAAAATTATGCAAAAAAAGTGGCTGTAAATACAGCCACTTTTTTTGAACGAAAACTTAAACTTATTTTATTTTTGGATCCAGTTTCCATTTGCATCAGCAAATAAAGAACCTACTTTTTCACCTACTGTAACGTCTAGTTTATATTCTTTTTTGTCGTTTATATAAGCCTTTGAAACAACAGCCTCTGGATACGCTTTCTTTAATGCTTCAGTAATTGCTGCTGGCAATTCTTCCATTTTTATTTCAGTGTAAGCATCAGTAGCAGGAGTCGTTTGCTCAGTAGTTGTTGCTTCTTTCGTTTCTTCTTGTACTTGTGCAGACATTGTTGTTAGACTTCCTAATACGATTGCTGCGGATAAAATTAATTTTTTCATGATAGTATATTTTTAATTGTTGTAAAATTGTGCTGGATATTTATTTTTGAATCCAGTTTCCATTTGCATCAGCAAATAAAGAACCTGTTTTTTCACCTACGGTAACGTCTAGTTTATATTCTTTTTTCTCGTTTATATAGGCCTTTGAAACAACAGCTTCTGGATACGCTTTTTTTAATGCTTCAGTAATTGCTGCCGGCAACTCTTCCATTTTTATTTCAGTGTAAACATCAGTAGCAGGAGCCGTTTGCTCAGTAGTTGTTGCTTCTTTCGTTTCTTCTTCTACTTGTGCAGACATTGTTGTTAGACTTCCTAATACGATTGCTGCGGATAAAATTAATTTTTTCATGATAGTATATTTTTAATTGATTTAAAATTGTGGTAGCTATTTATTTTTGAATCCAGTTTCCGTTTCCATCAGCAAATAAAGAACCTGCTTTTTCACCTACGTTAACATCTAGTTTATATTCTTTTTTCTCGTTTATATAAGCCTTTGAAACAACAGCTTCTGGATACGCTTTTTTTAATGCTTCAGTAATTGCTGCTGGCAACTCTTCCTTTTTTATTTCAGTGTAAGCATCAGTAGCAAGAGCCGTTTGCTCAGTAGTTGTTGCTTCTTTCGTTTCTTCTTGCGCTTGTGCAGACATTGTTGTTAAACTTCCTAATACGATTGCTGCGGATAAAATTAATTTTTTCATAGTTTGTTTATTTTAGATATTTAATTACTGTTTTCTACATCAGACAATGAAATTATTATGCCACTACGTTTTTTAATAGACCCCATTCATCAACTCTCTGACAACTTGTTAATTAACAAAATAACTAATCTTGTAAACAGCGTATACTTGTGTGTACTGACTACAATAAGTGTGTCATTTTTATACACTATCCCAAAAATAAAACCATAAAAAAAGTCGCACATAGGTGCGACTTAGTTATAATAAAAAGAATAAATAAATTATTCCGGAGAAATCATTTTAAAGGTATCCATAAAAGCAGTTGTATAATCTCCAGCAATGTAGCGCGGATCATCCATTAACTGTCTATGAAAAGGTATTGTAGTTTTAATTCCTTCAATCACAAATTCATCTAATGCTCTTCTCATTTTACTAATTGCTTCTTCTCTAGTTTGAGCAGTAGTAATTATCTTAGCGATCATAGAGTCATAATTTGGCGGAATCGTATATCCTGAATACACATGAGTATCTAAGCGAACTCCGTGCCCTCCTGGCGTATGAAGTGTCGTAATTTTTCCTGGAGAAGGTCTAAAATCATTATAAGGATCTTCAGCATTAATACGACATTCAATTGCATGCAATTGAGGCAAATAATTTTTACCCGAAATAGGCACTCCGGCAGCAACTAATATTTGCTCACGAATTAAATCATAGTCAATTACTTGTTCTGTAATAGGATGCTCTACCTGAATACGAGTATTCATTTCCATGAAATAGAAATTACGGTGTTTGTCAACCAAGAACTCTACAGTTCCAGCACCTTCATACTTAATATATTCAGCTGCTTTTACCGCCGCATCACCCATTTTCATGCGCAATTCGTCTGTCATAAATGGAGAAGGCGTTTCTTCAGTCAATTTTTGATGACGTCTTTGTACTGAACAGTCTCTTTCAGAAAGGTGACATGCTTTTCCATAAGAATCACCAATAATTTGGATTTCAATATGACGAGGCTCTTCGATTAATTTTTCAAGATACATTCCGTCATTTCCAAAAGCAGCAGCAGATTCCTGACGCGCACTTTCCCATGCTTTATGTAATTCTTCTTCTTTCCAAACGGCACGCATACCTTTTCCACCACCACCGGCAGTAGCTTTTAACATAACTGGAAAACCAAACTCTCTAGAAAGCTCTAAAGCTTGTTCGTAAGATTCCAAAATTCCAACAGATCCAGGAACACAAGGCACTCCAGCTTCAATCATTGTAGCTTTAGCAGAGGCTTTATCACCCATTCTATCAATCATTTCTGGCGAAGCTCCAATAAACTTAATACCGTGCTCTTGACAAATTTTAGAAAATTTTGAATTTTCAGAAAGAAAGCCGTAACCAGGATGTATCGCATCTGCATTTGTAATTTCTGCAGCGGCAATAATATTTGACATTTTCAAATAGGACAAGTTACTGGGAGGCGGTCCTATACAAACAGCTTCATCAGCAAACCTAACGTGCAAACTTTCTACATCAGCAGTAGAGTAAACAGCCACCGTTTTAATGCCCATTTCTTTACAAGTTCTAATTACGCGAAGCGCAATTTCTCCTCTATTTGCAATTAATATTTTTTTAAACATCTATTTTGAGTTATGAGTTATGAGTTATGAGTTTTTTAAAATTATGAGTTGATTGAGAATCAGCTTACAATTTATAATTCATAATTTATAATTAATTAAGATGGATCAACTAAGAATAAAGGTTGGTCAAATTCTACTGGTGACATGTCATCAACCAATATTTTTACAATTTTACCAGAAACTTCAGATTCAATTTCATTGAATAATTTCATTGCTTCAATTACACATAGAACATCTCCTTTTGAAATAGTAGTTCCTACTTCAACAAACATCGCTTTGTCTGGAGATGGTTTTCTATAAAAAGTTCCAATAATTGGAGATTTTATAGTAATGTATTTGTTTTCTTCTACTGCAGAAGCCTCTACCGCAGCTGCAACTGGCGCAACGTTTTGAATAGGCATTGCTTGTTGAAGTTGGTTGTGAGCTGGCATTTGCTGTACATACGTAGTTTCTGTTGTACTGCCTTCTATTGTTGTTCTAATGGTGATTTTAACATCATCCATTTCCAATTTAACTTCTGCAACTCCCGAATTTGCTACAAATTTGATTAGGTTCTGAATTTCTTTTAAATCCATAATTATTTGTTTTTAGTTTAAATTTATTTTTTGTCGTATGCCCATTTTAAATAAACAGACCCCCAAGTGAAACCACCTCCAAAGGCAGCCAAGATGATTGTGTCCCCTTTTTTAAATAAGTGTTCAAAATCATAAAGCACTAGAGGCAATGTTGCAGAAGTAGTATTTCCATACTTCTCTATATTCATTAAAACCTTGGATTCTTCTAAATTCATTCTGCTAGCCGTCGCATCAATGATACGCTTATTAGCCTGATGTGGAACTAACCAGTCAACATCTGCGTTGCTCAAGTCATTCCTTTTCATAATTAGCTCACTGGCATCAGCCATATTTGTTACTGCATATTTAAACACAGTCTTTCCATCTTGAACAATATTATGTCTGTTCTCTTCCACTGTTTTTATAGAAGTAGGATGTAGAGATCCTCCAGCATCAATCTTTAAAAAATCACGACCTACACCGTCACTTCTTAAATACTCATCCTGCAATCCTAATCCCTCATAATTTGGTTCGAATAAAACAGCACCTGCTCCATCGCCAAAAATGATACAAGTAGAACGGTCTGTATAATCTACAATAGAAGACATTTTATCAGCTCCTATTAATAGTACTTTTTTATATTTTCCAGATTGTATGTAAGCTGAAGCAACTGACATTCCATATATAAAACTGGAACAAGCTGCCTGTAAATCAAAAGCAAAAGCATTTGTAGCGCCTATTGCAGTTGCAACATAAACTCCAGTCGAAGCAACTGGCATGTCTGGCGTAGCTGTTGCCATTACTATTAAATCAATATCTAAAGGATTAATATTTCCTTTAGCTAATAAATCTTCTGCTGCTTTTATGGCTAAATACGACGTTCCTTTGTCTGCGTCTTTAAGAATTCTTCTTTCTTTAATTCCTGTTCGAGAAGTGATCCACTCGTCATTTGTATCGACCATAGTTTCAAGGACTTCGTTTGAAAGTACAAAGTCAGGAACATAGGCTCCAACAGCGGTTATTGCGGCTGTGATTGTATTCATGGTATTTGAATATTTTTTTTCAAATAATGACATTTGAAAAAACGATTAAAAGAGTTGAAAATTACAAAAAAATATCTAAACCTCCTGATTTAGAACTTCTTATTTATGAAAATTATAAACAACAAAAAAACTCTCACGAAGTGAGAGTTCCAATATCATTTGCAAAAAAATGCATTAAGCAACAGCTACAGACTTATCTATAACAACTTGCCCTCTGTAATACATTTTCCCTTCATGCCAGTAGGCTCTATGGTATAAATGCGCCTCACCCGTAATTGGGCAAGTAGCGATTTGTGCTACAGTAGCTTTATAATGCGTTCTTCTCTTATCTCTTCTTGTTTTGGAGATTTTTCTCTTAGGATGTGCCATTTTACTATATTATTTATCCGTTAATAGTTGCTTTAATTTGTCCCAACGCGGGTCAATATTCTCTTCTTTATCTTGTATTGTGTCTTCTTCAACCTGTTCTTCATTCTCTTCTTTATGCTCTTCCAAAACTAATTCCTTTAGTCTTTCAAGAGCTTCCGTTTTTAAACTTCCGTCTTGAACACCTGGATGAACCCGTCTTAAAGGTACAGAAAGCGCAATCATTTCATATATATACTGAGCAATGTCTATTTCAAATTCTCCAAATGGCAGAATCAACAACTCCTCATTATCATTATTATATACGTCACCAAAACGAACTATCAATTTCATCTCGCCTTTTATTGGCAAATCAAAATCTTCACTCGTTAAATCACAAGGTACATTTACTGTTCCTTCGTGCTTGAAAATCAATTCCAGCATCGTGCTTTTCTTCTCTAAAACTACGTTTACTTTGATGTTTGAATTTTCAAATTCATCATAATCAAAGATTTCAAAGAACGCATTACTTATTTGATATTCAAAATGATGTTTTCCTAGCTTCAATCCCACAAATGGAATTAAATATTGTTTAGTCTTATTCATTTCGCCAAAATTTTGCCCCAAACTTCGGGAGTGCAAAGATATAAAATTATTACAAAACTAATAATGTTATTTATCTTTTTTTATTTAGTGCTGTTTTTCCCTAACTTTTAGTGGTTTCTCACTAATTTCTGCATACTCAATTCTGGAACGATAAATATCTAAAGCAAGATAAACCGCTTCCTTAAACGAGTTATAATCCGCCATTCCTTTCCCAGCAATATCATAAGCAGTTCCATGATCTGGAGAAGTTCTTATTTTATTCAAACCAGCTGTATAATTCACCCCATTACCAAAAGATAATGTTTTAAAAGGAATCAATCCTTGATCATGATAAGTAGCAATTACCGCATCATAATTCTCATATTGCCCGCTTCCAAAAAAACCATCCGCCGCAAAAGGTCCAAAAACTAAGGTGCCTTTTTCGAATATTTTTTTCAATGTTGGCTTCAACACCGCATCATCTTCTTTACCTATCACACCACCATCACCACAATGCGGATTTAATCCTAATACCGCAATCTTTGGTTTATTGATACTAAAATCCTGAATAAGCGCTTTTCTTACCGTCTCAATTTTTACTCTAATAAGCTCTTCAGTAAGTCGAGACGCCACTTCACTAACAGGAATGTGATCTGTCAACAAACCCACTCTTAAATTACCTTGAACCATCAACATCAACGCATTCCCTTCCAATTCCCGATCTAAATAATCCGTATGCCCAGGAAACTTAAACTCTTCTGATTGAATATTGTATTTATTTATTGGCGCAGTAACTAAAACATCCACCAATCCATCTTTTAAAGCATTTGTAGCAGCAATAAATGATTTTACCGCATACTCACCTACCTTATCATCATTTACTCCAAGATTCAAATCCACGCCTTCTCTCCAAAGATTGAAAACATTGATCTTCCCAGGAAGAATTTGATCTAACTTATCAATTCCATGCAACGGAACTGCTGAATCTAAATTCTTTTTTATGAATGACATTATTTTCACATTAGCAAAAATAACAGGAGTACACAGTTCTAACATTCGAGAATCCTCGAAAGTTTTAAGAACAACCTCGCTTCCAATACCGTTTAAATCTCCTATCGAAATTCCAACAATTATATTTTCTGCTTTTTTCATCATTACCTCTAGTTATTTATTACTAATTTTGAAGTGCAAATTTAGTAAAATAAAACAAGAAATGTTTACAGGAATCATAGAAACCCTTGGCACTATCCAAGAAATAAAAAAAGAGAAAGACAATATTCACATCACAATCAATTCCTCCATCACGGCCGAACTAAAAATAGATCAAAGCGTTTCCCACAATGGAATTTGCTTAACTGTGGTAGCAATAACAGACAGCTCATATACCGTTACCGCAATTAACGAAACTATTCAAAAAACGAATATAGGAGGCTGGACAGTGGGCGACAGTGTCAACCTGGAAAGAGCCATGAAATTAGGAGACCGTCTTGACGGACACATCGTACAAGGACATGTAGATCAAACAGGTATTTGCATTGAAGCCGAAGAAACCAATGGCAGCTGGCATTACACCTTTGAATACGATCAAGCGCTAAACAACCTTACTATCGAAAAAGGTTCGATTACCGTAAACGGAGTAAGTTTAACAGTTGTAAACTCAAAGAAAAATCAATTTAGTGTTGCGATAATTCCATATACCCACGAACACACGAATTTTAAGAATTTCGTGATTGGTACAAAAATCAACCTCGAGTTTGATGTAATTGGGAAATATGTTTCTCGCTTATACAGTAAAAACTAAAAACTCCTTTTATAAACAAAAGCTTCGATTTACATCGAAGCTTTTGTTTTTAATCTGTGATTATAGATAATATAAATTCCAAATAGAAGCGCAATTATTATTAAAATAAGGATGTTTTCATCAATAGGCAGTCCAGGAGGAGGAGGCCCAGGACCTGAAAAAGTAGTAAGCGCAGAATTATTTTTTCCAGCAGGATTGGGTTGAGGCGGCTCCTTCCCCTTAGCGGCAAAAGAACAAAAAGCCCCCGCCAGGAAAACAAGCAAAAGAAAGAATCTATCTAACATTACCTTCATAATTCCCAAAAATAGTAAATCAATTGATTAAAAAAAAGCAATTTAAGTTGTTTATTCCTATGATTTTACAGAAATCAATAATCTATCCATGAAGACTCACAAAAACAACTATTCCAAGATAAAGATACCTTTTTTTTAATGAATTTTAATGAAAATAGATTTACACGTATATAAAAAACCCCTCAAAATAATTAATCTTGAGGGGTTTTTAAATGTGGTCCCACCTGGGCTCGAACCAGGGACCACCTGATTATGAGTCAGGTGCTCTAACCAGCTGAGCTATAGGACCGGTTAAGAGTGTGCAATATTACTACTATTTTTCGTTTGCTCCAAATATTTTTAGCTTAGATTTCTAACCAACTTACATCTTTTTAAGATTAAAATTACAAAACCATTGATTATTAGCTTTTAAACTTTCGAAAAAAAATTATTTTATTTCTTGACAAAGCTCAATTAAAACCCCATTAGTACTTTTGGGATGCAGGAAGGCGACCAACTTATTATCAGCTCCTTTCTTTGGAACTTCATTTAAGACAACAAAACCCTCATTTTTAAGTCGGGCAATTTCTTCTTCTATGTTTTCTACATCAAAAGCTATGTGATGAATACCCTCGCCTTTCTTTTCTAAAAATTTAGCAATAGGACTCTCTGGATTTGTCGCCGCCAAAAGCTCAATTTTATTAGGTCCGTTCATAAAAAATGAAGTTGTCACTCCTTCACTTTCGACTTCCTCAAATTTATAAGCCGGTGCTCCAAAAAGTTTTTCGAACAATAAATTTGAAACTTCTAAATCTTTCACCGCAATCCCTATATGCTCTACTTTTCTCATTCTTTAAATCTTCTACTTATTTTTAATTGCAAAACGCAGCGAAAAACTACCAACAAATTATTAATACATGCTGCGCCAATAAGTAAAATTAAGCATTAAAAACCAAAATGTAGCAGAAGAGCACTAAAAGTACACCTAATCGATTACCTATAATAATTTTATAAAAAACTTCAATCTCAGCAATTATAATTGTTATTTTGTACACTCTAATACTAATTTGATATGTTGAAAAACAATTTAAGATATATTTCCCTTCTGTTGCTTATAGTTATCGCAAGTTGCGCCAAAAGAGGATCCATCACAGGAGGTCTAAAAGACACGATTGCGCCTGTATTAAAAACGAGTTTCCCTGAAAATTTTAGCACAAATTTTAAAGGAGACGAAATTAAATTAACCTTCGATGAAAACATCAAGCTTAAAAACCTAAATAAGCAATTGATTATTTCACCTCCCATGAAATACGAACCGATTATTTCACCAACATCCGCATCTAAATTTCTTTCGATAAAAATAATAGACACTCTTAAAGCTAACACAACCTATAGCATCAATTTTGGTCAAAGTATCGCTGATAATAACGAAGGAAACCCATACAATCAATTCAAATATATTTTTTCAACTGGGGATTATATCGACTCCTTAGCCATTGGAGGCAGAATTAAAGACGCCTATGATATTGAAGTAGCACCTTTTGTTTCCGTGATGCTTTATGACGTAAATGAAGCCTTTAATGACTCCGTTATTTACAACGAGAATCCCAGATATATTACAAATACCTTAGACAGTTTAAAAACATTTCGACTAGAAAATTTAAAAGCTGGAAAATACCTTCTTGTGGCGCTGAAAGACAAAAACAGTAATAATAAATTCAATCCTAAAGAGGACAAAATTGCTTTCATCAAAAATTTCATCACTATTCCAAATGACACTGTGTATGAATTGGAATTATTCAAGGAAATATTACCATTCAAAGCCTTTAAGCCTACACAAGCATCCGGAAATAGATTAGTCATGGCATATGAAGGAAATATGAGTTTAGCTAATTCTAGACCATCAATAACGCTAAAAAACAACAACGAAAACTTAGCTTCGATTGTTACTCAGCTACCTAAAAAAGATTCACTGCAAATATGGTTTAAACCCCTTAAAGCGGATTCTTTATCATTGGCTGTAGCCAAAAATAAATACCAAAGAGACTTTTCTATCAAAATTAAAGACCAGAAAAAAGACACCTTAAACATCGCTGCGATTTACAACGGCAACTTGCATTTTAGAAATCGGTTTACATTAGAAAGCAACACGCCTTTAGTAAAGTTCGACAATTCGAAAATTAAACTCATCAATAAAGATTCTATCGCAATTCCGTTTACTACTGAATATGATGAATTCAACCAGAAATTATTTATTGACTTCAAGAAAGAACCATTAGAAAAATATACCTTCAGCATCCTACCAGGCGCACTTACTGATTTTTTCGAAAAATCGAATGACACTTTAAAATACAATATTACTACTCAAAACACTTCCGATTATGGGAACCTTAGAGTAAAATTGGAAAATGTAAAACGCTTCCCAGTCATTGTAGAATTAACAAATCTAAAAGGAGACATTTTAGCTTCAGAATATACAGAGAGTGACAATACAGTTGATTTCAACCTGATGGAACCCTCTTTATTCACGCTTCGTGCCATTTATGACGATAATAAAAATAAAGTCTACGATTCAGGAAATTACCTAGAGAAACGCTATTCGGAAGAAGTGATTTATTTTTCAAAAGAAATAGACATCAGGGCAAATTGGGATGTAGAACAAGCTTTTGATTTGAGTATTCCGTACACTCCTGAACCAAAAAAGAAAACGGAAAACAAGAAAAAATCTAGTTTCTAAGCTCAAAATCATCTTGATCGTTTAGAAAACCAAATTTTTTTCGCGCCTCAATTAATTTTGAATTGTCTAATGTAACCTTTAAAACAGCGTCGATTTCATGTGGTTCCACTATATAATCGCCTAAATAATCGACAACTTGTGAATGTCCTATGTAAGCATGTCCATTGTTGTCTACTCCTGTTCTATTCACCCCAATTACATAACTCATGTTTTCTATTGCGCGCGCTTTTAATAAAGCATCCCAAGCATTTGTTCTAATTTTTGGCCAACTGGCAACATAAATCAGTAAATCATAATTTTCAACATTTCTCGAAAAAACCGGGAAACGCAAATCATAACATACAAGCGGACAGATTTTCCAACCTAAATACTCAACAATCAATTTTTTAGTCCCTGCCGTATATACTTTTTCCTCTCCTGCAAGAGTAAATAAATGCCTTTTATCATAATGCTGAATTTCGCCCGAAGGGAACACAAACAACATTCTATTATAAAAATTACCGTTCTCCTCAATAACAACACTTCCCGTGATAGCGCTGTTTTTAGCTTTTGCCAAAGATTGCATCCACAGTGCAGTTTCTCCCTCCATTGTCTCAGCAACAGCCCTAGGATTCATAGTAAATCCCGTGGTGAACATCTCTGGAAGTAAAATTAAATCAATCTTTTGAGAAAGTGCATTAATTTTTTCTTCGAAATAATCACGATTTAACTTTGGGTTTTCCCAAATTAAAGGAGCTTGAATCAATATAACTTGCATTGCTTTAATTTTTTATAAAATTAAGAAATATCACAGTAATTTAAGTTCATTATATTAGCTAAAAAAAAACATGAAAAAGAAACTACTCCTTTGCGCCATGCTAATCTCTGTTTTTGCTTTCGGCCAACAGAAATCAGGTGCAAAACAATTTTGGGAAAACTTACAGAAACAATGCGGAAAATCTTTTGAAGGCCAAGTTACAGAAGGAGCGGACAATGATACTTTTCGAAATAAAAAATTAGTAATGCACGTTCGCAATTGTGGAGAAACTACAATAAGAATTCCGTTTTTTGTAGCTGATGACAAATCTCGAACTTGGGTATTAACCTATAAAAATGACCGCATTGAATTGAAACACGATCACCGTCACGAAGACGGTTCGGAAGATAAAGTTACTCAATATGGTGGAACAACGACTAATTCTGGTTCGTCAACACTACAGTTTTTCCCAGCAGATCAACAAACCTATGATACAATTCCAAATGCCGCGGCCAATGTTTGGTGGATCACTTTAGACGAAACATCGTTTACTTATAATCTAAGACGCATAGGTTCAGAACGATTGTTTACAGTAAAATTTGATTTAACAAAAACAGTCCCTACACCTGCTGCGCCCTGGGGCTGGAAAGATTAACTATTTCAAATAAATTGGACAAAAAAAACGCATTCAAATCAATGAATGCGTTTTTTTAATATTGAAAAACGAGTTATTTTTAACCTTTCATACTTGCAGATAAATATTCTCTGTTCATACGAGCAATGTTCTCTAAAGAAATTCCTTTCGGACATTCAACCTCACATGCTCCAGTATTCGAACAGTTTCCGAAACCTTCCGCATCCATTTGGCTCACCATATTTAATACACGATCAGTTGCTTCAATTTTACCTTGAGGCAATAATGCATATTGAGATACTTTTGCAGCCACAAATAACATTGCAGAAGAGTTTTTACAACTCGCTACACAAGCTCCACAACCAATACAAGTAGCGGCATCAAACGCATCGTCAGCATCTTGCTTGTTAATTGGAATAGCATTAGCGTCGATTGTATTTCCTGAAGTATTTACAGATATAAATCCACCAGCGTGTTGAATTCTATCAAAAGCACTACGATTAACAACTAAATCTTTAACTACTGGAAAAGCAGCTGCGCGAAATGGTTCGATGGTAATTGTATCACCATCCTTAAACATACGCATGTGTAATTGACAAGTTGTTACACCTCTATCTGGTCCGTGCGCCTCTCCGTTAATGAATAAAGAACACATTCCGCAAATTCCTTCGCGACAGTCATGATCAAAAGCAACTGGTTCACCACCTTTGCTCATTAAATCTTCATTGAAAACGTCTAGCATTTCAAGGAAAGACATGTCTGGCTCAATTCCGTCGATTTGATAATCAACCATTGCTCCTTTATCTTGGGCGTTTTTTTGACGCCATATTTTTAATGTAAGTTTCATACTTTTTTAGTTTGAAAGTCATAAAAACGAAAGTCGAAAGTCGATTGACGTGAAGTCATTTCATCTTACTACTTTAGCCTTTTAACTAAATGCTATTTGTAATTTCTTTGAACTAATTTAACGGCATCAAATACCAAATCTTCCTTGTGTAGAACAGCGTCACTAGGTTTTCCTTTGTATTCCCAAGCAGCAACGTAAGCGAAATTTTCGTCATCACGTTTTGCTTCCCCATCTTCTGTTTGATATTCCTCACGGAAATGTCCTCCACAAGACTCGTTACGGTGCAATGCATCCTTAGCAAATAATTCGCCTAGTTCTAAAAAGTCAGCTACACGAGTTGCTTTCTCTAGTTCTTGGTTGAACCCTTTATCTGTCCCAGGAATTTTTACATCCTTATAAAACTCTTCACGTAAAGCAGAGATTTCATTGATTGCTTCGTTTAGTCCTTGAGCATTACGAGCCATACCCACTTTGTCCCACATGATTTTCCCTAATTTCCTGTGGAAATAGTCAACAGAATGTGTTCCGTTATTATTCATGAATCTCTCGATTTGGTCTTTAACTCCTTTTTCTGCAGCTTCAAATTCTGGAGAATCAATTGGGATAGGACCCATTTTAATATCTGGAGATAAGTAATCTCCAATTGTGTATGGCAATACAAAATAACCATCAGCTAAACCTTGCATCAAGGCAGAAGCTCCAAGTCTATTTGCACCGTGATCAGAGAAGTTAGATTCTCCAATTGAGAAACATCCAGGAATTGTAGTCATCAAGTTATAATCAACCCATGTCCCACCCATTGTGTAGTGAACCGCTGGGTAAATCATCATAGGTGAAGTATAAGGATCCTCATCTACAATTTTATAATACATCTGGAATAAATTCCCGTATTTATTTTTTACAACCTCAGTACCTAGTTTAGTAACCGCTTTTTTATCATTAGCATCAATTCCTTTTAAGAAAGCTTGCTCTTTTCCGTAACGTTGTATCGCTGCAGCAAAATCCAAGTAAACTGCTTCACCGGTTTTGTTTACTCCAAAACCAGCGTCACATCTTTCTTTAGCTGCACGAGAAGCTACATCTCTAGGAACTAAGTTACCAAAAGCTGGATATCTTCTTTCTAAGTAATAATCTCTTTCAGCTTCAGATAAATCAATTGCTTTTTTCTTTCCTTCACGAATTGCCTTAGCATCTTCTAGTTTAGCAGGAACCCAAATACGACCATCATTACGCAATGACTCTGACATCAAAGTTAATTTCGATTGGTGGTCTCCAGAAACTGGAATACATGTAGGGTGAATTTGTGTGTAACAAGGATTTGCAAAATAAGCTCCTTTTTTATGGATTTTCCATGCTGCTGTAGCATTAGATCCCATGGCATTTGTTGATAAGAAAAATACATTTCCGTAACCACCAGAGGCGATCACAACTGCATGAGCGGAATGTCTTTCGATTTCACCAGTAATTAAATTACGAGCGATAATCCCTCTTGCTTTTCCGTTTACGATTACTATATCTAGCATCTCGTGACGGTTGTGCATTTTTATTTTTCCACGACCTATTTGACGATTCATTGCTGAGTAAGCACCAAGTAACAATTGCTGCCCTGTTTGCCCCCTAGCATAAAAGGTTCTCGATACTAGCGCACCACCAAAAGAACGATTATCTAATAAACCTCCATATTCACGCGCCAATGGGACTCCTTGAGCCACACATTGGTCAATAATATTTGTTGAAACTTCAGCAAGACGGTGTACGTTTGCTTCACGAGCGCGGTAATCTCCCCCTTTTACAGTGTCATAAAACAATCTAAAAGTTGAATCTCCGTCTCCTTGATAATTTTTTGCAGCGTTAATACCACCTTGTGCTGCAATTGAGTGCGCACGACGAGGGGAATCTTGAAAACAAAATGCTTTAACGTTATATCCTAGCTCTGCCAAAGTTGCAGCAGCAGAACCTCCAGCTAATCCTGTACCAACAACAATAACATCAAGGTTACGTTTGTTAGCAGGATTTACTAAATTAATATGATCTTTATAATTTGTCCATTTGTCCGAAATAGGACCATTTGGAATTTTTGAGTCTAATGCCATTATAATTGAATATTAATGATTGAAATGATGAAATAATGCAATAAAAATGAATCCAAAAGGAATCACAATTGCAAAAGCGTATCCAAAAGCTTTTAAAGATCTTGAATATTTATTATTAAACCCAACTGATTGAAAAGAAGAGCTGAATCCGTGCCATAAGTGTAATGCTAACAAAATAAAAGAAAGTGAATACAATCCTGTTCGTACCGGACTTTCAAATTTAGCCACTAATTCGTGGAAATATCTTGTTTCGTCTAATGGGCTTACCTCAACGTACTTGTAAACCATCTCTGGAAACCAAAAGTCGTAAAAATGCAATCCTAAAAATGCCAGAACTACTACTCCAGAATAGATCATGTTTCTTGAAGTCCAAGAAGAATTTGCAGCTCCGTTGTTTTTAGCATACGAAATTGGTCTTGCGTTTCTGTTTTGAATTTCTAAAACAAAACCCATTGTAAAGTGAAAAATAACACCTACAATTAAAATGGGCTGAATCACAAATTGAACCAGTGCGTTATTTCCCATAAAATGAGAAATCGAATTAAAAGTATCGGAACTAAAAACCGAAGTCATATTAATAAAAAAATGCTGTGCTAAGAACAGCATTAAAAAAATTCCTGAAAGCGCCATAGCAACTTTTTTAGCTATTGACGACTTCAATAATGCAGATTTTGCCATAAGATTTGAATAATTTGTTTTAAAAAATACCACAAAAATAAAGCAAAATGAAATGAACTACAACCTTTTCGCTGTTATTTATAATGATTTTAAAGTGTCGGTTTCCACTAAATTTAAGCCTTTAAAAAACTAATTTCTAATTGTAGTTCAATTCATTAAAACATTTATCACTTCGTTGAAGATTCTTTTTCAGACCTTACAATTTAACAAAATAATAGATATTCTATTTATTCCGTGACAAAAAACCAGATTTCTGTATGTCTTAGACACAATTAACTAAACTTGTCCATGTATTTTTGAACTATTAAATCCGTATTTTCATTTCGGGTTTTGAGTTCTAGTTGAATGGGAGCAGAAACTCTTTCTTCGCAGTTTTTTACAGCACATGTTTCACAAGTAACTCCTACAATTTGCTTTTTAATTGATTTATTATCGATGAATTTAAATTTCTTCTTCATGCTAGACGTAATCAAAATACCAACAGATATACTTCTCAAACAATCTTTTTTGAAAGGATCTTCGGTGGCCGATGAAAAAACAAAATACTCGTTTCCGCTGTTTTCGTAACTCGAAATCTGAGCATCAAAAAAGTGTTTTTTATGCTGCGCTATGGATTGCTCGATTGTTTTAACTGAAACCCAACGACGGCAATAATGCTCGTTCATTTCGTTAGCATGCGGCTCCTGCTGATTAGTAATATGCAGCTCTTTTTTAATCTGATAAGTATCCGCGCCGATTTTATGAGACAATCGAAGAAAAAATATATTTTTTAATTGGAAATCCTTAGGTAAAATATTAGTTAATCGTTGGTAAAACGATTCTGGAGATACATTAAACTTACCCATTAATTGCAGCATTTCTTGTGGCTTAGGATCTGTTTTAGCCAAAAACAAATTCAATTCGCCAACCAATTTTTTTCTAGGTATTAGTAACGCTCCAGCAAAATAAGAAGCATAGAAATTATTTAAAACCTGATCAAAATTGTCGAATTTTATCCAACTGAAAGTATACAATCTTTCGGTTATTTCTAAATAATTATAAGCAATCTCCTTAGCTAGAATGAATGCCTTTTGTTGTTCGTCGATGTCTAATGAAAGTAACAAAGTTTTACTTTTTGGAACATATATAGATCGCAAATCTCCTAATTCCTCCTGCTCTGAAAAAACAATCTCCTGAATTGTATAACCATATTCTTCGATCAACACAGCTGTCAAATCTCCAACAGCAATTTTACTGTCTATATTTATTTGAAATGCTTTTGAGAAGTCTAACACTTTTTGCTCTAAATCCTCAAAATAATTATTATGCGCTTCTTGGTACGAACGTAAGGCGGCCAGAAAAAAACTCTCTCGAGTTAAATTATAGTGCTGCGCTATCTCGATAATCGTGCTAATAAAGGCATTTACTTTTGCAGGCGCATTAGCAATAATATCAATAAGATCATTTTCCTGGATTCCGAAAACATCTAAAGGAATCTCCTTTAGAATCCCAGATTTTAAGATTTCCCCTATTGGAGCCAGATTATTATCCAACTTCAAGGAAACCATATTATCATAAGAAACATCTAACTTTTCCGATAGAAGTATAATCTTATCTGTTTTTGGATATTTTTTACCTTTTTCGATTTCGTTCAAATACGATTTTGACAGATCTGTGATTTTTGCCAAACCAAATAAAGATAAATTCTTATTCGTGCGAGCTTGCTTGAGTTTCAGCCCAAAAATCAATTTAATATATTCTTTTTCTACAGTCATACCGCGGTATATTAATTTTTTAAGAGCAATTGATGAAAGCTTTCTATTTCATTTGGAGCTGCTATTTTTTCTTTTCGAAAAAGACAACAACCCTAAACCCAGACACATTGCACTATTTCAAATATACGCTAAAAAATAAAAATGTAAGAAAAAAGTTTTTTATATTTTTTGCGAACGTTCGCTTGTTTTGTAAAAAACTTTTCGTAACATTGTCATGTAAAACACATTAACCATGAAAGATAAAACTAAAACAACCGAATATTCATTCCAAATCACTGCTAAATCATCTCAGCAGTATGCGAATATTTTAACAGATACCGCAATCGACTTTGTAACCGACTTACATCGTCAATTTAATAACCAAAGACTTTTGCTATTAGAAAGACGAGAAAAACAACAGCTGCTATTTGATGCTGGGAATTTGCCCAGCTTTCCAATAGAAACAAAAAATATCAGAGAAAGTGACTGGCAAGCTGCTTGCACACCCGACGATTTATTAGATCGAAGAGTAGAAATAACAGGCCCAGTCGATAGAAAAATGGTGATCAACGCACTCAACTGCGGAGCAAAAACATTTATGGCTGATTTTGAAGACAGCACATCGCCTACTTGGGACAATCTAATGAATGGTCAGCAAAACTTAATCGATGCGGTGAACAAAACAATTTCATTAGAAGACCCAATCAAAAACAAAAAATACAAGCTGAACGACAAGCCTGCCGTTTTAATTGTTAGAGCTAGAGGATTGCATTTATCGGAAAAGAATATTTTGATAGACGGTACAGAAACTTCCGGTTCATTAATTGATTTTGGATTATACGCTTTTCATAATTTCGACCAATTAATAGAAAATGGATCAGCTCCCTATTATTACATTCCAAAATTAGAGCATTATCTAGAAGCAAGATGGTGGAACGAAGTAATCGATTTTACCGAAGACTACTTAAAAATACCACGAGGAACAATCAAAGTAACGGTATTAATTGAAACGATAACAGCAAGTTTCCAGTTAGACGAAATCATATTTGAGTTGAAAGAACACATCGTAGGCCTAAACTGTGGTCGATGGGATTACATTTTCTCTTACATCAAAAAATTAAGAAACAATCCGGCATTTATTGTCCCGAATAGAGACCAAGTAACGATGACTTCTCCATTTATGCTTGCCTACTCACAATTGGTGATTCAAAGATGTCACAAAAGAAACATCCACGCTATAGGTGGAATGGCAGCACAAATTCCGATAAAAAATGATCCCGAAGCGAACACAATCGCATTCAACAAGGTCATCGCCGATAAGGAACGTGAAGCAAAAAACGGACATGATGGTACTTGGGTAGCGCATCCGGATCTAGTGGGATTAGCCATGACAGTATTCGACAAATACATGCCTACAAAAAATCAGATTCATGTAAAAAGAGAAGACGTTAACGTTTCTGAAGAAAACCTATTAGAAGCACCAGTTGGAACCATTACTGAAGAAGGAGTCAGAAAAAATATAAATGTTTCTATTCTTTACATAGCCTCATGGCTCAACGGCCAAGGTGCTGCCGCCATTCATCATTTGATGGAAGATGCTGCAACAGCAGAAATTTCCAGATCCCAACTATGGCAATGGCTACAAAACAAAGTAACATTAGAAGATGGAAAAGAATTGAATGACAGCTATTATCATCGTATTGCCATGGAGGAATTCGAAAAAATAAGAAAACTTGTAGGAGATGAAAATCATGAAAAAGGCAAATACAAATTAGCCAAACAACTATTGGATATTCTAGTTGTCAATCCTAAATTTATCGACTTTTTAACGATTCCCGGATACAAATACATATAAAACAACCAACCAAAAAACCAATAAATTAGAAATTATGAAAACTACCGAAACAAGAATTCAAGAATTAGTTAGTGACTGGATAACAAACCCAAGATGGAAAGGCGTTGAACGTCCATATACAGCCGAAGAAGTAGTAAAACTTCAAGGCTCTTACAAAATAGAACATAGTATCGCCAAACTTGGTGCTGAAAAATTATGGAACAAACTTAACTCACAAGATTTTGTAGCAGGATTAGGCGCACTAACAGGAAACCAAGCCATTCAAGAAGTTGAAGCTGGACTAGAAGCTATCTATTTAAGTGGATGGCAAGTTGCCGCTGATGCTAACGTGGCAGGCGAAATGTACCCTGATCAATCTTTATACCCGGTAAATAGCGTTCCTTTGGTAGTAAAACGGATTAACAATGCCTTATTGAGAGCCGACCAAATACAGGTTGTTAACGGAGAAAGACACAAAAAAGACTATTTAGTACCGATCGTGGCCGATGCAGAAGCAGGTTTTGGAGGTAATTTGAATGCATTCGAATTAATGAAAGCTATGATTGAAGCAGGCGCTTCAGGAGTACACTTTGAAGATCAATTAAGCTCCGCAAAAAAATGTGGACACCTGGGCGGAAAAGTATTAGTTCCTACACAGGAAGCGATAAATAAATTAATCGCAGCACGTTTAGCGACTGATGTTATGGGAACTCCCACATTAATTGTAGCTCGAACAGATGCTGATGCGGCTAACTTATTGACTAGCGATATAGATCCAAGAGACGCTAAATTTATTACGGGAGAAAAAACAAGTGAAGGATTTTTCCATGTAAATAGCGGCGTACAACAAGGAATTGACAGAGGATTGAGTTACGCCCCTTACGCGGATTTAATTTGGATGGAAACCAGCAACCCGGATTTAGCATACGCAAAACAATTTGCTGATGCCATTCACAAAGAATTTCCGGGTAAATTGCTAGCATATAACTGCTCACCATCATTCAACTGGGCAGCAAAATTATCAGTAGCGCAGATGGAAACTTTTAGAGAAGATTTAGCCGCAATGGGCTATAAATTCCAATTTATCACTTTAGCTGGATTTCATGCCCTAAATACAAGTATGTTCGAATTATCTAAAGCGTATAAAGAAAGAGGGATGGCGGGCTACTCTGAATTGCAAGAAAGAGAATTTGCTTTGCAAAAACACGGTTTTAGAGCAGTTAAGCATCAAAGTTTTGTAGGGACATCTTATTTTGACGCTGTTCAAAACACCGTTACGACAGGAAAATCATCTACAACTGCCATGAAAAATTCTACCGAAGCTGCGCAATTCTAAACAAAGCTATTCATTACTAACTCCATAACGCATTAGTTTAAAAAGTATGTTTTTTAAACCAATGCGTTTTTGTTGTTTTTTCATAAAATTATCAAATTCATAACTCGAAACAATTTAATCTTAGTATTTTTGAATAAATAAAAAGATTAAATAGAAAGAACATGAAATACCATCAAATTGACCGTGACTTATTTATAAAGAACCGTAGTAAATTTATGGCTCAAATGAAGCCAAAAAGTGTTGCCATTTTTAACTCTAATGATATTTATCCAATTAGTGCCGACAGTACAATGCCGTTTGCACAACACCGCGATATCTTTTATTTAAGTGGTGTGGATCAGGAAGAAAGCATCTTATTATTATTTCCAGACGCTCCTTATGAGTATCAAAGAGAGATATTATTTTTGAAAGAAACTAACGATCACATTGCCGTTTGGGAAGGTGAAAAACTAACCAAAGAACGTGCATTGGCAGTTTCAGGAATCAAAACCGTATATTGGTTGCAGGAATTCGAAAAAGTTTTGTTCGAATTAATGACACATTCTGAAACAATATATATCAATACTAACGAACATTACAGAGCTACTGTCGAAACAGAAACTCGCGAGGCCCGTTTTGTTAAATGGTGGAAAGATAAATACCCTGCACATGCTGTTGCAAAGAGTAATCCTATTTTGCAGCGCATCCGTTCTATAAAAGAAAGCGAAGAGATAGATTTGATTCAGCAAGCTTGTAATATTACTGAAAAAGGATTCCGTAGAATTCTTTCTTTTGTGAAACCAAATGTAATGGAATACGAAATCGAAGCCGAGTTCATTCACGAATTCCTTCGCAATCGTTCCAAAGGTTTTGCTTACACACCAATTATAGGTTCAGGAAATAACGCAAATGTTTTGCATTATATCGAAAACAACCAGCAATGTAAAGCAGGGGATTTGATTTTATTAGATGTGGGTGCAGAGTATGCTAACTATTCAAGCGATATGACCCGTACTATTCCGGTTTCAGGAAAATTTACTGACCGTCAAAAAGCAGTTTACAATGCCGTTTTGAATGTTAAAAACGAAGCTACTAAAATGCTTGTTCCAGGAACAATTTGGAAACAATACCACATTGAAGTGGGAAAAATAATGACTTCTGAGTTACTTGGTTTAGGATTGCTTGACAAAGCCGATGTACAAAATGAAAATCCTGACTGGCCCGCTTACAAAAAATATTTCATGCACGGAACTTCCCACCACATGGGATTAGACACCCATGATTACGGAATCTTGACCGAACCGATGCAAGCTAATATGGTTTTCACTGTTGAGCCAGGAATTTACATTCCTGCAGAAGGTTTCGGAATCCGTCTAGAAGATGATGTAGTTATCCAGGAAACTGGAGAGCCGTTTAATCTGATGCGCAACATTCCTGTTGAAGTGGATGAAATTGAAACTTTGATGAATTCTTAATCCCCCTAACCTCCGAAGGGGAAACAAAAAACACCTTAGAACGACTTTCAGATATGATAGTCGTTTTTTTTTATGGAACAAACTCAGTTTTCAGTTAACAAATTACACATAACGATTAAACCTATTCCCAATGTTTTGGGCGCATCCCCGCTTCCGTAAACTCCAACCGGGTCGGGCTATACGCTACAAGTCCTCGTCCCTAAAAATCAGGACTGTGGGCTTTTCACTACTATCCCTTGCGCATTAAAAACTACGTTAATTCTTCCAAAACTACCATCCCAAAACAATCATAAAACTGTAACTTTATAGTAGTACCTACGTCATATAGTAGATCAATAATTTAATAAAACTTAATTTATTTACGGTTAAAAAAAAATCATCTTTTAAAAATCAAAAAAAATCAAAATTATGACAGCACACGAAATAGATTACCAGATATTTGGCGAAGAAATGCAATATGTAGAGATCGAACTGGATCCGCAAGAAATCGTCATTGCCGAGGCAGGAAGTTTTATGATGATGGATAATAACATCCAGATGGAAACCATTTTTGGAGATGGTTCTGAACAAAAATCAGGAATATTTGGCCAGCTTTTAAATGCCGGAAAAAGAGTCCTTACTGGCGAAAGCTTATTTATGACCGCTTTTATTAATCAGCACCACAGTAAAGGAAAAGTGTCATTCGCTTCTCCATATCCAGGAAAAATCCTTCCTATCGATTTAACTGAATTCCAGGGAAAATTCATCTGTCAAAAAAGCTCTTTTCTTTGCGCAGCCAAAGGCGTATCTGTTGGAATTGAATTTTCTAAAAAACTAGGCCGCGGACTCTTTGGCGGAGAAGGATTCATCATGCAAAAACTAGAAGGTGACGGAATGGCTTTTGTACATTCAGGAGGTACCATGGCCAAAAAAGAACTAAGAGCGGGCGAAGTCCTAAAAGTAGATACGGGCTGCATCATAGGATTCACAAAAGATGTAGATTACGATATCGAGTTCATTGGCGGAATCAAGAACTCCATATTTGGAGGAGAAGGTTTGTTCTACGCAACCCTTCGCGGTCCCGGAACGGTGTACGTACAATCCTTACCTTTCAGCAGACTCGCAGATAGAATTATAGCTTCAGCACCAAAAGCGGGTGGAGATAGCCGTGGTGAAGGAAGCTTATTGGGCGGATTAGGAAATTTATTGGATGGAGATAATCGCTTTTAAGGTTTAACTATCCCACATCAATCTAGCCGCAAATTTGTCATCCTGACAAAGGAAGGATCTCATCATGACAATGAACAAATATGAGCGGCTTTTAAAAATATACACATTATATTTATTAACATTATAGCAATCCTGCAAGATTTTTAAATCCTTGTAGAAAACCGCGCTACGCTTCTTAGAATGATTTTTTTTTAAATATCCGATTTTTAAGCTAGCTCAACTCAATATCTTTAACCCTTATTGGTTCAAAACAATTAAAGTTCTAATTTTGCAAAAACAAACCAAAACCGTTGAAACAAATTCTGTTTAAAAATACCAGCATCTCTTATTCTGACTCAGGAAAAGGCACCACTATTGTCCTGCTTCATGGTTTCCTGGAAAACCAAAGTATGTGGGATAATTACATTGCTACCTTTTCGAAAAAAAACCGAGTGATCACAATTGATTTATTGGGTCACGGAGAAACAGAATGTTTAGGCTATGTCCATTCCATGGAAGACAACGCCGATGTCGTGCATGCTGTTTTAGCGGAGTTGCGCATCCGAAAAGCAATTCTTGTGGGACATTCGATGGGGGGTTATGTAGCTTTGGCTTTCGCCGAATTATATCCAGAAAATGTAAAAGGCTTGGTTTTACTAAATTCGACAGCTAGAGCAGATAGCGACGAACGAAAAGTAAATCGCGATCGAGCGATAAGAGCCGTGAAACAATCTTTTGTGAATTTTATCTCTCTCTCTATTGCTAATTTATTTAGTGAAGGAAACCGAGAAAGGCTAAGTGCTGAGATTGAAATTGTAAAAAACAAAGCGCTAAAAACGCCACTACAAGGAATCGTAGCTTCACTAGAAGGAATGAAAATTAGAAATGATCGCGAAGTGCTACTGCATCTTACTGCTTTTCCAAAACTACTGATTCTGGGAGAGAAAGATCCCGTTTTACCTTTCGAAGAATCAAAAGAACAAATTGAGAACACAAAAGTACCGTTAGTCACTTTTCCAGACGGACACATGAGTCATATTGAAAATCAAGAAGAATTGACACAGATCCTATTGAAATTTTTTAAAAATATTTAAAAAAAATCCGCGTTTAAATATCCTTTACTGACTAATTCTTCTTTACATTTAAGATGATGCGCTTTTCCATCTTTCATCAGCATCAATTTAGTTGAGAGTGAAATCACATTTTCATAATTATGATCTGTAATTAGAATGCCTTTTTGTTTAGCATTTACTTTTATCAGTGTATTTACTTTTTCGATCATAAGCGGTGACAACCCATTATAAGGTTCGTCTAAAAGAACAAATTTAGAAGAATTACAAAGTACCAACTTGATTTCTAAATAGCGTAACTCTCCTCCTGACAACTGCGAAATTTTTCTATTAATAAACGATTCTATCATTTCATCATTATAGAAATCCTCCATTTGCAGGCTATTTATGGAGAGTGAAATTGCTTTCTTGACCGAGAATTGGTTCGGAATAAAATTGTCTTGAGAGAGATAGCTTATTTCATTAAATAAATCACTGGTTTTAGTTTTCACCACTCCATCAATTCGCACAAACTTAAAATCAGCAGCTTCAATTCCGAAGATAATTTTTAACAAAGTCGATTTTCCAGAACCATTTCGACCTAACAAACCTATAATATCATTAGTCTCGCATTTCAAATATACGTCGGAAAGAATAGATTGGGTATCGTATCTTTTCTGTACACTATCTACTTCTAAAATATGTTTTTTCAAAATAGTGTAGCGATAAAGTTAAAGGCAAAACTCAGTATAACAAGAAAAACAAAAGTATAAGACCAAGCATACAACCAAAGTTCCATTTTTGAAATAGCATTATTGTAGTAAAATAAATACTCGTTTTTAGACTTGAATTCCTTGACCGCTAAACTAGCAGCATAGCCAACAGTTAAAAAAGTATATTTGAACGCAAATACACCTAAAAAAAGAATTGGTAGAACACAAACAGCCAAGTTAATAACTAAGGTACTTTTAAAGAATTCAAATATGTTATTTACTTTTTGTAAAGTCATACTTTTTTAAGTTTTAAACTTTCTCTTCGAATGGAATACTAACATCCAGAATTTCATTCAACAACAATACAATCTGCTCTAGATAATTATTCATCACCTCTTGGTTTATTATCATATTCCCTTCTTTTTCTTCTTTAAAATTAAAAGGTAAAAAACCCGCTTTTAGATTCTTAAAAGAGATAATTCCGGCTTCAATGGGTTTCGATTTCGCTTCGGTTTCGTACATGTACGCATAAGCTAAAACCTGAATAATTTTATCGTTTTTAATCTCCTGCGTCAGTCCTTTCCATGCCTTCAGCATTACACTAGATTTCTCGACCTTCCCGGTTTTATAATCAATAATCCTGATTACTCCGTTGCGTTCTTCGATTCTGTCAACGTTTCCTTTTATCAATACTGGAAATGGCAAAGTAGGATGATTTAAAATTCTTTCGAAAGTTTTTTCCAATGCTATTATTTTAATCGCATCGCCTGCTTTTATACTTTCTAATTCGACCTTCAAGAAATTAGACACATTGCGTTTCGCTACTTCAAAAGCGAGTAAATTACGTCCTTTCTTAATTTCGCCTTCCTTATAAACTTCTTTAAATTGTTTCAAAACCTCATCATCTATTTGCTTAAAGCAATTTTGAATATCAGCTTCTGAAATAAATTTATCTACAAACGGATCGTACAAAGACTTCAACGTTTCGTGAATAATAGTTCCCAAAGTATTCAAAGCAATATTCTCTTCGACTTCTTCGACTTCCCGGATACGCAATATCTTTTGAAAATAAAACTGAATTGGATTCCTTATATAACTCGTCAACGCCGACGGGGAAAAACCAACATCAGCAATTTCTTTTAAACGCAGCATCACGGATTCTGATTTTTCGATAACCATTGGCGTATAAGCTGTTTCCGGTAATACGGCATTGTAAATTTCGTGCGTTAAGGTATGCTTCGACTGTTTTTCGACTTCTAACTGAGTGATAAACCTGCTTTTTTCCCCTGCATCCAGTCCTTCACTTTCGGTATTATAAAGCAAATAGATATTTTTAGCACGTTGTAATAAATGATAAAAATGATAAGTATAAATGGCATCTTTCTCTTTAAAAGTAGGCAAACCTAATTCTCTTTTTACATCATAAGGAATAAATGAATTCTGCGATTTTCCCGCTGGGAACTTTCCTTCATTCATGGAAGTCACAATCACAGTATCGAAATCAAGCACTCGACTTTCTAGAACACCCATAATTTGCAAACCGTTTAATGGCTCTCCTTCAAAAGAAACGGCGGCCAAGTCAATCACTTGTTTATAAATAGCGTACAGCGTTTCAATCTTATCAATATGTTGGTGTTGTGAGTAATAATTAATCAGCTTATTAATTACTTTAAAAATAGAAAACACAAAGGCCTTTGTGATTTTTTCCTCTTCATTGTCGTTACTTAAATTCTCTTTAATGGTAAGCAACAACTTAGAAACAGTATCCAAAACTGCAATCGAACCATTTTCCCATTTCTGGAACAACAACAAAAATAAGTCCGTAGGATTCGCATTCAGCTCCATCAATTTATGATGGGTTATAAATGTGTAATTGTTCTTATTAATCAGGTTAACTAATTTACCTGTTTGCGCATATGGCTCCACCAAAGGATGTGTTAAAATATCCAGTACATCTTTATAATACAACACATAATTCTTCGCGTTTCTAGCCAATGCATTTGTATGCATCTTGAACAACTTGGCGATTAAAATTTGGGCAGGATTATTTTTACTAGGATATCCCATTGTAATATTCAAAGCACCCACACTCGAGGGCAACGAATATAAAAGTGGAACTAGAAGATTTTCTTCCCCAAGAACTACAGCAACTTTATCGAGCGTTGCATTAGGATTTTCATTAATTATATTTTCGATAATACCACCGGCAATTTTTGCCTGACCAATTGTTTTTGGAGTACCAATAACTTGAATGTTTTTAGTCTGCGAAAAATCGTCTACAATCCATTCAAAAGGATTTGATTTGTACTCTTTCCAGTTTTGTTTAAACCGCCTTACAAATAATCCTGCGTCATGATAGGGATCATTGAGGAATGTTTGATCGGCATCCCAGTATATTTTAGCTTGATCAGTAGCTATAAGATGTTGAATGATTTTTTCTTCGGAGGCATTTAAGGCATTAAAGCCCGCGAAAACATGAGTCTTGCTCGTAATTAATTTCGAAAATTCACCTAAATTCTCTACTGCTTGACGGTAAATTAGTCCTTGATAACCAATGCCTTTTTTAAGCAAGTGCGCATATAAAGTTTGGTAATAATTAGGTAATAATTTCCAAAAGTC
Source organism: Flavobacterium sp. XN-5 (assembly GCF_008033395.2). Lineage (NCBI taxonomy): Bacteria > Pseudomonadati > Bacteroidota > Flavobacteriia > Flavobacteriales > Flavobacteriaceae > Flavobacterium > Flavobacterium sp. XN-5. Next base: position 662,064 of record NZ_VOGZ02000001.1, read on the forward strand.
AATATAATTTTCGAGTAGTTGAGTTTTGTTTTCGACTTCGATTCCCCATTTCTTGATATCTTCAATGTCTTTTAAATAAGACAAAACATAAGTTGGATCTAACAAATAACGATCGATTTCATTAAAATCTTGCAAGAGTGTTTTAGCCCAATTGGCAAACAATTCAAACGACTGTTGGTTTGCTTTCTCAGTAACTGATAAATATACATCATAAAATTCAAACAACAATTCGATCGGATCTATCGTTCGAATTCCTGCAATGTCTTGAATAAAATCCTCGATACTAATAATTTCAGGAGAAAGAATATTGCCGTCGACTTGTTTTTTCAGGGCTTCAATCAGGAAAATCTTAGCTCTCTTATTTGGTAAAACGACTATCGTATCAGATAGTTTATCAGAGTAATTTTCAATTAAAACTTGTGCAATTTTATCTAAAAAAGAAGTATTTATCATTTCATAAAAATAAAAAAAACGCCCCGATAAATCGAGGCGTTTTCCATAAATATTTTAGAAAAATCTATTCTTCTTTTATTAAAGAAATTTCAACTCTTCTATTTTTCGCTTTACCTTTAGCAGTTTTGTTAGTATCCATTGGTTTAGTTTCACCAAAACCTGTAGATTTCAATCTATCAGCTTGAATACCATTTTCAACTAAGTAATTTTTAACCGCTGCAGCTCTGTTTTCAGATAAAGTTTGGTTCATTTCGTTACTTCCGTCGCTATCAGTATGACCTTCAACTAAGAATCTAGAATAAGGATATTCTTTTAAGATTTCAGTAATTGACACTAAAGTTGGGTAAGTTTGTTTTTTGAAAGATGATTTTCCAGAATCAAACAAGATAGTTCTACTGTACTCATTCAATTTCATCATAACCGCTTCTGACACTTCAGGACAACCTTTGTTAGCAACAGTACCTTTTACTTCTGGACATTTGTCATCTTTGTCTAAAACTCCGTCACCGTCAGTATCAGGCCAAGGACAACCAGCATTTTCTTTTGGTCCTGCAACAGTAGGACATTTGTCATCTTTATCAGCTACTCCATCTCCATCAGTATCAGGACAACCTTTCAATGCAGCTAAACCAAATACGTCTGGACAAGCATCATCTTTATCAGCAATACCATCACCATCTCTGTCTGGACAACCATTTAATGCAGCTGTTCCAGCTTCAGTTGGACAAGCATCAGCACTATCTTGAATTCCGTCTCCATCAGTATCAGGACAACCATTGAATTCTTTTAAACCTGCAACTTCTGGGCACGCATCATCTTTATCGTAAATTCCATCACCGTCAGTATCTTTTCCTCCAAATTTGAAAGTAATACCAGCAGTATGTTGGAAATGAGATGGAGCATCAGGAGTTCCGTTAGCATCTTCTCTATCTCCAAAAGATTTTTTATATGAAGATTCAAGAGATAAACCAATGTTTTCAGTGAACCAAAATGTTAATCCAGCACCTGGGTTTAACGTCCCGTAACTACTATCTCCAAAGAAAGTATAACCTCCACCTACGTGTAAGGAAGGATCAATTACTTTAGAATTAATTAAATTCATGAAGCTGTATTTAACTGTACCGTCAATACCATAGTACATCAAATCTCCAGGATTAGAAACTACCATTCCTCTTGAATCATGCCCTGGTGCAGTAGGATCGAATTTTACATATTTATCAATCTTGTTTACAGAACCTTGAACACCAAAAGAGAAATTATCTCCTAGGTATTTAGATACTTTAATGTAAGATACAGATGGAAGGACATTCCAATTGTCTTTTACTGCGAAAGGTTGAGAAAAATGTTGGTCTAACCAACCATTTCCACCACCTGCACTAGTTCTAGTGTCTACGGCATTAACTCCAAAAGAGATAGCCCATGGATTGTTGCTGTCTTGTGCGTGTGAGCTTAAACCCATCACCATCATTACAGCAACTAAAATTTTGCTAAGATGTTTCATACTTATTTTTTTTAATTACAATTTAGTTAATTACTAACAAAAGTAACTCGATTATTATTATTTACAAAACGAAATGTTAAAAAAAACCCATTTTATTAAGGAAAAATGGTAATTATATAACTTCGACCTATAATTATACAACATTCAGTGCCTTGCCAACCTCAACAAACGCATTTATCGCTCTATCCAAATGCTCTTTTGTATGTGCCGCAGACAGCTGAACCCTAATCCTTGCTTTATCTTTAGGCACTACAGGGAAAAAGAATCCAATAACATAAATTCCTTTTTTCAACAATTCATCTGCCATTGTTTGAGATAATTTTGCATCATATAACATAACCGGTACAATCGCAGAATCTCCTTCAACAATGTCAAATCCAGCCTTTTTCATTCCTTCTTTGAAATAATTGGTATTCCATTCTAATTTATCTCTTAAAGAAGTATCTTTTTCTAATAGTTCGAAAACTTTAATAGACGCACCAACAATCGCCGGCGCTAAAGAATTAGAAAACAAATAAGGTCTAGAACGTTGGCGTAACAATTCAATAATTTCTTTTTTGGCTGTTGTATATCCACCCATTGCTCCTCCCAGGGCTTTCCCCAGAGTTCCCGTGATGATATCCACTCTTCCCATTACTCCTTTTGCCTCAAGCGTTCCTTTTCCTGTTGCTCCAATAAAACCCGCAGCATGACACTCATCAACCATTACCATAGCGTCATATTTATCTGCTAAATCACAAATTTTATCTAAGGGCGCTACAACACCATCCATAGAGAAGACGCCATCAGTAACGATAATTTTAAAACGACTACCAGCTTCATTTGCTTTGATTAATTGTTGTTCTAAATCGGCCATATCACTATTTGCATAACGATAACGTGCTGCTTTACACAAACGAACGCCGTCAATAATAGACGCATGATTCAAACTATCTGAAATAATAGCATCTCCTTCACCTAATAAAGGTTCGAAAACACCTCCGTTAGCATCAAAAGCGGCCGCATATAAAATTGTATCCTCTGTTCCGTAAAACTCAGCAATTTTTCTCTCTAAAGTTTTATGAATGTCTTGTGTCCCACAAATAAAACGAACAGACGACATACCAAAACCATGTGTATCTAATGCGTCTTTTGCAGCTTGTACTACTTCTGGATGAGAAGACAATCCCAAATAATTATTAGCACAAAAATTTAAAACCGTTTCTCCCGTTGAAATTGTTATTTCAGCTCCTTGAGGAGATGTAATAATTCTTTCCTTTTTGAAAATTCCGTTGTCCTCAATAGTTTGCAATTCGTTTTGCAAATGCTCTTTAATTTTTCCGTACATTTTATTGCCTTTTAATATATTTATAATTTGTTCTGTTCTAATTTTCGACTACAAATCTACCACATCAATTTCTTTTCCGATATAGATAAGTGCTTTTTTTACCACTTTGTATCCCATTAATTCTATTGCCGAATGATAGTCTTCTATTTGCTTTTGATATTTTGCATTATGAACTCCTGTTTTATAATCCAATAAAAAAACTTCCTTGTCTTTAGTCACAACCATTCTATCTGGCTTTATCGTTTTCCCTTCTTTTTGAATTATGGTTTGTTCATTTAACACCGTATGTTTTTCAGAAAAAAATGATTCCAAAGCTTCATGATTTACAATGTCTTGAATTGTCTTTTGCACCAATTCCTTTTGTGCAAAAGTAATCAATCCGTCTTCAATGGATTTAGTAACCGCCAGATCAACGTCCTTTTTAGTTTTTACAAAAGATAGAATTTCATGAACCACATTACCATACTCTATAGACTCCTGCTGATGTGTCCCCCACATCAAAGCCTCCCGTTGCGCTATTTTAATATTTTTTGGATTTAAGATTTCATCAACCACACGAATTGCTTTTGAAGTATCAATATGCTTCGCCTTGCTTGATAATTTTGCATTACTTCCAAAATCATAGTCCAATTTATTTTCGTCAAAAACTCCTTTACTCACTAAATAATTAATAAAAAAAGTACACATGTTGTTTTTGGGAACTTCTCCTTTACTTGACAAATTCATATTCGAAATGACATAAAGTTGTTCCTCCGCTCGAGTTAATGCCACATATAGCACATTTACATTATCCAATAATTCTTCTTGTTTCTTTTGATCATAGACCGCTTTTGCTTCGAAACCAAAACCTTCTACCGCACTACTGTTGTCTACCAACACCTTTGGCAGACCAAAATCCATTTCTTCTCCATCGAGCCATAACTTATCCTTAGGCTTTCGACTGTAATCTTCTTCGGCAAAAGGCATGATTACCACGGGAAATTCTAATCCTTTGGATTTATGTATTGTCATAATACGAACCGCATTATTCCCTTCCGGTGACGGGATACTGAATTTCTCGGCGTTTTTATCCCAAAAATTAAGGAAGTCTGCAATTCCTGCCTGGTTTCGCACATCTCGTTCGAGGACAATGTCTAGAAAATATTGTACATACGCTCCACCGCCTTTCGCGAGATTTGGCGATAAGAATTTAGTGATAACGACTTCTACCGCTTCATACAATGATTTTTTTCGAATGTTTTGAAAGGATAGTGAAATATCATAACTCATGAGCCATTTCTCAAAATCGGCTTCTAGTTTTTGCTCCATTCCTTTTGCAATGAAATCATGAACTGGCAACTGATCTTGAATGTTTTCAGCGATATAATGTAGAAAATGGGCTTTCGCCTCTAAATCGGCATTATTTTTCAGGTATTTTAAAAGATGAATAATCAGCCTGACTTCGGTTGCGTTCTGGATCATCAACGTTTCTGAAGACAAAAGCGGAATATTTTGTTCTGTCAAATAATTAGCAATTGCAATTCCCTGACTTCTTTTACGAGTCAAGATCACAATGTCTTTGTATTCAAATCCTTCTTGAAGTACCTTTTGAATCGTATTCATAGTCGCCAGAACAAACAACTCTGTTTTATCCAAAGCCTCTTCGTCCTCTTCTGTCGTTTCGACCTTTGGGATAAAGGAAATATTAACGTAGCCGCCAGTTTTATCATTGGTTTTCTGATGGCTGTGATTTTCATATAAATCTTTGTAGTCAGGCTGTTCAAACTCTGATGACAACAGTTTGAAAAATTCATTGTTAAACTCAATCACCTGCGAATAAGAACGGTAGTTTTTATCTAAATGTTCCAACTTCTTTTCCGGATTAGAGAAAGGATTATTGTCTTTGCTTAGCTCGATAAACTGCTCTGCTTTACCTCCACGCCAGCGGTAAATGGATTGTTTGGGATCACCCACAATCATCAAAGTTCCTTTCTCTCCATAATCGTCCTGACCAGCAAGTGCATTATCAATTAACGGAATTAAATTTTGCCATTGCATCTCTGAGGTATCCTGAAATTCGTCTATGAAGAAATGACGGTAGCGCTCCCCTAATCTCTCGTAGATAAATGGCGCTGGTTGATTTTGAATCTCCCGATGTATAATTGCATTAAATTCAGAAATGGAAAGTACATTTTGCTCTTCCTGAATTTTGGCTAATTCATTGCTCACCGTATTCAGTAATGATAACGGCGTAATGTTTCTAAGAAAGGCTTTGTAGAAATCTCTTTTTTCGAAATTCTTATAAATCGTTCCCAGAATCTGAATCAACTCTGGAATTATATTTTCTATTAATGCGCGATCTTTAGCCGTTTTATTAATGGCAATATCATCAACCTCGTGAAAGGTTTTGTTTTTAGGATTGTATTTTCCGTCTCGAATACTAATTAGGTGATTCGGGAATGTTCCTCTAGAAAACGACTTCAAGTCTATTCCGTTATTTTCTATAAGCGTTAATGCGGCATGAGCAAATTCGGCGTTGTCTTTTTCTAAAACTTTACAGGACTCAATTAATTTCTTTTTGATCTCGACAAAATCAGCAATGGATTTGTCGTGAAAATGAGTGATTTCACTTCGGTGGTTTTCATTGAGTACTAAGCGCCCCGTGTCCAAAATCTCACGCGAAATATCCCAAGACTTGTCATCATCCGTTTTCTCCATAGTGAAATCGATAAGCAACTTGGTCAGCGTTTCGTCTTCCCCAGCTTGTGCGATGATGGCATCAACCGCTTCAATTAATAAATTTTCTGTATCTAAGGTTACCTCAAAAGTCATAGGCAACTTTAAATCATGAGCAAAAGCACGAATCACTTTATGAGTAAATTTATCAATGGTCGAAATATCAAAAGCAGCATAATTATGAATAATATGCTTGATGATTTGTTGTGATTTGGTTTTGATCTGGATAATCGATAACGCTGTATCCTTAGCCAAATCATGCATCAAATCGGCTGCTTTTTGCGAAGGCGTGTCTTTGGCAAATTCGGAAAGACTTCCCACGATACGGCTTTTCATTTCGTGTACCGCTTTATTGGTAAACGTTATGGCGAGAATGTTGCGATACGCATCATTTTTAGGGGCCACTAAAATAATTTTCAGATATTCTTTTACAAGCGCATAGGTTTTACCGGATCCTGCGGATGCATCATATATGGCGAAGGATGGTCGCTCTAACCTTCCCGAAGATGAAGGAGTGGAGACTGAATTTACTTTATGTTCCAAATTGCTGTTGTTTTTTCATTACTATTTTGTGCAGGAACATCATTTTTATTTTCAATAAAAACGATATTCTGATTGTCTTTATACTTTCTGAATTTACACCTGAATTTATGACTAATCCTATTTCCTAGCCCTGATGGAAACGGCATCCTTTCTTGCCAGGGTTTGGCAAGAAAGATAGAGTGTACAGCAGGAAAAAGCTTCTAAAAAACAGCTTAAGTAATAGGTTGCTTTTAAAAATTGTTTGTTTAATGTTTAAAAGTAGTATTTTTGCACTATGGAAACAAATAGACAGAAAAAAATAGGTGGGGTGATCCAAAAAGATTTGGTTGATATCCTACAAGGTGAAGTGAGAAAAAACGGAGTAAGTAATTTAATTATTTCGGTATCCAAGGTTATTGTTACTTCAGATTTATCTGTGGCAACGGTTCATTTAAGTGTTTTTCCTCAGGACAAAGCAAAGGAAATTTTAGAGGCTGTTAAGTCGAATTCTAAAACAATAAAACACGATTTATCACAAAGAGTACGTTTGCAATTGAGAAAGGTACCTAATTTAGTTTTCTTTATTGATGACTCTTTAGACTACATTGAAAAAATTGACAATGCTTTAGCTAATAGAGACAATCCTATTGAAAACAGAGATCTTTTAGAGAAACGCAAGCTGATATAATTTGAATTTCCCCCTTTACATCGCCAAACGTTACATTCTAAGTAACAGTAAAAACAATGCCATAAATATTATCAATCGCATTGCGAGTTTGGGAATTATTGTTGGCGCCATGGCTTTGTTTGTGGTATTGTCTGTGTTTAGCGGCCTGAAAGTGTTTAGTCTTTCGTTCACAAACGACATTGATCCCGATCTAAAAATAAGTAGTACTTTAGGAAAATCATTTTTCATTTCTCCATCACAAGAAGAACAGATAAATAAAATTGATGGGGTAGCTTCTTATAGTAAAATTATAGAAGAACGTGTTTTATTTGTTTTTGATGACAAGCAAGTTGTAACGTACTTGAAAGGAGTTGACAACAACTTCAGTAAAGTAAACGACATCAAAAAAACATTGTACAATGGGCAATGGATCGAGCCTGACACTTATCAGGTTGTTGTAGGCTACGGAATTACACAGAAATTCTCAATGGGACTGCTGGATTTCAATAATCAAATGGAAATCTTAGTTCCTAAACCCGGAAAAGGAGCTATTACAAATCCCGAGCAAGCATTTAACAAATCTGATGTTTTCCCTGTAGGTATTTATGCCATTAGTGAAGACCTTGATTCTAAATACGTTTTTGCAGACTTGGGTCTGGCCCAAGAATTATTGGAATACAAAACCAATCAAATTTCAGGAATTGAGATCAAAGAAAAAAAGGACGCTGATGAAGATGCAATCATCGAGAAACTGCATACCATTTTTAATAATAAAATCACAGTAAAAAACAGAGCCCAACTTAATGACGCCTTGTATAAAATGTTGAATACAGAGAATATTGCTGTGTATTTAATTTTTACTTTGGTTATTGTAGTTGCTCTTTTCAATCTTATAGGAGCATTAATCATGATGATTCTCGACAAAAAAGGAAACCTAAAAACACTTTTTAATCTAGGAACAGAAATCAAGGATTTACGTAAAATCTTTCTGCTTCAAGGAACTTTACTAAGTGTCTTTGGCGGAATTATTGGTTTAGTATTAGGAATAGCAATTGTGCTTTTACAACAGCATTTTCAATTGGTTATGATTACACCTACACTGGCTTATCCAGTTGTTTTCACACTCGAAAACGTATTGATTGTTATGGGAACAATTGTAACTCTTGGATTTATCGCTTCGCTGATTGCAAGTAGTCGAGTGAGTAAGAAGTTACTGGATTAATACTTATCAATCATCCGTTGTAGAGACGCTCTACAGCACGTATATAAACTACGTATATAAGTGTTGGAAACACCGTCGTTTTATTATAAAAACCCGACAGGTTTGAAAAACTTGTCGGGTTTGAAATTAAATTATAAACAACTGCTAATTTATTATTTTTATACAACCTCATATCCTGCATATGCTTCTTCAATTTCATTCAAAGCAGCAAATAATTCTTCGGGACGATCTAAGGTAACTAGTTTTTGTTTGAACGGTTTAAAAGAATGAATTCCTTTAAAATAATTAGTATAATGAGGACGGGTTTCTACAATTCCTAATCGTTCTCCCTTCCATTCCATTGCCCAAGTTAAGTGATTTCGCACCGCTTCGACTCTATCGACAACTGTAGGTTTAGCCAAATGTTCCCCTGTCTTGAAGTAATGTTTGATTTCGTTAAAAATCCAAGGATAACCAATTGCGGCGCGACCAATCATGATTCCGTCGATACCGTATTCGTTTTTATATTGTAATGCTTTTTCAGGACTGTCGATGTCTCCATTTCCAAAAATAGGCATGGTAATTCTCGGGTTGTTTTTTACTCGGGCGATGTGCGACCAGTCTGAATGTCCTTTATACATTTGGGCACGCGTTCTTGCATGAATACTCAAAGCAGCAACTCCAATATCTTGAAGACGCTCAGCCACCTCATCAATATTGATAGAATTATCATCCCAACCCAATCGGGTTTTTACCGTCACGGGTAAATGAGTGCTATCAATTACAGCCTGGGTTAAGCGAATCATTAAATCAACATCCTTTAATACTCCGGCACCAGCTCCTTTGCAAACCACTTTTTTTACTGGACAACCATAGTTGATATCTATAATATCTGGATTTACTGTAGAAACGATTTTTGAAGACAAAGCCATTGCTTCTTCGTCACCTCCAAAAATCTGAATACCAACAGGTCTTTCATAATCGAAGATGTCTAATTTCATTCGGCTTTTTATAGCGTCACGAATAAGTCCTTCAGAAGAAATAAATTCAGAGTACATCAAGTCGGCACCATGCATTTTACACAACCTACGGTAAGGTGGGTCGCTCACGTCCTCCATAGGAGCGAGAAGTAAAGGAAAATCTGGTAATTCAATGTTGCCAATCTTAATCATCTGCTTAAATTTTGTGCAAAATTACGCTTTTTTGATCAAAGCATGAAATAGCAAAGATGAAAGACTTACTACTTAACTCATTAGTTTACTATTTTGTGACTTTGAAACTGTTGAATTTACACTATATTTGCAGATTAATGGTCGTGGTTTAGCAGATTGCGCGAGGGGTTGCAGTGAAAAACCCATTCGCCGTGGCGAACAAACCCTAAAATTAATTTAGGGAAAGCCAAAAATAAAATTGACAGATGGATAAGATGAAAAAAATAAGGAATTTTTGCATTATTGCACATATTGATCACGGTAAGAGTACACTTGCAGACCGATTACTTGGTGCTACACAAACCGTTACAGCCCGCCAAGAAAAAGCACAATTGCTTGATAACATGGACTTAGAACGCGAACGCGGAATCACAATTAAGAGTCACGCGATTCAAATGGAATACACTTATAAAGGAGAAGAATATATTCTGAATTTGATTGACACTCCTGGTCACGTGGATTTCTCATATGAAGTTTCGAGGTCGATTGCAGCCTGCGAAGGTGCACTTTTAATTGTGGATGCAGCACAAAGCATTCAAGCTCAAACGATATCAAATCTATATTTAGCGTTAGAAAACGACTTGGAAATTATTCCGGTTTTGAATAAAGTAGATTTACCATCTGCTAATCCTGAGGAAGTAAGTGATGATATTATTGATTTACTAGGTTGTAAATTAGAAGATATTATTCATGCTTCAGGTAAAACTGGTTTTGGTGTCGAAAATATTTTGGCAGCGATTATCGAAAAAATTCCACCGCCATCAGGAAATGTTGATGAGCCGCTACAAGCTTTGATTTTTGACTCTCACTACAATCCGTTTCGTGGAATTGAAGTTATTTTTCGTATAAAAAACGGACAAATAAAAAAAGGTCAGAAAATTAAATTTATGGCTACCGGAAACGAATATTTTGCAGACGAGATTGGGACATTAAAACTGAACCAAGTTCCGAAACAAGTAATTTCGGCTGGTGATGTTGGATATTTAATTTCAGGAATCAAGGAAGCTAAAGAAGTAAAAGTAGGTGATACATTGACTGATGCAAAAACACCAACTACTAATATAATTACTGGTTTTGAAGATGTGAAACCAATGGTTTTTGCTGGAATTTATCCTGTAGATACTGAAGATTACGAAGAGTTGAGAAACTCAATGGAAAAATTACAACTAAACGATGCTTCTCTCGTCTTTTTGCCGGAAAGTTCGGCTGCATTAGGATTTGGTTTCCGTTGTGGATTCTTAGGAATGCTGCACATGGAAATTATTCAAGAGCGTTTAGAGAGAGAGTTTAACATGACGGTTATTACTACGGTTCCCAACGTTTCTTATTATGCTTACACCAAAAAAGATCCTACAACTCCACTTATAGTAAACAACCCTTCCGACTTGCCTGAGCCTTCCCGTCTAGATCATGTTGAAGAGCCTTTTATCAAGGCGACTATCATTACCAAAGCTGATTATGTAGGGAATGTAATGAGTTTGTGTATCGAAAAAAGAGGCTTGATTACAAATCAAACCTATTTAACTACAGAGCGTGTTGAATTGACTTTTGATATGCCTTTGGCTGAGATTGTATTTGATTTCTACGACCGCTTAAAAACAGTATCTAAAGGATATGCTTCGTTTGATTATACACCAATTGGAATGAGAACTTCTAATTTGGTTAAAGTGGATATTTTATTAAATGCAACAATTGTTGATGCTTTGTCTTCCTTGATGCATACTGACAATGCTTATTCAATTGGTAAAAAGATGTGTGAGAAATTGAAAGAGTTAATTCCACGTCAACAATTTGATATTCCAGTTCAAGCGGCGATTGGTGTGAAAGTTATTTCGCGTGAAACGATAAAAGCCTTACGTAAAGACGTTACCGCAAAATGTTACGGTGGAGATATTTCTCGTAAACGTAAATTATTAGAAAAACAGAAAAAAGGAAAGAAACGTATGAGACTTGTTGGTAATGTTGAAATTCCGCAAGAAGCATTTATGGCTGTTTTGAAATTAAATGACTAGATTTTTTTAGAATAAAGAAAAAAGAGAATAGAATAAAGAGGAAACCTGACGATGTAAAAATTGTCAGGTTTTTTTGCTTGTCTAATTATATTGCTGCCCGGGACTTACTTTGCCAATTCGGTTAAACTTGTGTGGCTAATTTCACTTATCTTTCAACCACTCATACAGCCTTTTAGCATCTTCTACTTTAAATAACCGAGTTCCTTCATTCATCGTCGCCGCCGAACCACAGGCTACTCCCCAGCGAATTACTTCTTTCAGGCTTTTATTCTGAGATAACGCCCATACCATTCCACCCACCATGCTATCTCCAGCACCAACGGTACTTTTCTTTACAACATTTGGAGCAGGAACATAGTCGTAGGAATCTTTGGCAACTAATACCGCACCTTGAGGCCCAAGGGAAACAACCACAATTTCGGCACCACCTTTTCTAATTATTTCTTTTGCCGCTTCATTAACTTCCTCCATTTCTAAGCGTTCCACTCCAATTAGTTTTGCCAATTCACCAACATTTGGCTTAATCATATAAACACCTGTTTCCAATGCTTTTTTTAACGGTTCCCCGCTAGTGTCTATAATAATTTTTGAATTTGACTTTTTCGCCATTTCAGCGATTTCTCTGTAAAAATCTGTCGGTAAGCCCTCACTCAACCCACCACTCAGCACTAAATACTTAAAACTTAATTGTTGAATTGTTGCAATAATTTTATCTCTTTCGAAATTTGTAACGGGTGGCGCAGGAAAAACAAAACGAAACTGAGAATTAGTATTGTCATCGACTGCAACGAAATTTTCACGAGTCCAACTTTGCGTTTCTATTGCCTCAAATGATATCGATTCTGCTACTAAAAGTCCTTTTAACATTTCACCTGTTGAACCTCCGGCAGCCATTATAGCCAGCGAACTTCCTCCTAATCTTGAGATTGCTTTAGAAACATTAATCCCTCCTCCGCCCGCATCAAACAAAGGTGTTTGACAGCGAATCTTTTGCTCAGGAATTAACCCCGAGAAGTGAGCGCTTTTGTCTAAAGCAGGACTTACTGTTAACGTGCCAATGTCAAATGATTTCATTTTGCTTGTGTTTATTACTCTAAAGATGCGAAAAAAAAATTAAATCTCCCATATCCCCATCTAACAACATCCTTTCAGATGATGAATCCAGAATTAATTAGACAAAACCTTTGTACCTTTGCAATCCTGTAGCGCTTTATAATTCTATACAGAAAAACAAATTTAAAAATATGATTGAAGATAAAACACCGCAACGTACTAGTATTGCTCAATTAGGAGAATTCGCATTGATTGATCACCTAACAAAAAACTTCGAAATCATCCAACCTTCAACTTTAAAAGGAATTGGGGACGACGCCGCAGTGCTTGATTTTAAAGATAAGAAAGTTGTAATTTCCACAGACATATTAGTTGAAGGCGTCCACTTTGATTTGGCTTACATGCCATTGAAGCATTTAGGCTACAAAGCAGTGACTACAAATATCTCTGATATTTGCGCGATGAATGCAAAAGCCACACAAATCACAGTTTCAATCGCAGTTTCAAATCGTTTCCCGCTCGAAGCATTAGATGAATTATTTGCCGGAATTACACATGCTTCTAATGAATATAAAGTAGATGTTATTGGTGGCGATACTACTTCTTCACAAAAAGGTTTAATCATTAGCATAACCGTAATTGGAGAAGCTAATGAAGAAGAGATTGTTTATCGAAATGGCGCCAAACAAACCGATTTACTAGTAGTTACTGGTGATATTGGAGCTGCATATATGGGATTGCAAGTTTTAGAGCGTGAGAAACAAGTATTTCAGGTAAACCCGAATTCACAACCTGATTTAGATGCTTATACTTATTTGATAGAGCGCCAACTGAAACCGGAGGCTCGAAAAGACGTTCGTACTTTACTACACGCTTTAGAGATCAAACCTACTTCAATGATTGATATTTCGGATGGACTATCGTCTGAAATCATGCATTTATGCAAGCAGTCAAATGTAGGTTGTAATTTGTATGAAGATAAATTACCACTGGATCCACAGTTGATAAATGTATGTGAGGAATTCAACATTGATTCTACAACGGTAGCAATAAATGGTGGCGAAGATTATGAATTGCTTTTCACTATAGCCATCGAAGATTTTGATAAAATAAAGGGGAACCCTAACTTTTCAATTATTGGACATATGACACAGGAAAGCGAAGGAATACATCTTATCACTCGTGCGGATACAAAAATCCCATTAAAAGCACGAGGTTGGGATCCAATGACTGAGTAAAAAAATAAAAAAACGGCATTTATAAATTTATAAATGCCGTTTTTTTATTCGAACTGTTAAAATAACAATCCAATATTTCTTGCCTCACGCACCAAGTCAATATCACTTCCTTCAGTTACTTTCAACAATTCCTTAAGTTTTAACTTTCGCACTTCGATTGCATTCAATGAAATGGGAATAAATTGTGTAATATCTTTGGCCTTTGTCCCTTTGGATAAATGAAATAAAATTTGCTTATCAAACAGATCAATTTCGATACTGTGATCTTGTGACTCTAACATTTTAATAACCGATTCGCTATAGTACGTCTCATTTTTCATCACTTTATCGAAAGCGAATAACAACTCATCAAATGTCAAATCATTTTTTATAACTAATCCATTTGGATTAATATTCTTAATAATCGTTTTAATCTTCAAAAACTCAGTGAACATGGTAAGCAAGATAATTTTGCAATTTGGCATAAATTCTAAAATCAATTTTGCCAAATCTTCGCCTGAATAAATACCCTTATCTTCATAAGGCGGCATACTAATATCTAAAAACGCAATATCAAAAACTACTGATTCAGGATTTGTAATGACACGATATGCCGATTCACAATCCTTTGCTTCTGCTATAAAAAATTCATGCTCGCTTGGATTGTATCGAGTTATTGCATTTTTATAACCTTGTATTATAAAAGGGTGATCATCCACAATTAGTATATTGCTTTTTATCGTCGTTGGGGCAGCCGATTCAGTTGTCATTTCTATGTAGGTATTAGTTTTTGTTCTATTGGTATAATAACGGTACTAACTGTACCTTCTCCTTTTTTTGATTTAATATGAAAATCACCATTACATTCCTTTGTTCTAGAGCGCATATTCTGAATCCCTATGCCTTTCTTTTTAACTTTTGCATTAAACCCGACTCCATCATCACTAATCACTAACACAAGGTTATCTTCCTTTTTTTTCAGTTCGACTTTAATAGTATTTGCATTAGCATATTTATTAATATTTTGAAGCGACTCCTGTATGATTCGATACAAATTGATCTTCACAACATTTTCTAGTAGTTCCCATTTTATTGAACGATCAATATTTGAAATCAATTTAGATTGGAAGGTTTTTCTCTGTTCCTCAAAAAGATTGTCGACAATAGCGACGAAGTTATTAATTAATTCCGATTTCTCTCTATTTAAATCATGTGAAATTTCACGAATGTCCTGTTCTATATTCTTTAACTCGGATAAATATCCACTTCTTTGATTGACAGCCTCCTCATCTTGATATCTATTTAAGCCATCTAAATTCATACGAACACCAAACATTCGGCCTAGAACGCCATCGTGAAGTTCTTGGGCTACTCTTTTCTTCTCCTCAACCCTATTGGTTTCTATGGTGTTTTGCTGAGATATCATTAGATTATAGATATCCTCATTTGCTTTTTGTTGTTGTTGCTTATATAGAAGTACCCTGTTTTTATTTTTCTGGGCTTTAATGATATATAAAAATAAACCTAAAATCGTTATTAAACTAAATGCATAAACTAAATTCCTGTTTTGTACCTCTAGACTTGAGTTCTGACTTTTTATTTGATCAGTTTCATACTCTATACGCGAGAATTTATCGCCCATACTTCGTTCTGCCTTCTGCAGTTCCTCATTTATGTGAATATATTCTTTGTTGTAAAAATTAGCTTTTTTAGGTTCTAGTACAGCTGAATGTTTTAAAGCCACTAAAATATCTCGGGAAACATTACTCGACTTAGCTAAAAACAGCGCTTCTTTAGAATACTTTAAGGCTCTAATAGTATCATTATTAGCAGCAAAATATTCTGATAAATGGATTTTACTAATAAAAATTCCAGACGTTAATTTTAAACTATCTTTCAACTTTAGTGACTCAAAAAATAGATCTGGCAACCCATTTGCTTCTTTTAACTTAAATTTAGAATACGCCAAATTATCCAAAAGAAGCGCATAAACAAAAGGTTTTTGAATACTCAGATTTTTTTGTTCTAATCCTTTTTGAAAATAGCTTTTGGCAAGTTTATATTTTTTTGCATCTAAATATAAAAATCCAATATTATTATATGAAGTAGCTTTTGATTGAAACTCTTCAGGTATTATCTCGTCGTCAATAACTGCCAATGCTTTATTATTATATTCAAGCGCTCTATCAAAATCACCAAGTTCATTGTATGAAATTCCAAGAAGGTTATATGCGTCATAAAATATCGCATTTGCACGTTTCTCTTCTTTTATAATGCGTAATACATCGTAAACTGATTTTTCACTTCCTAAAAAATCACCAGAATTAAATTGCAAAGATGCTTTGTTTAAAAGAGTTTTGGCTAAATTAATATTATCTCCCTGTTTCTTGTACATCTTTTCTACTTTGTAATAAAATAAATAAGCACTATCTAAAATCCTTTGCGAGTTATAATAATCCCCTAAATAACTATTTGCTTTAATTATATTTAAAGTATCTCCAGCATTTTCTGATTTATCTAAAACAATCAGTACTGTTTTATTATAATATTTCCAGCTGTTAATATTATAATACCTATTGGCAACTTTAAAGAGATTGACCCTATTAAGCGAGTCATTTTCTTGATTCATAACAATTTCTAACGCTTTATGATTATATTCTTGTCGCCTATCTTTATTTAGAGTGAGCTTACTAGCTAAATCAAAGTAAGTCGCAAGACTGTCTTCTGAAGAATTTATTGAATTATTTTCCTTGTTTTTTTGGGAACAGCCAAAAAAAACAAACGATAGTGTTATCAAAATTAAAAAGCAATTATTTTTCAATTGGTAAAATGAATTTTATCAAAAATAGTAAAATAAAATTAGTAGCATAAAAAAAGGCTATCAAATAATTGATAGCCTAAATAATTTCAAGATAATAACTCTTAAATTCAGTCTAATTTCATGTTACCACCGGTCGCTTGACCTCCTATAATATCTAATTTCATATTTCCACCAGTAGCCTGACCTCCTATAATATCTAATTTCATATTTCCACCAGTAGCTTGTCCTCCTATGATATCCAATTTCATATTTCCACCAGTAGCCTGACCTCCTATAATATCTAATTTCATATTTCCACCAGTAGCTTGTCCTCCTATAATACTATTAGTTTCAGGTGTAGTGAAAGAAGTTAAGATCATTACTAAAGAGAAAAGTCCGATTGTTAAGATTGATTTTTTCATAATTTGGGATTTTTTATGTTGTTGTTTTTGTTTCTACTTTTATATAATGACTTAATTTCGATGTCATTACAATGTAAAAGTACACAGGAGCTTTCGGTTTTTCTTACAAAAAAAAGCTTAAATGGTAGAATGCGCTCGTTTGGTTGTGGATGATATCCAAATCTTGGTGAATGGACGTTTTTTAAATTTCTAAATAGTTCCCGTTAGAAATTTCCGAAATTATAAGATCAATATTAGCCTTATATGACTTAGAAAAAGGAATCTTCGCCGTCGTGTTTTTAATATGACACACTGCATTTCCAGTATGAATCCTTGAAATGTAACGCGAGTTAACAATATAACTATTATGAATCCTTACAAAAGGATAAGACAAGACTCCTTCAAAATGTTTCAAGGTCTTGAAAGCAGTAATCATTTCTCCTCCATTAAGATGAATATCAGTAGAATTATTATCTGCTTGCAAATAACAAATATCTCTGGCATCGATATATCTGTGATCACCGTACGATTTTATGCACAGTACCAAAGGCTCTTTTAGTGCTGGCGCTTCATGCTGCACTATAATCGTGGGCTTCTCATCATGAACGGTAGTTTCCTCTAAAACAACTGTAGCGTCAGCATTCGATTTATTCAATTTTAAGATTGTCTTTATAAAATCAATACGCGCCAAAGGCTTCAAAATATAATCGGTTACGCCATATTGAATTGATTCGTAAGCCAAATCTTTTTTTGAAGTGGTAATAATTATTTTGGGAATTACAGTAAGATACCGGTGCAACTCATTAATAAGCATCAATGATAGGTTGCTTTTTTTATCGGAAGGATCGATTTCAAGAAAAATCAATTTCGGATGGTGCTCTAATATAAGGTTTAGACCTTCATCATAATTATTTGCCGAAGCTATAAAGTCAAGTTCCGAAAAACTATCAGCCATGGCTTTTGTTTTCAAAACACTTTCTTGATTGTCGTCAATAATAATGTACGAATAGTTCATTTATAGCTGTTCCTAAATTGTTAGGCATATTAATTAAATGTTTATTGCAGCTTTCACTTCAAAAAAAATAAAATCTATGGTAGTTTTGGGAAACTAATTAAATAAAAATCAACTTTTTATCCTTATTTAACAAAATAAAAATACATGTTTCATTGAGTATTTAAGAAAGTTGTTAATATGTTGTTAATAAATGTTCATAGATTAAGACGAAATACATATAAATCCGATTAACTACACTTTTGCACTGGCCGTAAAAGAGCTCATTTTAAGCACTCTAAGAATTTATGACCTATAAAAACAAAAGGCTTTCCACATTGGAAAGCCTTTTTATACACTATAAAGCAGGTAATTACATTTTCATTAACCAATTTTTCATCGATACTTCATTTTCGATAATCGCATTCAATTCCGAGATCTTAACTCGATCTTGTTTCATCGTATCGCGATGACGAATAGTTACCGTTTGATCTTCTATAGTTTGATGATCAACCGTTATACAAAACGGAGTTCCTAACGCATCTTGTCTTCTATAACGACGACCTACTGCATCTTTCTCATCATATGTCATACTGAAATCCCACTTTAAATCTTCAACAATCTTATGAGCTATTTCAGGTAATCCATCCTTTTTAACTAACGGTAAAACTGCCGCTTTTGTAGGTGCTAATACCGACGGTAATTTTAATACTGTTCTTGTCGAACCATCTTCTAAAGTTTCTTCCTTTAAAGAAGTTGCAAAAACAGCCAAAAACATTCTATCTAACCCCACAGATGTTTCCACTACATAAGGCACATAATTCTGATTCAATTCGGCGTCAAAATACTGTAACTTTCTTCCTGAGAATTTTTCGTGTGCTTTTAAATCAAAATCAGTACGTGAGTGAATTCCTTCTAATTCTTTGAATCCAAAAGGAAAATTAAACTCTATATCAGCAGCTGCGTTAGCATAATGAGCCAATTTTTCATGGTCATGAAAACGGTAATTTTCTTTACCTAAACCTAATGACAAATGCCATTTAAGCCTCGCTTCTTTCCAGAATTCATAATGTTTCATTTCATCACCTGGACGCACAAAAAATTGCATTTCCATTTGTTCAAATTCACGCATACGGAAAATAAACTGTCTTGCTACAATTTCATTTCTAAAGGCTTTCCCCGTTTGAGCAATTCCAAAAGGAACTTTCATTCTTCCAGATTTTTGAACATTTAGAAAATTCACAAAAATACCTTGAGCAGTTTCAGGACGCAAATACAAATCCATTGCTGTATCTGCAGAAGCTCCTAATTTTGTTCCAAACATTAAATTAAACTGTCTTACTTCGGTCCAGTTTCGGGATCCAGTTTCGGGACAAGCAATTTCAAGTTCTTCAATTAGCGCTTTTACATCTTCTAAATCCTCATTACCAAGAGAGCGACCCAAACGTTCAAGAATTTCTCGTTCTTTAGATTTGTACTCCATCACTCTAGGATTTGTAGTTACAAATTCCTGTTCGTTGAAAGCATCTCCAAAACGAGCCCTTGCTTTTTCGACCTCCTTAATTGATTTAACATTTAGCTTTTCAGCATAATCTTCAATCAGAACGTCAGCTCTATATCTTCTTTTAGAATCTTTGTTGTCAATTAATGGGTCATTAAACGCATCAACGTGTCCAGATGCTTTCCAAGTGGTAGGATGCATCAATATTGAAGCATCGAGACCCACGATGTTATCATTCATCTGAACCATTGATTTCCACCAATATTCACGTATGTTCTTTTTTAACTCTACTCCGTTTTGTGCATAATCATATACTGCACTTAAACCATCGTATATTTCGCTTGACGGAAAAATAAATCCGTATTCTTTTGCATGCGAAATTACATTCTTAAATAAGTCTTCTTGCTTTGCCATAATGCAAAAATATGAAAAGCGAACTTAAAAAAAGAAAAATAGCACAACTTTGAAGCATACATTTTCATATTTTTATAAATAAATCAGCCGCTAAATGTTAAAATACCTTTTAAATCTATTCTTTCCTCCCGTTTGTAGCGGCTGTAACTCCTTTTTAATGAAGAATGAAAAGGTAATATGTACGCTATGCAGACACGATACTCCGCTAACAAACCATCATTTAACAATCGAAAATGAAGCTTTCAAAAAATTTTATGGACGATTCCCTTTGGAATATGCCTCTGCCTTTCTTTATTTTCATAAAAAGGGAATCGTACAGGAACTCATTCATAAATTAAAATACAAAGGGCATGAAGACATAGGCGCTGTCCTAGGGAACTGGTATGCCGAAGATTTAAAAGCAATAGAAATCTTAAAAACTGCAGATGTAATTATTCCGGTTCCACTACATAAAAGAAAATTTAGAGAAAGAGGATACAATCAGGTAACCACTTTTGGCTTAGCCCTTTCGACTGAATTAAATATGCCTTATAATGACTCTATTTTATTTCGAACTACCTATTCAAAAACTCAGTCTAAAAAAAATCTATTAGACAGAAGCGAAGGAATCGATACCGTATTTAATGTTGCTTTTGATGAAAAAGATCATAACAAACACTATCTCCTTATTGATGATGTTATCACGACAGGAGCTACATTAGAAGCATGTTCCAGAGCTTTGTTAAAAATTCCTGGCGCTAGAATTAGTATCGTCTGTATGGCAATGGCACAATCCTAAGTTTTTTATTTTAATCGAATGTTAGATTGTAAATTGTACTTTAGAAAATAGCCACAGATCTAATAATCACTTTAATTCGATAAAAACATGATTTTTTTATCGAAAACAATACTTAAAAGATACCTCTAAAGGTAGATAATCGCATGCAAAAATACCGGTATCAATTAAATTAATGTTATAATAGCTAAATAGAATTTCGAATTCCGAAGTTAAATGTTTAAATTTGAATAAATTTTTTATAAATCATTAAACAAATATATCATGGCTTTTGAATTACCTCAATTACCTTATGCGTATGACGCATTAGAACCAAATATTGATGCACGTACGATGGAAATCCACCACTCGAAGCATCACAATGCTTATACGACGAACCTTAATGCAGCAATTGCAGGTACCGATATGGAAGGCAAGACAATCGAAAATATTTTAATTAACCTTGACATGAAAAATGCTGCCGTTCGTAATAATGGTGGAGGATTTTACAATCACAATCTTTTCTGGAATATAATGGCACCAAATGGTGGAGGACTTCCAAACGGAGATTTACTAACTGCTATTGAAAGTGCTTTTGGTTCTTTTGAAGAATTTAAAGCAAAATTCAGTAAGGCTGGAGCTACACAATTTGGTTCAGGTTGGGCTTGGCTATGTGTACATAAAGGTGGAAAACTAGATGTTTGCGGAACTCCAAATCAAGACAATCCATTAATGCCAGGTGTAGGTTGTGGCGGAACTCCAATCTTAGGAATGGACGTTTGGGAACATGCTTATTATTTACATTATCAAAACAGAAGACCTGACTATATTGAAGCTTTTTTCAATGTTATCAACTGGATAGAAGTTTCAAGAAGATACGCATCTGAAAAATAATAAAGAAGGTTAAAAGTTAGAAATGGTAAGTGCGAATTGTGAATCCAACCTTTCTAAACTTTCGGAATAAAAAGTCGAATGAGCTACATAGTTCATTCGACTTTTTTATTTGACTTCTACGCTCTAACTTCATATCTCCACACTTCAATTTTCTCCATAAAAAAGGCGGAATTGCTCCCACCTTTTTTGCCCCAAATCTACCATAAACTTAACCTACTAATTTTATGGTAAAATAAATTTAAGGTAAAAGAATTCTATCAACAAATATTTAAGATGAACAACCAATAAAAGCGTTAATGCATTGATTTATATTGAATTACATAAAATTTAAAGAGAATAAAAACTTCCAAAATTGATTTTAATGACAACAATCCTTACAACTACTATAGCTCAAAATTGCATCTGTATTTTACTCCAATAAAAAAGGCGGAATTGCTTCCACCTTTTTTGCCCCAAATCTACCATAAACTTAACCTACTAATTTTATGGTGAAGTAAACTTAAGGCAAAAGAATTCCATTTACAATTATTAGGGATGAATAACCTATAAAAACGTTAAGCTACTGAATTATAAGAATATACTCTAAAATAAAACGAGCTTTCGTAGATTGATCTAAACTTAAAAAAAGTAAAATACATATTGAACTAAAAACTACATCTGAAACTTGAATCGTAACACTAAAAAAAAGCGGATAATTTCAAAATTTGAAACTATCCGCTTTCTCTCGTCAACTTTATTCCAATAAAAAAGGTGGAATTACTTCCACCTTTTTTGCCCCAAATCTACCATAAACTTAACCTACTAATTTTATGGTGAGCCGAAATTAAAGTAAATGAAAGATAATGGCAAAAAATTCAGACAAACGACCAATATTAACGTTTAAATACATATATTGGACTAATATGCCCTAGCGTCTTTTCCTTCATAAAAATTCATAAAAGCTCTATTAACTACTCGGTTACCACCAGCTGTAGGATAATCTCCCGTAAAGTACCAATCACCTAAGTTTTTCGGACAGGCGACATGTAAATCTTCAACTGTTTGAAATATAATTTTTACTTCGGCATTAATTTCTGGTGAGCTCAACATCTCTGCTATTTTATCTGAAATCTCTTGTGGCTGAAATGGCTCATAAATTGCAGTCACGTAGTTTATTACATCAGGATCTTTATAATTTTCCTGCGCTTTACATTTCAAATAAACTTCATCAACAATATGATACAGGTTTCTGTCTTTAAGAAGCTCCAAAGCAGCTCTAAACGCTACCAAACCTTCTAACTTAGCCATATCGATACCATAACAATCTGGATACCTAATTTGTGGCGCAGATGAAACGATAACAATACTTTTCGGTTTCAAACGATCCATCATCTTGATAATGCTCATTTTTAAAGTCGTTCCTCTTACAATGCTGTCATCAATAATCACTAAATTGTCTGTAGGCTTTATCACACCGTAGGTCACATCATAAATATGAGCCACCAAATCATCTCTACTACTATCTTCGGTAATAAATGTTCTTAGTTTAGCATCTTTAATCGCAACTTTCTCAGTACGTATCTTTACCGAAAGCAATTCATCTAAGGATTCCTTAGTTAATTTAGTTCTATTTTTAAGAATGTAATTTTTCTTTCTTTGATTTAAAAAGTCCTGAGCCGCCTCAACTAGACCATAAAATGAGGTTTCAGCCGTATTTGGAATATAAGAAAAAACAGTATTATCCGTATCTTGATCTATCGCATCCAGAACTGCTGGCAAAATTAACCGTCCAAGATTTTTTCTTTCTTGATATATTTCAGCATCGCTTCCTCTTGAAAAATAGATTCTTTCAAACGAACAGGCTTTCTTAACCGTTGGAGGAAGAATTTCTTTCATAGAAACATTTCCATTTTTCTTGATTATTAAAGCTTTTCCAGGATCTATTTCTTGAACCGCTTCAAATGGAACATTGAATACAGTTTGAATAACCGGTCTTTCAGAAGCAACAACTACCACTTCATCATCCTGATAAAAGTAAGCGGGACGTATCCCAGCTGGGTCTCTAAACACAAATGCATCTCCATGCCCTAGAAGTCCTGCCATAGCATAACCACCATCTAAATTTTTAGAAGCTCTAGTTAATATTTTAGCAACGTCTAATCTTTCTGCAATAACCGGAGAAGCTTCTCTTTTTGTTAAACCTTCGTTTTTACATTCTTGGTACAAATCAGTAACTTCGTCGTCAAGAAAATGACCAATTTTTTCCATTACAGTAACCGTATCCGCCATCTCTTTTGGATGTTGACCTAATTCGATTAGACTTTGAAAAAGTTCCTTTACATTAGTCATATTGAAATTTCCGGCTAATATCAGATTCCTGTGCATCCAGTTGTTTTGACGTAAAAACGGGTGTACACTCTCAATACTGTTTTTACCGAAAGTACCATAACGAACATGTCCTAAAAACAATTCGCCTATGTAAGGAATATTTGCTTTTTGAAGTGCTACATTATCTGCGTATTCAGGATGCGCAGCCATTTCCTCATTTACTCTGTCATTAATTTGAGCAAATACATCTTGGATGGGTTGAGCATGATTCGATCGCACTCGGCTAATATATCTTTCGCCTGGTTCGACATCCAGTTTTATACTTGCAAAACCAGCACCATCCTGTCCACGGTTGTGTTGTTTCTCCATTAGAAGATACATTTTCTGAATTCCGTAGAAAGCAGTCCCGTATTTCTCTTTGTAAAATTCAAGCGGTTTAAGTAGTCTAACTAAGGCTATCCCACATTCGTGTTGTAAAGCATCGCTCATCGTATTGTAGTTTGTTGTGTTGTTTTTTTTTCTATTATAAATTCTTACAAATAATATGTAAAATCCGAACTATTAATCAAAAAAGCCCCGTTTCCGAGGCTTATAATACATTATAATTCTATATCAAATTGTGTTAAAGATTTGAATTGTTTCAATCTTGACACTACTTCTTTTTTCTCTAAATCAACCATTCTTTCTGTTCCAAATTTCTCAACACAAAAGGACGCTAAATTAGAGCCATAGATAATGGCATTCTTCATATTTTCGAATGACACATTTTCACTCTGTGTAATAAACCCTGCAAATCCACCTGCAAAAGTATCTCCTGCACCTGTAGGATCAAAAACTTCTTCTAGTGGCAAAGCTGGCGCAAAGAAGACCTGAAGATCATGAAACAGTAAAGCACCATGTTCTCCTTTTTTAATTACAACATATTTTGGTCCCATAGATTGGATTTTGGCAGCAGCCTTAACTAAAGAATACTCTCCAGAAAGTTGTCTTGCTTCCTCATCATTGATTGCAATTACATCCACGCGTTTCATTACCTCAAGTAATTCCGGTAACGCACAGTCCATCCAAAAATTCATAGTGTCTAAAACCACTAATTTTGGTTTGGTTTCCATTTGATCTAAAACACTGCTTTGCACTAATGGATGCAAGTTTCCCAGCATCACCACATCAGCGTTTTTATAGTTTTCTGGAACTTTCGGCTGAAAATCAGCTAAAACATTTAATTGTGTATCTAAAGTATCTCTAGAGTTTAAATCATTATGGTAACGACCACTCCAAAAGAAAGTTTTCCCTCCTTTAACTACTTCAAGACCAGAAATATCAATATTTCGTTCTGTCAATAAATCTAAATACTCTTGTGGAAAATCATCGCCTACTACAGAAACTATTGCTGATTGCAAATTAAAAAAAGAAGCAGAAAGACCTATATACGTCCCAGCGCCACCTAAAATTTTATCTGTTTTACCAAAAGGAGTTTCAATTGCGTCGAAAGCGACAGTCCCGACAATCAATAATTTGTTCATTTTTTGAGTTTGGAATTAAAGCGCAAAGGTAGTTATAAGTTACAATACTGCAAAGTCTCAATCCCTGAAAATTTTCACAATAATTTACCTTCCTCCTTCTCATAAAAAGCATCTATTGACAAGGGAGTATTTTGCGTAGCCATCACAGCAAGTTCATCACATCGTTCATTCTGCGGGTGATTATTATGTCCTTTAATCCATTTAAAATCTACTTGATGCTTTCGATATATAACCAAAAGACGTTTCCATAAATCGGAATTCTTTCGATCGATAAACTTTTTTTTCTCCCAACCAAAAACCCATTTCTTCAATACAGAATCCACTACATACTTAGAATCTGAAACAACAAGAACTTTTGTATCGGGATTCTTTAATTTTTCTAGCCCAACAATTACAGCTAAAAGCTCCATCCTATTATTAGTAGTTAACCTAAACCCTTCATAGAATTCTCTCCTATAGGTTTTACCCATTTTCACACTTTCCATAACTACACCGTAGCCTCCTTTTCCAGGATTTCCTTTGGCAGCACCATCTGTATATATATGTACATCGTAACTCATTGTAGTCAAAATAGAATTTTAGAAATAAAACTTAAGTACTTACTTTAGCAATCCAGCGATTACCTGAGGAAAAAACTCCTGCTCTAATTCATGGATTTTTTCAGCTATATCCTCCGGGGTTTCATTTCCTGATAATTTTATTTTCTTTTGAAAAATAGAACCACCTTCATCGTAATTTTCATTTACATAATGAATAGTTATTCCCGTTTCGGTTTCCTTATTCTCAACAATGGCTCTATGAACATTCATTCCATACATACCTTTTCCTCCATAATTAGGCAATAAAGCTGGATGTATGTTTATGATCTTATTAGGATAGTTAGCAATAATATCCTCTGGGAATTTAAGTAAAAACCCAGCCAGAACAATTAAATCTGGCGCTATAGCATCAATTTTCTGTAGTACTTTACCTTCATTTAACTCTGTTTTCGAAAAAATCTCTGTTCGTATTTTATGATTTTTTGCTCTCTCGATAACCATCGCAGATGGATTATTTGTAAAAACCGCAACTACAGTTTCGGCGGCACTTTTAGCAAAATATTTAATGATATTTTCAGCATTAGTACCCGATCCAGAAGCAAAAACAACTATTTTTTTCATGACCTACCTCGTTTTGATTACGCAAAAAAAGGCATAAAAAATGAAAATAAATAACATTGCGACCTGTTTGTCAAAATATATTTAATAAATTAGTTGACACATTTATCAACTTATGTGTGGTTTTAAAATAAAGTTTTTTATTTTTGCCAACAAATTAAATTCTAAAATTAAAGATTATGTCAGACATTGCATCAAGAGTAAAAGCGATTATCGTAGACAAATTAGGTGTTGACGAAAACGAAGTTGTAACAGAAGCAAGCTTCACTAATGATTTAGGAGCTGACTCATTAGACACTGTTGAGCTTATTATGGAATTCGAAAAAGAATTTGACATTCAAATTCCAGACGACCAAGCAGAAAACATTGCTACTGTTGGCCAAGCTATTTCTTACATCGAAGAAGCTAAAAAATAATAATTTAAACACCCGCTTACTTTATTGGACGCGGGTGTTATTATTTTTTTAAAATTAAGTTTAAGATTGATCTTTCAATCAAAAAAGATATTTATTGTAATACCCATAGCTCTTTTGTAATAATACAGTGAAGAAAGCATGGGTTTTATTTGTTTAAAGATAACAAAATATACAAGTTATGGTATTAAAGCGAGTTGTTGTGACAGGTTTAGGTGCTCTTACTCCTATTGGAAATAATATTCAAGAATATTGGAACGCTCTTATTAACGGTGTTAGTGGAGCTGCCCCAATAACTTATTTTGATCCTGCTAAATTTAGAACTCATTTTGCATGTGAACTAAAGAACTTTAATGCCGAAGATTTTTTAGACAGAAAAGAAGCTAGAAAAATGGACCGCTATGCACAATATGCTATGGTCGCTTCAGAAGAAGCTGTAACTGACGCTGGTTTCGATTTTGAAAAATTAGATAAAGATAGAGCAGGCGTTATCTGGGGATCAGGTATTGGTGGGTTAGAAACTTTTCAAATCGAAATGTTAAACTATGCAGCTGGTGACGGTACTCCAAAATTCAATCCTTTCTTTATTCCAAAAATGATTTCAGATATAGCTTCTGGCCATATATCTATCAAATACGGTTTTAGAGGACCAAATTTCGCAACCGTTTCTGCTTGTGCATCTTCAACAAATGCAATTATAGATGCTTTCAATTACATTAGATTAGGACATGCAGATGTTATGGTAACTGGAGGTTCTGAAGCCGCAGTAACAATAGCAGGTATGGGCGGATTTAATGCTATGCACGCTCTATCTACAAGAAATGACGATCCAAAAACAGCTTCTAGACCAATGGACAAAGACAGAGATGGTTTTGTTTTAGGAGAAGGAGCAGGAGCATTAATTCTTGAAGAATACGAACACGCAATCGCTCGTGGCGCAACTATTTATTGTGAAATTGGTGGTGGCGGTATGTCAGCAGATGCACATCATATTACAGCTCCACATCCAGAAGGTTTAGGTGCGAAAAACGTAATGTTAAACTGTTTAAGAGATGCTGGTTTAAAACCAACAGATGTTGACGGCGTGAACATGCACGGAACTTCTACTCCGCTAGGAGATTTAGCTGAATCTAAAGCAATCACACATGTTTTTGGCGAACACGCTTATAAAATGAATTTAAACTCAACAAAATCTATGACAGGTCACTTATTAGGTGCTGCTGGTGCTGTTGAAACTATATCTGCAATTCTTTCGATGAAATACGGAATAGTACCTCCAACAATAAATCATCTAACAGATGATGAAAATATTGATCCTAAATTAAATTTCACTTTTAATGTTGCACAAAAAAGAGAAATGAACGTTGTGATGAGCAACACATTTGGTTTTGGAGGACATAATGCATGTGTATTAGTTAAAAAATTAGACTTCTAATTCAAACATGAATATAATAAAAAAAATATTTTCAAAATCCCGTTCTCTAAATCTAGAAGACGGGATTTTTTTTGATAAAATTCAAACTATTTTAGGTTTCCCTCCAAAAAACTTAGACCATTATAGAAAGGCATTTACACACCGTTCTACTAGTAAAATTACACCAGAAGGCAATCCTATAAATTATGAACGATTAGAATTTTTAGGAGATGCTATGTTAAGCTCCGTAATTGCGGCACACTTATTTAACAAAGCACCTCAAGGAGACGAAGGCTATCTTACTAAAATGCGTTCAAAAATTGTCAGTAGAGAACATTTAAATGAATTAGGAAAAGATCTCAATCTAATTCAATTTATCGAAAGCAAAGTTCCAGTACAGCATTTTGGAGAAAATGTACACGGCAATATTTTTGAATCTTTGATAGGTGCAATTTACTTAGATAGAGGCTATATCTATTGCGAAAAATTCATTCAAAAAAGAGTAGTCACGCCTTATGTTGATATTTCCAGATTAGAAGGCAAAGTAATCAGCTATAAAAGCTTAGTAATCGAATGGTGTCAAAAAGAAAAAAAAATATTTCATTATGACATCTATGAAGATAATGGAATTGATGGAACGCGTTACTTTGGAGTTAAATTAAGTATCGACGGAAAGGTAATCGCAAAAGCAAGAGCTACCTCCAAAAAGAAAGCAGAGGAAAAAGCATCGCAACGTACCTATTTTGCATTGCAAGAGAAAATGGACAAGAAATAATATCAAATTAATCAATACTACATCGTTTTCGTTCATAAATTAACGAAATCATTACATTTTTGCACTCTTTAACTTCAATAGAAATGGTATATTTACATCATTATTTTTATTGAATATGGCAATTCATAAACTCGACCTTGGCGAATTTGACGAAATAGATTATTATTTAATTGCTATTCATACTTCATTGGAAGATTATCGATTAGCCTATTTCATCAATCAAAAACTTCCTGTCAATTTAGCAAAAAGCAATGACGAGGTGCAAATCAATATTAAAGAAGGTGAAACTAATTTTGCTCGATTTTCTTATTTTGATTCAGAGAATGAAATTTCTTGGAATTTAATTCAAAATAAAAACGAAGTTCTCCAACAAAAAGAAGAAGCGATCCAGAATTTATTTTCAAATACGGCACTGGAAATTTCTACAAAAGTATATCTGCTTCCAGAATTTAAAAAAGCAGATTATTTTTTAAAAATTGAAAATGCAGAAGACACCTTGGATGTGTCTGAAATAAAAACGACATTAAGTACCATTGATAACGTATCAGCAGCATATATTGTCGATACCAATCAAATAAAATCAAAAAACAATTTAATTTTTTAATACAAATGATTTCAAGCAAGAAAACCAAAATTGTAGCCACACTAGGACCTGCATGTAGCACAAGAGAGACTATAAAAGACATGATTGACGCAGGTGTAAATGTGTTTAGAGTTAATTTTTCGCATGCCGATTATGCCGATGTAAAAGAGAAAATGAAAATCATTAGAGATCTTAATGATGAGTTTGGATATACTACAGCAATACTTGGTGATTTACAAGGACCAAAGCTTCGTGTAGGAGTAATGAATGAAGGAGTTGTTGTAAATGACGGTGATTTAATTACGTTTACAACTGCCGAAGATATTCTGGGAACAGCTCAAAAAGTGTTCATGAAATATAAAAACTTTCCAAATGATGTGAATCCAGGAGAAAGAATTTTATTAGATGACGGAAAACTAATTTTCGAAATTGTTGAAACGGACAAAAATACCGAAGTAATTGCCAGAGTAATACAAGGTGGAGAATTGAAGTCTAAAAAAGGAGTGAATCTTCCAAACACTAAAATATCTCTTCCTGCAATGACAGAGAAAGATATTGAAGATGCTATTTTTGCCATTGGACAAAAAGTAGACTGGATTGCACTTTCATTTGTAAAAACACCTCAAGATTTACAAGACTTACAATATTTGATTGCAGAACATTCTGATTATAAAATTCCAATTGTTGCTAAAATTGAAATGCCAGAAGCACTAGAAAACATCGACAAGATCGTCGCTTACTGTGATGCTTTAATGGTAGCTCGTGGTGACCTTGGAGTTGAACTTCCAGCGCATGAAGTACCATTAGTTCAAAAAGAATTGATTCGTAAGGCTAAAATGGCTCGAATTCCCGTAATTGTAGCTACTCAAATGATGGAGACTATGATTACTAGTTTAACTCCAACAAGAGCTGAAGTAAATGACGTTGCAAACTCTGTAATGGATGGCGCAGATGCCGTAATGCTTTCTGGTGAAACTGCTACAGGAAATTACCCTGTACAAGTAATTGAGAAAATGTCACAGATTATTAAAGCTGTAGAAAACTCTCCATTAATTCAAGTACCTCAAAACACACCACAAATAAAAACAAAACGTTTTATTACTAAAACAATTTGTCGTCACGCTGCAATTATGGCCGATGCTATTAAAGCAAAAGCAATTTGTACTT
This sequence comes from Flavobacterium sp. XN-5, assembly GCF_008033395.2. Classification (NCBI taxonomy): domain Bacteria; kingdom Pseudomonadati; phylum Bacteroidota; class Flavobacteriia; order Flavobacteriales; family Flavobacteriaceae; genus Flavobacterium; species Flavobacterium sp. XN-5. The sequence continues at coordinate 693,037 of NZ_VOGZ02000001.1, forward strand.
TGACAAATAGCGGTTACACAGCATTTCAAATATCTGCTTGGAGACCATCAGCCCATATTCTAGTATTTACCTCAAACAAAAGAATTCTTACACAATTAAGTTTGTTATGGGGAGTAAAATCATACTACTACGACAAAATAGTTAGTACTGATGACACAGTAACTGATGTAAATGAAATAGCAAGACAAAAAGGATATGTAACTAAAGGAGATTTCCTAATCAACTTAGCTGCTATGCCTATTAAAGAAAAAGGAATGGTAAATACCATGAGAGTTTCAGAAATAGAATAGTAAAACTATCCAAAATAAATTTATAGAATCCGTCTCGTTACTAAATGAGACGGATTTTTTATTTTCGAAGAATACAATTACTTTTAAATCGATCGCATTTGTACTTGAACTGATGCAACATATGTTTTACACCTTTTACATTACACCTTACTCCATAGAATGCAATCCAATCATATTTCCTTCCGTATCCATAAATAAAGTAATAAAACCATATTCTCCTATAGCCATTTTAGGCCTGAAGATTCTACCGCCAGCTTTTTCAATTCGCAGTTCTTCAGTAATGCAATCGGCACTTCCAAAATAAACAAGAGTAGAATTCCCTCCTGCTTTTACGTCTTGCGCTTTCACTAAAGCACCGTTGGCACCATAGGCATTCATATCTCCAGGAAAAGTCATCATTTGTAATTCATCCTCTGTGGGGTTTGGCAATCCTTCTAATGTAACATCAAAAATAGTTTCATAGAATTTTGTGGCTCTTTCTATATCATCGACATAGATTTCGAACCAAACAATTGGTCTTTTTGTATTCATAATAGTCTGATTTTAGGATTATTATAAAATTAATAAAAAAAATTACACTAAAATTCAATTAGACTATAAATTTCTTTTTGTCGCATTTCTTTTCTAATTCTACTTACCAAAATGTCAGTTGTTGTGTTCCAATCCAACTTGATAAAAAACGTCTCCTAAGAAATTAAGTACGACGGTTATTTTTTGTGCTTAATTTTATTTAGTTTTACCAATTAAAAAATAAAATTTACAGAACATGAATTTCCAATCTAAAAATCCTTTTTTAACCAATAAATCTTTCTCTCCTACAACAGCAGCAGAAAAAGAACAAATTCACCATGCATCTGTTATTGATTTCAATCATCAAATGACTTTGTCTGGAACAATCAACAAGACATTACTTTTATTTTTATTGCTTATCGCTTCTGCAATGGTGATTTGGTGGATGGCTTTTAATGGTACAAATCCATTAGTACCAGCAATGGGTGGCGCAATAGCGGGCTTAGTTTTAGTGGTAATTGCTGCTTTCAAACCGCAATATTCACCCTATTTGGCACCTGGATATGCTTTATTTGAAGGTCTTTTCATCGGAGGAATTTCTGCTATTTTTGAAGCTAAATATCCGGGAATTGTAATTCAAGCAGTTGGTGCAACATTTGTAACCTTTGCCGTTTGTTTAGGTTTATACCGATTCAAAATTGTAAAAGTAACAGAGCAATTTAAATCAGTTGTTGTAGCAGCTACATTAGCAATCGCAACATACTATCTTATTTCTTGGGTGGTATCTATGTTTACGAGCTTTCAGCCTGTCCACCATGGCAACTCAATGATGAGTATTGGAATTAGTGTATTTGTAATTATTATCGCTGCTTTAAACTTGTTTCTAGACTTTGACCGAATCGAAAAAGGAGTACAAGAAAAAATGCCTAAATATATGGAATGGTTTGGTGCAATGGGCTTAATGATTACTCTTGTATGGTTGTACATTGAGTTTTTAAGACTACTTTCTAAACTTTCGAGCAAAGATTAAATTTAAATTTTAGTATACAAAAAAGCGCTTTTTAAACAAAAGCGCTTTTTTTATGCCGCTTTTTCAAAAGCTATAAAATGAGATAGTTTCCCCTTACTATTAAATACAGGAAACCCTTTTATTAGACACAAGTAGGTTTCACCATTCTTATTGTAATTCAAAACTGTTTTTTCAAAAGGTTGTTGTAGTTGAATTGCTTTTCTAATTTCACTAGAAGTGGTTCTATTTGAATCAGTTCCCTGAAACATCTTTGGGCATTTGCCTAAAACTTCTTCTTCGGTATAACCATTCATTTTAGTAAGGTTATGAGAAGCAAATACAATTTCTAATTTTGCATTAGTAACAATTACCACTTCCTCCTTTAACTTGTTTTTGAAATCCCAATCGTAATCACCCCATTTATTAGTCCCTGCGATCAAATTCAACTTATCGCAGTCTAAATAAATTTTCTTTGACACATCTAAATAGTTATGGTGAAAGTTCCATGACAAAATAGGTGCTGCTATTGTATCTAGATTATTATGATGCCTTGCAACTGCAATATCATATTGTTTAAAATCTAACATGATCGTTATTTTTTAACAAATATAATTTTAAATAAAAAAATAAAATGCTATTGGAGCTGTTTTAACTTTTGTTGAAGCACATTAAATTTGCGTTAAAAATCAAATTTCAACTGTACGATAACTGCTTTCTTTACTTCTGTATTTAAATTATTTAAGGATATCCCTAGCAATCGAACGGAATCTTTCATGCGTTCTTGATACAAAAGTTCTTTTACGGTTTCTAAAATCAGCCCTTTGTCCGCGATAAAATAAGGTAGGGTTTTACTTCTAGTTTGCTGCGTAAAATCACTAAACTTAATTTTCAATGTAACTGTTTTACCCGAAATGTTATGTTTTTTAAGTCTTTTGTCTAATGTATTAGCTATAATTTCTAATTCTTCCATCATAAATACCTCCGAGGAAAGATTGACATCAAAAGTATGTTCGGCAGCCACTGATTTCGTTATACGGTTTGATTTGACCTCACTATTATGAATTCCGCGCACAACATTGTAATAAAAACCACCTGATTTCCCAAAATGCTTCTCTAAGAATTCCAATGATTTACTTTTTAACTCCACACCAGTAAAAATCCCTAATTGATACATTTTTTCGGTCGTTACTTTTCCAACACCATAAAATTTCCGAATGGGCAATTTTTCCAAGAATCCAATTACCTCCTCAGGATTTACTGTTTTTTGTCCATTCGGTTTATTATAATCACTCGCTATTTTAGCAACAAACTTATTGACTGAAATACCCGCCGATGCCGTTAGACCGACTTCATTAAAAATGCGTAGTCTAATTTCTTCAGCCAGCTGACTCGCACTCGGATTCCCTTTTTTATTATGAGTTACGTCAAGATAGGCTTCATCAAGTGAAAGCGGCTCCACTAAATCAGTATACTCTTTAAAAATGGCATGAATTTGATTCGAAATCTCTTTATATCTTTCGAATCTTGGCGGGACAAAAATAAGTTCTGGACAATTTTTTTTTGCCATAACGCCACTCAGCGCACTTCTTACACCAAATTTCCTTGCTTCATAACTCGCTGCCGCAACAACACCACGATTTTCTGAGCCGCCTACGGCAATGGGTTTACCACGCAATTCAGGATTATCCAGTTGTTCCACCGAAGCATAAAAAGCATCCATGTCGATGTGTATGATTTTTCGATTTGGAATAAGTTCTAACATAACACAAAATTAAAGAGGTTTTCGATGAAAACATTCCATTGGAGTACAAATATTTGATACATTTGAATTATCAATATCGTATTTCTAAAGAATCGGACAAAATGTCAATATTTCTATTTTATTAGAATCTACATCTATTTCAATTCTTGCATTAAAAGATATAATATACAGCCAGAAATCACTTCAGATAAATAACAACACAAAGTTTAAAATGCTAGAAATAGAACGAAAATTTTTAATCACTTCAGCTGCTTATAAAAAAGAAGCTTTTTCTCAAAACCGAATTAAACAGGGTTATTTAAGCTCAGTTCCTGAACGCACGGTTCGTGTTCGATTAAAAGGAAACAAAGCCTATATAACGATAAAAGGCGTGTCTAATGCAATAGGCATGTCTCGTTTTGAGTGGGAAAAAGAAATTCCCGTTAACGAAGCTGAAAATTTACTATTACTCTGTGAAAAAGGAATAATTGACAAAACTCGATTTGAAGTTAAAATAGGAATTCACACCTATGAAGTAGATGAATTTTATGGCGAAAACGAAGGTTTAGTTATTGCCGAAATAGAACTTCAATCTGAAAACGAAACTTTTGAAAAGCCAAGTTGGCTGGGAAAAGAAGTAACTAATGATAAAAGATATTACAATTCCTATTTAAGCAATAATCCCTATAAACAAAGAGTTGATTAATTCTTAAAGACTTCGATAGTTACCATCATTACTCCCGCACCTTTATTTTTAGCTATTTCCATAAATGCCTTTTTAGACAAATCAATTTCTCTAGATCTTACAAATGGTCCTCTATCATTAACTTCGACAATAACAGACTCTCCATTAGCTTGATTTGTGACCCTTAATTTGGTGCCAAAAGGAAATTTCTTATGAGCTGCAGTATATTTATTCATGTCAAATGGCACTCCGCTCGCAGTTTTCCTACCGTGGAACTTATTAGCATAATAAGAGGCATGCGCATCTTTTTTATAGGGAACTAGAGCACCCATTTTCTCCGCAATAGTATCTTTTTTAATTTCTTGCTGAAGCACTATTGCTTTTGACTTCTTTAAAGTGTCTTTGGGTATTGACGTTTTTTGAACTGGTGTTTTTTGACTGCTTATAATTTGGCTTTGACTACTTACCAAGGCTACAATGGCAAATAAAAAAAGGACTGTTATTGATTTTCTCATTATTAACTTTTTAGTTCGACTCTGTTTAAGCAAAAACCATACCTTGATGAAAAAAGCCCTATAAATAGGGCTTTTTTATTATTTTTAGAACCACATTGACCATGGAATTCTACTCAATATAAGCAATAATCCCAATCCGTAGAAGATCGAAAATGTCTTAAATTTTGACTCACTTGTTGTCATTTTTTTATGTTTTGACCAACCAATAGTGATTAATGTAATCGCAATAATATTAATTAGAGGGTGCTCTAATGAAGTTAAACGCAATGCTTTATCAGACATTTGTCCCAACGAAGCAAAACCTAGTGGCGAAACAAAATACAAAATCAATCCTATTAGTAACTGAGTATGCGTTCCAATCAATCCGAAAATAGCTATTTTCCTGTCTTTGGCAGTAAATTCTTTTTTGGTAAACATTCCCATCAAAGCATTAACAACTGCCACTACTAATAATACAAGAGCAATATAAGCCCACCCCGAATGAAATTCTCTTAAAAATTCGTACATAAATATTCTATTTTGTTAAAAACAAATATAAGAAAAAAAGGCATAAAAAAAACCCTCAATTCGATTTGAAATGAGGGTTTTTTAAAACTTATTAGCAATTAGTTAAAAGTATAACGAACTCCTGTTTGCACTTGCCATCTTGATGAGTTAAGACCCACATCATCAACTTGATTAATGTTATTAGCTACATCTGGGTTGTAACTAAATGTTGGCGTTTTTGTACCTGTTACGAAACCCTCTTGTTTAAGCAATTGAACTTGGTCGAAACCTGTAAAATATCTTTTACCCCAATTTTTGTTCAAAAGGTTTGTGAAGTTAAAAATATCAGCAGTAAATTCTAAAGTATGTTTCTTCTTTCCTGAAGTGATAATAAATTCTTGTGCGAATTTTAAATCTACAACATGCGAAGTTTTTAAACGATCACCATTACGTTCTGCATAGCCACCTTTTTTACCTTTTAAATACTCATTACTTTCAATGAAAGCACTAAGAGCATCCCATTGTGCTTGAGGCGTCAAAGGGTTTGCAGTAGTAGACACTAACCTAATTTCACTTTGTGAAGCTGGAACATAAATCAATGCAGAATTAGAGAATGTATCTTGTAACAAACGACCTGCATCGTTATACACATAACTTATTGGCGTTCCCTGAGCTCCTTCGTAGAAAAAACCAATTCTTGTTTTTGTAAAACTACTCCATTTGAATGTTGCATTACCATTAGAAATAATCCTTCTTCCTTGATCGAAATCAGATCTAGATAGCGCAGGATAATTTGCTCCATTTACTGTTTCTGTATTGTTCCATTGAGAACTGTTTTGAGAAGAAGTTGCGTCTAACAATACTGTAGATTTACCATAAGAATAAGTCCCAGAAATATTTGCATCGATAAAATCAGATCTGAAATTTTTAGTCAATGTAAAAGAATAGTTATGTGCTTTCCCTTCGTCTGTGTTTGAACCTAAGTAAACACCTAAATAAGTAGGATCTACTCTAGTGTTTCCGTTGTATTGAGGTCTAGTATCTGCACCTGTTAAATTACCCGAAGCATTTTTAATGTTTAAGTTCTCATATCTAATCGCACTGATATTATCGTTGTACGTAATTTCAGATGTAAAAACAAAACCTGCTGGTAACTTTTGATCTACTGCAAAACTTGCTTTAAATACCTGTGGTAATTTAAAATCCGCAGCAAATATATCTATGTTCCCTCCTTTTCCTCCCGATCCTGGACGTGGATAAGATGCAGGAAGCGGTTGAAGTTGACTAGCTACACTTGGATTTGGATTAAATACCGGAGTTTGAGCTGAGTTAGTAATAGATATAGCTCCTTGAGAAATTCCATTATTATTATAAGTTCCTCCAGGCCATACTAAAGGCAATCTAGAAGTAAATATTCCTAATCCACCTCTGAACTGAGTTGTTTTTTCACCATTAAGATCATAATTAAATCCTAAACGCGGTGCAATGTGAGCCGTGCTTTTTACAGCTTGACCTACGCGAGCTCCTTTTAAATCTTTACCTGCAGCTTCTAGTAAACCTAATGTTCTAGTATTAAAATCAGCGTTCACTAATCCATCTTCCCATACAGGAACATCAACTCTAACACCATATGAAAGTTTAAAGTTATCACTTACTCTCATTTCATTTTGAACATAAACTCCAAATTGCTTTGTACCAAATTCTGCGGCCCCTAAAGATTCATCACCTTCACCACCAATCAAAGAGTAGTTCATTTGAAATCTGTTTGGCTTAGCACCATTTAAGAAATCATCTAAATTACTATATCTGTATGATCCGAAATTATTTCCAAAAAACACATTACGTGAAGATGAAAATTCATTGTGAGTTCCAATAGTAATTGTACTTATTCCTGCATTAATTTCAAAATTATCAGTAATAGTCAATACTTTTTGACTCAAGAAATTTGCAGTAGAAAAACCTTCCGCTCCGAAATAAATACTTTGATTAGAACCATCAAAAATCTGAACAGATGGAAATGGATCACCTGATGCATCTCTATCATCAATCACGTTAGTATAAGCAACAACTAAATTATTTGAAAATTTGTTTCCAAATCTTGAATTTAACTCTAAAGCTGTTGAGTTAGTTGTTGATTTAAACAACTGGCTACCATTAATAAAACTAATAGAAGTTGCAGAAGATCTACTTGGAGAAAAATTCTCAGCTTTTACATAACTGTGTTTCAAAGATAGTTTATGATTATCGCTGATATTCCAGTCTAATTTACCAATCAATTTGTCACTTACAAGAGTTCTTACGTTATTTTCGAAAGAACCTGGATCATATCCATAAGTAGCAAGCTTAGTTCTTAGTTCTCCTAATCTATTTGCTGAAAGACCTGTATAATTAGATAATTCAAATGGCTGTGGAGTTTCGTTATCCTGCTTTTCGTAGTTTATGAAATAAAACAATTTATCTTCAACAATAGATCCACCAGCTCTTACACCATAAGTTTTTGCAGAGAAATCAGCTAACTTTGTTCTAGGATTTGTTCCCGCTAATGAAGGAGGCGTTTTTGCAGCTAAACCTTCATTTCTATTTAAAAAATAAGCTGAACCTTCAAAGTTGTTAGTTCCTGAACGAGTGATTGCACTAATTGCTCCACCTGCAAATCCAGAAAGTTTTACATCATAAGGAGCAACACTCACTTGAAATTGCTCAATTGCATCAACAGATATTGGACTAACACCAGTTTGACCACCATTTGTACCATTTGCAGCTAGACCAAAAACATCATTACTAACAGCTCCGTCTATATAAATCGCATTGAATCTATTATTTTGACCTCCTATTGAAAGTTGATCATCGCCACGCAATTGAGCTTGTGGTGTTAATCTAGCAAAATCAGCTATATTACGAGAAAGAGAAGGTAAAGATTTAATTTTATCTGAATCAATTACTGTTTGAGCACCTGTCCTTTTTGAATTAAACGTGCTATTCTTAACACCCGTAACTACTACTTCTCTAAGCTCACTAGCTTCATCTTCTAAAATTACTTTAAAGTTTTTTGTCTCTCCTAATTGTAGATAAACATTAGTCTCTTGATATGATCTAAATCCTACAAAAGTAATCACTACTTGATAAGGACCTCCAACTCTCATATTAGAAATTCTAAAATTACCACTAATATCAGTTGACGCTGTATAACGTGTCCCTGATGAAACATGAGTCGCAAGAATCGATGCACCAGGCAAAGATTCTGACCCACTGTCATAAACCACCCCACTAATAGAAGAAGTTGTATTACCTTGAGCATAAATACTAGTCCCCGCACCCATACATGCAACTAGTATTAAAAATAACTTCAATAATTTTTTCATGATATTTAATTTAAAATATTTTCGGCAAAATTATAACATTTTTACCTAATTAAGTTAACACACTGTTAAGAAAATAAAATAAATTTTATTTTATTTAACAAGAAATACGTTGAGCACCTGCCCCCCCCTAGCAATACAACCATCATTGCACTAGCCATTTAGACTGTATCTAATAAAAAAAGCCCATGTTTTCGATCGAAAACATGGGCTTTTTATTGTAAGAAAACAAAAAAATTATTTATTTTTCAAATAATAGTCCAAAAGAAACGCTGTGGAACTATCGTGGCTTTTTATTTCTTTCGAATTTATCTCCTCTAAGATCGAGTTAGCTAATTGTTTTCCAAGCTCTACTCCCCATTGATCAAAACTAAAAATATTCCAGATAATCCCTTGCACAAAAATCTTATGTTCATACAATGCAATTAAAGATCCTAAAGACTTTGGTGTCAGTTTTTCAATCAGAATCGTATTCGTAGGCTTATTGCCCTCGAATACTTTAAACGGCAATAAAAAATTTACCCTCTCGGCATCGAGTCCTTGTTTATTAAATTCAGCCTGCACTTTTGCCTCCGTTTTTCCGTGTAGTAAAGCTTCCGTCTGAGCAAAATAGTTAGACATTAGTTTATCATGATGCTCATCATCACCATACAATGGCTTTACAAACCCAATGAAGTCCGAAGGAATCAACTTTGTTCCCTGATGAATCAATTGGAAAAAAGCATGCTGTGCATTCGTTCCTGGTTCTCCCCATATAATCGTTCCAGTCTCATAGTTTATGGGATTTCCATCTCTCCCTACACTTTTACCATTACTTTCCATGGTTCCCTGCTGTAAATAAGGAGCTAATTTTTGTAAGTATTGCGTATAAGGAATCAGAGCTTCACTTTCGGCACCAAAAAAGTTATTGTACCAAACACTTAATAAAGCTAGAACGACCGGCATATTTTGATCAAATTCAGCAGTTTTAAAATGATCGTCCATTTCATTTGCACCATGTAACAATTCATCAAAATTATCAAATCCTACCGCCAAACTAATGGTTAATCCAACGGCACTCCATAATGAAAAACGACCACCAACCCAATCCCACATTGGAAAAACATTGTCTGGATTAATTCCAAATTCGGTCACTTTTTGAATATTTGTGGAAACGGCCACAAAATGTTTGGCTATATCTTCTTGCTTTGTTCCAAATTCCTGGGATAAAAACCATGCTTTAATGGTTTCCGAATTTGTTAATGTTTCTTGTGTGGTAAATGTTTTAGAAACAACAACAAAAAGTGTCGTTTCTGGATTTATCTTTTTTAAGATTTCATTTACATGATCGCCATCGATGTTTGAAACAAAATGAACATTTAACTGATTTTTATAAAACTGCAAGGCTTCAACCACCATCGCCGGACCTAAATCAGAACCTCCAATACCGATATTTACAACATCAGTAAACGGCTTTCCTGTATATCCAGTTCTTTCGCCTGCAATTATTTCATTCGAAAAAGCTTTTATCTTTCTTTTTACTTCATAAATTTCGGGAACTACATTTTGTCCGTCTACATTTATAACCGCTGATTCTTTTGCTCTTAAAGCAGTATGAAGCACCGCTCTATTTTCGGTTTGATTAATAATCTCCCCATCAAAATAATCAGAAATTGCTTTTTTAAGACCTACCTCATTTGCCAATTCCAGTAAAAGATCAATTGTCTCTTGCTTGATAATGTTCTTAGAATAATCTATTAGAAAATCATTCCATTTCAAGTTGAATTTTGCTGTTCTGGAAACGTCCTCTTGAAACATATCTTGCATAGTGACCTTATGCATATCATCAAAATGTTGCTGCAGCTTGCTCCAAGAAGCAGTATTTGTAGGGTTTATTGTGTTTAAAGCCATTTTATTTTTAGTTCAAGTATTAATGCTATTTTTGCAAAAATACTGAAATTAGTTTTAATTGATTAGGTCTTTTAATTTATATCACAATTTAAAGAAAACCGAAAAGATTATGGTAAAAAGTAAAGGAGCGCAATTATTTGAGTAAATAATCGCGCTCCTTTCTCTATGTCATCTTTAACTAAGCTTTATCAGTATGGATTTCAATTTATAAATTCCCAATACTGTCTAACTCCGCTTTTAATGGTGCAATAGTCGTTAAATAACGTGCTCTATTAGCACTAGTCATTGGCTCACCTCCTGGTAATTTTAATTTTAAAGCATCTACCTGTTTTCCGTTTTTCCAAAAACGATAACATACATGAGGACCAGTCGCTAGACCTGTACTTCCTACTCGTCCTATAACATCCCCTTGGTTTACATGTTGACCACGACGAACCAAAATCTTAGACATGTGTAGGTATTGAGTGGAGTAAGTACCATTGTGCTTTATCTTTACATAATTACCATTTCCTGCAGTATAACCCGTTCTTTCAACAGTTCCTGAGGCTGTAGTTGTTATAGGCGTTCCATGTGGAGCAGCATAATCAGTTCCTTTATGGGCTTTCCATCGGTGTTGTACCGGATGATACCTATTACTTGAAAACCGCGAAGTCAGTCTACTGAATTTAATTGGTGTTTTAAGAAAGAAATTCTTTAAGGTTTTTCCATCCTCGTCATAATAGCCTACTTTTCCAGATGCCGGGTTTTGAATGTATGGGAAGGCATAAATAATTTTGCCTTTGTATTCGAAAAAAGAAGCTTCTAGATTTTCTACTCCATTATAAACGGAATCATTTATAAATCTTTCTGTAAAAGTAACAGCAAATCGGTCTCCCTTTTTTAGTTTAAAAAAGTCAATTGACCAGGAATATATTTTTGCAATTCTACTTGCTAAAGCAGCCTCTACTCCAGCATTACCCAAAGTTTCAGATAATGATCCTTTTAAAACACCACCTATTGTACGTCTTTTAATAGTAATAGGTCTTGTTTTTTTATAAGCCACTACGGTAGTGTCGCGAAAATCAAATATATAATAATTCAACGCATCTGGTTGATATACAAAAACCTGTAGTTTATTTGTTTTGTCTTTAGACCTAAGCATCGTGTATGCCTTATTTGGCTTAATAACACGAACATCAAAAGTATCTTTTACACTGTTTACAATGTCATATACTTTTAGGCTCCCAATATTTTGTTTGCTTATAATTGTACCGAAATTATCTCCCTTTTTAACGGTATCGTGAACGACATTAAATTCCGAAAAATTAAATCCAAAATCAGAGTTCTCTGCAATGGGTTTAACGATCTTAACTTTACTCTCTATTTCTTGATTCTTACTGGATTTATTGCAGGATAGTATTGCTGTTAATACTATAAAAATGATTACTACTTGCTTCAAACCTTGTTTTTTTTTTAATTCAACTTATACTTCTACACCCCAGTTTGCTAATTCCTCAGCACTCCATAACTCAGGAAAAAATATCCTTCGCTGGTATTTTGGGTGCATGTATTTTTTCCAATCACTGCCGCCAGTTGCCTCTCCAGTCCCTTTTCCACTTTGGTCAATGTATTTTATAGCAACGTTTAAATGCTGCATTACCCAGGTAATATTAACGGTATAATCAAAATGACGCATTGCTTTTACTAACTCAGGGTTTTTCTGGTCAAGCTCCGGTAGCTGTTTGAATTTCTGCCAGATATTGATCGTATTGTATTCCTCCATGTGAGCTAAAAACGTTTTTTTGTATTTTCTTTCAAATTCCTCTAGCAAATACGACTTTTTACCAGTTGCATAATCTTTACCCGCTGCTTGCCAATATAAATGTTCAAACGCATGCTCATAAGGCGTATTTCTATCAATAGCGTCTCTATATCTATTATCAATAAGGTTAATTAAATCAGTCGAAGAAAATTCGATTAATCGGTACTGAGCACTTTGAAAACCACTCGCTGGAGTCAAGGTATTTCTAAACTTCATATATTGCTCTACTTCCATTCCATTCTCCATAATACTGAAAGAGGTGGTAAGCATATCAAAATAGCGACTAATTCTCATTAATCTTTCTGCAAAAAAAGAGGCTTCGATATTTTGACAATAGGAAATTTGGCTCATTTCCCATAGAATCATTTTAAAAATCAATTCATTCACTTGATGATACATGATAAAAACCATTTCATCTGGAAGTGTAGTTCTCTGGGTTTGTATATTTAATAAGGCATCAGTCTGAATATAGTCCCAATAGGTAATGGGTTTAGACCAAAGTAAGCCTTCAAGCTGCGTCTCTGTTTTTTGATTTATGGCTGCATATTTTTCATCAATTTTGTTTAAAATAGCCTCTGCATTCTCAGTAATCTTCATTATTTTTTTATTTTAAATGGATGGTTCAGTCCTTTAAATGCATCCAAGTCTGCCTTTATAGATCCTACTGCTAGATCGGCTTTTATTCGAATAGGCAGTCTATTATCATCATCTGAAATCCAGACCGTAAGACTTTCTTTTTCTTTAAAAACACGACCAGATTGTACTAAAGGTTTAAAGATCATGGATGACACGACGCCAAATTTAGTTGTAATATCTTCACGACCTACAAACTTTAACTTAAATTTGGTGGTTTCATCATCGATGAACATATTGATCGCGATAGACTCTCCTGGATTAATTTTATCAATATTAGGGTAATTTCTTAAATAATAAAACGCGGATAAAATATCTTGGGTATCTTGTGGAGTAACAAACGTTTTCTCGTTTCTGTTTTTATAATCTTTAACTAAAACACTGTTGCTTGATTGATTAAAAAAACCTTCTTGATTTTTAATATATCCGCCTTCATTGATCTTCCTTACAAATCGAAGGGGATTACCGGTTGCCTTTTCAATATAACTTTCATAGACATCTTCTACTTTGAAAAAAAAACGAGACATTCCAGTAGTAAATCCTTTTCCTACAACATGAAAAGTTTTTTTATTATTGTACACGGCGTCTTTTACCTCTAGGGTTGCATATCCCGCATTAACAAAACCATAATGGATTCTGAATTTAAACCACTCGCCCACATCGTAAGCATCTTCTTGTGGAGAATCAAAGCTTACGGTTAACATCAATAGTAAGAATAGTACGAATTTTTTCATAGCTTATTTTTGTCTGTTTATTGACTGTAGTTGCAAATTTTGTTCCAAATATATCAAAACAAAAAAACTCAGTCAAATAATGACTGAGTTTTTATGCTATTAACTAACCAAAAAACTATAAATTATGAAATTTATATCAATACGGAAGGAAACCACCCCTTCCATTTTGCGAGTGCAAAGGTATGCAACAAAACTACATTTTTTATCAAAAAAAAAAGTTTAACACATCATTCACAAAAACACCTCTTTTTTGGCAGTTATTTTTTCACATAATGCAAAAAAAACATCTTTTTACAACGTTCCTCGCAATGCTTGTTCTCTCTCTATAGACTCAAATAAAGCTTTAAAATTACCTGCACCGAAACCTTTAGCTCCCATTCTTTGAATAATCTCAAAAAATAAAGTTGGCCTATCTTGGACTGGTTTTGTAAAGATTTGTAGTAGATAACCTTCCTCATCTGCATCTACCATAATCGCCAACTTCTCGATTTCATTTAAATCCTCTTTCATCATTTTCATGTGATCGCCTAATCTTTCTGGAATCGCCTGATAATAAGTATGAGGTGGAGCAGATAAAAATTCCACACCTCTAGCCTTTAACTCACTTACTGTTTTAATAATATCATCAGTGGCGATGGCAATATGCTGTATTCCTGGCCCACCGTAGAAATCTAAGTACTCCTCTATTTGTGATTTCTTCTTTCCTTCGGCCGGTTCGTTAATAGGGAACTTGATGCGTCCGTTTCCATTAGACATCACCTTACTCATCAAGGCCGAGTATTCTGTATTAATTTGCTTGTCATCAAAAGATAGGAAATTTACAAATCCCATTACCTCTTCATAAAACTTCACCCAGGTATTCATCTCATTCCAACCTACATTCCCTACCATGTGGTCAATGTATTTTAATCCCGTTGATTCTGGATTGTAGTCTGATTTCCATTCTTTATATCCTGGTAAAAAAACACCATTATAGTTTTTACGCTCCACAAAAATATGAACCGTTTCTCCATAAGTATAAATTCCGGATCGTATTACTTCACCATGCTCATCTTTCTCTACTGTAGGCTCCATAAAAGAACGAGCTCCACGCTTCATTGTTTCTTCATAAGCACTTGTAGCATCTTCTACCCAAAGAGCCGCTACTTTTACTCCATCTCCATGTTTTCTTAGATGTTCATGTATAGGAGAATCTTGAATTAAAGGCGTGGTAAGAACAATGCGTATCTTATCTTGTTTCAACACATAAGACGTACGGTCTTTTACTCCTGTCTCTAGGCCTGCATAAGCTAATGATTGGTATCCAAAAGCCGTTTTATAATAATGAGCTGATTGTTTAGCATTTCCTACATAGAATTCTACATAATCTGTTCCTAATAGAGGAAGGAAATCTTGTGCTCCTTCAAATATTTTTTCTAGTCCGTATTCTACTGATTTTACTTCTTTTGCCATTTTATTTATTTTTTGTAATTCGGTTTTTTATTATGACCGAAAATGTTGTTGATTGTTCTAAAGCCTAGCCCTGATAGTAGTAAAAATCCTTTTTTAAGGTTTTTTAACCGAAAAAAAGATTACTTCACTTTGTTTATATTTTCATTGGAGTTCAATAAACTTCGTTTGTAACGAATAGCAGGAAAAAGCTCCTTATTTAAATTAATATACTAAGTGTGATTGCTTCGTTCCTCGAAATGACTATTCTACCCACGATTTATAATATTGACCATCATCGATTCCCATTGCCTCTTCGGTTACCATAAGTGTTCTAAAAGTATCGACCATAACAGCCAATTCCTGAGTTTCTGTGTGACCAATACTGCGTTCCATAGCTCCTGGAGCTGGGCCGTGGGGAATTCCTTTTGGATGTAAAGTGATATGTCCTTGTTCGATATTATTTCTACTCATAAAATCACCGTCAACATAATACAATACTTCATCGCTATCGACATTACTATGATTGTAGGGAGCAGGAATTGCTTTCGGATGGTAATCGTACAACCTTGGCACAAAGGAACAAATCACAAAAGTGGATGTTTCAAATGTTTGATGAACTGGTGGCGGCTGATGAACACGTCCTGTTATAGGTTCGAAATTATGAATACTGAAGCCATAAGGAAAATTGTAGCCATCCCAACCTACTACATCAAAAGGATGCGTTGCATAAACAACCTCATGAATCATTCCTTCTTTCTTGATCTTAATTAGAAAGTCTCCTTTTTCATTATGAGTTTCTAATTCATTTGGCAAAATAAAATCGCGTTCACAAAACGGAGCGTGTTCTAGATGCTGTCCTGACTCATTTTTATAACGTTTTGGCGTATAAATTGGCGCGAATGATTCTACATAAAGCAATCTATTGTCTTCGGTTTCAAAATCAATTTGATAGATAATTCCTCTTGGAACAATCAGGTAATCTCCATACTCAAATGGGATGTTTCCCATCATGGTGCGCAATTTCCCTTTCCCTTTGTGAATGAAGATCATTTCATCAGCATCAGCATTTTTATAAAAATACTCGCGCAATGATTTCTTTGGAGCCGCTAGTCCTATTGTACAGTCTTTATTCACAAGCAATGCTTTGCGACTGTCAAGAAAATCATCTTCAGCTTTTAAATCAAACCCTTTTAATAGTAAAGATTTAATATTTTTACCAATGGCAATTTTAGGCTCTACAGAATAAGACTTAATAATTTCTTTTACTTGGGTAGGTCTATTGACGTGATACAGCAATGCAGAATTCCCATGAAAACCCTCTGTTCCAAAGAGTTGCTCGTAGTAAAAACCTCCTTCCGGTTTTTCAAATTGTGTGTGTCTTTTTTGAGGGAAAGTCCCCAATTTATGATATAATGGCATGATTGTTTATTTATAAGTTTAACAGCGTAAAGTAGAGATTACTTTACAACGCACTAAGTTAAATCAAAAAATAGTTACTCACTCAGGATTTCTCTTGATGAGGAATTGAAGATAATCCAATAAACCTAGCCATTTTGTTTTCATTGTAACAAATATCGGAATTAATATTGATATAAATTAAATTTAAAATGAAAAACCTACACTAAACCAAGTATGCCCCATTTTAGTTTCTGGAGACCAAGTGTGCTTAATTTCTATTGGACCAATTATAGTTTCTAAACCATAACCAACTGCGTAACCAGAATATTTTGGCAGTGCTACCCAATTGATGTTTTCAAACATTCTGTCGCCTAAGTTGGCAAAATTTGCCGAAATATTAAAATGATTCTTTTTCACAAACTCATAATCAATTGTCGCTGTAGACTTTACGTAACTATTGGCTGCTATACTTAAAAAATCATATCCATAAAAATGCCTGAAATTATTGATTTGATTGTAACCATAACCTCCCAATACAAAATTGAAGAAATTAACACTGTCATCACCAAATGCAAATCCAGCTTCTGTTTGAATTTTAATTGTAGTGTTTTTTAAAAGTGTTGCTGCAAATCCAAAATCAGTTTTTGCAATAGAAAACGGATTAAACGTTTTTGTATAGTCCGACGAAACTAAAAAAGATTGAATATCTCCAGAAAAATACCATCCTTTTCTAGGAAAAGACTTGTTATCAAAGGAATCATAATTTAAATATCCAAAAACACTTAAATAATCACTTTTGTCGATTGTTGGATTGCTATTGGCTAATGTTTCGGATTTAATCTTCAATAATTTATACTCTAAACCTCCTCCTATTAGAAACTTTTGCACAAATAAGGATTGAAAATAAACCTGATTTGTCATGTCCGAAAAATCTACGTTTATTGCATTTATCCCTAAGTTTTCGAGATCTGCATTACTTATTGCACCAGTTATATTTTTATTGAACTGATTAAAAAAGGATTTAAATCCAAAACTTAGATTGTATCCGTTTTCAATATAATACCCAAAATTATACCTGAAGTTGTCTCCAAGAGCAATATCCAGGGATGCCACATCATTTTTAAACAATGTTTTTTTACGGGTTAAGTTCACTAAGACTGCGCTCTTAAACAAACCGTCATAATGCAACCCAAATTTTAGATAGGATTTTGTTTTATTTTCTTTCAAGATAAGATTCAAGTCGTCTCCTTCATTATTAGAATCAAACGTATAATTAATAGTTCTAAAATTACCCGTCGCATTTATATTATTCATCCCAGTCTCTAACTGCTTATAACTAATTTTAGTTCCTGACTTAAACCGTAATTTCCCTATCACATAATCCTTAGTATAATTATCTAATTCGCTAGAATTTATACCTACAATTTGCAAACTATCTGTTGGAAGTACTAATTTAGGCTTTCGATAGAAATTTGATTCATCTACTAATTCTTTTATTTTTTCATAAACTGCAAATGTAGCTTCCTCCCCTTTTAAAATAATTTCTTTTCCTTTATCGAATGATATAACTCCAAAATCCTTAATATTTGGTTTGATGTAAATATCGGTTTTCAATACATTTCGCTTCATTTTTTCTATCGAATGAAGGTTTGTAATTTGAACTAAAATTTTCGTGGCATCTTTGAGCGAGTTCCGATCTCTTAAATCGTCTTGCACATCTACGCCAATGATTATATCTGCGCCAAGTTTTCTTATTTCATCAATCGGATAATTATTAGTCACACCGCCATCTACTAAAAGCGCACCGTCTATCTCGACTGGAGAAAACAAGGATGGAAATGCAGAACTAGCGATCATGGCTTGTGCAAGATTGCCTTTATCTAAAACCACTTGCTTACCAGTTTCAATATCCGAAGCAATGCATAAAAAAGGGATTGGTAGTTGATTGAAGTCTCGTAAATGCCTTACGTGTCTTGTAAGTCTACTTAATAAATTAAAATTATACATTCCTTTCGAAAGCGCTTCTGGTATTCCAATTTTAAATTTATTGAACGGTAATACAAGGGCATACAATTCATCGTTTTTTTTCTCGTAAAAATTCTTGGAAGACCTTGGAATGAAATCATTTATTAACTCATCAAAATTTGTAGAACCAAATATAGAATCGATCTGAGTTGCAGTATATCCTGAGGCATAAAGTCCACCAACAACTGACCCCATACTTGTTCCTCCAATGTAGTCGATCTTTAACCCTGCTTCCTCCAACACTTTCAAAACCCCGATATGAGCAAAACCTTTTGCTCCACCTCCGCTTAATACCAATCCTACTTTTGGTCTGTGCTGCTCTTGTGAAAACAAGCTCAAACAACTAAAGAAAACTAAAAGTAGAAAAGACTGTTTTTTCATATAAGGAGTACGGATTTTGATGGTATTTCTGATTATTTAAATACTATTTATTTTAAGGTCATTCAGTTACCATTTTGTAAAAGTCGACAATTTTTTTGGCTTTTGAAACACCAATAACGACAGAAATTTCCTTTTCTGTCGCTAATTTCAATCTTTTAACACTTTTAAAATGTTGTATTAACGACAACATCGTTTTTTCGCCAATTCCAGGAATGGATTCTATCGAGGAATTCAGCGCTGCTTTACTCCTTTGATCCCTATGATGTGTGATCCCAAAGCGATGTGCCTCATTTCGCAATTGCTGAATCACTTTCAAAGTTTCTGATTTTTTATCTAAATATAAAGGGACTGAATCTCCAGGATAAAACAATTCCTCCAGTCGTTTTGCGATACCAATTATCGCTATTTTTCCTCTCAATTCTAAATCATCTAAACTTTTTAGTGCTGCCGATAGTTGTCCTTTTCCGCCGTCAATAATTATGAGCTGTGGCAAAGGTTGGTTTTCATCTAGTAATCTTTTATACCTTCGATACACGACCTCAGTCATCGAAGCAAAATCATCAGGACCTTCAACCGTTTTTATATTAAAATGGCGATAGTCTTTCTTACTTGGTTTTCCATCTTTAAAAACGACACAAGCCGCAACTGGATTCGTTCCTTGAATATTCGAATTATCAAAACATTCAATATGTCTTGGCTCGACCGGCAATCGCAAGTCTTTTTGCATTTGCGCCATAATCCTATTGGTATGACGGTCTGGATCTACAATTTGCAATTGCTTCAATTGTTCAATTCTATAGAATTTTGCATTTCGAATAGAAAGATCTAATATTTGTTTTTTATCCCCTAATTGCGGAACGGTAATTTTTAAATTCTCCCCTAATTCAACAGCAAACGGAACAATAACTTCTCTGGACAACAACTGAAAACGCTCTCGGAGTTCGATTATTGCTAATTCTAATAATTCGACATCCGTTTCCTCCAGTTTTTTCTTGATTTCCATGGTATGTGATCGAATAATCGAACCATGAGAAATTTGTAAAAAGTTGACATAAGCGGCACTTTCATCAGAAACTATCGAAAACACATCAATGTTCGTAATTTTCGGGTTTACAATCGTGGAGCGTGACTGATAATTCTCAAGCACTTCAATTTTTTCCTTGATTTTCTGCGCTTCTTCAAAATGCATATCCCGAGCTAACTCCATCATGACTCTCTTGAAGTCTTTCATGCTCTCTTTGAAATTTCCTTTTAGTATTTCTCGAATAGCGTCGACCTGACTCTGATAATTTTCTAAAGATTCAAGTCCTTCACAAGGCCCTTTACAATTGCCAATATGGTATTCGAGGCAAACCTTAAATTTCCCACTTTCTATGTTTGATTTACTTAAATCATAATTACATGTTCTTAGCGGATAAAGCTCTTTTATAAGTTCCAGAATAGTATTTACGGTTTTAAAACTTGTGTATGGACCAAAATACTCCGAACCATCTTTCACCATTCTTCGAGTAGCAAAAATTCGGGAAAAAGGCTCTTTTTTAATACAAATCCAAGGGTAACTTTTATCATCACGCAACAATACATTGTATCGCGGCTGCAAGGTTTTTATAAGGTTGTTTTCTAGTAAAAGTGCATCAGTTTCCGTAGGAACAACAATATGTTTTATACTTACAATCTTTTTTACCAATACATTGGTTTTGGCTGTATCATGAATTTTATTAAAATAGGAAGACACTCTTTTTTTCAAATTCTTAGCTTTCCCCACATACAAAATTTTCCCTTCTTTGTCATAGTATTGATATACACCAGGACCATCAGGTAAGGTTTGAATTTGAAGTTCGAGCGTTGGGTTTTGCATTATAATGTTATTTCACAAAGACACATCTTAATTAAGTGGGATGTATATTGACCTTATTAGTTTGAAGTTATTTGTCTATTTAAGTCCAAATTTACGAATAACAAATAATAATCTCTAATTTTGATTTTTTAATCCACCATGAAAAACACAAAACCCATATTCATTTTAGGAGAATCTATTCTACCAGGCGAAAGCAAAACAGTGGACATGGAAATTGCTAAACTGCACAACACGGCAGAGCTGAAAATTCCAATAATTATCCATCGTTCTAAAATTGAAGGTCCTACTGTCCTTTTTTCAGCGGGAATTCATGGTGATGAAATCAATGGAGTGGAGATTGTTCGCCAACTTATCAGTAAGAAAATTAACAAACCTACAAGAGGGACAATCATTTGCATTCCTGTTATTAACATGTTTGGCTTCCTTAATAAAAGCAGGAAGTTCCCTGATGGCCGAGATTTGAATCGTGTTTTTCCAGGGCGTAAAAAAGGTTCTCTGGCCAGCCGCTTTGCCTACCATATGAATACTGAAATTATGCCCTTAGTTGATTACGCTGTAGATTTTCACTCGGGAGGTGCCAGCCGTTTCAACGCTCCACAGATTCGAATTGCTCCAAATAACCCCGAATTAATAACATTAGCCAATGTTTTTAACGCTCCATTTACGTTATTTTCTAAAAACGTTGCCGGTTCCTTTAGGAATTCTAGTGAAGCGTTGAATGTAAAAATGTTGCTTTTTGAAGGCGGAAAATCGCTTAATATTAATACGGCTGTTTCAGATTCTGGCGTTCATGGTGCAAAAAGAATACTGAGGTATCTTGACATGTTAGGACCAGAACACGCTATTGAGGAACCAGAGTCTAATACCATTTATATTGAAAAATCATCATGGATACGAGCGCAATGTTCCGGTTTATTGCACGATAATGGTTGTATAGGTCGCTATGTTCAAAAAGGAACGCTACTTGCGATCATTACAGATCCATTTGGCGAATTTGAACAAACAGTAAACGCGCCTAATGACGGCTACATCATAAACGCAAATCTTTCTCCAATTGTTTATCAGGGTGATGCAGTTTATCATATATCTAAAAAGATTGCAGATGGAAAACAATAAAAAAGTTTTACGAAAGAAATACAAAAATCTAAGACAAAAACTTTCTATCAGCGAAATAGAAGAATTGAGTTTGGCTGTTGCCAATAAACTACTAACACTTCCTATTTGGCAAAAAACCTATTTTCATATTTTCTTACCCATAACAGAACATAAAGAAGTCGATACCGAATTCATTTTGCATTTGCTTTCTGGCAAAGACAAGGAAATTATTATTTCTAAAAGCGATTTTGAGACCAGAAAAATGATGC
Source organism: Flavobacterium sp. XN-5 (assembly GCF_008033395.2). Taxonomy (NCBI): domain Bacteria; kingdom Pseudomonadati; phylum Bacteroidota; class Flavobacteriia; order Flavobacteriales; family Flavobacteriaceae; genus Flavobacterium; species Flavobacterium sp. XN-5. The sequence continues at coordinate 715,147 of NZ_VOGZ02000001.1, forward strand.
ATTATCTACTGACAGATAATACCAAAATCAAGAAAAACGAATACAATATTCCAGAACCTGTTGATGGTATCGAAGTGCCTTCTAACAAAATAGAAGTTGTTTTTGTTCCGCTTTTAGCCTTCGATAAAAAAGGACATCGCGTGGGTTATGGTAAAGGTTTTTATGATAAATTCCTCTCTGAATGTAAACCCGAAACGATTAAAATTGGACTTTCCTTCTTTGATGCTGAAGAGCTAATCGATGATGTACATGAAGGAGATATGCAATTAGATTATTGCGTTACTCCAAAAAATAATTATAAGTTCAAATAATAACACTTAAATTCGCAGTCTAAAAAATATTTTAAATTATGAAAGTTACTAAAACTTCAAAATTTGCTGTAACCCTACTGGTTATTCTGTTTACTGTGTCATTGTCAAGCTGTAGCTTCAGAACAACAACACACAGTTCAAATTACAAAGCGAAAAGAATCCCACCAGGGCAAGCCAAAAAAATTAATGGCGATAAAAGTGCAAAACACTACGCACCAGGACATAACAAAAGATAAAAAAAAGACCAATACTATACTGCCCCAAAAAGTTAGACACTATTTGGGGCATTTTTTATGGAAAAAAGTCAAATATTAGCGGCATTTAAACTGGCATGTAGAACTAGTTAGCAAACAGCATTATTGCTGTCTGTTTTTAGCTAAAAAAAGGGCAGTCTATTCAAAAGAAAGTGCTTTTAATTTATTAAATACTTAAGAAATATTTTATGAGAATAACTTTAACAATCTGTAGTCATTATCTGAAATATTATTAATTTAGCTTCGAAATTCAAGAAAAGCTTTAACCATAAAAAATTCCATTTCAACACAATTTACAAATGAAAAGAACAATAGCTTTCCTATTTTTAGGACTAACCTTAGGAGCAAACGCTCAAAATAATTCTGTTGAAAAATCAATGTTTGGAATTCAAACTGGACTTGCCGGAATCTGGCTTAACAACGAAAGTAAGTTATCCAATAGTATTGCTTTAAGAACCGAAATAGGAATTGAACATGATTTTACAGTAGGTGATCATTATGATGGAGCTGGATTCATCTTACAACCGGTACTAACAATAGAACCAAGATATTATTATAATTTAGAAAAAAGAAATACTAAAGGCTATGTAACAACTAAAAATAGTGGAAATTATATTTCGATCAAAACGAGCTATCATCCAGATTGGTTTGTTTTGGGCTTAGATGATAAAATAACAAAAACCGCAGATCTTGCTATTATCCCTACTTGGGGAATAAAACGACAAATAGGCAGCCATTTTACCTATGAAACAGCAATTGGATTAGGTTACCGTGTCGTCTACCTGAAAGACAATTATAACAATGGTAATTACCTGAATGTAGATGGAGCCGATAGAAGAAACCAATACACACCACATTTCCACCTAAGAATTGGTTATACTTTATAAAAAAGGAAATAAGCAAGCTTTGATATTTAGGTTAATTTTTTTTTACACTCGTTCCACACACAATAAAAAAACTAAAAAATTGAGCCTCAGAATAGACCAACAAAAGAGCATTCAAAAAGAAAGAATAATATTCAAACGAAATTGGGAATATGTGCTAGAAAAGATTTTCGAAATTCTTGTTTACTCAACTTGGACTGTCTTTTCTATATTACTGATTTTAAACCCTAAAAATGCAATAAGTGAATCCGCTACAATTACACTTATTTCTTTAAATATTCTTGTCTTAGTTTCTTGGTATTATATCTATAAACTGCTGAAAATTGAAATGCTAAACCCGGAAAAAGACCGGAAAATATTTGTTGAAGTTTTATCAAAAAGATTCCCTGAATTACAGATTAATAACACTGGTTTATATATGTTAAGAAGTAAAAAAAACAATGGTTTATTTAGTTGGGGAAAATCATTAACAGTACTCTTTGACGGAAATCAGATCTTTATAAACTTAATCACTTTAGGTAGAAATGAAACTAAATCTCCTTTTCATTCCATAGCAAATTATCTAAAACTAAAAAGTATTGCAAAAGAATTTAATACTTTGATGAATCGAAAATAGCAATTAGAAATCTAGTCTCTCAATTTTCAGAAATCACTTCCTATTTTTCTGCAATTAGTATTTTAATGACTAAAGTAGTTTTTGTCGTTATCCCCTTATTTTTTCATAACAAATTAGGCCCATTTCCTTAAATTTATCTACAACTAATCAGGAAATTAGATTGCTTCTTCAATTGTGAATGTTATTTTTACGATAAACAAAACAATTATAAATTCGACTTAAAATGACAACAAAATTCTGGAATGGTAAACCTATTGCCAGCGTTTTATTTGCTGTAGCCTCAATCATCTCGATCAGCAATCTTCAAGCGCAACAACTCAACGAAAATCAAACTGTCAAAGCGATATCGCAAACTAAAATACACGTTATTGGAGCAGCGAAAATCAATCCAACAACTATTGCAGTTACTTTTTCAAACAATCAAAAAATGCTTTTCGATTTTTATGGCGAAAACATTTTTAGATTGTTCCAAGATAATTCTGGAAAAGCAATGCGCACTCCAGAAGCAAAGCAGGAAGCACATATATTGGTTGAAAATCCTAGAAAATCGGTTGCTTCTTTGAGCATCAGTGATCAAGCAAAAGAGATGGTTATTGCAACAGCAGCAATCGAAATTATTTTTGACAAAAACACTTCTTTGTTCAAAATCATAGATTCAAAAACTAAAGCCGTAATTGTTGAAGAAACTGCACTTCCTGCATTTGAAGAAAAACAAGTTACCTTAACTTTAAAAGAAAATCCAACCGAATATTTCTATGGTGGAGGTGTCCAAAACGGTCGTTTTTCACACAAAGGAAAAGCAATTTCTATAGAAAATCAAAATAGCTGGACTGATGGTGGTGTAGCGTCGCCAAATCCTTATTATTGGTCTTCTAATGGATATGGAATGATGTGGTACACGTTCAAAAAGGGGAAATATGATTTTGGCGCTAAAGCAAAAGGTAGCGTACAACTTTCTCATGAAACTGATTATTTAGATGTTTTCTTTATGATTAATGAGCCGGTAACGGGCTTGTTGAATGACTTTTATCAGTTGACAGGAAATCCGGTTTTGTTACCAAAATTTGGTTTTTACGAAGGACATTTAAATGCTTACAACCGTGATTATTGGAAAGAATCACCAAAAGGAATTTTATTTGAAGACGGAAAAACCTATTCAGAAAGTCAAAAAGATGATACTGGAATTAAGGAATCTTTGAACGGCGAAAAAAACAATTATCAATTCTCGGCTCGTGGCGTTATCGATCGTTACAAAAAACACGACATGCCCTTAGGTTGGATTTTGCCAAATGATGGTTACGGAGCTGGTTATGGTCAAACAGAAACTTTGGATGGAAATATTCAAAACTTAAAAAGCTTAGGCGATTATGCTCGAAAAAATGGCGTTGAAATTGGTCTTTGGACACAATCAGATCTTCATCCAAAAGAAGGAATTAGTGCGCTATTGCAAAGAGATATTATAAAAGAAGTTAGAGATGCCGGCGTTCGTGTGCTTAAAACAGATGTGGCGTGGGTTGGAGAAGGCTATTCTTTTGGACTAAATGGCGTAGCCGATGCGGGAATTATAATGCCGAAATACGGTAATGATGCAAGACCATTTATCATTTCGCTTGACGGTTGGTCCGGGACACAACGTTACGCAACTATTTGGTCAGGAGATCAAACTGGCGGTGTATGGGAATACATTCGTTTTCACATTCCTACTTATTTAGGTTCGGGATTGTCAGGGCAACCTAACATTACTTCGGATGTAGATGGAATTTTTGGTGGTAAAAATCCAATTGTAAACACTAGAGATTTTCAATGGAAAACCTTTACGCCTATGCAATTGAATATGGATGGATGGGGTTCTAACCCAAAATATCCGCATGCTTTAGACGAACCGGTGACTTCAATCAACAGACATTATCTGAAATTGAAATCAGAGCTTATGCCATACGCATATAGTATTGCAAAGGAAGCCGTAGATGGTTTACCAATTATAAGACCGATGTTCTTAGAATCAAAAAATGCTTATACGCAAGGAAAAGCAACTCAATACCAGTTTATGTATGGGCCAAATTTCTTAGTGGCTCCTATTTATCAAGCTACAAAATCAGATGATAAAGGAAATGATATCCGCAACGGAATCTATTTACCAGAAGGAACTTGGGTAGATTACTTTAGCGGAGAAAAATATGAAGGAAATCGTATCATCAATGAATTTGATAGTCCAGTGTGGAAATTGCCTGTTTTTGTAAAAAGTGGAGCTATTATCCCAATGGTGAATCCAAATAACAATGTGGCTGAAATCAATACGAAGTTGCGTATTTATGAAATTTATCCTGAAGGAAAGTCGTCTTTTACAGAATATGATGACGATGGAATTTCTGAAGCATATAAAGCTGGAAAAGGAACTTTTACAGTAATCGAATCTGAAGTTAAAAAGGATAAAGCTACCATCACAATCCAACCGACAAAAGGTGATTTTAATGGTTTTGTTAAAGAAAAAGCAACCGAATTTAAGATTAATGTAACCCAAGAGCCTAAAAAAATAACGGCTAAAATTGGGAACAGCAAAACTAAATTGGCAAAGGCAACTTCGCTAGCAGATTATGCAAGTAAAGAAAATGTATATTTCTATGATGCTGCTCCAAATTTGAACCAGTTTGCAACAAAAGGAAGTGAATTTGAAAATGTAAAAATCACTAAAAATCCACAGATTTTAGTAAAATTAGCTTCGACAAATACAGCTGAAAATGGAGTAACTTTTGAAGTAAAAGGTTTCCTTTTTGCGCCTTTTGATAATTATAAAATTAGTAGTGGTACATTAACCGCTCCAGCAAATGCAATAGTTTCTGACGCGAATGCAGAACCTTATACTTTGAAACCAACATGGAATAAAGTTACTAATGCCGATTTCTATGAAGTAGAATTCAAAGATATGTCTTATACTACAATCAAAGGAACTGAATTATTGTTTGACGGATTAAATGCTGAAACTGATTATACTTTTAAAGTGCGAGCAGTAAACAAAAGCGGAAATTCACCTTGGACAACTTTCAGTGCTAAAACGAAAAACAATCCTTTGGAATTTGCCATCAGTGGAATTACCGCAACATTAAATGTGGCAGATCAAGACGGATCAGGAATTGAACAGTTATTTGATTATGATGAGGCTAATATGTGGCATACAAAATGGGATGCAAATGCAATTCCTTTTGAAATGGTTATCGACTTAAATACAATCAATCAACTAGATAAATTTGATTATTTACCAAGAATGAGTGGTGGAAACGGTAATTTACGAAAAGGAAAAGTATATTACAGCCATGACAAACAGGATTGGACTGAAGCTGGTGAATTTGAATGGAAAAATAACTCAGATGTTAAAACCTTTAAATTTAGCAACCAACCATCAGTTCGTTTTATAAAAATTACTGTTAGCGAAGGAGTTGGCAATTTTGGTACTGGCCGTGAGTTATATGTTTTCAAAGTTCCAGGAACGGAAAGTTACCGTCCAGGAGACATCAACAATGATAGATTGATTGATAGAAATGACCTTACTTCTTATATCAATTATATGGGACTACGACAAGGCGATGCTGATTTTGAAGGCTATGTAAGTAACGGTGATGTCAACAAAAACAAGCTGATTGACGCTTATGATGCTTCAGTAGTGGCTACTCAAATTGATGGCGGAATTAGCGATGCCAAAATTGAAAATTTAGCTGGAAAACTTGTCTTGACAACAGCTAAGCAAAGCTATAATAAAGATGAGATCATCGAAGTTAAAGTTTCAGGTAAGAATCTAAAATCGGTAAATGCGTTGAGTTTTGCACTTCCCTATAGTACTAAAGATTATGAATTTATTGGAATCCAATCGTTGAATACTAAGAAAATGGAGAACTTAACGAACGACAGACTACACTCTAACGGTGAAAAAGTTTTGTATCCTGCTTTTATAAACCTTGGAAAACAAGAAGCTTTAGAGGGAAGTTCAGATTTGTTTATCATCAAATTGAAAGCGAAACAAAAAGTAAACTTTAGTTTGAAACCATTACAAATGATGTTAGTGGATAAAAATTTGAATACACTAAAATTATAGTAACACCTTTTACTTGTTGAATCAAGTGAATAATTTCCTAAAATTCCTTTCTCATTCGTGAGAAAGGAATTTTTGTTTATTAGAATTCTATTAAAAATAATATTAGGGATACTCTTTAATCACACTTGGACAAACTCACTATAGTTATAAATACTAACACTAATTTAAGCTTGTCCAGATAGAATAAAGCCTGTCCTACATAGAATGCATCATTAACAAAAAACCCTCTCGATCGCTATCAAGAGGGCTTCTATATTTTAGTAAATAACTACAACTATAAGATACTTTAGGCGATTATTCCTTCTCTATCTTCTTCAGTATGAAATGCTTTTTTGTTGAAGAAAATCAATATCCCAACACCAGTTGAAATCGCCATATCGGCAACGTTAAAGATAGCGTTGAAAAAAGTGAAATCTTTTCCGCCCCAAATTGGTAGCCAATTTGGTAAAATTCCATGCCAAAAAGGGAAATAAAACATATCCACTACTTTACCGTGAAAATAAGTACCATAAGGCTGCTCTGAAAATAAAGTCGCTAATTGAGATTGACTATCATCGAAAATTACACCGTAAAAAACAGAGTCTATGATGTTCCCAAAAGCTCCTGCAAGTATTAATGCAACAGCGACAATCAAGTAATTTGAACTGTGTTTTCTTTCTACCGAATCCCAAAGCCAATACCCGATTCCGCAAACCGCTACTAATCTAAATAGAGTAAGGAACAATTTACCATATTCTCCAGGAATTTCAGTACCCCATGCCATACCTTCATTTTCAATGAATAGAATTTTAAACCAATTAAAGACTTCTACTTCTTCTCCTAAAACAAAATTAGTTTTAATATATATTTTCGAAACTTGATCAACGATTAATATAATGAAGATAAGTAAATACGCTTTTCGTAATGACATTTTTTAAATTTTAAGTGGAGCAAAAATAGGTAAATTCTAAAAAAAAAGTAAATTCCAAATCCCAATAATTGTATAAATTATTATTAGAATTTGGAATTTTTAGTAGTGAAATTTTAAATTTCTTATCGTTGCAAATTTTTAGCTTCTATGCTCATCGTTGCATGCGGAACAATTTTAAGTCGCTCTTTACTAATTAGCTTTGCTGTAACTCTACAAACACCGTATGTTTTATTCTCTACACGGAATAATGCATTTTTTAAATCACGAATAAACTTCTCCTGACGGATTGCTAATTGCGAGTTTGCTTCTTTAGACATAGATTCGCTACCTTCCTCAAATGCTTTGAATGTAGGCGACGTATCGTCAGTTCCATTATTCAAATCATTCATGTAAGCACTCTTAATCAAGTCTAAGTCTGCTTGCGCTTTCTGTATCTTATTCAGAATTATCTCTTTGAACTCTGCCAAATCAGCGTCAGAGTATCTTGTTGGTGCCTCTACCATAATCTATTTATTTGTAATTGTTATTTTTGTTTTTATCTCGTCAAATTCAATCTCAACCCCTTCACTCATATAATCTTCAAAAACTAATTCTTCTGTTAGTGTTTCTGATTTTATATATTCGACATTTGGCATTACTGCTTCTTCCAGAGTATCATTTTTTTGCAAATGAACTTTTATTTTATCTGTAACTTCAAATCCAGAATCCTTTCTGATATTTTGAATTCTGTTTACTAATTCCCTTGCAATTCCTTCTTTTTTCAATTCCGGAGAAATAACAATATCAAGCGCTACCGTTATTCCGTTTGAATTAGCAACCAACAATCCTTCAATATCTTGAGACGAAATCTCCACGTCTACTATTGTTAAAGTTATGCTTTTTCCTGCAACTTCCAAGTCTAATGAGCCATTGCTTTCCAATTGATTGATTTTTTCAGCCGAAAAACCTTGTATCTCTTTAGCTATCAGCCCCATATCTTTTCCAAAGCGAGGACCTAAAGCCTTGAAATTTGGCTTAATTTGCTTCACTAAAACCCCAGACGCATCATCTAAAAATAGGATTTCTTTAACATTTACCTCTGCTTTTATGAGGTCGGAAACTGCCTCAATTTCAAGCCTTTGTTTATCGTCAAGTACTGGTATCATTACCTTTTGCAAAGGCTGACGCACCTTAATCATTTCCTTTTTACGGAGTGATAAAACTAATGAGGAGATCGTCTGAGCCTTCTGCATTTTGCTCTCTAACATTTTATTAACAAAGTTTTCAACGTGTTTTGGAAACTCTGCCAAATGTACACTATCAAATTGCTCTGATTGTGTTGCCATCGTTAAGTCTCTGTAAAGCTTGTCCATAAAGAACGGCGCGATAGGCGCTCCCAGCTTACTAATAGTCAATAAACAAGTATATAACGTTTGATAAGCGGCAATTTTATCCTGTGCATACTCTCCTTTCCAGAAGCGTCTTCTACACAAACGAACATACCAGTTGCTTAAATTTTCTTGAACGAAATCAGATATGGCGCGAGCAGCTTTTGTAGGCTCATAATCAGCATAAAAACCATCTACCTCTTTTATCAATGTATTCAATTCAGAAATAATCCATTGATCGATTTCAGGTCTTTCATTTAATGGAATTTCAGCTTCTTCATATTTAAATCCGTCGATGTTTGCATACAAACTAAAGAACGAATAGGTGTTATATAGAGTTCCAAAGAATTTTCTTCGAACCTCAGCGATTCCTTCAAGATCAAATTTTAAGTTATCCCAAGGATTCGCATTGGATATCATGTACCAACGCGTAGCATCTGGACCATATTCAGCTAATGTTTCAAAAGGATCTGCTGCATTTCCTAGACGTTTGGACATTTTTTGTCCGTTTTTGTCCAGAACCAGTCCATTCGAAACTACATTTTTATAGGCCACTTTATCAAAAACCAAAGTTGCAATTGCATGCAATGTGTAAAACCAACCACGGGTTTGATCTACTCCCTCCGCAATAAAGTTTGCAGGGAAATCTTTATTGTCGTCAATTTTATCTTTGTTTTCGAAAGGATAATGCCATTGTGCATAAGGCATTGCTCCACTGTCAAACCAAACGTCAATCAAGTCAGCCTCACGCTTCATAGGTTTCCCAGAAGCAGAAACTAAGGTGATTTCATCAACCACATTTTTATGTAAATCAATTAAATCATAATTTGATTCATCCATATTTCCAATTTCGAATCCTTTAAAAGGGTTTTCGTTTTGGAATCCTGCCTGAATTGATTTTTCTATTTCGTTGTATAATTCCCCAATAGAACCTACCAGAATTTCTTCCTGTTTGTCTTCTGTTCTCCAAATTGGCAATGGGATTCCCCAAAACCTAGAACGCGACAAATTCCAGTCATTGGCGTTTTTTATCCAGTTTCCAAAACGCCCTTCTCCTGTCGATTTTGGCTTCCAGTTGATGGTTTCGTTTAAGTCAAACATTCTGTCTCTTACCTCAGTAATTTTTATAAACCAAGAGTCAAGCGGATAGTACAAAATGGGTTTATCCGTTCTCCAGCAATGAGGATAACTGTGAACATATTTTTCTACTTTAAATGCTTTATTTTCTTCTTTTAGAAGAATAGCAAGCTCGACGTCAATAGAGCGTTCTGGCGCATCACCATCGTCATAATATTCGTTTTTCACATATTTTCCGGCAAATTTACCCATATGCGAGGTGAATTTCCCTTGTAAATCTACTAATGGAACTGGAGTTCCACTTACATCTAAAACCAATAATGGTGGAACTTCAGGTGTCGCTTCTTTCGCTACTTTTGCATCATCAGCACCGAAAGTAGGTGCCGTATGTACAATTCCTGTTCCGTCTTCGATTGTTACAAAATCCCCTGAAATTACTCTAAAAGCATTTTCTGGGTTTTGATAAGGCAATGCAAATGGTAATAATTGTTCGTAACGAATTCCAACCAAATCTGCTCCTTTACATTCTGCAAGAATCTGGTATGGTATTTTTTTATCTCCTTCTTTGAAATTTTCAAAATCAGTAAAGTCTTTACTTTCATAAAAACCTTTCCCAAATTGTTTTCCAACTAAATTCTTAGCCAAAATAACATTCGTTAATGAAAATGTATATTGATTGAAGGTTTTTACTAAAACATAATCGATTTTTGGACCTACAGTCAGAGCTGTATTAGATGGCAAGGTCCAAGGTGTTGTCGTCCAAGCCAAGAAATAAACCTCATCAAGGTCTAAAACTGACAACTTATAATGTTGTAAATTTTTTGAACTGATATAATCATAAAACTTCGAAAGCAATAGTTCTCTTGACGATTCCAAAACTTTGAATTGCGCAACAACCGTTGTGTCGGTTACATCTCTATAACTTCCGGGCTGATTCACTTCATGAGAACTCAATCCTGTACCTGCTTTTGGGGAATAAGGCTGAATGGTATAGCCTTTGTACATCAAATCTTTATTATAGATTTGTTTAAGCAGCCACCAAACCGTTTCCATATATTTAGACTTATAAGTCACATATGGATCTTCCATATCTACCCAATAGCCCATTTTTTCGGTTAAATCATTCCATACATCGGTATAACGCATTACGGTTTTTTTACACGCCTCGTTATATTCTTCGATGGAAATTTTTGTTCCTATGTCTTCTTTAGTAATTTCCAGTTCTTTCTCCGTACCTAATTCCACAGGTAATCCATGAGTATCCCAGCCGGCTTTACGCTTAACTTGGAATCCTTTTTGCGTTTTATATCTACAAAAAATATCTTTAATAGCACGTGCCATCACGTGGTGAATACCTGGCAAACCATTTGCTGAAGGTGGCCCCTCAAAAAATACGAATGGTTCATTTCCCTCACGGGTTGTTACACTCTTCTCAAATATGTTTTCTTTCTTCCAGAAATCAAGTACTTCTGACGCTACAGTTGGTAAGTCAAGTCCTTTGTATTCAGTAAATTTTGTGCTCATTTTATCCTTTTCTTTAATCGAAGTGCGAAAGTAATAAAATTAAGTCGAAAGTGGAAAGTACAAGGTCGAAAGTTGCTTAATGAACTGCTTTTGTTTTGAAGATTATAAACAGATCAAAGCGAACATCATAAAAGGATAGATATTGCTAAAGCAATTCTTCATCTTCTAATTCAAAAAATTCATTAACTGATTTCCCAAATAACAATGATAATTTCAAAGCTAAAACTGTTGAAGGAATAAATCTATTTTTTTCAATCGAATTTATAGTTTGTCTAGAGACTCCAATTTTTTCAGCTAGTTGCTCTTGCGTAAGATCTAATATAGCGCGTTCTATTTTTAATCTATTCTTCATTATACGCTTTTTTTAACTTGCGGAAAGTAAGAATTTGCATGAACAATAAAACCCCAAATATTGGAATATCCTTAACACCTTCCATTTTTGGGGCATCAGAAAAACTACAGGAAATTATATAATTAACAAATGGCAGTGATAAATAGCCTAATACCGTTCCAATAAAAGCGTAATGGTAGGATTGCATCCTAATCTTTGCGATTAACTCATCTTCTACTTTTTCCTTAGAAATTGCAATCATGAGCAAACTTAAAATAGCTAGAGTCGAACCTATCCTTTGAAACAAATCTTGATATTTATTATTTTCTAAATAGATTGAGATCAGTGGAACTGAAATGAATGATACGATAAAAAATATTAATCCAACAATTTTAAATTTATTAGGTAATTGATAACCTGTAAACTTATCAATTTTTTCAATATCTCCTTCTTGTTTTACTTTTGGTTCCATAAAGTTAATTGGTTAAATCTTGCTTTCCATAAAGAATAACAAACTTGATTAAAAGACAAATATACTTTACTTTTTGATACAAAATTAAATTATGAAGGAATTTTTTCCTCCTATGAAAAAACCTCTTTTAAAACATCTAATGATTTTGGTTTTTTAAAACCATCAAGATGCAGTGTATAGTAATCAATTAAAATTTTCAGCACTAGCTGTCTTTCAATTACGTGAAAGATTTTTTGGTCGTTATCAAATCGTAAGGCAATGAGTTTTTTCAACAAATTGGTTTCATGTTCTGTTAGCGAACTAATGGCGTGAAAGGGCGAAAAAACACCTTCGGTCATTTCGAAAAAAGACATGTCCATGTCAGAAATATCAGGATAAAAACCTAAGTATTTTGTAGCTTCCAGCATTAAAATCAAATGAAAATTAGCGATTTCATCGTGATTATCTAACCATAGTAGAGCCGCTTCTAGAAAGTCAAAAAGAGCTTCATTCTTTTCCTCTTCATGGATCGAATGATGCAAAACTTCTGAAACGAACATCACAATCGTACTCTTATAAATATCAGAATGTATCGTTTGAAAAGGCGTGCTTAGTTTAATTTCTTTAAAGTTCTCGAGCGTCCCCTTGTTCTTGTGTACCGCTTCTATTTCGAGAATAGACAAAGGCTGGAAATAAGCAATTTTCTGATTTGATTTTCGACCCGAAAAAGCATCGCGAACGAAATAAGACTTTAATCCATGCGATTGGGTAAAGCATTTTACAATCAAGCTTTTTTCCTGAAATTTTATGGATGAAAGAACTATGGCTTTAGTTTTAACTTGCATTTCTTTTGTTTAAAGTTTAAAGTTTAAGTTTCTAATAAATTATAAACTCATGACCACAAACATTATCTTATTATCATTACTTTTTTAACTTTGGTTTCCACTCCGTCTTGGGCCGATATGAAAATCATATACACTCCCGAAGCAACTTTATATTTCCCAAAAGCGGTCGTATCCCATTCTATTGTACCACCTTCTGAAATAGCTTCGTGAACTAAATTACCAGAAATATCAGTAATTTTTACATTTGCTTTATTGATCAAACCTGCGATTTTAACCGTCCCATCATACTCCGGTCGTACTGGGTTTGGGTAAACATAAGCGCCCGTCAAATCCTCACTGGCTTGAGTTGCCGTCCCTTTAAACGAAACCATTCCTTTAGCTGTTGCTATAAAAACCTCCCCTGTAACGCTATTAACATCTATGTCATTTATAATATTGCTGGGCAGTGGAGAATTGTTTATCGTAAAATGGTATTTAGTTTCCTGACCGTTTGGAGAAACCATAAACAAACCAGAATCTGCGGTTCCTATCCATTTATTGTTTGCGCCATCAACCGCAATATCTGTGATAAACTGTTCATAAAGCAATTCTTGCGCCAGGTTATCATCGACTATAATTATAGGATTTGCCGTTAGCTGATTGTCTGTTTGAAAACTCCCCACATTAGACAAGACGCGCAAGCCTTTTATAGTTCCTATCCATAGTTGGTTTCGATTATCAACAGCTACGGCCCTAACATCTGAAGCTGGCAAATTTCCTTTTTCAGTGCCCATTGTGATCTTTTTGAAGGTATTATTATTTTCGCTAAAACCCACAACACCGTCTCTATTTGTCGCCATCCATTTTGTGCCTTTATTATCAATGACCATTCTGCCAAAACTATTATCTTCACTTGCTTCTAATATTTTTTCTGTCGAAAAACTCTGCCATTGCCCATTCGTTCTCAACACTTTTAATCCGTTTTTCACTCTGCTATTCGTCACCCATAAATCACCAGATTTATCAAATGCTGCTCCATTAATTCGAACATCGATATAATTTGTCCCTGCAAATTTTAACGATTCTAGACCGCTATTGGTTTGATTGTATAAAAAAGTAGGAGCGTCTGCCTCGATTTTCAATAATCCCGAAAAGAACGAACTCGCATAAACCTCATCTTCTTTATTAGGATTCACCGTTATTCTACAGATTGATTTAGCATCTAAAACTGATTTATAAGGAATATTTAACCAGCCTGACTGACTGAATTTACTTATACCATAACTATCTAAATCATACGGATTATAAGAAACGTCATAGTCTCCATAAACTGCCCACAAGGAACTTGAAGTAGTTTGAAAAGCAAAAATATTATTTCTGGACGGTCCTATTGGTGTCGTATTCTCAAAAGTAGACGCTGTAGCAATTGTAGTTGTCAGTAAACCGTTTTCTTTTGTTCCAATGTAAATCACATCGTCAATACTTGCAGCGCAGCTAAAAACGGCGCTGTAATCTGGAATTTGATTGCTGTTTAATTGACGTACCAGCGCAAATTGTTTATTAAAAACGTTAATAGTGTTAGCTGTAGTCAGGATCAAATAATTCTCATTAACTCTAATGTCCACTGCAGACTGAGATAGTGTCACAAACACGATAAATGTATTCGAACTTGCGTTATATCTATTCACATTTCCTGAATCATCAACTGCAATTAGTTCCGTTCCAAAAGCCTCAACACCTGACCAATTTCCAGCTGTAACCAATTCCCATTGCTTGTAATCATTTAAGTTTTTACTCGAAATTGGAGCACGACGAACACCGGTATTTGTAGTAGCATAAATAAATCCGTTGTGAATTGCAGTTTGTCTAGCACTTATTTCTGCACCGCCACCCCCAATGAAGTAGGTATCGCCAAAAAGCATTGTTTTTAAATTAAATTGTACAATACCAAAGTCACAAGAAACATAGACAATTCCCTCAAATTCCATAAAATGATTTACTTTCTTTCTATTTGAAGGAAGTTGTTTGTTGATAATATCAACTACGTTCAACATTTTACTGTCCGACTCATTAATCACTATTACAAGACCATTTTCATAGCCAACAAGCGTTTTATTAAATGCAGTACTGTGGTAAAGAGAACTAATTGTTTGACCGGAAAGCCCATCAACAGTATTGGTAGTTACGATTTGGTTGTCCACTTTATTTTTAGAAAACAAAGCGTTTTCTGAGGCCGCGAAAATTGTGGTTGGAGAGGCAGAAATATCCTTAATCTCGTTATATGAAAAATAGCCTTGCCACAACAAATTGTTTTGGGAAAAACCCATTTGTGTGAGTAGTAAAATAAGAAGGCTGTAAAATAATTTCTTCATTACAAATGGTAGTACTTATTATTCACAAATATAATATAAACGGAAGTATTCGGTTTTTGTTCGAATAAAAAAATACCTTCTATCCTATCCCGAAGTACCGAGATGACAGAAGGCATTTGATTTAATTTAAAAACTGATTTATACCACTCCTTGAGCAAGCATAGCATCGGCTACTTTTACGAAACCAGCAATATTTGCTCCTTTCACGTAATCAATATATCCATTTGAATCAGAACCGTATTTCACACATGAAGTATGAATATTAAGCATGATTTCTTTTAATTTATCATCTACTTTTTCAGAATTCCAACTCAGTCTTAATGAGTTTTGAGACATTTCTAAACCTGAGGTGGCAACACCACCTGCATTTGACGCTTTTCCTGGAGCGAAGAATATTTTTGCTTCTTGGAAAACAATAACCGCATCTGGCATTGTTGGCATATTAGCTCCTTCAGCTACACAAATACATCCACCTTCCACTAAAGCTTTAGCTTCCTCTTCGTTTAATTCGTTTTGCGTTGCGCAAGGTAGAGCAATATCACATTTCACTTCCCAAGGACGTTTCCCAGCAACATATTTTGCTTTTGGATATTTTTCAACATACTCGCTAATTCTTCCTCTTAATTCGTTTTTAAGCTCCATTACAAAAGCTAATTTTTCAGCATCAATTCCTTCAGCATCATAAATATACCCTCCTGAATCAGATAAGGTTACTACTTTGGCACCTAATTGATTTGCTTTTTCAACAGCATATTGTGAAACGTTTCCAGAACCAGACACAACAACGGTTTTACCTGCAAAACTATCTCCCTTAGTTTCTAACATACTTTGCGCAAAATAAACAGTTCCGTATCCTGTAGCTTCAGGTCTGATTAATGACCCTCCGAAAGACATTCCTTTACCGGTTAAAACTCCAGTAAACTCATTTCTCAGTCTTTTATACTGACCAAACAAAAATCCAACTTCTCTTCCTCCAACACCGATATCTCCAGCTGGCACATCCGTATTTGCTCCAATATGCTTTGACAATTCAGTCATAAAGCTTTGACAAAAACGCATTACTTCATTATCTGACTTTCCTTTTGGATCAAAATTAGACCCACCTTTTCCACCACCCATAGGTAATGTAGTTAGGCTGTTTTTAAAAGTTTGCTCGAAAGCCAAAAACTTTAAAATACTCAAATTTACAGAAGGATGAAAACGAAGACCACCTTTATACGGTCCTATGGCCGAATTCATTTGTATTCTATATCCTCTATTTACTTGAGTAGCACCTTTATCATCAATCCAAGCTACACGAAAAGTAATGATTCGGTCAGCTTCGACCATTCTTTCCAAAAGCATTTTATTTTGATATTTTTTATTTTCTTCGATAAAAGGGATTACTGTTTCAGCAACCTCTAAAACCGCCTGTAAAAACTCTGGTTCGTTTAAGTTGTTTTTAGTAACCTCTTCCATAAAGGCAGTAATACTTTGTGACATGATAGTTTGATTATTAACGTTTATGAAAACATTTTAGTTAGTGATTACAAATATACAAGTTATTAAAATATTTCTTAATAACATTCAATGATATCTTGGTAAATTGCCTTTCACAAATCATTCTGCAACATACATCAGGATGTTATATTCCACCTAATATTAGAAAACGATTTGCATTTCTTTCGAAATTTAGCTTTTAATTATTTATTTTTAATGGATGATTGATGTTTTTTATATATTTGTAAGTACATGAAAATTTGACTAAAATGCTCAAATACCTCTCTATCGTTTTATTTGTCTTATTTGGATTTTCATATAATTCAAATGCGCAATTTGGATTTTCGCATGAGATAGGAGTTATCGCTGGTCCTGTGGCGTTCCAATCAGACTATGGAGAGCGCTATGACACAAGAACAAATGCAGGAAATACCGGTATGGGAATCGGAATAATTCATTATATCAATTTTTCATACAAAGCAGAATGTAACTGTTATGCTCCTGAAACTTATTTTAATGACCACTTCAAACTTAGAAGTGAATTGTCTTACAATAAAACCAAGTTAGAACATTTTGGAGAATGGGTTTCACCTAAAAATATCACTCTAAGAGCTGACCAATTGAGAGCGATGAAAGGAAACACAGCTGTTACAAATGTAGGAATGCAATTAGAATATTTCCCTTTGAGCATCCGTGATTTTACAGCAACAATAGGAAGTTTAGGACCTTTTGTTAGTCTTGGCGGTCAGTTTAGTTATTACAACACCGAAGCTTATTCAACGATGGGGACTTTAGGAACAGCAGCTACCACATTTCCAAAATATTTAACCCCCACTGACGATCGTGATTACGGGTTTTCCACTGAGGGAGGTACAGTTTGGTCTGTGGTTTCGAGTGTAGGAACACGTTATAAATTAACCCCATTGCAAGATTTAATGATAGATTTGAGATTTCAATATTATTTCTCCGACTGGGTGGATGGCTTAAAACCTAATCCTACATTGTACAAAGAAAACAAGGCCAACGACTGGTTAGTTTGGCTTAATGTGGGATACATATATTACCTTCAATAGCCATCAAATACTCATAAATAAAAGGATATAAAGTTATAGTGTAATTTCTATACTGCTAAAGCTTGTTTTAAATCGTCTATCAAATCGTATATATCTTCAATACCCACACTCAATCGCACCAAATCATCTGTGATTCCAATCTCTTTTCTCTTATCTTCTGGAATCGATGCATGAGCCATCATTACTGGGTAGTTTGCAAGTGATTCTACTCCGCCTAAAGATTCTGCTAAAGTGAATAATTTTATTTTTTCAAGAAAACCAATTGCATCTTCTTTTTTACCCGATACAAAATCAAAAGAAACCATTCCTCCAAAACCACTCATTTGCTTTTTAGCAATTTCATGAAACGGATGACTTGGTAAACCTGGATAATAGACGGTATTAACTTTCGGGTGATTGTTTAAAAACTCAGCCACTTTCTCTCCGTTTTCACAATGTCTTTGCATTCTTAAATGCAATGTTTTTATTCCTCTTAGCACTAAAAAGCTATCCATAGGTCCTAATGTTGCTCCAGTAGCAAATTGTTGAAAATGCATTTGTTTACCCAATTCTTCTTCTTTCATAATCAAAGCTCCTGCTATAACATCCGAATGTCCAGCAAGGTATTTTGTCGCTGAGTGCATCACAATGTCAGCGCCTAAATCTAATGGATTCTGCAAATACGGGGTCGCGAAAGTATTATCAACAGCAAAAACTATTTTATTCGCTTTTGTGATTTTGGCAATTGCAGCGATATCTGCTAATTTCATCATAGGATTCGTGGGAGTTTCTACCCAAACTAATTTGGTGTTTTTGTTGATCAATGAATTGAATTTCTCCATGTCATTCATATCCACAAAATGGAATTTTATTCCAGAATCTTTATAAATTTTACTAAACATTCTATAAGTCCCACCGTATAAATCATCCATAGCAATAACTTCATCAGCGGCCTTCAATCCACGTAATACGCAATCTGTTGCTGCTAAGCCTGAGGAAAACGCCAATCCTCTTGCCCCATTCTCAATACTGGCTAGCGCATTTTCTAAAGCTGCTCTTGTAGGATTTGCAGTTCTACTATATTCATATTCCCCAATCGGTTGCCCCGGACTTGTTTGTGCAAATGTAGTCGTTTGATAGACCGGCGGCATAACAGACCCTGTACTTGGATCATGATGTTGCCCGCCGTGAATTGCTTTAGTATTGAATTTCATATCCTTTTTATTTTCAAATGTAAATGGTTTCATAAACTTACCCATTATTTTATTCTTAGCAAGCGACAAGTTGCTACCTTTGTATTTAATTAACACTTTTTTTACATGAAAAATTACATCCTTTTTGCATCCCTATTATTTCTATTTATCAGTTGTAAAAAAGAATTGACTTTTGAAAATCAGTCTTTCGAAAAAAAGACAACTTTAGCTTGTAAAGACAAGTGTCCTTATATAAATGTACGGGTTCCTATAGCTAAAGATGTTCCTGTAGTAGCCGACAGCATCAATAAAAAAGTATTCTCTGTTTTGAAAGAGATTGTGTACTTTGGAGAAAAGCCCTATACCGCTACTGATTATAATGGATTAGTGACTTCCTTCATCGAATCTTACGAAAAACTGCAAAAAGATTTCCCTGGAGATTCTTTTGGCTGGGAAGCCCAAATTGATGGCGAAGTAAAATACAGTTCTGAAAACATCATCAATATCGAAATCAAACATTACACCTATACTGGCGGCGCTCACGGTTATCAAGGGATGCGTTCTTTGCTGTTTGACCCAAAAACAGGAAAAATGATTAATCAAAATCAATTGTTTAAGGATCGAAATGCTTTTAAGACTTTCGTCGAAAAGAAATTTAGAACCAAATATAACATCCCCGAAAACGGGTCAATTAATGCCACAGGATTTATGTTTGAAGCCGATACTTTCCAGTTGCCTCAAAACCTATTTTATACCGATAAAGGATTGGTTTTATTTTACAACCCCTACGAAGTCGCCTCTTATGCTGATGGAACAAAAGAATTATTGCTACCCTATAATGAAGTGAACGATTATTTGCTGATTAAATAGTCATAAATGCGAATCAAGGTTTAGCATAAACATTAAACCTTCAATAAATTACACCCGACAGGTTTTCAAAACCTATCGGGTGTTGATCGAGAATCAATTCGTTACTTTTTTTACTTTGATTCACATTATTAGATTCGCAGTGCGTTTTAGCCCCGATTGAAATGAAAATACTCTCGCCCGCTGCCCTATTTTTTCTGGTAGAAAAGAGCGACCAAAGGAAGCTCCTTTTATAGCTTAGAAAAAAAGAGCAGCGGGCGAGAGATTGTAATGGAAAGTGGGATTAGCTCCTAACGCTAATCAGCCTAAATAAACTTTCGGATACTCATTATAATTCCAATGTGAAGGCCTTCGTGAAAATTGTTGAAAGCTATCGCATCTGAAGCGCTATTTAGAACGATCCCCGCTGATGTTGGGTATTCCTGATAATTAATAAAGAGGTTGTTTTCTAAATCGGTTTCCGTTTGATTGATGGTTTCTGCAAGTAATGATTGAATTTCATCGACTTCGGCTTGCGTTGCAATATGTTCTGGCTTGGTTCCTTTTTTATATTTCTCGACCATTTCGTCTGAAATCATCATAGGCAATCCCGATAATTTATAAACCAACATTTGTTGAACTACAATAACATGGGCGATATTCCAAATCAAGTTATTATTGTATCCTTCTGGTATTTTATTCAATTGTTCCAATGTATATCCCGCCAACATTTGAGATAATAAGTTTCTACTTGTTCTGGTAACGTCTATTGTTTGTTGCATTTTTCTATTTTTTTGATAAAAATAATCATTTTCCGTCTTAAATGAATTTTCTTTGCAAAAAGAAAATGCATCTTATTATGAACAAAATATATTACATCGCTTCCTGCGATACTTGTAGAAAAATTATAAAATCGTTACCGAAAGGAAATGACCTTGTGTTCCGTGACATCAAACAAAATCCATTAAGAACAGACGAACTGGAGGAAATGTACCAACTTTCAGGAAGTTATGAAGCGTTGTTTAGCAAAAAAGCGCAGTTGTACAAGTCCATGAATTTGAAAGACAAATCCTTAACTGAGCACGACTATAAAAAATACATTTTAGAACATTATACTTTTTTGAGCCGACCGGTTTTTGTCATCAACAATGCTGTTTACGTAGGCGGAACGCAACAAAACATGCTTCAGGTAATGAAAGCGTTGGCTAATGTCTAAAAGGAATGTCGCGCTGTTTGGCGCTACCATTGTTTCCGTAATTTACGGAGTCACTTTTACCATCGCAAAGGACGTCATGCCGAAGTATATAGATGCCTATGGCTTTATTTTGTTGCGAGTAAGCGGCTCGATGCTTTTATTTTGGCTTTCTTGGCTTTTTATGCCAAAGGAGAGAATAGCCTTCAACGATTTTCCGCGTATTATTGCTGCGGCATTCTTTGGTGTCGCTTTTAACATGCTTACCTTTTTTAAGGGACTAAGTCTTACTTCGCCCATATCAGCTTCCGTGATTATGGTGACAACACCTATGATTGTGTTAGTTCTTTCGGCAATTATTATGAAGGAACGCATGCGAAAACGAATGGTCTCCGGTATTGTTCTAGGATTAATAGGCACAGCATTTCTTATATTATACGGCCAATCCATTGGCAGCGCCACAAACGCGAACCTTGGCAATACGCTTGTTTTTGTAAATGCCGTATCCTATGGTTTTTACTTGATCATCGTCAAGAAATTAATGGAGAAATACAACGCCTTCACCTTTGTGAAATGGGTTTATTTATTCGGTTTTTTAATGGTATTGCCTTTTGGCTGGAGCCAATTTACAGCTGTAGATTGGTCCGTTGTTCCTAAATCTATCTATTGGAAAATAGGATTTGTAGTGGTCATTTCCACTTTCGTAACCTATTTACTGAACCTTATCACCATGAAAGAATTAAAACCAACAACTGTTGCCGTTTTTATTTATCTCCAACCGCTTTTTGCCACAATATTTGCCATTGGATTAGGCAAAGACGAATTGAGTCTGGTGAAAATATTGTCGGCAATATTGATATTTGTGGGTGTTTATATGGTGACATCCTCCCCCCAGACTGCTCTGAAAGAGGGGGAGACTGAAATTGAAAAGTAGAAATTGAAAATTGGAATCGGAAACCCGCTTGTGAAAATTGAAACGCGAAAACAGTGAGTATGACAAAGACTGAATACTAAAAAACGGACCACTGACCACTTTTTTATTACCTTTGAACTCTTTTAGAAAAATATATGATACAATCAATGACCGGTTTTGGTAAAGCAACGATTCAATTACCAACCAAAAAAATAACAGTAGAAGTAAAATCCTTAAACAGTAAAGGTTTAGATCTAAACGTGAGAATGCCTTCGCTTTACCGCGAAATGGAATTGGGATTACGTACTCAAATTGCTTCTACACTTGAAAGAGGAAAAGTAGATTTTTCTATTTTTATCGAAAGTACCGCTGAACAAACCACTACCAAAGTGAATGTGCCAATCGTAAAAGCATACATCAACCAATTGAAAGCCGTTTATGCAGATGCCGAAGAAACTGAGTTAATGAAAATGGCAGTGAGAATGCCAGATGCTTTAAAAATTGAGCGTGATGAAATTGATGAAAATGACTGGGGCCAAATTAAAGTCGTAATCGAAGAAAGCTTAAACAACATTAAGACTTTTAGAAGAGACGAAGGAATGTCATTAGAGAAAGAATTTCAACTGCGCATTGCAAACATTCGTCAATACATGACAGAAGCTTTAGCATTAGATCCAGAGCGAGTACAAGCTATAAAAGACCGTCTACAAACTGCTATCGATGAGTTGAAAGTTAATGTTGATGAGAATCGTTTTGAACAAGAATTAATCTATTATTTAGAGAAACTAGACATTACGGAAGAGAAAGTTCGTTTGACAAATCACTTGGATTATTTCTTAGAAACTATAAACGGAACAGAAGCTAATGGTAGAAAATTAGGTTTCATTACTCAAGAAATGGGACGCGAAATCAATACCATGGGATCTAAATCCAATCATGCTCAAATGCAGAAATTAGTCGTTCAAATGAAAGACGAATTAGAAAAAATAAAAGAACAAGTTTTGAACGTATTGTAATCCCTCTAGCCCCCGAAGTGGGAATTAAAAAAATAAAAAAAATGAATAAAGGAGGCAAATTAATCGTGTTTTCGGCACCTTCAGGATCTGGAAAAACGACCATAGTTAGGCATTTATTAAGTAAAGAAGATCTGAATTTAGAATTTTCAATTTCGGCGGCCTCTCGTGATCCTAGGGGCGAGGAAGTAAGCGGAAAAGATTACTATTTCATGACTACTAAAGAGTTCAAACAACACATCAAGAATGACGACTTCCTAGAATGGGAAGAAGTATATAGAGACAATTTCTACGGGACTTTAAAAAGTGAAGTTGACCGCATCTGGGCCAAAGGAAAAAATGTGATTTTTGATATTGATGTCGTTGGTGGACTCCGTATTAAACATAAATTTCCGGAAGAAACACTAGCCGTTTTCGTGAAACCACCAAGTGTGGATGAATTAAAAAGAAGACTTAAGGAACGCTCTACTGAAAGTGAAGATAAAATCAATATGCGAATCGCAAAAGCTTCCGTTGAGTTAGCCACTGCTCCACAGTTTGATACTACTATAAAAAACTACGATTTAGATACGGCTAAGGAAGAGTCTTATCAATTGGTAAAGGATTTTGTGAAATAAAAACTTTTCTGCAGAGACTCGCAAAGAAAAAAAGAGCTACGCTAAGTAGTTAAATTACTTTGTGAGTCTTCGCGAAAATTTTGTGAATCTTTGTGAAACATAATATTTATGAAAATAGGATTGTATTTCGGAACGTTTAACCCCATTCATGTTGGGCATCTGATAATAGCTAACCATATGGCTGAAAATGCCGACTTGGACCAAGTTTGGTTAGTAGTTACGCCACACAATCCTTTGAAGAAAAAAAGTACCTTGCTTGATGACTCCCACCGCCTTCAAATGGCGCATCTTGCTACCGAAGATTTCCCGAAATTAAAACCTTCTGACATTGAATTTAAATTGTCGCAGCCTAATTATACGGTGAATACACTAGTTCATTTGGAAGAGAAGTTTCCCAATCATGAATTTTCATTAATTATGGGCGAAGACAATTTGAAATCTCTGTACAAATGGAAAAATTATGAGGTGATTTTGCAAAATCATACCATCTACGTTTATCCTCGCATTTCATCTGAACCTGAAAATCTAGAACTTAAAAATCACCCAAAAGTACATTTGATCGACGCTCCCATAGTTGAAATTTCTTCTACTTTTATTAGAAATAATATTAAAGAAGGAAAAAATATTCAGCCTCTTTTGTCGGCTAAAGTCTGGGAATATATCGATCATAATAATTTTTATAAAAAGTAATTATTCCAACGCCTTTTCCAATTCCGCGGCAATAATTGCAAAAGCGGAAGTAAGGGTATCGTTTTTGCCTGAGATTAAAAAAACCTCAGTATTGGGCATTTTCTTGCTATTCCATATTTGCTGTAATTTTTCATCTTTAATAAATCCTTTACTATTACAATCCCAAACTACAGCAAGACCTGTATTTTTTGAAAGTGCTTCCAGCATTTCATATTCAGAAGGAATAAAAAAATTAGGAATCATCGAAGGCCTTTTCTTGCTGAAAACATGCAGCCAAAATAATTTTATATGTGGAATACCTGAATCATGACTGTACCATTTTTGTTTATTTAACCAGTTCTCCACTTCCGAGAATTCTTTAGCTTTAATTTTAGACTTTACATCGGAAGCATCAATATTTGTCGAGCCTACAATAATTTGTTTGATATTGCCGACCTTCTTTTGTACCGTATCGAAAGTGTCATATTGCTTAGTGACGATGGCAAAACTTAGTTTTTTCATGTCAACCAATTCAAAAAGCGTATCATTTTCATGGAAACTAAAATCGATATAATCAAATTTAGAAAGCAAAGAACTCCCGATACTACTGAACAGGTGTTTCGAAATTCCTATCGAAATTAACTGATTCGTATTCACTGCTTTAGAACGAAAACTACTCTCTACATTTTCAAGCCGATCTAGAGCATCAATGATTAAATTATTGAGTAACTTAGCGTATTCTGTTTTCTCCACCCCCTTGGATTTCCTATTGAACAATTTATAACCAACATGCGCCTCCAGCATTGATATGTGCTGACTTACGGCTGGCTGGCTGATATACAATTCTTTAGCGGCTAATGAAAAATTACCGTTTTTATAAACAGATTTAAAGGTTCTGTACCATTCTAGATTGACCATGATATAAATATATTTATCACAAACATAATTTAAATTATTTTTACTAATAACATATTCGCCTTAAATTTGTATAAACAAAAATCATACATGAAGAAAGTTGCATTATTTGCCAGTATAGTATTATTAACGTCTGCGTGCTTCACAGCAGCAGCACAACAAAAAAATAAAAAGACCATGAAAAAAGTATTATTTGTTCTTACCAGCCATAGCGAACTTGGAGACACAGGAGAAAAAACAGGATTTTGGGTAGAAGAATTTGCTGCTCCATATTATGCATTATCTGATAAGGGAGTAGAAATTGACATTGTAACTCCTTTAGGAGGACAGCCTCCAATTGATCCAAAAAGTGATGATCCATCTGCCGCGACAGAAGACACTAAAAGATTTGATAAAGACGAAGCTTTAAAAGCGAAATTAAAAAATACAAAAAAATTAGCCACAGTAAATCAAGCTGATTACGATGCCGTATTTTATCCAGGAGGTCATGGACCAATGTGGGATTTGGCTACAGATAAAAATTCTGCAGATTTAATTTCATCTTTCTACAGTAATAATAAACCAGTAGCTTTTGTATGTCATTCTCCGGCAGCATTAAAAAATGTGAAAGTGAATGGGGATTATTTAGTTAAAGGAAAAAAAGTTACCGGTTTTTCTAATACAGAGGAAGCCGCAGTAGGATTAACAGATGTAGTTCCGTTTCTATTAGAAGATGCCTTACAAGCTAATGGAGCAGCATATTCTAAAGTAGGAGATTGGCAACCTTATGCAGTAGAAGATGGTTTATTAATTACAGGTCAAAATCCAGCGTCTTCTATATTAGTGGCCGAAAAATTATTACAACAATTAAACTCAAAAAAATAAGCATGTTAAACTTTGAATTATACAACCCTACGAATTTAGTATTTGGTAAGGGACAAATAGAAAAATTAGGTGAATTAGTACCAAAAGGAGCTAAAATATTATTGGCTTACGGAGGCGGAAGTATTTTTAAAAATGGAATTCATGAACAGGTCATAAACAATCTAAAAGGATTTGAGATTGTTGAATTTAGCGGAATTGAAGCAAATCCACATTTCGAAACCTTAATGAAAGCCGTTGCTATTGTAAAGGAACAAAAAATCGATTTTATTCTAGCCGTCGGTGGTGGCTCTGTAATTGACGGTGTGAAATTTATTTCTGCAGCAGTTAACTATAATGGAGATCCAATCGAGATTTTGCAAAAGCGTATCTTAATTAAAGAAAATGCAGTGCCTTTTGGAACAGTATTGACATTACCAGCTACAGGAAGTGAAATGAATTCGGGAGCAGTTGTTACAATTGAATCTACTAAAGAGAAACTAGCTTTTGGTGGTTCTGCTTTGTTTCCAAAATTCTCTATTTGCGACCCAACAGTAATTGAATCTTTACCAAAAAGACAATTGCAAAATGGTGTAGTTGATGCCTACACGCACGTAATGGAACAATACTTAACTTATCCTCACGAAGGATTTTTACAAGATAGAATAGCCGAAGGAATTCTACAAACTTTAATTGAAGTGGGGCCAAAGGTCGTAGAAAACCCAAAAGATTACGCTTTAGCGTCTAACTTTATGTGGAGTTGTACGATGGCTTTAAACGGATTGATCCAAAAAGGAGTACCTAGCGATTGGGCAACTCATATGATTGGCCATGAATTGACTGCTATGTACGGAATTGATCATGCACGTACCTTGGCTGTAATTGCACCTAGTTTATACAAAGTGATGTTTGAAACTAAAAAAGGAAAATTAGCACAATACGGAAAACGTATTTTTAATTTAACTGGAACTGAGGATGAAATAGCGAACGAGGCAATCAATAAAACAGTTGAATTTTTCCATACTATGGGAATGGATACTAAATTATCTGATTATACAAAAGACTACGACAAAACCGCAGACTTTATCGTGAATCGTTTTGACGAAAGAGGTTGGAAAGGTTTAGGAGAAAAGCAAAATATTACATTAGAAAAAGTGAAATCTATTGTTGAAATGAGTTACTAGTTAAAGAAAAGTAAAATCTAGCTCAAATAAAAAGGCGTTCTTGAATTAGATTCTAGGACGCCTTTTTCATAACACCAAAACAAAACTAACTAATTCCAAATTCATAAATAACTTAATTAATAGTAAGTTACAACGTTAAAAAAATAACTATATTGTATTAAATTACAAAATATTTGATTTTTTTATGATTTTTACTTTTCTAACTTAACAAAACTTCAAGTATCATTACTTATTTTTTGTTTAATTAATCCATTTTTAAGTACTTTTGGTTAAATTTAGTAAACAAATGAGCGGTAAAATAAAATTTGCAGTTATTGGTGGTGGAAGTTGGGCAACAGCAATTACAAAAATGTTATGCGTCAATCTTTCTGAAGTTTCGTGGTACATGCGAAACGAACCTGCAATTGAACATATAAAAGCACACAAACACAATCCGAATTATTTAAGTTCGGTGGAATTTGATACAAAAAAATTAAAGCTTACAAGCGACATTAATGAAGCAGTTGCTTATGCTGATTACATCATTTTCGCCATACCTTCGGCTTTTTTAGGAGGAGAATTAAAAAAGCTAACCGTTTCTCTAGAAGACAAAGTAATATTTTCTGCGATAAAAGGAATTGTTCCTGAGACGAGTATGATTGTAGGAGAACATTTCCATTTTAAATATGACATTCCTTACCATAACATTGGAGTAATTACAGGCCCTTGCCATGCTGAAGAAGTTGCTTTAGAGCGTTTATCGTATCTAACAATTGCTTGCGGTGATGCCGAAAAAGCAAAAATAGTTGCCAATAATCTTTCTGGGAACTATATAAAAACTAAGATCACAGACGATATCATAGGAACTGAATATGCCGCGATGCTTAAAAATATTTATGCTATAGCCGCAGGAATCGCCCACGGTTTAGGTTATGGAGATAATTTTCAATCGGTTTTGATGAGTAATGGAATTCGGGAAATGAAAAAATTCATCAAGAAAGTCCATAAAATGAAGCGTAACATTAATGATTCGGCTTATTTAGGCGATTTATTGGTAACAGGCTATTCTATATTTTCAAGAAATAGAATGTTCGGAAATATGATTGGAAAAGGATATACAGTAAAAAGTGCTATGATGGAAATGAGCATGGTTTCTGAAGGCTATTACGCTACTAAAAGCGCTTACAAACTAAATCAAGGCTATGGTGCAAAAACTCCAATAATTGATGCCGTTTATGAAATTTTATACGAAGGAAAAGATGCCAGAGCAGTTTTCAAGAAATTGACAGATCAATTGGATTAAAAAATAATTCTTCTTCAAATAAACAAGAGTAAAAAAACAACCGCAGATTCACAGATTTTATAAATTAATCTGCGAATCTGCGGTTGTTTTTTATTGGTATATGAATAAAAAAACTATCTCACGATAATTCCGTCCACGAATAATATTGGCACTTCTTCCACAGAATTTTCATTGATACAATCAGCTTTAAAAATGAATTTTTTATCGTACAATTTGTCTCCTATAAAATAGGTCACCATGAATTCATTGTTGAGTACTAAAACACTTTTTTCGAGCATTTCTATTTTCACCACCGAAACTGCAGGCACTTCTACAAAGGCATGACGCAACAAAGATGTCTTTTTCATTTCGCCATCGATAGTTCCAAATGCTTTAGAAACAACCATCACGCTTTCGATAAGAAAATCACTGTCATTCACTAAATAAGCGTACCAAACTTTCTCCATAAAATCGTCACTCCATTCTTGGACAGCGACAATAAATACATTTTCTACTTCGGGGATATGTATGTCCTTTTTCATAAGATAGTGTTCAGTCCTTAGTTTTTAGTGCTTAGTAATACTAACCTTTACTAGCTACTAATCACTAAAAAAAAAATTATATACTTGATTTAAATTGCTCTAAGAAACGTACGTCATTTTCATAAAACATACGGATATCACCAATTTGATACAGCAACATAGCGATACGCTCTATTCCCATTCCAAAAGCAAAACCATTGTATTCTTCAGGATTGATTCCACAGTTTTTAAGAACATTAGGGTCTACCATTCCGCAACCCATGATTTCTAACCAACCGGTACCTTTGGTAATTCTATAGTCTGTTTCTGTCTTTAAACCCCAATAAATATCTACTTCAGCACTTGGCTCCGTAAATGGGAAATAAGAAGGGCGTAAACGGATTTTTGACTTTCCGAACATCTCTTTAGTGAAATATAAAAGTGTTTGTTTTAAATCAGCGAAGGAAACATCTTTATCGATGTATAGTCCTTCTACCTGGTGAAAGATACAGTGCGAACGTGATGAAACGGCCTCATTACGAAAAACTCTTCCTGGAGAAATCGTTCTAATTGGCGGTTTGTTTTCCTCCATGTAACGCACTTGTACTGATGAAGTGTGCGTACGCAACAAAATATCTGGATCAGTCTGGATGAAGAATGTATCTTGCATATCACGCGCCGGATGGTATTCTGGCAAATTTAATGCAGAGAAATTATGCCAGTCATCTTCGATTTCCGGTCCTTCGGACACATTAAAACCAATATTAGAGAAAATATCTATGATTTGGTTTTTTACCAATGAAATAGGATGACGCGAACCAATAATCATTGGTTCTGACGAACGTGTTAAATCACCATAAAAACCCTTCGTTTCCTCTTTGCTTTCTAAAGAATCCTGAATGCTTTTAACTTTTTCTTCTGCAGAAGATTTTAGCAAATTAATCACCTGCCCAAATTCCTTTTTCTGATCATTAGGAACATTCTTGAACTCAGCAAAAAGTCCTTTTAAAAGTCCTTTGCTACCCAGAAATTTGATTCT
Organism: Flavobacterium sp. XN-5; assembly: GCF_008033395.2. Lineage (NCBI taxonomy): Bacteria > Pseudomonadati > Bacteroidota > Flavobacteriia > Flavobacteriales > Flavobacteriaceae > Flavobacterium > Flavobacterium sp. XN-5. The sequence goes on from NZ_VOGZ02000001.1 coordinate 744,889, forward strand.
AAACACTTCTAATTCTGCTTTATCTTGTGTAGAGAATGCTTGCGCTTCCCCAATATATTCTTTTATCTTGTCTATCATTTTCATCCAATAATTGAGAGTGCAAATTTAAGCATTTTTTATTTATTAAGTACGCAGTGGCAGTCGCAGTTTTCAGTAATGTTGATCGAAGACTGTGAATGGAAATCGGATACAAGTTACGATATCAATTCTCTTTCGATAAAATAACTAACAATAGCTTCTTTCATTAAAACAGATTGCTCGCCTGCCTTTAGTGTTGGTAATTCTTCTTTAACACGATAATGAGGCCAACCTTCTTCATCGAAAAATTCGAATTCATAGAAGCCATACGGCTCTAATAAACGGCAAATCGCGATATGCATCAGGTTTAATTTTTCGTCTTTTTTAAATTCACGGTGTACTTTCCCGAGTTCTTGGACCCCTATCAAATAGATAATGGCATCTAAATCTAGATCTTCACCTTGCGAAAATTGATTAGAAAGTATTTGCACAAGCTGTTCCCAGCGTTCTTTAAGTTGATTGTCTCTTGACATTTTTTTAGAAAATAAAATAAAGAATAAAGAGAAAATACTTCATTCTTTGAGTTTTAAAAATTTAATTCAGGCAAAGATAAGAACTCCGTTTTTGACTTCGGGATTTTCTATTCTCTATTTTCTTCATTCTTTTATAGACTTCTCTCTTTTTCTTAGTTTTTCCCCTATTGTCTGCTGTGTTTTCTTTATTCTTTTATCTTTGCTCCATTCTATTTTATTAGTTAACTATGAGTTTTTTAGATATTGTTTTAGGTGCATTACTTCTTTATGCTTTATTCAAAGGAATGAAAAATGGGCTTTTCATTGAATTGGCTTCCTTAATTTCACTTATTTTAGGAATTTACATGGCTATAAAATTCTCTTATATGATAAGAGCAATGCTTGCAAATCATGTTTCCTGGTCACCAAAATACATTGAAATAATCGCATTTGGACTCACTTTTATAGCTGTGGTACTTGCCGTTCATGTATTGGCAAAAGTTCTAACGGGGATTATGGATTTTGCCTTTTTAGGTATATTTAATAAGTTAGCTGGAGGTGTATTTAGTGTTCTAAAAACCATTTTACTTTTAAGTGTAGTAATTAATCTTTTTCAGAAAATCAACATAAATAATATGATTGCAAAAGAAGAAACGCTTGATAAATCGATGTTTTACAATCCTATTCAAGAAGTTTCGAAATACATTTATCCTTCATTAGAAAAGTGGTATAGCGATTTTAGAGAAACCAAGAAAGTAGAAGAGACTAAACAAACAACTATGGACTAAAAGTCCTTAGTTTTGGTTTGGCAGACCAAAAGTCTGTACGGTTAAATTACAGATCTTGACCGCAAATTCGCTAATTATTATTATTTTTAAATTTGTGAATTTGCGGTGTTAAAGTTTTTAGAAGCTAAAGCCAAACGTACTTAAAGTATATAGTTTTAATCTCTATTTGAGACCAAATAATCCACAAACTATTTCACTTCCTTTAAAGCATCATTTTCAATCCAACCTTCTGTACCGTCGGTTAATTGGACTTTTTTCCAATTATCCACTTCCTCTTCAACAAAAACTTTCGTCCCTTCATGAAGCACAAAAACAACCGAACTTCCGCCTTGTGGCTCGCTTCTTACCTCCGCAATTTCGGCAAAAACAATCGCTGGTTTTTCATTATCATCATAGCTTTTTTCGAAGAAAGCCGCTGCAACTGTAATCACAATAAAAACAATAAGTGCAAACATTATAAAAAACGAAATCCTTTTGGCCAACGTAGTTTCTGAAAAATAATAGCCTAAAAAAGCAAGTAAAAATGAAATGGATAACCCTATCGCAATCCACGACCAAGTATTGTAATGATAAATTCCGGTAAAATCACGAAGCAACTTGGCAAAACCCACCTTTGGCACCACCTTGACTTCATCAATAGTTCGTTTTTGAGCAAATTTAAGGTTGTTAATTACTTCACGATCATTTGGACTCAGCACTAAAGCCTTCTCATAGCTATAAATAGCCGGCGCCACTTTGTTCAGTTTATAATAACAGTTCCCAAGGTTAAAATACAATTCTGAGGAATGTTGATTTAATTTCAATACGCTTCCATAAGCATCAATGGCTTGCTCGTATTTCCCTGCTTTATACAATTCATTCCCTTTTTCGAAGCCTGTTTGGGCAAAGAAAACTTGAGTTGTCAGTAATAATATATATAAAATATTCTTCATTGTTTTGGTTCGTCAATTACAAATTACTTGTTGTCAATTATTGTATCTGCTTTTCTAAATCAGAAATTATCGACACTGCTTTCTCATAATCTTTTTGAATGGTCGCACTCGATGAAGGCGCATATCGCGCAATTTCGCAATTCTCAGTCAGTGCAATAAAATCATCTACCGCGATAGGATTTGCATTTTTAGCTAACAAAATTTCTTTGATATTGTCTTTACTCATCTCCGAAGTTTCAATATGTAATTTGGCTTTCAAAAAGTTGTGCATTGCTTTTTCAAGGGCAACATAAAACGGCTCTTTATTGCTTACTTGCTTTTTCGCTTCTGATAAATATTTCTTTGCTAATTTATTATTTCTTCTTATTCTGTTGCCTACTACATCTCCATCAATTGCTTCTTTTTTCTTCTTAAGCAATACAATTATTGGTAGCATTAAAAAAGGAAAAAACAACAATCCATAGAACAATTGTGAGCCAAAGAAATCGTTCTTTTTACTACCAACCAAATTTGTCTTTAATTTGATGTACTTAAATTGCTCTGTAGCCGAAATTTTATTTTTACCACTTTCTGAATTTGCAGCAGTGGCGTCATTCGCAGTGGGCCCATCTAAAATAGTAATCATAATCTCAGCAGAGCTTATAGTTTTATATTTTCCTGATCCCAGATCAAAATAAGAAAATTGCATCGGTTTTACAGGATAATTCCCTTTGTACTGCGGTATAATGGTGTAACTATCAGAAATTCTCCCCGAAGTTCCAGACAACGAAGTATTCACATTCTCAGTATGCACCGCATCGTACATTTCTAATGCATTTGGAACAACCGGCTTTGGCAAAGTGAATAGCTTCATATTCCCTTTACCGCTTACACTTACAATCAAGTCCATACTCTCGCCGTTTTTCAGACTTGTTTTTGTAGGCGTTACTTTGAAATCAAAACTTCCCACGGCGCCCGAGAAATCAGCTGGTTTCCCTGCTTCTGGAAGTGCTTTTACAGTAATCGTTTTAGCACCCGCAGACACTCTCTTACTATCTTCAGCTATTACAACACGCCCAAAAACATCCCTACGATTCGTAGGCAGTTGCACATCGATATCAAGTGAAAGAGGCTCAATTGTCAATTTACCTGATTTTTGAGGATATAAAACTGCTTTCTTAAGTACAATATAACGATAGCGCTCTCCTTTAAATGTTCCTTCTTCGGCAACTAATTGTTTAATCTCTATGTTTTGGCTCCAAAAATCATTGTATTTCGGTTTATTGAGCTCTCTAAAATTGCTTATCCCAATATTATTACTGAAATACAATTTATAAACAACCGTAATAGGCTCATTTACATAAGGATTTGTTTTAGAAATATCAGCAATTAAATACAAGTTATTATCTGCTGAAATACTAGTATCATTAGGATCTTTAGGTTGTTCCACCGCAGCGGTAACATTTATTTTAACCGGATTAGTTTTATACACCTGCCCATTGTATTCAATTGTGGCTTGCCTGATTGTTAAATTTCCCTTTTGGGTGGGCACAAGGTAGTAAGAGTATATTTTCTCGAAAGAACTTCTTCCGTTTATCCATGACTGACTCACTTGTTGGCTTGGCCCCGCAATGACTCTAAATCCATCAAAAGAAGGTTCGTTAAAATTGTCACCATCAATATTCATAGCAAAATCAACCCGCACTCTTTCATTTAGTCCAAGCGTGGTTTTACTGACTTTAGTCTCAAATTGTACTTGAGCTAAAAGTCCTTGAAAACTTAACAATATTAAAATTAAATATCTTTTCATCTTTTAGTCAATCCTTACTTTCCTTTCGGATTTATTTTAGTCCCTGTTTTATTACTACTTATTTTTTCCACGTCAAAACATACTTAATTACCAATCTTTCTCTGTCTTTGTTGGCTTTCCTTTTACTTTTTGAGCATTTACTTTGTCTTGAATTTTCTTTTCTTCATTGTTAACCGCATCCAAAAGGTTTTCTAATCGTTGCTTAGAAATCCCACCTGGTTTTGGTTGTGGCTTTTGTTGATCTTCCGGTTTTTCGTCTTTTTTGTCGCCGTCTTTTTTATCCTTATCCTTATCCTTATCATCTCCCTTGTCGTCCTTCTTATCTTTATCTCCTTCTTTTTTATCCTTGTCCTTGTCTTTATCTTTTTTATCCTTATCGTCCTTGTTGTCTTTAGGCGGGTTTTCTTTCAGCATTTTTTTTGCTAATGCGAAATTGTATCTTGTCTCCTCATCTGAAGGTTTGTTGCGCAGTGCGTTTTTGTAGGCTTCCACCGCTTGCGTATAATTTTTTTCTTTCATAAACACATTCCCTAAATTATGATAGGCTTTGTGTTTTTGAGGTCTTGACTCTGTGTTTTTAATCGCTTTGGCGTAAGCATATTTAGCTTCAGATGCTTGATTCTGTTTGTAAATTGCGTTACCTAAATTATAAGGAGCAACAGTTCTGTTTGGGAATTTTGAATTTGAAATTCTATAATCTGCTTCTGCATCCACGAATTTATTGTCTGCATATTCTTCGTTTGCTTTAGCTAAGCTTTTATCTTTCGCTTGTGCAAATACGCCTCCCAGCCCTAGAAATAGAATTGAAAAAGTGGTAAGTATATATGTTTTAAAATTCTTCATTTTTATAAAATTAGGCTAGTCCTTCTTGGTTTAATGCCTGAAGGAACAGTCATTTATTTTTCTTCGTTAAATAGATTCATTTTCTTCACCCAATTTGTTTTCTTTTCCAATAAAAACAAATCCAAAAACAATAAAAAGAATGCAAAACCAAGAAACCATTGAAACTGCGATTGGAAATCGGCCATTTGAGTGGATTCAAATTCTGTTTTCTGAATATCATCTAAACTAGCCTTAATGTATTCCAGCACTTCTTTGGTGTTATTCCCGTTGACATATCCTCCTTTAGTTGCTTTAGCAATCGCCTCCATACTGCTACGGTTCAATTTTGTAACAACAACCTCATCATTATTATCTCTTTGATAACTTTCTACAACACCATTCTTCTTTAAAGGAATCGTTCCACCCTTTTCAGTTCCTATTCCTATTGTGATGATTCTCATTCCCTGCTTATTCGCTTCGTCTGCTGCTATTTTAGCCCCTTCAGAATGGTCTTCACCGTCAGAAATTAAGATCAAAAGCTTACACGTTTTACTCTTATCGTCAAAATAGGTTGAAGACAGCTTTATAGCTTCGTCTAAGGAAGTTCCTTGTGAAGACACCATTTCAGTATTCATACTTTGTAGAAACATTTTGGCAACACTGTAATCAGTAGTTATGGGCAACACTGGAAAAGCGCTACCCGCATAAGCCACAATCCCTATTCTATCATTCCCTAATTGATTGACAATTTGCGAAACAATTTGCTTGCTTTTTTCTAATCGGCTTGGCGCAACATCTTCGGCAAGCATACTTTTGGACACATCCATCGCAAAAACGATATCAATCCCTTCTCGTTTTACCGTTTCCATTTTAGTACCAATCTTTGGATTTACCAATCCAAAAATCATTCCTGCCAAAGCCAAAAGAATCACAACCAATTTAAAAAGAGGCTTGAAAAGTGAAGATTCAGGGCTTAGTTTTTTCACCATTTCTAAATCCCCAAATTCCTTCTTCTTTTTTCTTTTCCAATAGGAGGTATAAAGGAATAGTACCACCACAAATGGCAGTATAAAAAGTAAGTATAAATATTTTATTTCGTCTAATTCCATTTTTAGTATTCAGTGTTCAGTATTCAGTGTTCAGTTCGCAGCGGCCAAACAATGCTCAGCATTCTTTTTTATCTTCAAAGCAAAACACCAATAGTTACTCTTTAATAAATTTACAGTTTTCACAAAAAAAATTCACAACCAGTCTTCCTCCCCTTCGGGAGGGATGGGGTGGGAATCCTATATAAAACTTCTATACACAGTATTCCTTAGTCCAATCTCAGCTAATAATAAAAAAGCCGCAAGCCATACAAAAGACCTGTATTTTTCATCATAGTCATAAAACTTTAATTCTTCGATTTCTGTCGTTTCTAATTTATTGATCTCTGCATAAATTTCAGCCAATTTACTATTGCTAGTCGCTCTAAAGTAACGTCCATCAGTTTTTAAAGCGATACTTTTCATCAATTTTTCATCAATTTCGACTTTCATCATTTGGAATAAAAACTGACCGTTCGGACCTATAGCATAAGGCGACTCGGCCATACCGTTACTCCCAATTCCTATGGTATACACTTTTATGCCATATTGTTTTGCGATATCTGCAGCTGTTTCTGGTTCAATAAAACCTGCGTTATTCACCCCATCAGTCAGAAGTATAATTACTTTACTCTTGGCTTTACTGTCTTTTAAACGGTTAACTGCAGTAGCTAATCCCATTCCTATTCCAGTTCCATCCTGCAAAACATTATCGTATTTTATTCCCCTGATAGCCTCCAGAACAACGGCCTTATCGCTAGTAACAGGTGTTTTTGTATAAGCTTCAGAAGCATAAACGACAAGCCCTATTCTATCATTAGGTCTCTCATCTGCAAAATCAGCTGCTACTCGTTTCAGCGCTTCCATTCGGTTCGGTTTCAAATCTTTGGCAAGCATACTCCCTGAAACGTCAATTGCCATTACAATATCAATCCCTTTTGTCGTTTTTGTTTTGTTACTAATATCAACCGTTCTAGGCCTAGCCATCGCCACAATCAAAGAGCTCAACGCTACTAATCTTAATACACTCAAATAAGGTTTAAGCTTTACTAACAAAGACTCCGATGATTTAAAACCTTTGACTGAACTTATTTTTAAAGTCGCAGATTGGTGGTTTCTTTTCACAAACAACCAAAAAATGGCAATTGGAATCAAAAGAAACAACCAGAAAAACTCAGGATTTAAAAATGTGATATTTCCCATTATTTACTTAATTGTATTAATTCGACAGAGCTCAAAACTCGGTCTGAAATTTCATTCGCATATGAATCTGCTTCTTCGTGGAAAAGCATTATTTGCTGTAGTCCGCCTTCTTGACTGAACAATATTATTTCATAGTACAGTTTTTCACTGCTTTTCGAGTTAACATCAAATCTCGAGAAGGATCCGTATGATTTTAAACCGCTTACACCTTCTTTAGTATCAAAATCTTCTTGCTTCACAATCATATTTTGGGCTCCTTGTGACTCTAACGTCTGTAAAGTAACTTCCATCGATTTCTTCAAATCTATTTGAGCGTCCTGTTTGTATTTAATGGTGGAGACCATCAAATAAAAATTATCCAGAAAACTACCATAAGCAAATGATTGCATTTCTTTAACGAGCTGCAATCCGTCTTTAGGAAGTGATTTTGTTAAATCAATTCGCTTCAGCACTTTTGGTGTTTCAATAGTCACACCGGGATTTCCGTAGGTACTTGTTATCCACTCCCCTTCCAATAATTCTTTAGTTGGGTGACCTATTATCGTATCTTTTACATAGTCAAAACCTCTGGTTACAACAAAATAAGTCATTGTTGCTAACAATAAGAAAACAACCGAAGCGACTGCAATCAGTATGCGTTGGCTTCTTTTTTTCTTTAATTGAATTTGGATCTGTTTTTGTTTTTGTGCTTCATTCAATAAAGTATCTTCTTCGATTTCGATTTCTACAGGAATGGAGCTATCGAGTGTTAAAATTGCTTTTTGTATTTTATTTCGATCCTCAGTAATTTCATAATCTAAAGGCTTAGATTTAGCAAACTTCACTAAATCAGCTTGTTTTAAAACGCGCTCTAGATTTTCTATCATCTCTTGCGAAAGCGTCATCTTCTTTCTAACAGAAGCAGCTCTAAGCCCAACAATCAACTCTGAAGTTGTGCTTTCCATAGCTGGAATATCTATCGCTTCTTCGATATAATTACGGGCAATATCCGTCAATTCACTATAATACGCCTTTACTTCCCCTTTTTGCCAAAGTTCCTTTTGTTCTAAGGAATTCAGTAAGCTTGTTGCTTTCTCTATTGGTGTTTTATACACCTCTTCTTCAATCTTTTTCTTTTGTTGTTTCTTAACAAACCAATACACTAATGCACCAATTCCAAGTATAAGCGCGATGATCAAAAGGTATTTCCACCAGTCACCAATTGAACTCTTCACTGGAACGATGTCTTTTATGTCATACATCTTTTGTTTTAAAGTGTCCACCTGAACATTTGCCACTTCCACCAAAATTGAATCCGTTAAATAAGGCTTGTTATTAACGAGAATCTTTATACTCGGAATCGTATATCTCCCAGAATCAAATTGTGTTAGTCCGTATTTCTTGATTAATTCATAACGATCATTATTCCTGATCGTGTCTATGGGATAAGACTGAATCACTTCGAGCGCTCCAATGTTTTTTAGATTTGGAAATTTAACTTTAGAAAAAGTATCCACCGACGTTTTCACCGTTAGTTTAAACTCGGCGCCAATTTTGTTCTTAGTCGTATCAATGCTTGTTACCAATCGCTTTTGCTGAGCAAAAAAGGAAGTTGATAGAAGCAATAAAAGTAAATAAAAGTGTTTTTTCATGTTTTTTGAAACATTTGTTTTTCAACTCCTTCCCTATGGGGAGGCTGGGTGGGAATATTTACCTCGATTTAAAATAGCCTAATAATTTAGTTACATAACTTTCGTCAACTCTAGTGTTTACAACGCCAGCACCTGACTTACTGAATGTTTCCTTGAAATAATTTAATTTCTCATTATAATATTTCTCGTAGTTAAATCGAACGGTTTTAGAACTGGTATCAATTAATTGTATTTGTCCTGTTTCCGCATCGAGCATCGACACCATTCCTACATTTGGCATTTGTTGTTCTCGAATATCATATACTCGAATTCCTGTAATATCATGTTTTTTAGATGCGATTTTCAAGGTATGTTCATAATCTTCCGACATAAAATCAGAGATAACAAATACAATCGCTTTCTTTTTCTGAGTGCTGGATAAAAATTTTAAAGCTTGAGCAATATCCGTTTTATGACTTTTAGGTTCAAATTCGATTAATTCTCGAATGATACGCAAGACGTGTGATCTCCCTTTCTTTGGTGGAATATATAATTCAATTTGGTCTGAAAATAAAATCAACCCTATTTTATCATTATTCTGTGTTGCCGAAAATGCCATTGTTGCGGCTATCTCAGTAACAATATCTTTTTTAAATTGGTTTTTAGAACCAAAACTTTCCGAACCTGAGATATCCACCATCAACATCATGGTCAATTCACGCTCTTCTTCAAAGACTTTTACATGAGCTTCATTGTAACGTGCCGTAACATTCCAGTCAATATTTCGAATGTCATCTCCATATTGATACTGGCGTACTTCACTAAAAGTCATTCCGCGCCCCTTGAAAGAGGTGTGATATTCCCCCGAAAAGATGTGATCACTCAATCTTCGGGTTTTTATCTCTATTTTTCGTACTTTTTTTAAAAGCTCTTTTGTATCCATTTTTTTAGTAATTAGTAATTAGTGAATAGTGAATAGTAACAAACCAAGGCTAATTACTATTCACTTATTACTATTCACTTTATGGTACTTCAACTTCGTTTATAATTTTATTGATAATATCAACAGACGTAATGCTTTCCGCTTCTGCCTCATAAGTAACCCCAATTCTATGACGCAAAACATCGTGAACCACGGCGCGAACATCTTCTGGAATTACATAACCACGTCGTTTTATAAAAGCATAACATTTGGCCGCATTAGCTAAATTGATACTTCCACGTGGGGAAGCTCCAAAACTGATTAACGGTTTCAAATCTGCCAATTTATATTTCTCTGGGTAACGAGTGGCGAAAATTATATCAAGAATATACTTCTCGATTTTTTCGTCCATATACACTTCGCGAACCGCTTCTTGTGCTCTTAGAATTTGTTCTACAGATACAACTTGGTTTACTTTCTCGTAGCTTCCTTTTAAATTTTGACGAACAACCATGCGTTCTTCATCCATTTTAGGGTAGTCAATAACTGTTTTTAACATAAAACGATCGACCTGTGCCTCTGGAAGTTGGTATGTTCCTTCTTGTTCAATTGGGTTTTGAGTTGCTAAAACTAAGAAAGGTCTGTCTAGTTTAAAAGTAGTGTCACCAATGGTCACTTGCTTTTCCTGCATCGCTTCTAGTAATGCCGATTGCACTTTGGCTGGTGCACGGTTAATCTCATCTGCAAGAACGAAATTAGCAAAAATAGGTCCTTTTTTTATGGAGAATTCATTTTGCTTAATGTTGTAAATCATCGTTCCTACAACATCTGCTGGCAATAAATCTGGTGTAAATTGAATCCTGCTGAACGATCCATGTACCGCTTGTGCAAGTGTATTTATAGCTAGCGTCTTTGCTAATCCCGGAACTCCTTCAAGTAAAATATGCCCTTGTCCTAGAAGTCCGATCAATAATCGCTCAACCATGTGCTTTTGACCCACAATCACTTTATTCATTTCCATTGTCAAGAGGTCGATAAATGCGCTCTCTCTTTCTATTTTTTCATTGATTGCTCTAATGTCTAAAGTCGATGTATTTTCTTCCATATTGCTATATTTAAAACCTTGTATTTAATGCCTTCTATTTGAGAGTGCAAATTGAATTTTTTTTTAGAGGTAAGATGTTAAAAAATGGTTAAAACTTCTAATAAACCTCTAATTTTAAGGACTAATTATGATACAATTTTCTTATTTTTAAGAACTTTGAAAAATATATCTGGAATTAGGGAAATTCCGGATTTCCGTAAAAAATAAAAAACATGAGTAAAACGATATTATCGCCTATTATTGCTGGCACAATGAATTGGGGAGTCTGGGATAAAAACCTAACCTCAAAGGAAATGGAAAACATAATCCATGTGTGTTTAGAAAACAAAATTACCACCTTTGACCATGCCGATATTTATGGCAATTATACCACTGAAGCCGACTTCGGAAAAGCATTTGCTTCAAGCAAAATAGCTAGAGAAAAAATGCAGTTAATTTCTAAGTGTGGGATCCAAATGCTAGCTGAAAACCGAGACAATAGAATTAAGCATTATGACTATTCTAAGTCACACATTATCTGGTCTGTGGAACAATCACTAAAGAATTTACAGACGGATTATTTAGATGTTTTTTTGCTTCACAGGCCCAGTCCGCTGATGCAAGCAGATGAAATTGCCGAAGCGGTAGAAAAACTAAAGTCAGAGGGGAAAATTATCGATTTTGGACTCTCGAATTTTACTAGTTCGCAAACGGAATTAATTCGTCAAAAAACAGAAGTAAGCTACAATCAGGTGCAATTCTCGGCAACTAATTTTGAGCCTATGCTTGACGGAAGTTTTGATTATATGCAGTTAAACAACATTCGTCCCATGTCATGGAATCCTTTAGGAATTGTTTTCAGAAACGATATTCCACAAACACATCGTTTAAAAAAAATATTAGCAACATTAGTTTCAAAATACAGTCTGGGTGCTGATACAATTTTACTCGCTTGGGTATTAAAACATCCGGCAAAAGTAATTCCTATCGCAGGAACCGTAAATGTCGCGAGAATACAATCCTTGATCAAAGCAGTTGAATTAGATCTTGAAAAAGAAGATTGGTTTACCATCTGGGCAGAAAGTATGGGAGAAGATGTACCTTAAATTAATGGCAGATTACAGTTCTAAAAAGATAAAAATGAAATCTGAAAGTATTGATTTCGAAAGAAATAAAAATCATGAGTAAAACAGCCTTAATAACCGGTGCAACAAGCGGAATTGGTAAAGCGACCGCACAAATATTAGCAAAAAATAACTATAAAATAATCCTGTGCGGAAGACGTGAAGATAGAATGGCGGAACTTGAAAAAGAACTTTCACAACTTACAGCCGTACATTCCTTGCTTTTTGATGTACGCGATAAACAAGCAGTTTCTGATTGTATCGCTTCTTTACCTGCAGCCTTTGCTACAATTGATATTCTCATCAACAACGCTGGAAACGCACATGGCTTAGACCCTATTCAGTCTGGTAATTTAGACGACTGGGACGCGATGATTGATATCAACGTAAAAGGACTATTATATGTTTCGAAAGCCATTATTCCACAAATGATCGAAAGAAAATCTGGTCATATCATTAATATCGGTTCCACTGCGGCTAAAGAAGTATACCCAAACGGAAATGTATACTGCGCCTCAAAACATGCGGTCGACGCCTTAAATCAAGGTATGCGTATTGATTTAAATCCGTTCAACATACGAGTAGGCGCCATTCATCCCGGAATGGTAGAAACTGAATTTAGCGAGGTACGTTTTAAGGGAGACACAGATAGAGCTGATAAGGTGTATCAAGGGTTCACGCCTTTGCAAGCTGAAGATATTGCTGATATTATTCACTTTGTTGTGTCCAGACCTTATCATGTCAATATTGCTGATTTAGTTGTAATGAGTACTGCGCAAGCTTCTTCTACAATAGTAAAAAGAGATTAATCTAATTTACAGCAATAAAATAAAAAAGAGGATTAAATTCAACATCAATTGAATTTAATCCTCTTTTTTATTATCTAATAATTATAGCTCTATTTTTATAAGGAAATAGCACCCATATTAGTCATCGTTCCATTAACAACTACGATCCCTGGAACCGTTTTAATCGCTTTTCCTGATGCTATTTCTGGAGTTAAAGTAACAGTGTAAGTTCCCGCAGGGATACCATTTAGCTGAAACACTCCCAATTCATTGGCATAAGCCGTAACCTCAACATCACCCACTTGAACAGAGGCCATGACCTGAAAGCCTGTCAAAACAGGATTAATAGTACCGTTGATTACTCCTGAAGTTGCAGTAGTAGAAACTCTAATAACTGGATGTAAATTAAAATTACCCGAACTACCTGCTTGTACAACAATCGAATGTTTCACATCAAAATCCAACAAAAAATCATAGGCAGCTCCTGCAACTAATGTTTGATTAATCTTTAATTTTAACCCGGATTGTTGTGCGCTTGGCGTCTTCAAAGGATAGCTTACACCATTCTTAACAACAGTGTTATTCTCACCTAAAAGCAATCGAACTTGCCCTAAAAAACCAGAAGGCACCAGATTATCAGCTAACAATACATTTACTCCACCCGTTAGCTCTAATAAATTATATATTTTCGGAGAAACATTTCCTATACTTACCCAGCCTTTACTGTCATTATCATCTGTAGCTGCCTTTATCAGAACATCACGTACATCGATATTTACAGCATCATAATCCCCAGGAGCATCTGTCATTCGAACTGAAACTCTAGAAGTTTGTGCCGAATCATCACTTGAATTACAACCTATAATTGACAACAACATAAATACTATTACACTAAAACTTACTACATAAAATTTAATCTTTTTCATATCTTTCCATTATTTAAATTTTGTTACTTTTAATAACGCTTAAATTTAAGATTTAGTACAATTTTAATAGCGATTCTAAACTTTTTTAGCATATGATCAACAAACGTCTTCTTATAAAAAACCTGCTCGCCCAAAATGATGAGAGTAGCTTTTATGATAAAAAACGCCAGTTGAACTTGCACACTCGGGAAGGAAAAGCAAAATTTTTAAAACACATTTGCGCTTTATCTAATTCTAATCCTGCCAATAATTCCTATATCGTGGTGGGAGTAGAAGATCTAGACAATGAAATCGTGGGCGTGGATTTTTTTGATGACAGCCACATTCAGAATTTAGTGAATGCTTATTTAGAACACCCACCTAAAATTCAATACGAAAACGTGCCTTTCCCAAACTTGCCAAAAGACAAAGTAATTGGGCTAGTGACCATAAAACCAAAAAACAATTCCTCCTATTTTAAAAAAGGGATCCATACGATTCTTATCAATAGCGTCTTTATTAGGCACGGCAGTAATACCATGCCAACGGAAGAAAAAATCAAAAAGAATTTTCAAAACTCAGAAACCGTAATTGGGATAGAGAACAATGCCCGAAATAATATAGAATATACCTTGGACGGCGTATTTGATTTTATGAATTTTCGCCATAAAGACATGGCTCCAAAGTATAAAGTATTCAAAGAATTATTTGTGATTTGCTGGGCAGGAATTCCAAAAAAAGTACGTGATAAAACATTTTTGTCCCGTGTTGACATCGAACTGATTAATGAGCAGGTAAAATTGTTTTATTCCGCTCAAGATGTTGTTACCATTACTTTTGACGACCACACGTTTACAATTACTGAATATGTTTCTTTGGGTTTGAATGACAAAACGAGTTATTATCCATTAGAGAAACAAACCATCTATTTTTATGAAAACGGCTATTATAAAATAGAAAATGAGATGCTTTTCCAACCACCGGAATTCAGCCGAAAAATGCTTTATCATATTTACAACTCTAATATTGCTTTGCTGGCGAAACTAAAAAAAGGACTGACATTAACAACGAGCGAACGCAAGGATCTAGAAAATGTACCCTCAACATTTATGATTTGTTATCTCAACGGATTTGAAGAGGCCAAAGAAAAATTAGTGGATGCCAAACCGTACTTAAAACCTTTTCCTCAAATCTATTTGTCCTTTAAAGAGGCCATGCGAATCTTGAGAAAAATGAAGTATGATGTAAAGAAGAAAACATAAGAAAGTTTACTTAGTTTTAGAAGTTTTAAACTGAAATGTATCTATAGCTCCTTAATGAATCGAAGTAGGAATTTCAAAAAAATAATGATACGACTTATAGAAAGACATCAATAATACTGATGTCCTTTAAAAAAAAATACTAAAGCGAGGCTTTAAAAATGCCAGACTGCTAGAAAAAGTTCATTGATGAAACTCGCAACCATTCGAATAATTAAAAGCGACAAAACGATAAGTGTATTCATTGCAGATTTTTTTTGTGAAATTACTTTAAAACATCACGCTAAACAATCACTAAATATAGTGATATTTTGCAAACCAAAAATAGCGATTTTATTTCAAAATCAACACATTATAGAAAGAAAACTATAAATTTACCCGTGTGGTCGAAGCCCAATTTGTCCAATATTGCTATCCAATCACTTTCTTATTGGTGAATTCTGGTTTTTATCGAATTGAATACATTTTCTTTGGTAAAAAATAGAGTTAATAACAATGGCTATTAATTATTACACTTCAACTAAACGCTTTAAAGACAATGAAAAAGCAATTTTACTATTTTACCGATTTCTGTCCTAATTTATTTTAAAGATAAAAAACGAATAAAAAACCAACTCTTCCCAACTCTTTTCCTTATTTTTATGCTTTAAAAGCAGCGACAGTCCTGCTGTTTATATAATCCAGATTGACCAAACACAAAATGAGAACATTAGTTATAGGTGATATTCACGGAGGCTTGCGTGCACTACACCAAATTATGGAAAGAGCCAAAGTTACTGCAGAAGACACCCTGATTTTTTTAGGAGATTACGTGGATGGCTGGAGTCAGTCGCCACAAGTTCTTGACTACTTGATTGAATTGAATACGACACATAATTGTGTATTTATAAGAGGCAATCATGATGAATTGTTACTTCATTGGCTAAAAGATGGTCAAGACGACAATGAACTATGGTATAAACATGGTGGAGAAGCAACAGTTTTAGCTTATGAAAAAGTAGATGCTACCACTAAAAACCTTCATATTGAATTCTTACACTCCTTGCAAAACTACTATCTTGATGATAAGAAACGTCTGTTTGTTCACGCAGGGTTTACAAATATGAACGGAGTGCAGTATGAGTATTATCCTGAACCATTTTATTGGGATAGAACTTTATGGGAAACAGCCTTGTCTTTAGATCGAAGCATAAAACCCAACGATTTACTCTATCCAAAACGATTGATTCTATACGACGAAATCTACATAGGCCATACTCCAGTAACGCGCATTGGTAAGACAGAACCCGTGCAAATGGCTTGTGTTTGGAATATAGATACAGGCGCCGCTTTCAAAGGGCCTTTGACCATTTTGAATGTAGACACAAAGGACTTCTGGCAAAGCGAACCCCTGTACACTTTGTATTTTGACGAAAAAGGTCGGAATTAAAATTTAATGTTCTAATTTTGTATGAATTGTATTAAACATTTAAAAATATGAAAAAAGTAATCACATTATTATTACTAACGTCCGTATGGCTTACCAACGCACAAGCTTTTAAAGGAAATGGAGATGTAAAAGGCCAGGTAGGTTTAAACCTGCAAAATGGTGGTACAGGACTTTACCTATCTTCTGATTTTGGTATTGGCGAAAATATGTCTTTGGGACTAACTGCTAATTATTTATTATCTGTTGCTTCTGATGATTTAGGAAACGAACCAGACTTTGGAGACCGTATCGATTTTAAAGCGCGATTTAATGCTAACCTAGGAAACGTGTTTCAATTAGATCCAAAAATGGATGTTTACCCAGGTTTAGATGTTGGCTTAAGAAATTTTGGTGGACATCTTGGTTTCCGTTATTTCTTTACCGAAGGTTTTGGATTATTTAGTGAAGCTGGATTTCCTATCGCCAAATATGACAAAAACACAACTGGTTTTGAACATTTAAACAACCAGTTTGTTGTAAATATCGGTATGTCATTTAATTTGTAACAAAAACGAATTATTCGAAAAATAAAAAAAGGGCAATTTGAAATTTTCAAATTGCCCTTTTTTGTGTTTAAATGCTTTATACTACAAGTCGAATTTTATTCCTTGTGCCAATGGCAAGGAAGTTCCGTAATTGATAGTATTGGTTTGACGACGCATGTACACTTTCCATGCATCTGAGCCTGACTCACGTCCGCCACCTGTTTCTTTTTCTCCTCCAAAAGCACCACCAATTTCCGCACCAGATGTTCCGATGTTTACATTAGCAATTCCACAATCTGATCCTGCAACAGATAAGAAATGCTCTGCTTCTCTTAAATTGTTTGTCATAATAGCAGAAGATAATCCTTGTGCCACTCCGTTTTGAACGTCAACTGCATTTTCTACAGTTCCCGAATATTTCAATAAATACAATACTGGAGCAAAAGTTTCATGTTGCACGATTTCGAATGAATTGTCTGCTTCTGCAATCGCAGGTTTAACGTAACACCCACTTTCGTATCCTTCTCCTGAAAGCACACCACCTTCAACAAGAATTTTCCCGCCTTGTTCTACTACTTTAGTCAACGCTCTATTGTACATTTCAACTGCATGAGTATCGATTAGTGGACCCACGTGATTGTTTTCGTCTAATGGGTTTCCGATGCTAAGTTGTTTGTAAGCCGCCACAACAGCATCTTTAACTTTATCGTAAATACTTTCGTGTATTATTAAACGACGTGTAGAAGTACATCTTTGCCCTGCAGTTCCTACAGCTCCAAAAACAGCTCCAATAACAGTCATTTTTATATCAGCATCCGGTGTAACGATAATAGCATTGTTTCCTCCTAATTCTAATAATGATCTTCCCAAACGACCCGCTACAGTTTGCGCCACGATTTTCCCCATTCGAGTAGAACCAGTCGCCGAAATTAACGGTACACGTTTGTCATTAGTCATCATTTCACCCACTTTGTAATCTCCGTTTATCAAACAAGAAATTCCTTCTGGAAGATTATTTTCTTTAATTACTTCAGCAATTATATTTTGACAGGCAATTCCACATAGAGGTGTTTTCTCTGATGGTTTCCAAACACAAACATCACCAGCTATCCAAGCTAAAGCCGTATTCCAAGCCCAAACTGCTACTGGAAAGTTAAACGCCGAGATAATCCCTACAACTCCCAATGGATGATATTGCTCATACATTCTATGTTGCGGACGCTCTGAATGCATTGTTAATCCGTGTAGTTGACGAGAAAGACCCACGGCAAAATCACAGATATCAATCATCTCTTGCACTTCACCATATCCTTCTTGTAATGATTTCCCCATTTCGTAAGAAACTAATTTACCTAAAGCCTCTTTATTTTTACGTAATTTCTCTCCAAACTGACGCACGATTTCACCACGTTGCGGTGCTGGCATCAAACGGAATGTTTTGAAAGCTTCGGTAGCTGACTGCATTACCTTTTCGTAATCTGCCGCAGTAGAAGTTTTAACTTTCGCTATCAATTGACCATCTACAGGAGAATAGCTTTCAAGAATTTCTCCGCTTGAAAAGTGATTTAACCCTGTTGAAGTTCCTTCATTTATGTCCTTTATGCCCAATTGTGCCAAAGCCTCTTTCATTCCGAATTGATTTGCTATTGTTATCATTGTAACTTTTTTGTTATAAATTGTTATATTATTTTCGTAAAGATATTGTTTAAAGTATTATTATGCAACGATCATTTTATAAAATATCCATAAGAAGAGACAGTATTTTATTAAATACGACTTCTTCTACACAATTCTTCCCGACTAAAATTTTTTAGATTTATGCGTAAAAATTTACAGCTACAGAAGTAGCCCGTAAACAAAGTAGGGCTTTGATTTTACTTACTTAGTAGCTATGAATCGAGCATCTGCCTCCATCACAGTTCCGCAGTTACTGCATGTTCGCAATGCTTCAGATTTGTAGAAATTTTCAAAATGAGGCAAAAAGTCTTTTTCAATATCCTTTAATTCAAAGTATACTTCATGCAGTTTATGGTTACAGTTTTCACAAAACCATAATAAGCCGTCAGTATAGCCCTGATTTTCCCTTTTTCGTTCGATCACTAAACCAATAGAATTCTCTGATCGCACTGGAGAATGTGGCGTTTTTGCTGGGTGCAAGTACATATCACCAGCCTGAAGTTCTAAAACATTGCGCTGGCCGTCTTCTTGTGTAATGACTTGAATAGTTCCTTCTAATTGATAAAACAACTCTTCCGTCTCATTATAGTGAAAGTCTTTTCGAGCATTTGGCCCGCCAACAATCATCACAATATAATCACCAGAATCTACATATAAGTTTTTATTCCCTACAGGCGGCTTCAGTAATTGACGGTTTTCATCAATCCATTTATTAAGGTTGAAAGGTTTTGAAATTGCCATTTTTTTCGAATTATTAAATTAATGATCCGCTAAGTTACTAAAAAGTCTCTAGCGGTCTAGTGTATAAAAACAGAAAGTATAGCAACGCGTTTCTACTACAGAATTTTTTTACTGAACTTCCTTTATAAGATAAATATAAACCGGGAAATGATCACTGAAACCAACTTCGTTGACCGAATGTCGTTTTGGATATCCTTTATATTGACCTGAAGTTTGTATTAAAAAAGACTTATTGTATATCCCCGCTTTCCAATAACTAAAGGAGGAAAAATCATTCCTGATAAGCGACTGCGAAACCATAATTTGATCAAAAATATCCCATGAATCCCGATATGCGATTGTCCCTAAGCCTTTTTTAGCCATCTCCTCAAAAGGATTGTATATTCCAAAGGGGAGAACCTCGGCTTTACTAGCTTTTGCACCAAGGCCAACTTTTACACTCTTATTATAAGGACCATCATTTAAATCTCCCATCGTTAAGACTTTTGCATTTGGATTTATTTGCTGCAAAGAATCAATTATTATTCTGTTTAAAGCTCCTGCGGCTTCACGAAACGGACTAGATTTCTTCTCTCCACCGGAGCGTGACGGCCAGTGATTGACTATAATATTAATTTCTTCGCCATCTAAAAACCCCGTTACCAAAAGCTGATCGCGGGTAAAAACACGATTATTATAATAGTTTATGGCTAAACTATCGTCTGTTTTTTCGCCTGATTCAACTTTATTCAACGATTCTTTTTTATAAACTATTAGGGGAATATTGGTGTAGGTTGTCGGTCGGAAATACTTCTTTTGATATAAAAGCGCTACGTCTATCCCTCTTTTGTCTGGAGATTCAAAATGGATGATTCCGTAGTCTCTATCAATAAGGTTTGTTTCCTTTATTAAATCTTCCAAAACCCCTCTGTTCTCTATTTCGCAACCCCCAATAAAAGTAGGTGAATTGGTGTTTTCTGAAGAACCTATTTCGAGTAAAACTCGAGAAAGATTCTGTAGTTTTTGCTTGTACTTTTTGGTAGTCCATTTCTGAGCTCCCTTTGGTGTCCATTCATCATCATCTGTATTAGGATCGTTTATGGTGTCAAAAAGGTTTTCGAAATTATAAAATGCAACGGTATGGATTGCATATTTCTTTTGTTGACCAAGTACGTGCGCTATTGGAACAATAAAAAACAACATCAGAAATAATTGTGCAAATCTCATACTTAAAATGTGAAAAGTTCTTATACCCTAACAATCAGTGACTCTACTAGTAAAAATACTTCATTTTAATATCAATCCTTTAATTATTTTCGAAATTCATTATCTTTGGTTTTTAGTCCATTTATTTGACTTCCATTATTCTAACTATTCTCGAAAAACAAAAATATGCGTACTACCCGATTTTGGTCTATAAACAGTAGTTTTGGTTTTTATAAAGCCTTACTTTTATTTTTTGTTTTACAATCGTTCAACAGTCAAGCCCATACAAAAATGACAACACCACCCATTTTAAAAAAAGGAGATACCATTGCAATTTTGGCTACAGCCCGAAAAAATATTGATGACAACCTACAACCTGCAATAGATTTATTGCACAGTTGGGGACTAGAAGTTGTTATAGGAAACACAATTGGTTTAGACGAAAATCAACTGGCAGGAACTGATGCTCAAAGAGCAGCCGATTTACAGAAGCAATTAGACAACCCAAATATTAAAGCGATATGGTGTGTAAAAGGCGGCTATGGCACCGTTAGAATAATCGACTTACTCAATTTTACAAAATTTAAACAAAGCCCAAAATGGATTGTTGGTTTTAGCGATATCACGGTTTTGCACAACCATTTAAACACCATGGGATATAAAACCATACACGGGATTATGCCTGTAACGTTTCCTAGAGCAACTCCTGAGGCCGTTCAAAGTTTAAAACTAGCCTTATTTGGAAATCCAATCCGTTACGAAATTGCTCCAGACGCAATGAATCGATTTGGAACTGCTACGGGAGAATTAGTAGGTGGAAACTTATCAATTCTCTACAGTTTACTAGGTTCGGATTCGGCTATTGACTGCAAGGATAAAATTTTATTTATCGAAGATTTAGATGAATACCTGTATCATATAGATCGCATGATGATGAATTTAAAGCGCAATGGCTGCCTAGAAAATATAAAAGGAATAATTGTAGGATCTATGAATAAGATGAGAGATAACGATATTCCATGGGGAAAAAATGCACTTGAAATTATTGAAGATGTCACTAAACAATATAAAATTCCGGTTGTTTATAATTTCCCCGCAGGACACATTCGCGACAATAGAGCACTAGTCTTAGGAAGTGTAGTTCGTCTTGATGTTAGTGCTGAAAAGAGTGTTTTAGAATTTAAATAAAGGAATCATCTCCTCCCGATAATTATCGGGAAGAGACGAAACTAGGTGGAAATAGATTACAGACGTGTCTTAGTACATTTGTTTTGTAAGCTGAAAACACTAAAAAAACTAAAACGTGGAAACTGAATACTGATTACTAACAAAAATGGCTGAACACAACGATCTTGGGAAATTTGGAGAGGAAATGGCAGTTGAATTTCTTCAGAAAAACGGATATCTTATCTTAGATACCAATTGGACTTTTCAAAAAGCCGAAATTGATATCATTGCGAGAAAAGAAAATACACTAGCAATTGTCGAAGTAAAAACCCGTTCCTCGCTAGAATTTGGCTTGCCACAGGATTTTGTGAAACCCAAAAAAATTCAGCTACTCGTAAAAGCGGTTAACGAATACGTAAATCAAAAAAACCTTGATGTAGAAGTTCGTTTTGACATCATAGCCATTCATAAAGACGATAAATCTTTTGTTATTGAGCACCTTATAGATGCATTTTATCATTTTTAAAGAAAATATATCAATGTTATATTTGTAACAAAATGTTTTTTTATTTATATTTGCGTCTTATTTTATTTCGCCCAATAAAAATTTACTGTTCTAACCAGACAAAAAACATTAAAATTATGAAAACTGTTTCTTCCATTGTTGAAAATTACATCAAAACAAAACCTTTCCTTTTAAACGCACTCTCTCTTGGAATCATTAATCTGACGTCGCTATCTAGAAATATAATGTCAGAATTAGAAAGTGAATTTGGCAAAGAAGTAAAACAAGGTGCAGTTGTAATGTCGTTAAAACGGCTAACTGAAGAACTGGATTTTAGATTAAATCACAAAATAAATAAAGTAATAAAAAACATAGGAGAGATAACCGTACGGTCTGCTTTGACTGACTATGCTTTCTCAATTTCGGAAACGGTATTGAACAAGCAAGGCGAATTAATAGCAGATATTAATGCTTTGCCTGATGTGTTTTATACTTCATCTAGAGGAGTAAATGAAATCAATATTGTAGTAAGCAATAGTGTTAATCACTTAGTGGACAAGCATTTTGCAAATGAAAAATTGATCCAAAAATTAGACAATTTAGCATCAATCACCGTTAAATTACCTAAAGAAAATATTATTGTTCCAGGTATTTATTATTTCATCTTTCAGCGATTAGCTTGGGAAGGAATCATCATCAATGAAGTTATCTCAACTTCTAATGAGTTTACTATTTTAGTAAGTGAAGAACAAGTAGATGTTGCTTTTAAAGTAATCAAGGATTTGAAGAATTAAACATAGCTAGCCTTTGAAAGGCTGGAAGCTTTTAACACCGTAACTCTTATGAATCCAATTCCTCTTGAAAACGGTAAATACTATCATATTTATAATAGAGGTAATAATGGAATTAACTTGTTCTATAATATCGAAAACTATATTCATTTTCTGAGGTTATACGACAAATATATTGACCCAATAGCTGAAACTTATGCTTGGTGTTTGATGAAAAATCATTTTCACATTCTGGTTTACATTAAAGAAACAGAAGAGATTGATATTACAAAATTAGAATACTCATCAACTGATAAACCAAAAGCAATAAGTGCTTCAAAACAGTTTTCAAATTTGTTCAACGCCTATACTTTAGCGATGAATAAACGATATACAAGGACTGGTAGTTTATTTGAAAAAAATTTTAAGAGAAAAGTAGTTACTTCTGACACCTATTTCCAAAAACTTATTTTTTATATCCACAATAACCCTGTTCACCATAAGTTTACAGAAACCATTATAGAATACCCATGGACTTCCTATGGAACAATCCTTTCGACACAAAAGACCAAATTACAAAGAGATAAAATTATAGAATCATTTCATGATTTGGAAAACTTTAAATATTATCACAGCATTAATCAAGATTTAGATGAAATCGAAGATTTGATTATGGAATAAATACGAAAAAGCTTCCAGCCTTTTGAAGGCTGGAAGCTTTGTTTTTAAAAGGCTGGAAACCTTATTTTAATCACTTCCCTCCCAGCATCTCCATCAACTCTAATGCTCTTCTGGTCGATTTTACATTGTCAAAAGTCAGTAACAATCTTAGACCATTCTTCGTTTCTTTTTCTTTTATTTTACAGATTGAACTATTTTTAGTAACAAAATCCATGACTGATGTAAAGCGTTTCGACTGGTAATAATCAGATTGTTGATCAGATACAAAATATCCAATCATTTTGCCTTGTTTCATAACAAGTTTTTCAATTCCTACTTGTGTAGCAATCCACTTTATGCGAATACTATTCATTAAAGCAATTGCTCGTGGTGGCATAGGTCCAAAACGGTCAATCAATTTTGACTGGAAAACTTGCAGTTCCTCTTCGTTTTTAACTGCTGATAATTCACTATACAAACTCAATCGTTCACTTATGTTATTGATGTACTCATCAGAGAATAACAACTCAAAGTCCGTGTCAATTTGCAGGTCTTTTACATATTCTTTGGTTTCAATATCATTCTCAACAGGATATAAATCCTTGAATTCATTTTCCTTCAACTCCTCAATGGCTTCATTCATGATTTTCTGATAGGTATCAAAACCTATTTCGTTGATAAAACCACTTTGCTCACCACCTAATAAATCTCCAGCACCACGAATTTCTAAATCTTTCATCGCAATATTAAATCCGCTACCTAGTTCACTAAATTGTTCCAAAGCCTGAATTCGCTTTCTAGCATCGTCTGTCATCGCTGAATATGGCGGGCAGATAAAATAGCAAAATGCTTTTTTATTGCTACGTCCTACACGTCCACGCATTTGATGCAAGTCTGACAAACCAAAATTATTGGCGTTATTAATAAAAATCGTATTTGCATTAGGAACATCTAAGCCGCTTTCGATAATTGTGGTTGCCACCAAAACATCAAATTCACCGTTCATGAAAGCCAACATCAATTCTTCCAGCTTCTTTCCTTCCATCTGGCCGTGACCAATTCCAACTCTGGCATTCGGTACCAAACGTTGAATCATTCCGGCGACTTCTTTTATGTTTTCGATTCTATTATTGATAAAAAACACTTGTCCGTTACGCTGAATCTCATACGAAATCGCATCCCGAATCATCTCTTCACTAAAACCAACAACATTAGTTTCAATAGGATAACGATTGGGTGGCGGTGTCGTAATTACCGACAAATCTCGTGCTGCCATCAAAGAGAATTGCAAGGTTCTCGGAATTGGCGTTGCAGTCAATGTGAGCGTATCCACGTTAGCGGCAATTGTTTTTAATTTGTCTTTTACGTTGACACCAAATTTTTGTTCTTCATCAACAATCAGTAATCCAAGATCTTTAAAAACTACATTTTTATTAACTAATTGATGCGTCCCGATAACGATATCTAGTTTTCCCTCAGCTAACTCTTTTAGCGTTTCCGCTTTTTGTTTGGCTGTTCTAAATCGGTTTAAGTAACCGATGGTAACTGGCATATCTTTTAATCGCTCGGTAAAAGTTCTATAATGCTGGTAGGCTAAAATGGTTGTAGGAACTAGAATTGCGACTTGCTTGCTATTATCCACAGCTTTAAAAGCAGCACGAATAGCAACTTCAGTTTTACCAAAACCTACATCACCACATACTAATCGATCCATAGGACGGTCGCTTTCCATATCGGCTTTTACCTCCTGCGTTGACTTGGTTTGATCCGGTGTATCCTCATAAATAAAGGAACTTTCTAATTCGTTTTGCAAATAACTATCTTTCGAAAACTGGAATCCTTTATCCAATCGTCTTTTCGCATACAGCTGAATCAAATTGAATGCAACATGCTTAACCCTAGCCTTAGTTTTTTGTTTTAAAACTTTCCAAGCATTCGAACCCAACTTATAAATTTTGGGTGGTGTTCCGTCTTTACCGGTATATTTTGAGATTTTGTGTAGTGAATGAATGCTCACATACACAATATCATTATCAGCATAAACCAGTTTTATGGCCTCCTGAGTCTTATTCTCGACTTGTATTTTTTGCAAACCTCCAAAACGTCCTATTCCATGATCGATGTGCGTTACATAATCCCCAACGGAAAGCGTGGTCAATTCTTTTAAGGTGATATTTTGCTTTTTCGAATAGCTACTCTTAATGTTGAATTTATGGTAGCGCTCAAAAATTTGATGATCTGTATAGCAGGTGATTTGGTTTTCCTCGTCAATAAAACCCTGATATAAAGGCAATACAATAGTATTATATTGCTTTCGAATATCCTCTGAATTTGTTTCGTCTAAACTTTCGAAAATATCATGAAATCGCTTTGCTTGAGCCTCATTAGAACAAAATAAATAATTTTTGTATCCGTTGAACTGATTTTCACTCAAATTATTCAACAACAAATCGAATTGTTTATTGAACGACGGCTGCGGTAAAATGTGGAATTCCCATTTCTTAGCGATCTTAAAAATGGGATTTGTGCTCAATTCAATTATCGAAAAATCTAAGGCTCTTTTTATAAAAGTGCTTTGATTTAAAAACAACTGATCCGGTGTGGAACGTTTTATTTCTTGTGACAATTTCTCAAACGCTTCTTCTGCTCTTGCAAACTGCTTGTCTAATTGAGTAAAAAGATCTTCAGTATTTTGAATGAAAATCACTGTTTTCTCTGAAATATAATCCAGAAAGCTTTCTCTGTTTTCCTGAAAAACCTTGTTCTCTACATTTGGGATTATCGTAATTTTCTTCTGCTTTTCTATAGACAGCTGTGTCGCCACATCAAAGCTACGAATGCTTTCTACCTCATCACCAAAAAACTCAATTCGGTACGGATTATCATTCGAAAAAGAAAATACATCGACGATTCCTCCACGAACAGAAAACTCGCCCGGTTCTGTAATAAAATCTACTCTTTTGAATTCATATTCGAATAAAACCTCGTTGATAAAATCAATAGATATTTTATCTCCAACCGTCACTTTTAAAGTGTTTTTCTCCAAATCTTTACGAGTCACCACTTTTTCAAATAGCGCTTCGGGATAACTTACTATTACAGCAGGTTTCTTGCGGGAATTAATTCGGTTAAGCACTTCGGCGCGAAGCAAAACATTAGCATTATCAGTATCTTCAATTTGGTATGGACGACGGTACGAACCTGGAAAAAACAGCACGTTTTTTTCACCAATCATTTGTTCCAAATCGTTCAAATAATAAGCTGCTTCCTCTTTATTGTTTAAAATAACTAAGAATGGAGCGTCGACTTTTTTAAAAAGTGCACGCACAACAAAAGATACCGATGATCCCAACAAGCCATCAAGATGTAATTTTGGTTGATTATCTTCCTGCAAGCGGTCAACAATTTGTTGCACTTTAGGTGAATTATCGAAGGTGTTATATAAGGCAGTTTTACTCAACTCTAGAAATATTTTGATCGTTTATTACAGGACTACTTTCTGGAATGGCTCTGGAGGCATCCATCATTTTCTTAAGTTCGGATTCTCCTTCTTCTAAAGGAATTTTACTTTTCTCCACAATTATATCCATTTGACGCTGTAGGGAAGCCAACTCTTTATTGATTTCAGCAATGAGAACCACCACTTTTTTATCTGGAATATTGTCCAAATGAATGTACAAGTCTAACAATCTCACTTTAGTAATTAGTGTTGAGATTCGGCTTTTTATTTGCGGTTTGTCAAATTGTAACGGCAAATTCTCGTTCAACGCCATCGCTTTTTTAGAAATGGCTGTTGATTTTTGTTGAAATGCGCCAATAGTCTTATTAGGTTTTTGGGCTAATTCAGCCAAAAACAGACGAAGCTCATTCCAGCTACCTACACTTTCTTCTGCAGCTGTGTTGATGGGTGTGTCATAAAAAACCCAGCCTTTTTTTATATTCGAAAAAATGACTTCCTTTTTCTTGGCGTCTTTTTCATTCTCTGCTATCCTTTTTTGGTTATCATCTTTACAAGAAGAAAGGAAAATAAGCAGAAAAAGAAAGGATACTATTTTATATTTCATAGGGATGTTTTAAGTTCTTTTGTGGCTTCTAATGTAATTAGTGCAGGCGATTTCTTCTCGAGGTATAAAATCTCTCAGGCTCATTTCATTGCGATTACAAGGAAGCGCAAAGTTACAAAGTAAATTTATAATTACAGATTCGAAATTACAAATTAGAATTCGACGTAAAACGCTACATTTCCAGCATCAAAATTGCCAAAATCCCGAATAGAAAATTACTATTTCTGGCGTTTTTATATTGGATTTACAATCCAGTAGGAACACTGCGAATACATTTGTAAAATAGTTATCTTTGTGCTTCAAAAACAATCAATAATGAGCACGAAAATATTAATTATAGGCGCTTGTGGCCAAATAGGAACCGAGTTAACCCATTCATTAAGAAAAATATACGGAACTGATAATGTCATCGCTTCGGATATTAGAAAATTAAATAACGACGTTGTAAATTCAGGTCCTTTTGAAGTAGTAAACGCATTAGATTTCAATCAGATTGAGCATCTTGTGGAACTTCATCAAATTGATGAAGTTTATTTGATGGCAGCGTTACTATCAGCTACAGCTGAGAAAAATCCTGCTTTTGCTTGGGATTTAAATATGAATTCTTTGTTTCACGTCTTGAATTTGGCGAAAGCCGGAAAAATTAAAAAGATATTCTGGCCATCGAGTATTGCAGTTTTTGGACCTACAACACCAAAAGAAAACACGCCGCAATATACAATAATGGAGCCGTCAACAGTTTACGGAATTAGCAAACAAGCGGGCGAAAGATGGTGTGAGTATTACCACAATATATTTGGGGTGGATGTAAGAAGCATCCGTTATCCTGGACTAATCAGTTATTCTTCGCCTCCTGGTGGTGGAACTACCGATTATGCCGTTGATATTTTCCATAAAGCACTTTCTGATAATACTTACGAATGCTTTTTATCTTCGGAAACTAAAATGCCAATGATGTATATGGATGATGCTATTGCGGCAACAATCCAGATTATGCAAGCCCCAGTTGAGGAAATAAAAATTCGTTCTTCATACAATCTTGCAGCAATGAGTTTCACGCCAACAGAAATTGCGGCTGAAATCAAAAAACACGTCCCGGATTTTACTA
This sequence comes from Flavobacterium sp. XN-5, assembly GCF_008033395.2. Lineage (NCBI taxonomy): Bacteria > Pseudomonadati > Bacteroidota > Flavobacteriia > Flavobacteriales > Flavobacteriaceae > Flavobacterium > Flavobacterium sp. XN-5. The sequence goes on from NZ_VOGZ02000001.1 coordinate 773,560, forward strand.
TTACTTACGAACCAGACTTCCGTCAAAAAATTGCTGACAGCTGGCCAGCAAGTATTGATGATAGTGAAGCTAGAGCAGATTGGAACTGGAATCACAAATTTGATTTGGAATCTATGACAAAAGACATGCTGGAGCATTTAAAATAGTCCGGAAAAATAAGAATTTAAAAAAAGTCTAGCTTGAAAAACTAGACTTTTTTTGTTTGAAAGCAATTTATCAACTTGAATTACGAGTAAATGATTCAGGAGATATTTGCGTAGTAATCTGCGCTATAAAGGAACACTTCGGAGAGCAGAGCTTACAGTAGAGTCTTTATATAACCACTATTTTTATTCTTCAGATAAATAGTATGTTTTCCATTTTAAATAAGTGCCGTCTTTTAATTTATGAATTATATAAACACTACTAGTACATTGATAATTATTACTTTGAAATTCTTTTAGTGTTATATAGTTTATTCCTTCTAAAGTTTTTAATTTCTCAGGTTTTTCTGGTTTAGGAGAAAAAATAGTAGAACTATAAAGAGTGAAAATAAATGTAGGAATACCTAGACTAGTCGCAAGACCATTTTTAGATTTTCTAACTCCTTCCTCTCTCGCATGCTTAGTTTCATATCCCTTAAGGTAAAAACTAAATTCAGCTTTTGTCATTGATTTATTAATACAGTAATGTGCTAAAGAAATATCTTTAAAATCAATCAAAACTGTTGTATATTCTTGTTTCTTCATTTCTTGTGAAAACAAGAAATAAAAGCACCCCAAACAAAGAATTGTTATTGTTTTTTTTGTTATTGTTGACATGGCGGATTTGAATTTTGAAAATTAATAATTATATCCACAATTTTTTTGCGCTGAGTTTGAGTCAAATTTTTCCAAGCAACGGTTGGAGATGGTGGTAACAAAGTAACACTATCAAAATTGCCCCCCTTTCCCATTAATCCACTCCAAGCTAACGCATCATAAAACTCTATTGAATGCTGATTATTATCATATTGTTGCAAAACTTTAACTATTACGTCTCTAGAATGTTGTGCCATCAACTCGTGTTGCGTATTTGTGGGTTGTTGTCCCGGAGCGACATTATATTCATATCTTGTATAATATTCAGTAAGTCCGGGATAATCATTTTTTATACTAGTTATAAAATCAGCAGACCAAGGAATGTTGCCCTGTTTAGCAAGAGATAATAATTTTCTATATATTTCAGCATGTAGTAATTCGTGGAAAAACGTTCTCGCAATATCTAACTCTGGTCTTTTCAATTGATCTGGATTAAACATAATATTAATTAAATAATCCACAGGTTCATAAGTTATTGCAGTTGTTGAAGGAGGGTAAGCAGGGTCAACCCCAACGCTTAGTCTCAAATTAGCACCTTTAAAATCAACATCAAATTTGTTTAATTGATTTTTAAAAGTTGAAGACGCTTCTAGTTTATCATATACGCCTTTTAAACAAGGATTATTTGTGAAAGAAGGATCAATGATTATCTCTTTGGGATGATTATTTGTGCCTATAGAAGTACCATGCGGATAGTCATAATGGTTATGATAATTTGCATTGCTGCTGCCTCCTGTGCTTACCCATACGTATTCAGATGAAGTATAATTATAAGTCGAGTGAGTATAGGTATATACACCTTGACTATAATTACTTGTCTGATAATAGTCGGTATAATGCTGTGTTCTGGTGAACATCCAAAAGCCACCAGTATCACCTCCAATGGAAGGTTCTTTAGCCGTTATGCTACTCGCTAACTTGTCTTTATTCAAAAATTTACTTATTACCCTCCCTTTTTTATATGCTATCATTTTGGTGTTTTCTCCATTAAGATTATAGTGATAAAGCGTTCCTGAAAATGAATAAGGAGAGGAATGACTTATAAGATCGATTGGATCTGATTCGCTGGAAAGGAATTTTATTATTTCAAATTTCCAAGGCTCAGTACCGTTTCTAGATGCTAAGAGTTTATATTTAACAGCTAATTTGAATTTTCCATTATCCAGTGAGGCGTTTACTATAAAAGAGGTGTTGAATTCATAAACTTTAGTGTCAGAAATTGTATCCTTATTTATATTTAAAACAAAATCATTCCAATCAACAACAAGATTATTTTTAATAAAATCATCATCAAAATTGGCTAAAGAAAATTTGTTTTGCAGTTGTTGCCTTTCTATTAGTTCAATTTCTTTTGAGTCATCATTAGTACAAGAACAAAACAAAATAATTAAGAAAATTCCTAAGTAAATGGGGGGGGGTAAGTAGTTTTTTTATCATAATGATTTGGTTAAGAGAAAGCTGCTTAAATGGTCTAGCTTTTGCTAATGTAAGAAAAATATTCTTTACAAATATTACCAAGGATAATTTTTTATTGATATTTACCTGAAGATTACAATTTACGATCACTTATGAGCCAGACTTCCGTCAAAAAATTGCTGACAGCTGGCCTGCCAGTATTGATGATAGCGAAGCCAGAGCAGATTGGAACTGGAACCATAAATTTGATTTGGAATCCATGACGGTAGACATGCTGGAGCATTTAAAATAATCCAGAAAATAAGAACATAAAAAAAAGTCTAGCTTAAAAAACTAGACTTTTTTTGGTTTATAAAATGAGGTGAATTATTATTTCACTTCATACATGTTATTCTCTTGCTTCACATCAGCCATTAATCCGCTTGGATCAATAGTGATTTTCTTGATCGTGCTTTTAGATTTCTCAATTGTAAAATCATAATTAGATGCTGCCCATGTCCAGTCATTTAAAACTGTTCTTTTTACAGACGGATTTGGGTTTTCTTTTTCAAAATGCATTAGACGTAACGGAATATAGAAACTCTCCATTGTTCCATCTGTATACTCTACTAATAAGTCAATAGGCATTGGCATTCTTCCAATTCTTTCTAAACTAATAGTAGTTTTCTCCCCGTTATCAGCAACCGTTTTAATACCGTAATCAATAGTATTTGTGGTTTGTGTCCAGTCCATCAAATACCAATCTAAGTTAGCTCCTGACACACGTTCAGCGGTTCTTTTGATATCATTAGGTGTAGGGTGTTTGAACTTAAAGTCGTGATAATATCTCTTTATCGTTTCTGCTAATTTATCCTTTCCAATCACGTAGTTTAATTGGGATAAAAATATACTCCCTTTTACATAAGAAGAAACGCTATACGGTCTGTTTTCATCATAACGATCTCCATGCGTGCTTTGCGCTTGCTCTTTTCCTGACTCTATCAATTTGTAATACGCGTTGTAATTTCCTTTAAACGGGTTCTCCACTTTTTTATCTGACAATTCATTCTCAGCCCAATCTTGAACATAAGTCGTAAAACCTTCGTCCATCCATGGATGCTTTGATTCGTTTGTAGCTAAAACATGTTGGAACCAGGCATGTGCTAACTCATGTGTTGCCGTCCCATAAATCCCAGCAAGAGTTCCGTTTCCTAACATCAAAGTACACATGGCATATTCCATTCCGCCATCGCCACCTTGAATAAACGAGTATTGCTTGTATGGATAATCTCCAATATTTTTATTGAAAAAATCTAGCATATTAACCATTAGCGGCTGTAATTTCTTCCAGTTTTCAGTTGTCTTTGGATTGTTTTTATACAAGAAATGCAAATCAACATTGTTAGCTCCTTTCACCACATCATGCATGTAATTTCTATCGGCAGCCCATGTAAAATCATGAACCATTGGCGCTACAAAATGCCAAGTCAAGGTTTTAGTTCTCTTTGGATAAGTAACTTTTACTCCAGCATCTTCGTATCCGTGACCTATTTCGTTTGGGTTTTGCAAATATCCCGTTCCTCCAATAGTGTATTCTTTGTCAATAGTAATATTCACATCAAAATTCCCCCAAACACCATGAAATTCCCTAGCGATATAAGGATCTGCATGCCAACCTTCGAAATCAAATTCGGCTAATTTTGGGTACCATTGCGACATAGAAAATTCTACTCCTTCAGAATTATTTCTTCCAGAACGACGAATTTGAACCGGAGATTGACCGTCAAAATCAAGCGTAAATGTTGTTTTCGAATTAGGTAATATTGGCTTAGCCAAAGTAACTTCTAGAATAGTTCCCACTTCTTTAGTTGTTGCAGCGACACCATCTTGCTTGAAGTTTGAAATTCGTAAATAACCAATTTCATCTGGCTTTAGAGTTTCAATTCGACTCACTTTCACCTCTTTTCCATCCACTTTAACTTTGTTGACCATTCTTGCGTCAGGATCTTTTATACTGTGTAATCTAGCATCCATTTCGCTTCCCGGCTGGAAGGCGTTATTGAACAAATGATAGTATACTTTTCTAAGAGTATCAGGTGAATTATTAGTGTAAACCAATTCCTGTTTTCCAGTGTATTGGTATTTTTTTGCATCCATGACAACATCCATTTTATAATCGGCATGCTGCTGCCAGTAGCTGGAACTTTGGGCATAAATTGAACCCAAATTTAGAGTGACAATTGAAAGTAAAAGTAATTTTCTCATCATTTTACAAATAAAAAATGGAAGAGCAAATGCCCTTCCATTAAATTAGAATTATTAAAATTATTTTTTAGACATTTTCTCTGCCATCAATATAGCATTGTATGCATTAACCATTTTTCCAGATTTAGATAAGGTTGTGAATGAACGGCTGTCTTTTGGATTTCCTCCCACAACAACAAGATCAGTAATCGCTACACCAGAATCCATCAAAATATGTTTCACTTGTGAGGCAGTTAAATTTGGATAATAAGAGCGAATCAAGGCTGCAACTCCAGCAACATTTGGCGCAGCCATAGAAGTTCCTTGTAAATATCTATAAGTATCATTTGGTGTTGTAGCATAAATTTTTACTCCTGGAGCAAAAACATCTACATTCACTTTTCCAATGTTTGAAAAATTAGCAACTACTTTATCACCGTATTCAAAATTCAAAGCGCCAATAGTAATCATATTATCAGCAAACTCTTTTATTTTATCATCAGAATCAGTTGGAAAATTATCGCTGAAATCAATGTCTTTTGCGTCATTTCCTGCAGCATGAACAATTAGCACGTCTTTCTTTTCAGCATATTTTATCGCATCATAAACCCATTGCTTATGCGGAGAGAAACTTTTTCCAAAACTACCATTAATCACTTTTGCGCCATTATCTACAGCATAACGAATCCCAAGAGCGATATCTTTATCATATTCATCTCCGTCTGGCACAGCACGAACCGTTAAAATTTCTACATTATTAGCAACTCCGTCACCACCCATTGAATTATTTCTGCTTTGGGCTACAATACCTGCAACGTGAGTTCCGTGAAGCGCTTCGTCTTTATCTGGACCAATAACGTTATTGTTACCGTATTTTGTGTCGGTAATATCATTTGGATTATCTCCTACTACTTTTCTATAATCTTGTTTTAGATTATCACCATTTACAGTAGCAATAATTTCTTCAAGATCTTTTTGAATCGCTTTTTCTAAATCTACAATGCTCATACCAAAAGAAAGCATTCTTTGCATTGTCACTTTACTTTCTAAGATTGAAGTATCTTTAGATTCAATTGCATTTACTTCGTCAATAGTGTAGACAGCCTTTCCTAAATGCTTTGCTATCACTTTATCTGCAGTTGCTGTAGCTGTTAAAAGCCCTTCTAAACGTGCTTTTCCTGCTTCTGCCTTAGCTATTTTTTCATCATTAATTTTCTTCGCTTCTTTATAAATTACATCACTTACTAAGCTTTTATCTTTAATGATTCTTTCGTATTCTAAATTTTCTTTGGTGATATCTCCTAGAAAGTTCCAACCATGAATATCATCAATGTAACCGTTATTATCATCATCAACACCGTTCCCCGCAATCTCTTTTGAGTTAGTCCAAACAACCGCTTTTAAATCTTCATGCTCGATATCAACTCCTGAATCTACAATACCAACAATTACTTTAACTCCCTTTTTATCTTTCAGAAGTTCTGCATAAGCTCTATCAACACTCATTCCTGGAATTGTATCGTTTATGATGTCTAAATGACTCCAACGTTTTAATTCATTTTCTTTTAAAGCGGCCGTTTTTTTAACGTTTAAAGGAGCCGAAATTGCTGTTAAAGAACTAAAACTTGAAACTTGTTTTTGAGCTCCACATCCAGCTAGAACTAATACTGCAAAAGCAGAAAGACAAATGGGTTTAATACTATTCATTCTATTAATTTATTTATGTTTAAAATATTAGACTAAAATATATGATTTTGTTACAAAAAAACGTTGGTTTAACACTAAGTTAAGATATCGTCCGCTTTAAAAACTTGCTTCAATCGCACTCCTTTTTCAGTATGTTGCACAGTAATAATCTCATTGTGCGCATCGTGTTCTAAAAACAGATAGTAATCATTATCGGCTGCGGCATGGAGAAATTTTGTTTTCTCAGGCATTGTTAATAATGGCCTTGTATCATAACCCATCACATAAGGAACCGGGATGTGTCCGGCTGTCGCCAATAAATCAGCACAAAAAACGATTGTTTTATCTTTGTATCGAATGTGTGGAATCATTTGTTTTTCGGTATGTCCATCAGCAAAGAATATGCCAAAACCTAGCTCTGATTGCTCTAGAAAATCACTCTCGGACCTTTTGATAAAATTCAGCTGTCCGCTTTCTTGCATTGGCAAAATATTTTCAGCTAAGAAAGAAGCCTTTTCTCTAGGATTGGGTTTTGTAGCCCATTCCCAATGATTTTCATTGCTCCAGAATTTGGCGTTTTTGAAAGCTGGTTCGAAGCCCGTTTTGTCCTTGTTCCATTCTACACTTCCGCCACAATGGTCAAAATGCAAATGCGTCATAAAAACATCAGTAACGTCATCACGATGAAAACCATATTTAGCTAGAGATTGATCCATGGAATGTGTACCCCAAAGTGAATAGTATCCAAAAAACTTCTCTGATTGCTTGTTCCCCATTCCGGTATCAATCAATATCAACTTGTTGCCATCCTCGATAAGCAAGCATCTTGCGGCAATGTCAATTAAGTTATTTTCATCAGCTGGATTGGTACGATTCCAAATGGTTTTTGGCACCACGCCAAACATCGCACCACCATCTAATTTAAAATTGCCGGTTTCTATAGGATATAATTTCATTTTTTTGAGTTGAAAGATTAAAGAATTCTACGATTCTATTTACAATGCCTTACATTTTAACAAATAACAACTTTCTAGCTGAATATTTACGTTTATCATAAAGAGCCTGCAATTTATGAAAATTGATCTGCTTTAATTCAAATTCTATAGTCTTTTTCTATTTTGTCATATATTATAAAAATGTTCTCCATTATGGAAAAACGTTTTTATATACTATCTTTGTGCTTAATTTAGACAAAATCAATATAACAATGATAAAGGTTTCAGATACTGCCAAAAAGAAAATCATCGATTTGATGAAAGAGGACGGTTTTGATGCTGCTACAGACTATGTAAGAGTAGGCGTGAAAAGTGGCGGATGCTCCGGTTTGTCTTATGATCTAAAATTTGACAAAGCTAAAAGTGAAGACGATAAAATATTCATTGACAACGAAATAACAATTGCAGTGGAAAAAAAATCTTTCCTTTACTTAGCTGGGACAATTTTAGAATTCTCAGGCGGAATAAACGGAAAAGGATTTGTTTTTAACAATCCTAATGCAAATAGAACGTGTGGATGCGGAGAGAGTTTCTCTCTTTAGTCAAATGTTGAAAGTCATAAAGTTGAAATACTCTTAATGACTTTATAGCTTTAGACTTTAAAACTTTAAGACAAAAAAAATATGTCAAAATACACAGAAGACGATTTAAAAATCGAACTCGAAACTAAAGAATACAAGTACGGGTTTTACACCGAATTAGAATCGGATACATTCCCTATTGGCTTAAACGAAGATATTGTTCGCGCCATTTCCCTTAGAAAAGAAGAGCCACAATGGATGACCGACTGGCGTCTTGAGGCTTTTCGTGCTTGGAAGGAAATGACCGAGCCAGAATGGGCTAACGTTCATTATACAAAACCAGATTTTCAGGCTATTTCTTATTATTCTGCGCCAAAAGCGGTAGATCCTAATAAGACATTAGACGATGTAGATCCTGAACTTTTAGAAATGTATAAAAAGTTAGGCATCTCGATTGATGAGCAAAAGATGATGAATAATGTGGCGATGGACATCGTTGTCGATTCCGTTTCAGTAGCTACTACATTCAAGAAAACATTAGGAGAAAAAGGAATTATTTTTATGAGTATCTCTGAAGCTATTAAAGAGCATCCAGAATTAGTTCGTAAATACTTAGGAACAGTTGTTCCACAAAAAGACAATTTTTATGCCGCATTGAATTCAGCTGTTTTCTCTGACGGTTCTTTCTGTTATATTCCAAAAGGAGTTCGTTGTCCAATGGAACTTTCGACTTACTTTAGAATAAATCAAGCCGGAACAGGTCAATTTGAAAGAACATTATTAATTGCTGATGAAGGTAGTTATGTAAGTTACCTTGAAGGTTGTACCGCACCAAGTCGTGACGAAAATCAATTGCATGCTGCTGTAGTAGAATTAATTGCATTAGACGATGCCGAAATTAAATACTCAACTGTTCAAAACTGGTATCCTGGAAATAAAGAAGGTAAAGGTGGAGTTTTCAACTTTGTGACTAAAAGAGGAATTTGTGAGAAAAACGCAAAAATCTCTTGGACACAAGTAGAAACTGGTTCTGCCGTAACTTGGAAATATCCATCTGTTATATTAAAAGGTGACAATTCAATTGGTGAGTTTTACTCGATTGCCGTTACCAATAATTTCCAACAGGCTGATACGGGAACTAAAATGATCCATTTAGGAAAAAATACCTCATCTACTATTATATCTAAAGGAATCTCAGCGGGTAAATCACAAAATAGCTACCGTGGTTTAGTTCGAATTTCACCAAATGCTGATAATGCAAGAAACTTTTCTCAATGTGACTCTTTATTAATGGGGAACAATTGTGGTGCACATACTTTCCCTTATATCGAAAGTAAAAATCCATCTGCAAAAATTGAGCACGAAGCAACTACATCTAAAATTGGTGAAGATCAAGTTTTTTATTGCAACCAACGTGGAATCCCTACTGAGAAAGCAATTGCTTTAATCGTAAATGGTTTCAGTAAAGATGTATTGAATAAGTTACCAATGGAATTTGCTGTTGAAGCACAAAAATTATTAGAAATATCATTAGAAGGATCTGTAGGATAATCTTTTTAAGACTTTATATAAAACAAAACGTTTATGTTATCAATTAAAAATTTACACGCCTCAATTGGGGATAAAGAAATATTAAAAGGAATAAATCTAGAAATTAAAGCTGGAGAAGTTCATGCTATAATGGGACCAAATGGATCTGGAAAAAGTACGCTTTCGGCAGTAATTGCTGGAAACGAAACTTATGAGGTGACTGAAGGATCTGTAAGCCTTGAAGGAGAAGATTTAGCAGAATTAGCTCCTGAAGAAAGAGCACACAAAGGAGTTTTCCTTTCGTTTCAATATCCTGTTGAAATTCCTGGAGTTTCAGTTACTAATTTCATTAGAACAGCGATTAACGAATCGCGAAAAGCAAACGGTCAAGAGGAAATGCCAGCAAACGAAATGCTAAAAGTGATTCGTGAAAAATCAGAATTATTAGAAATTGATAGAAAATTTTTATCTCGTTCTCTTAATGAGGGATTTTCCGGCGGAGAGAAAAAACGTAATGAAATTTTCCAAATGGCCATGTTAGAGCCAAAATTGGCAATTCTTGACGAAACAGATTCTGGTTTAGATATCGATGCACTTCGAATTGTTGCTAATGGAGTTAATAAGTTGAAAAGTGACAAAAACGCCATCCTTGTTATTACACATTACCAAAGATTATTAGACTATATCGTTCCTGATTTTGTACACGTTTTATACAATGGAAAAATTGTAAAATCTGGTGGAAAAGAATTAGCGCATGAACTAGAAGAAAAAGGTTACGACTGGATCAAACAAGAACAAGAAGCATAAATTAGTTAACAGTTTTCAGTTAGCGGTTTTCAAAACTTATAACTCATAACTCACAACTCATAACTAAATAAAATGGATTTGAAAGAAAAATTAATTTCGTCTTTTATGGCTTTTGAAGAGCGCATCGATGTTCACACAGAACTTTATGATGTGCGTGCGGCAGCCATGAAAAACTTTGAAGATAAGGGATTCCCAACAAAAAAAGAGGAAGCCTGGAAATATACTTCGCTAAATGCGCTCTTGAAAAATGACTTTACTGTTTTTCCAAAGCAGGAAACCTCAGTTGAATTTAACGACGTAAAAAAATACTTTTTACATGAAATAGACACTTATAAAGTAGTGTTTATTGACGGTGTTTTCAGTTCGCATTTATCATCTACAACACACGAAGGAATCGATGTATGTTTAATGTCATCGGCATTGAATAAACCAAAATACAAAATGATTATTGACAATTACTATAATCAAATTGCTAATAAAGAGGATAGTTTAACTTCATTGAACACAGCTTTTGCTAGTGAAGGAGCTTACATCAACATTCCGAAAAGCAAAGTAGCTGATAAACCTATTGAAATCATGTATTTCTCAACGGGAAATGAATCTGCTTTGATGGTACAACCGAGAAACTTAGTGATTGTGGGTGAAAATTCACATGTGCAAATTATGGAACGCCACCAAAGTTTGAATGAAAATCCAGTATTGACTAATTCAGTGACTGAAATTTTTGCTCAAAAACGTGCCATTGTAGATTACTATAAGATTCAAAATGACAAGCTAACCGCTAACTTAATTGACAACACTTTTGTGTCGCAAAAACAAGAAAGTAGCGTTGCAGTAAACACTTTTTCTTTTGGTGGAAACCTAACAAGAAACAACTTGAATTTCTACCACTTTGGAGAAAGAATAGTAAGTTACTTGAATGGGATTACAATTATTGGCGAAAAACAACATGTGGACCATTATACATTAGTGCAACATTCGACTCCAAATTGTGAAAGCCACCAAGACTACAAAGGAATTTTCTCTGACCGTTCAATCGGTGTTTTCAACGGAAAAATTTTCGTAGAAAAAGAGGCCCAGAAAACAAACGCATTCCAAAAAAACAATAACATCTTGTTGAGTGATAAAGCGACTATAAACGCTAAACCTCAACTAGAAATTTTTGCAGATGATGTAAAATGTTCACACGGTTGTACCATCGGACAATTAGATGAAACGGCTATGTTCTACATGCGTCAACGTGGAATTCCAGAAAAAGAAGCTAAGGCTTTATTGATGTATGCGTTCTCGAATGCTGTTATCGAAAGCATCAAAATACCTGAATTAAAACAAAGAATTACCAAAATTATAGCCGACAAATTAGGCGTTAAAATTGGATTTGATTTGTAGCTTTCAACCGCAAAGTTTAAAATAAAGAATACGCAAAGGGCGCAGAGTTTAATAGATAAACTTTGTGCCTTTTGTATTTTAATTCACTGTCTATTACCTCAATTATTTTTTTACACATGGTAAAATTATCCCTGTCATAAATGAAGCCAATTTTTCATGTGCTACATAGTTAAAATGTCCCATCGTTTGAGTCCTTTCCCAATAATAAGGATTCATTCCACTATCTCGCATAGAATCTAACGTTGGCTTTGTTTCAAAAAAAAGAATTTGATGTTTTAATAGTAACTTTTCTACATCTGGATCAATCGTTTCTTTAAAAATAAAAACAGTGTTTTCTTTTGCGAGTTCGGCTAAAATTTTTGAATTAATCATTGGCATATTTTCAAACATATTCTCCGAAACAATTCTGGTATCAAAAATGGTGCTTCCTTTGTTTTGAATAAATTTATCGAAAATATTTTGATAAGCAAGTCCTCTTTTATGAAGTAAATACAAATCTAAAAATAGGTTAGTATATGACGACTTATCTACAAGAAAATGGATTTTTTGATAAAGTAAATAAGAACTGGATTTACTTTCTACCACCTGAATTTTTTCTTTTTCAATCTTCAAATCGAGAGAATTCAACACACCTTCCGGATAGTCGACAAATTGAATATTATCAACAAAATACACATTCAAATCAATGTCAAATTTACTGGCAAGCATTTTCTTCCTGATATAAATGTCTTTTAACAATACATTACTAATCCCAAAATTCAGCACATCGACCTTTGTCGATTGCACCTTGTTTAATTTTATTTCTGTAATGCTAGTAAAATTATACGGTTCAAATAATTGAAAGGCTTCCGTAAATGAGTCTCCAAAAAAAGCGATATTAAAATTGTTTTTAGAATAACTCCCTAAATCACCTATAAAACCATAAGCATTCGTCTTTCCCAAATAAAACCCTTCTTTACTTATATGAACATCCGCATTAGATTGATAGGTACTCCCTACAGTACCATTCATGGTTTTATACAATGTTTTTATTTCACTGCCTTTTAAATAAAATTCCAGAAACAGCATCATCAAAAGAAAGCCGAAACTAAATTGTAATATGTTTATTATTCTTTTCTTCAAAATTGAAAATAGATAAAGGGATAAGGTTTTTTTATCGATATATAAATAATGCAAACCAAGAAAAGGCTCAAAGCTATTCCAAATGCCAAACTTTGACTTTTGAAATGGATAAGAAAAGCATCACTATTAAATCTTCTTTGAAACCAATCAATTAAAAATAATACGCTGCCAAAAGAGACAATCATTTTCAGAAATCGTAGGTAAAACGGACCCACGGTTAACGATTTCATTTGAATAATATAACTTTCAAACTGTTCCAAAGAATTTAAACGGAAAAGCACCCAACCCAATGAAACAAAAAGAAAAGTAAGTGTTATACTGATATAGTTGAATTTAATCTTTGGCTTAAATACTTGAAAAAGCACTAGCGCAATTGCGTGATAAGCACTCCAAACAACAAAATTCCAACTCGCGCCGTGCCATAATCCTCCCAAAAGCATTACTATTAATATATTTATAAAACCCCTAATTTTCCCTTTCCTACTCCCTCCGAGAGGAATATACAGATAATCTTTAAGCCAAGTTGACAACGAGATATGCCATGTGCGCCAAAATTCCTGAATATTTCGAGAGAAATACGGTTGTTTGAAATTTTGAGATAATTGAACTCCAAAGAAAAGTCCAATTCCCCTTGCCATATTTGAATAACCAGCAAAATCAGCATAAATTTGAAAAGTAAAAAGCAAGGAAGCACTTAGTATTTCAAAAGAAGTGTAGTGCTTTAAATCAAAAAATATAGTATCGACAATTCTGCCACAAGCATCACCAATCATTACTTTCTGAAACAAACCAATTGTGAATAAAAAGAAGCCTTCTTTGAATTGCTCATAGGTTGGCATCAATTTCCCTTTTAACTGAGGATAAAATCTATTTACACGCTCAATCGGACCTGCAATAACCTGAGGAAAAAAACTTAAATACAAGGCAAAATCTAGAAAACTCAAAATTGGTTTTGCTCTCAATTTATAAACATCTACAATATACGATATAGCTTGAAAAGTATAAAATGAAACCCCAATTGGAAGTAAAACTTCGTATGTAAAAGAATTAACACTTAAATCAAAAAAATTAAAGATAGCAACTACAGAGTCACTAAAGAAATTAAAATATTTAAACGCAACCAAAATACCTAAATTCAAAACTATCCCCGCGATCAGATATATTTTTGAATTTTTAATACTAGAAACAATTTTCAATCCAACAACATAATTACAACAAATACAAAATAGCAATATTACCAAGTATTTCCAATCCCAGTATGCATAGAAAAACAAGCTCGCCAATAACAATAGAATTTTTTGCCCAAATGAATTTTTCCGCAACAAAAAATTAAGCCCTAGAATGAGTAGTAAAAAAAGTATAAAAATTACACTATTAAAAAGCATATTATTTTTTAGGCGTTGATTACTACAAACATAATCATTCAAATTATAATTTTACAGTCGAATTGAAAGGAATCATTTTTACCTTTAAGACCATATATGAAAAATACAACAACTACCTCATTTTAGGAGCTGTTTTCCGGTTCAAACTCTTCAGAACATTTCATTTTTTTTAGGTAAAAACCCTGAAAGACATTTCAACTTCTATGAGTGTTAAAAATAAAGTATAGCCGACAAATTAGGCGTTAAAATTGGATTTGATTTGTAGCCAGACTTCGAATCAAAGTCTATACTAGAAAATTTTAATTTCTTTTAGAATCATGAGCTCGATATTGTATCGGGCTCATTTCTTTTTAAGCTGTTTTTTTTTCTTTAGAATTAATTCACTTTTGCAATTTACAATTCGTTTACTTTTAGAATCCAACTTTTACATTTCTTTCAGCAAATGAATGCTTATTTAAAACAACAAAAGCGCGATCTCCATTTCTACACTCATCCCATCACGGCCTAATAAAAAGTGTTAATTTGATGCCATTACTAGGGTTTTTTCAAACAATCATGAGCCAATACTAATTGCTTTTTTGTAACTTTACAAGAAACACTTTATTATGCTATCTAAAAAAATTGAAACAGCTTTGAACAAGCAGGTTCGCATCGAAGCAGAGTCTTCCCAAATCTATCTTTCTATGGCTTCTTGGTCTGAGACTAATGGTTTAGAAGGAATTTCAAAATTCATGTATGCGCAGTCTGATGAAGAACGCGTACACATGCTTAAGCTAATGAAATTTATAAATGAACGTGGAGGTCACGCTCAAGTTACTGAACTTACATCTCCAAAAACAAATTACGAAACATTTCAAGAGATGTTTGAAGAGCTATACAAACATGAGGTATTCGTTTCCAATTCAATTAACGAATTAGTTCATATTTCCCTTACCGAAAAAGATTATGCTTCCCATAACTTTTTACAATGGTACGTAGCGGAACAAATCGAAGAAGAAGCGGTAGCAAAAACAATACTAGATAAGATCAACTTGATAGGCGATGACAAAGGTGGATTGTACTTATTCGACAGGGATATTCAACAACCAAATATAAATGGAGCTAAAAAGTAATTCCCTTTTCGAAAATTCGAAAAATAAGATTGCTATTTTCAAGTTTTAATTTTTTACAAATTGGGTAAAAAGAAGAAAAATAAAGAATCTAAAAAGGATAAAAATAAGCTCCTTGAAAATGGCGAATTTGCAAAAGGTCTTAAGTCTGAATGTTGTGAAAAATATTTAAAAAATGAAGACAAAAGATGCAAACGATGCCCTAGATTTGATTTGCCTAAGGAGTAAATTTGGCTACAAATAGTGATCTCTCCATAAAAATAAAAGTCCCGGTGAACACGTTTATATAAAACGGTAAACCGGGACTTCTTTTTAAACCATATTAGCCTACTTACCTAGCAAAAGCACTTCTGATACGACTACCTCAGTAACGTAGCGTTTCTCGCCATTTTTGTCATCATAACTTCTATGAGTTAACTTTCCTTCAATTGCGATTTCTTTACCTTTAGTAACAAATTTCTCAATGATTTCGGCAGTTTTCCCCCAAGCAATTAATCGGTGCCATTGGGTTTCCTCAACTTTTTCTCCTTTGTCATTTTTGTAGCTCTCATTTGTAGCTAATGTAAAGTTGGCTAATTTTTTCCCTCCATCGAAGTTTTTGATTTCTGGATCATTTCCTAAATGTCCAATCAACTGTACTCTGTTTCTTAATGCATTCATGGCGTGTAAAATTTAAAATTTTTTATCTGAACTCGTTTCAGATTTTTCGTGGTTTATAGAATCGAAATGTTTGTTGTTTGATTCCGACATTGCAAAGATTAGACGCTTACTGAAATTTATTCGGTTAACGTTCAATTACTTTCGGTTGTAAATATTTGTAACCGTTTGTAAACGGATATTATTTTCCGTATCTTAGCGAAAATTAAAACTTATTTATGCCAGCGACTATTAAATCTATTGAGTTACGCAACTTACAAATTGAAGATTATAAAGAATTAAAAAAATCGATGATTCAATCTTATCCTGAGATGGCAGAATCATTTTGGAAAGAAGATCAAATCGAACTTTTATTACAAAAATTTCCCGAAGGACAATTAGTAATCGTAGTAGATGGAATTGTAGTTGGTTCAGCACTATCACTTTTAGTTACAGAAGACTTCGCGTTTAAAACAAGATCTTACAAAGCAATAACTGGAAACTTTACGTTTTCTACTCACAATCCTGAAGGAGAAGTATTATATGGAATTGATGTTTTTATCAATCCGCAATACCGTGGACTTCGCCTAGGTCGTCGTTTATATGACGTTAGAAAAGAATTATGCGAGCAACTAAACTTGAAGTCCATCATTTTTGCGGGAAGAATCCCAAACTACGGAAAATTTAAAGATGAGATAACTCCTAAAGTTTACATTGAAAAAGTAAAGAAAAAAGAAATCTACGATCCTGTTTTGTCATTTCAATTAAGTAATGATTTTCATGAACTTCGTGTAATTAAAAATTATCTAGAAGGAGATACGGAATCTTTAGAATATGCTGTTTTATTAGAATGGAACAATATATACTATGATGACAGTCCAAAACTAATAAACACTACAAAAAGCATTGTCAGACTTGGATTAATCCAATGGCAAATGCGTTCCCTATCTGATTTAGAATCCCTTTTTGACCAAGCAGAATTTTTTATTGATACCGTTTCTGGTTATGGAAGTGATTTTGCTTTATTTCCAGAGTTTTTCACAGCACCATTAATGGCTGATTTCAATCATTTGTCAGAAGCAGAAGCGATTCGAGAATTAGCAAAACATACCGAAGCTGTAAAATTAAAGTTTCAGGAATTTGCTATTTCGTACAACATCAATATCATAACAGGAAGCATGCCTTTTATCGAAAATGAACACGTATATAACGTTGGTTTTCTTTGTAAACGGGACGGTACAAATGAAATGTACCGCAAAATTCATATTACACCAAACGAAGTTTTTCATTGGGGAATTACGGGCGGTGATACCATTCAAACATTCGATACTGATTGCGGAAAAATAGGAATTATGATTTGTTATGATGTAGAGTTCCCGGAACTTTCCCGTCTAATGGCAGATCAAGGCATGAACATTTTATTCGTTCCTTTCCTAACAGACACTCAAAACGGCTATACTCGTGTCAAACATTGTGCGCAAGCCAGAGCAATTGAAAACGAATGCTATGTTGCAATTGCAGGATGTGTGGGAAATTTACCAAAAGTAAATAATATGGATATTCAATATGCACAAGCGGCTGTTTATACACCATCGGATTTTGCATTTCCAAGTAACGGAATTAAAGCCGAAGCAACTCCTAATACTGAGATGACTTTAATTGTAGATGTAGATATTAATTTATTGAAAGAGCTGCACGAACACGGAAGCGTAAATACGATGAAAGACAGAAGACACGATTTATATAGTTTGAAAAAATTAAAATCATGAAAGTCTGTTTAGAATGTAGCGAGAAGATTGTAGGCCGAGAGGACAAAAAGTTCTGCAGCGATGGTTGCCGCAATGCCTATAATAACAAGATTAACAAAGACAGTAATAATTATATGCGCAACATCAACAACAAGTTGCGCAAAAATTATCGCATTCTTTCTGGTCTAAATACCGAAGGTAAATCTAAAACAACGCGAGCAAAACTGCTTAGCAAAGGTTTTGATTTTGAATTTTTCACTAACATCTTGAATACAAAAACTGGAAATACCTACTATTTCCTCTATGATCAAGGCTATATGTTGTTAGATAATGATTTTTATATGTTAGTCAAAAAAGACATTTAACGCCTGCCCCAACTTCCAAATTATGAAAAAAAGCCTCTCCTCTCTTTTTGCCGTTATTTTTATTTTAACTATTCTTGCACTACTTTTCTTTACGATGATGCCACAGTGGACTTCAAACAAAGCTGTTCCGCTTTCTGAATTTTCGATTGCAAGAGCATTAGAAAAAGTAAAAGCAATTTCGAAACAACCACACTATGTTGGTTCTCAAAATCATACGCAAGTTGCTAATTATCTGCAAAAAGAATTACAAAATTTAGGCCTAAAAACGACTATCCAAGAAGGATATACTTTGACAGAATGGGGAAATCTGGTAAAGTCTAAAAATATTTTGGCTCGAATAGAAGGCAGTTCTAATAATCCGAAAGCACTACTTTTACTTTCTCATTATGACAGTGCACCACATTCTTTCTCTCCGGGAGCAAGCGATGCGGGCTCTGGTGTAGCAACAATATTAGAAAATGTTCGCGCCTTTTTACACACTAAGAAAAAACATGAAAATGACATTATCATTCTGTTTTCGGACTCAGAAGAATTAGGACTAAATGGAGCGGCACTTTTTGTAACGCAACATAATTGGGCAAAAGAAGTGGGACTCGTTCTTAATTTTGAAGCACGTGGTACTTCTGGCCCTAGTTACATGCTGATGGAAACAAATGGCGGAAACGCTGGTCTGGTAAAAGAGTTTGCCGCAGCAAACGCGACATTTCCAGTATCTAATTCATTAATGTACAGTATTTACAAAATGCTGCCTAATGATACTGACCTAACGGTTTTTAGAGAACAAAAGAACATTCAAGGATACAATTTCGCTTTTATTGACGACCATTACAATTACCATACTGCCCAGGACGACGTCAAACATTTAAACAAAAACACATTAGCACACCAAGGAACTTACTTAATGCCTTTGCTTAGTTATTTTTCGAATGCTGATTTGAATACCACTGTATCCGAAGAAGATTATGTCTATTTCACCATTCCTTTTACTTTTGTAAGCTATCCTTTTAGTTGGGTTTTACCAATGGTTATTGTAGCATTTATTCTGTTTTTAATATTAGTTTTCATCGGAATTGCTAAAAAAATATTGACCATTCAACGAATTGCCAGAGGATTTATACCTTTATTAGGTTCATTGATTGTAAGCGGACCTATTACTTTTTTTGGATGGAAAGGATTACTGAAACTCTATCCACAATACAATGATCTCCTTAATGGCTTTACCTATAATGGACATGCTTACATAGCCGCTTTTGTATTACTGGCATTGGCTATTACTTTATTATTTTATCAGTTTTTTTCGTCCAAAAAAGCAACTATAAATCACTTTGTAGCACCATTATTTATTTGGTTAGTTCTAAATAGCCTTTTGGCTTTTTACTTAAAAGGCGCCGGATTTTTGATTATTCCTGTTTATTGTGCACTATTCCTATTTGGATATTATGTCGTTACTCAAAAGTCAAATAATGCGATAAATCTCATTTTCAGTATTCCTGCTTTATTGCTATTAGTTCCCTTTATCCAAATGTTCCCAATAGGTCTAGGCTTAAAAGTATTATTCGGAAGTGCTATACTTACTGTTCTAACTTTTGGATTATTGCTGCCAACTTTAGGGAATTTCTCCAAAAAAGGATGGTGGTCGTTTCTTTTTCTAGTGCTCTCCATTGGATTTTTTTCCAAAGCACATTTCGAATCTGGTTATGAAGCGGGAAAGGCAAAATCGAACAGCTTAGTGTATATCTATGATGCAGACACTGACAAGGCAAGCTGGGCGACTTATGATGTAAATCTCGACACTTGGACTAAAAACTATTTGGGTAAAAACCCGACGCCTGCGACAGCTTTAAATCAAAGTCCGTTGTTTAGTAAATACAATTCTGGTTTTACCTATGCTACTCCGGCTCCAATAAAAGCACTCCAAAAACCTACAATCGAATTCTTGAAAGATAGCGTTGCTGGAAATAAACGCTATTTTAAAATTCGAATATCTCCCAACCGAGCGGTAAATCGTTATGATATTTTTGCAAATGAAAAAATAGAATTCTATTCTTTGAAAGCAAATGGCGCCACTCATATCAATCAAAAAGGAACGCAGTTTAATCGAAAAGGAAAGAAACTATTAAATTATTATGTAGTAGAAAATGCGCCTTTAGAAATGGAATTTAATCTCAATATTAGGTCGGTTTTTGATATGGAATTATTAGAAAGTTCCTTTGATCTGCTGCACAATCCACTATTTTCAATTATAAAAAGAGAGCCTTGGATGATGCCAACCCCTTTTGTGCTGACTGATGCTGTTGTGCTCAAACAATCGATAAAAATAGCGCCACAACTAAGAAAGATGCCGGTTGCAGTTCCTACTACGAAAACTCTCAAGAAAGAACGTGTAACAATTGCAGCTGATTCTACAACAATCAGATAGTAAAATTGACTTTAGTATTTTCAAATCTTTGGATAATGCTTATCTGTTGAAAAAAATAGAATATCAAAATGAAAAATATAAGTATTTTGGGTTGTGGATGGTTAGGATTCCCTTTGGCGAAAGCTTTATTAGAAACTGGATTCCAGGTAAATGGCTCGACAACCTCTACAGATAAGATTTCGAAATTAGAAAAAGCAGGAATTCATCCTTTTATAATTTCACTTGAAACCGATAGAGTTCATGGTGCGATTGAAGATTTTTTAAATGACAGCTCGATATTAATCATCGATATTCCGCCCAAATTAAGAGGAGTGAACAAAGAAAATTTTGTTACTAAAATCGAAGCTTTGATTCCTTTTATCGAAAAATCGACTATTGAAAACGTATTATTTATTAGTTCAACCTCCGTTTATGGAGACGATAATGAACTAGTAACCGAAGAAACGATATTAAACCCCGATTCGGAAGGTGGAAAGCAATTAGTCCTAGTGGAAGCACTTTTGCAAAGTAACACTCATTTTAAAACTACTGTGCTTCGTTTTGGAGGTTTGATTGGGGAAGATCGCCATCCAATACACTTTTTATCAGGCAGGGGAAATATTGACAACCCAGATGCGCCTATTAATTTAATCCATCAAATAGATTGTATTGGGATTATCCTTAGAGTCATTGAAAAAAAATCCTGGGGCGAGATATATAATGCGGCAGCACCGGCACATCCTTCGCGCGAAGTGTATTATACACAAAAAGCATTAGAACTAAACATAGCTCCACCAATGTTTAATCACAATCAAGCATCGATTAGAAAAACTATTGTAGCTGACAAACTAATAGCAAAGCTTAACTATAGATTTGCAGTAATGGATCTATAGGGAAAAACCGAGAATTCCATTATTTTATCTCACTTCATATAAAAAAGAAAGCCCCATTATGCAATAATATAATGGGGCTTTCATAAATTAAAATGTAGCTCTAATAAATAGTTTTCTTAGTAATTATGCTTTTATCCTTCATTATCACTTTTACTATTAATACCTGATCACGGGCTATAAGAGTAGTAACTACTAACTCATTTTTATCCACATTTGTTTTAGTATAAATTTGTCTTCCTAATATATCATAAATAAATACCGCCTCGATTTGGTTTTCCGGTGTACTGATTTTAACTTCTTTATTTTTATTGGTAATCATAACCCTATTTTCTACCGCTTCAAAGTCTTCTGTTGCCAAGGTTTTATTAGCATAGCTCAAAACAAAACGATCATTGAAAGTTCCTTTTTCAGTGGTGAAGGTATACGCACCCGTTTTCAAGTTATGGGTAGTACTGCTGAGTTTATCTTCTAAATAAACAGCTTGATTCACTAATGATCCATCTACTTGGTCTATGCTTATTGAAAAAGAACCCGCAATAGTAGATCTATATCCTAAGGGTACAACATCTGTTTCTACAAAAGGCAAAGCCCTTCCTTGTATGGTTAAATTTCGTTTATTATTGATACTATAAAAGTCAATAAATTGATTCCCGTCAAAACTTTCTCCATCAAAACCATTATCATAATTATTAGTTGCTCCTGTAATATAACCCACTAAGGTTTGTTTGAAAGCACCTTCTTTGTTGGTTAAATTCAACCAAATACGGTTTTTCTCTCTTGTTGTAACAGCCGTAGTTGTTTTAGAACTAGTACTCAATTTAAAAAACTGTGAATTATTTGTTCCAGAAACCCCTCCTGTAACTCGCATGCTATTATTAAATACTAGTGTACCTCCAGTAGCACTTGCAGGGGCAAAAAAGCCTTGACCTGCTGCAATTTTCCCTGTTGGAGCAAGTAAATAATTATTATCATTCGGATCATTTTTATCTAAATCCACTTTTGCAGCAGTTGCTACCCCACCAGTTCTATTATAAGTTGCATAATCATTAGTAGTATAATTATACTTGGCAGGATCATTTCCAGGGTAAGTACCTACAGCACTACTTGGTGGCGAATTATGAGTCCAGAAATAAAGCGTTCCTTCTAATACGGCTGGTTTAACTAAAACAGAATCTGAATAAATATCTAAATTAGCATCCAAAAACTTATCCGCATCAATTGCTGATGGATAAGGATTCCCTAGTAAATGCGCTCTATTTCCAGCTAGTGATGGCAAAGTTATCACCCCATTATTAGGCTTACCAATAAACTTAGGATTCGTATCAATTGCAGCAGTATTGATAGCAAATGTTTGTGGCGCTCTAATTAGATAGCCTTCGGCAGTTTTCATAGTATAATTTCCATTGTAATGAATTACCCACTTATTACCCACTGAATCAAAACTATAATATTTATCTCCTAAAGTAAGAGGTGACACATTATACAATTTTTCTCCCACCACTGGAGAAGACCAGTAAGTAAAATCATAACGTTTAACTGCAGCAGTATGACGTTTATAGGTGATACTACCAGAGTTTGTATTTACATTTTCTGCAGCATCGTTAATTTGTACCAAACTTGCGTTGTTTTCGAAAGTTAACGTACTACCACTTACAACATCAACTTGATTAGTCACTGTTAAAGTATGTTCTGAACTAATAACAACTTTAGCTCCATTTGTAACTTGACATGAACAAGCATCTACATTAGACGAAGAATTATAATTTCCAGTAAAAATTATAGGGTTTTCAATTGTTGGATTAATAGTAATACTACCATCATCCAATAGCCAATTTGTACCATTCCATCTTTTTGTATCTGGTGGATTATTGATAATAACATTTACTCCTGTTGAACTACAGCTTCCCGCAGTAGCTATAATAGTATAAGTAGCTGCAGGTGCTGTCACAAGATCACCTGATATAGGCACCCCAGTAAATGGAGTTACAGCATAGGTATAATTGCTATCATAATTAGTGATTTTAAAAGTACCAAATGCAGTAGTACAGTCAGGGTGAGATAATATTTTGATCGTTGGCGCGGCAGGTGTAGCATTGATAGTCAATACCACCGCAGTACGTGTTAAGCTAGAACAAGTTCCATTAGAAGTTTGACCATATAAAGTTTTAGTAGCAGCAACAGTACTTACTAAAGTTGCAGGGCTAACTATATTGCCGCCTGTTGCAGCATCATACCAAGTAATAGTAGATCCTGAAGGAACAGTTGCAGTAGCTGTTAATGTTTGAGAAGCTCCATTTTCGCATACAGTTATATTAACTGGAGCAGTTGGCGCAGCAGGTGCAGAATTGATAGTCAATACTACCGCAGTACGCATTAAGCTAGAACAAGTTCCATTAGAAGTTTGTCCGTATAAAGTTTTAGTAGCAGCAACAGCACTTACTAAAGTTGCAGGGCTAACTATATTACCGCCTGTTGCAGCATCATACCAAGTAATAGTAGATCCTGAAGGAACAGCGGCAGTAGCCGTTAATGTTTGAGAAGCTCCATTTTCGCATACAGTTACATTAACTGGAGCAGTTGGCGCAGCAGGTGCAGCATTGATAGTCAATACTACCGCAGTACGCGTTAAGCTAGAACAAGTTCCATTAGAAGTTTGACCGTATAAAGTTTTAGTAGCAGCAACAGTACTTACTAAAGTTGCAGGGCTAACTATATTGCCGCCTGTTGCAGCATCATACCAAGTAATAGTAGATCCTGAAGGAACAGCGGCAGTAGCCGTTAATGTTTGAGAAGCTCCATTTTCACAAACAGTTACATTAACTGGAGCAGTTGGCGCAGCAGGTGCAGCATTATTTGTCAAAGTAACGTCACTAGTTGATGCAGTACATGTTCCGTTTGAAATTGTCCATCGCAGTGTTGCACTTGTTCCTACGGGAACTCCTGTAACTCCAGATGTATAAGATGTAGGTGTTGTAATTGTTGCTGGTCCACTAACTACTGACCACATTCCAGTTCCTACTGTTGCTACATTCCCAGCAAGGGTAAAAGTAGTTGTATTACATTTTGATTGGTTGGGCCCTGCATTGGCAGCTGTTGGCGCTGCGTTCACTACAACAGTTGTATAGGCAGACGTATCTTTTCCGTCCGCTCTTACCATTTTCACTTTATACTCGCCTGCTACTAGTAACGAAGCCGTTAATATTGGGTTTTGATTTGAGCTAGAAAAACCATTAGGCCCCGTCCAAACATAAGCAAATGATCCAGTAGATGGTGGTGTAGCAATTAAGTTTATACTACTCCCAACACATACCGGAGAATTAGAACTTGCAGAACCTGTTCCTC
The DNA here is from genome assembly GCF_008033395.2 of Flavobacterium sp. XN-5. Lineage (NCBI taxonomy): Bacteria > Pseudomonadati > Bacteroidota > Flavobacteriia > Flavobacteriales > Flavobacteriaceae > Flavobacterium > Flavobacterium sp. XN-5. Next base: position 797,964 of record NZ_VOGZ02000001.1, read on the forward strand.
CTAAACTATTAATATCACCAAAACTAGTATCTGCATTATTTCCGTCACAACTAGCCACTAATTTAGTTCCTATATATATTCTATCAGCCGAATTACAATTTTTACCTCCGTCAAGTTTACCACCCGACTCAACAATAATACTTGAACCCTCCCCAAGAGTTAATCTTTCATTAGCTCCCCCTCCATTTGCATAAGTAACTGTAGCTTTATTTCTAATAATAAATTGAATCGGCCCTAAACAAGTAAGATCAAAATCAGAACTAATTGTTAAAGTCATAGTATTTGTACCATCTCCAATATACAAAATCCCTCCACAGTTACTTAAAGAAGCCGTACCACAATCTAATCCAGTCGTAGCTCTAGAAGCAGTAATCGAGCATTGTGCATTTGCATTCTCGGCAAAGAAAAACAACAGAAAAACCAATACCGTTTTATTAACACTAAGAGCCCTTTTTAACCCTTTGATAGCAGAGAATAACACACAATTCAACAACAAGATTAAAACCGTAAAAATTGTAGTTCTAGGTAATTTTATATTCATATAGTAGGTTTTTATAATAATTTGGGCGAATTATCGGAGAAAAAAATATGTTCTGCACGTGCGAAAAAACATCAAAAAAAAGACATAATAAAATTTTGTCGGTTATCGGCATTTTTCACCGTTTAACTACAGTTTTTATCGCATTTATTCATAATAAGAAACTTACAAATTATCAAAGCGCATGAATTAAAATTCTTACTTACACATTAAGATTCGATAGCTGTCAATTGCTTACCTTCAGCTTCTTAAATACGAGAAACTATTCTTTAGGGTTTTAAAAATGTAAGGTGTTTTTCAATAAAAGTAGAAACGAATAAATGGAGGTTTACAATACTTATGAGAAGCGTGGTAATGAAGAAGTGGATGGCAAATTGCTCCCGAAAGAAGTTTAAGGGAGAATGAAAACAATAAAATTATGGTCTATCTAATTTTCTTAGCAGTACATCTCAACCATATTGTCTATAGTTATGGTTTTTAAAACTCTGCTATTATGAATAAACTAAACCGCTATGGGCTGAAAGTCCATACATTCGGTTTGACAAATTGAAAGCCTATAAGGTTGATTTACTAATATTTACTCCAAACTATTCAAATGATAATTATTTTAAAATTTGCGACTTTGTGGTGGAATAATTTTTAGATCCTAAAAACAAGTTATTTAGTTTAATAAGCAATCTTTTGTGAACTGCGCTTTCCATTTTGAAGTACAACTTCTACTATAAGAATTCGATTTCCAGGCACTAAATTGTGAATTAACAATTGATTGCTATCAACCTTGGATTTCTTATAGATTTGTTTGCCCATAATATCGTAAACACATACTGAATCAATAGAATTAACTGACGATCTTATTTTTATTTCTTTATTTTTATTCGAAACTATAACTTCTTTATCTAAAAAAATATGCTCTTTATTCGATAAGGTTTTACTGGTATAACTTAAAACAAATCGATTATTAAAAATGCCTTTAGCGGTATTAAAATTGTAGGGGCCCTTTTTTAAATTATGGAGAATATTTAATTCTTTATCTTCAAGAAACACCTCTTGGTCCTGAAATAATCCATCTATTTGATCAATCGCTATGGTAAAAGTACCTTCAATAGTCGTCTTATATCCTAAAGACACTTTGTCTTCTTTGTCAAAGGGCAGAGCTCGACCCTGGATAACAAGTTTCTTTTCGTTACTGATACTATAAAAATCGACAAACTTATTTCCGTCGAAACTCTCTCCATCATATCGACTATCAATTTCATTTGTTGCCCCTGTAACATAACCTATCAGCAGCTGTTTAAACGCTCCTTCATTATTAGACAAATTCAGCCAAACTCTATTTTTTTTAACTACCTCAAGTGTTTTACTAGAGCTAAACTTAAAAAACTGAGAATTATCTCCAGAAATTGTACCAACACCAACACGCATACTATTTGTAAAATTAACACTGCCTGAGATTTTTGTACCCGCAAAAAAGCCTTGCCCTGAACCAATTTTTCCTGAAGGAATAGCTGTATTAATAGCTCCTGGGATACTAGCGCTGCCAGCTTTTACTCCAGTACTAGTTGCAGCGCCACCAGTTAAGTTATAAGACGCATAATCATCACCAGAATAAGCATATACACCAGATCCTGGGTTAGATACATTTGTACCAATATTCGTATTATGAGTCCAAAAATAAAGCGTTCCCTCGAGTACGGGATTATTTAATAGGAAAGCATCTGCATCTAGTGCCGAAGGATAGGGATTTCCCAGCAAATAGAGGGCATTCCCTGAAGTAGTGATTGGAACAGAAATAGTACCATTGTTAGGCACCCCAATAAAAGAAGCCAGATATTGAGAAGGAAGATTAGGAGCTGCATAACTTTGCGGGCCTCTTATAATATATCCAACCCCTTTAGTCATTGTAGCCGAAGAATTTTCTTGAACCCAATTATTTACAATCCCATCAAAAGAGTAAAATTTATCTCCAAGGGTGCTAGGAGAAACATTATAAAGTGTTTGTGGTGAAACAGGAGAAGACCAATAAGTATAATCGAAATTGCTTATTGGACTTGTAGTTCGTTTATAAGTTGTATTTCCTGAATTAACCATATTATTTATCTGAACCAAACTCGATTTGTCCTCAAAAACTAAACTACCTCCAGAAACAGTAACCTCATTCGTTATTTTCAAAGTAACTCCAGGATAAACTGTAACGCTTCCGGAACTCACTTGAAAAGAACATACTTCCATGTCTCCTTCTATAGTGTAAGATCCATTAAAAACCACTGCTTGAGTACTTGTTGGTGGACCATTTGTCCATCCAGAACCATTCCAAACTGCTTGAATAGGGGCTATTATTGTAGAATTTGTTACTGGAGAAATACACCCTCCTATATTTTTTATAATTACATTATATGTACCTGCTGTAAGTCCTGATTTAACATTACTAGCTTGATAATTTGCACCATTATCAAAGCTATAAATGTCAGTTGCACTTTGCACCGTTACAGTAATAACACCTGTATTTGTGATACAATCTGGTTGAGAAATCGTTGCAACTGGATTCGTTAACAAAGGATAGAAAGTTAATGACCTAACTTTTGCAAAACTACTGACACTACAATTACCACCAGTCCTATCATAAACAACATCGACTCTGTATTTACCTGATTCAGCTGGTGTACCATTAATTATTTTTAAGATAGCAGTTGTTGCTCCTGAAAAATGAGGTCCATCTACAACATTATTCCAAGAACCAGATGGAATTTGACTTTTCCATTGGTATGTAACAGGACCGTGTGATGGATTTGAAATTACTGCTGTATAGGAATAATTAGATCCATAACAAAGTTTTACATCCACGACAGATTGAGAAGGGGTAAGGGCAGGTGAATTTATCGTCACTATTTCATTTACTGAAAGAACAACCGTATTTGAAGTAACGCTACAAGTACCATTTGACACAACTACCTGAAATTGTGTCCCATTTGGATACTGAGTACTTCCTACATTTGCGATAGTAATTTTACCTGCAGAAGGATAAGTAACATTAGTAGTGGGCATAGCAAGAAAACTACCGTCAGTAGGTTTTTTGTACTGCCAAGTATAACTCAATTCACTTCCAATAGCGACAACATTAAAACTCACAAAAGCACCTTCACAATCTAATTCATTAATAGGTTGTGTAGAAATTATCGGGGACGAACTTACAGTTAAAACCCCATAGTTTCCATTTTTACTACAAGAAGCAACCGTTACTTTAGTCCTGTATTTATAATTATTCATTCCAGCAGTAACCCCAGTAATTGTAAGAGTAGAAGTTGCAACTCCCGAGTAAAGGGTTCCTTCACTCAAGTCTATCCAACCTGAACCCATATTAACCTGCCAAATGAAAGTAGGTGAAGTTCCAGTAGCCGAAGAAGTAAATACCGCATTTCTTGAAGTGCAAGCGTTAATATTAGATATATCACTAATAGTAAACGAACAACTTCCTCCATAAATTACATTATTAACTAAATCCACCAAAATTTGCGATTCAGTTGGAACTACAATCTGATTACCAGGAATCACATTATTGTCTATAGAAGTTGGTGTTATAATTACTGTTGCATTAGGATTTACTGCATAAATCTGCCCAGCTCCATTACCGCCAGTCGTATCAAATTGTCCAATTATATTACCTCCTACAACGACATTGCCCTGTTTTTGTAGTTCCGAGGTTGAAGAACTAAACAAATTTCCACTAATTATAATTGTACTTTTCCAAAAGTCGGTTATCCCACTATTACTATAATCTCCAAAAATTACTAGAGTCGCCACATCATTACCTGAACCCATTGTGAAACTACCTCCAGAATTAACCGTAAAACTACCTGAAGTTAAATTGCTTCCAACAGTGAAAAGTAATCCATCGTTAATTTTCAATGCGCCTGAAACAGAAATACTTTTTACCTCTATATTAGCAGATATAGCAACGATTTTCCCACTTGGTATTACAACATCATCAGAACCTGTTGGAACTCCACTTGGGCTCCAATTTGCTGCAGTATTCCAAAGCCCATTTGCTCCGCTGTAAGTTTTTGTTACTGCAAAAACAAATGTTTGACATAAAACAAGAAAAATGGTAAATATTATCTTCATACCTTAGTTTTTTATAAATAAAACAATACTGTGTTGCAGCATACACTTCGATTTTAATACTAAGTTTAACAAAATAACAACCCTAACAAAACAAACTCGTTCACATGTTCGTTTTATCGCCAACTAACTCATTTACTTATATTTAAAAAAAATTTAACATCTAACGAAATAAAATAACTTACCAATTTTAATTTTTAATCATAATTGTTACTTATTACAAGAAAAAAATGAAGGAAGTCTATTCCATAAAAGAAGCTACCAATAAAATTGAGCATTACTGTGCTTATCAAGAGCGTTGCCATGAAGAAGTAGTTAGTAAATTGCGTAGCATGAAACTGGATTCGAACGAAATTGATGAGATTATCATTCATCTTATCGGTTCTAATTTTCTTAACGAGAGTCGGTTTGCTTGTAGTTTTGCAAGAGGAAAACACCGCATCAAGCAGTGGGGGAAAATTAGAATTGTAAACGAATTAAAATTCCGCAAGATTACGACCTACAATATAAATTTGGCACTCAAAGAAATTCCTGCAGACGAGTATTTAGACACCTTTAATTCCTTGGCCGAAAGGCAGTGGGAAGCGATACGAGAAACAAACACTTTAAAAAAGAAAAAGAAATTTTGCGATTTTCTGTTGCGAAAGGGATTTGAGAGTAATCTCGTTTATGAGAAAATGAAGGAAATGGAGAAGATCTGAATTTTGGGTTGTGGGTTTTCAGTTATCTGTTCTGAGTTCTGAGTTCTGAAATTTAAGTTTTGAAAAGAAAATCCCCTTTAGTATTATAAAAAAAACATTGCCCTGAACTAACAAGGCAATGTCTTCATAAAATAAATTTTCAGTGATCTTATGGTAAAAAAAAAGCCATTTACTACTTAAACGTGTATTTTAATCCAAAAAGTAAATTCCCTTTTGGCATTGGAATCAAACTACTTTCTGAATAGTCTGTATTAAAGATATTATTAGCATAAACTGACAACTCCACGTCGTTCCAGTTATAAGCCGCACTAAGATCTACCACATTGTAACTCGTTCCAGAAGTTCGTTCCATATAACGATACGCAATTGAATTAGTGAAGTTTTCAAACCATTGTATTTGGTACGAACCAACCATTTGATGCTTCAAGGAATTGATGGAATATCTCGATTCGACAGCTGTTGTTTTTTTGATTTCATCGTCAATAAAAGTATACCCCAAGCTGATTTTTTGATTTAGATTGTTCAATGTAAACTTATAATCCAATTGTGTTTCAAAACCTTTGGTATTCACATCCTGAATGTTTTGTGGAGAGAAAACAACATCACTCGCATTTACTCTTACATAATCAATCAAATTATTCGAATCTCTATTAAAACCAGCTACCGAAAGACCAAAACGATTGGTACTCCATCGAATTCCTATCTCTTGTGCTAAGGCATCTTCTGCTTGTAAATTCGGATTTCCTATCGCCTGCGGACCTATGTAATATAAATCAGTGTAAGTAGGAACTCTGTAGGTGTAACCAATGTTTCCGTAAACTCTCACATCATCAGAAACGGCATAACCTACATCGACTCCAGGAAATAATTTATTATCAAAGTCTGAAAAATAAGAAGCAGCAACACCAGGTGTTATATCTAATTTATCATCCAAAAACTGAAAACGATGCTCTAGAAACAAAGTTGCAATTTCCCTTTGATTGTCTCCCAATCGATTACTTGTGATAAAATATTTTGAAAATTCAACACCAAAACCCGTAATTCCAGCATTTGACGTATAAGAACCGTTTAGCTCCACCGCCATTTTATTCGTTAAATGCAAATTCCTATACGCAGCGGGATTGTTCCTAACATATAAATATTCGTCTTGATTTCGCTTCCAATATACTCTTGGTTTCCAAGTGAAATTTCCGTTTTTAATAACAGTCGAAAATCCAATTAAAGTCGCTTGGGTTTCTTCATATTGTTTTGTAGCTGATGGAATTCCGTAGAATCCATTGGCTCCAAATTTCTTTTCAGAATGACTTGCGATAAAATTAATAGGAAGTTTGCTTTTATTGAACTGACTTTTTACAAATAAGTTTTGATTGTCAAAATCAGTATTTTCTCTGTACCCGTTTGAAAAATTTTTGCTAAAATGAACAATATGACTGCTATTGTCTAAATTAATTGAAGCAGTGGCTTCAGCCAAAAATTGGCCATAAGAACCCGTTTGTAATTTGGTTACTAGTGCATTTTTCGGTGCATTTTTAGTAACAATATTTACCGCTCCAGAAAAAGCGTTTTGCCCGAAAACACGAGCAGCCGGCCCTTTTATAATTTCGATTCTTTCAATCACTTCAATTGGCAAAGCCAAGTTTAAAGTATGATGTCCTGTTTGTGCATCATCTACTTTTATTCCATCAATCAGCAATAATGTTTGATCAAAACTGCCACCTCTTATGTATAAATCGGCTTGCATTCCGTTTACACCTTGTCTTCTTACATCAACACCCGCAACTTGCTGTAAAGCATCCGCCACATTTGTCACTCCCAATTTTTTTATGTCACTAGCGGTAACAATTTGAATAGTTCTTGAATTTTCATCAAAAGGCAAATCAATTCTTGAGGAAGTCACTACAACTTCATTCAGTGAGTCCATTTTCTGTTTTGCCTCTTGTGCTTTTCCAACTAAAGCACAAAGTACTAAAGAAGCCACTGCCATTGCATTTTTCATAAATTATATTTTTTGTTTATTTTTAAACCGTTGCAAAATTCGTAACTTTCCGGACGAGTAATCTAGTCCAGTATTTAAATTATGAATAGTCCGGTTGAAACACTTTTAAAACAATTAATCCAGTTCGAAAAAAATACATTGACAGCAGTATTTATTCAAATTTCACATCAAATTATTGATGCCATTCAGCGCGGTTATTTAACAAAAGGAACAGCTTTACCGGGAAGTAGATCGCTGAGTCAGTTATTACAGATTCACAGGAACACTGTTGTCGCTGTTTACGACGAATTGGCATCACAAGGTTGGGTAGAAATCATACCAAACAAAGGAACATTTGTACTTGTCCCAGAACAAAAAACAGTCCCGATCAAAGCCATAACCTATCCTGAAAACCAAGCAAATAGATACATAGAAACAACAGGATTTGATTTTAAACCCTCCTTTCATTTGGCTTCCACTACCGAAACTAAAGAAACAAAATATAGTATAAACGATGGGCAACCCGATTTGAGATTGCATCCCACGCATCAATTTTCGAAATGGTATAGCGCCTCGATGAAACGAAAAACGGTACTGTCCAAATGGAATCAAACTTCAAATAGTTTCTATTCCGTTTATGAAAATCAACTGTGTAATTACTTAAATGCAACGCGTGGCTTTCATATTAAACCAAATAACTTAATCAGCACGCGAAGTACCGAAATGAGTTTATACATCGTTTCGCAGCTCCTATTACAACCTGAAGATCTTGTATTGGTGGGAAACTGGAGTAATTATGCGGCAAACATGATTTTTCAACAAGTTGGAGCAAGTATTCGAACTATTCCAATTGATGAAAATGGTTTAGACATTGATTACATCAGAAAAAATTATGTAAAAAAGTCAATTCGCTGTGTTTATGTTTGTGCGCACAGGCATTATCCAACTACCAATACGCTGAGCGCTCAAAGAAGATTGGAATTATTAGCACTAGCTAAAGAATATGAATTTGCCATAATTGAAGATGATTATGATTATGACTTTCAATTTGAAGGTTCAGCCATGTTACCCATGGCGAGTTCTGATGCGAATGGAAATGTTATTTATTTGGGGAAACTAGGGCAATCTTTTTTTCCTAGTTTTCAAACCGGTTTTGTTGTCGCTCCAACTAATTTAATTATTGAAGCTAAAAACTACTTGCAGATGCTAGATAAGCAAGGTGATGTCATCCAAGAACAAATGCTTTCGGAATTAATTTACGAAGGTGAAATTCATCGGTTAATCAAGAAAAACATCATCAAATATAAGAAAAGAAGAGATTTTTTGTGCGAGATGCTAACACACTATTTTAAAGAAACGATACAGTGGAAAAAACCTAGTGGTGGATTGGCGATTTGGCTAGAATTTGAACCCAAAATATCCTTAGTTCAATTAGCTGAGGAAGTCCATAAAATTGACTTATTACTTCCTAAAACTATTCTTTATCAGAATAAAAACACTTGCGCGATTCGTTTTGGCTTTGGTCATTTGAATGAAGAAGAGATTGAAATTGTAATTAAAAAGTTGAAATTGGGGTACGATAATGTGGTTGCGAGGTAGAATACTTTGGTTGGGGTGTAAATTTGTGGGAGGAATTTAGAACTAGGTATTGCTTGAGGGGGTTCATTCGAAATAGAAAAACCACTCCGCCCTACTGGCAAAGCTCCAAAGTAGTGGAATTTACTATGGGAATTAGAAGTTAGATTAAGGAAAATAAACCGCTCTATAATTAAAGTGTATAAATTTGGTCTGTCAGACTTAAATTATTCATGGTTGGAGCAAGAATTCTTATGACAAAATCACTAATTATCAGTAACAAAAATATTTTAAAATTTCCGAATCAGCGGTTTACAAAGTTCTAGAAATAAAAGCGATATACAATAAAAGCACATAGCTTTATGCCCTATTTGAGACCAAAAAAAAGCCTAACGTAAATTGTTAGGCTTTAATTCTATAATCGAAATTATTTTAGTCAACTAAAACAATTACTTTATTGTCTTTCATTTCTAAGGTTCCAGATTCAATAGCTAGCGTGTAATTCTGGTCATTTACTTTCGTAAACAAAGCAGCAACTTCTTTACTAAATACTAAATTTGGAGCCGTAATAGTAATCGTTCCTTTATTAAGTAACGAAACTATGGGTGCGTGATTATTTAAAATTTGGAAACTTCCATCAACACCTGGTACAGATACTGCCGTTATTTCCCCTTTAAATAATGATGCTTCCGGTGATACTATTTCTAAAATCATAATTTTTTGAGTTATGAACTATAAATTATGAGTTATAAGTTTACTAAAAAACTCATAACTCATAACTCATAACTTATTAAGCTTCTGCCAACATTTTTTCTCCAGCTGCTATAGCTTCTTCAATAGTACCTTTAAGGTTGAAAGCTGATTCTGGCAAGTGATCTAATTCACCGTCAATAATCATATTAAATCCTTTAATAGTGTCTTTGATATCTACTAAAACTCCTTTTAATCCTGTAAATTGCTCAGCAACGTGGAAAGGTTGAGATAAGAAACGTTGTACACGACGTGCTCTAGAAACAGCTAATTTATCTTCTTCTGATAATTCTTCCATACCTAGAATCGCGATAATATCTTGCAATTGTTTGTATTTTTGAAGAATTTCCTTCACTCTTTGTGCACAGTCGTAATGCTCATCACCTAGAATTTGTGGTGTTAAGATACGAGAAGTAGAATCTAACGGGTCAACTGCTGGATAAATACCTAACTCTGCAATTTTACGAGACAATACTGTTGTTGCATCAAGGTGAGCAAACGTTGTTGCTGGTGCCGGGTCAGTTAAATCATCTGCAGGAACGTAAACCGCTTGTACAGATGTAATAGATCCTTTGTTTGTAGATGTGATACGCTCTTGCATCGCTCCCATTTCGGTAGCTAATGTTGGTTGGTATCCTACTGCAGATGGCATACGACCTAAAAGTGCCGAAACCTCAGAACCTGCTTGTGTAAAACGGAAGATATTATCAACGAAAAACAAAACGTCTTTTCCTTGATCTGTTCCTGCTCCATCACGGAAATATTCAGCGATAGACAATCCAGAAAGTGCTACACGAGCACGAGCTCCCGGTGGCTCATTCATTTGACCGAAAACGAAAGTAGCTTTAGACTCTCTCATTCCTGGCATATCAACTTTAGATAAATCCCATCCTCCATTTTCCATAGAGTGCATAAATTCATCCCCGTATTTTATAATTCCTGACTCTAACATCTCACGAAGTAAGTCATTTCCTTCACGTGTTCTTTCTCCTACTCCTGCGAATACAGAAAGTCCACCGTGACCTTTTGCGATATTGTTAATTAATTCTTGGATCAATACAGTTTTACCAACACCTGCACCACCGAACAATCCAATTTTACCCCCTTTTGAGTAAGGCTCAATTAAATCGATCACTTTAATACCTGTAAATAAAACTTCAGATGAAGTTGATAGATCCTCGAATTTTGGAGCTTGACGGTGAATTGACATTCCGTTTTCACCTGTTTTTGGCAAGTCTCCTAAACCATCAATTGCATCTCCAATTACGTTGAACAAACGTCCGTAAACATCCGCACCAATCGGCATTTGGATAGGGTTTCCTGTTCCAACTACTTCATAACCTCTACTCAAACCATCTGTTGAGTCCATCGAAATGGTACGAACGGTGTTTTCACCAATGTGAGATTGTACTTCAAGTACTAATAAAGTACCATCTTTTTTTGTGATTTCTAATGAATCATAAATTTTTGGAAGTTCAACATCTGCGCCGTTGAAAACTACGTCAACTACTGGTCCAATGATCTGGGCAACTTTTCCTATTACTTTTGACATTACTTATGTGTTTATTAAATAGCTATTTAGGTTTATGAATTAGTATCAACCGAAATGTATCGATTACATGCTTTTTTCAGTTTGCAAAGATAATTTTTTAAAATAAAAAATCAATAATTTTTTATATAAAAAACAGTAAAAAATAAAAAGGTGTTTAAAAATATAAAAATACCCCAATAAAGCGGCAAAAAAACAAAAACCATTCGGCTTTCGACGAATGGTTTTTCATATCTTAAACAAACATCTTTAAATTAAAGTGATTTTGGAAACAAGATACGATAATCACCTAAATTAACTCCTTTTAGATTTGAACCGTAAGTCATATTAATTGCTTCAACAAATTTGTTTGCAATCATTGCATAACCTCTTGGAGAAGGATGTACCCCATCTGTTGAGAATCCACCACCTGTAATAAAAGCGCCTGTTACACTAAATCCATTTGCCGAAAATCCACCGCCAGCAACTAAGGTCATTAAAGCATTAGCATCAACAAAAGCCAATCCTTTTGCTGTTGCAACGGCTTTAATTTTTGCATTGTAAGCATCCGTCGCTGTTTTTACCAAAGCTACTTCACTCGCTGTTAAAGTTGCTTTGTCCTCCATAGGAAATGTTATCCCAATAGTACTATTATTAGCTGGATATCCCGGCTGAGCTGTTCCTATTGAACCGCCTGCTGTTAATAATATATAATCTCTTGTTGCTGGCGCATTATTAGCATGGCGCGCTTTCCCATAAAGAGTCCCTAAAAAACTAGCTGTTGCTAACGGATAATTAAATGGAGCTCCTTGAAAAGCGGTAGTAAACAAGGCCGTAGCATCATAAGCTAACATTTCATCAGCAATTAAAAGTGGATTTGTAGAACTTGCTGTTAGTGTTTGAAAACGAGCAGGCTGTGAGGCCATGGCTAAAATACTGTTCATTGCTCCAAATAGCGGATTCAATTGCGCTACCTGCGTTGCGTTTAATGGAACTGGATTTGTCGCGATAAACGTAAAAAAGGGTACTGTATTTACATAAGGAATATTTGCCACAACTCCTTTCGCTCCTCCGGAAGTTAGGGTATTTACTAAAGCATCGTATGTAGCATCAAAACCAGCTCCTGCAGGACCTGCCGAAGGCGTGATTGGATTTGTTCCATCTCCACCTGTTGTTGCATAACCCAAAACATCATTGTTTCCTATCCAAAGAGAGAAGAATGTTGGTGTTTGAGACATCGCATATGCCACCACAGAAGTCGTAGCATTTGGAGCAAAACGAACATAATATGGATTAGCAGTTCCAAGAGAAAGACCCGCTGCACTACCGTAGCTTGGCGATAACAAATGAAAACTTTTAGCCCCTGGCACACCACAGTTATTGTAAGGGCCTCCTGAAACTATAGAGGTTAATATCTCTGTTGAAGGAGTTCCCGCAACTGCTACTGGAGCTACACCACCTGTCGAAGCTAATCTAGGAAAACCCATTACAGTACCGTTAATTTTAAATCCTCCAACATTGTCTGCCATAAAGGGAATTTTAAAAGTTCCACCACCAACTTCAGCAAATTGTTGCGCCATTATATTAGTGTACGATACTTTTTGACCTTCAATAAACAAGGCATTATCAGAATAACCTGCTGTTAAAGAGTTTCCTAATGAAACAAATTTTGAAAAATCTGCAGTCCCAGCCGTCAAAGGCAAACCGTCAGATGAATTTGCATCTACAACTACGGCGTCATCATTATTACATGCTACAAAGCTTAAGGAAACCAGTAGTAGCCATTTGAAATTTTTTATCATGGTTATGTGTTTTTTAATTTTTGTGAAAATTACGGGTTAAGCGTCCAAGAAGCAAAATATTGTTGCCCAATTAGTCCAGCACCTAAAACTTGTGCATACTCTTTTCCACCAAGATTTGAAGCTCCTATTTTAAGAGTTGATTTTAATTTAGGAATATTGTAATTGATTTGAGCATCAATTACCGTAGCAGCATCAATCATACCGTCTACCATTGTTGATTGCCATAAATATTCACTGTTCCATCTTCCACTAATATTAAAACCAAAGTTTTCAAATAATTTTTCGTTTCCAAATGAGGCTTTAACTCTATGTTTTGGCGTATTAAATCCAGCTTCAAAACTAGGATCTTTCGCTTGGTCGAATTTAAATTCAGCATAGTTATAATTTGCTCCTACTTCAAAATCCTTGTATACTTTTCGAGACAAGCCAATACCTAAACCTAAAGATTTAATCTCCAATTCTGTATTAGTATACAATTGAAAAGTTCTTGTATTACCATTTTGTAAAGCGTGTAAAGCTTTTTGACCCTCTGGATTTGTTACTCCACCTCCATCTAAAGCATCTCCATATAAAGGTGTAACAACGTTCAAATTACCAATAAAGTTATTGTAGATATTGTAATAACCATTGATATCGATCGATGTTTTATTTATAAATGATCTGTATCCAAGTTCAAAAGCTTTCACTTCTTCTGGCTTTACAAGATTAGCATTTGTTTTCATCAATAATGCAGGATTTCCAGCTGCAGCAAAAGCGATAACCGAAGAAGCGAGGTAAGAATTATTATAAGCGTTTGTACCATTAATAGTAACCGAAGTACCATTTGCAAATCCTTGACCTACAGTTGTAGCGATTGGTAATGTTTCAGTATATCGGGTCAAGTTATCTGGCGCTGACCCTAATAAAATAGCACTTCCTACATTAAATCCTATGTATTGATCTTGAGTAGATGGATTTCTAAAACCTGTTTGAAATGACGTTCTAAAATTATGCCTTCTACTTTCACCACCTGAATACACAAAAGATACTCTTGGTGAGATATTACCATCAAAATTTTGTGACTTATCATAACGTACAGATCCTGTAAATTTCAAACGATCATCAATAAACTTTTTTGTTAGCTGCGTGTAAGCACCATAGTCGTTATATAGTATTGGTCCGTCAGCGTCAGTATAAATTCGACCATGAGAGTTTAATTGATATTGTCTGTACGATCCTCCCACTTGGATTTCCGCAAAATCAATAAGATCTTTAAAGTTATAATTCGCGTCTGAGTGGTAAATTTTAGAGTTATCCACTAGTTTTGAACCTGTCAAAACACTTGCTTCATTAGTAACTTTATTGAATGCTGTTTTAAACTCTGGCGTACCAGGAAGGAATCTCCCTTGATCAGCTGTTTGCCTCGCTATTATATGAGAGTTTTCAGGAGTTGCACCAGCCAAAGCAGTTTGAACATAAGCTCCCGCATATTGACCAAACCAAGTTTTATCGTCTTTCCACTCTCTATTAATATTGATACCCGTAAACAACATGTCATAGGATTGTCCTCCATCTTCTGTGGTAGTATAACCTCTTAAGAAAAAGTTTTTACCTTTTACTTCTATTTTATGCTGTTGCATAAAAAAATTATTTAGATAATACCTGTTAGCTCCTTGATAAACTGCATTTCCAAAACCAAATTTACTTTGAAAAATAACCTCCACATTTTCATTTCCAAAAGGTCTATAATGAACCGAGAAATCAATTTTTGTATTGGTTGCCTTATTATCCGTCAAGTCAACTTCATTATAACCGGTCCTACTTACATTATAACTTGGCAATAAATTCACAGCCGACGCCGGAATCAAACCTAATGCCGCTAATGATTGACCAACTCCTTTTAAATTAGTACTAACTTCATCACCATAAACATTTATTCCATCATAATTATGATGACTTCTATCTCTACCTTCAATTGTTCTATCATCATAATTAGTGGCGTACCAATCAGTTGCTTTCATGTAAGTGAAGTTAGCTTTAGCCGCAAGTTTAGAACTAAAAGCATGCGCCATACGAATACCATAATCTACATAATCGTTAGTACCTGCAGCCTTTTGAGATGTTTGTCCAAATTTTGCGTAAGCAGTAATTCCAGGACTTGTAAATGGACTTTTACTTGTCATAAACAAAATCCCGTTAAAAGCGTTCGCACCATATAATGCAGAAGAAGCACCAGGTAACAACTCCACACTTTGAACATCAATTTCAGAAACTCCTATCAAGTTTCCAAGTACAAAGTTTAGTAAGGGCGAGGAATTATCCATTCCGTCAACTAATTGCATAAAACGAGTATTAGCTACCGTTGCAAAACCACGAGTATTTATAGATTTAAATGACATACTACTAGTATTCATTTGCACTTCTTTTAAATTCTCTAGACCGTCATAAAAAGTTGGCGAAGCTGATTTCTTTATTTCAGCAGTACCCATTCTCTCAATCGTAACTGGAGATTCTAAAACTCTTTCAGGAGTTCTTGAAGCTGATACTACAATCTCATTTAGTAAGTTCGACTCATCTTTCAGAACAACATTTACCTTTTGATTATTTGAAGTGATCGTTACTTTAACCGAAACAAACCCTACACTTGAAATCTCAATAATATAA
Source organism: Flavobacterium sp. XN-5 (assembly GCF_008033395.2). Classification (NCBI taxonomy): domain Bacteria; kingdom Pseudomonadati; phylum Bacteroidota; class Flavobacteriia; order Flavobacteriales; family Flavobacteriaceae; genus Flavobacterium; species Flavobacterium sp. XN-5. The sequence continues at coordinate 813,592 of NZ_VOGZ02000001.1, forward strand.
GGCAGTTTACTCGAAGCTGTTAAATTAAATTTTCCATCATTATCAGTAACTGTGCCAGCGGCACCCCCAATGACTTTAATGTTGGCTCCAAAAACTGGTTGGTTGTCACTATCAGTAACGGCACCTGAAATTGAAGTCTGAGCAAAACTTATGCTGCAAAAAAACAATGACAAAAAAAGAAAATACATTTTCATTTGGCTGGATTTTATTGATTTAGATCACCAAAGTACAATTAATTTTAATATTATTAAAAAAACGTTAAAAATATTTCATTATTGTTATCTTTTTAATTCTATTTTAACATATTCAATATTATAATATTATAAATTATATTTAATATTTTGGTCTAAAATCATAAAAATACTATGCATACATATAATTTAAGTTAAAATAATGCATTTATCATAAAAGTATTGTGTTTAAAAAATTTTGAGCAAAAAAAAATGCAAGATTTACATCTTGCATTTTTTTAACTTAATATATTGAATTTCTTATTCCACTGTTACTGATTTGGCCAAATTTCTTGGTTGATCAACATTACATTCTCTCATTACTGCTATATGATATGATAAAAGTTGCAATGGTATTGTCGTAATTAATGGCGACAAAGCGTCTGAAGTCTCAGGAATCTCTATAACATAGTCTGCTAATTCTCTTACTTGAGTATCGCCTTTTGTTACAATAGCAATAATTCTTCCGCTTCTAGACTTTATTTCCTGTATATTACTTACAATTTTATCATAATGTCCTTGTATTGGAGCAATTATAATAACTGGCATGTGCTCATCAATCAAAGCTATTGGACCGTGTTTCATTTCTGCAGCAGGATAACCCTCAGCATGAATGTATGATATTTCTTTTAGTTTTAAAGCTCCCTCTAATGCAACTGGGAAATTATAACCACGTCCTAAATACAAACAATTAGGAGCATCTTTAAATTCAGCCGCGATTTCTTTTGCACGATCATTAGTTTTCAACGCTTCTTTAACTTTCTCAGGAATCAATTCTAATTCTTGCAAATACCTGTGAAAATCCGAATGAGACAATGTTCCTTTAGCTTTAGCTAGACGCAAAGCAATCATCGTTAAAACTGTAATTTGAGTTGTAAACGCTTTAGTAGACGCCACTCCAATTTCTGGACCAGCATGGGTGTAAGCACCAGCATGAGTCTCTCTAGAAATGGAAGAACCTACAACATTACAAACCCCAAAAACAAATGCTCCGTTTTCCTTTGCTAATTTAATAGCCGCCATTGTATCAGCTGTTTCTCCAGATTGAGAAATTGCAATTACAACATCTTTACTATTGATTATTGGGTTTCTATATCTAAATTCTGAAGCATATTCTACTTCTACGGATATTCTCGCGAACTCTTCAAAAATATATTCAGCCACTAAACCAGCGTGCCAGGATGTACCGCAAGCAACGATTATAATTCGGTCTGCATTTAAGAACTTTTCTAAATTATCCTCAACACCAGCCATTTGAATAATTCCTTCATTAGGATGTAAGCGACCTCTATAAGTATCTTTTATTACATTAGGTTGCTCGTATATTTCTTTTAGCATAAAATGATCGTAACCCCCTTTTTCAATTTGCTCCAAATTCATTTGAAGCTCTTGAATATAAGGATCAACCAAAGAGTCGTCTTTGATTTTTCTTACTTTCATTCCTTTGTGTAATCTAATATTAGCCATCTCACCGTCCTCTAAATATACCGCATTAGAAGTATATTCTATAAAAGGAGATGCATCTGAAGCGATGAAATACTCTCCTTCTCCAATACCTATCGCAAGCGGACTACCTAAACGAGCCGCCACAATTTCATTAGGATTTTTTTTATCAAAAACAGCAATCGCATATGCACCTACCACTTGATTAAGTGCTATTTGAACTGCCTTTCCTAGTTTTATATTTTCGTTTTTTTGCACTTCTTCGATAAGATTAACAAGAACCTCAGTATCTGTATCTGAATGAAAAACGTAACCTCTTTTTATCAATTCTTCCTTTAATGGAGCATAATTCTCGATGATACCATTGTGAATTATTACTAAATCTCCAGAATTAGATAAATGTGGATGTGAATTTACGTCATTAGGAACACCATGTGTAGCCCAACGTGTGTGCCCAATCCCTATTGTTCCATTAGTTGTAATCTCTTTTGAAGCTCTTTCTTCAAGATCTGCCACCTTTCCTTTTGTCTTACATAGTTTAACAGCATCACCGTCATATATCATAACCCCAGCGCTATCATACCCTCTATATTCGAGTCTTTTCAATCCTTTTATTACAATAGGATAAGCCTCTCTGTAACCAATATATCCAACAATTCCACACATATAGTTTCTACTTTATTTAATTCGGTTTGGTATAGTAAATTTCTAATTTTAATCTTTTATCATCAGCAACGGTTGCTGTACTTCCGTACAAAATTGTTCCCAATGGACTCATAACTGAAGCTCTAGGCGCTTGGCTTATCGTACTGTTAGCCGTTCTTAACTTATTAGAATTTATGATATTTATATCTTCTGTAATTACAACTCCTAACTTAACATTTGTTGAATCAGCATTTTTAATTAAGTTTCTAACATGATTTGTAATCCTTACTTTGTAAGTATTGTCATCTGTTTTGTCTTTATTTAAAATACCTCCAAAAACAAGTTTTCCATTTTTTTCATTTGTCCCCGCAGTTCCATCACTGTAATCTACAATTGGACGATTATTATTAAGATCATACAGATAAATACGATTTGGTTTCGCCGCACTTCCTAAAGTCGTAGCGTCAAGATGAAATACCAGATTAGCTTCATTAATTAACCATCCACTTTCTCTAATTGTTTTTATTTCATCTCCTTTAAAAATTTCCAAGATTGCCATAGATCCCTCGCCACCTTTTAGAAATAATTTTTCGTCGCCTAGAGTTGTATTGATGTTAGCCGGTGTGGTTGCATTAGCATATGCAGTATTAGTATTACTTTGCTCTAATAAACTAACTGTATTTCCAGTAAGATTAAGTACAATTGACTTTTCAACTCTTGTCGCATCTGTATCTGAGGTATCTTCTTTAAATTTGATTGTAATTTTCCCCTTTTTGAAATCTAGTAAAGCCATATTCGAAGGGCTGCTTCCTGATTTCTCTACTTTAAAATACAATCCTCTAAAGTATTCTTTAAACACATCGTTAGTCACTAACTTTCCTGAAGCAGTAGCGTCAATGATTTTAGTTTTAAAAAAAGTAGTATTCAAGTCCAAACGCATTTCCGGAGCCACACGAGTAATCACATCTTTTCCATCTGTAGTGGTTGTCGTCTTAAATTCGGCAGCGCTAAAGAAAAAAGCATCGTTTTGAGCTATACTAGTAGAATTATTCAAACGATTTCCTACTTTCACGTTATCGAAATCAACATTTTGATTCGTGTAGTATTTTTGTGCTTCTTTAAAACTTCCAGCAGGATCTAAATCTCTCATGAAAAAACCAGACTCATAAACACTCAACTTAATTTTACCGTCTAAAGGACCTTGGATTGAATCCAACTGATATGTTCCATCTCCATTAGTATCCGTAGATTTTAAAGTACTGAAATACGGTATTGTCAATACAACACTTTCAATTACAGGGTTCTTACCAATCGTAGGATTAACACTTTCTAAAACTACTTGGGTTGCAAAATTTGCCGTAGTCGTACCAAAAGCTGGATTATCATAAATCCCTAGTGCATTTACATTAAGATTATTTGACTGTATAGGTCCTATTTTTTGATTGTAAGCGACAACATTTGAAGTGTATTTTGCAAAATCAAAATGATTTTCTCCTATTAGATCTCCTCCAATTGAATTATAATCTTTATCACAGGAATAAAGAAAAACAACACACGACACTAATAGAATTTTCTTGAAAAAATTATTGTACATATTCGAAAATAAAAGTTTAAATTGATAGAACCTGGTCTTTATAAAAAATAGTATACGCTTCCGCAAATTCATCTTTAGGGACGAAAGGTAAAAAAGGTTTTCCTGAAGATTCTATAAATTTTGTTAAACTTGGAGACAGACTATCCGAAGCGATTATAACAGCATCAGAATGTTTAATCGTCGCTTTAATGATACTTTCATAATCTGGCGTTTCTAAATCAGCAATTGCATCCAAAGGAACTCCGTCAAGTTTTATTTTATTAATCATTTCTACATCCAAAGTCCCCTCAAAGGACTGACTATAAACAGAAGTAACAATCTTTGTATCAGAAAACAAGGCCTCGTTTTTATAATAATGTTTCATATAGATAGGCAACATTGCCGCCATCCAGCCATGAACATGAATTATATCAGGAACCCAGTTTAGTTTTTTTACTGTTTCAACAACCCCTTTTGCAAAGAAAATCGCACGCTCGTCATTGTCAGCATACATCACTCCCTCTTCGTCAGTAAATGTAGCTTTCCTCTTAAAGTATTCATCATTGTCAATAAAGTAGACTTGAATTCTTTCTTTAGGTATACTTGCCACCTTAATTATTAGCGGCATATCCAGGTCATTCACAACTAAATTCATCCCTGAAAGCCTAATTACTTCATGCAATTGGTGTCTTCTCTCATTAATATTCCCATATCTTGGCATAAAAATTCTGATTTGCCCACCTTGATCATTAATCATCTTTGGCACGTCATAAGACATTAGAGACACTTCATTTTCAGCTAGGTAAGGCACCACTTCAGATGATACATATAATATCCTCTTATCTTTCATATTGTAATTTGCTTAATTCATTGGTAATAAAAACCACGCAAAATTACAAAAATTTATGCAGTTATTAACTAATATATTATGTTTGCACTAAATTTAAACAAAATACCCATGCCTATTTTCTATGGAAAAGCAGCTTTAATAGACTATTTAAAATCTATTAAAACCCCAAATTCTACCATTGGTTTTGTTCCTACGATGGGTGCATTACATCAAGGACATCTTTCCTTAATGCAACAATCATTGACCGAGAATGAAATTACGGTAGTGAGTATTTTTGTCAATCCAACTCAGTTTAACAATCCTGAGGACTTGTCAAAATATCCTAGAACACTCGAAGCAGACATAGAAAAAATAGCGGGATTAAGCGTTGATATTATTTTATACGCTCCTTCTGTTGAAGATATCTATGAGGGAAAAGTATTATCTCAATCATTCGATTTTGATGGTTTAGAAAATCAGATGGAAGGAAAGTTCAGACCAGGCCATTTTAATGGTGTTGGAACAATCGTTAAGCGTCTTTTCGAAATTGTAACCCCTACAAATGCTTATTTTGGAGAAAAAGACTTCCAGCAATTGCAAATTGTAAAGAAGATGGTTTCAAAAAACAATCTTAGTGTCAACGTGATTGGCTGTACTATCTACAGAGAGCCAAACGGCCTAGCAATGAGCTCGAGAAACGAACGATTGACAGATGAACACCGAGCTGACGCCGCTTTAATTTTCGAAATATTAAATCTTGCAAAGGAAAAATTCAAAACAAGTAGCGCTGAGGATGTAACGAAATGGGTTGAAAAATCCTTCGAAACAACTGCTCCATTTGAATTAGAATATTTTCAAATTGCCGATGAGACAACGCTTACGCCTTGCATAAATAAAACAAGCACTGAAAAATACCGTGCTTTTATCGCGGTCATCGTCAATAACATTCGATTGATTGATACCATTTCATTAAATTAATTTACTTTTGTAGCATGCAAATTCAAGTATTAAAATCCAAAATTCATCGAGTAAAAGTAACCGGAGCCGATTTAAATTATATCGGAAGCATTACCATTGATGAAACCCTGTTAGAAGCCTCAAATATTATTGAAGGCGAGAAAGTATCTATTGTAAACATTAACAATGGCGAAAGATTTGAAACCTACGCGATAAAAGGCCAACGTAATTCAGGCGAAATAACGTTAAATGGACCAGCCGCAAGAAAAGTTCAAAAAGATGATATTATCATAATTATTTCCTACGCTTCATTAGAATTCGAAGAAGCAAAAGCATTCAAGCCTTGGATTATTTTTCCAAATGAAAATGACAACTCTTTAACTTAAACGAGAAAAGTTCAAAAATAAATGTAATTTTAGCATTACAATATAAAAGACAATAGTTACTCTATCTATTGTCTTTTTTTATTTCAATTTAAACAAAACAATTAAACTCGCTATGGCTACTAAAGTAAAAACTTCTTTTTTCTGTCAGAATTGTGGCAGCCAATATGCCAAATGGCAAGGACAGTGTAACTCTTGTAAAGAATGGAATACCATAGCCGAGGAAATTATACAAAAACAAGAAAAAGTAGCTTGGAAAAGTGAAGCAACAACAACCAGCAAAGCACCAAGACCTTTAAAAATAAATGAAATTGATTCTACTCAGGAAATCCGCATGGACACTACTGATTCAGAACTCAATCGTGTACTTGGTGGCGGAATCGTGCCTGGATCTCTAATACTACTTGGCGGCGAACCAGGAATAGGAAAAAGTACGCTATTGCTTCAAATTTCACTAAAACTACCTTACAAAACCTTATATGTTTCTGGCGAAGAAAGTCAAAAACAAATAAAAATGAGAGCCGAAAGAATCACTACTTCAAGTGACAACTGCTACATTCTTACCGAAACGAAAACGCAGAATATCTTCAAACAAATTGAAGCTATTAAACCCGAAATTGTAATTATCGATTCGATTCAAACTCTTCATACCGATTATATAGAATCTACAGCGGGAAGCATTTCGCAAATCAGGGAAACCACAGCAGAACTGATAAAATTTGCCAAAGAAACAAACATTCCGGTCATTCTAATTGGTCATATTACCAAAGACGGAAATATTGCTGGACCAAAAATATTAGAACACATGGTCGATACTGTTTTGCAATTTGAAGGAGATCGCAACCATGTTTACCGTATTTTACGCTCTTTAAAAAACCGTTTCGGTTCTACAGCCGAAATTGGTATTTATGAAATGCTAGGAAGCGGACTGCGCGAAGTATCAAACCCATCAGAGATATTAATTTCGCATAAAGACGAAGAACTTTCCGGTACTGCCATTGCTTCAACTCTGGAAGGAATGCGCCCTTTAATGATCGAAATCCAGTCCCTAGTTAGCACTGCTGTTTACGGAACTCCGCAGCGAAGCACCACGGGATATAATGCCAAGAGACTCAACATGATATTGGCCGTTTTAGAAAAAAGAGCTGGTTTTAGGCTTGGCGCCAAAGATGTATTTCTTAATATTACGGGAGGAATAAGCGTTGATGATCCAGCAATCGATTTAGCTGTCGTGGCAGCCATTTTGTCTTCTAATGAAGATATTGCGGTTAATAAAGATTTTTGTTTTGCTGGCGAAGTAGGATTATCAGGAGAAATTCGTCCTGTGAACCGTGTAGATCAAAGAATTCAAGAAGCCGAAAAACTAGGTTTCTCTACTATTTTTGTATCCAAATACAATAAAATTACATTAAAAAATACCGGAATAAAAATTCAACTTGTCGCAAAAATAGAAGATGTTGCCACTATGCTATTGGGATAAAAGTAAAAAACCAACTACCAATTAAGAAGCTTGCCAAAAACGCAGCTTAAATACTGATTTAAAGTTATTTAGATGTTAACACAGTAGTGAATTACAATGTATTGTTGTAAATTTATGTTTCGAGCATTCTACTAATCTTTATATAAAATCATCTTGAAACTTTCTGACAATACAATGGTACGTTTTTACTGCTTATTAGGTAAAACATTCTATAGCATTGCTATGGTAGACAAAACTGTACAAAAAGAAGAGATAGAAAAATTAAAAGAACTTGTTCAAAAAGAATGGCTTCCTGTAGAGGATAGCTCTGATATCTTTGGCTCAGATTCTGCCTATCAAATTGAAATCGTTTTTGATTGGCTAGTAGAAATGATTGTGAATACGAACAAATTGCACCTGAATTCAAAAACTTCAAGTTAGAACACAAAAGCTTGTTTAACCCAGCAGTAAATGCTTCAATTCTAAAAACAGCCTCAGCAATTGCCAGCTCTTTTTCTGGTAAAATAAATCGGAATAGGTTTTAATAAGCCAATTAAAAAGCATCCTTGAAGAAACGGATTAACGACTATTACAAAAAATTAATCTATATAATTTTAAAAAATCAAAAACATGAAAAAGCAAACTGGTATTTGGATTGACTCAAAAAAAGCAGTCATTGTAACTCTTGAAGATGGAAAAGAAGCAGTAAGTGAAATTCAATCTGATTTAGAGAATAGTGTATATCATGACAAAGAAGGCGACAAAGGAAGCTTTTTTGGTGGCCAACACATTGATTCTCAAAAAACTTTTGACGAAAGAAAGAAACATCAAATTAACAACTATTTAAAAGATGTTATAGCCTCTATTAGTGAATCAGATGAATTGTACATCTTTGGCCCAGCAGACACAAAAACAAAACTGGAGAAAAGAATTAACGAAGAAAAATCAACTATTGCCAGCAAACTTAAATCTGTCGAAACAGCAGATAGCATGTCTTCGAATCAAATTATTGCACAGGTAAAAAAATTCTACCATCAAAAATAAGTTAATTTATACAAGCAATTTGTCACACCAATAAAATTAGTAATTTTATAAAACTACAATAAACAACTATTGTAGTTTTTTTATGCCCAAAACGAAAAATCAACTACTGCCCGAGTAATAAACTCAGCTTAAAAAAGAGGTTTAGCATTTTATCATTTAAATTTGTGTTTCAATCGACTCCTAAAATAACCTACAATTCATGAATACCACAAAACAGAAGATAATTATTGTACTGAAATCGCTTGCAGTATTCCTACTACTTATCGCTATCGGTTTTTATGTTTTTAGAGATTATGTACTACAGCAAGCAATTGAAAAAACTTCCACTACAATTGAGCAGCAATACAATAGTAATTTAACTATAAAAAATGCCGGTTTTGAAGGATTTTCGGGAATCAGTCTAACTGAAATCTCCTTGACCCCTAAAGATGCTGATACACTTTTTAGAATTCAAAAAATGAAAACTAGTATTAACTTTTGGAATTTACTGTTAGGCAATGTGCAACTGGGCACTTTGGAAATTCAAAATGGAATGGTACAACTTGTACAAAAAGGGAACGTAAAAAATTTCGCCGCATTCCTCAAGAAAGATAATAGTGAATCCAACAGCGATAACAAAAGAGATTATGCCACTTTTGCTAATAGAATTATTTCGAAAGTGCTAAACTTAGTTCCCACCGATATGAGTGTCGAAAACCTCAAATTTAAATTAGATGATAACGGGAAAAAAGCAACTATTGACATAAAAAAATTAACGCTCTCAAATAAAGAGCTTGAAACTTCGATTGACGTACAAACCAATACTTTTGCTCAACGATGGGAAATTAGCGGTTTTGCAGATCCAAGAAATAAAAAAGCTGATATTAGAATTTTTAATAAAGACACCGGACCAATAAAAGTACCATATTTTGACGAACGATACGGTTTAAAATCCAGCTTTGATTCCATCAGGCTGAACGTTGAAAATATCGAAAAAAGTGGTGGTAAATTACACATTGACGGCTTCACTTCAATTACCAACTTTAGTGTAAACCACCCAAAAATAGCCAATAAAGATGTTGTAATAAAAAATGCGCGATTTGACTATCGCTTCCTGCTGGGCGCTGATTTCATAGCAATAGATAGCAGTTCTATTGCCCAATTCAATCAGGTGAAATTTCGCCCTTACCTCTCTTATAACACAGAAACGGATACAATATATAAACTCAAAGTGGTTATCCCGAAAATGAAAGCTCAGGAGTTCATTTCTTCTCTTCCTGATGGCTTGTTTACCAATTTTCAAGGAATGCAGGCCGAAGGTACTTTCGATTATACACTTGATTTTAAATTCAATCAAAACCAACCAGACCAACTCGTTTTTGACAGTCATTTGAAAAAAGAAAACTTAAAAATCACAAAATACGGGCAAGCAAATCTGACCAAGTTGAACAGTGAGTTTGTGTATCGCGCAATTATAAATAATGTATTGCAACGTCCAGTTTTAGTTGGAGCATCCAATCCAAATTACACGCCAACAGAGCAAATTTCGCCTTATTTACGGAAAAGTGTATTAACTACTGAAGACCCTTCCTTTTTCTCCCATCACGGATTTATAAACGAAGCCTTTAAACAATCGATTGTCAAAAACATAAAAACCAAAAAATTTGCCCGTGGTGCTAGCACGATAAGCATGCAATTAGTAAAAAACGCATTTCTAACCAGAGAGAAAACATTGTCTAGAAAACTAGAGGAAATTCTGTTAGTTTACATTTTAGAAAATAATCGAATAGTCAGCAAGGAACGCATGCTTGAAGTTTATTTTAACATTATAGAATGGGGACCAAATGTTTATGGAATAGGAGAAGCAAGTCGTTTCTATTTCCAGAAAAGCCCAGCCGAATTAACATTTAACGAATGCTTGTTTCTGGCTCGAATTATACCTAGTCCGCGAAAATTCATGTATCAATTTAATGATCAGGGAACGCTAAGAGATTTTGCTGCTAAACAGGAATCTTTTTTAACAAACATCATGATTAAAAGAGGACTACTAACTGCCGATGACACAATTTACAAATCGCAACCACTTCTTATTTCTGGTGCTGCTAAGTCGTATCTTCGTATAAAAGTACAAGATTCAATTCCTGTTGATTCCCTTTCGACTATCAAAGAGTTTGAATTTTGAAAATCCATTACAACAACAAACCCGACAAGTCGTTTAACTCATCGGGTTCGTTGGTATAATAATGCGAATACAAATAATTATGGCGCTGGATCAGGAATAATAGCTTGTACCCCATCAATTGCGTTGAGTATTTCATCTGATAATGTAACTTGAATCGTATCAATATTTTCTTTTAGCTGCTCCATTGTTGTCGCTCCAATAATGGTGCTGGTTACAAACGATTGCTGTTCTATAAAAGCCAAAGACAATTCTGTTAAACTCAACCCATTTTTACGGGCAATTTCCTGGTAAAGTTTTGTTGCTTCCGTGCACTGGTCGCTATTGTATCTTGAATATTGAGGAAACAAATTAAGCCTTGCGTTAGGATGTTTTTCTCCCGTTAGAAATTTTCCAGATAACACACCAAAAGCCATTGGAGAATAAGCTAATAATCCCACGTTTTCTCTAAAGCCTATTTCTGCCGAACCCCCTTCATAAAGCCTATTTAGCAAATTATAAGGATTTTGAACTGTTTTTACCCTTGGTAAATTGTGATGTTTGCTTTCTTCCAGAAAACGCATAATTCCCCAAGGCGTTTCATTAGAAAGTCCGATGTGCTTGATCTTTCCTTCCTTTATAAAATCGCCCAAAGTATCTAAAACCGCATGGACATTATCTTCCCATCCGTCCTCTTGCACTTTGAAACCTCTTTGACCAAAATAATTAGTTTTTCTCTCTGGCCAATGCAATTGGTACAAATCGATATAATCCGTTTGTAAACGTTGTAAACTATTTTCTAATGCATATTTTATACTTTCTGGCGAAAAGTCTAACTTTTCTCTCATGTAACCAAAATTAGCATTAGGACCAGCAATTTTAGAGGCCAAAACTATTTCTTCTCTTTTTCCTGATTTTTTAAACCATGTTCCTATTATTTTTTCCGTACTCCCATAAGTTTCTTGTCTTCCTGGAACTGAATACATCTCGGCTGTATCAAAAAAGTTAATCCCTTTTTCAAGGGCATAATCCATTTGTTGATGTCCTTCGGATTCTGTATTTTGTTGCCCAAAAGTCATAGTACCTAAGCATATTTTGCTGACTTTTATTTCAGTATTGGGTAAGGTTGTATATTTCATAAAGTCTAAAAGTTATAAAGTCGAAAGTCATAAAGTCAAAGCAAATTCTTTAAGACTTTATGACTTTCAACTTTAGACAAAATTTAATTAATTTCATTCAACATTTCAGCGATTTCATCTAGTCTTGGCGTCAAGATAATCTCGATTCTTCTGTTTTTTGCTTTTCCTTCTGCTGAAGAATTACTAGCCAATGGCGAAAATTCTCCTCTTCCTGCAGCAGTTAAATTTTGTTTATTGATGTTTTTATTTTCGCTTAAAATTGCAACTATAGCAGTGGCTCTTTTAGTCGATAAATCCCAGTTATCAGCAATAGGTCCAGAAGCACTGAAACGATCGTCATCAGTATGACCTTCAATTAAAACTGAAATATCAGGGTTGTCACCCAATACTTTTCCTAGTTCTACCACTGCTTTTTTCCCTTCTGAACCTACAGCCCAACTACCAGAATTAAACAGTAATTTGTTTTCCATGGAAACATAAACCTTTCCGTTTTTTTGCTCCACGGTTAACCCTTTTCCTTCAAAACTATTCAAAGCATTTGAAAGCGTTTCTTTCAATTTTTTCATCGCTGCTTCTTTGGCAGCAATCAATGACTCTAATTCTTGAAGTCTTTGTGCACTTTTACTTAATCGCTCTTGCTCAATTGCCAGTGCCTTCCCTTTAGCATCTAATTGACTAAGTAAATCACGATTTTTGCTCATGTTGGTCTTCAATGCTTCGTTACTATTTTTTTCTAATGCATCGTACGATTCTTGCATTACATCCATTTTATTACTTAAAGCACCGTAATCAGCAAGTAATTTGTCGCGCTCCGACTTTACTTTGCTTAGCTCAGTACTTAAGGCATCTTGCTCCAATTGCAGTTGGTTTTTTGCTTGCAAAAGATCTGAATTCTCGTCAGATAAGGTTCTATTTTCTTTCTTTAAGTCCGTGAACTTATTTTCTAATTCGTTGTAAATTTTCTTGGAAACGCAAGAAGTTGAAAGCGCTACAATTAACAGTCCTAGTGAAATTCTCTTTATCATTTTTTATTCTTTAAAAATTATAATCTGTTTTATTCTTAATCTACTCGACCTCCACTAAAACGGGACAATGGTCAGAATGTTTTGCTTCGGGTAAAATAAGTGCCCTTTTTATTCTATCTTTGAGTGGTTCGCTTACCAAACAGTAGTCGATTCTCCATCCTTTATTATTAAGTCGAGCTGTGGGAACACGTACAGTCCACCAAGTATAATTGTCTGGTTCTTTGTTTAAAAAACGAAAACTATCGATAAATCCATTATTTAGAAATAGATCAAGCCAAGCTCTTTCTTCGGGCAAAAATCCAGATACTTTTTTATTTCGAACAGGATCATGAATATCAATTTCCTCGTGGCAGATGTTATAATCACCACAAATAACTAGATTGGGAATCTCTTTCTTCAAGTCAGTAATGTAATTTTGAAAATCATCCATATACATGAATTTATGGCTTAATCGCTCACTATTTGTCCCTGAAGGCAGATACAAACTCATTACTGATAGATCGTCAAAGTCGACACGGACGTTCCTTCCTTCGAAATCCATATGCTCAATACCAGTTCCAAAAACGACATTATTTGGTTTTATTTTCGATAAAATGGCCACGCCACTATACCCTTTTTTTGTAGCTGGGAACCAATAGTGATAAGGATAACCTGCTAATTCAAAATCCAATAAGGGAAGTTGTTCAGGAGTCGCCTTAATTTCCTGAAGGCAAACCACATCAGGATTTGCTTGTTGAAGCCACTCTATGAATCCTTTGGAAATTGCAGAACGAATCCCGTTTACATTATAAGAAATAATCTTCATTTTTTTAAAATTTTGAATTTCAAAAGTACTAAAAAATAAAAATGAAACCATATAAAAAACCACAAAATCCAATACTGCAGTAGGCTAATAATGGACTTTTTAACTATCTTTGTCCCTCGCTCAAAAACAATACTTACATGGGTTTAGTAACCGCAAAAGAAGTTGCAAAGGCAATAAATACTGAAAAATACGGAGTGCTGGGAACTTTTTCCGGTTGGCTATTGATGAAAGTATTAAAGATTTCGAAGCTCAATCAATTCTACGATAGCAATAAACATTTACAAGACGTTGATTTCTTAAATGCGATATTAGACGACCTACAAATAAAATTTGAGATCCCTGAAGAAGATTTTAAACGACTACCAAAAGAAGGTGCTTATATAACCATTTCTAATCATCCTTTGGGAGGAATAGATGGTGTTTTGCTGTTGAAATTAATGCTCGAAAGAGAGCCAAATTTCAAAATAATAGCCAATTTCTTGTTGCATCGAATTGAGCCACTCAAAAAATACATCATGCCTGTCAATCCTTTTGAAAATCATAAGGATGCAAAGTCAAGTGTAATAGGAATCAAAGAAACTTTACGTCACTTAAGCGACGGAAAACCGCTTGGAATGTTTCCAGCAGGAGAAGTTTCTAGTTACAAGGACGGAAAGCACATGGTCGACAAACCATGGGAAGAAGGAGCTATTAAAGTGATTCGAAAAGCACAAGTTCCCGTTGTACCTATTTATTTCCATGCTAAAAACAGCTGGTTATTTTATTTCCTTTCTAAAATTAGTGGAACCTTGCGTACGGCTAAACTACCGTCAGAGGTTTTCAGTCAGAAGCATCGTGTGGTCAAAGTAAGAATTGGAAAAGCAATTTCTGTAGCAGAACAAAACGAATACAAAACAATCGAATTGTATTCAGAATTCTTGAGAAAGAAGACCTATATGTTGGCTAATCCGTACGAGAAGGAGAGTAAATTATTAACTACGCCAAATTTAAAACTACCTAGAAGTCCTAAGGAAATAGCGACTCCTGGAAATGGTGAAAAAATAATTGCCGAAGTAGATGCTTTACGAGATACCGATTGCAGATTGTTACAAAGTAAGAATTATGAGGTGTTTTTTGCGAAAGCAACTAAGATCCCAACAGTACTTCATGAAATTGGTCGGTTACGAGAAATCACTTTTAGAGAAGTGGGGGAAGGAACCAATGAATCCATCGACTTAGACAAATTTGATCAATATTACCACCACCTATTTTTATGGGATGACGAAGCAAAAAAAATTGCTGGAGCTTATAGAATGGGATTAGGATCAGAGATTTTCCCAAAATATGGTATTGAAGGTTTTTATCTGAATGAGCTTTTTCGCTTTGAGCCAGAACTTCATGATATGATGAATAAGTCTATAGAAATGGGACGAGCCTTCATTATCAGAGAATACCAGCAAAAACCAATGCCGCTCTTCTTACTTTGGAAAGGAATTATTCATACGACCTTGCGTTTTCCGGAACACAAATTCCTTCTTGGCGGCGTAAGTATTAGTAATCAATTCTCTGATTTTTCAAAATCTCTGATGATTGAATTCATGAAATCGAATTATTACGATCCTTATATTGCTCAGTACATCTATCCTAAGAAAGCTTATAAAGTAAAACTAAAAGATGCAGACAAAGATTTTATTTTTAATGAAACGGAAGCTGATTTAAATAAATTTGACAAAATTATTGACGAACTCGAACCAGGAGTTTTAAGATTACCTGTATTAATTAAAAAATACATCAAGCAAAACGCAAAAGTAGTTGCTTTTAATGTCGATCCCTTATTCAACAACGCGGTCGATGGTTTGATGTACATTAGAATCGCAGATATTCCTGAAAGTACAATGAAACCAGTGATGGAAGAATTTCAGGCAGAACTAGAAAGAAAATTATCTGAAAAAGAAGATTAGTATAGCCTAATCATCTTAAAACAATAATAATCATAAAAAAAGTCTCGGAATTCCGAGACTTTTTTATGATTAAAACCATGCTTTCTTATTCACCTGATAAGTTTGATAAAACTCTTGGTCTGATTTTGTTAAATATATAATTCCTTCAATAAGTCCAAGGATTGCAGTAACTGAACCACAAGTAACAAGACTAATTACAAGCCAGATTATTCCTTCTGTGGTATACCCTAAAAGGAATTTATGAATCCCAAATGGACCTAGAAGTATAGCTAATATACCAGCGGCTAATTTTTTGTTGTCCTCATGAACTGGCTGTGACGTATTCCAAGCTTCCTTTTTTGAATTTTGCATAGTGGTTGATTATTTGATCAATATTCGAAGAATAAATGTATTGAATTTTATTTAAAAATGTAATCTATTGGTTCCCAAAGTTCAATTTTATTTCCTTCAGGATCTAATATCCAGCCAAATTTTCCATAATCATAGCTCTCCATTTCCCCTACAATGGTCACACCTTCCTCTTTTAATTGTAGCAGCAAATTCTCTAAATTATCCACTCTAAAGTTTTGCATGAATTGTTTTTCACTTGGAGCAAAGTAGTTCGTGTCCTCAGCAAATGGAGACCAATGCGTAGAACAATCATTCCCCTTACCATCTTTCCACCAAAAAGTAGAACCATAATCATCCGTTTTTAAACCTAAATACTTAGCGTACCAAGCAACCAACTCTGTAGAATTTTTGGATTTAAAAAAGAACCCTCCGATTCCCGTCACACGTTTTTCATTGACTACAGCTTTATCCTCAATAAAATACATCGCTTTGATTTTATCTACAATTACTTGAGCCAGTCGTTCGTGACTCTCAAAAGTCCATCCAGCCACATGCGGTGATAATATAACGTTGTCTGCATTTAATAAGTATTGAAATGCTTCTGGCGTATTCTTATCTTGAAATAGCGTTTCAAAGGATAATTTCTCATATTCCAACACATCCAGTCCCGCGCCCAAAACCTTCGCTGATTTTAAAGCATTCACTAAGTCTGCAGTTACTATATTCTTTCCTCGAGAGGTATTAAAAATCCAGAAAGGCTTTGCGAAAGCATTAATAAAAGCTGCATCAACCATTTTATCAGTTTCAGGTGTCCAGGGAAGATGCAAACTCAACACATCTGATTTTTGCTGTAATTCTTCGAGCGTAACCTGTTTCGCATTGGCATCAGCCACATTTCCTTGAATATCATAACACAGCACTTCTACATCAAAGCCACGTAGTTTTTTAGCAAAGGATTTCCCCATATTACCATAGCCAATAATACCTACGGTTTTACCGTCCAGTTCATGACCTCTATTGCTTTCTCGGTTCCAATGTCCCGACCTAATTTCTCGATCAGCCTTATTTAGATTATTAAAAAGCGATAAAATCATTCCTAAAGTATGCTCAGCAACTGCATTGCGATTCCCCTCGGGAGCAGCAATGAGCGTAATGTTTTTTGATACTGCATAGTCGCAATCGATACTTTCCAGGCCAGCACCTACACGGGCTATAAACAGCAAGTTAGTGGCTTTGTCGAGGAAGGCTTTGTCAATTTTAAATCGGCTTCGAATTACAATCCCTTGGTAAGCATGTATTTTGTCCTCAATCTCTTCTTTTGAGGAAGTAAAATCTTCGTGATTTTCAAAACCCATATCTTGCAATTGGCTCATTAAAATGGCATTATTGCTGTCAATATGAAGAATTTTAATATCCATAAAAATGATTTCTAAGTTAGAAATCAAAATTAGCGAAAAAAACACAATTTATTGTTTTAAGAAAAAAAATAGATTTCTATTTCTACCAACTGAATAAATAAAAAAAACCATTTCCAAAATATTTAAATTCAGAAATGGTTTTCAATCTAATAGCATTCAAATTGAAAACTATTTAAATTTTGTCTTTTTAAACACCGTTTTAATCTTTTAAAATGGAGTAGTTTGTCCTCCAAATAAAAAATCAGAAATTCGCTCGTAAAGCATGTAAAGTAGTTTTTTCATCATAATGTATATTTATTGTTGATACTCAATTATACCATTAATAAGAAAAGAAAGAGTAGATTAGTAGGGCTATTACAAATTTACGTTTAATTATATATCAAAAAAAATACTACACGTTGTTCTCGATTAAATGCGTTTTAATCCGATGAATTACAAGCTATTAAGTAGCTTTGTAAATTATAACCTACTAATAATTAGTTATTTAATAGCTGAATGTTTCGAACATAAAATCAGCCTTGTATTTGCTTTAAAGAAGTTTTTATTCCTCTTATCAATGAGGAGCTAAACCCGTGCATCTCCATTTCGTTAAGACCAGCAATCGTACAACCTTTTGGTGTAGTCACCCTATCTATTAATTGTTCTGGATGTACTTGCTCTTCCATGAGCATTTCCGCAGCGCCTTTTACAGTTTGTGCCGAAATCGCCAAAGCCGTTTTCCAATCAAACCCTATTTCGATTCCTGCTTGCATTGATGCTCGAATGTAACGCAATGCAAAAGCAGTTCCGCTCGCTGCCAAAACTGTAGCTGCATCCATTAGTTTTTCGTCAATAACTGGTGCTGTACCTAAATCTTCAAATAATCCAATTACATCCTCAGCATGCACTTTGTTATTTTCAGTAAATGAAATACAGGTTGCAGACTCTCCAAATTGCGCTGCAATATTAGGCATGATTCTTATAGCATGATTTTGATCCCCTATCTTCGCTTGCAGCGCTTCGATAGACAATCCACTTACTGCCGAAGCGATCGTTTTGTTTGTGATTTTAGGTAAGATATCAGCCAAAACTACATCTACTTGATAGGGTTTTATAGTTAGTATAATTACATCAGCCTCTTCAATATTATGTGTATTATCAGATGAAACCGTTATTCCCGATTTTTCAAGATAGGCAATACTAGCCGTATTTCTTCGGGTGATAGTAACCTGATTATTTTTCGAAAATTTAGATATTCCTATTGCAACCGAGGTCCCAAGGTTTCCGCCTCCTATTATATGTACTTTCATTTCAATTTTGTGGTTTTTTATTTTTTTGGTTTATTTAGTCAATAATTTGGTTTTTAGAAACGAATTTTCATTCCGTATTTAAAAGCCTAAAATAATTCTTGCAATGGAGAAATAGATAAGAATTCCGCAGATATCATTACTGGTAGTGATAAACGGACCCGTTGCTAATGCAGGGTCAACCCCAAATTTATCTAACAACAATGGTACAAATGTCCCTATAAGAGATGCAATTATAATTACCGAAACTAAGGCGGAAGTGACAATTACTCCAATGACAATTTCAACATCCAAAAGTAAATAGCTCCCTATGAATAAAATAATTGCGAGAATGAATCCGTTAAGCAAACTTAGAGAAACCTCTTTCATTAATCTACTTAACAAGGAACCAGTTAAAGTATTGTTAGCTAAACCTTGTACAATAATAGCTGATGACTGTACCCCAACATTTCCTGCCATTGCGGCAATAAGAGGTGTAAAGAAAAATAGTTCACCATGCTCTAGCATAGCACCCTCGAATAACCCAAGGACTTTCACGGAGATAAAACCTCCAAGTAAAGCTAAAACCAACCAGGGTAAACGCGCTTTTGTATGCTCTAGAATACTATCATCTGCTTCTACATCCTTAGAGATACCCGCCGCTAACTGGTAATCTTGATCAGCTTCATCCCTAATAACGTCAATTATATCGTCAATGGTGATGCGACCTACTAAACGCCCCATTTCATCTACCACCGGAATAGCTTCCAGATCATATCTCTGCATAATTCGAGCCACCTCAACATCTTCAGTATCTACATTTACAAAATTATATTTCCGGATGTAAATATCACTTATTTGTGTTTTAGTCGAAGTGGTCAACAAATCTTTTAACGATAGTCTCCCTTTTAATCTGTTATCATCATCAACTACATAAATAGAATGAACCCTAGAAACATTTTCGGCTTGGATGCGCATTTCCTTGACGCAGGTTAGCACATTCCAGTTTTCATTGACTTTCACTAACTCCTTTCCCATCAATCCACCGGCTGAATTCTCATCATAACGCAATAAGTCAACAATGTCTTTTGCATGCTCAACGTCATTCAGCTCCGAGATTACTTCGGCTTTTAGATCCTGAGAAAGTTCGGCGATAATATCAGCCGCATCATTCGTATCCAGCTCATCAAGTTCCTCGGCAATCTCTTTTGGCGAAAGCCTACTTAATATATTTTCACGCAAATCATCTTCTAGTTCAAGAAGAATTTCTGCTGTTTTATCACTATCTAATACTTTAAATATATAGGTTGCCTCATCAAAATCAAGCTCATCCAAAATCTCTGCAATATCGGCATGGTGCATGTCATTCAATAAGGCTTCCAGTTCCCTATCGTTTTTATTGACAATGTGCTGCTCTAATTCGAGTATTAAGTTTTTGCTGATTTTAAATTCCATCCGCTTCTATTTTTTGTGTAAGTTCTATAAATTGTGCTACGTCTAATTGTTCTGGGCGAAGATCAAAAACAGGATCTTGTCTTAAACTATCAGATAGGTTCATGGTTTTCAAACTGTTTCGCAAGGTTTTGCGACGTTGTTGAAAAGCAGTTTTAACCACCGTGAAAAATAATTTCTCTCCACAAGGCAGACTATAATTCTCTTTTCTACGCAAACGCAAAACCCCTGATTTTACTTTTGGTGGCGGAATAAATACATTTTCATCTACCGTAAACAAATATTCGGCATCATAAAATGCCTGTACTAAAACCGACAGAATTCCGTAAGCTTTAGTTCCCTTTTTCTCACAAATACGTTGTGCCACTTCTTTTTGGAACATTCCAGCAAATTCAGGAATTTGATCGCGGTATTCTAATGTTCGAAAAACAATTTGAGTCGAAATATTATAAGGGAAATTCCCAATGATAGCGAACTGCTTGCCTTCAAAAATTTCGTTGATATTATATTTTAGAAAATCCTTAGATATAATCTTATCCTTTAGTTTTGGATAATTCTCATCCAAATACGTCACTGATTCCGTATCGATCTCTATTACATATGTCGTAACAGGTTTGTCTAACAAATATTTAGTTAAAACACCCATTCCCGGCCCTATCTCTAATATGTCATCATAGCCATCTAAGTTTAGCGTGTCAGCAATATCCTTTGCTATACTCTCGTCTTTCAAGAAATGTTGCCCGAGGTGTTTTTTGGCTTTTACTTTTTCCATTTTTATGCTGAATTTATTTCAGTATCTTTCTTTACCACAAAGGCATTAAGAGCCAAAATATTTATTATTAAATTTTAAAATTTATCGCTTTTAATTATTCACTTGAAAAATGACGTGATATTACTTGATTTCGATAGCTATCGAAACTCGCAAAAATTCTGATCACTTAAAACTGAATACTGATCACTAAATCAAATGTTCAGAAATCACTTCTAACTCAGTTCTAAACGCAAGCATTTTATCTCCAAACAACTTCATTCCTTCTTCACGAAATCCAGGCGCATCTTCTTGATAATATTTCTCCAATGTTTCCTTACTGTCTGTAGTGTACTGAGTAGAATAAGTTACACCACCCATTTCTTCTTCTATTAAAACACGAACTAATCGAGCAGCAGTAAATTTGCCCGTAGCGAGAATTTCAGGAATGTGTTTGTGTTGCATCCAGATCATCCATTGGTCGTGAACACTTTCGTGTATATTTGTAGTTACGTTGTATATTATCATTTTATATTTAGGATTTAAGAATTTAGATTTAGGATTTTACATTCTATCTCAAACTCGCTATTCTATATTCTATTATTATGCTCTAATTTCCCTTCAGACGTTGCGAGATTTTATAAATTAGTATCGCCTCGCAATTGCCTAAAACTTTTTCTGGCTTCTACAAAGTAGATACTGTCTTCATGATTGAAAATTATCTTTTCGTACAACGGTTTCGCCTTTTCTACTTCTTTCAACTTTTTATTATAAATCTCTGCCGAAAAAAACAAAGCCTCATCGATGTAAATTCCGTCACCGTGATGCTCAATAATTTCTTGATATTGGCCTAAAGCCAAGTTATAGTTGGCGGTTTTCTCATAAATTTGCCCTAAACGCAGTAGAGTGACCGCTTCTATTTCCTGTCCCTTATGCTTTTTCAAGATCGATTGAAATTGATCTATCGCTTCCTGATTTCTATTTTGATATAAAAGATAATCTCCTTTTGCGAATTCTTTTAGGGCTGTTTGAGTCGAATCAGCCACGGTATTATCATTTATCAATAAGAAATATTCTAATGCATCATTTGCAATCAGTTGAGTATTTGCTGATTTTAGTTCCTTAAACTGTTTCAACGCCCACACAAAATCAGTTTTAAAATAACTCGTTTTGGCCGCTTTTAAACTGGCTTCGTGCGCCACGACATCATTTTTCAAATCCATCTCAATCTGAGAATAATAAATCAATGCCTGATTGAATTTTTCTTCGAAAAGCAAAATATCCGCTAATTCCATTTTGGCCTGTGCGACTTTATAATCATCCAATTCTAAGTCAAGCGCTTGTTTGATAATTGCCCTTCCTTTTTCCGAATTTTTTAAATTAAAAGCCACAAAATGTGCCTGAATTATTTGCAAAGATAAGGTAAAAGGGCTGATTTCATATTCTGCTAGCAAACCTTCTATTTCGGCATTGATATTTGCAAAGTCTTTTTCCTTCGCTTTTTCAATTTTCATTTTGATTAGATAAGTATTTGCCTGAACAAGTAATTCGAGATCGTTAGTGTTTTCCAGAACAAACCCTAAAATTTCAACAGCAATTTCCTGATCGTCTTCTTCAACAGCCAGATGTACTAAGTTCACAATATTTGCCAATGATTCAGGATTCCGTTTGTAGATTGCTTTTTCTTGAATAAAGGCTTTCGAAAATTCCTTTTGTTGTACGTAGAACCAGCTTAAAAAATGATTCCAAAATAGGTCTTGATTTTTTTGGACACGAACAATCAATGCTTTTCTAAGTTGGTCATTAAAAGCAGCATCACTATCATCTGACATGAAACGAGACAATTGATTCTGAATTAAAATCGAATTTTGCGGATTTGCATACGATTCATCTAAAAAAGTAGAAATCATCATTTCAGTATTGCCTAACTGTCCGTAAAGCAATCCTTTCTGATAATTAAAATTGTATTTTGATTCTAAATCTGAGGCAGTTTGGTAGGCCTGCAAAGCGTATTCTAACAATACTTTTTTCTCGAATGTGCCAGCAATGCCATACACTTCATTTGGGTTTTTCTTAATTCGATCTATCCCTTGATCGTAATAACTTTTGGCTTTAGCTTCATTCTTTTGCAACTGAAAGTTGTATCCCAATTCTACCAGAAGATTGCCTTGATTGTATTTGTCGAGTCGGATTTGAATCGCTTTTTCTGCGCTTTCAAATTGTTGCAGTTGCTGATAACAATCAATAGTTCTTATAAAATACTGCATGTTTTGAGGAACGCTAAGTAACAACTCCTCATATCCCAATTTCGCTTTTTCAAAATCACCTTTGTCATAATAATACTGTGCTAACTGCTCGTTTTGAGCAAACGAAAACAGCGAGAATAACAAAGTGATATATAGAAAAAAGTGCTTCATGTTAAAAGTGTTCAGTATTCAGTGTTCAGTTTGCGAACCGATGTATTATTCAGAAGCAAACTGAACACCGATCACTGAGGACTGAACACTAATTAGTCTATAATATCAAACCCACAGTAAGGACGCAATACTTCAGGTATTACAATTCCTTCGGGAGTTTGGTAATTTTCTAAAATTCCTGCCAAAACTCTTGGCAAAGCCAATGAACTTCCGTTTAGGGTGTGTGCTAATTGGTTTTTTCCGTCTTTGTCTTTGAAACGCAATTTCAAGCGATTTGCCTGAAAAGTTTCAAAATTAGAAACCGAACTGATTTCTAGCCAACGGTCTTGAGCGGTAGAAAACACTTCAAAATCATAAGTCAAAGCCGATGTGAATCCCATATCTCCACCACAAAGGCGTAAAATTCTATAGGGTAATTTCAATTCGTCAAGAATCACTTTAATGTGTTCTACCATTCCGTCCAAAGCTTCGTATGATTTATCAGGATGCTCTACGCGTACAATTTCTACTTTGTCAAATTGATGCAAACGATTCAATCCACGAACGTGCGCTCCGTAAGAACCTGCTTCACGACGGAAACATGGCGTGTAAGCTGTCGTAAGAACTGGCAATTCGCTTTCGTTTAGGATTACATCTCTAAACAAGTTGGTTACCGGCACCTCAGCTGTAGGAATTAAATATAAATTATCAGTCGCGTCATGGTACATTTGCCCTTCTTTATCTGGTAATTGTCCCGTTCCATAAGCCGAAGCTTCGTTTACAAAATGAGGCACCTGCACTTCATTATATCCAGCTGCAACATTTTTATCTAAAAAATAATTAATCAAAGCACGTTGTAAACGCGCCCCTTTTCCTTTGTAAACAGGAAAACCAGCTCCTGTAATTTTATTTCCTAGTTCGAAATCAATGATATCGTATTTTTTTACCAATTCCCAATGCGGCTGTGCACCTTCATGCAAAACAGGAACTTCGCCCGCTTCAAAAATATTCAGGTTCTCCTCAGGCGTTTTCCCCACTGGAACAATATCTGCTGGAAGATTAGGTAAAGTATAAAGTTTCGCTGTTAGTTCAGTAGTAATTGCATCTGCGGTTTCAGCCAGCTTCTTACTTTTCTCCTTATTTAAGACTGTTTTTTCTTTTAGAATAGCGGCTTTTGATTTCTCACCGTTTTTCATCAGTTCGCCAATGTCTTTGGATAATTTATTAGATTCGGATAGAATTCCTTCCAACTCAACTTTTGTAGCACGACGTTGTTCGTCTAGTTTTATCACCTCTTCCACAATACTTTTGGCATCCACATTCCTTTTTGCCAAAGCCTGGATTACTTTCTCTTGATTCTCTCTAATAAATGCAATTTGTAACATAGCTTGAATTTTATAACTCTTGGGTTTTTATCTCTATAAAGAAAGCAAATTTAAGGAAATGTTTGATAGAAACGAGAAAAAGTTATTTCGCAAAGATTCGCAAAACTAACACAGAGATAATCAAAAGAAGTGTAAAAACACCTCCCTATTTTACTGATCTGACGGAAACCATCGATTTAATATTATATCCTCATAAATAACTTTGTGAAACTCTGAGGAATAATTACTCTCTTTTGATTTCGTGACCGACAAATTCTTCTAAGGTCGCAAACATATCATCAACCGAGAGTACTTCTAAATCAGGATGAGACTTTAAAAATTCAGCATTAAGTTGTACTAAATTTTCTTCTATTTCATAAAAAGTATCGTTGTTCATCAAATCGCGTATTGGATTTACTCCCTCCAATTTTCCTTTAAAGAATTTATCGCGTTTGACACCGCTCATCAATTTAACCTTCTTGCATTGTTGTTGGAATAATTCCAAATGTTTTTTGGCACCCAATAACTGCAAACCTTCTTCTATTAATTCGTTAAGCTCAGTATTCCATCGGGAATTATACACAAATTGCGCAAAATTACCTTCTGTATATTGGGAAGTGTAATAATCTAAATAATAACTCATCAACGCATCTTCATGAATCAAATCATCGTCAATTTTTTCCTCACGCATTAAGTTGATTACAGAAATATTTGAGTTGATTACATCTTGCGGGTTTTCGCTGGCTGCTGCCGTTTCTGAAATAATTATTTTACCAAATTCCATGGAAGTTTGTTTTTTAAGAGTTGAGTGCAAATTTCGGGTAAAATAGTGAGGATTAGAAATGTTTTATTTTAGCCACGGACTACACAAATTAATTAAAGATAGCATTTAACTGGCATCAGTATCCTCACTATTCTTTTTCTGATTCATTTTAGCTACTAAAGCCTTCAATCGCAGTGCTTTTTCCTTCTTTTCTTGTTGAAGCTTCGCATTTTTCCGATTTAGCAATTTGGTATGTAAAGCCTTGTTTTTAGTGTTTTTTTCGGGTCCTTTTGCCATGCTTAAAATTTTAATTAAATCCGTTTACAAAGATAAAGAATGGAACTAAAGTCAATCAAAAATTTAAATATTCTATTTTGAAACTATTTTAATGTCAATCTTTTCACTGTAGAAGAAAGCAAATCCTCCCAAAAAATATAGGACTACATCAATCCAGTCTGCCGTATATCTTGGATTTATTCCAGGAAGGTAATATTCGAAATAAAAAGAATAAAAGCTGGCTAAAAAAACAACAAAAGCAATTGGTAATTTAAACAAACTATCTTTCTTAAATTTTCTAATTACAAATTCAATCGCACCAAGTACTAATGGAACATATAGCAAATCATTGACATAATTATTAACCAAATCTGCTAATGGTACCCTCAATCGCTGCATGACATAAATTGTCAGAGCAGTTAGAAACATTATAATATAAACGACAGTTCTAGACATACAAAATACTAAGCAATAAAGCTGAAACAACCGCAAAAAGCACTAAAAATGCTCCAGACGTACTAAAAGCTTTCATGAATACTATTAAAATATTAATACAGACGATTTTAATTTAATAGCATCATCTCTATTTTATCTTAACCCGCTACAGCCGCTGTAAACAAAGCGATAAGACCTCCAACAATTAGTGCAAAGAAAATCCAAATGGAGTAAACTACTTGAAACAGAATTCGCATTAAGATGTTTGGGTGTTCCGCACCGTTTTTTAAAAACGCTTCAATTTTGTTTGGCTTTTTATTTGTTTTTTCTTGTTCCTCGATTTTCTGCAGCATCTTTTTCTCACTTTCGAGTCTGCGCTTGAGAACTACATCTAGAATTGCACCGCAGTTACTACAATATTCATTGTTAAGATTAACTGTACCACAATCTAAACACTTTATATACGATTTACTCACTCTGCTTGTATTTAATCTGAATTCTGCCTTGTGTTTTTGAAATCAAAGTTATGAAAAATTATCTGTTCCAATAGAGTAGTATTATTTCACTAGATGAGTTGGCCACCAACACCTTGGGATTTTTAATTCTCCAACCCGCATATTCTACTTTAGAGTGCTCCCGCTATCTTGTCTTTCAGAGGGACGAGGAATCAGATAACTAATTCCCAAAGCATGACATACTTTATAAGACTATCCCTTCATCAAAATGACAAGATTGTGAAAAAGTATTATGGAAATCCCAATTCCCTAGCCCCGCTAGCAGTGGAAATCCTTTTCTTTTTTTCTTGAAAAAAGAAAAGATTGCAATGGATAGCGGGAAATTGCTTCAAATAAAAATTCTATTGCTTATTTTTGCACCGAATTCTGAATTAATTTCAGAATCTAAAAATAATTTTATGACACAGAATCCAAAAAGATATACGATTACAGCGGCATTGCCTTACACAAACGGACCTATTCACATTGGCCATTTGGCGGGTGTTTACGTGCCATCCGATATTTATTCCCGTTACCTGAGATTGCAAGGAAGAGACGTTTTGTTTGTTTGCGGAAGCGACGAACACGGTGTTGCTATTTCGATGAAAGCCAAAAAAGAAGGAATTACGCCGCAGGAAGTAATCGATAAATACGATGGAATTATTCGTAAATCGTTTATTGACTTCGGAATTTCGTTTGACAATTACTCTCGAACTTCGGCTAAAATTCATCATGATACCGCTTCGGAGTTTTTTACAACATTATATGAAAAAGGCGATTTTATAGAACAAGTGACGGAACAATTGTATGATGCGAAAGCGGATCAGTTTCTAGCAGACCGTTTTGTTATAGGAACTTGCCCCAAATGCGGCAATGAAGAAGCTTACGGTGATCAATGTGAAAAATGTGGATCGACCTTGAACGCTACAGATTTGATTAATCCAAAATCGACTATTACCGGAGAAACTCCTATTATGAAATCGACAAAACATTGGTTTTTGCCTTTGGATCGTTACGAAGATTTCTTGAAAGAGTGGATTCTCGTTAGCCATAAAAACGACTGGAAACCCAATGTTTACGGACAAGTAAAATCGTGGATTGACGGCGGACTAGAGCCTCGAGCGGTAACGCGTGACTTAGATTGGGGAATTGATGTTCCTGTTCCTGGTGCCGAAGGAAAAAAATTATATGTGTGGTTTGACGCACCTATTGGATACATTTCGGCTTCGAAAGAATGGGCTGCACGCGAAGGAAAAGAGTGGGAACCGTACTGGAAAGATCAAGACACGAAGTTGGTTCACTTTATAGGGAAAGACAATATTGTTTTTCACTGTATCATTTTTCCTGCGATGCTAAAAGCCGAAGGAAGCTACATTTTGCCTGACAATGTTCCTGCAAACGAGTTCTTGAACTTAGAAGGAAATAAATTATCTACTTCAAAAAACTGGGCGGTTTGGTTGCACGAATATTTAGAAGAATTTCCAGGTCAGCAAGATGTTTTGCGTTATGCTTTGACATCAAATGCACCCGAAACTAAGGATAACGACTTTACTTGGAAAGATTTCCAGGCGAGAAACAACAATGAATTGGTTGCTATTTATGGTAATTTCATAAACCGTGTTGTGGTTTTAACCAATAAATATTACAAGGGAGTTGTACCTACGCCAAACGAATTATCTGAGGTTGACGAAGCAACTTTAACGGAATTAAAAGCGTATCCAGCTGTGATTTCGAGTTCAGTCGAAAGATATCGTTTTAGAGAAGCACTTGGTGAATTAATGAATGTAGCTCGTCTTGGAAATAAATATTTAGCTGACGAAGAACCTTGGAAAGTAATCAAGGACAATCCAGAGCGCGTACAAACACAAATGTATGTGGCTTTGCAAATCGCAGCTGCTTTGAGTTCACTTTGTGAACCGTTCTTGCCTTTTACAGCGACTAAATTATCAAGAATATTAAAACTAGAATCTCCGTTGTCTTGGATTACCATTTCAGAAACTTCTAATTTGATTGTAGCGGGACACCAAATTGGGGAAGCTGAATTGCTTTTCGCCAAAATTGAAGACGAGGAAATTCAGAAACAAATAGACAAACTAGAAGCGACTAAAACAGCCAACAAAGCCGAAAATAAAGTCGTAGAACCTCAAAAAGAAGCGATTCAGTTTGATGATTTTTCCAAAATGGATTTGCGTGTTGGAACCATCATAGAAGCTACTAAAATGCCAAAAGCAAACAAGCTTTTGATTTTGAAAGTAGATACTGGAATTGACGTTCGCACTATTGTTTCGGGAATTGCAGAGAGCTTCAAACCCGAAGATATTATTGGTAAGAAAGTGACTGTTTTGGTGAACTTAGCGCCAAGAAACCTTCGGGGAGTAGAAAGTCAAGGCATGATCTTAATGACCACCAATGCAGAAGAAAAACTGGTTTTTGTAAATCCAGATGCTGATGCAGCCAATGGCGAGACAATAAATTAAGAAATAAAATTCAACATGAATTTCACTAATTTACACGAATGAATTTGTGGTAATTAGTGAAATTCGTGTTTTAATAAAAACAAAAATGACCAATGCAAAACCTAGATTAGCATTAGCTTTTGGAATACTTTGTATTTCTATTTTTCCAATATTGGTTAAACTCTCACTTACTCCTGGGCTGATTTCTGCATTTTACAGAATGGCATTCGCAGTAGCATTGCTATTACCCTTTGTACTTATTACAAAAAAATTTACACTACCAAAAACAAATGTTTTACTCCTTGCTATTCTATGTGGAGTATTATTTGCCTCTGACGTTGCTGTTTGGAACATTGCTATACAGACATCGAGTGCCACACAGGCATCTCTATTAACTAATTTATCTCCGCTTTGGGTTGGTATTATTTCATATGTCTTCCTGAAAACCAAACCGGCTACCAACTTTTGGATAGGAACAGCCGTCGCATTATTTGGCATGGCGATGCTAGTAGGTTTTAAATTTTTCTTAGAATTGGATTTTGACACTGCTTTTCTTTTGGCCGTACTATCAGGAGTGTTGTATTCGATATATTTATTAGTCAGTAAAAATGTACTTTCTCAAATGGATGTACTTTCCTTTATGACAATCAGTTTACTGGCATCGACAGTATATTTAGCCGCAGTTTGTCTTTGGATGAACGAACCTTTTTCGGGTTTTTCAGATATGGGTTGGTATGTACTATTGATACAGGCCGTGGTATGCCAATTACTCGCATGGATTTCGATAAGCTATGCTACACAACACATGCGTCCCACTCGAGTTTCACTAAGTTTACTAGGTCAAGCGGTATTAACATCAATTTTGGCGTGGTTGTTTCTAGACGAAAAGATCACATTGCATATGATTATTGGTGGTCTTATTTTACTTGTCGGTATCCGAATCACCTTTTACACCAAGACACTTTCGATAAAAAACATTAAATAGATTTCCACTTTAGCACTAAAAAATAATATGAAAAATTTAAAAGTAATAGCTTTCGACGCAGATGACACCTTATTCATAAACGAAACCTATTTTGCTGAAACAGAAGAGAAATTTTGCAGTTTAATGAGTGATTACCTATCACATCAAGGAATTTCAAAAGAGCTATTTAAAATCGAAATCGACAATTTAAAATTATATGGTTATGGCATCAAAGGCTATATTCTTTCCATGATTGAAGCGGCGATGAAAATCTCAAATAACACCATCTCAATCGAAGTAATTGAGCGTATAATCCAGTACGGAAAAGAGTTAACAGAAAAACCTATTGTATTATTAGAAGGTGTAGAAGAAACACTACAAGCATTGCATGGAAAATATAAGTTAGTTGTTGCCACCAAAGGTGACTTATTAGACCAACGAAGAAAACTACACAATTCCGGACTAGGGAAATATTTTCACCACATCGAGGTGATGTCAGACAAACAGGAAATTGACTACTCTGATTTGATAAAACGTTTAGAAATTGAACCTTCTGAATTTTTCATGATTGGAAACTCATTAAAATCGGATGTTTTACCAGTTCTGGCTATTGGAGGTTATGCTGCTCATATTCCGTTTCATACTACTTGGGAACACGAAAAAATTGACCACAAAATAGTGCATGAAAATTTTATGGCTCATGAAAAAATAACTGAGGTTCTAAAAAAGCTAAAATAAAACCTTTTTTCTTACTAAAAAACTGTTATTTAACTACATATCTATTAAAATAGAATACAAAATTCCGTCAAAATCAGATAAAATTTTATGAAAAATACAATCTCCCCCCACTAAATAAGGGTTATTCCCTTTTTTTTATGTAATTATCTATATTTTTTACATAATTTACTGTTCGAAATTTCTTATTAAACAAAATGTGTTACTTTTGCCTAAATTCTAAATTCTAAATTTAAAGAAAAATGAAAAAAGGTATACTTACGTTGGTTTTTGCTGCGGCATTCTCTACAATTTCAGCTCAAACAGAGCCAGTACAAACAATTAATCCTGAATTTAACAAATGGTCTGTTGAATTAGCTGGAGGTTTAAACAAACCTATGAGACCTATGACTGCTGGATACAGAACTGCAGTAACAAGTGCTTATGTAGCTGATCTAGGAGTTAGATACATGTTTAACAACAAGTTTGGTTTAAAAGCTGACTTCGGATACAACAGCTTTAAAGAAGGAGAAAACTCAATCGGATTTGACTCTAAATATTACAGAGCAGATTTACAAGCAGTTGCTAACTTAGGAAGAATCATGAATTTTGAAACTTGGACTAACACACTTGGATTATTAGGTCATGCTGGTTTTGGTTTAGGTTTTGGTGAAGCTGAAAATAGCACAGGAACAGATAAAATGGGTAACTTTATGGCTGGTGTAACAGGTCAAATTAAATTATCTAACAGAATTGCATTAACTGGAGATTTCACAACAATCCTTAATGCTAAACAAAATCGTACTTTTGATGGTGCAAGTAACGTAAGAACACCTGGATTTGCAGGAGTACTTTTTAACGGAACTGTAGGTTTAACAGTTTACTTAGGTAAAAATGAAAAACATGCTGACTGGGTAACTTTAGTAGACAAAGATGTAATCGCTTTAACTGGTAGAGTTGATAATCTTGAAACTATGTTAATCGATACTGATCAAGATGGTGTTGCTGATTACTTAGACTTAGAAAAAAATACAGTTTCTGGTGTAATGGTTGATACTAAAGGAAGAGCGATTGACTTAAACAACAATAACGTTCCTGACGAATTAGAAAGCTATTTAATGGCTAACTACGTTAACAAAAATGACAAATCTGGTTCTTTTAACGACAATGAAGTAGTTAAAGGTTTAATCAATGGTGGTTATGTAGCTACTTATTTTGATTTTGACAAATCAACTCCATCTAACGTTTCTACTGAAGGTATCGATTTTATCGTGACTTACTTAAGAGCTAATCCTTCTGCATCTGTTGAAATTACAGGTCATGCTGACGAATTAGGAAACTCTGCATACAATGACAAATTGTCTAATGCAAGAGCTAACAATGTGAAAAAGATCTTAATGAAAGCTAATATTGATGCTAACAGATTAAATATTGTTGCAGCAGGTGAAGACAATTCAGTTCAAAAAGATTCTGAAATGGCTAGAAAATTAGTTAGAAAAGTAACTTACAGAATAAAATAATTTATTATTAAATTATAGAAAAACCTAAAATGGAATATTGAACTTCCATAAAGGTTTGGAAATTTAATAAATGCTTTATATAAAATGAGCCCGATATTGTATCGGGCTCATTCTTTTTGTAACTAGTTTCATTATTGTAAAATAAGCTAATTTGTTCGTTTTAGTTTCGGCTTATAACTTTGTCTTTACAATAATTCAGGTTTCATATAGATTAAGGAGGTTTCTATAAATATCACACCTTAATAATACTGTTTGACTTTTGAAGAGAATACAATAAAAAATAAACTCAAACTTTTCATTCTTTTTCATTTTTGGAACGAGACAGCAATTCTAATTACTTGAGTAGTTTATTGAGATTCCTCCTCTGACGAAATAACAAACTAAATGTTAGAATACAGATATGAAAAAAATCACAGTAATTTCGATACTAAGATTTTACAAATCACTGCTCAACTCTCGTTTTGATATATTTTCTTAAATCGAATATCAAATACTATTATTTCCTTTGATGGTAATTCTAAAACTATCCGTTTACACTTTCGATAATTCCTTTTAAAAATGCGTTGAAATCGAAATCAGGACTTTCTTTTAAACCCATGCGTACAATGACCAAATCTAACGATGGAATAATAGCTACCATCTGTCCTTGAAACCCGCTACAATAATACATATCGCGTGGAACGTCTGGGAATTTTCCGCCAGCATTTAACCAAAAATGAGCGCCGTAACCACCTTTTGAAGTAGCAGTAGGAGTTGCCACATACTTCACCCAACTTTCATCCAAAATTTGCTCTCCATTCCAATTTCCTTTATGCAAGTACAGCAAACCAAATTTTGACCAATCACGCGTCGTAGCCCAGCCGTAGGACGATCCTACATAATTACCCGCCATATCCGTTTCGAGCACCATCGAATGCATCCCTATTTTATCAATCAATGCAGAATACCAAAAATCAAGATATTCTTGATGTGTTTTAAACTGATTTCTCAAAATGTACGACAATAAGTTTGTCGTTCCAGAAGAATAGTTCCAATGCGTATTAGATACAAATATTGACGGCTTTTCCAGTTGCACTCTTCCCATATTCTTTGATTGAAAAAGCATTTTTGTAGCATCACAAATTGTACTGTAATTCTCTTCCCACTCGAGTCCAGAATTCATATGAAGCAGATCATTAGTGGTAATGTTTTTGCGCTTATCATTCTGCCACTCTACTATTGGCGCCGACTTGTAAATATCATACTTTCCTTGTTTTTCAAGTATTCCAAACATTGTCGCCGTAATACTTTTAGTCATGGACCAGCCCAGAATTTTGCTGTCTTTGTTGAAACCAATATCATATTTCTCGGCAATAATTTGGTCCTTGTGTATGACTATTACAGAACGTGTTCTTTTATGTTTTTTTCCTGCTTTATCAAAAGCATTGGACACAGCCGCATTTAATTTCGAATAGTCAACTGAACTCAAAACAGTATCTTTCTGATCTAGATTACCATAAGGGAAAGGCAAATCAGAATTTAATTTGCTTCTATTAGGAACCTCATATGCTGCGGATGTATCAAAATCAGAGTCTATCAAAGTAACACCGAGTCCTTCTCGATAAATCGCTTTTCGTTCTTTCAATCCATAAACCGAAGCTGTCGTAAATTGACCGTTTTCATCAATTTTATTTGTAGCCAAATCAATCATCTTAATATCGTTATCGCCTTTTTCAATCGCCTCCATCGAACGATGATCCATGAAATGTCCCGAGGCAATACTTTTGGCTGAAAAGCCTGAAATCAAGTCTAATTTAGGATAAGTAATAGATCCGTAATAAATGATTCCTATTAAAGCGGCAAAACCTATGAGTTTGAAGAATTTTTTCATTTGACAAATATTTAATGCAATTTAACAAAATATCTAATCAATAGACCAATATTATATTTTGATACTAGCATAAGAAACAAAGATAAAAAACAGCAAATTAGCAGCAGAAACAATTTGGATTTTAGTACTTTTGTATTTAGAACTTTTCTAAATAATTATGCTAGATATTCAAAAAATAAGAGCCGATTTTCCTATACTTTCACAAAAAGTGAACGGAAAACCTTTAATTTATTTCGACAACGGAGCCACATCACAGAAACCGCAAGTTGTGATTGATGCTATTTCAAAATACTATCAGGAAATCAATGCCAATATTCATCGTGGAGTACATACTTTAAGCCAACTGGCCACTGATGCATATGAAATTTCTCGTGGAAAAATTCAAAATCATATCAACGCCAAACATTCTCATGAAGTACTTTTTACTTCAGGAACTACTTTCGGAATCAATTTAGTTGCTAACGGATTTGCTGCTATTTTAAAACCAGGTGACGAAGTATTGGTTTCGGCATTAGAACACCATAGTAACATTGTGCCTTGGCAAATGCTGTGTGAGAAAACGGGAGCCGTTCTTAAAGTCATTCCCATGAATGAAAAAGGGGAATTAATCATGGCAGAATTCGATAAATTACTTTCGAAAAAGACTAAAATCGTTACCACAAATCATATTTCGAATGCGCTAGGGACTATCAACCCAATCAAGTACATGATTGATCAAGCGCATGCTGTGGGAGCTGCTATTTTAATTGATGGAGCCCAAGCAGTTCCCCATTTAAAGCCAGACGTTCAAGATTTAGATTGTGACTTTTATGTTTTTTCAGGACATAAAATGTGCGGACCAACTGGAGTGGGAATTTTATACGGAAAAGAGGCTTGGTTGAATAAACTTCCTCCTTATCAAGGTGGTGGCGAAATGATCAAAGAGGTGACTTTCGAAAAAACAACTTATGCGGAACTACCTCATAAATTTGAAGCGGGAACCCCAAATATTGCCGGCGGAATCGTTTTAGGAACTGCAATAGATTATATGAATGAGGTTGGTTTTGAAAATATTCAAAAACAAGAGTTGGAATTATTAGAGTACGGGACTAAACGCCTATTGGAAATTGAAGGTTTGAAAATTTTTGGTACCTCTAAAGAAAAAACTTCCGTAATTTCGTTTAATATCAAAGGCATTCATCCGTACGACATTGGCACCATAATTGACAAATTAGGAATAGCGGTTAGAACTGGGCATCATTGCGCGCAACCGATTATGAATCATTTCAATATTCCAGGAACAATACGAGCATCATTCTCTTTTTACAATACCAAAGAAGAAATTGACGTAATGGTTGAAGCTGTAAAAAGAGCTACTCTAATGTTATCTTAAGTTTACAAACGATGAGAATACTATCTATATTATTACTGACTATTTTCCTTGGAAAAAGCTGTGAAGGTCAAAACAAGCAAGACTTAGAATCGGCAGTTATTGAGTATACCGCTAATTCAAGAGGTTTTTACCAAAAAATAACGGTTCAAAATCAAATGGTCACAATTTCAAAAGATAGGAGCGGAAATGACAAAGTCTTGACTACAAAAATAGAAGAGCAAGATTGGGAACAATTAGTAAATTGTTTCAAAAAAGTCGAATTGGATAGCTTGCCAAAACTGAAAGCACCAACCGAAAAACGTTTTTATGATGGTGCGGCAATTGCTAATTTTAAAATCATTTATAAAGATATAACTTATGAAACGACTAGTTTTGATCATGGTTTTCCACCAAAAGAGATTAAAAAATTCGTAAATAAAATAAATTCATTTGCAAAACAAAACGATGAAAATTAAAGAAATACAAGACGAAATAGTAGACGAATTCTCCATGTTTGATGACTGGATGGAGCGCTATGAATACATCATCGAATTAGGAAAAAAACTTCCGTTAATTAAAGAAGAATTCAAGACCGAAAACAATTTGATAAAAGGCTGCCAATCGAAAGTGTGGTTGCAGGGAGAGCAAAACGATGACAAAGTCGTCTTCACTGCCGACAGCGATGCTATTTTGACAAAAGGAATTATCGCTATTTTGATCCGGACTTTTTCTAATCAATCGGCATCAGATATTCTGGAATCTAATATGGATTTTATCGATGAAATAGGACTTAAAGAACATCTATCACCCACTCGTGCAAACGGTTTGGTTTCGATGATAAAAAACATTAAAATGTATGCATTGGCATTCAACTCGAAGAATTGATTTTAAAATTTATGTCAAATAATAAATTAAAAACTTACATTACTTAAATGTTTGACCACACAAAAACAGAATAAAACTAAAACAAAAATGACACAAGAAATAGACACAAACGAATTAGGAGAAGCAATCGTAAAGAAATTAAAAACAATTTACGACCCTGAAATCCCTGTAGATATTTATGAATTAGGATTAATATACGATGTAATGGTAAATACTGATTATGAAGTTAAAATCTTGATGACACTTACCTCTCCTAACTGCCCCGTTGCAGAAAGTTTACCTAGAGAAGTAGAAGAAAAAGTGAGATCAATCGAGCATGTAAAAGATGCTGAAGTGGAAATTACTTTCGATCCACCTTGGAGTAAAGATTTAATGAGCGAAGAAGCTAAATTAGAATTAGGAATGCTTTAATTAGTTATAAAGTCAAAAGTCATAAAGGCCATAACGATGTACTTTATGACTTTCGACCTTCGACTTTAAGACTTTTATATGGAAGAAATAATTAATAAAGTTGCAAATAGTGCTTTGGAAGTATTCGACTTAGAAGATTACTATCCAAAAGGCATTCGCTCTCAGGTTGACATTTCGCAATGGCTCTTGGAAGGATTTTTATTGAAAGAAAAAGACTTTAGGGAACATCTTAAAAATTACGATTGGACGCAGTACCAAGATCAGTTTGTGGCCATCAACTGCAGCACAGACGCCATTGTTCCGGCATGGGCTTCTATCTTAGTTACAATCCAACTGGCTCCTTTCGCTAAGAAAGTAGTAAATGGAAACATTGACGATTTAAACGCCGCTTTGTATGAAGAGTTACTAGCTAAAATTGACTATTCGTCTTATGCCAATAAATCAATTATTATAAAAGGCTGTTCTCAAAAACCAGTGCCAATGCGTGCTTATGTAATAGCTGCTCAAAATTTACAACCCTTCGCACGTAGCATTATGTATGGAGAAGCTTGTTCAGCAGTTCCCTTATACAAAGCAAAAAAATAGTATCAATTAAAATATTGGATCATGAAAAAATCAATACTTTCTATCGTATTTATTTTAGCTGTGTTTTTTGGAAATGCTCAGGAAACTCCAATAGACACTACTAAAGTTTGGACAAAAAACGGAAATATCTCTTTGCTTTTCAACCAATCAGCGTATAATAAGCAGTGGCTAGGCGGTGGAACTTCGAACATAGCTGGGAATTTCGGTATAAACTATGACTTCAACTATAAAAAAGGTGATGTCGTTTGGGATAATAAATTTATCCTGGCTTATGGTTTAACTAAAATAAAAGGAGCTGAGATGTCCGCAAAAACCGATGATCGTTTGGAATTGAATTCTCTTTGGGGAAAAAAAGCTCGCGGTGACTGGTATTACTCTATATTTTTCAATTTCAAAACGCAGATGGATTCTGGTTATGATAAAGACAACCAGAAGATTTCTCATTTTTTCTCTCCAGCCTATACCCAATTTGGACCTGGAATGTTATGGAAAAAAAGCAATAATCTGAGTGTGAATTTTTCTCCCGCTACTGCAAAATTGATTTTGGTACACAATCACTTTACTGATCTTGGTCCGTCATTTGGTGTTTTACAAGGCGATAATTCTCGATTTGAATTTGGCGCTAGCATTTCTGGATACTATAAATTTAATGTGATGGCAAATGTGTCCATTGAGAATCGACTGAATTTATATTCTAACTATCTAGATAATCCGCAGAATGTCGATATCGACTACCAAATGAATCTGGTGATGAAAATAAACAAGTATCTATCGGCAAACGTAGCTGTACAAGCTATTTATGATGACAATTCAGTAAAAGCAGTTCAGGTAAGAGAAATATTTGGAATAGGAGTGAATTACGGTTTTTAAATAAAATTTCATTTTAAGAAAAATCCCTTTTGAAAATTATTCAAAAGGGATTTCATATTTTATATAATAAAGAAAAGTTATTCCTTTTCTTCTTTCTCAACCGCATCTTTATAATCAGGATATAAAAACTTATTGTAAGGAAAACGAGTAATGTGTATGTGTCTTACCGCTTCGTAAACGCGTTCTCTAAACTCTTCAAAATTTTCTTTGTTGGTTGCCGAAATGAACAAGGCATTATCCTCACCTACTCGACTCATCCAAGTTGACTTCCACTCTTCAAGCGTATTGTGTCTTGGTGTTTTCTCTGTCATTAAATCGTCTTCATCAATGGTCAAATGCTTGTAGGCATCAATTTTATTAAAGACCATAATAACTGGTTTGTCATTTGCTTTGATATCCATTAATGTTTGATTCACTGATGCAATATGGTCTTCAAATTCCGGATGCGAAATATCAACAACATGTAATAACAGATCAGCTTCTCGAACCTCATCCAGCGTACTCTTAAAAGAATCTACTAATTGTGTAGGTAATTTTCGAATGAAACCTACTGTATCAGAAAGCAAGAAAGGCAGGTTTTTAATAACTACTTTTCGAACTGTAGTGTCCAAAGTGGCAAAAAGCTTGTTTTCGACAAAAACATCACTTTTACCGACAGCATTCATCAAAGTTGATTTTCCCACGTTAGTATAACCTACCAAAGCTACACGAACCATAGCGCCGCGATTACCACGTTGCGTGCCCATTTGCTTGTCAATCGCTTTGATTTTATCTTTCAATAAGGCAATTCTATCACGCACAATACGTCTGTCTGTTTCGATTTCTGTCTCTCCAGGTCCACGCATTCCAATTCCCCCTTTTTGACGTTCTAAGTGAGTCCACATTCCAGAAAGTCTAGGCAATAAGTATTGGCATTGCGCTAATTCTACTTGCGTTCTGGCATAAGAAGTCTCGGCTCTTTGCGCAAATATATCCAGGATAAGGTGTGTTCTATCCAGGATTTTACATTCTACAATAATTTTAGAAATATTTTTTTGTTGCGAAGGAGTCAATTCATCATCAAAAATCAATGTTGAAATCTCATTCTCTTTTACATATAAGTGAATTTCTTCTATTTTACCTGTTCCTACAAAAGCTTTAGGATTAGGTCGTTCCATTTTCTGTGTAAAACGCTTCACCACTTCGCCACCTGCTGTAAAAGTTAGAAACTCTAATTCGTCAAGATATTCATTAAGTTTCTCTTCACTTTGATTTTGAGTTACAATCCCAACAATGGCTGTTTTTTCGAAATTTATTACTTCTTTTTCTAACATATCTTTGTATAAGCTACAAATTTAATGATTTGCACGCTACTTATGGAATTTATGTCTTTATAAAAACCAAAAGCCGTGAAAAATGATAGTTTTTCACAGTTTAAAACCAGTAATCGATTTTTCTTTAGCCACTAAAAATTTTGAAAACTATTGATTCTTATTTGTTACAACTAAAAAAGCCTTATTTAATTAGCAATAGGACGTAGTAATTCCTATGTATTTTTATTTAATTTTACGCGACTATAATTTTCTTTTAATGAATCGATTTTTGCCTCTCTTCTTTGTTTTGCTTTTTCCAGCGCTGCTTTTGGCTCAAGAAAATTCAGCGGCTTTACTAAAGGAACTAGATCAAACGATTGAGAATCACCAATTCTATTCGAACCAAAAAGAGCATACAATTGATTCCCTAAAACAGCTTTTAAAACCCACATCGAGTGATCTTCAAAAACAGGAATTGTATGACCAGCTATACGAAGAATACCGAGTTTATAAATCGGATTCCGCTTTAGTTTTTGCTCGAAAAAGTATGCAAATCGCTATTAGACTAAAAGATTCCAAAAGGAGTGATCAAGCCGCCCTTAAGCTTGCTTCGATAATGGGAACTTTAGGCATGTACAAAGAAGCAACTGACATTCTAGCAAAAAACCAAGGCAATAGCTCTCCAGATTTAAGAGGTTCATATTACGCTGTTAATCGAATGCTTTATAGTTACATGTATGATTATGCAACCTCTGCATATGAAAAAGAAAAATATGCTGCCTTAACTCAAAAATACCGTGACTCCACGCTTTCGTATATCCCTAAAAATGCTAGACAGCATATTATCATTCAGACGGAGCAATTAATTAAAAATAAGCAAGAGGATCAATCGTTGCGTCAGCTTCTTAGCATTTTCCCTACTATATCTCTTTCTGATCCGGATCGGGCCGTTTTTGCTTACATCATTTCTAACATCTATCAAGAGAAAAAAGACCGCGAAGCCGAGAAAAAATGGTTGGCAATTTCTGCCATTTCTGATTTGAAGTTGACCAAGAAAGAAAACATTTCGCTGCGAAACCTAGCCTTTTTACTATATGAAGAAGGTGATATCGACAGAGCTTACAAATACTTGCAACGCTCCTTAGAAGACGCACTCTTTTGCAATGCACGGTTAAGAACCTACGAAATTTCTAAAATGATGCCTATCATCAATGAAGCTTATGAACATCAGAATCAAAAGAACCAAAAACAACTTTGGTTATTTCTTATAAGCTTAAGTTTATTGACTATAATCTTATTAATTGTACTGATTTTGCTTTTTAAGCAAATGAAAAAATTAAAGATTGCCCAAAAGGATTTAAACTACGCAAATTCACAATTGACTGAGCTTAATGTTGTCTTACAAACCATCAATTTAAAACTTAAGGAGACGAATAGTTCACTTACAGAAACTAATCTTGTAAAAGAAATCTACATTGGTAAATACATGGATCAATGTTCTGATTATATTGGAAAATTAGAAGGCTATCGCCGAAAATTGAATGTGATGGCAACCGCAGGAAAAATGAATAACCTCATCAGCGCCATTAAATCAAAACAGTTTATTGAAGCCGAATTAAAAGAGTTTTACACCAATTTTGACACTACTTTTTTGCTACTCTTTCCTGACTTCATCACTGAATTTGAATCTTTGCTGATTGATACCGAATTAACTCAGCTGAAAGAAGGAGAACTCCTCAACACCGAATTACGAATCGTAGCACTAATTCGTTTGGGGATTAAGGACAGTGCTAAAATAGCAGTTTTTCTTCGCTATTCTGTTTCAACTATTTATAATTATAGATCCCAAATTAAAAATAAAGCCGCAGGACCCCGCGAGGAATTTGAGGCAAATGTGATGCGAATAGGAACTGGAATAAAGTAACGAGACCTAAATTGCAAACGTACATTTAGCATCTAAAACTGATTAATAGATCTGTTTTTCGAATAAAAACACCCTACTTTTTTTTATTCTAAAATAACTACAATTAAATCATAATCAGTATATTACGCTTTAAAAATACGTACAGAATCTACTTTTTAAAAATCACAAAAACTTTAAAGCGACAAAGGGTATATATTTACTATATCGAAGTTCCCTATGAACTACAAAAAACATTAATAATTAATTTATTCGAAAAATGAAACATTTAATTTTCACGTGCTTTTTCTGTCTTACTTTATTTAGTGGTGCCAATGCCCAACAATTAAAGTCGCCAAATAAAGCTTTTACAATGGACTTTTCGTTGCAAAATGACGGAACTCCAACCTATGCTTTAAAATACAAAAACAAAGAAGTTATTAAAACCAGTAAGTTAGGTTTAGTACTTAAAAATGACGAAAAATCATTGCTGAATGATTTCACAATAGTAGATACAAAAACCGCCACTTTCGACGAAAACTGGAAACCAGTTTGGGGTGAAGTAGCCGAAATACGCAATCATTATAATGAACTTGCTGTTACTTTAAACCAAAAAGGAACAGACAGACAGATCGTAATTCGTTTTCGTTTATTTGACGAAGGTCTTGGTTTCCGTTATGAATTTCCAACTCAAAAGAACCTGACTTATTTTGTAATCAAAGAAGAAAGAACACAATTTGCGATGGCAGGAGATCATACCGCATTTTGGATTCCTGGAGATTACGATACTCAAGAATATGATTTTACGACTTCAAAATTATCTGAAATTAGAGGCTTAAATGAGAAAGCTAGAACAGCTAATCTATCTCAAACTTCGTTTTCTACAACGGGAGTTCAAACTTCTTTGATGATGAAATCTACTGACGGACTGTACATCAATCTTCATGAAGCGGCATTAATCGATTATTCATGCATGCACTTGAATCTAGATGATAAAAATATGATTTTCGAATCTTGGTTAACTCCAGATGCAATTGGAGACAAAGGTTACATGCAAGCGCCAAATAGTTCTCCTTGGCGTACTGTTATGGTAAGCGACGATGCTAGAGCTATTTTGGCTTCAAAAATGACATTGAACTTAAACGAACCTTCAAAAATTGAGGATACATCTTGGATTAAACCGGTTAAATATATTGGAGTTTGGTGGGAAATGATTACCGGAAAAAGTTCTTGGTCGTACACTAATGAATATCCATCTGTACAACTTGGAATAACCGATTATTCAAAAGCAAAACCAAATGGCACACATGGAGCGACAACTGCTAATGTCAAAAAATATATTGATTTTGCTGCTCTACATGGTTTTGACGCTGTCTTAGTAGAGGGTTGGAATCAAGGTTGGGAAGACTGGTTTGGTCATTCTAAAGATTATGTTTTTGACTTTGTAACTCCCTATCCTGATTTTGATGTAAAAGGTATTCAGGAATATGCAAAATCTAAAGGGGTTAAAATGATGATGCACCATGAGACTTCTGGATCAATACGCAACTACGAACGCCACATGGACAAAGCCTACCAATTCATGAATGACAATGGCTACACGTCGGTAAAAAGTGGATATGTAGGGAATATTTTACCACAAGGTGAAAATCATTACAATCAATGGGTTGTAAACCATTATCAGTATGCAATAGAAAAAGCTGCCGACTATAAAATTATGGTTAATGCGCACGAGGCTGTGCGTCCTACTGGAATTTCAAGAACTTATCCCAACTTAATTGGAAATGAATCAGCTAGAGGAACGGAATACCAATCTTTTGGTGGTTCTAAACCCAACCACGTTACCTTATTGCCTTTTACAAGATTAATTGGTGGGCCAATGGATTATACGCCTGGAATTTTCGAAATGGATCTAAGTAAATTAAATCCTGACAATGGATCACATGTAAATAGTACGAT
This sequence comes from Flavobacterium sp. XN-5, assembly GCF_008033395.2. Classification (NCBI taxonomy): domain Bacteria; kingdom Pseudomonadati; phylum Bacteroidota; class Flavobacteriia; order Flavobacteriales; family Flavobacteriaceae; genus Flavobacterium; species Flavobacterium sp. XN-5. The sequence continues at coordinate 856,919 of NZ_VOGZ02000001.1, forward strand.
TGCAAACCAGTTGGCTTTGTATGTTACTATGTACAGTCCGTTACAAATGGCGGCTGATTTACCGGAAAATTACAATCGCTTTCTAGATGCTTTTCAATTCATCAAAGATGTAGCGATCGATTGGAGCGACAGCAAATATCTAGAAGCGGAGCCTGGACAATATATTACCGCAGCGAGAAAAGCAAAAGGAACTAACAACTGGTTTGTAGGGAATGTAAATGGCGAAACGTCTCGTACTTCGAATATTAAATTTGATTTCTTAGAAAAAGGAAAGAAATATACTGCTACAATCTATGCTGATGCAAAAGATGCACATTATAAAACGAATCCGCAAGCCTATACTATTCGCACAGTTACAGTAACTAGTAAGTCTAAACTATCTCAATTGAGTGTTCCAGGCGGAGGTTATGCCATTAGTATTATTGAACGTAATTAATAATTAATGTATTAAAACTAGAAAAGGCTGTCTAAAATTTAGACAGCCTTTTCTGTTTTTATAATAATCTTAATCTAATTTACTTTGATCAGTTTAACATCAAAAATAAGTACTGAACCACCTGGAATACCATTACGATCGTAACTTCCATATCCTAAGTGAGAAGGTACTAAAAGAATACCGCTACCGCCTTCTTTAAAATAAGGAATCCCTTCTGTCCATCCTCTTATAACTTGTTGTAAACCAATAGTAAGACCTCCCGGTTTACCTCCATCAAAAACAGAACCATTGGTAAAATATCCTCTGTACTCTACAGTTACAGTAGATGAAGCTGTTGGTTGTGCCCCTTCTCCCGCTACATCAATTACATAAAACAAGCCTGAATCGCTTTTTATGGCGGTCAGATTATTTTTAGCAATATATGCCGTAATATCTTTTTCATTTTGAACTGTATAATCAACGGGTTGCGTTTCTATATCTGTATTCATATCTGGAAAACAGGAAACGAACAATAAAGAAACAACTGCTAAAAAAATAGATTTCATAATTAAATTTATTTAGCCGCAAATATAATAAAATTCAACAATTACGATTTATAAAAATTATTTATCTCCATAAACCTGCACATCATCAACCTGAAAAGCTCCATCTAAAGCCAGATTCCTTCCTGAGCCCGTATATCTAAAAGCGATATTAATTTTCCCAGTATAGGAAGACAAGTCCACGCCACCAGATCCCACAAACTGATACCAAGGTGTAGCCTGTTTAGGCAAGATCACTTTTAGCGGAATCCACGTTGCCTTAGTTACATTTAAGCCATCAAAATTATTGGAGACAAATACATCTAATGAATTCAAAGGAGAATCTACATCTAAATGATGTTGCGCTGTTCTAAAAGTCAGTATTTCATTAGTATGTGTATCCATATCAATTTTTGGCGAAATCAGCCAAGCGATATTAGAAATCACTTTGGCTCCCGTAGTATTAAACTCGGCATATCCATTGCCAGAATAGACGGTTCCTTTCCAGAAAATTGTGCCACTCTGAACAATGTTTGACCAGCCAGGAAGACTTAAATTCGTTTTATCGACAACGGTTTGGAAATCTTGCGAGAAAAAAGGAGTTTTTCTTGCTTCCTTCATCGTAACATCTTTTTCAGAGCGAGCGAGTAACTGATAATCGGTGCCAAACTTAGTCAAAATCCCTCGCACTTTCCCGCTTCCGCCAGGAACCATACTTTGGGCAAAGTCAGCATAACTACTGGTTCTAAAAAGTACCTGATTCCCAAACTTATCTATTAAACTCCAATTAGTCGCGCCGCCCACATTATTTGTTTCTTCAAAATAATGTCTACCAAGAGCTGGCTCCGTAAACTGAACATCAGACAATTCGACCAAGGTGTTTAAATTAGAATCAGAAACTAATTCTGGAATCGAAAGCGACCGAACCAATAGACTTTCAGCTAAAGTTGTACAGGAAGCGTTTAGCACGTTTTTATAATCGTTTTGCGAAAGCCGACCCACAGCACCTTCGCTATAGGAATTGACATAAATACCTCCGATGCGCAAACTTCCATAATTTATATCGGTATGTTGGTTTTTTAGTTTTACATACACTTTGTTTCCCACTCTAAAATCAACATAGGTATTACTAACATCTACAGGAACACTAAATCCTATTGCTGGAATAGTTTCGGTTGCTAGAGTTTGAAAAGAAATAGTTTTAAAAAAATTGCCGTTTTCATCACTTGAAACCACGTAGGCTTCAATAATATCGTCAAATGTATATTGTGAAACGATGGCACCGGCATTAGCATGAACTTCCGCTACCGTTTTATTAGTAGTAAAATCAGGCTGCGTACATTGCAGTTTTGGTATCTCTACTGCATCATTTGCACAGCCCGAAAAAATAGCAATACTTACAAACATAAAAAGGAAACTATGGAAAGTAGATTTCATAATACGGATTTTTTTAGTTAAAAATTAAAATTGAGATTGACGAAATACGTTCTGCCGTAACCGTAATAATATTTATTTCCAAAAGAGGGTGTTCCACTAGAAACATCCTGATTGAGTTGTCTAAAGTTGGCGTTTCTAGCTTGTTCGTATCCGCCTGTTTTATAGGTAGTATCGACTAGATTGTTGATACTCACAAAAAGTCCTAAATTTTTTCCGTTGATGCGCCATGATTTTCCTCCAATAACGTTGAGCAGTACTACCGGATCAAATCTTTCCTGCTTTAACAACTCCCTTGCACGCTCTTCTGTAGCTTCTGGAAAAGGAAATCCACTAGCGGGATTGATATAAAAACCATTTGTTCTTGCTATTGGTGAAACGTCAATATAATTATCGGCCAGATAGTTAATATTAGTTCCTATCCACCAATATTTAGGGTCACGGTAATCAATACCAAATCCGTATGCCTGTTGCGGATTGCCGGCTTGTTTGTAGTTTTTTAAAATTGGCTTTCCAAAATCGAATGCGGGTTTGGTGTTTTCTACTGACGCTAATGCATCATTATTGATACTCACATTCGGATTACTATCATAAGTAAACTCACCATAACCAGCAGAAACACTTGTTTTAATGGTACTGGTCAATTGGTATTCAAAACTAAATTCCCCACCAATGTTTTTCCGATCGAAATGCGTTAGCGTTTGACTTACAAAAGCATTGGTATTCGTGTATCCCGCGCCATTGTCAAAAATACCCTCTGCATAGAAAAAGGAAGTTTTAGTAGCATTTTTTATGGTCGAATAATAAGCGGTCAACCGCGCTTTTAACTTTGGTAAACGAAAAACATAAGTCGCATCAAGGCTATTTATCGTTTCACTTTGCAATCCGTCTGTAATAGAATTGTTCAAGCGAGAATTGGGAAATGTATTTCTAATTGTAGGTGCTTTAGTCAAATGCGCTCCGTTGAAATTCACTGATTGCTTTCCTGATATTTTATAAAGAACACCACCTTTAAAGCCAAAATTCTCAAAGCCCACTTTCTGGCTTTTGCCAAAGGAAATCGTTTCATAAATCCCGTTTTTGTACAAGCCTTCTCTTTGATAATTCGTAGCGGAGAAAGACTGCGCCAAGTAGAAATCGATGCGGTCATAGGCAAATCTAAATTGGCTAAAAGCCTCAAAAATAGTCGCCGAATACTTGTAGTTATAACCGTAAGCATCCCCTACAACGACTTGCCGGTTTGGATTATTTAAATCCGATTGTGCTTGATCGCCGCCATAGAATCCATCAATATCTTCAAAATAGGCACCACCTAGCAGGTCCAAAAGTTTCTGGTAATTGTGTGATTTCAAATCCTTAAAAGATCCGCCCACGTTCAAAATCAGATTTTCATTTAGCTGTGTATTGAAGTTAGACGAAGCTACCATGGTTTCATCGTCGGTGCGGTCTTCGTATAAAACATAGTAACTTTTAGCCGCTTCATAGCCCGTGATATTTCCATTAGAATCTGAAATTGGAATTTGATTGGCTTTATACATGGCGTCCCAATCAATTTGAGGATTTGCCAAAAACTGGATTCGGCTTTTCTCCGCATTTTCAAAATCAGGTGTAAAAGCACCCGAATATTCTCCTTCGTCACTGCCGTACAACGAAGTGTAATAACTAGGTAATTTTCTAAAATAAGTAGGATCTGGACTGTTAGCATTTTGATAATCGAGATTGCTATTCCCTATTTTCCCAAACTGATACATCACACTAGAATTCAGATTGCTGTGGTCGTTTATTTTAAAATAATGATTGAGCATCAAGATGGGTTCTTCGATGTTTTTTTCTCTGGCGTTTCTTTGCTTGCCGTTTTGGTATCCCCAATAAGAATTGTAGTTTTTACTCGTTAATTCAGTCACCTCAGCGGTATTTGGTGAATTCTTACCGCGACTGTTTGGCGTATAAAATCCGGTAAAATTTAGAGAATGACTGTCGGTTAATCTCTTCTCGACACTCAGAAACAGTGAATTCGCATCGTAGGTTGTTCCTTCAAAATGTCCTTCTTGCGCGTATCTTTTTCCTGCTGACACTACGAAGGCCCAGCCGCTGCTACTCATTCCTGAAGCAAAGGTTCCCATGACCCGTCCTCTATAATTTGTGTTTGTCCCTGAAATGGTGATTCTGGTTCCTGTCCTATAAATGGAAGCACGGGTGTTAATTTCTTGAGTACCTAAAATCCCGCCAAAAGCATAATCAGATGGTGCGGTACCGATGGTAAACTCCTGATTTCGGGTGGCATCATTTAGTCCGCCCCAATTGCTCCATTGTGGTCGCCCGTCGTACACTTTGTTCATGGAAACTCCATTTATCATGGTAGTTGCATTCTCACTATCCAATCCCCGAATTCGGAAACGTGCCTGTCCCCAATTAAAAGCTGCGGCTTGTTGAAAGGCATCTTTTGAAGACTGCAGCAATCCCGAGGTGCTCTCTGACCCGCTATTATCATCTGTTAAATCATTTTCAAAAAGTCGGATTAAGCTTCGTTGCTGGTCGGAAATTTCATCTTCTTCTAACATTATAGTACCTAGATCAAGAAGTTTTCCTGCTTCGATAGTTACTGGAATTAAGGCGTCTTTATAACCTTGGCTACGAAAAAGCAGCAATTGATCTCCACCGGAATTCTCCTCAAAACTGAATTTTCCATCAGCTGCAGTGAGCTGCATGGCATTTGTATTCTGAATTGAAACCGTCACAAAAGCTAAAGGCAGCTGTGTTTTGGCATCCAATACAATTCCCAGAATTCCCGTTTTATTTTGCGCAAAAGTAAATCCTAATTGAAAAACAACAAAAACGGTCAGTAAAACTTTTTTCATAATCCCATTTTTTTATAGTGTAGCAATGGATTCCCAAAACTGATTTGGGAACTTATAATTGTAAATAAATTAGGATTGGTTTTACTTCCGGACATATAAAAGCATCCATAATAGGATACGGCTTCGGCGATAAAAAAAGATGTTTTTGGAAATTTAGTTTAAAACCAAGAAAGATAAAGTTGAAAGCAGTTTTTAAGAGTGGTATTAAAAAAGCTGTAAAACATTTAAAACCTGTAGTTTAACAGTATAAATATACTTAAATATTTAACATAAATGATAATTTCTAATGTAATAATTTATATGTCAGAAAGTTAAGTGCTAAATACATTAGGGATTTTTATTTTCACCAAAGAAAAAAATCATTGTAGACGGATTCCGTGTCCAAAATCGACTCGCTTATTGTGTAGCTGTTGTTGCTGTAATTAAAACCAGAAAACGCATTAAAATAGCCCTGATCGCAGCGGCATCCCACGCTTTTTTAGCGTGGATATAGCGAAGAGCAGGTGGTGCGTCACTAAAAAAACAAAAAGTACTGCTCCTAAAAAAATTACTGAATAGCTTTGATTCGGCTAACCATAAGTGCAATTAATATTCCGAAAATACCGATAAAGGCAAAGGAAAATCGCAAGCCCATCAATTCTGCAATGTAGCCAATAACGGGTGGGCCCATTAAAAACCCTAGAAAACTCACACTGGTGACAATCGTTAGCGCTTCTCCGGGCGGAACCGTCGTATTTTTTCCAGCAAGACTATATAAGGTGGGAACAATCGAGGAAACCCCGAGCCCAACAAGCATAAAACCGATTGTTGATGGAATTAAATACGGAAAAGCTACGGCTGTAAAAAGTCCTGCGGAGATTAATAAACCGCTGGTTTGTATTACTTTTTTTCTTCCAAAACGAACAATTAGACCGTCTCCCAGAAAACGTCCGGTAGCCATCATAATCATAAAGGAGGTGTATCCTAAAATAATTAACGGACCTGGTGCGTTGACAACATCTTTAAAATAGATTCCGCTCCAGTCAAACATAATTCCTTCGCTCGCCATGCAACCAAAACCAATTATACCTAGCCAAATTAGCGCACTGTCTGGCTTTGTAAATAACTTTTTCCTTTCGACGGTTATAGGAGTTTTTTTGGCTTTTATCAGATATCGATAATTAAATGCAACCAATGTAATAACAAAAAGTCCCACGATTAAAAAATGATAAAACGGCGATAGCTCTAATGAAAGCATCCCTAAACCGATTAAAGCACCCGTAAATCCCGCAAAACTCCAAACGCCATGAAAAGAAGCCATGATCGTTTTTTGATATAATTTTTCGGTGTAAACGCCTTGTGTATTGATGGAAATACTATTCATATTTCCGAATATTCCAAATAGAAATAAGCCGAGTGCTAATTGCCAAGATGATGTGGCTAAGCCCATATTTGAAAGGCTAATCGCATACATTATTAGTGAAAACACCCCGACGCGATGACTACCAAAGCGAGTAACTAATTTCCCTGAAAAAGGCATCATCGCCAACTGCCCTAAAGGAAGTGCAAATAAAATCGTTCCTAGATCGGCTGCGCTTAAATCTAATGCCATTTTGATATCTGGAATTCTACTTGCCCAAGTTGCAAAACACAATCCCATCCCAAAATAAAACGCGGCAACAGCCCAACGAATTCTTCTTAAATAAGAAAGCTTTGATTTTTTGTATGATTTTTTGAGTTTGCCTTCGGTTTTAAAACGGTCTATAAAATTTAATTCTATCAAAACGATATTTTTTACTAATTGAAAGATGCAAAATTACAAAAAAGCTAGACGATGAATTTTACAAAAAAAGCAGTGTTCTGTATTTACAACGTTATTGTTTATAACATTCACAGCTTTGTTGACTTTAAAGGCCGACACTTATGCGGATAATTTAAAAATGCTGATTTTTAAACTTTACAAGTTTAAAATTTGACCACAAATTTCACAATTTAATTAGTGAATATTTGTGAAATTCGCAGCTAAAATTATATTGCTTTCCCCTGAGCGTCTCTTCGAGTGTTTTTGGCTTTTAGATTCATATTTAAGTAAACAGAATATGATGAGCCAAAAAAGGATCGAAAAGCTGTGCTTTCTTAAACAGCAATCGCTTTTCCCTGAGCACTACTTTGAATCGCCGCTTCGATAATTTGCATAACTCTCAGTCCATCTTGTCCGGTAACGGGTTCTTCTTTATTGTTTGAAATGGAATCATAAACCCCATCAAAAAAGTCATAGTAATTCCCTTGCAGCGTTGGAGTTTTTTCAAGCACTAGTTTGCCGTCTATCTCGGTATGTAGTAATCCTTCTTTTTCAATTGACTCTGTTCCCCAGTTTTCCAGGTTTGGTTTCGTGCCTAATTTCAATTCGTCTTCTTGTACATCGCCTCGTGGTTTCAAGAAAGATCCCTTCTTTCCGTGAATGGTATAAGCTGGATTGGCTTCGCGAACAAAAAAACCAGCTTTTAGCCGCACCCTAAAATCGGGATAATACAGTAAAATATCAAACCAATCATCGACCAAAGAGTTTTCGCGAGTGGTTCGGATATCAGCGAAAACCGCTTGTGGAAAACCAAATAGATACAAAGATTGATCAATTAAATGTGGCCCAAGATCTTTCAAAATTCCCGCTCCTGCATTGGCGGTTTCTTTGTGTTGCTTGGGACTCAATAGTGGATTGTAGCGGTCAAAGTGAAACTCCGCTTCGACGATATCACCCAACACGCCATCTAAAAGAACTTGACGCACCGTTTTGAGATCACTGTCCCATCTTCTATTTTGGAAAACGGACAATTTCACTCCTTTTTCAGTAGCTATGTCAACCAATTCTTGCGCTTCGGCCGCCGTGGTGGTAAAGGCTTTTTCGACTACGACATGTTTTCCTGCCAATAATACTTTTTTAGCATATTCAAAATGCGTTCCCACTGGTGTGTTAACAATTATCAAATCAGCATCAGAATCCAGAACTTCTTCTAAAGACCCATAACTCCTTACATTACGATAATCCTGTTGAATTATTTTTTTACTTCGTTCCCAAGATCCTAGCAATTCGAATCCTGGGTGAAGCTCTAGAAATGGTGCATGGAATACTTTTCCAGACATGCCGTAGGATAGTAGAACCGTTTTTATTTTTTGCATATTTATTATTTTATGGAGTTCTAGGATTTTTTTGCTCTATCGTACTGTTTTGGCCATTGCACCTCAACACCTAAATCGGTAGCGAAGGTCAATCCCAGGTTTGGGTTTCTCAATGATTCTCGTCCAAATAGTATTAAATCGGCTTTTCCCATTAACAGAATTTCTTCAGCCTGGGTAGCATCTATGATTAAACCTACAGCTCCAGTCATGATTCCGCTAGCTTTTTTAATTTTTTCGGCGAAGGGAACTTGGTATCCTTGTTCTACTGGAATTTTTTGATAGGGCACTAATGCTCCCGAAGAAACGTCGATTAAGTCAACTCCTTTATCTTTTAAGACTTTCGAAAGTGATACTGATTCTTCGATATCCCATCCGCCCTCTGCCCAGTCGCTTGCAGAAATCCTTACGAATAACGGCAAATCATTTGGCCATTCAGACTTTACGGCTTCCACAACTTCGAGAGTCAATCTTATGCGGTTGTCAAAACTTCCGCCGTAATCATCTGTTCTTTTATTCGATAAAGGCGAAAAAAACGAATGTAATAAATACCCGTGAGCTGCATGGATTTCCATTACCTGAAATCCTGCTTTTACGGCTCTTTTGGTCGCTGCTTTAAAATCGGCAATTACTTTGTCAATACCCGCCTTATCTAAAGCAAGTGGCAAAGTGTCTGTATCTTGAAACCGAATTGCACTTGGCGCCACAGTTTCCCAGCCGCCTTGTGTTGCATCTAGTTTTTTATGTCCGTTCCATGGCGAGGAGCAACTTGCTTTTCTACCTGCATGCGCCAATTGGATTCCTGGAACCGAATTTTGGCTGATAATAAAACTATTTATAGATGTTAATTTCTCGATGTGTTCGTCTTTCCAGATTCCCATATCGTCTGGAGAAATTCTTCCTTCTGGAGAAACTGCGGTCGCTTCCTGAATGATTAAACCTGCCCCACCCGAGGCACGGCTGCCCAAATGTACCAAATGCCAGTCATTGGCAAAGCCATCAACGGAAGAATATTGACACATTGGAGAGATAACAATTCTGTTCTTAAGGGTAAGGTTTTTAATTTGTAAAGGAGAATATAATAATACTGACATAAGGATGATTTTATAAAATTTGAGTTGGATTTTTAATCGCTTTAAATACGATACTGTAAAGTTACATGACATCCTTCGAAGTAAAAAACCTAATGGCATAATTGTTGACTGCCCAATTGTTCTATAGCCAAATTGTAGGGCTTTCAAAATAAAATAGAAAACCCTACTTTTGTGGAATTCAATTAAGAACCTAATATAAAAAATGGATTTATTTATCAAGCTTTCGCAATTTTTAATGAGTTTGTCATTATTAATAATATTACACGAACTAGGACATTTCATTCCTGCTAAATTGTTTAAAACCAGAGTTGAAAAATTCTATTTGTTTTTTGACGTTAAATATTCCCTTATAAAAAAGAAATTTGGCGATACCGAATATGGTATCGGTTGGTTGCCTCTGGGCGGATACGTTAAAATTTCAGGTATGATTGACGAGAGCATGGACAAGGAACAAATGGCTTTGCCACCACAACCTTGGGAATTTCGATCTAAACCAGCTTACCAACGTTTAATTATCATGTTAGGTGGAGTTACAGTCAACTTTATTTTGGCTTTTATCATTTACATCGGGATGGCCTTTGTTTATGGCGATACTTATATTGCTAATGCAGATATGAAAGACGGGATATTGATCGAAAATCAAGCGATGTTGAATGCAGGATTCCAAACGGGTGATAAAATCATTTCAGTTGATGGTACAAAAATCGAAAAATTTGACAATGACATCAATATGAAAATCGTTTTGGGTAAAGAGGTTCTTATCGAAAGAAACGGAGCTCCGCAAACCATAAAAATGCCCAATGATTTTGTCGACCAATTGTCTAAATTTGAAAAAAGCAGTATTGTAGGAATCAGAATGCCGTTTGTAATTGGAGCTGTTAGTGATGAATCTAGCAATACAGAATTAAAAGCGAAGGATGTTGTACTAACACTTAACGGAGAAGCTGCAAAATACTTTGATCAAGCGCAGACTATTTTAGAAAATAACAAAGGTAAAACGATAGCAGCAACGGTATTGCGCGACCAAAAAGAAGAACAAATTCAAGTTGCAGTCGATAATGACGGAAAACTTGGCGTTCAACTTGGCGGATTAGCCATGGCAAACTTAGAAAAACTAGGTTTCTACAAAGTAAGCAAACAAGAGTACGGTTTCTTCGAATCGATTCCAGTAGGAATTACAAAAGGAAAAGATCAATTAGTAGGATACGGAAAACAACTGAAAATGATTTTCAGTCCAAGCACGGGAGCTTACAAACAAGTAGGTGGTTTTAAAGCCATATTTGATATTTTTCCAAGTACATGGAGCTGGGAAACTTTCTGGGCCATCACCGCTTTATTATCAATTATGCTTGGAGTAATGAACTTATTACCTATTCCGGCACTCGATGGAGGTCATGTAATGTTTTTATTATATGAAATTATCAGCGGTAAAAAACCAAGCGATAAATTCCTTGAAAACGCACAAATGGTTGGTTTTGTTTTACTTATAACGCTACTATTATTTGCTAACGGAAACGATATTTACAAATCAATTGTAGGGAGATAAAAAAAAATAAAAAAAGTTTGATTTTTATTTGCACAAACCAAATGATAGCCTATCTTTGCACCGCTTTACAACTGAAACGCACATCACAATAAAGCAACAAATAAAGATTAAAAAGTTCTTACATATAAAAACATACAGTTTCCTTCTTAGCTCAGTTGGTTAGAGCATCTGACTGTTAATCAGAGGGTCCTTGGTTCGAGCCCAAGAGAGGGAGCTTTTTAAAAGCCTGACAGCAATGTCGGGCTTTTTTTTGCTTAAAACTGAAATGAAACCAATACTTCACAACGTTATACTGAGAATAGTGGGTTTTGTCACTTGACAATTTGCCAAGTTATTTTAGGAAAAAAAGGCACCCATTGCGGTACCCATTTTAAAATTCCGAATTGCAATGCCAATTATTTAACTCAAAATCAATTGGAAACATGCACCAAGAAAAGTTAAAATTGTTTTCTTATTACAGCACTATCCATTTCTTATCACTATTTAGTTTAAAAGTACCAATGTGCTCCTTATTCCATTCTTGCGGCCCTATTAACGAAAGAAAGTTTACCCCTGCAGCATCGCGATACAAATGATAAATTTCACCCACAACAGGCTCAAATGAAAATTTAGAATTATAAATCAATTCGTTCCACTCATATTCTTCCATTAAGTTTTGATATTGCTTTTTGAGTTCATTAAACTTATTTTCAAACTCTTTATTAACATTGCTAATCCCTCTACTTTTCCAAGACACCACATCATCCATTCTAATTGCTGGTGCACCCACATTTGTAGCATAAGGCAATATACTTGCATTAAATCCCTCTTCATCTGAATACACAACGTTATCCGGTCTTTTACTTTTCATTTTATTTATATTTTATTGAATCTAACGAATGATCTATCAAACGCCAAATTGTTTAATGTTTTCGGTGTAAAGTTAAACAAAATTATTTAAAGTCTATTGAAGGATTTATTAATAGAAGGAAATTTTATATACAACAAATCATACCTTAATCGAGCAATAGAAAAAAACCTATATGTTTTAAATCCAAACAAATATCCAATCGATAAGAAGAACCAACAATCAATAAAATAAAAACAACAATAGGTACAAACTAAAACAAGGACAAAGCCGGTTTTCCTTTTGCTATTCGTGATTAAATAAATATCTTGCTAGATATTAAATTAAGTTTGCTTGTGGAAATAACAGCCATTGTTAGCTAATTTATCATCCTTTTCCACAACGATATAAACAAATAGCAATACTTTTAAGAACTATTAGATTAAATACAAAAGTAAGATGACCAGATTTATATTTATAATCGTGCTTTCGCTAGGTATATTTAGCTGCAAGAATGATACTGTAAAGCAACAGGAATTAACACTTGAGGCTAAGGAACAGCTATTGAAAGAAAAAGAACTCGAACTCGAACTAAGAGCAAAAGAATTTCCAAATACGGAAGTCGATACAGCCCAATTTAGCGTAGATCAACAAGCGGATGATCAAGACATAGAAAACCCAACAACAACAGAAGAAAAACAGGAAAACCGAAAACTAAGATTCTTGTACTATTCTAGTGTGGGTATGCGTGCCTATTTTAATGATGGAAGCGTTTTCGTTTTTCCAAAACGTAAACTAACAAAAGAAAATATTCAATTTATTCAAAGCAATAGTGCTGAGAAAGCAATTCAGACCTATGGAATTGAAAAGGACGGCAGCTTACTTATTGACGGTTGGAAACATGAATATCCAGTGGTAAATAAAAATGAAAATTTTGAAGGCTGGGCTATGATTGATTATAAATGGCTCGTTAAATTCTAATTATTCTACTATCAGTTTTATTAGATCCAGTAGTGGATTAATCATCAGTGACTTCATCTTCTTTTTATCGAAAATAAAAACTCGCACAGCATTTTCAAAAAAAATCACGCCGTTACGGGAAACCGCAAAGAAAACCCAAAGCAGCCACTTATCTTTGTCTTAGGTAAAACACAAAATTGCTTTGCACAATTCATTATTCTTGAAGGTTTTATGGATATGTAAAGCTAAGGAAAGGCTATCGGGAACGATAGTCTTTGTTGTTTTCACTACTTTCTCTCCTCTTTCTAGTAATTAGGAGTTTTCTCCTTCCCTACGCTCCACTCTTATTTATTCCCTTGCATAAGGAGTTTTGCATCGGCCAGGACTAGGGGATTTGATTTTAGATTACGAAATACTCTTAACATCATACAATTAATAAAACGTAGTCTTTTTATGTTGCTTTTTTCAGAGTATTGTTCTTTATAAGATAATAAATCTACTTATCTTTCGTACAAATAAAAATAAGACTAGATAAAAAATCGAAACCTATAATTATAATATGTCAAATCTCATAAACGTCACTTGCGCCATCATTCTTAAAGATAATAAAGTTCTGGTAGCTCAAAGAAGCGAAAAAATGAAACTTCCATTGAAATGGGAATTTCCAGGAGGCAAATTAGAAAATAATGAAGATGAAGCTAGTTGTGTTAGACGTGAAGTAAGAGAAGAAATAAATATTGAAATAGAAGTAATTAAAAATCTTTCCTCTACCGTTCATGATTATGGTGATTTCAAAATAAGACTAATACCTTTTTTGGCCAATTATGTTTCTGGCGAAATTATTCTATTGGAACATTCTGATTATAGATTATTGGATAAAAGCGAATTGATAAAATTAGATTGGGCAGAAGCAGATATACCAATTGTTGAAGAATTTTTAAAAATAGGATTATGACGCAAGGACTTTATGAGCAATTAATAACCAAATTAATTTCCTCGAAATTAGATACGATTGACAAAGATTTTTTTTTTATTAAGCAAACAGAAATTGAAAAAACAGAAGCGTCTTTAATCTTGAGCAAACACCTTGGCGATGTAATCAATAGAGCTTTACGATTTTTTACCAAAACGGACAGTGTTGAATTACAAATTCAACTTTCGAATAAAATCATTAGATTATTAAGAGACGAACTTGAAAATGAAGAATTTGATGAAGATCTAATAATTACTAATGGAAGGATTTTAAATGCTGTTTTTTCTAAAATCGACTCTGGAATTGCAGATTTTGAAGCACATCTAAAAGAAATTAATCCTTACACCCGCTTAACTCAAAGCGAACTTTTTACAGGTTCAAATGTTGGTTTATCATTAGAAAGTGAGTTAAAGAAGGAAATCCTTTCTTCCGATAGAGTTGATTTTTTAGTGTCTTTCATAAAATGGTCTGGAATAAGAATATTCGAAAAAGAATTACGAGAGTTTACAAAAAACGGTAATAAGCTAAGAGTAATTACCACTTCATACATGGGTGCTACTGATTTGAAAGCAATTGAGTTTTTAGCTAGTTTACCAAACGTAGAAGTTAAGATATCGTACAATACTGAAAACGAAAGGTTACATGCTAAATCCTATTTATTCTACAGAAATACGGGTTTTCATACCGGCTACATCGGTTCTTCTAATTTATCACGAAGCGCTCTAACAAGCGGTTTAGAATGGAATTTAAAAGTCACAACAAAAGAAGTAGAGCATATAATTGACAAGTTTTCAAAAACTTTTGAAACTTATTGGCAAGACAAAGAATTTGAGACTTTTGTAGAATTTGAACATTCAGAAAAATTACAGAAAGCGTTAAAACATGAAAGAATACAGGATCGAAATGATGCCGCTTTTTATTTTGAAATAAAACCATATCATTTTCAACAGGAGATTTTAGAAAAATTAGATGCTGAAAGAAAAGTACATCATCGTTTTAAAAATTTACTTGTAGCCGCAACAGGAACTGGAAAAACTGTTATTTCTGCTTTTGATTTTAAGAACTTCCTAAAAATTAATCCAAATTCAAAACTTCTATTTGTTGCTCATAGGAAAGAAATACTACATCAAGCAATTGCTACTTTTAGAGGCGTATTGAGAGATAATGATTTTGGTGATTTGTGGGTTGAAGGACAAGTTCCTACAAATTACTCTCATGTTTTCGTATCAGTTCAAACTTTGAACAATCAAATTGGTAATTTAAAATTATCTTCTACTTTTTATGACTTCATTATAATTGATGAAGTGCATCATATTGTTGCAAACAGTTACAGACCTATATTAGAAAAATTCACACCACAAATTTTACTAGGATTAACTGCAACTCCAGAAAGAACAAATGAAAATGAAAATATTCTCGATGATTTTTGTGGAGTTATTGCTGCAGAAATTAGACTTCCAGAAGCGCTAAATAAGAAGTTACTTTGTCCTTTTCAATATTTTGGAATTACAGACAGCATCGATTTAAGTAATGTGAAATGGAATATTGGAAAATACGATATTGCCGAATTAACTAAAATATATACTGAAAATGATAGACGAGTAGGCGAAATCATTAATAAATGTAAAGACTATTTAACAGATTATAAAAATGTAAGAGCGATCGGTTTTTGCATATCAAAAGATCATGCCATTTATATGGCAGAAAAATTCTATTCTGCGGGTTTAAAGGCTGATTATATTGTTAGTGGAGATGGTAGAGATTCTTTACGAAAAAAAATTAAATCAAAATTTAGAAGTAAAGAAATCAACTATCTTTTTGTCGTAGATATTTTTAACGAAGGAGTAGATATTCCAGAGATAGATACCGTTTTATTTTTAAGGCCTACTGAAAGTTTAACAGTTTTCCTTCAGCAACTAGGAAGAGGTTTGCGATTACATGACGATAAAGATTGCCTTACCGTTCTTGATTTCGTAGGTAACTCCAGAGCCGAATATGATTTTGAAGGGAGGTTTCGAGCTTTAATAGGTAAAACAAATACGTCAACAAAAGAAGAATTAGAAAACGATTTTCCACATTTACCATTAGGTTGCTCCATTGTTTTGGAGAAGAAAGCAAAAGAAATTATTCTTGCTAATATCAAAAACGCAACGCAGTTTCGGGAAAAAGATTTAATAAATAAAATCATCAATTTTCAATATCAAACTAATGCTGTTCTTTCACTGAAAAATTTCTGTAACTTTTATAATGTCCCTCTAACTGCTATCTATAAAAAAAACACATGGAACAGATTGTGTGTGCTTGCCGAGGTAAAAAAGGAATCTTCTAGTGTAAATGAAAAAGAACTTGCACAAGCTGTTTGTAAAAAATGGTTAGCCTGTAATTCTTCTAACTATCTAAATTACATTTTGCAACTAGCTAAAAACAATTTTAAAGAAATTGTAAACCCTTCAGATAATGATATATTGTGTTTAAATATGTTGTATTATGATTTCTGGCAAACTCCCAGACTGTTTTCAACTTTGAACGAAGCTATTTCAGCTATTGGAAAAAATAAAATAGTTGTCGATGAAATAATCCAAGCTTTAGAAATAATTATTGACAAAATTGCTCACATAGAATTGGATATACGCCTTCCATATCAGCAGCCATTGAAAGTGCATAGCCGCTTTACTCGAGCTCAAATTTTAGCAGGGTTTGGAGTAAATACTTTTCAAAGTAAGACTGGTTCTATAGCAGGTGTTTTAAACATTAAAGAAAAGAACACGGAATTATTATTCATTACTTTAGAGAAAACAGAAGAGAAATATTCACCCACAACAATGTATAACGATTATGCTAAAAGCGAAACTGTCTTTCACTGGCAATCTCAAAATAGCACAAAACCTGACAGTAAAGCAGGACAATCCTATATTAATCAAGAAGAACTAGACAAAAACATTTTACTTTTTGTACGAGAAAAAGAAACGGATATCTATAATAATACGATGTCTTATGTCTTTTTGGGAGAATCTAAATTTATAGATTCGAATGGCTCTCAACCTATGAATATTAATTGGGAGTTAAAAGAGCCTATTCCCCATTACATGTGGAAAGAAACTGCAAAAATGGCTATTGGATAATTGTATCGTATTAGTATAAACAAAACTGCCAAAAACTAAAATTTCCATAATTAACTAATCCGCTGTTATTCTTTTTATTATCTTTAAAATCGCTTTTTAAAAATAGAAAACATGAACAAAATCATTCTGCTTATTTTCCCACTTTTCATACTCAGCTGTCAGGCACAAAAAAATCCTACTGATGTTACCTTACAGGACGAGGTAAAAAACTATACGCTTGAAAACATTGGTGGCGAAATTGCAAATCCATGGGGTATGACTTGGCTACCAGACGGTTCTATACTAGTTACTGAAAAAAGCGGCATCCTATACCACATCAAAAACAACCAAAAAACAGAAGTTAAAAACGTTCCCGAAGTCTATAATCGTGGTCAGGGAGGTTTACTCGATATTGCTGTACATCCCAAGTATGCAACAAACGGCTGGATTTACATCACTTTTTCTTCCACCGAAGGCGGCGGCGAAGGCGGAAACACGAAATTGATTCGAGCTAAGCTAGAGAATGAAAGCCTAGTGCAAATTGAATCTTTGTACAAAGCCATGCCAAATACGACTAAGGGACAGCATTTTGGTTCCCGTATTGCTTTTGACAACGACGGCTATGTGTATTTCTCAGCAGGAGAACGTGGCGAAGAATCTGTCAATCCACAAGATATCACTAGAGACAACGGAAAAATTTACCGCCTGAATGACGACGGCAGTATCCCAAAAGACAATCCCTTTGTGGGAAAAGCTGGTGCCAAAGAAGCTATTTATACCTACGGAAATAGAAATCCACAAGGAATGGTTAAAAATCCTGCTACCGGCGAAATATGGTTGCACGAACACGGACCAAAAGGTGGCGACGAAATCAATATTGTAAAAAAAGGAGCTAATTATGGCTGGCCCGTTGTTACGTACGGCATCGGTTATGACGGCACGACCATCAGTAAAGAAAATCAAAAACCAGGTATCGAAGATCCCATTTATTATTGGGTTCCCTCTATCGCTCCAAGCGGAATGACATTTGTAACGGGCGACCTTTATCCTGCATGGAAAGGACATTTGCTGGTAGGTTCTTTAAAATTCCAATATCTGGAATTGGTAAAACTAAAAGGCAATACAGTCATTGGCCGACAAAAAATTGCAACAGATATTGGCCGTTTGCGTAATGTGGCTCAAGGCCCAGACGGTTACATCTATATGGGAGTGGAAGGAAAAGGAATTGTAAAAATAATACCCAACAAATAAAATGATTACAAAGATAACTTTAGGGATTACCCTTTTCGTTTCGGGAGGATTTTGTGTTTTCAATCCAAGTCCGCTTTTAAATACACAATCTCAAAAAGATTACCTGCCATTGAAAACGGTAGTTCAAGAAAAAACACCATTACAAAAAAGCATCGAAAATGGAAAAGAAATCTATGCTGATTTTTGTATTCAATGTCATGCAGGCAACGGAAAAGGCGATGCGACTGATTTCCCTCCTCTTAATGGCTCTGACTGGCTTACCAGCAAAAGAGCCGAGAGTATTCATGCGGTAAAATTTGGTCAAAAAGGCGAAATTCTTGTCAATAAAAAGAAATATAATGGCAACATGCCGGCAATGGGACTTTCTAATCAAGAAGTAGCTGATGTGATGAATTACATCATGAATTCCTGGAGCAACAAGCAATCTAAAATGGTTACTATTGGAGAAGTCGAAGCGATTAAAAAGTGATTGTAACTTTTAACACAACTATGTGTTTTAATTCTTATCCAATGAAATAAACCAAAATGAACTGAAAGTCTAAATAATTGTGTTATAAATATTGACCACAAATTTGCAAATTATAATTATTTTTAAATTTTAGAATTTGCAGTCTGATAGTTTTTAGTAGCTAAAGCGAGCTGCACCGAAAGCACATTGGTTTAAACTTTATTTGAGGCCACTGAAAATATAAGAAACTGAAAAACCTGCGTAATAATTTCTTGGATTCCCCGGATAATAATAGCGCGGTAACGCTTTACCAAAACCAACAGCATTTGGGAGAATACTTGCGGCATATTTAGTATTTGCTAAGTTGTTGATTCCAGTGGTAAACTCGGTTTTTAAGAATTTTAAAATTGTAATGCTGTAGCCGAATTTTACATTTACAAGACCGTACGCCTTGCTATACTTGGTACTTGAATCATTCATAGGAATAGCACCTATATGTAAATAGGACGCATTCGCTGTAAAACCCGAAGCCGTTTTGGCATCGACACCAGCATTCCATTGCTTATTTGGAACTCCCGTAAGCGCATTCCCCGAATAATCCTTATCGCCATCCACAAAATCTTTGAATTTAAAATCATTAAAAGTACCCGAAAAATAAGGCGTGAGTTGGATGTCCTCTGTATTTACCAACAGATAATTGAAAGCCAATTCTACTCCTCGATGCGAACTTTCTCCTGCATTGATTCCTACAAACTGATCTTCGGCGGTGCGGCGAGCGACTAATAAATTAGTGATTTGGGTACTGAAAAAAGCAACATCAGTGTACAATCGTTTTTGCAACCAGTTTCCTTTAAACCCTAATTCGTAATTATAACCCATTTCTGGTTTTAGATTCGTGTTGATTTCGCCATCTGGTGTCAGCGTTTCAGCAACCGAAGGAACAGAAAAACCTTTGCTCACTGAGGCATATATGTTTTTGGAAGCTGCTACTTCATACGAAATCCCTAATCGTGGCGACCATACATTCCCAAAAGTATAATCTGTTTTCTCAATAGCAGTATTTGACTCAAAAGTGTCTTCAAGTGAATATTGGGTTGTGTTCAATGCCACTCCCGTTTCTAGATGAAGGTTTTGGGTCAGTTCGAAATCCATTTGCAGGAAATAATTTCGATAATTTCTATTTTGCTTCATACTACTAAACTCGGCGCCCTGGATACTTCCTTGATTGGGTTGGGACTGGTAATTATTTTCGAAAAGAGAAAAAGTATATTGCTCTGTCACCCTCTCGATTCCCACACTAGCTTCAAAAGGAATGGCATATAATTTAGATCGAAAGTTTACAGTGGAGCGCAAACCAAGAGAAGTTGTTTTATCGTCTAAAATATCAAAAGGTCGCGGTTCATAAGCATCTTTAAAATTAGAAAATACATTGGTTTTAAAACTCCATTTCTCCGACAATTGATGTTGGTAACCCAATCCTAAAAGTATTTTGTCATAGGATTCATAACCTTGGGCCGCAGCCCAGTTAGCCGCCGCTTTTTCGGGCATGTTTTTAAAATCAGTTTCGCTTATCGAACTAGCGATAAAAGCTTTTAACCGGGTATAGTTCCCTATAAAAGAAAAACTCCCATTATCGCTTATTGATTGTTTTCCGTTCAAAGTAAACGCTTTTCTATCGTAGGCACTGTTAGCTCTAAAACCATCGCTTTGCAAATGGGAATAATTAGAAAAAAGTGTAGATTTTTCAGTACCATATCCACCAGAAAAAGATTGCTGCAATAATCCATAACTACCCACGGTAGTTTTCGATTTCGAAAATGATTGATTACTAAGAATATCTTTCGAAAATAATTGGATAACTCCACCTAAACCAGATCCAAAACTCGTGGAATTAGGTCCTTTGATAATTTCGATTCGGCTAATACTTTCTAAATCGATGTCTTCAATGCTGGTTTCGCCTTCGGCCGTTGTCAATGGAATGCCTTCAAAATAGGCTTTTACTTTGTTTGTTCCATATTGAGTTCGGGATCCAATGCCACGAATTGTGATTCGGTTCGTATTCAAGGCACCTTGCTGCATATAAATTCCTGGAACTGCATTTAAAACAGAAGTAAGAATCACGCCGTCAGTTCGCTCCAGATCTTTGGCCCGAATCACAGCAACGGCGGCAGCCGTTTTTTGAAGAGTGGTAGCAATAGGCGAGGCAATCACTATTTCAGAAAGGGCTGTGGTGTCTTTTCGCACTTGGCTGTAGCTAGAAACACAGCAAAATAACGATAACAATAGGACTGGAAAATTAGGGCTGATTTTGAACAACGGATTCTCTTTAGATGTAAATAAAACTTTGATAAAGTTAGTTTTTTCTATTATGGAATCAAACAGGAATAGCCAGCGCATTCGATTGTGAATATATTAGAAAACCTTGTGGTTAAATTATAATAAATAGCCTATATTTAGGTTTACCTTTGTTTTGAAACCCTTATAGATATTTTTTATGAAAAAGCACATTGTAGTAGTCCTTTCACTTTCCGTTTTAACTCTTGTTAGTAGTTGCAACCAAGGCAAAGCCGCGGATGAAAAAGTAGAAATTGAAAAAGTAAAAACGGAGTCTGCTGACACAGTTAAGAAAAAAGCAGTTTCGACCATCGATACTGTGGACTACAATAAAAGAATGATCGCTTTAAGCAACGACACTACGGGAAGATGGCCGGTAAAAACGCCTTATCCTTTACCTGGCGCGATATTGCCGTACAATAGAATCATCGCTTTTTATGGAAACTTATATTCTACAAGAATGGGCGTTTTAGGAGAATATCCTAGAACGGTAATGATCGAAAAATTAAAAGGCGAAGTGGCCAAATGGAATGCTGCAGATCCTACAGTGAAGGCAATCCCAGCTTTACATTATATCGCAGTAACGGCCCAAGGTGCGCCAGGAAAAGATAACATGCACCGCATGCGTATGCCGTTTAAACAGATCGACACGGTAATTAAATGGGCAAAACCTATTGATGCTTTAGTGTTTTTAGATATTCAAGTAGGACATAGTACTGTAAAAAAAGAAGTGAGCGAATTAGTTGAGTATTTAAAATTACCTAACGTTCATTTAGGTATCGACCCTGAGTTTTCCATGAAAAACGGAGAAATTCCAGGGAAAAAAATTGGAACCTTTGACGCAGCTGACCTGAATGATGCCATCGATATTATGGCTAAAGTAGTTCGCGAAAACAACTTGCCTCCTAAGGTTTTTGTGATACACCGTTTTACTCAAGGAATGGTAACCAATTATAAAAATATTAAAACGCTTCCTGAGGTACAAGTAGTGATGCACATGGACGGTTTTGGTAGCAAGGTTTTAAAAAAATCGACTTACTTGACCTATATAAAGAGAGAACCGGTTCAATTTACCGGTTTTAAATTATTTTACAAAAATGACAATTGGAACGATTGGAAAATATATGAACCAGAAGAATTACTAAAATTAACTCCAAGACCAAGCTATATCCAATTTCAATAATATCTAGTACAATGAAAAAATATTTCGCCTGCCTATTTTTAGGACTTATTATTTTACAAGGTTGCCAATCTAAGGCGGAGGAAACTTCTAAGGATGAAAACCCTGAGAAAGTAACCTTAGTAAATAAAGTCGAAAATAAAACAGAGCCGCAAAAAGTGACTAACGATGCGGCCGCCATTCTTGCAAAAAAAGAGGTGCCTATACTCTGCTATCATCAAATTAAGGATTTTAACACGAGTGCTGGTGCAATGACCAAAGTTTACACCGTAAAACCTGTTGATTTTGCAGCGCAAATGAAAGCATTGTCGGAGGCAGGTTATAATAGTATTTTGCCAGAACAGCTGTATGAGTATTTAGTTCACAACGCTCCACTACCTGCTAAACCCATCATGATTACTTTTGACGATACCCGCGCCGAACAATACAGCATTGGCGCAGGCGAAATGAAAAAATACGGTTTTAAAGGCGTATTTTTTGTAATGACCGTTTCTATTAATCGTCCCGGATATATGGGCAAAGAGGAGATAAAAAGCCTTGCTGATGAGGGACATGTTGTTGCAGCACATACTTGGGACCACCACATGGTTACGAAATATTCTGGTGAAGACTGGAATACCCAATTGGTTAAACCAAAAGCAAAACTGGAAGAAATAATCGGAAAGCCATTGACTGACTTTGCTTATCCTTTTGGTTTATGGAATACTGCCGCAATTCCTGAATTAAAAAAGAGTGGCTATGAGATGGCTTATATTTTGTCTACTAAAAGAGATTCTATTGATCCACTTTATACTATAAGACGAATGATTGTTTCCGGAACCTGGACTACAGAAAGAATGATGAAATCGACAGAATCTACTTTTGAATAAAAAGAAAAATAAGACTATTAAAAAAGATTATACAAGGCAGTACGCAATTCGGAAGAATGGTTTACTGCCTTCATTTTATAACACAAATCTGTTTTCTGAAATTTCAATTACATCCAAAAAGAACTCTTAAATTAAATTATGTGCTTCTATTTAAAAAAAAGTGCATTTTATGGCTTTTGATAACATTAAGTTAACATACAAATAAAAATGTTAATAGACTTTTGTAGAAAATATAACCTTAATTTAAAATGGATCAGATTTACGTAATAATGTTATTGGTTTTAGGAGTTCTAGCCGTCATCGATTTAATGGTTGGAGTTAGTAATGATGCCGTGAATTTTTTAAATTCTGCTATAGGTTCTAAAGCTGTTTCATTCAAAACCACAATGATTGTGGCGAGTCTTGGGGTATTAGTTGGAGCCTTATTTTCCAGTGGAATGATGGAAATTGCAAGAAGCGGTATTTTTGTACCAAGCATGTTTAGTTTTAATGACGTCATGATTATCTTCTTAGCGGTTATGATTTCTGATATTTTGTTATTGGATGTTTTTAACTCATTAGGTTTACCAACTTCTACAACAGTTTCTATTATTTTCGAATTATTGGGAGCAGCGGTCTGTTTAGCACTTTATAAAATATACACTTCAGATGAGACGCTAGACCATTTAGGGATGTATATCAATACAAAGAAAGCCTCAGCTATCGTTTACAGCATCTTGCTTTCTGTGATTTTATCTTTTGCTTTAGGTAGTTTTATCCAGTATATTTCTAGACTTATTTTTACTTTTCATTACGAAAAAAAGCTAAAATATTTTGGGGCTATATTTGGAGGAGTTGCTATTTCAGCGATTACTTTTTTTATTTTAATCAAAGGATTGAAAGGTGTCTCCTTTATTTCAGCAGCACAATTTGAGTGGATTGACAAAAATCAATTCGTAATTCTCGGAGTTAATTTTGTGCTTTTTACACTATTATCTCAATTACTTATTAGCTATTTTAAAGTTAATATTCTAAGAGTCATTATTCTTATTGGAACTTTTGCATTAGCACTAGCTTTTGCGGGGAATGATTTAGTTAACTTCATTGGAGTACCGATTGCGGCATATAATTCGTACCAAATTTTCCAAGGCAGCGGTATTTCTGGCGATGAATTTATGATGGGTGCTTTAGCAAATGATGATATTGTAGCTCCATTTTATTTTTTATTGTTTGCTGGAGTTGTAATGGTAATAACATTATGGACATCAAAAAAGGCAAAAAGTGTTATTGAAACAGGCGTGAATTTATCAAGACAAGGTGAAGGGGACGAGAAATTTACACCTAACACTGCTTCGAGATTTATTGTTAGGTTTGGAGTTTCTCTTGGCCAAGTGATTAATGTTTTTTTACCAAAAAAATTACAAATTAAAATCGATAGCCGATTTATAAACGTAGAGAAATCCAAGAAAAAATCAGCTGACGAACCTGCTTTTGATATGGTAAGAGCTTCTGTAAACTTAATGGTTGCTAGTATTTTAATTTCAATTGGAACATCTTTAAAATTACCACTATCTACTACTTATGTTACGTTTATGGTTGCCATGGGAACGTCATTTGCTGACAGAGCATGGGACAGAGAAAGTGCTGTTTATAGAATAGCTGGTGTTTTTAAAGTTATTGGCGGTTGGTTTTTTACGGCAATAATTGCATTCTTCTTAGCTGTTATCATGGCTTATATTTTAAAAGTAGGCGAAGTTTTTGCGTTTTTTGGCTTGATAATTATGTTAGGAATTATGCTATATAAAAGCTCTAGAAAACATAAAGAGAAGGTAAAAAACGAAGAAGAAGTTAAAAGCTTACGTAGAGAAGATATTGGAACAGTGAAAGATATGATTACTGAAAGTTCAGCGCAAATATCTAAGGTTTTCCGTAAAACTAGCGCATTATATTCTAATTTAGTTGATAACTTAGGTTTAGAAGATTTAGCGAAGTTAAAAGAAAATAAAAAAGACCAGAAGAAGTTAGAAAAGGAAATCGACGAACTAAAAAACAATGTCTTTTACTTGATTAAAAATCTTGATGACAATTCAGTTGAAGCCAGTAAATTCTATATTTTAATCTTGGGTTATTTACAAGATATGGTTCAATCTATAGACTTTATAACCTCAAATAGTTATTCGCACGTTAATAACAATCATAAAAAATTAAAATTCAATCAAATTAAAGGATTGAAAATAATTGATACACAATTGCAACAATTGCTACATTCGCTGGAAGAGAGTTTTAAAAATGAAGATTTTAATACAATTGACCACATTTTAAATGACAAGCAAGTACTATTAGATACGGTTTCTGAATTGATTACTAAACAAATCAAAACAATCAGAACCACTGAAACAAGTCCGAAAAATAGTAAATTATATTTTGCTTTATTGCTAGAAGTAAATGATTTAGTGAAGTCTATTACTAATTTGTTAGAGTTGTTTAAAGAGTTTAATAAGTTGAATAAATAGTAATGTTAGTATAAGAATAGCATTTATGTTGCTGGTTGTTATTCTTAAATCGTCACAGCTCTATTGCTCTCAAGCATTGAGTAGCTTCCAGCGTGACAATGAAACTAGCGTGTATTATTTATAAGTTAGAGCCATAAAAAAAGGCACTATCGAATTTCTAGGAATTCGATAGTGCCTTTTTAATTGAAGCGTAATTCTACACCAAACAAATTTTTAATATAGTTATAAAGCCCTAATATGATAATAGCACAATGCAATTAGATATACTAATATACAATCGGAATCACTCTTTAATCGTTCCAATTCTATTGCTATAGAGCTTTGAGTGTAGCTTTCAGCATGACAATGAAATTACCTTGTATTATTTATAAGTTAGAGTCAAAAAAAAGCACTATCGAATTCCTAAGAATTTGATAGTGCTTTTTTTTGACTCTACTAATATACAGCCGCTATTATTTATTCGACAACCATCCTTGAGGATTTGTATAAGTTGTGTTTTGTAACAGCAGGAACTTGATAACTGTTTTACCAGTATCTCCATTAGTTCTCACTCTACCTAGATTTTGTTTGATGCTTACTTTATCTCCTTTACTAACTGACACAGTACTTAAGTTTTGATAGATGGTAAAATAATCTCCATGTTGTATCATTACCGCTTTATTTACCGGAGACAACACCATAATACTGGATACTTCTCCGCCAAAAACGGCTCTCGCATTAGCGCCTTCATTTGTGGTTATCTCTACTCCACTATTGTTAATTACCAAAGTATGATAAATAGGATGCGCTTGAGATCCATATCCTAATGAAATAAATCCTTTTTCGACAGGCCATGGAAGACTTCCTCTGTTTGCTTTAAAGCTATCAGCAATCAATTTATCTTCTGGTGTCAGCTCTATTCTAGAAGAAGAAACAGGCTTTTTAGCCACCGCAGCAGCAACTTCTTTAGGGCTCGCATTTGACTTTTCGGCTAATGCTCTCGCTTTTGCTTTCTCTAATGCGGCTTTTCTATTTGCTTCAGCAATTGCCTCCCGAATCAAACGGTCAATTTGTTTATCGATTGTTTTAGACTCTCTTTGTTTTTTTCGAATGTCAGATACTATTCTATTTTTATCTTTCTTAATCGAATTTACCAGTTTTTCCTGTTCTACTTTCTCCTTTACAAGACCTTCTCTCTCCTTTTTGTTTTCTACTAAAAGTTTTTGTTTGGCTACTTTTTGAACTTTTAATTTATCATTATAAGTAACCAGTTCAGTAGATTTTGATTTAATTTCTTCCCCTTGGTTTTTTCTGAAACTGGTATATTGTTTTAAATATTGTGCTCTTTTATAAGCTTGTAAAAAGTTCTCAGCCGAAAGTATAAACATCGCCCTACTTTGCTCTGAACGGCTTTTGTATGACTTTACAATCATCTGGGCATAATCTTCTTTAAGAACCTCAAGCTCTTTATTAAGCTTGTTGATTTTCATTTGATTAATATACATATCATTGGCCAAAAGCTTAGTTTGCTTTTCAGTAGTATTAATCAAAGTTTCCTTTAGTCTGATCTTGTTTTTTTGGATCACATACACATTCATCGCTGATTTTTCCTTTGATTGAACGCTTTTCAACATTTTCTCATTCTCTCTAATCTCCTTTTGGATTTCGGCTTTTCGTTGTTCTAACTTTTCTTGTTGAGAAGACTGACTCGACATCACAGAAGTCATGCATATAAACAGTAGGCTAAGGAGAAATTTTGGCATCTTAAAAATATATTTGTGCAAATTTACTTAATTATAATTCTATTGTAACCATTTGGAACACTATAAGGGAAAGAAAGTTCCTCATTGAAGGTTATATTATTGTACTCTAAATTAATTTCTGATTTCCCTTTGGGTTGAAACGTCTTAATTTCAACATTAGTTGGCAATTTTGACACCTTAAAATCCTTGATATTTGCATAAGCCACCTGAATCATTCTACCTTCGGCTGTTTGTGTGATTTCTTGTCTTTGAACAGTAAAATCGGCTGCGCTAATATAGAATGTTTTTTTTGTATTATCGTTTGCCAAATCATCCAATCGATACAGCTGTTCCACTAATGATTCTTTGTATTTTCCTTTTGTCAAATCATCCAAAGCTTCCCCTATCAACATGTTTTGAATCTTATTAAAATCCAAATCAGTACCGAGCCATTGACTCAAAGCGCTAAAATCACCTTCAAAATAAGTACCTTTTATTTTTTCGTAATAACTAACTGATGTTGGTGTAATACTTGCTTTAGCCATTGTTATTCCAAGAAAACGAACACTTACTAAAATTTGTTCGTCTTTTTTAATTTTGATTTCGGCGGTAACATTTTGCGTCTGTTTATCATCAGAATATCTGGCATTAGCCTTTATATATAATGTCGAAAAATCGCTTTTATTGTCATAGTGCTTTGCTATTATTTTATTTGCTTTTAAATAGGTCGCTGGCGTCGTGGCTTCTGTAACAACCGATTTTGATTTGCACGAGAATAGTAGAACAACTGCTAATAATGCTAAGAATTTATTCATTTTAATTTTATTATTTTAATAATTGATTGGCTTTGGAAAAATAGAAATCTTTTTTCTTTTGATCTCCCAAACCATGGTATGCTTCGCCAAGTTGTATGTTGAAGTTTATTTCTAATGCCTTATCCTCAACCAAATAATCCAGTCCCATTTCTAACATTTCCTTTGCTTTTTTAAACTGAGAAAGTTGGTTGTATGCTAATCCAGCATAATAATAAAACTGTGACTGAGCAGGAAATAAATCTACCATATCGATGGCTTTTTTTGCTGCTTTTGTGAAGTCTTTTGATTCTGTATATGCTTGAAGCAAAAGTAAATTCGTTTCTATATCTACATCCGCGTTTCTAGCATTTGCTTTTTCATAATACCCAATGGCTTTGTCCCATTGTTTTTTATTTTGATAAAACTTGCCTATTTCCTTGGCTACATTCACATCTGGATCAGCATCAAAATAACCAACAGCTTTTTCTAAATCAAGAGCAAACTGCGGATTTGCATTTACATAAATCAAGAACTCATTCAGAATTCGGTGTTTAATTTTAGAATCTATTTTGGCGCTAGCCAAAGCAATATTCATGGCGTTAATAGCCTTTTCTCCTTCATTTTTCTCTAAATGGTATTTGAACAAGCTGATTTGCTCCCATTCGGATGTGGGTATGGCTATTTCCAATTTTCGTGCCGTTTCCAACACTTTATCGGTTTCATTGTTTTTAGAATACAGATAAATCAGCGAAATATAGTTGGATTCCTCATTCGGGTATTTTTTAATTTGCTCAATTAAATTGGTAATTTCTGCGTTCTGATATTTCCCTTGGGACAAAATCTGAATTTTGTAGGCTTCCCTTCTATCCGACTTTCCAGAAGTTTCATTGAGTTCATTAATGAGATCTAATGCTTTGTCAAATTGACTCGTACTCATGTAGAGCGAGGTCAAGTCTTCCTTGAATTTAGCGTCAAATGGGATGAGTTTGTTGATCGTTTTTATGGCGCTGACGTAGTCCTTAGTTGCATAATCGACATCATACATTCCTACCCAAAACCATTTGTTTGTAGGGTCAATTTGTGTGGCATGTTCAAAGGCGCTGTAAGCCTTTTGATACTCTTTTAAAGCCAAGTAATTTTTTCCTAATTCGAAATGAATAGTAGCATTCTGAGGTTCGATTTTCAAACATTGCTCCAAAGCTATGATCGCTTTATCGTAGTTTTCGATTCCCTTTTGCTTTAAGGATTCATAAAAATAATCCTGAAACTTATCTGTATTTAACTTTATGTCTTGCGGTTCTGTTTGCGCCAATAGCAATGCTGAATTGCTTAGCAAAACAAGAAATAAAATACATAAAGCCGATTTTTTCATTGACTCCTTTTTTTAAATCGCAACAGCTCTGTTTAAGCTGTTGCAAAATAGTTGCTTGTATGTTCCCATTGAAAAACTTGACAACGGGGAAAAGACCTTATTCTAACACCGAATAATCGCCAATGCTAATGCTAGTAAATTCACCATTAAAACTGGCGTGATTCCCTATCATAGCATTGTCTAAATTAGCATTGCTAATGTGTGCATGTGTTTGTATCAAACTATTTTTAATAACACTCCCGGTAACATGAGAACCTTTTCCTAAAGAAACATTAGGCCCAACCGTTGAGTTAATTAAATATACATCTTCTCCAATATAGCAAGGTGGAATAATTATCGAATTGTCTAACCTTACATTTACCGCCACTAAATTTTTATCTTCTTTCTCTAAAAAACCTAACATTCTGGAATTCGTCTCCACGGTTACATTTTTATTACCGCAATCCATCCACTCGTCGACTTTACCAGGAACAAACTTCATTCCTTTTGCCATCATTTGTTTGATTCCATCATTAATTTGGTATTCACCACCATGGATAATGTTGTTGTCTAACACTAACTGTAACTCTTGTTTTAATATTGCGATATCTTTAAAATAATAAATACCTATTACTGCAAGATCTGAGACAAATTCTTTTGGTTTCTCAACTAATTCTACTATTTCGTTAGCTTCATTTAAATTGATTACACCAAAAGCTTCTGGCTGATCTACTTGTTTTACCCAAATAACACTATCAGCATCTTTGTCTAAATCGAAATCGGCACGAATTAAAGTATCTGCATATGCGATAACTGCTGGTCCGCTTAAAGAATCTTTGGCGCACATGATAGCGTGACCCGTTCCTAGAGCTTCGTTTTGGTAATAAATTGTTCCCTTAGCGCCTAATTTTTCTGCGATTTCGATTAATTCTTCTTCTACTTTTTTGCCAAAACTTTCATGAATGATAAAAGCTACTTCTTCAATTTCTTGATTTAGCACAGCTGCAATATCTTCTACTAGACGGTGAACAATTGGTTTTCCTGCAATAGGAATTAGCGGCTTAGGAATGGTTAAGGTATGAGGACGAAGGCGAGATCCACGTCCAGCCATTGGTACTATTATTTTCATTGTATTTTTCATTGCGAGGAACGAAGCAATCTCGTTCCTGATTGTTATTTTTTTTTAAACTAATTTTATTTCCCCATAAAGGATTAGGAAGCTTTACTTTACGCCCGTACTCCCAAAACCGCCTTCACCTCTAGAAGTTTCAGATAATTCCTGAACTTCAAACCAGTCCGCGCGTTCGTGTTTAGCGATAATCAGTTGGGCAATACGTTCACCGTTTTGGATCACAAAAGCTTCATTTGATAAATTTACTAAAATCACGCCAATTTCACCACGGTAATCAGCATCTATTGTTCCTGGGCTGTTTAATACTGTTATTCCGTTCTTGAAAGCCAGACCGCTTCTTGGACGAACCTGCGCTTCAAATCCTATTGGTAATTCGATAAAAAGACCTGTTTTAACGATTGTTCTCCCTAATGGCTGCAATGTTATTGATTCACTAAGATTTGCCCTTAAATCCATTCCCGCTGAAGCTATGGTCTCATAGCTAGGCAAAGCATGTTGTGATTTATTGATAATGTTTATTTTCATTTTTTATATTTTAATTTAGGGAGTGTTCATTAGTTTTCCCTTCAAATTGATTTTATTTCTTTAAAATTTTCATCAACATTTCTTTTTCATTGTGATAGATGAAATAAAGAAATGCGATTAATAAACTGATTCCAACATAATAATTTTCTCTGAATCCATAAAAGGATACGGCTGAAAAAAGTATCGATAGCGAGAGATAAGCTCCTATTTTCTTTAAATCGTATGGAATGGGATAGTATTTATTCCCTAAATAATAGGAAATAAACATCATACTTCCGTAAGCACCAATTGTTGCTATGGCCGAACCGTAATAACTCATTGTGGGAATCAACAAAAAATTTAATACCAAAGTGATTATTGCACCAACGATCGAAATATAAGCGCCAATGTAGGTCTTGTCTATTAATTTGTACCAAACCGAAAGGTTTGTATAAATCCCCAAAAAGAAATTAGCCAGAATAATCAAAGGCACAACTTTCATTGCAACCCAATAAGAGCTGTCTCGAATCATGAGCAGTTTAAAAAGATCAGCAAAAACGATAACTGCAAGTAATATAAAAGAGCCAAAAATGACAAAATATTTGGTCACCATAGCATAAGTCTGCGGTGCGTTTTTATCTGCGGCGTGACTAAAAAAGAAAGGCTCGATTCCTAAGGTATAAGCTGTTCTATACAAAACCATAAACAATCCCAGTTTGTAACAAGCCGAATATACTCCTACCTCTGCTTCGGCAATATTTGCTGGCAATAATTTTGATAATAGAATTTTGTCAAATTGCTCGTTGATGGCAAAGGCAATTCCTGCTACCATAATGGGCATTCCATAACGCATCATGCGCTTCCACAACTTAGTGTCTAGCTTCCAATTTAAATATACATAATCTGGAAAAAGCGCTACAAAAGTTAATAAGCTTGCGATTATATTAGCCAAGAATATATAGCCAATTTGAAAATTGTCGACATAAATAGATCGTAAAAATCCATGTGGATTTGCTTCGATTAGCATTGGGATGTATAACAAAAATAGAAGGCTGAGAATTAAGTTAACCAATACATTCCCAATTTTTATCGCCGCATAGACCATCGGTTTCTGGTAAGCTCTTAATTTTGAAAAGGGGATAATAACCAAAGCATCTAAAGCCAGAATCCAAATTGTATAAGATATGTACTGGGAATCGATTCCAGACCATGCTGCTAACGAATCTCTAAACAGCAACGCAATAAACAAAAAAGATATTGTGGTCCAAAAAATAGAAACCATAGAAGTTTCCAGTACCGCCTTTTTATCAGATTCCTTGTTAAAAAACCTAAAGAAAGCTGTTTCCATTCCATAAGCCAGAAACACGTTGATAAATATCATGTACGCGAATATAACTGACACTTTTCCATACTCTGCCTTTGGAAGCAAATCAGTATAAAGCGGAACCAACAAAAAACTAAACATTCTCGGTAAAACTGTTGCGAGTCCGTATATGGCTGTTTGTTTAAAAAGTCTTTTATATAATCCCAAAATGGTGCGTCTTATTAATATTTAGAAAACAAAAATAACTAATTCTTTGGTTTAATCCCTGATGGATTAGGATTCATTGGCCTTTCTTTAACTCCTTTGATTTTGTAGAAAAAAGTTTTCTCCTTATTTCTATATTCTAATACTGCTTCGGAGGGTTCCAATTCAAATTTTGGCTTCATAATAACAGGTACTTTGTTGCCATACTCCTTTGTAGAATCGCTGTCTAAAATTAAATCTTTGTTCAATTCAACTTCCTGAAAATGCGCAACAAAAGTGCGATCATTTTCCTTTTCGACAATAGCAGTTTGATTTTTGAAGTAAATTTTATCTAAAAAAGTTCCTTGCTCTATTGGATTATCTAACACAATAAAAAAATCGAATGCAACTTCAGCATCTCCTTGGTTGCTATTTATCTTTTGGAAATAAGTCGCTGTGATTTCTTGTGGAAAATACATTTCGTTATTCTGTTTTAGAGCACAAAAAGAAAGACTAAATGCACTCAAAATTAAAACCAACACTTTATAAATATAACTCATATTAATCTTTTTTATGACAATCCGCTTTCGTTTACTATCTTTAAAAAATGAAACCCTTTAGGAACATATCCTTGGTTATAATAAAACTTATGCGCAGTGAAGTTACTCGTAAATGCATCCAAAACAATCATGGTACAACCAGTTTCCTTAGCTATAACATCAATAGAATCTGTCATCATTTTACCAATGCCTTTTAAACGATGGTCTGGGTGCACAATAAAATTGTCGATTTCTAAATACTTACCTGACCAGAGTTTAGTTCCGGACCATAATCCAGAAAGTCCCACACAAATCTCTCCTTCAAAAACGCCGACTTGTGTATAATTATGCGGAATCATTTCGATGAGATAAGACTGGTACTTTTCCATTGTGAAGTTGGGATATAAATACTTAATAATCTCAAATTGAGCAAGCATTTCATCTATTATGGTAAGTTTTCTAATTTCTAGTTGCATTTTTTGGATTCTTTATTAAGATATAAAATTAAGCAAAAAAAAGAGCCAACAAATGTTGGCTCTTAGATATTTAAAAAAAATATTTTTTATCCATTCAACGCTTCTGCTCCACCAACGATCTCTAAGATCTCATTAGTAATTGCAGCTTGACGGGCTTTATTATAAGTCAATTTTAATTGATTTCTCAACTCCGTTGCGTTATCAGTTGCTTTGTGCATAGCAGTCATACGAGCACCATGTTCTGAAGCAAATGAATCTCTTATTCCTTTGTACAATTGTGTTTTCAATGATTTTGGAATCAAAGTCAATACAATTTCTTCTTTCGAAGGCTCAAAGATATAATCACCAGGAGTAACGTTTAAATTACTTTTTAACGGTGCTAATGGTAAAAACTGTTCTACTTGAACAATTTGTGTGGCAGCATTTTTAAATTGGTTATAAATCAACTCAATTTTATCATATTCACCAGATAAAAATTTCTCTGTCAAAGTATCTGCGATTGCAGCTACATTATCAAAAGTTAAATTATCAAAAACTGAACTTTGATTATCAACTACACTATTTGTTTTAACTAAAACATCATTTCCTTTTTTACCTATTGCAAAAATATCAACTTGTTTTCCTGAGTAATACTCCGAACGAATTTTAGCTGCCTTAATAACATTCGAATTAAATGCACCACATAAACCTCTATTTGAAGTAATAGCAACAACTAATACTTTTTTAATTTCACGTTGTGTCGTAAACTCATCACCTACACCACCTTCAAGTGTCGAAGATAGATTTTGTAATAATTCCGTCAATTTTTCGGCATAAGGACGCATCGCTGTGATTGCATCTTGTGCTTTCTTTAGCTTTGCTGCAGAAACCATTTTCATTGCCGATGTAATTTGCATCGTCGATGAAACGGAAGTAATTCTATTACGGATTTCCTTTAAATTTGCCATCTTTATTTATTGTGAAAAGCGAGAAATGAAAAGTGAATAGTTTAGAACTACTCACTTTTCACTATTCACTAGTATTAGTTATATTTTGCTGAGATTTCTTTTGCTACATTCTGAATTACATCTGTAATTTCATCTGTAAGCTTACCTGCTTTTAAAGCATCTAGAGTAGCTCTGTGTTTGTTGTTAAGGAATTCCAAGAAATCTTTCTCGAATTCTTTAACTTTGTTCACAGGAACATTTTTCAAAAGATTTTTTGAACCAGCATAGATAATCGCAACTTGATCTTCAACTGTATAAGGATCGTTCAAACCTTGTTTCAAGATTTCAACATTTCTTCTTCCTTTTTCAATTACATTCAAAG
This sequence comes from Flavobacterium sp. XN-5, assembly GCF_008033395.2. Lineage (NCBI taxonomy): Bacteria > Pseudomonadati > Bacteroidota > Flavobacteriia > Flavobacteriales > Flavobacteriaceae > Flavobacterium > Flavobacterium sp. XN-5. Next base: position 891,727 of record NZ_VOGZ02000001.1, read on the forward strand.
TAACTGCATCTAAGTCAGAACCAAATTTAGCAAACGCTTCCAATTCACGGAATTGTGCTTGATCTAGTTTCAAAGTACCTGCTACTTTTTTCATTGATTTAATTTGTGCATTTCCTCCAACTCGAGATACCGAGATACCTACGTTAATTGCAGGACGTACTCCAGAGTTAAACAAATCTCCATCAAGGAAAATTTGACCATCTGTAATCGAAATTACGTTTGTTGGAATATATGCAGAAACGTCACCAGCTTGAGTTTCAATAATTGGTAAAGCAGTCAATGAACCACCACCTTTAACAATTCCTTTGATAGAATCTGGTAAATCATTCATGTTTTTAGCAATTCCGTCATCAGCGATAACTTTACAAGCACGTTCTAATAATCTACTGTGAAGGTAGAAAACGTCTCCAGGATATGCCTCACGTCCCGGTGGTCTTCTCAATAAAAGAGAAACCTCACGGTAAGCAACAGCTTGTTTAGATAAATCATCATAAACAATTAGAGCTGGACGACCTGAATCTCTAAAATATTCTCCAATTGCAGCACCTGCCATAGGAGCATATACTTGCATTGGAGCTGGATCAGAAGCATTTGCAGCAACAATAACTGTATAAGCCATTGCACCTTTTTCTTCTAACATTTTAGCGATTCCTGCTACAGTTGAAGCTTTTTGCCCAATTGCAACATATATACAAAATACAGGTTTTCCTGCATCGTAAAATTCTTTTTGATTTAAAATAGTGTCAATACAAACAGTTGATTTACCTGTTTGACGGTCACCAATAACCAATTCACGTTGTCCACGTCCAACAGGTATCATAGCATCTACTGCTTTTATTCCTGTTTGTAATGGTTCAGTAACTGGTTGACGGAAGATAACTCCAGGAGCTTTTCTTTCCAAAGGCATTTCGTATAAGTCACCACCGATTGGTCCTTTTCCATCAATAGGAAAACCAAGTGTGTTTACTACACGTCCTACCATTTGCTCTCCCACTTTAAGAGAAGCGATACGTTGTGTTCTTTTTGCAGTAGAACCTTCTTTGATTCCTGTTGATGGTCCTAAAAGTACCACACCAACATTGTCTTCTTCAAGATTCAATACAATAGCTTCTAAACCATTGTCAAATTCTACTAACTCACCGTATTGAACATTCGAAAGCCCGTAAATACGAGCAATACCATCTCCAACTTGAAGTACTGTTCCTACTTCTTCTAGCGTAGCGCCAGATTCAAAACCTTCTACTTGCTTTCTTAATATTGCTGAAATTTCAGCAGGTTTGATTTCCGCCATCTTAATTTATAATTTAGACACTTAAATGTGCAATAAAACTAGTTACTTAATTCTTTTTTTAATACTTGTAAACTGTTAGCTAAAGAAGCATTATACTGCTTGTCACCAATTCTTAAAATAAATCCTCCAATAATCGACGGGTCTATTATGTTTACTATTGTAATCTTTTTATCTGAAAATTCCTTTATTTTAGCAGAAACTTTTGCTTCTAATGCAGAATCCATAGGAGTTGCAGTAGTTACTTTTACTAACTGTAAACCATTACTTTCATCTGAAAGAGCGATATATTGAGAAACAATTTCCTCTAAAATTTCAAATCTTTTGTTTTCGAATAACAAACGGAAAAGACTTTTGATCAATCCTGTTGTGTTTGCAAAAACTTCTGTCAAAGCACTTTCTTTAACACTCACAGAGATTGTAGGATTTTGAATAAAATTATTCAGTTCCTCATTTCCCTTAATTGTTGAAGAAATTAAAGCCATGTCTTTATAAACCTCTTGCTCATTTCCTGCAGAAATAGCTAAGTCTAAGAATGCTTTTGCATAACGAATTGCTGCTCTAGTTCCTGACATAATTTTAGTTTAATTTTACGGCACCTAACATTTTCTCAACTAATTTAGTTTGAGCTTCTTTATTAGATAATTCCTCTTTCAATAATTTCTCTGCGATACTCAATGACAACGTAGAAACATGAGATTTCAATTCAGCCATAGCTGCATTTTTCTCAGATTCAATAGCTGTTTTTGCTTGAGCAATCATTCTAGCGCCTTCTGCTTGTGCATCAGCTTTAGAATCAGCAATCATTTTTTCTCTCATATCACGCGCTTCTTTTAATAAAGAATCACGTTCCATTCTAGCTTCTTGTAAAATGCGTTCGTTGTCAGCAGTTAAATTCTGGATTTCTCTACGGGCAGACTCTGCAGATGCTAAAGCATTGTTAATCGATTCTTCACGACCTTTTACTGCTCCCAAAATTGGTTTCCAAGCAAATTTTCTCATAAGTAGAAAGAAAACAAAGAAAATGATCGACGTCCAAAAAATTAAACTCTCCGGTGCTGTAAAATTCATATGTATATATTTAAAATAATTTTTTTGTTTTAGAAATAAAAACTCCCTGTAGCCAACCGCTACAGGAAATTTTAATTTTTAATTACTTTGCAATTAAAGCAACAACTACTGCAAAAAGTGCAACACCTTCAATAAGTGCAGCAGCGATAATCATAGCAGTTTGGATTTTTCCAGCAGCTTCTGGCTGACGAGCTATTGCATCCATTGCAGATCCACCAATTTTTCCAATTCCAAGACCTGCTCCGATTACAGCTAATCCAGCTCCGATTCCAGCTAATACCATAATAATAAATTTATATAGTTAATAATTAATAAAACACATGTTAATGATGATCGTGCTCTGCTACAGCTTGACCAATGAATAATGCTGATAACAACGTAAACACGTATGCTTGTAACGCCGCAACTAACATTTCTAATACACTCATAAATAAAACGAATGCTCCAGAGATAGGAGAAACCCATGCCGTTTCAAATATAAAGATTAAGGAAACTAAACTTAAGATAATAATATGCCCCGCAGTGATGTTAGCAAATAAACGAATCATCAATGCAAAAGGTTTTGTCAATATTCCAATGATCTCAACAGGAATCATAATTGGGTATAATGCTTTTGGTACTGGCGGAGTAAAAATATGCCCCCAATAATCTTTATTCCCACTTAAAGAAGTAACAATAAATGTAATGAAAGCCAATACAAAAGTAAAGTATATATTTCCAGTTAAGTTTGAACTAAAAGGGAAAAACGGAATCAAACCAATAAGATTGTTAATCCAAATAAAGAAAAAGATAGTCAGTAAATACGGCATATACTTAGCGTATTTTTTTTCACCAATATTTGGTCTCGCAATATCATCTCTAACAAAAATTACTAATGGTTCAATAAAACCAGCAATCCCTTTAGGTGCCATTTTATTATTGTTGTAAGAACGTGCAACCGCTAAAAACAATAGGAATAAAATAATTACCGAAATAAACATAGAGAAAACATGTTTTGTGATAGAGAAATTCAAAGGACGCGTATCAAATTCAAAAGCACCGTTTTTTCTTTGATCTTCTGTTAAATTTTCAAATTTATCAGCGTAAAAGATTACCTCATTAAAACGAACTAAATTTTGACCGTTTACAGAAACAACATGTTCTCCAGAATTATCGTGGTGAAATTCTTCTGATGAGAAGATCTCTAAACCGTTATCTGTCCATAAAATTACTGGCAAATAAAAAGTAATAGGATGTCCACCCCAGTCTGCGACATGAAATTCATGCGAATCTCCAATATGAGAATTAATTAAATCTGTAGCGTTAAATTCCTTTTTTTCTTGTGTTACTGGAGCACTGTGTTCTGCAACAGCTTCATTAACAACAGAAATACTATCAATGACAGGATTTGCAAATCCAAAGTAAGGAATACCGGCTAGTAAAGCAACTAATAAGAATCGAACAGGTTTATTTGAAAATACCATTATTAAATTGTGTGTCTAATTTTACGTTTTAAACTTTTTTGCAAATGTACATAATTTATTCACAATTGAAAATATATCATTTTGTTTTTAATCGTTAATTTCCAATTATAGAAATTTGATCTAAAAAAAACAGCCTTTATTGTTTATTTATAAGGCGAATCGCGAATAAAGTTTCGAAAAACAGGAATAAAAAATAAGGAATAAAAAATGCACTTACGTCTGGAACCTGACTTTTAAGGTCTGCTTGTAGCAAAGGGATTAGGAAAACAATAGCCGCCATCATCTTAATTAGGCTAAATCCCATAAAAGCAAAGCCTGTTTTATCAGGAAAAGTTTTATTGACAAAAATTAGAAAACTATAACTACACAAGGTAATTACAAGATGAAAAACATAAATGCTCCAGGTGGAATAAAAAAAGATCGCATTTTTAAAAAAAGATTCTACTATGTAATATTGTATGAAAAACAATACAAGGGAAAAAGGGATTATTAATTTTAGAAATTTGTAAAATTGGCGCATTAGTCTTCTTTGTTTAAATTCTTAACCTGCCTAATAACATTGTATAATGCTATAAAAACCGCTAAAAGTGATAATATAATAGTAAAAATAGAGGTTCCAGTGTACTTTTCATCGAGCCAAGTCCCTAAATAGGTAAAGAAAAAAATGATAATTCCCATTTGAAAAGGAATATTCATCAAGGCTATCCATTTACTACTGGTTTTTTTGTTGGGTTTCTGTTCCATCAGTTAACAATAATTTTGTTTCGTTAATTTTCATCACACAGGACGCACTAAAAGCAGCGCCAGGTTCCACTGATAATTTTCCAACAGTAACTTCGCCGCTAATACTAGCTTTAGATTTTACGTTTAGGATTTCGGTAACCTGAATAATTCCTTCAAACTTACCTTCGATATCTGCATTTTTACAATTAATATCGCCTATTACACTTCCGGCGGGACCTATAACTAATTTTCCAGTTGATTGAAAGTTCCCAATCAGTTCCCCATCCAGCCTAAAATCTGCTTTAGACACTATATCTCCTTTTATAACTGTTCCTTCTACGATTCTATTGGTTTTTCCTAATAGCTCTGTATAGGGCTTTGCTTTTCTACTAAACATTTTTATTCTTTTTTTAATCCTGAATAAACATCAAGATTTTTTTTAATTTGGATTATTTTATAATTTTCATTGCTAAGAATAATCGCAGGCACTACTACTTTAAAATCATTGTTTTCTCTTAGAGTTCTACTAATATTTCTAGCATATTCTTCCGAATTTATTCCGTGAATCACAATCAAATTTTCGGCACCACTATACTCATCTACAGAATAACTTAAATCCTTATAACTAGCGATGCTGGTTAATTTCTTAATCTTTTCTTCTACTAATTTTGTCGAATTAACATCTGATGCGGGCACTCTATAAAGAATTTTCCAGTTTTTACTTTCTGCAGTCGTTAACTCTAATTTTTCTAAAAATGGAATCTGATCTTTCAAGATTTCTTGTGCTTTTTTACCTTCTTCACTATTTGGATAATTATCTGCCACAAACTGTAAGGCGTTTTTATAAGCTTTTAATCCTTTAAGTTTCCCTAAGGTATTTGCTTTCAAAAATTCGAATTTAGAAACGATTTCATCACCTGAAAATTGATTGATCATCTCATCACATTGTTCTAAAACGGCCAAAAACTCTTCGTTTTCATATCGTTTGTACAGTTTATCATAAGCTTCTTCCGGGCTGTCGCTCAATGCTGAACCCTCCAGATTTGTCTTGTTTATTATCTGTGCATAGCGTGAATTTGGATATTGGGAATTAATTCTGTCTTTCACTGCCGCCGCTTTACTGCTATTTGTGATTTGGTAGATCTTATACAAATTATACATTGCCGGAAGAATCAATTTTTCTTCTGGACTATTTTGTAGTAGTTGCTCGAGCCTGTTAGAGGCTAATTCATACTCTTTGAACTTTTCTTTGTAGATTACACCAAGCTGATAATAGGCTGAATTACGTTCTTTTGCAATACTGTCGATTGAAGTTGGCTTGCTTGGCAGCTGTTTTAGATAAAAACCACTAGTGTATTCTTCAACAATACTTACTTCTTCCTCTTTTAATTGCTCTTCTGGGATTTCTGGATTGGCTTTTAAATTATCTTTCGAAACTTCAGTAGAATTAGTGATTGATGACAATCTCCAGTTTCCTTCTGAAGACCGGTTTCCCCATATTTTTTTGAATTCCAATTTCCCATAAGAAACGGTCGTGGGATTATAAAAATAGAAAACACTTGCTGGGGCATTTGATGCGCTTATAGCAGGCGGAGCAAATGGTGATCTAGGCTCAGAATTTTGCGCAGAAACAGCAGGGTCATTCGATACAGTCTTATTATTTCTTTCTCTGTTATCTTGCTTTTCTTTTAGTTTTTCTTCTAAAATTCTTTTGGCTTCGTCCTTCTTTTTTAAAGTATCGATATAATTTTCGAAATAGGAAATTCTCCCAGTTTCTGACATAGAAACGATGCGTAAAATGCTGTCGTTTCGAGAAGCAATGTCCTCATAAAGAATTACTTCGTCTAGATCTTTTCGCACTTTTTGAATTTGAATAAACTCTCTTGTTTTAAGATTAAGATTTGTTAAAGTACTATCATAATATTTTGCAGCAACTGGATATTCCGCTTTCCTGAAATACATATTGGCGATATTTCTATAATTTGAAGCAACTAAATACTTGTCGTCACCTGCTTTATCCAGTGAGAAATTATAAAAATTCAACGCCTTTTTCTGATTATCCTGTTTGTCATAAAAAACACCCATTTCATAATTTAACACATCTAGAAAAAGTCTGTTTTCTCTGTCGGCGATTAGTTTTTTATAGGTTTTTACAAAGGCAGTAGTATCTCCGTTTTGATAATCAAACAACTGCGCTTTTCTGGCCTGTGCCTGAATAACATATTTTCTTTCTGATTTTCTATTCATCCTGATTACGGACTCATAGCTGTAAATCGCGCTGTCTTTCTTGCCTAACTCTTCATACAGCTGACCCAAAATAAATCGATATCTTGCTTTTTCCTTGTTTTTTTTGCTGAATTTCTCGGCTAATTTTAAATTATATAGCGCAGAATCCTTCTCTTCCAAGTTTAAATAGGCTTCTGATAATAAGGCATTAACATCAGCAACAACCTGTGATTTCAATTTTTGCTCTTTTAAAAGAGTCGTCATATTATTTACAACTAGCGCATCGTTACTCAATCGCATATTAGTTTTTCCACTCCAAATTTTAGCTTCATAAATCCTGCTGCTATTGGGGTATTTATATAAAATATAATTGAATGCGTCTAATGCCGGAATAAATCTTTGATCGTAGTATCTCGCTTTACCTAAAAGCAAATAGGCCTCATCGATTTGATAGTTTCTTTCTTTTCCATCAATATTCATGGAATGCTTCTGAATCGCTTTAGTTGCCTTTGTTTCGGCCAATTCAAAATCAGAATTTTTAGTTTTTTCTGCTGAAGTAAAATCATCATTGATTTGCATTCTTTCGATAGGCAATCTTTTCCAGAAATTATCTTTGTTATTCCCTTCAATACCTTGAATTCCTTTATCTAATCCAATTCCGCCGTTGTATAAAATATTATATTTTGTACTTAGTGCGTGAGAATTTCGAGACAAAAAACTATTATTCCTAGTAGAGCAAGCCACCACAAAACACAGGAAGCCTAATGGAATAGTATATTTAAATATATTGGTTTTCAAATGCTACCGCTTTTAACATTAAACTTTTAAAAAGGCTTTTTAGTATAATGACTGGTAAAAATACATTTCTTTTTGATATATAGAACTTTAAACCGCGAAAAACATTTCTAACTCCTGCAGGGTTTCTGTAGAGGTTTGAATATCTTTTACGATTTCCCCTTTATTTAAAGCTACAATTCGATCACATACATCTACAGTATGCTGTAAATCATGGCTTGAGACTAAAATTGTGATCTCAGGATTTTCAGCAAGTTCTTTAATAACTTTTTTTAATCGATTCACAGTAGTAGGATCTAAATTTGCAAAAGGCTCGTCTAGAATAACTACCTCTGGATTCCCTATTAACGTTGCAATTATACCAACTTTCTTTTGGTTTCCTTTCGATAAATCACGTAAGTACTTTTTGTTTTTCAGAATTTCTCCGTTAAAAAATTCTTCATATTTTTCTAACAAAGCGTCTATATCAGCCTTGTTTTGACCGCGTAAATCGCCAATAAAATAAAAATATTCTTCTGGTGTCAAATATCCTATCAAGAAACTTTCGTCAATAAAAGAACCTGTAAAAGACTTCCAGTCCTCGCTGGCGTTTACAAGAATTCCATTATTACTGATATTCCCCGTTGAAGGTTGGATTAAATCCAATAGCAAACTAAAGAAAGTCGTTTTTCCGGCACCGTTATTCCCCACCAGACCCAAACTTTGTCCTTTTGGGATCTCAAGGTTTTCGATATTTAAAACTGTAGTTCCCTTATATTTTTTTGAAAGTTGATTTACTTGTATCATTATTTTTTATTTGTTTAATAACGCTGAAGTTATTATTATTAATTTTCCTGTTGTTTGAAACCGTTTAGAGTCGCGTATTTTCTTTTGGTATAACCAGCGGCTATTTTGTTCAAAAGATAATTCCGCATTAGCAAACCCACAATTCCAATTATTGCTATTGCGATTATAGCGGCCTCAGCATTTACGAATTTATAAAAGCCGTAAAAAATTAAGGTAGGTATCAACATCAAAGGTAATCCTACAATCCACTGCGTAACACCTGTTCCCTGGTAATTCATAAACGGACTTTTCTCTAAATCAATTCTTTTTTTATTGTAGGAACCCGCGAATAATAAAATGGGGATGTTAACACCTAAATTATACACCGCACAGGCTAAATTTATCGCTAAAATTTTCCAACCAAAATAAAGATAAGGCGTACTTAAAATTGCCAAAATAACTATAGAAACTGACATTAATCCAGCCTTGGAAGCTAAATATTGTTTCATTGGAATGTTTTGTGACATCATCATTCCGTAATAATTACTATCCCAAGAGGGAATAAATTGTCCGTAATTCAACATAAAAACTCCAGTCATTAAAATTCCAACCAATACAAAAAATGGAGAAAAACCATCGTAAGCAGGATTCGGATAAATTATTAAACCATAAGCTAAGAAAATTAAAGAAATCCAAACAGTCGTTTTAGGCCTTTTGTTCCTCCAAATCATTTTTAGATCTAGTTGTAAGAAAGGCGCAATTTCACCAAAACGTTTAGTCCAACTCAAATCAGTCGTTTTTGCTTCTTCTACTTTCGATTGTAAGGAACTGTCCAGAAAGAAATTAGTTTTTAGATATTTAAAATTTAAAAGGTAGAATCCCACTAAAATTATAATTGGAATCAAAATCAAAACAGGCTGTAAAACTAAGGTATCAAGAATAGTCCCTGAAAGTGTGGTGATTTTAAAAACCTCAAAATAATCTAAACCGAAAAATACCATTCCTAAAAATACAAAAGGGAGAAAGGCTTTTATGTTTTCGGCAAATTTCTTTTTGATTAAAAAATTAGCATAATTGACTATTAAGGCCAAAACATACATTGCAAACATCCACCCAATCATGTTTAGCGTGCCATAATTCCCTTTCACAATATTAAAAATCCCGAAAGGGACGATAACCAGTAAGGGGAAAATATTATAGATAGAAATCAAACTTTTTAAAAGCACAAAGTGAATGACTGACTCTTTCTTTATGGGCAATACTAATAATGGTTTGATATTCATTACCGGTAAACTCTGCATAAAGAAACGGAACACAAGTTCAATAGCCAGCCAAAAAATCACAAAACTATTTACTATTTCCAAAGGACTTTGATCTGGGAAATTTTTTTCTAACAAGGGATATAAAGCAATTCCTAATACTAAGAAAACTAGTAAAAAGTAAACTACTAAAAAGCCCATTAAAATTTTTAAGCCAATACTTTTTCCAACACTCGCTGAACGGAAAAAGGCTTTCAATTCTAAATTTATAAAATGTTTAAACATGGATTTGGTTTTATAGTAAGTAATCAAAAGTAAGAAAATGTTACAGGTTTACTAATTTATATTCGGGATAATTAGTCTCTAAGTATTCTGAAATCCTGCGCGGTATGATTTTAAAAATTATAAAAACAGCAATGGATAATAATACTAAAAAGAAGCATAAACCTATTACCCAGTAATTATTTGCAAACAAATCTGGAATGTTATTAAATAAATGAAGTATAATATTGAACGGCACAATAGCAATTACTGATAAATTACCATAGTGATTAATTATTTCCTCAAAAAGCCATTTTTTCTGATTGGCTTTTGATGTTTTTTTTCGCTGCTTTTTATTTCTAATCATTGCATAAATTGAAAATACAATTAAGGCGCCAAAAAGACCCATAAAAATCCATTCCTTAAAATCGCTCAATTTGATAACAGTAAATAGTGCAAATGTCATGGCTAGAGTAAGTACAATTTTTGGAATACCAAAAAAACCTTTGAAATGATGCCAGACAATTCCGTTGTATTTTTTGCCTAAAACTGCTTGTCTTTTTTCTACCACATCCATAAATCCAAAAACGCCAAATTTTTTAAACTCTGCATTCAAAGCTTCGCCAAAAGTAAGCTTAGGATTTTCTTGCCATTGGTCTTCGATAGCATTCGCCAAATGATCGACTAGTTCTGATTGCAAGTCAAACCATTCCACATAGTGCTGGTGCGTGAAAGTAAAGAGATGGTCTATTTGTTGGTTGGTTAGTTTCATTTCTTAACTTTAAGAAAGTTGATATTGTTTTTTATTCTTTTAATTTTTTGCTTTTGGTACGAATTACCAATGACAAAAAAACTCCTCTATTTGTCATGCTTAGGAACGAAGCATCTCTACTCTATTCTTCAAACAAGTAATTAAAAAAATTCAACTCAGGATTAATTGTTTTTATTAATTTAATTTTTTTGTCTTTTTTCCATCCTTCAATTTCTTTTTCTTTAGCAATTGCTATTTGTTTCCATGAAAACTTTTCGAAATACAATAAATAATGAACATTATATTTCGTTGTAAACGAATTAGGATTCAAGGATTCCTTGTGTTGCTGTAGCCGAATTTTTAAATTATTAGTAACTCCTGTATACAAAACAGTTTTAGCTTTATTGGTTAGAATGTATACGTAATAAGTATGATAGCCTTCTTGAAATTCCATCATATCGTTTTATTTTTAAGATGATTTCCTAATTTTGGAGAGATGCATCGTTCCTCAGCATGACAAAGTATTGGTTGGATAATTCTAACTGAGTTGGTATTGTTTTTTGATATCAGAAACCACTTTATTTGTTAAATGTCTACCCGTAATTTGGACTAAAATTCCTAACACCCAAAGGCAACAAAAAAACATAATAAATACATAACTATTTCCAACAGTATCTTTCCAAGATTTTATTAAAAATATAGAATAAAAAGAAATACCCAAGGTACTATTATTCATTATATATGCCGTTTCTAGCGATAAGAAACGTTTCCCGTTTATCTTTCGAAAACGGTACCAATTTAAAATTGAAAAGGCTGATAAACCAAGTAATATTCCAAACAGAACCCTAATAAATACTACACTATCATCAAAATAGAAAGAGCTTTTATAGACCAAAAATACTGCTAACATGCTTAAAAGTATTTTGGGTAATTTGAAATATTCTTTAATTAATTTAATGTGACAGTTTCTGTGTTCTTTTCTTAATATTTTAGTTCGCTCTTCTTCAATAGCTTTAAAGCCATTTCGTCCAAATTTATCCTCAGCATATTGTTTAACTTGATGAAATGTTAGCTCAGGATCGTTAGCCCAAAACTCTTCCATACTCGAAGCCATGTGATCAGATAATTCTACTTGTAATTCATACCACCTGATGTCTTGCGAAGCGATATAATCCAATATATATTGTATTTGTTGGTTGGTTAGTTTCATTGGAGGAAAATTTAAAATTCTAAATTGGGTTTTGGATTCACTAAACTTTGCATTGTTCTAATAAAATCTTCTAGTTCCGCGAGTCGGTTAACGGTTTCTTTAGTGCCAGCTTCGGTCAATTTGTAATACTTGCGCATACGGTTATCTACTTTTTCAATTTCTACATCTAAGATTCCTTCTGCCTCGAGTTTATGTAAGGCAGGATAAAGCGCACCTTCGGTAATATTGAGCTCTCCTTGCGTAATTACTTTAACTTTTTGTGTGATTTCATAGCCATACATCTTACCGTTTTCTTCTAGTAATTTCATGATGATGGTATTTAAACTTCCTTTATACAATTGTGAATTTTTCATTTGCCTTCTCATTTTAAAAATCAAATATACATAAGATTCTTATACATAACCTATCGATGCATGTAAATTTTCAAAGACTTTGATTTAAGAAACCTATTCTGTTTAGTATATTTGCAAAAAAAAATATCCCATGCCTTCATTTTTAAAACTAATTATAAAAGAAGTACGACGCGAAACCAAAGATGCGGTTTCGATACTCTTCAATGTTCCAGAGCAATTAAAGCCCAATTATACTTATATTGCCGGACAATATCTTAATATTCGATTAACACTAGACGGTCAAGAGATTCGTCGTGCTTATTCAATATGCTCATCTCCAGAAAGTGGCGAATTGCGTATCGCAGTAAAAGCAGTAAAAAATGGTGCTTTTTCTCAATTTGCAAATACCAAACTAAAAGCGGGAGACGCACTTGAAGTGGGAAAACCAGAAGGGAAATTTATATTTGAACCGCAAGCTGACCGACAAAAAAACTACGTCGCTTTTGTATCTGGAAGCGGGATAACACCTGTAATTTCGATCATCAAAAGCGTGTTAAAAAGCGAACCTAAAAGCTCTTTTGTACTTGTTTATGGTAACAAAACAGCCGAAGAAACAATCTTTAACGACGAATTGCACGATTTACAATTACAATACGTAGGTCGCTTGTTTATGCACTTTGTTTATAGTCAAGCCAAAGTAGAGAATGCTTTATTTGGCCGAATAGAAAAATCAACGGTGAATTATGTTTTGAATAACAAACACAAAGAACTAGAATTTGATAAATTCTATTTGTGTGGTCCTGAGGAAATGATCGAATTAGTTTCGGGAGTTTTGAAAGAGAAAAATGTAAAAGAATCAGCTATAAAATTTGAACTTTTTACGGCCTCTTCTCACGAAAACGTAATCACAGAATCACTAGAGGGACATTCGAAAATTACCGTTATGGTAGACGACGAAGAAACCACTTTTGAAATGTCTCAAAAGCAAACCATACTTGAAGCCGCATTAAAACAAGGCCTAGATGCTCCTTACTCCTGCCAAGGCGGAATTTGTAGTAGCTGTCTTTGTAGAGTAACATCTGGTACAGCCGAGATGAAAAAGAATTCGATTCTTACTGATAAAGAAATTGCTGAAGGATTAATTCTTAGTTGTCAAGCACACCCAACATCAGAAACGATCTATGTGGATTATGATGATGTATAGTAAATAAAGTGTTCAGTCGCAGTTCTCAGTATCCAGTTCGATACTAAAAACTGCGACTGAAATTTACTTTAAACTTCCAGCTGCGACCGAACAGTGCGCACTACACTTTCGGGTAAAATCGTTTTCATGGCATCTTCATAACCGGGAACTACTTTGTTTCCGTAAATAGAAGTGGGTAACATTGGGTATTTTTCCCTATCAGAAACTAAAGAATTAGTTAGCGGTTGATTAAAAGGTGCAAATCCAGCATACGGATGCGTAGCACCCCAAAGCGAAATTACTTTCACTCCCAGCATCGCCGCAATATGGGCATTCCCAGAATCCATAGAAACCATAACATCCAGATTGCTAATCAACTGTAATTCCTGCTGAAATTTAATTTTTCCGGCCACGTTGATCACATTCTCATTTGAGCTTGAAAGTGAATTTAATAACTCAATTTCTTTCTTTCCTCCACCAAAGAGTAGAATCTTATAAGTTGGATTTTCCGCTAATTGATGAATGACTTTTTGCATTAAGTCCAAAGGATAGACTTTGGAATCATACTGTGCAAAAGGTGCAATTCCAATTAATTTTTGATTATTCGCTCCAATTAATTCCAAAACATCAGCATTTAACACTGCTTTTTTAGGAAAAATAGTCCCCATATCTCGGGACGATAAATCTATTGGAAAACCGAGTTCTTCAAACACTTTTGCATGTCTTTCAAAAACCGTTGCAAGGGGCTGAAAAAACTTGTTTTCGGCACGCGTCAAAGCTTTTTTAGCTTCACGTCCCTTGTCTGTAAACGCTGTTCTTTTTCTGCTCAAGGCAAATAATGTTCTGACGATTTTGGAGCGTAAAACATTATGCAAATCAGCAAATGCATCAATGTTAAGTTTACTTACATCTTTAAACAATCGTATCAAGCCTAAGAAGCCTTTATGACGGTTTTTTTCATCGAAAGCAAAAAAAGAGACATTAGATATTCCTTCAAAAAAAGACTTGAAGAAAGGACGTGAAATGACGGTAATCTTTACCTCAGGATATTGATTTACAAAAGCACGTAAAACAGGAACCGTCATGGCGACATCTCCCATTGCGGAAAGTCTCATGACGGCTATATGCTTAATTTTATTTGGCAAATTACTACTTACCAATTATTTTTTCCCTTGGTACAAAACAGGATTTAACTCATCATCATTGTACATTTTCATTTGCTTGTACACTTTCATGAACTTATCTCCGCTAGAAATGTCAATTAATAAATCATCAATTGCAGTAGACAAATCTGTTCTTTGTTCTAAAAGGATGTTTAATTTAGTCTGGCATTTATCTCTATGATCTTGAGAGGCTTCTGCACGAGTCGCTTCTTCATTCATGTGATAAATTTTTAATGCTAGAATCGATAATCTATCAAATGCCCAAGCTGGACTTTCTGAGTTGATTTTTGCATTTTCTTTTACTTTTACATCACTGTATTTCTGTAAAAAATAACCATCGATATATTCTACCATATCAGTACGTTCCTGATTAGAAGCATCAATTCTTCTTTTTAAGGTCAATGCCGCAACAGGATCAATATTTGGATCACGAATAATATCTTCAAAATGCCATTGAACAGTGTCAATCCAGTTTTTTAGATATAATAAATGTTCAAATTGATCTTTAGGAAAAGGGTTATTTATAGGCTGATCTACATTATCAAATTGATGATAATCTTTGATACTTTGTTCGAAAACGGAGTAGGCTAATTTTGAAAACATATTTTTTATATTTTATAATTACAAAGATACTTTTTATACTATTATAAAAAAATATCAAATCATAATTCTAAACTATAACTCCAAATATCAGGATTAAACCTAATTTTGCAGCTCAAAAAGTAAATACTATAAATCATGCAAATTCACAATTTATCAGAAATCAATAGCGTTCTTAATCATTTTTTGGGTCAAATAAGAAATGTAAATGTTCATACCGACAGTATGCGTTTTAGAAGAAACATTGAACGCATTGGAGAAATAATGGCGTATGAATTGAGTAAAACATTAGAGTACAACGATATTGAAATTAAGACACCTTTAGGTACTAAAAATACCACCGAAATTGCCAATCAAGTGGTTATCTGTTCTATTTTACGCGCTGGTTTACCTTTGCATACTGGATTTTTAAATTATTTTGATGCTGCAGAAAACGGTTTTATATCGGCTCGCAGACATCATCCAAACAACGATGACTATTTTGATATTCTTGTCGAATACCAAGCTATCGCTGATTTTAACGGCAAAAATTTAATATTAGTAGATCCTATGCTTGCCACAGGACAATCGATTGTAGCAGTCTTTAAAAATTTGATCGAAACAGGAACTGCTAAAGAAATTCATATTGCCGTTGTAATTGCTGCTCCAGAAGGAATCGCTTATCTGGAACAGCACTTGCCAGACAATTGTCATCTATGGATAGCCACATTAGACGAAAGCCTAGACGAGAATAGTTATATTGTACCAGGACTTGGCGATGCAGGTGACTTATCGTATGGATCTAAATTATAACTGCGAGAAAAAAGTAAATAAGCTACAAGCTATAAGTACGAACAAAACCATTTCTTGTTTCAGTTTCAACTGCGGTATTTCGATATGACTGGTTGCCATTATAGCCAAAGGTGCTATAGTAAATAGCAATAAATCGTTGCTTTTGTTGGCAGATACTAAGAAAATTAGTATTCCAATGAAAAAGGAAGCAATGATTTTTTTGAAAGAAGCATGCGTGATCATTGGTCTGCTGGATAGCGTAGAGAACATAGAAATAACAAAAAATAAAGCCACAGTCGCATAAATAGACAAGGCGCCATTTTGATAATTATTAGTAAAATAATTAATTTCAAAACTGGTTTTTACACTTCTATTTATATACTCAAATGCGCTAATGTCAAAAATTATCGAACTAAGTGCAAAAATAATTCCGACTGCAAAAAAGGCAATAAAGGGCAGTATCCAATTTCTATAATCTCTAGCAACGTGGAAAATTATCGAAATAAACACCAAAACTAAGTATAGAATACACCAGAAATGGAATAAAGAAGCCACAAAAATCCATAGTGAAGCATCAAATATTTTTTCTTTCGAAGCTTTTGGCGACTGTAAAGAAAGTAACCTACGAAGCGCTAAAAGGATAAAAAGATTAGCAAACATTAAATTAACGTTATCTAAAACCGAAGGAAAAAAGACTATAAATAAAAAGTAGAAAAAGATCGTGTAGCTGCTGTCTTTACTCAGTCCGTTCTTAACTGAGATGAAATTTGCCATAAAAACAGAAGCCATCAATACAAACAAAATTCCAATTTTTTGACTAATTAAAAAAACGGAATCTGTCCAGGCTAAATCCTGAAATTGGTATATTAAATAAAAACCCAATAATAAAATTACAACCAAAGAAAAATTTAATGGCGTAGATTTTTTAAAAAGACTTGTAATCATAAGGATATTTTATACTTTTGTGACTGTTAAACTGTAAATATAATACTTGTTTAAAAAGGAAACCCTCAAGTTGAAAAAGATTCTTAACAAAAGAGTTTTTTACTGCTGGGAGATTATAAAAGAACAACAACATTAATTAAACGATATGAAAGCATTTTTTGAAGGAATTGACTACCTATTTGTAAATATTTTATTTGCTCCACTAGACTTTTTACGTTCATTGGAACTTGGATCATGGTTTGCTGCTAACGCTATCAATTGGATTTTCATGATTATTTGTGCAGCTGCAATGGTTTACTGGATCTTGCAATTGAAAAAACATGAAGAAAACGGTGAAGAGAACCAAGATACTACAGCGCACTCTTTTTTTAAATAAAAAACATTTAACCCTAAATTATATTTAGGGTTAAACTTAGGAACTTATCTACAATAGATCGTTCCCTATATCTTTTCTAAAATTCATCTTATCAAAATGTAACTTTTCTATATTTTGATAAGATTTTTTTATGGCCTCTTGGAAGTCATTCCCATAAGATGTAATGGCTAATACTCTACCTCCATTTGTAACAACGGTATCGTTATCTAGCTTAGTACCAGCGTGAAAAACAATAGAGTCTGTAATATTTTCCAGTCCAGAGATCGTTTTTCCTTTTTCATAATCTTCAGGATATCCTCCAGAAACAAGCATAACAGTTGTCGCGCTTCTCTCATCGATTTCTAGTGTGATTTCGTCTAATTTTTCATTGGCTACAGCCAAAAATAATTCTACTAAATCTGTTTTTAACCTCGGAATAACCACTTCTGTTTCTGGATCTCCCATTCTCACGTTATACTCAATAACAATAGGTTCGTTATTCACATTAATTAAGCCAATGAACACAAAACCTTTGTACGGAATCCCGTCTTTTTGGAATCCATCAATTGTAGGTTTTACGATGCGTGTTTCGATTTTTTCCATTAAAACAGCGTCAACATAAGGAACTGGAGAAACAGCTCCCATTCCGCCTGTATTTAATCCAGTATCACCTTCACCTATGCGTTTGTAATCTTTGGCAGTAGGTAGGATTTTATAACTTTTACCGTCAGTAAGGACAAAACAACTCAATTCTATACCGTCAAGGAATTCTTCAATAACTACTTTTGAACTAGCTGCACCAAATTTTTGGTGCACTAGCATGTTTCTTAATTCTTCTTTGGCTTCGGCCAAATCATGAATAATCAACACTCCTTTTCCTGCTGCTAAACCATCCGCTTTTAGAACATATGGAGGTTTTAAAGTTTCTAGGAAATCACATCCTTTTTCTACCGTTTCTGCTGTAAAACTGTCGTAAGCAGCAGTTGGTATATTATGTTTAACTAAAAATTCTTTAGCAAATTCTTTACTCCCTTCAAGCTGAGCTCCTGTTTTTGATGGTCCAATAACTGGAATATGACACAATTTTTCATCATTTAGAAAAAAGTCATAGATTCCTTTTACCAATGGATCTTCAGGACCTACAACAACCATTTCGACTTTTTCAGCAAGTACAAACGTTCTTATAGCGTCAAAATCAGTAATACTTACATTCACATTTGTTGCTATTTCAGCAGTTCCAGCATTCCCCGGTGCAACAAAAAGTTTGTCACAAAGTGGACTTTGAATCATTTTCCATGCAAATGCATGCTCTCTTCCGCCTGAACCTAAAAGTAAAATTGTCATCTGTTGTATTGTTTAGTTGTCGTGCAAAAATAATTGCTTTTGAACGTAAAAAATAATTAATTTCTAAAAACTTGTTGGTTGTTACCAATTAGTTGTGCTTATAGATTATTTTTGAAGAAACAAAAACTAAAAATGCTTCCTCTTTTTGACTTATCGCTTCAATTTAATGGCTATCCAATTAAGGAGGCTAAAGCTGAACTGCAAAAAATTGTAGCTTTAACTTCGATCGAAAAAGAGCATTTCATCGAAAATAAAAAAAGAGAAATTGTTGAATTTCATTTAAATAACAATCCTTTTTATCAAGAATTAGTTGGTGCCAAATCATATACGAACTGGAATGATTTGCCTATTTTAAACAAACACAATCTACAACAGCCATTAATAGAAAGACTTTCTACCGCTTATACTCTTAAAAATGTATATGTTGGCAAAACATCCGGATCAAGCGGAAACCCTTTTATTTTTGCCAGAGATAAATTCACCCACTCACTATTTTGGGCTTCGACAGCTTACCGTTTTGGTTGGTATAACATTAATTTAAATACTTCTTATCAAGCTCGTTTTTATGGAATTCCATTGGATTTTATGGGTTACCAAAAAGAAAAGCTTAAAGATTTCCTAAGCAATAGGTTGCGATTTCCCATCTTCGATTTATCTGATGACTTTTTAGAAAATATAGTGGGAAAATTTAAGCATAAAAAATTCGATTATATCAACGGTTACACTAGTTCAATTGTTTTATTTGCCAAGTTTTTAAAACAGAAAAATATCGTTTTAAAAGACCTTTGCCCTTCATTAAAAGCTTGCATGGTCACTTCTGAAATGCTTTTCGAAGAAGATAAAATACTTTTGGAAAAACAACTGGGTATTCCAATCATCAATGAATACGGCGCTTCAGAACTGGATTTAATAGCATTCCAGAATACACAAGACGAATGGCAAGTCAATGCCGAAACACTATTTGTGGAAATTCTCGATGATAATGATGCTGTTTTACCATACGGTCAAGAAGGCCGAATTGTAGTCACTTCCTTGTTCAATAAAGCGCATCCGTTTATTCGGTATGACATTGGTGATATTGGGATTTTAGACGAAAAAAGTACGCTGCAAAAACCTATTCTAAAAAAACTTATTGGTAGAACCAATGATGTTGCAATTTTGCCAAGCGGTAAAAAATCACCCGGTTTGACTTTTTATTACATCACAAAAAGCGTGATCGAGGACGATGGAAACGTGAAAGAATTTACAATCAAGCAGATTAAAAGTGACACTTTCGAAATTGAATACATAAGTGAAACCAAATTAACAGCGGCGCAAATCCAGAAAATTGAACAAGCAATAGCCTTGTATCTAGAACCAAATCTAAAATTCAGTTACATTCAAAAAGAAGTTTTGAAAAGAAACAAACGCGGTAAATTAAAGCAGTTTACATCGATGGTTTAATATTCTTGATGTACAAAGGTTTGATGAATAGCTGCACAACTAAAAACAGCGACATACAAGCTACTGCAATAGGGAAATTAAATCCGTGAAATCTTCTATAAACCGCAAAATTATACTTAATCAAATCGAATTTAGAAATAGAAAGCGAGTTTTCCCTAATTCTGTAAAAAGCCAAACTTTCTGGAACGGGTTGAGCCGTTTTAATTTTTTTAAGAACTGTTAACCATAACATCCAATCTTGGCGTTTTCGAATAGCGGAAATCGGTATTTTACCAAAATAATCAACATCGTAGATTCCAGTAAGATTACCTATATAATTACAAAAAAACAATTCCCTGTACGAAAGATTCAGCGGCGCTTCTACTCTTTTGCTCAATGGCTTTCCCTCTTCATCAATACAGTCATAGAACGAAAAAGTGAACGGAACATTATTTTCTGTTAGAAAATCAATTTGCTTTTCAAGTTTCTCCGGTTTCCATAAATCATCTGCGTCCAAAAATGAAATATACCTTCCCTTAGCAATAGCAAGTCCCTTATTTCTGGCAACACCAGTACCTGAATTTTTTTCGAACTGAAAAAGCTGAATTCTATCATCTTTTTCAATCATTTCTAAAATAATAGCTACCGTAGCGTCTGATGAACAATCATCAACTGCGATAATTTCCCAGTTTTGATAGCTTTGATTTTGAACTGACTGAATGGTTTCCGAGATGAATTTCTCCGAATTAAAGCAGGGAATTATAATCGATACTAAAGAAGTTTCCATATTTAATATGCTTTTTCTTCGCCTCTATAAATGTTCACTAACGTTTGGTATATAATTTTTAAATCCAAAATCAAGGACCAATTTTCGATGTAAAAAACATCAAATTTTATTCTGTTGATCATGTCTCTGTCTTTTTCAATTTCGCCTCTAAATCCGCTTACTTGCGCTAAACCGGTAATACCCGGTTTCACACAATGCCTGATTGGATATTTTTTAATTTTACTTCCATAAGACAGATTTTGCGACCACAAATGTGGACGTGGACCAACGACTGACATATCACCAAGGAGAACATTAAAAAACTGTGGTAATTCGTCTACGCTGGTTTTTCGCATTAGCTTTCCTATTCTGGTAACTCTAGGGTCGTTTTTAGAAGCTTCGGTTTCTGAGATTGCATTTATTTGCATGGATCGAAACTTATAGCAATGAAATTCTTTTTCATCGATTCCTGGTCGTCCTTGTCTAAAAAATACTGGACCTTTTGATTCTAATTTTATCAAAATAGCCAAAAGTGGCATCAACCACGATAACAGTCCAATGATAACAATTAGCGAAAAGGCAATGTCAAATACACGTTTAAATATTTTTATTGTAGGATCGTTTAAAACTGTTTTTTTCAACGAAAGTACCGGAAATGAATCGTAATAATCAATTTGCAAGTTCTTTGAAAAGATCTCTTTCGAGTCTGGAATAAATTTTATGGTTTTATTATTTTCGTCCGAAAAAGCGATGATTTCCTTTAGTTGCGCATTCGAAACTTCTTTTAAGGAGCAATAGATTTCATCAATTTCGTTTTCTATAACAAACGATTTTAGCTGCTCTAACTTTCCCTTAATTTCGACGCTCACTTTCTTATTCGAAAAAAATCCGAAAAAATGATATCCAAAATCATTTCTTGATTCAAATAGCTTTTTTAATCGAATGGCTTCCGGGCTATATCCAATAATAACGACATTCCGAAAATTACTTCCCGTTGCTATTCTGTATTTTTTTAGAAAATAAAACAGTGTAAATTTCGAAATTGAAACTAATCCGATACTTACCAACATAAAAACAACCACTTTTTTCTCATTAAAAACATATTGTTTTGAAAACGGAAAAAAAGCAATGACAATTAAAAGAAATAGAATGCATTGTTTGATGATTTTAGTAACGATTACAATGGGTGCTGTAAATCGATATACATCATAAAAATCAATAAAAACAGCCACGGCACACCAACCGACCATTAGATAGACACTAAAAAAACCAATGTTGAGAACTGGATATTCAAACAAATAGAAACACAATGTAGAAACAATCATTAAGTCCATTAGAATACTAATGGGTCTGATGTATTTTGAATATCTTCCTATATTATATCCAGTCATGTTTAGCTATTATGTTCTATCTACTGCATATTATTTGATTCAACTACTTATTTAATATAACTCGAAAAGTCCTTGTGTTCCTCTTTAGAAAGTTCTTCTTTAGACAATGATTTGAAATAATCGTAGGTAATTTTCATTCCTTCGGCTCGGTTTATTGTAGCTTCCCAGCCCAACAATTCTCTTGCTTTTGTAATATCTGGTTGGCGCTGCAAAGGGTCATTCACTGGTAAAGGGAAATAAACCACTTTCTGATTCGTTCCAGTCAACTTGATGATTTCCTCAGCAAAATCTTTAATTGTAATTTCATCCGGGTTTCCAATATTTACCGGATAAACATAGTCTGAATGCAACAATCTGAAAATACCTTCTACCTGATCATCAACATAGCAAAAAGAGCGCGTTTGCATTCCGTCGCCAAAAATAGTTAGATCTTCTCCACGCAAAGCCTGGCCAATAAATGCAGGAATAACTCGGCCGTCATTGAGTCGCATTCTTGGTCCATAAGTATTGAATATACGCACAATTCTGGTCTCTACACCGTGAAAAGTATGGTAGGCCATAGTTATGGATTCTTGGAAACGTTTTGCTTCGTCATATACTCCTCTCGGGCCTATGGTATTTACATTTCCATAGTATTCCTCCGTTTGTGGATGAACTAATGGATCACCATAAACCTCCGATGTGGAGGCGATAAGAATTCGCGCTTTTTTTACTCTTGCCAAACCTAAAAGATTATGCGTTCCAAGAGAACCCACTTTTAGTGTTTGAATTGGAATTTTTAAATAATCGATAGGACTTGCCGGTGAAGCAAAATGCAAGATGTAATCCAACTGACCTGGAACATGGACAAATTTTGTAATATCATGATGATAAAATTCGAAATTTTCCAGTTTGAACAGGTGTTCTATATTTTTTAAATCTCCAGTGATGAGATTATCCATACCAATAACAAAATATCCTTCTTTAATAAAACGGTCACATAAATGTGATCCTAAAAATCCAGCTGCACCAGTGATAAGTATCCTTTTCATAAATAAATTTTACAGTTGCAAGGTATTAAAAAACATTTAATAAAATAGTAGATGCGACACCTCGTTCAAATAAGAAAAACCGCTACTAATTTTATATTATCACCCATATAACATTACTGAATAACATTAATCCTAGGCTAATTTTATATATTTTTACAAAAACAAAACTACCAAATTTGAAAGTTGTCCATATAGTTGAAGCACTTGCAGGAGGAGTTCATACTTATTTCAAGGAATTATCCTTTTTTTTTGGTGATGCTGAAATAAAGGAAGACATCGATACCACGATTATTTATAGCGCAAACCGCGTAGAAGTTGACTCGAAAAAAATAAATACAGAATTTTCTAAAGGAGTATCGCTTGTACAGCTAAACATGGTTCGTGAATTTTCCCCTTTTCAAGATTTTAAATCATTATTGCAATTAATTAAAGAATTGCGAAGAATTCAGCCAGATGTCATTCACCTTCATTCTTCAAAAGCGGGTGTTTTAGGACGTATTGCTTGCTTTCTTTTATTCAAAAAAACAAAATTATTCTATACGCCGCATGGTTATGCATTTCTTAGAACAGACACTTCCAATCTTAATAAAAAGTTTTACCGCGCTATTGAAAGTAGTTTCCAACGAATATTTGGTGGTGCGACCATAGCTTGTGGTGACACCGAATACGAAATAGCCAAAACCATTGGAAAATCGCATCTGCTAAGAAACGGAATTGATATTAAAAAGGTACAAAAATACGGTTCTAAAAACGACAATGCAATCTTAACGATTGGAATCGTTGGGAGAATAACTTCCGCTAGGAACCCGGAATTATTTAATGAAATTGCCTTAAAACATTCTAATCTAAATTTTGTCTGGATTGGAGACGGAGAATTACAACCGCTACTAACTGCCCCAAATATTAGAATTACTGGTTGGTTCCTAGACAGAGAAGATGCACTTACAGCGCTTAATACTATTGATATCTACATTCAAACTTCGCTATGGGAAGGATTACCCATTGCGGTTCTCGAGGCAATGGCTATGCAAAAGCCTGTTTTAGCGACAAATATTATTGGGAATAAAGATGTAGTGGTACATAATGAAACTGGTTTTCTTTTTAACGACCTTGCTGAATTAGACAATTATATCGAAATTCTAAAAGACGAAGAAGTGCGACACCGTTTTGGAAAAAAGGGTTTAGAAAGGTGCAAAGATTTATTTGACAGCACAAAAAATTTTAAGCAATTAATCACTCTTTACAAGCAGTAGCTTTCACATGGAGCCAAAAACTGCCGAAGACCGAAAACCAAAATCCGCTGAAGGCTATTCCATCAAAGCGCAACAGAAAATCATCGGTTAGATTAGAAGTAAAAAAGAGAAAGAAGAAAGAAATGACAATTGCATTTTTTAAGTCATAACCTAAATATCCGATAGTAAAAATGTACAAAAAGACTACTAAAGGTCCCAGGACTCCAAATTTTAATAGAAAGTCCAGAAACTGATTGTGTGTTGGGAATTGATATTTCTCTAGAAAATGCTGGTTGGTTTGTTTATAATAGTTGAATAATTCTGGTTTTCCATCTGAAGCACCAACTCCAAAAGGCAGATGATCCAAGGACAGTTCCCAGGCAGATTTCCAAATAGACACACGCGTAACAAATGAATTAAAAACTTTTGCTTCCGGGTTTTCAATCTCATCTAATTTGCCCACTTTATCCATAAAAGCAAATGTTACCGTGCTATATTTCTCCTGCATATAAGGATTATTTTTGACGAAAAGAAAAAGGATTCCTCCTAATATAACGACCCCAAAACTTAGACTTAAAACAACTTTCTTAAAATCATAATTTCGTATGACTTCGTATAAAAAAATGATAATTGTACCTACTATAACATTAAAAAGAGCCATTCGGGTATTTACAAAAAGTACAAAGAAAAAAGAAAGTGCAAAAAGCAATATTCTAAATAATTTATAAACTAGATTCCTTTTTCTTCGAAAAGCATAAAAAACAAAATACATACTAATAATCGCCACAAAAGCAAGGTGCATATTTAGTGCTGGTGCATGAATTCCGACTGAATTAGAGAAACTGTATCCCATTTCCCATAAATCTATTCCGTTTAAATACTTATCCATCAACTCGGGATAAACGACAATAAACCGAATGAAGAAAAACAATACAATCACAGTTGTTGCATAGCTATAATATTGCAGTAATTTATTAAACTGCACGCGCTGATAATTACCCAGAATAAACAGCGGAAAGAATAGCAGGGAAATACTTTTTTCCAATGATTTCAATCCTTCTCTTAAAGAATCATTATTCCAAAAAAGTAAAATCTCTAAAAGTAAGGGTGAAGCGATCACCAAAACCAATAGTACTGCTAATCGACTGAGTTTTATTTTTTTTATAAAGCATAAATTAAACAAGACAAATCCAATAATAATCCAAGTACATGGTTTTCTAAAAATCATGGTACTTGCTATTAGAATCAGAAAAATATTGAAAATTTTATTGAAGTTTTTTTCTGAAATGTTCATAGTATAAGGCATAATAAATTAAAGGAAACACTCCTATTTTATGACGAATGGCAGTTCCTAAATCAGGCTCAAAAACCCCTTGAACAATAAAATATGAAAATAAAATAAGCAATATCCACAATTCATATTCATATTCCTGTTCTTTTCTATTCTTTAAACAACGAGAAAAGCGCACAAAGAGAATATAAAACAATAAAATCTGCCAAATCACGAACGCAATAATTTGAGGTGATAAAAGATATTTTAAGCCATTTACAGGGAAATTAACCGTGAAAAAACCATAAATAATACCCACAGCTTCACCATACCAAGTGTCTGGTTTAAGCGGCGAGACAATCATAGAATTAGCATCTTGAGACTGTAACCTGGCACTGTTAACGACTTCTCGACTACTTTCGGAAAGGTATTTTCCTTTCACTAATCCGTAACTTAGGGACAAAAAAACAGCGATAAAAAGTCCGTAAAAAATCGTAGTTAGTGTTTTACTTTTAAAACTAATAAAACTTACGAGATACATTCCGAATGCAATAATAGGCATTAATAAAAAGTACGGGCGATAGAAAGCACCTAAAATTGCCAATAAAAATAGAGACAAAAACACTGATTTTCTGAAAGAGATACTCTCATTTTTAAAAATAAATACAATGAGTGCTAAATATAAATAAGTAATAAACTCCTTGGAAGGCATCGACATAAAAATAGCCATCATAAAAAACCCTAAATAAACCAGAAGATTTTTTACATTAATTTTATCAAAATTAGCCGGAATTCCTACTTTATATAAAACATAAGCAAGAACGGGATATTGAATTAATGCAATTAAGGGAAAAGGTAAATAGCGCAAACCTGTAACTTTATAAAACAAGATAGTTAACGGATAACTTCCAAAAAAACCAATCTCATTTCCTCTGTCGAATGCAATAATGGCAGCGTCATAAAAAAAGCGCTTTGGCAAAATATAAAAAGCCGTTACTGCCACAAATAAATTGGCTATAAACAAGAAAAGAAACCTCGCTTTATTTTTCTGAACTAAAATTTTCATGATCAACTACCTTGTTTTGTATCTCTTCTCTCCTATAAATCAATTTAAAAAAACTTTTACTTTATCTTTTCTATAAATAACTATCGCTGAAATAAAATTCCAAAAGAAGGAACTACACACAAAAGCAATTGCGGCACCATTCATTCCATATTTTGGTACTAACATTCGATTTAAGACAAAATTAATGATTACTGCAACTATTAGTATTTGCTGGAAAACAGTCTGTCTTCCGGTCATATTTAGATAAACTGATGCTGAACCAAATATAGAACATAATCCCTGCCCTACTATCAATATTAGTAAGGTCTCTTTTGCAATAAGATAATTTTCTCCAAAAAAACGCAATAGATATTCTGAAAAAAAAACTATAAATAAAGCAGACGGTAAGGTTAATATGAAAATTAAACGGGCACTTTTTCTAATAATTCTATTTAATTCTAATGTATTATTAGCTGCGAAATACTCGGAAATTTTAGCCGAAATAGTAATGTTTACTGTTAATATAACCATAGTAAGCATGGTCATTATTTTTATGGCAACAGAATAATAAGCAACAGTTGCATCATCCCGATACTTTTTTAAGAATATAATATCAAAACTCAGTAATAGAAACATGGCCATTCCGCTTAATGCGATAGGGTAAGACTTTAGCGTAATTTCTTTTAACGAAAATGATTCTTGTTTAAAATTGCCTTCCATTTTACTAAAATAATAAAAGATAATTGCGGTGGTTACTACTGCTAAAACAATAAATCCCAAAAGAAAAACTTCTGCTAAGTAAGATTCTTTCCCATAAAACAAGAGTAATATTGCACCAATCATAATAGGGATATACTTAATCGTATTTCTAAATAATTCTGCAACATACAAATGTTCCAAAGCTCGAAAAACTTCTGTGTTTAAAACTGTTATCGAATAAAAAAAAAGAATTCCGGTAGATTTTAAAAGAATCGAATACAACTCAGGGTCTGAGAAATAAGAGTTAATCCATTCTTTATTGACGACCAAGACAATTAAAAATAAAATTACAGCCATTGAAAAAAGCAGTAGCACCATTTTCTTGTAAGTGTTTTTTAAACCACTTGCTAAATTTAAGCCGTTTAATCTGCCTTTAAAATACAAAATAGACTGGTCGCAACCCAATAAGCAGATACTGCCAACTACGAAAAGGAAAGACCGTACAAAATCATATTGCCCTATTATTTTAGGGTCGTAATTGTTAGTGAGAAATAATGTAAATCCAAATAAAACAACAACTCCAAAAACCCTTAAAAATAAAGTGATCAAGCTTTGAAGAACGAAGGTATCTTTATTGATTTTTTGAAGAAAATATCGCATTATTTTTGGGCTGTTTGTTATTCTCATCAAAGCTTTGATGTATGCAAAAATCGGATATATTCTTACAATTTTCACCTTCTTCGAAGTTGCAAAATATTTTTTATTGGAAGCTAATTATTAGCTATTTCTTGTTGTCTAATGGACTGTTTCTTATAAAATAAAACACACAACCGAATGAAAATAAATAATGAAATTAATAATAAGGGAAGTACAAATTTTATTTTCCCATTGATTAATTTATTGTTTTTAATATTCAAAATCACAGCGCTGTCATTGATCACTTTTCTCGAGTTAAACAAATCAATCTTTAAAGCTCCCAAAACATTTACCAATGAATCTTTTGTCTTAATCATGCTATTTAGCTGTGTATTTTCATTGTAATAAATGAGTTTATCGCTGTTTTGCGCGTTTCCAGCTCTATTAGAAAATGAATTTACAATTCCATCGATTTGTACAATTGCCGTTTCCTTTTCCTTAATTTTTTGTTCAATATTACCAACTGAAATCTTTTGTATTTCTTTGAAATAGCTATTACTGTTCAAATAATTCAATATTGGATCCACAACGTTATTTTGGCTTGTTACTCCATTTGTAGAAAGAATAATAGTATGATAATTGTAATTTTTTCCGGTCGTAGTTTCTTTAACGATTGTTTTTAAATCCCCGTTTTGAGCCAATAATTCCAAAAGTTCAAAGTTTTGCTCATTACTGCTTATTAATTTATAAACATCAACAATGGGTTCAATTGAAATTTTGGTTAGTTGTGAAGGGTCTTGAATACCGATAGATTTGAAGAACTGAACGTCTTTTTCGGAAATTTTAGAAGCCAGTAAATCAATTTTGGAATACAAATAATCTGTTGACTGAAAATTTGGCGCTACTATAATTTGATGATCGTATTTTTTTTGATTTTTATCTAAATAATATCCTAACCCAAATCCGAAGATTAATAAAATTAAAATAATTAGCCCGTTTTTTATAAAAAAATGAATGCATCTAAATATAAATGCATTCAATTCTTGAAAAAGACTTCCTATTTTTTTTGAAATTTGAACCAAATCAATTTCTTGATTTTCGTGATTTTGGGGTACGTTTGTACTCATCCTAAATTGCTATTTTACGTTGAAAATCTGCGCCAATATTTTTATGGTAATCAAATAAGTAGGCTTTACACCCGTTGTTCCCAGTCCACCTGAAGCTAAAGTACTTCCAGTTTCCAAAGGATTATCTGATGCATAATAAGCATATCTTACTTTGACATCATGGGGAACACTTTTTCTGATTTTAGAGGCTGATTGAATGGCTTTTTGGTAGTAAGAACCTTCCATCTCTAAACCTATTACACCCCAAGTTGATTCATGGAAAAACTTTAATAAATCCTTGTTTTGCAATGATGTTCCAAGAACTGTAACCATTGGTCCAGCAAAAACTTCGATTCCATTCCCTACGAACATATCAGCAGTTAATTCATTATGGAAAAAATAATTATCCGCAGTTCCCTCATTGATATGGGCATTTGGAATCATGATATCTCCTTTGCCACCTTCTAGAATTCCCGCTTTTCCCATTATAGAAACCGATTCTACATTCAGTAAAATATCTTTTTTGAACGGTTTTAATAACTCGTCAATCGTTTCATAGGCTTGTTCACCAAATGCGTAATCCATTACGATCAGCACCGGTTTTTTATCTCCTAAATTAGCTGTTGGAAAGGATGAGTTTGCCCAATTAATTTTGGCAGTGTCAAAAATTTGTACATCTATATTAGTTCCAGAAGTATCTGGTATCGAAATCATTCCTTGTTTTAAAGCTACTTCTTCAACTTTGCTTCGCACCTCATGCGCTCCAGATCTACTCAACTCTTCGTAAATGAAGAAATCTGATTTATCCTTAAACTTGGTTTTTAATACAGTCGTGGCAAAAATAGAATTCATTACACTGTGCATATTGGCACTAATAACATGAATTGGTCGGTCTAAAAGTCCATTCTCTTTCAAGACTTCCTTGATGCTTGTAGCCCATTTTTCACCATGAATATGATGTCCTAAACGCTCACGCAAAATAGGACTGAAAGTGATGGTTCTCTTATTATTATCGGTAATTTCTTCAATTGCTAATTTTCCCAACCAGAAAATCACATGTAAAAAACGATCCGGTGCAGCATCTGATCCAAATGCATCATAAATATCTAATACTTCTTCAAAAGTTCTTCCAAGGACATTGGCAGCATGCGAAATTGCTTTCTCTTTTTCGATAAGAGGCAATTTTTTATTTTGAGAAACTGCCTGTTGCAGTTTCATCCAATCACGAGATACTTCGCCAGAATCATCAAGCAAAACTCGATTTCGTATTTTATGCGATTCAATGAAAATAAAGGTCAAATGCGTCAAAATATCATATATATCTGAACGACCTCTTGTAATCTCCACATTCATTTGTTCTTCGTCGATGCGGTAACAATTTCTTTTCCTTTTTGGAGGAACGATGGCCTGAAAATGAGACCTAGAATATCCTTCATCAGAAGTAAGATTAATAAATCTACATTCTTCAATCCCTAGAGGAAGTCGTTCAATAACGTACAAAAGTCCGTTTAATTCTACTTTTTCTTCAGCGATATTCCCATATATTTCTGGGCGTAGTGTTAATAATGCTTCACGCAAGGTATCTCCAGAAATACCCATTGGTTTGTAAAACCCTCTGTTAAACAAATGGCGCATTGTAATGTACATTTTCTCAATGGCTGCCGATGATTCTTGTGCACGCGATCGAGATATATTTTTAGTTTCTTTCATTTCTTTACTGTTTGTAACCAACGAATATAATTATTTTATTTTATGTTCAATACATCAACTATTGTTCTGTTATCTGAAAGTCGGGGGATTTTATTCTGACCTCCTAATTTCCCTATCGATTTCATATAATCTTGAAAACCATTTTTGGCGACTTTTGTGATAACCGCTTTCTGCAGAATATTACCTACAATCAAGTCGTCATAATATATATTTTGCTTTCTCATTGCATGATCTAGCGCTTCCTTAAAAGCGGCTTCGTCTTCTGGTTCATTTTCAAATTCAATAAACCATTCATGATATGGCAAGCCTTCTAGCGGACTTATTTGCGGTGCAACAGTAAACTCATTTACCCTTGCCTTTGTTCCTTCCATCGCTTCTTTTAAGGCAAATTCTACTTCCTTTCCAATCACGTGCTCCCCAAAAGCAGAAATGTAATGCTTAATTCTTCCAGAAACGATAATTCGATACGGTTTTAAGGAAGTAAACTGGACTGTATCTCCAATGTTATATCCCCAAAGTCCGGCATTTGTAGAAATTATCAAAACATAATTTACACCTAATTCTACTTCGCCAATGGTATATCGTCTTGGCCCCGAGCCTTCGGAATCTGAATAAAATTCATCGCTTTTGATAAATTCATAAAATATTCCAGCATTCAATAAAAGTAACATTCCTTTCTCCTTCTGCGAATCCTGATAAGCAAAAAATCCCTCCGAGGCTGGAAATAGTTCAATACTATCCACTTTCCTGCCTATTAGATTTTCGAACTTGGCTCTGTATGGCTCGTAGTTTACACCACCATAAATAAATAAATTAAAGTTTTTAAAGATTTCACCTACTGTCTTCCCTCCTTTTTGCTGCAAACGCTCAAAATACATTTGAACCCAAGATGGAATTCCAGAAATTACGGTCATGTTTTTATCGAATGTTTCTTCGACAATCGCATCAATTTTAGTCTCCCAGTCTTCGATACAATTAGTAGCCAAACTTGGCATTCTATTTTTCTGCAAATACTTTGGAACAAAATGCGCTACAATTCCTGAAAGTCGGCCAAACTGTATTCCATTTTTTTCTTCTAAAATTGGACTCCCTTGCAGAAAAATCATTTTTCCGTCCACAAAATCCGCCTTACCCGTTTCCTGAATGTACAGAAGAATAGCATTTCGAGCTGCTTCGATATGATACGGCATCGATTCCTTAGTAAGCGGAATGTATTTTGCTCCAGAAGTTGTTCCTGATGTTTTGGCAAAATAAAGTGGTTTTCCTTTCCAAAGAATATTCTCTTCTCCTTTGACCACTTTTTGAATATAGGGTTTTAAGTCCTCGTAATCCCTAACTGGAACTTGTTTTGCAAAATCCTCAAAAGTTTTTATTTGGTCAAAATGATGATCCATTCCAAATTGTGTCTTCTTCGCCTCTTTGATTAACGAATTAAAAACAGCTTGTTGACTCCCAACGGGATTACTTGCCCAAGCTTGGGTTTTCTTATATATTTTTTTTGCAAACAGTTTTGCTGCGGCTGATTTTACTGACATAGTTTTTGGGTTTTGCCCTAACGGCACAATGCTTTTATTTTTTAGAGTTTGTAATCTTCCCTTTGGTAGCGGTTTGTTGGGAATTTTTCTCTTCTTTAGCGACTTGTTCTCTTAACTCCAATTCTTCTTCTGATGCCGATAACTTTACTTGTGGAACCACTTCCTCACTTGTCGCAAGTATCGAATCTTTGTTGAATTTTGCATATTCTAATTCGCCGTTAAGTACCTTTTGAATAGATTGAATATAGGCCTCGTTTTTCTTCAATGCAATCGTTAATGAATCTGATTTTAAGGCTAATTCAGTAGCATCTCTTTTTAATTTCGAAGAGGAATATCCCGGAATAAATTCTCTTAATGGGGTAAAAGCGATAATAAAAGTAGTGACAGAGATTAAAAATATAGCTCCAATAGTCGCAACAACAAAAACATTCATTAAATTTAATTTTAAAGAAAATATTTCTTCAAAGGAATCCTCATTCAAAATAACCAATCGGTTTTTAGTGAATAATTTACTGTGAAGTTTTTTCCTTTTCAATCTTTTTCCTGACATACTTTTTCTTTATCTTACAAATATAATAATTAATGTCGACCAAAGGGCTTTGGTTAGTTACTTCGACTTAAATCCTGGAAATGATTTTATTTTAATACACTTTTAACTATAACTCATTTAAATAATTGAACTAAATTGAATTCTTATTAAGTTATTCTATTTACCTTTGTCCCAAGATTTATTACAAATTTGCTTCGGCATAAACTATTCAATCATGGGAAGATTTGGTGTTACAGAGATCCTTGTTATATTAGCAGTTGTTTTATTACTTTTTGGAGGTAAGAAAATTCCAGAATTAATGAAAGGCTTAGGAAGCGGAATTAAAGAATTCAAAAATGCCGCTAAAGAAGAGCCTTCAGCTGATAAGAAAGACGAAACTGAAAACGAAAAAAAATAAAAAAAGTCCCGATTTGAATCGGGACTTTTTTTATCCTCTTAAAGTATCATCGTCAACTGAATCCTTTTTCGATCCTCATCGACTTCCGTTACTCTAACTTCTACGTGTTGGTGTAACTTCACCACTTCGTTTACGTCGCTTACAAAGCCTTCTTTGAGCTGCGAAATGTGAACTAAACCGCTTTCTTTTACTCCAATATCTACAAAACAACCAAAATTAGTAATGTTGTTGACAATTCCCGGGAGAATCATTCCTGACTTTATGTCCTTAATTGATTTAACAGTAGGGTCGAATTCAAAAACCTTTGCCGACTTTCTTGGGTCTAATCCAGGTTTTTCAAGCTCTTTAATGATGTCTTTTAAGGTCAAAAGACCTATTTCAGCAGTGATGTAATTCTCTGGCTTTATTAAGGCTGTTTTTTCTTTATTAGCAATTAAATCATTAACGGTCAATTTCAAATCTTTGGCCATCTTTTCTACTATTCCATAGGCTTCTGGATGAACAGCCGAATTATCCAACGGATTTTTAGCATTCGAAATTCTAATAAAAGCAGCACCTTGTTGGTACGCTTTTTCACCTAAACGAGGGACTTTTTTTAGTTGCTTTCTATTTTCGAAAGGGCCGTTTTCTGAACGATAGTTTACAATATTTTCGGCAAGCTTCTCTCCTATTCCACTTACATAACTTAGCAAATGTTTACTTGCCGTATTGATGTTTATTCCCACTGAGTTTACACAACGAATTACCGTATTATCTAATTCTTCTTTTAATTTTGTTTGATCTACATCGTGTTGGTACTGGCCTACGCCAATAGCTTTTGGATCAATTTTTACCAATTCAGCCAATGGGTCCGAAAGTCGTCTCCCTATAGAAACCGAACCACGAACAGTAACATCGAAATTAGGGAATTCCTCACGGGCAATTTTAGAAGCGGAATATACAGAAGCACCTGCCTCTGAAACGATAAAAACTTGGACCGGCTTATCAAAAGCTATTTTCTTGATAAAAAATTCGGTTTCGCGGGACGCAGTTCCGTTTCCTATCGAAATGGCATCAATTTTATAAGAATTCACCATCGAACGAATTTTTTTCATTGCCATAGCACTTTCGTTTTGAGGCGCATGCGGATAAATCGTTTCATTGTACAATAAATCTCCTTTTTCGTCCAAACAAACGATTTTACAACCGGAGCGAAATCCTGGATCAATTGCCAAAATACGTTTTTCACCTAATGGCGGGGCTAGTAACAATTGCCCAAGATTATTAGCAAAAACCTGAATCGAATTGGCATCAGCCTTTGCTTTTGCTTCTTGCAAAGCTTCATTAGAAATGGCAGGATTCAACAAGCGTTTGTAACTGTCCTCAATAGCTAGTTGCACATGTGGAGTCGTTTTATTTTGTCCTTTTAAAACTAATGCATCAATAATATCATAAGCTTCATCTAAATCTACTTCGACTTTAAACTTAATAAAACCTTCATTTTCGGCACGTAACATAGCCATTAAACGATGTGAAGGCGCTTTTGTTAACGGCTCTGACCAATCAAAATATTGGTTGAATTTTTGGGCTGCCTCATCGTCTTTTTTTGTTTTTACAACCTTAGTTGTAATCGTAGCTTTACGTTCGTACAATCGTCTCAATTGTTTTCGAACATAGCTATTTTCGTTAATCCATTCGGCTACAATATCTCGCGCTCCTTGAAGCGCTACATCTTCATTGATCACATTGTCATTTAAATATTTTGTCGCAATAAAATCGACATCATCATTGTTTTGCGCCATGATAATTTTGGCCAAAGGTTCTAACCCGTTTTCACGAGCCACATCAGCTTTGGTTTTCTTCTTCTTTTTATAAGGCAAGTAGAAATCTTCTAACTCTTGAAGGTCGAAACTTTTATCAATTTTAGCAAACAAAGTTTCGTTCATCGCGCCTTGCTCCATAATTGATTTTAAAATGGCTTCTTTGCGTTTTACTACAACTTCGTACTCTTTTTGCAGCTTTGCGATATTTTCAATTTGTACTTCGTCAAGGTTTCCTGTAGTGTCTTTTCGATACCTAGAAATAAACGGAATCGTACAATCTTCTTGTAATAATTGAACTGTTTTTTGAATGTTGATTGCTGCCGTGGCAACGGACTTGGATATGAATTGTATGTTAGTCATTTTAGTTTTTTTCGAAGAGCTAAAATAATATCTTTGAAACTTAAATTAAGTTAAATGATTCCTTTTTTCTACGTTTTTTTAATTATAAATACTCTTGGCTTTTTAGTAATGGCTTACGATAAATATTTAGCCAAAAACCATAAAAGACGCATTTCTGAGAAAACACTTTTAACTTTAGTATTAATTGGAGGAACATTAGGTTCAGGATTGAGTATGCTTATTTTTAGACATAAAACAGCCAAAAGAAGTTATCTTTTAAAGTTTTGGGCAATTATTTTATTACAAATGCTGGTTTTTTACTTTTTGTATCGTTATGATATAAGAGAAAAAATCACGTTATAAAATCTAAATAATGCTGCTTGTTAATCACTTCAAAACTCGCCTCAGGATAGGCTTTTGCGAAAGCTGTAGGAATTTTTGCTTTTCGGTTTTCATTCCATTTGAATTCGTATCCTCGTAAAACTCCATTTTCTTCTTCTAGCCAATCCAATTCTTGTTGATCATAA
This sequence comes from Flavobacterium sp. XN-5, assembly GCF_008033395.2. Taxonomy (NCBI): domain Bacteria; kingdom Pseudomonadati; phylum Bacteroidota; class Flavobacteriia; order Flavobacteriales; family Flavobacteriaceae; genus Flavobacterium; species Flavobacterium sp. XN-5. Next base: position 927,690 of record NZ_VOGZ02000001.1, read on the forward strand.
GTGCGCCAAAAATAATTGGTAACATTTTTTTGAGTATAATTTTGATGTTTAATTCGCTCTGAAGCGAGATAATTTTCCCATAATGCACCCACATCAGTTCTTGAATCCAAACGACTAAAGTTGGCTATAATGGCATTACGAATGCCGTTATCATAAAAATACCATCTGTTCGATTTGGTAATTTCCTTGCGTAAATTTCTACTAAAACCAGGTACTTTATAAATTACAAAAACTTTAGAAAGTAAGTCTAAATAACTTTCGACCGTATTTTTAGAAATACCTAATTGTCTGGCCAATTCCTGTAACGAAACCTCCTGCCCTACTTGAAAAGCAATCAATTTCAATAAATCCAGAATTTTATTAGATTGTTTAATGCCTTCATAAACCAATATGTCTTTTAATAAATAAGAGTTCACTATCTCCTTTAAATAATTGATTTTATCTTTCCAATCCGGATATTGTTCAAGTTCAGGATAAGATCCAAAAAGCAATCGTCCTTCTAATTTTTGAGTAGTTTCCTTGAAATTTTCATATTTAGCAAATTCCATCTGAGCCATTGGAAATAAATAGATCGTATTTTTCCTTCCAACCAAAGGTTCACCCAACTTATTCGATAAATCAAAAACAGATGATCCTGTTGCAATAACTTTTATATCATCAATAGAATCGACAATCAATTTTAAAATCAATCCAATATCAGAAATATTTTGTGCTTCATCAATAACTAATAATTTTACATTAGCCAGTAGACGTTTATAATTAGTAACTGAGCGTTCTTTTAATAAATCAGCATCTTGAATATCTTCGCCATTTAATTGCAAATAATCTTCTTTTGGAACTGTAGAAAGATAATTTTTGATGAAAGCAGTTTTACCCACTCGTCTTGCTCCCAATAAAATCAATACTTTATTAGGTAAAACTTTTTTAGAAAACACTGAATCTATCCCTCGTTCTAAAAAATTCATCTCCTTAAATTTTAATGATTAAAATACAAATATAATTAAAAAATGTAAATTCAGTCAGTTCGTTGACTGAATTTACATTAATTCAGTCAACGAACTGACTGAATTAATGCAAATTTAGTCCATAAAAACAAAAAAAGCCCGGTAATTACCGAGCTGAACTTTAATATTATCAGGTGCTTCTCACCTATATTTTTTTAGCAAGCAATTTTATTCACTCTGTTTTGGTGTCTTCCACCTTCAAATTCTGTGTTTAAAAAAGTTTCCACCATTTCTAGCGCTTGTGGGATAGAAGTATAACGAGCAGGAATACTAATAATATTAGCGTCATTGTGTTGACGAGCTAGAGCCGCAATCTCTTTCATCCAGCATAAAGCAGCACGTACTTTCGAATGTTTGTTAGCACTCATGGCAATTCCATTTCCGCTTCCGCAAATAATAATTCCAAAATCAACTTTTCCTTCTGCTACATCAGTTGCAACAGGATGTGCAAAATCAGGATAATCTACACTATCACTAGAATCAGTACCGTAATTAGTTACTTCGTACCCTTTTGCTTTAAGCATGTCAACAATGGCTTTTTTATATTCTGGACCTGCATGGTCATTTCCAATTGCTATTTTCATTATATATATGTTAAGTTGTGTGCTGCAAATTTACCAAAAACAATTTTGTATATCTAAAGTCTGGAATTCTTTATTTTTAAAAAATTAAAACGAAGCTAAGCCTCATGTTTAATCCAACTGTAATACTCAGATTTTGAGTAAGTTTGGTAGTTATCAACAATTATCATTATTTCATAAAACATTGATAATCAATAAATAATTTAAATTTATTTTGTTAAAAAACAGCATTGTTAATAGTAAAACCCAACCACTTGATATTCAGTTAACTTTAAATTAACATTGATTGTTGATAACTTGAGATAGAATATTAGAACTATATTTTTGTAGTATGGAAAAAATAAGTAATCAAAAACCCACATTAGAAATCCTAATTTACTTTCATGAATTTTTAGAATAGTTATCAATACTTAAAATTGGTTTATCAACAAATTTTAAAGAAATACTTATTTACAAATTCAAATGATTTTAGTTTATCAACCATTGTTAATTAAAATCTAAAATCTCTTTAGAACTAGATATTTAAGTAAATATAACATTGTTGATAACTCCGAATAAACTACTAAAACTTGGTTTCAATACTTTTTTTCAAATATTTATAGCCACTATTAACAAGCTATAATACCCATTAATAAATAATTTAAATTTAATTTTTCTTTTTGTTGTATTATATATGTGTTGACAACTTTAAAGAAAGATTAAACAATTTTTAAATTGTTATCGTACTTCATTTCCTGTAAAATTGCTGTTACACTAGAAATGTCATTAGGATGAATTTTAAGTTTGATTCCGCCTAGAGCAGTTGAATACATGGGAACAATCGATGACATCAATTCATTCTGAAAATAATACTGTAAACCCTCCTGATCCAATCGATGTTTTAGAATTTCTATTTCATGGATGTAATCGAAAATGGCTATGGTGATAAATGCTTCCATTTTTTATTGTTTTAATAAAGATACAACTATTCTGTAAAGTTATATTTTCTTTAAATCTGTCTCTTTTTCTTCATAACTGCCTAACTATTTCGTAATTTTCGACTTTTAAGAAAAGATTTATGAGTAAAAGATTAAGAAAGCCGGTAAAAAAAGAGAAAGATTTCTCTGAAAAAATTATAAAAATATTATCGCAAAGTGCTAATAAAGCATTCAATTATAAACAAATAGGAGCAAAGCTAGAGCTCGACGATACACAAAGTAGAAACCAAATTATAAAGGATTTAAAGATTCTTGCCAGCCAAAGTAAAATAATCGAATCAGAGCCAGGAAAATATTTAATCAAAGCTGAAAGTAAAGAGTACTACGAAGGTAAGATTGATATGACAGGTAGAAAAACTGCCTATTTCGTATGTGCTGAATTAGAGGAAGATGTTTTCATTCCTACTAACAACTTAAACCATGCCTTAGACAAAGATCTAGTAAAAGTTTATGTTTATAACCGCCGAAAAGGGAAAAGACCTGAAGGTGAGGTTATTGAAGTTATCGAAAGAAATAAAACCGACTTTGTAGGAGTAATTGATATTCAGAAGAACTTTTCTTTTGTTTCTACAGCCAATCCAAAAATGTATACTGATATTTTTATTCCAAAGGATAAAATAGGAGAGGCAGAGCAAGGAGATGTAGTTTTGGTTCATATCGAAGACTGGCCTTCTAGAGCTGATAGTCCTTTTGGTAAAGTAATAAAAGTTTTAGGAAAACCAGGAGAACACGATACCGAGATTCACGCTATTCTTGCTGAATACGGTTTGCCAGCTGAGTTTCCGATTGAAGTGGAAACCTTTGCCCAAAAAATTGATACTTCGATTCAAGAAAGCGAAATTGCAAAGCGTCGCGATATGCGTGATACCTTAACTTTTACTATTGATCCAAAAGATGCTAAAGATTTTGATGATGCCTTATCATTTAAAAAATTAGAAAATGGAAACTATGAAATAGGTATTCATATTGCCGATGTTTCCTATTATCTCGAGGAAGGAACTATTTTAGATGATGAAGCTTATCAAAGAGCAACTTCTGTTTATTTAGTTGATAGGGTAGTACCTATGTTACCAGAAGTGCTATCTAATTTTGCTTGTTCTTTGCGTCCCAATGAAGAAAAATATACTTTTTCGGCAGTTTTTGAGATCACAGATAAATGTGAGGTTGTTGATCAATGGTTTGGAAGAACAGTAATGTATTCGGATCAACGTTTTGCCTACGAAGAAGCGCAATATATCATAGAAACTAAGGACAATACTATTCCTGAAGAAATTTCCATTACAGGAAGTTCTTATGTTGTTTCTGATGAGATTGTAGCTGCTACTTTAAAAATGGATGAATTAGCTAAGATTTTTAGAAGAAAAAGAATGAATGATGGAGCGATTTCTTTCGATAAAGTTGAAGTAAAATTCAATTTAAATCAAGAAGGAGAACCAGAAGGCGTTTACTTTAAAGTTTCGAAAGATGCCAATCATTTGATTGAAGAATTTATGCTTTTGGCCAATAAAAAAGTAGCTGAATTTATTGGAAAACAAAAGAAAACCTTTATTTATAGAATTCACGATGAGCCTAATGCTGATAAATTAGTAGCATTACAAACGGTTATTGCAAAATTTGGTTATAAAATTGATTTGAGAAGTAAAGACGATATTTCGAAATCATTGAATAGCTTATTGAGTGAAGTAGTAGGTAAAAAAGAGCAAAATTTAGTAGATACTTTAACCATTAGAACAATGAGTAAAGCGAAATATTCTACGGATAACATAGGTCACTACGGACTAGCATTTGATTATTATTCACATTTCACATCACCTATTCGTCGTTATCCTGACATTATGGTGCACCGTTTGCTACAGCATTATTTAGACGGCGGAAAATCAGTAGATGAAGAAACTTATGAAACTAAATGCTTGCATTCTTCTTCTATGGAAAGTTTAGCAACTAGTGCCGAAAGAGATTCTATCAAATACATGCAAGTTAAATACATGCAAGACCATAAAGATCAAGAATTCTTGGGTGTAATTTCTGGTGTTACAGAATGGGGAATTTTTGTCGAAATCATTGAAAACAAATGTGAAGGTATGGTTCGTATTCGTGATATAAAAGACGATTATTATACTTTTGATGATAAACAATATGCACTGGTAGGTGCGACTTCTCAAAAATTATTGCAATTAGGGGACGAGATTTACGTTAAGGTTAAAAATGCTGATTTAGTAAAAAAACAACTGGATTTTAATTTTATTAGAAGAATCGAAGAAGCAGTTAAATAAAAAATAAATTATGAAAAAAGTAGTGTTGGTATTAATTGTACTTGTTGCTCAAACCACATTTGCACAAGTCACTAAAAACTTAGGTGACTTTAATACTGTGAAAGTTTATGACAAACTAAATGTTGTATTAATCGCGTCTTCAGAAAACAAAGTAGTTATTTCTGGAGGTAGAGAACAAGAAGTAGAGGTGGTTAATAAAAATGGGGAATTAAAATTAAGAATGCCATTTCCAAAATTATTGTCAGGAAATGATATTTCTATCAAATTATATTATAAAAATATTGATGGAATTGCAGCTAGTGAAGGTTCTTATATTTCCAGTGAGGAAACTTTTGAAGCTACGATTATGGATTTAAATGCAAGAGAAGGAGCAGAGATTCATTTAAATCTAGATGTAGATAAAGTTAATGTAAAAGCGGTTACAGGAGGAATAATTGAATTATCAGGAAAAGCTTTAAATCAAGATGTAGTACTTATGTCTGGCGGGGTTTTGAATTCGAAAGAATTACACACCTTACAAACCACTATAAACGTTGCTGCGGGAGGAAATGCTGAAATACATGCTACAACCCTTGTAGATGCAAAAGTTAAAGCAGGAGGCTCGATTTACATTTACGGAAGTCCAAAGCAAATCAATAAAGAAACATTGTTTGGTGGAACTATTATAGAAAAAAAGTAATCTATAGTTATAAATTTTAATGATAAACGATATTTTATCCGGAATTCCTTGGGGAATTTTCTTAAGTTTTATGATTGGTCCTGTTTTCTTTATCTTACTTGAAACGAGTATTATAAAAGGATTCAGGGCTGCAATTGTGTTTGATTTGGGAGTTATTTTAGGAGATATTGTTTTTATAGGTATTGCTTATCTAGGGAGTTACAGGTTAATTCAATCACTAAAAGACAAACCCGCTCTATTTATATTTGGAGGTATAATAATGTTGGCTTATGGAATAATTTCTTTTATTAGTTTACGAAAAGAACAGAAGGTAGATACTAAGAAAATCGATAACGAAATCATTCGTAAAGATTATCTCAGCCTTTTTATTAAAGGATTTTTCTTGAATATTATTAACATTGGAGTATTAGGTTTTTGGTTAGCAATAATCATTTCAGTAGGACCAAAATTAGACATGCAAAACTCTAGAATGTTTACTTTTTTTAGTGCAGTAATTATCAGTTATTTGTTAGTAGATTGTATTAAAATACTATTAGCTAAACAGTTAAAATCCAAAATGACTCCAGAAAATATCCTTAAAATTAAGAAAGGAATTAGTATTGTTTTAATGGTTTTCGGATTGGTTTTAATAACTCAAGGCTGGTTTCCAAAAGAAAAAGAAATGGTTAAAAATGCATTTCAAAAAATAGAAGAATAGTTTATTTTTGTTTAGAATATTTGTAAACCGCTCAATTAGAGCGGTTTTTTTTGTCATTTAGGATTGTTAAATCTCCTAAGATATGAAGAAGTCTTATAATTGTAATTGATTGAATTGAAGTATTCACGCTATAATATCATTCCGATGAACGAGGATTCACATTAAATCGGTTTTTATATTTGATTGTTAATTACTTTAAGGAAATTATTAATGAGATTTCTCCTTTGTCGAAAAGACAATTTTGAGAGTTTAATCCATAAAAAAAACCTCCAAGTTTCCTTGAAGGTTTTAGAGGCATCGTGCGGATTCGAACCGCAGTAGGAGCTTTTGCAGAGCCCAGCCTAGCCACTCGGCCACGACGCCATCTGTTGAATGGATGGCAAAAGTACTTAAAAAGTTTAGAGTTTAAAAGTTTAAAGTTTAAAATTTTAAAAAAAATACTGTTTGATGTAACTATCGCTTTCCTAAATCTTCTTTGTTTAGTAAGATTTTAATTTCGATATTCTTCTAATTCAACTGTAACCGATTCAACATCACCACCAATAGGAGGATTTAATTTTGATACACCTAAAAGTATTCTAGAAACCTCAGGAATTTCATTAAATACACGACTAATTATTCTTTGTGCTACATGTTCTAGTAAATGGGAACGAATTTCCATTTCTTCGACCACAATCTTGTTCAATAAGACATAATCTACGGTGTCATTTAGATCATCTGAAAGACAAGATTTTCTTAAATCGGTTTTTATTTCGAGATCAATCGAATAGTCGGAACCAATTTTTCCTTCTTCGATCAAGCAACCATGATAAGAGTAGGTACGGATATTTTTTAGTTTAATTGTTCCCATAATGAGTATAGTGTTTTTATTAGTTTGTTCATTTATTTTATAAAAGTACAACATATTTAAAATTTATTGGTCGAAATAGAAATATGCAAATCCTGCATTCGCTATTTAACCAACAATTTTGATAACTTTGCTTCTTTAATACAACATTATGTCTACAGAAGAAAAATCACTTCATTTTATAGAACAAATTATAGAAGAAAATATCGCAAACGGTTTTCCAAAGGAGCAACTTCGTTTTCGGTTTCCACCAGAACCAAATGGTTATTTACACATTGGCCATGCTAAATCGATCTGTCTTAATTTTGGTTTGGGATTAAAGTACAATGCCCCAGTAAATCTGCGTTTTGACGATACAAATCCGGCTAAAGAAGAGCAGGAGTATGTTGATGCCATAAAGGAAGATTTATTGTGGTTGGGATTCAATTGGACTGAAGAACGTTATTCTTCTGATTATTTTCAGCAGTTGTACGATTGGGCAGTCGAAATGATTAAAAATAATAAGGCTTATGTGGACAGTCAGTCTTCTGAAGATATGGCAATTCAAAAAGGAACTCCTACAAAACCAGGAGTAGATGGACCTTATAGAAACCGATCTATTGAAGAAAATTTGACTTTATTTGAAGCAATGAAAAATGGTGATTATCCAGAAGGAAGTCATGTTTTACGGGCCAAAATAGATATGAAATCGACAAATATGTTGATGCGTGATCCTTTAATGTACCGTGTTTTACACCGTCATCATCATAGAACAGGAAACGATTGGAATATTTATCCAATGTATGATTACGCTCATGGCGAAAGTGATTATGTTGAGGAAATTTCGCATTCGATTTGTACCCTTGAATTTGTGATGCACCGTGAATTGTACAATTGGTTTTTAGACCAAATTTATGATGAAAATAGGGTTAGACCACATCAATATGAATTTGCTCGTTTGAACTTGAATTACACCGTAATGAGCAAGCGAAAATTATTGCAATTAGTTCAAGAAAATATAGTTAAAGGATGGGATGATCCTAGAATGCCTACGATTTCTGGTTTGAGAAGAAGAGGATATACAGCTGCTTCTATTCGTAAGTTTTGTGAAATTATAGGCGTTGCAAAACGTGAAAATGTGATTGATGTATCGCTTTTGGAGTTTTGTCTGCGCGAAGATTTAAACAAGACAGCACCAAGGGTTATGGCAGTTTTAGATCCAGTAAAAGTGGTTATTACAAATTACCCTGAAGATAAAGAAGAGTCATTAGATGCTGAAAACAACCAGGAAGATGATGCTGCAGGTTTTAGAAAATTACCTTTTTCTCGTGAAATATACATCGAAAGAGAAGATTTTCTTGAAGAAGCTCCAGCCAAATTTTTCCGTTTGAGTATCGGAAATGAAGTGCGTCTTAAAAATGCGTATATAATTAAAGGTGAAAGCGTTGTAAAAGACAATGAAGGTAAGATTACTGAAATCCATGTAACCTATGATGAAGACAGCCGAAGTGGAAGTGGGAGTGAAGCTTCACAGCGAAAAGTAGCAGGAACCTTGCATTGGGTTTCTATCAAACACGCTATTGAAGCCGAAGTTCGTTTGTACGATCGCTTGTTTATAGATGAAGCACCAGACAGCCATAAGGAAAAGAACTTTCTAGAATTTATGAATTCTAATTCTCTCGAAATTGTAAAAGGTTTTGTGGAACCAAGTTTAGCAGCTAGTAAAGCTGGGGATAAATTCCAATTCCAACGTTTGGGTTATTTTAATACAGATAAAGACAGCACTGAAGGTAAATTAGTTTTCAATAAAACGGTTGGTCTTAAAGATGCATGGGAAGAAAAAGGAAAGAAAGAAGGTAATTTATTGATGAATACTCAAAAGGAAATCAATAAATATGTAAAGGAAAAAGACAGCTCTAATGCCGACTTGATCCTTGAGAATATTGTTGCAAATATTAGAAGTATCGATAATTTTAGCCTGATTAACCAGACAGTTGTTAAGAATGTTAAGAACGATAATAATTCTTTATTGTTTGCTAATTTAATTTTACTTCATTCTGATAAGGTAGAAGCAAAGGATATTGAAAAGGAAGTTTTGACAAAATTATATACAATGTCATTAAAAAGTCAGTTGGCTGCAGTTAGAATTTTAGCAATTGGTAATCTAAAAAATGACAGCCTTACTTTTGATGATTTTAAAGTTCAACTTTCAGAAATGAAAAAAACTGAAAAGAATGAGAAAGTTTCAGAATTATTAAATAATCTTAATTTGTAACTTTATTTTTTAAGAATAGATTTTAATAATACAAAAGCGCCTTTTTTAAGGCGTTTTTGTATTATTACAAAATTCTATTGTAATTTATGTATCTATAAATTTAATCAATTAAAATTGCCTTTTATTTAGCCGTTTTAAGCTATAATTAGAATTTTGTCACAGCAGAAGATAATGATGTAGGACATTTAAGCTGAAAACCTCTTATTTCAAGCACATGACTTGTAGAAACTATTTTAACGGCTTGTTAACAAGAAGTTGTTCATAAATATCGTATATTTCATTAATATTAATTAAATCAAAAAATTATGTCAAAGAATACAGGAAATACAATTTTAGCAATTTTAACGGGTGCAGCAATTGGAGCTGGAGTAGGAATTTTATTTGCTCCGGATAAAGGTTCACAAACGAGAGTAAAAATTAAAGAGGGATATAAAGACGCTCAAAAAGATTTAGAAAAGAAATATAAAGAACTTTCTGAGGAAGTAAAAACAAAATTTTCTAGCAGTAAAGTTGATTTTGAGGGAAGCTATGACGATTTACTTTCTAGCATGAGTCATAAAACGGAAGATGTAATTACTTTCCTTGAAAGTAAATTAGCAGAACTGAAACAGAAAAACGCAAGACTTCAGAAATAATTGAAAGTCTTTAAATTTGAAAATAAATAATTAATACATGGCTTTTGAAGAATTAAAAGAGAATGTAGGTGATATTCAAGATCAGGCGCAAGCGTATATTGAAAATAATCTCGCTTATTATAAATTGCGAGCATTCAAAATGGCGATGAAATCGTCTACGACGATTTTAAAGTTCACTTTGATACTATTAGGTTTTAGCATGGTTTTGCTATTTTTTTCTTTCGCACTTGCTTTTACGATTGGAGATTATTTGGATAGTTATCCTTTAGGTTTTCTGATTGTTGGTGGGATTTACCTTGTATTGACAGGACTTTTATTTTTAGTAAGAGACAAGATAGTGGAAGGGCCGTTATTAGAAAAATTTTCAGAAATATTTTTTAACGACTAAACTATGGGATCTAAAAAATATTCATCTTACGCACAAATCGACAGAGAACTGGAGATATTAAAGATTGAAAAAGAAATCAGCTATCAAAAGATTGTTTTAGGCTATCATAGAACTAAGGAAGGTCTTGCACCACATCATTTGCTAAACAATTTCCTAGGGTCCTTTAAAACAGCCTTTAGCGGCTCTTTTGGAGCCATATTAAACATTGCTGTTCCATTTGCACTCAATTGGATAATAAATAGAAAAAGAGGCCGCTAAGCCTCTTTTTTCTGTTATAATAGTAGAAAGTATTATTCCTCTCTTTCAGAGGTATCTTCTTCCTCTTCGTCTTCTATTGGAATAATAGTTTCAGTTTTTGCTTTCGATTTTCTACTTGCTTTTTTCATAGATTCACCCACCATATTACTTGCAGAGAAACTTGCAACCATGTTGTTCAACATATCACTTCCAGCTTGTGGTGAATTAGGTAATAGGATTAGGTTAGAATTAGTATCTGCACCAATGGCTTGTAAAGTATCGTAATGTTGTGTAACCACAATTAATGCAGACGCTTCCTGTGAGTTAATACCAACTCTATTAAGGACATCCACACTTTCTACTAATCCTCTAGCAATCTCTCTTCTTTGATCAGCAATACCTTGTCCTTGTAAGCGCTTGCTTTCTGCTTCTGCTTTAGCTTTGGCTACAATTCTAATTCTTGATGCTTCTGCTTCAAATTCGGCTACTGTTTTTTCTCTATCGGCAGCATTAATTCTATTCATTGCATTTTTTACTTGAATATCTGGATCGATATCAGTTACCAAAGTATTGATAATTGTGTAACCGTAAGTGGTCATTGCTTCGTTTAATTCTCTCTTTACGGCAATTGCGATATCATCTTTTCTTTCAAAAACATCGTCCAATTTTAATTTAGGAACCTCCGCACGAACTACGTCAAATACATAAGAAGTAATTTGGTCATGTGCATATTCTAATTTGTAGAAGGCATCATAAACAGTGTCTTTAACAACCATAAATTGCACAGAAACTTTAAGTTTTACAAAAACATTGTCTTTTGTTTTGGTTTCGATAATTACATCTAATTGTTGGATTTTAAGATTTACTCGTCCAGCCACACGGTCTATTAGTGGTATCTTTAGATGCAATCCAGATTGTCGCACGCTGTGAAATTTTCCAAATCGTTCGATGATAACTGAGGTTTGTTGTCTTACAGTAAAAAAAGAAGACATAAGAATAAATAATCCAAGTACAAGAAGGACAATTAAAATAATGTTCATAATAAATATAATTAAATTAAAATTAAGCTGTTAAAGTACAAAAAAACTTTAATTTTGTTAGTATTTAGTCTAACAATATGAAAAAGCTATATTTTACATCAGTTCTAGTTTTGGTTGCAAGTAGCATTTTTGGACAATATGGCTATCGGGATTCTAATAGGATTGGGGTAACATTAGGAGCAAACCAGCTTAGTTTGAATACCGATAATTTTCAAACAAAACCTGAGCTTGGTTGGAATGCGGGATTATCTATTAGAGGAAATTTTTATGATATGTGGGATATGGTTTATTCACTGCAATTCAGTGAGAATAATTTCTCAGTTCCAACAAAGAAACTTATTGTTCAAAATGTAGATGTCAATTACAAATTGGCTTCGGCTCAAATATCGTTGCAATTAAGTTATATTCTGGTCGAAAACCATTTGAGTGTAGAGTTTGGTCCAATTGTTCAAGTGAATGGAAAGTTCAAAATTGATCCAGAATATAATAAAAACACGATTAATGGCACCACTTTGCTAGCGGAGGACATTTTCGATATTTCTAAATTTAATTTTTATCCAACAATAGGAATCACATCTGGAGTGCGTCATTTTAGATTTAATGTTTCCTATCAATATGGAATCAATAACATGCTTGGAAATTTAAATACTAAAGATTCTGGGATTAATTTTAATGGACACGCCGGAATACTCAATGGAAATATAATTCTATATTTATAAAAAAAGCCTCCGCATTAACGGAGACTTTTCGATTTTTATAAAGTTTCAATTGCTTTTTGAATTCTTTTAATTGTTTCTTCTCTTCCAATGAGTTCTACAATGTCAAATAGGTGAGGGCCTTTTAAAGCGCCAACCAAACTCAAGCGGAAAGGTTGCATTACTTTTCCCATTCCAATTTCATTCTTGCTCATCCAATCTTTTACAATTGTTTCGATATTGACAGAAGTAAAATCAGCGATTTCTTCGACTACAGAAATCAATTCTTGCATTAAAGCCGGAGTTTCTGCCTTCCAGTTTTTACTTGCTTTTTCATCAAAAGATGTTGGAGCAACAAAAAAGAAATCAGCTAGATCCCAAAATTCAGATACAAACGACGCTCTTTCTTTGATTAGGGAAACAATTTTTATTGTCACATCCATCGTAGTCGAGATGCCTTTAGATTCTAAAATAGGAGTGAAGGCTTTCGCCAAATCTTCGTCTTTTTGCTTAATTAAATATTGGTGATTGAACCATTTATTTTTCTCGGGATCAAATTTTGCTCCAGCTTTGTGAATTCTATTTAAATCGAAAGCTTCGACTAATTCTTCTAAAGTATAAATTTCTTTGTCCGTTCCGTCATTCCAACCTAATAAGGCCAAGAAATTAATTACTGCTTCAGGAAAAAATCCTTTTTCTCTGTAACCTGATGAAACTGCATCTTCCGCTTTCCATTCTAATGGAAATACAGGGAATCCTAGTTTGTCTCCGTCACGTTTAGATAACTTTCCATTTCCAATTGGTTTTAAAATCAATGGCAAATGTGCAAATTCTGGAGCGTCCCAACCAAAAGCTCTGTACAGTAAAACATGTAACGGCATGGACGGCAACCATTCTTCACCACGAATTACATGCGAGGTTTCCATTAAATGATCATCCACAATATTTGCTAAATGGTAGGTTGGCATTCCGTCGCTTTTGAACAACACTTTATCATCTAGCAAGCTAGTTTCAAACTTTACATCGCCGCGAATGATATCTTTTAAATGTAATGTTTCATTAACCGGAGTTTTAAAACGGATAACATAAGCAGCTCCATCAGCGATTCTTTTTGCTGTTTCTTCGCTAGAAATTACTAGAGAAGTATCTAATAATTCTCTATTAGTGTGATTATAAATAAAAGTATTACCTTGTTCTTCCTGTTGTTTTCTGGCCGCATCTAAGGTTTCAGGAGTATCAAAAGCATAATAGGCCCATCCAGTATTGATTAATTGGTCAGCATATTGTCTATACAATGGTTTTCTTTCGCTTTGACGATACGGACCAAATTTTTCATTTTTTCCAATCGTTTCATCAGGAGCAATTCCTAACCATTCTAATGCTTCGATGATATAAGCCTCGGCACCGGGAACAAAACGATTTTGATCTGTATCTTCAATTCGTAAATAGAAAACACCATTATTTTTTTTGGCAAACAAATAATTGAATAGGGCAGTACGCACTCCGCCAATATGTAACGGTCCAGTTGGACTAGGTGCAAAACGCACACGAACTTGCTTCGACATTTTTATAAATTTTGATGCAAATATACAATTTCAATCGCTTTAAGTGGAGATATTGAAAACTAGATTATTATAAGATTTTTGAGATTGATTTGCTTTTAACATTTCTTTAATCATATAAATTATTACTTTTAATGGTTATATCAAATATACAGTAGCTTTGGAATCTTCAAATAGTATTTATCGAAAGTTAGAATCATTTATTAGGAAGTATTACACTAACGAATTGATCCGAGGAATAGTACTCTTCATCGGTTTGGGATTGTTGTATTTTCTGTTCACGCTTTTTGTGGAATATTTTCTTTGGCTTAAGCCAACGGGAAGATCTATTTTGTTTTGGACGTTTATTGGAGTAGAAATAATACTTTTATTTCGCTTTATTCTCTTTCCTATATTTAAGTTGTTTAAGTTCCAAAAAGGAATTGATTACGACCAAGCTTCAAAAATTATAGGAAATCACTTTTCTGATGTCAATGATACTTTGACTAATTTTCTTCAACTTTCAAAATCAGATACTGATCAAGCGTCCTCTGAATTGCTTTTGGCTTCGATCGATCAAAGAGCAAAAGCACTGCAACCAATACCTTTTGGTAATGCCATCAATTTTAATTCTAATAAGAGGTATTTGCCATTTGCGATTGTTCCCATTTTTCTTTTTCTGTTTTTATATTTGTCTGGAAATAATGCCGTGATTTCTCAAAGTCTGCATAGAGTAGTTCATTTTAACGATAGTTTTTTACCGCCCGCACCTTTTAAATTTGTTGTGCTAAACAATAATTTGCAAACGGAGCAGAATAAAGATTTCATGCTAAGAATTAAAACGGAGGGAAAGGTAGTCCCTGAAAATGCTATGATTTTCATTAATGGCGAGAGTTATTTTATGGAGAATATCAAACCTGGTGAGTTCCAATTTAAAATTACAAAACCTACCACTGATGTATTGTTCCACGTGGAGGGTAACAAAGTTTCTTCGGAAGATTATGAGTTGAAAGTTATTGCTGTTCCTGCGATTGCTAATTTTGAAATGCAATTAAATTATCCATCCTATTTGAGTAAAGAGTCGGAAGTGGTGAAAGGAACTGGAAATGCTGTAATCCCTGAGGGTACGAGAGTTACTTGGAGAATTAGCTCAATGGCGACTAAAGATATTTCATGGTCTAATGAAACTGTACGTTTTCAATTTAATAAGAACGATAAATTGTTTTCATTATCTAAAAAGATTACTCAAAATACAGAATACCAAATTATTACTTCTAACGAACGGGTAAAAGAGTATGAGAAACTGAATTATCAGCTAACAGTTATTAAGGATCAGTTTCCTACGATCACTGCGGGTAATGCACCAGACAGCTTAAAGGTCGATAAAAGTTTTATTTTGGGACAAATTGCTGATGATTATGGTTTGTCTAGACTACAAGTAGTTTATTATCCTAAGAACAAACCAGAGGCGGTTAAACGTGGAACTATACCGATTAAGAATGTTCCTTATGAGCAATTTCTATTTTCTTTCCCTAGTTCGCTAATTGTAGAGCAAGGAGTTTCTTATGAGTATTATTTTGAAGTTTTTGATAATGATGCCCTACATGGTTTTAAGAGTTCTAAATCTTCTGTGTTTTCTAACCGTATTGCGACAGACGAGGAAGAGAAAAGTCAATTATTGCAGGAACAAAATAATACGATTAATAGCCTTCAAAAATCTTTAAAAAAACAAGACAAGCAATTATCTGATATAGATAAATTACAAAAGACTGGGAAGGAAAAGGATCAATTTGAATTTAAAGATCAACAAAATGTAAAAGATTTTATTGAGCAGCAAAAGAGACAGGATGAAATGATGAAGGAGTTTGCTAAGAAAATGAAAGAGAATTTGGAACAGTTGAAAACTGCGCCAAAAGATGATGCAAAGGAAGAGTTGAAGAAACGTTTAGAAAAAGCAGATGAAGATTTAGAGAAGAATCAGAAATTACTTGAGGAGTTAAAGGAGTTGAACGACAAAATTAAAAACGAAGAGTTACTAAATAAATTAGATCAGTTTAAGCAGAATAGTAAAAATCAGGTTAAGAATTTAGAACAGTTAGTGGAACTGACGAAGAAGTATTATGTAGAAAAAAGGGCGGAGCAATTAGCCGATAAATTAGATAAGCTTTCAGAGAAACAAGATAAGTTAGCAGATAATGAAAAAGATAATTCTGCTGAAAAGCAAAAAAATATTAATGCTGAATTTGATACTATTAGAGACGAACTAAAAGAATTGGATAAGGATAATTCCGAATTGAAATCACCAGTAGATTTGCCTGATGATGCTGCCACAGAAAAATCCATTGTTGATGATTTGAAGAAAGCGAGTGATGAACTTCAAAAAGAAAACAAAGGCAAGGCTAAACCAAATCAGAAAAAGGCCGCTGATAAAATGAAGAAAATGGCTAAGATGATGGAAGAAAGTTTAGCAGGAAGTGAGAAGGAACAGATGGAAGAAGATGTTAAAATGTTGCGACAAATTTTAGATAATTTACTTGCTTATTCTTTATCACAGGAATATGTAATGTTGCAACTAAAAGACTTGAAAAAAGGCTCTCCGTCCTTCAATAAAAGCATTAAACTACAGCAGGATTTAAAACTACAATTCAAACATGTTGATGACAGTTTGTTTGCGTTGTCTTTGCGGAACCCAAAAATTGCCGAGGATATTACTAAAGAGATTGGGAATGCGCATTACAATATTGATAAATCCTTAGTGAGTTTATCAGACGCTCAAGTTCCAAAAGGATTATCTCATCAACAGTATGCGGTATCGTCTGCTAACAAATTGGGAGATATATTGAGTGACATTATGAATAGTATGCAAATGTCTTTATCTGGAATGGATAGTGGAAAACCCAAGCCAGGCAGCGGTGAAGGAATGCAGCTTCCTGATATAATTAAAAAGCAACAAGGGCTGGGGGAGAAGATGAAGGAGGGAATGGGAAAAGGGCAAAAGCCTGGTGAAGGTAAAGATGGTGAAAAGGGAGAAGGAGGGAAGAAAGGTGAAGGAGGCGCTCAAGATGGTGGAACGGGAGAAGGTGATGCAAAAGCGTTATTAGAAATCTACAAAGAGCAACAGCAAATCCGAGATGCCTTAGAGAACGAACTTAAGAAGCAAGGCTTAGGTGGTAGTGGCCAGAATGCTCTAGAACAGATGAAGCAGATTGAAAAACAATTACTGAACAAAGGTTTTAAGAATGAAACTTTGCAAAAAATAATTAATGTAAAGCAAGAATTGTTAAAATTAAACACTGCCATTCAGCAGCAAGGAGAAGAAAAGAAGCGTCAAGCAGAGACTAATATAAGAGAGTTTAATAATCATTCTAAAGCGTTGCCAGAGGGATTGTTAGATTATTTAAATAGCATTGAGATATTAAACAGACAATCGTTACCTTTGCGCTCCAATTTTAACCGCAAGGTTCAAGAATATTTTAATAAAAAATGATCAATTTTAATTACGAAAGCGAATTCAACTTAGAGAATGAAGAGGCTATTGGAAACTGGCTATCTGCTGTTATTTTGTCTGAAGGTAAGAAGGAAGGCGAAATCAATTACATCTTTTGTGATGATGAGTACTTACATAAAATTAATTTAGAATATTTAAATCACGATGATTTGACTGATGTAATTAGTTTTGATTACACGATGGGGAATGAAATTAGCGGAGATGTTTTCATTTCTGTTGAACGTGTTCAGGATAATGCAGGGGATTTTAAGGTGGCTTTTGAAGAAGAATTAAGAAGAGTAATTGTTCACGGAGTTTTGCATTATTGCGGATACAAGGACAAAGGAGAGAAGGATGAGCAGTTGATGCGTTCTAAAGAAGACGAAAAACTAGCGCTGTTCCACGTGGAACAGTAAGTGACTAATCCCTTTTAAGTTTAGTAATGTTTCACGTGGAACAAAGTACTGTTGGTTTAGATTTTATCTTAATTGTTTTAAAATGTTTCACGTGGAACAAACAGTAAGAGTGTTGTAATTAAACCAGGGTTAATAGTCGTAATGCAAAATTAGTAAATAAAGATTTCAATTCTAGCAATGCTTTGGTGTTGGGATCTTACCCCCGAGTCTCGGGGTAAATTAATATAATAAAATGTTTCAAGAAGAATATGATGTGATTGTAGTGGGTGCTGGACACGCCGGTTCTGAGGCTGCTGCTGCTGCTGCAAACTTGGGTTCGAAAACCCTATTGGTTACCATGAGCCTACAAAACATTGCACAAATGTCTTGTAATCCCGCTATGGGCGGAATTGCAAAAGGACAAATTGTGAGAGAAATTGATGCGCTTGGTGGATACTCTGGAATTGTGTCAGACAGAACGGCAATTCAATTCAAGATGTTGAACAAATCGAAAGGTCCTGCAATGTGGTCCCCTCGTGTTCAAAGTGACCGTATGCGTTTTGCTGAGGAGTGGAGGATGATGCTAGAGGGAACTCCAAATCTTGATTTTTATCAAGAAATGGCTAAAGGCTTATTGATTGAGAACGGAAAGATAAAAGGAATTGTTACTGCGCTCGGAATCGAAATTAAAGCAAAATCTGTGGTACTGACCAATGGTACTTTTTTAAACGGATTGATCCATATTGGCGATAAAAATTTTGGTGGTGGTAGAGCGGGCGAAAGTGCTTCTCATGGAATTACCGAAGATTTAATTAATGCGGGTTTTGAAGCGGGAAGAATGAAAACGGGAACGCCTCCAAGAGTTGATGGACGTTCTTTAGATTATTCGAAAATGAATGAAGAAAAGGGAGATGCCAAACCAGATAAATTTTCTTATTCTGATATTACTACTCCGTTGGTTCATCAAAGGTCGTGTCATATGACCTACACTTCTTTGCAAGTACACGACATATTGAGAGAAGGTTTTGATCGTTCGCCAATGTTTAATGGAAGAATTAAAAGTCTCGGCCCTAGATATTGCCCATCGATCGAAGATAAAATTAATCGTTTTGCTGATAAAGAAAGACATCAATTATTTATCGAGCCAGAAGGATGGAAAACTTGTGAGGTGTATGTGAATGGTTTTTCTACTTCACTTCCAGCCGATATTCAGTATAAGGCGATGCAATCTGTAGCTGGTTTTGAAAAAGTAAAATTCCTTCGTGCTGGTTATGCAATCGAATATGATTATTTTCCGCCAACGCAATTAAAACATACTTTGGAAACGAAGTTGGTTGAAGGTTTGTATTTTGCCGGGCAAATTAATGGAACTACGGGTTATGAAGAAGCGGCTTCTCAAGGTTTGATGGCAGGTATTAATGCGCATTTAAAAGTACACGAAAAAGCGCCTTTGATCTTGAAAAGAGATGAAGCTTATATCGGAGTTTTAATTGATGATTTAATTACCAAAGGAACAGAAGAACCTTATCGTATGTTTACTTCAAGAGCTGAATATAGAACTTTGTTGCGTCAAGATAATGCCGATTTTAGATTGACGCCTATGTCGCATGAAATAGGCTTAGCTTCTGAAAAGCGTTTGCGCCGTATGGAGCATAAGCTTAAAGAATCAGAAAAAATGGTTTCGTTTTTTAGAGAGACTAGTGTTAGTGTTGCAGAAGCGAATCCAATATTAGAATCAAAGGATACTGCGCTAATTAGTCAAGGTGATAAATTGTTTAAAGTGTTCTCTCGACCTCAAATTGATATGGAAGATATCATGAAGTTTGAAAAAGTGAAAACATATATTGAAGAAAATGATTTAGATCAGGAAATTCTAGAGCAAGCAGAAATTCAAGTTAAGTATTCGGGTTATATCGACAAGGAAAGAAACAATGCTGATAAATTAACTCGTTTAGAAGACGTGAAAATTCCTGAGGATTTTGATTACGAAAAAATTAAATCAATGTCTATTGAAGCAAAACAAAAGTTGAGTAAAATTCGACCAGTGACAATTTCACAAGCATCTAGAATAAGTGGCGTTTCTCCAAGTGATGTTTCGGTACTGTTGATTTATATGGGAAGATAAGGAAGTGTTCAGTATTCAATTTGTTGGGATACTTGATATAAATTTAGTTTAAGAAATATTTGATTTCCGGAAACTGAAGACTGACAACTGTAAACTGAATACTAAATATATGTTCCACGTGAAACTACGGCCGAAAGCCTTGTTATTACTAAGAAAATTGTATTTTAAAATAATAATATTAATTTAATGTTTGTTTTTCAATCTTAAAAATTGAACTGAAGACTGAAAACTGCGACCGATTACTAAAAATGGATATTTCGAATAAAAAACATTTCCTCTCTGTAAAAGACCATTCTGTTTCTGAAGAAACATTTGATTTGTACCACGATGAAACAATGGATATGTTAATTACATCTCCGCAACCAAGCCTAGAAAACTTGGGTAAGTATTATGAAAGTGAAGATTATATTTCGCATACAGATTCAAAACGATCGTTATTTGAAAAAGCATATCATTTTGTAAAAAACATTGCTTTAAAAAATAAATTGGATCTTATCAATTCGCAGCAGCCTAAAAAAGGAAGAATTTTAGACATTGGCGCTGGTACTGGAGATTTTTTGGCTGTGGCCAAAGACAACGGTTGGCAAACAGTAGGAGTGGAGCCAAGTGATAAAGCCAGAGCAATTGCTTTCAAAAAAGAAGTTTCCTTTGTTGAAAATACTTTGGAAGTAGAAAGTCATTCATTTGATGTGATTACAATGTGGCATGTTTTAGAACACGTTCCTAATTTGAATAATCAGATAAAAGAATTAAAAAGGTTGTTAAAACCTTCTGGTACTTTAATTGTCGCTGTTCCTAATTTTAAATCTTTCGATGCAAAACATTATGGAGCTTTTTGGGCAGCTTATGATGTGCCAATTCATTTCTGGCATTTTTCGAAAAAAGCAATAAAACTGCTTTTCGAAAAAGAAGACATGAAATTAGAAAAGGTACTTCCTATGAAATTTGACTCTTTTTATGTGAGTCTGTTGTCAGAAAAGTACAAATACGGAAAAATGAATTTTATTAAAGCATTTTTTATCGGATGGCAGTCGAATATTAAAGCCAAGCGAAATTTTGAATATTCGTCCCATATTTACGTTCTAAAAAACAACTAAATTGAATTTTAGACTTATTTAAGCTATGATTTTCCGCGTAACGAGTATTTGTGTTGCCTATTTTTAGTTTGCAGCTTATTTAGGCGCTATTAAAGTCGATTTTTATAGGGATAAGTTATAAGTTCATCTTTTTTAATAATAAAATCTGATAGTATAATTTTAAGCCAATTTTTATAGTTTTTTAGGATACTATCTATTTTTTTATATTTTTGCTATACATACATAAATTAGAAACAAACCAAAATGAAAAAAGTATTATTAATTATCGCAATTTCTATTTCAGTTATTGCTTGTAACAAAACCGCAGAGGTCAAAGAAGTAAAAACGGCATACGTTGACACTTCGGAATTGATGAAAGAATATACGGAGGCGAAAGATCTTGAAGCGAAATATAAAGCACAGTCTGAAGAAAAAGGCCGACAATTAGAAGCGGAGATTAATCGTTTTAAACAAGATGCAAGTAATTTTCAATCGCAAGCACAAGCTAACGGACAAGAATGGGCGCAGAAAAAAGGTGCTGAATTGCAAAAAAGAGAGCAGCAATTGAGTTATGCACAACAAGCATTAGCGCAACAATTGCAACAAGAAAGCGGTACAGAAATGGATTCTCTAGTAAGTGGAGTAAAAAAATTCATTAAGGCATACGGTAAAGAAAAAGGATATGCTTATATCTACGGTACAGGTGATGCAGCTTCAATCTTATATGCTGAAGATAAGTTTGACATTACAAAAGAAATTATTAAAGGATTAAATGACAAATACAAAGCGACTGCTAAAACAGAAGCTAAATCGGAAGATAAAAAAGAAGAGAAGAAATAATTTTCTATTTTTATAAAACTCAAAAGCCTTCATTCTTACTTTAGAATGAAGGCTTTTTTATTGTTTTTCGAATTATAATTGTGAATTTTTACTCTCAGAAATAGCGTACTTTTACGTTTTTATTTTTCTCAAATATATACGCCTAATGCAAACCGTTTCTGAAGCAGCTGCTTATACCTTACAATTCATCAACCAAACCCAACGCTCCGTTTTTTTAACTGGAAAAGCGGGAACGGGAAAGACCACGCTTCTAAAGGAAATCATAGCAACTACTCACAAAAATACGGTTGTCGTGGCGCCTACGGGTATTGCTGCTTTAAACGCGGGTGGTGTTACCATTCATTCTATGTTTCAGTTACCGTTTGGTGGATTTATTCCTGCCTTTGGAGTGGATTCTCAGTTTACAGATACCGTGAAATTTGAATCTAAAGATACTTTACGTCGCCATTTTAAAATGAGCGGGTTGAAGAAATCGGTTATTCGAAATATGGAATTACTAGTGATTGACGAAGTGAGTATGCTACGCGCTGATTTGCTGGACGCTATGGACTACATGATGCAAACAGTGCGTAAGAACGCAACTCCTTTTGGAGGGGTTCAAGTATTATTTATAGGAGATTTATTACAATTGCCTCCGGTCATTCGCGATGAGGAATGGCGTACGCTGCGGAATTATTACAAAGGAAAGTTCTTTTTCCATTCGCATGCGGTACAGCAAAGTCCGCCATTGTATATTGAATTATCAAAAATATACCGTCAAACCGACACTGAGTTCATCTCAGTTTTGAATAATTTACGGAACAATCAGATTACAGCAGTCGATGTTCAGGTGCTGAATAAATATGTTAAACCGGATTTTGATTTAAAAAATAACAAAGGTTATATCACGCTAACGACCCATAATAACAAGGCCGATGCTATGAACTCACAAGCCTTGGAAGATTTGAAAGGGGAGTTGATTACCTACAAGCCAGATATTGTAGGTGATTTTCCAGAGAAGATTTTCCCAATAGAGGAAAGTTTACAGTTAAAATTAGGCGCACAGGTGATGTTTGTGAAAAACGATCTTTCTTTCGAAAAAAACTATTTCAACGGAAAAATGGGAATTATTAAATCACTTTCGAGCCAGGAAATTCTGGTTCATTTTCCCGAAGAAGATAAAACCATAGAAGTTGAAAAATACGAATGGCAAAACATTCGTTATAAAATCGATCCTGCGACAAAGGAGATAGAGGAGGAGGTCTTAGGGACTTTTGTACATTACCCGATCAAGTTAGCTTGGGCGATTACTGTACATAAAAGCCAGGGATTAACTTTTGAAAAGGCTGCAATCGATGTTTCACAAGTTTTTATGCCGGGACAAGCGTATGTTGCATTATCTCGTTTGCGTTCGTTAGAAGGGCTTATTTTGCTTTCTCCGTTGCGTATGAACGGCATTTCTAATGACCAGGATGTCATGGATTACTCTTTAAACAAGGCTTCAGAAGAATTGTTGAAGAACTCGCTGCATTTTGAAACTAAGAATTTCATTCATAACTATCTGATGCACAGTTTTGACTGGGCTAATCTAGCGCAGGAATGGCGCAACCACAAGTACAGCTATGGTGAGCAGTCGGAAAGTTCTGCTAAATCGAAACATGCGCTTTGGGCCACAAAGCAAATGGAAGCTATCGATTTTCTTTTGAATCCATCCAAAAAATTCATGGGCCAACTCAATAAAATATTCAATAATGAAACCGTCGATTTAATTCATGTTTCTGAGCGGATTGAAGCTGCTATTGGTTATTTCTTAAAACCCATGGACGAGCTAGTTTTTGAAATCCTCTGGAAACTGGAGGAAGTGAAGCGCGTCAAGAAAAGCAAGGCGTATTATGACGAACTGATCGTGCTCGAAGAATTACAAACTAAGGCCGTTTTGCGATTGATGAAAGCCAAGCTATTGATAGAAACCGTTGTCGCAGGTGAACCTATTTCGAAGGAAAAACTAACCTCTGACGAGATCAAGAAATATATCAGCAGAAAAACTGAAGCGATTCAGAACCAATTTAAGAAAGCAAATGTCACTTTGATCGAGGACGAAGCCGACTTGCAACGCTATACTTCTAAAAAAGCGACCAAGAAAGCACCTAAAAAATCGACCGTTCAGGAAACCTATGAGTTGTGGGTAGAAAAAAATTCAATTGCTGATATTGCTAACATTAGAGTGCTAACAATACAAACTATTTACTCGCATTTTGTCCAACTGATACAAACAAAAGCCGTGTCTATTACGGACGTTTTACCCGAGGATAAAATTCAGACATTAGCGCAAGCTTTCCAAGGTTATAAAGAGGAATCGCTAAACGCATTAATGGAAAAAAACAGCGGTAAATTTACTTGGGACGAAGCCCGAATGTACAAAGCGACTTTGAATTAGTTTGTTTATTGGGAGCTGAACGTTTATGAATTCTTAGAATGAATGCTCGCGTTAAACGTTTCAATCTTTTCTTTTTTTAAAAAAAAAGAAAAGGATTTTCTCCCTGCGCTTCGGGACTATCGGGGCTATGGAGGAAGTTTGGTTTTCTTGAATCAATTTAGCTTTAACTAGTCATTGCTTCGCCTATTCGGGGAAACCTTCGAGTCCGACATAGGAGGAATCTAATCAAACAAATCTGCAACTCTCGGCTGCGCTGATAATTTTGTAGACGAATAGTTAGCGCGGATTTAAGGTACAATTCTGCGCTGTCTTGGTTAAAAACACATTATTTGGAATGATATTCTTGTCGTTATTCAATTGTCTAGCCCAGATAAGAGCGGCATCCTCTTGTGGTCTCCTCTTTTTGAGACCACAAGAGATATAGCGGTTAGCTGGAGATTGCTCCTAAAAAAATACCCCAAATAGCTTTTCGCTTTTTTGGGGTAGTCTAAACCATTACGGTTTTAATTTTATAGTGACTCTATTAAAAGCCAAGCTTCTGGATTGTCATTTTTTTGGATTTCTCGCTTCGCTTTATCTGCTTCGGCAAATGTGGCATAACTTCCATAAAGGACAGGGTATAAACCATATTTGTTAATTCCGATGCGTCTGGCTTTGTAACCTTGGTCAGAAAGACGCTTGTATATTTTTTCAGCATTTTTTTCCTCTCTAAAAGCGCCTGCCATAATATGATAGGACATTTTGCTTTCTTTTACAGAAAGAGTTACAGCTGGTATTGGACTTTTTATAAAGAAAGTTGCCTCTTGAATTTTATTATTTACTTGTTTCTGAACTGATTTTTCAACCAAAACAGTTTCTGAAGCAATCTGGTTTTGATACGCGGTATAACCCACGCTACCTGCTAATCCTAATCCTAAAACAAAAATTGCGACATATTTTAGATACGAACGGCCGCTTCTTTCTTCAGTGTCTAAAGTGATTACAGTATTCTCTTCTAGTGCGTCGATTTTTTGTTCGAAAATTTCTCTTTTTACAACTGGAGAAACAAAGGCGCTTAAACCGAAAGAGCTCGATAAATAATTGGTCTGATCTGATGGTTTGAAAATAATATTATTGTCAGCGTTAAGACTGATGTCTCCAATGTTTTTTATCGAAAAACTACCGTTTGCCTCCAATGCTTTTTTCCAGTTCAATACTTCGTATTGAATAGCGCTTACGGCATAGTCATAAGAAGTTTTTTCTGCTTGGGCAATGTGGTTGGCTAAAAGGCCATCGTTATTTTTTAAATTGGCATTGAAAGAAATCATCTTTTTTGGAGGAAAAAATGAATTTGCACTTTCAATCCACTGAGCCGATTGGATTTCAGTCAAAAATGCACCGAATCCAGGAACGGTAACACATTGATAACGATATAAAAGCTGCGCGATGTAAGGTTCGATGTTCATACAGACAAAGTTATACAATGAAAATAGTTATCAAAATTTTATTCACAATTTTTATTAACAATCTGCGCGATTTTTTTATACATTTCAGAAACAATTATTTACGATGTCAGAACAGGATTTATTTTATTTATTGGCCTTGCAAAGGGTAGAGGGAATTGGCGATATCATGGCCAAAAAATTGCTGATGCATTGCGGTAGTGCCGAGGTTGTTTTTAAAACCAAAACCACGCAACTTGCCGCAATTGACGGTGTGGGTTCGATGACGCTTAAAAATCTAAAAGACAAATCTGTTTTTGACAAAGCCAATGCAGAACTGGAGTTTATCAAATCCAATGATATAACTACTGTTTATTTTCAAGATGAAAAGTACCCAGACAGATTGAAACATTGTATTGACGGACCACTTTTATTATTCACTTCTGGAAATATTGATTTAAAAAACCGAAAAATAATCAGTATTGTGGGAACCCGTCAAATCACTTCTTACGGTATGGAGTTTTGCCGGAAGCTGATTGAAGACTTGGCGCCGCTAGATCCCATTATTGTAAGCGGTTTTGCTTATGGAGTGGATATCGTGGCGCATCAAATGGCTATGGAAAATAATCTGCAAACGATAGGAGTGGTGGCGCACGGTTTGAACCAAATTTATCCCAAAACTCACAAAAAGTATGTAGCTAAAGTAGAGGAGAATGGTGGGTTCATAACGGAATTCTGGAGTTCCTCCAATCCTGATAAGGAAAATTTTGTGCGTCGCAACCGAATCGTTGCGGGAATGAGTGAAGCTACGATTGTAATAGAATCAGCGGATCGAGGTGGTTCGTTGATCACGGCTAATATAGCCAATGATTACAACCGTGATGTTTTTGCGGTTCCAGGTCGAGTAACTGATAAGTATTCTCAAGGCTGCAATAACCTAATCAAAACCCAAAAAGCAAATGTACTTACCAGCGCCGCTGATCTAGTATATATCTTGAATTGGGATATTCAGAAGGAATCTAAACCAGTACAAAAACAATTGTTTGTCACTCTGGACGAGGACGAGCAAAAGGTATACGATTATCTGTTGAAAACAGGTAAAGAAGTTATGGATATTATCGCTCTTCGTTGTGATTTTCCTATTTACAGAATCTCAGGATTATTATTGAATATGGAGCTCAAAGGTGTGGTACGGCCTTTGCCGGGGAAATTATTTGAGGCGATTTGATTTTATATAATAAATCCCCTTCAGGGTTTTAATCCCTGAAGGGGATGAGTGGAAAGAATTGTAATTATAAAAACAAAACCCTTTCCGTTTTGAAGGGAAAGGGTTTTGTTTTCAAGAATGATTTGTAAATTAATTTACTTCATACCCTAATTTTACTCTTACTCTAGCAAGTACTGCATTTGCAACTGTGGCTGCTTTAGCCGCACCAATTTTCAACAGCGCATCTACTTCAGCGTGATTGTTCATATAGTAATTGTATTTCTCTCTTTCCGTTTTGAAGGTTTCGCAGATTAACTCAAACAAGGCTTGTTTGGCGTGTCCATAGCCGTAATTTCCGCCCAAGTAATTAGCAGTCATAGTTGCTAATTGCTCTTCTGATGCTAATAATTTATAGATTGCAAATGCGTTACAGGTTTCTGGATCTTTCGGGTCTTCCAGTGGTGTGCTGTCGGTTTCAATACTCATCACCTGTTTGCGAAGCGTTTTATCGTCTAAAAATATATTGATAAGGTTATTGGCTGATTTGCTCATTTTTCCGCCATTTGTTCCAGGAATTAGTTTGCTATCCTCCTGAACTTTAGCTTCTGGAAGTACAAAGGTTTCTCCCATCTGGTGGTTGAATCTTGAGGCTACATCACGGGTGATTTCAACATGTTGCAATTGATCTTTCCCTACCGGAACAAACTCGGCATCGTATAGTAATATATCGGCAGCCATCAACATTGGATACGAAAATAAACCTGCGTTTACATCATCTAAACGATCCGCTTTATCTTTAAATGAATGTGCTAATGTCAAACGTTGAAAAGGGAAAAAACAACTCAAATACCACGACAATTCTGCTGTTTGCGGAACATCAGACTGTCTGTAGAAAACTACTTTGTCGACATCTAGTCCACAAGCCAACCAAGCTGATGCTGTGCTGTACGTGTTTGTACGCAAGGTTTCGCCATTTTTTATTTGCGTAATCGAATGTAAATCAGCTATAAAAAGGAATGATTCGTTTTCAGGCTTATTCGATAATTGTATTGCCGGTATAATTGCGCCAAGTAAGTTTCCAAGATGTGGAGTTCCTGTACTTTGAACGCCTGTAAGTATTTTTGCCATTTTGATTTATTTCTAATTCGCAAAGTTCGCAAAGTTTTTTATTTTTTTGTGGTAAAATTAAAAAACTTACTCAAAGCTTCTCAGAGGTTAAAGGCAAAGAAAATTCGCGAGGATTTGTAGTTTTTTTGGTGTATAGCTATGATTTTAATTTGTGGATATATGCGAAATATAATTATAGCAATAAATTCTCTTGCAGGTTAACAGAGTAAAAGTATATTGGATACAGGCCAAGACTGATAAAACCATAGATTTTGTGCATCTTTGAGTCTTTCTTTGCGCATCTCTGCGTAATATCAGTCAATATACTTATTCTATAATTCGAAATTTTATAATGAAGATAACATTGCATTCCTTACTTTTGGGCTTATGAAAGGAATAAAAATAATTTTTTGGACTTTATGGCGGATGTGGTTTTATGTATTATTTACTATTCCCATAGTGGTTATGTTGCCATTTTTAGTGTTGTCCATTATTTCTGAAAAAGGCTATCCTTATTATTTTAAAATGTCGCGAATTTGGGCCAAATTCATTCTCTTCGGAATGGGGTTTTATTATAAAATCGAAAAAAATCAAACTTTTGAACCCAATGAAAGCTACATGATTGTGGCCAATCATACTTCGATGGCTGATATTATGCTCATGCTTGCTACGGTAAAAAATCCTTTTGTTTTTGTCGGAAAGTCGGAGCTGGGTAAGATTCCGTTATTTGGTTTTTTCTACAAGCGAACTTGTATTTTAGTAGACAGAGGTTGTTCTAAAAGCCGTTTGGAAGTTTTTAATGAGGCACAAAAAAGATTAGATCGCGGCTTGAGTGTTTGCATTTTTCCCGAAGGTGGTGTTCCAGATGATGAGTCCCTACTTTTGGATACTTTTAAAGACGGGGCTTTTCGCCTCGCGATTGAACACCAAATTCCGATAGTCCCTATCACTTTCGCTGACAATAAAAAGAGACTTTCTTATACTTTTTTCAGTGGTGGTCCCGGATTAATGCGCGTAAAAATTCATCCCCAAATTCAAACCCTTGGAAAAACTGGAGCTGACAGAAGACAGATCAGAGAGGAAGTTCGGGATGTTATCTACAATCAGTTAGTAGAATTTGAAAGCAGTAATTTAAAAACGGTAACTGATACCGGAATATAATCCAATGTAAATGGGGTTGAAATTACTCGAATCATTAGAATAACTATTCAGTTGGTATTTGATCATCGGTTCAAAATTAATTTGGAATGATTTCACAAATTCATATTCGAATCCAAGTCCAAAATTAGTGCTGAAATGTATTGGATTCAAATTGCTTGCCTCTCCTAATTTCACATTTGCCTGGGGAGCAACTAATGAAATTTCGTTTTGATTCAAAAACAAAGTACTAACACCACCAATGATATTGATAGCAAATTTTTTGTCCAAAATTGCGTAGGAAAGCTCAACTGGAATTTCATAGTACCCCATTTTTTGATTGATTGAACCTGTACTAGTTTTTTGTAAATCTTTTTCCAATAAAGTTAGTCCGTTAAAACTTGCTTGATTTAGGATTTCTATGGATTCATTTGAGGTATAATTAACGTTGGCTAAGCTGTGTGTATTTAATCCAGCTGCATAAGCGACGTCATTAGTGTTATATCCCACTGAAAACGCATTAATTCCTGAACGTAAGGCAAGTTTATTACTCAAAGCATAGTTAACCCCAATTCCCACACTAAAGCCATTATCGGCGGTTTTATTGTTGGTAGATAATTGTGGGTCGATTGCTGAGCCGCTAGCCTTTGTATTAATATACATTGCGGCTATATTTGGCACTATTTCCCATTTATTTTTTGCCTCTTTAAGAACAACTTGTTCTTTTGCCTTAAGAAGTTCCTCAAGCTCATTAGGACCAGATTGTTTTACTTCAATGTTAGTTTGAGTAATTTTAGAATCTTTTTTATCTTCTAAAATGATCTCGTTATTATCTTTTTTCGAAAGAGATGCTGTTGACGAAGCATTCCTTGGATTGCTTTCTTCAGTAATAGCTTGATCTGCAGTAGTTGTTCCGTTTATAAATGTAGGTTCTATTTGAAAAGCGGTAGCCTTATTTTTATGTACAGTTGCATTAGCCTTGCTTTTTTGTTTCCTCTTTGTAGAAGCCGGAGGTAGCTTTTTTCCTTTTATTTGCTCATCATTAGACAATGCTATTTGGGCTGCTTTTTGTGGCTGTGATTCTTTGGCATCGTTTGTTGATTTAGTAGCAATGGAATCAGTACGTAATGGGGGAGTTATGACAATTTCAGGATCTAAAATGATAGGACTTTTAGGTTCGTTACTCGTTTTGAAAATAGTATTCAAAGCGAAGAAACAAAAAAATAAAGCAGCAACCATACCAGTATATTTAAACCATATTGGTAGTAGCTTTCGTTCCTTATTCTCTTCCTGCAAAGCAGCTTTAATGTTTAACCAAGCTTGCTCATTAGGTTCTGTTTCAAAATCTTTGAATTTTTCTTGAAACAATCGGTCTATGTTTTTTTTATTTTTCATTTTGCCGATGATTCGTATTTATTTTCAGTAATAATTTCTATTTTTTCTTTCAAAATCATTCGTGCTCTAAAAAGATTTGATTTTGTTGTTCCTGTCGAAATGTTTAACATTTCACTTATTTCTTTATGCGAATAGCCATCGAGTACATACAAACTAAAAACAATTCGATATTGATCTGGTAATTCATGAATGATTTGCATTAGGTATTCGAGAGAGATGTTTTCGTCGTCAACTTCCGCTTGTACATCTTCAATTGTATCGTCTACAACCTCCATAAACCGAACTCCTTTGTATTTTTGGAGTGCATTATTTATAAGTATTCTTTTGGCCCAGCCTTCAAAAGAACCTTTGCCACTGTACTGTTCTATTTTTCGAAAAATAATTAGAACACCATCCTGTAGATTGTCTTGCGCATCTGCATAGCTGGCTGAATATTTTAAACATACCCCAAAGAACTTCTTCGCAAACAATAGATATAGTTGCTCTTGAGCCTTGGGGCATTTTTTTTTACATTCACTAATTATTTGTTCTAACACCACAGAATTACACTATATTTAGTCGACAACCTGAATTTCTACTTCTTCAAATAGATCTTTTCCGTCAATATCTTTTCCTTTATAAAACTTAAAAATATAAGTTCCTGTATTTGTTACACTAAAATTAAAAGAAACTTCTGACTCAGCAGGAAGTTCGGTAGTACATGTTTCATTGGTTTTTACTGCAGCTTGTATTGCAATAGTCCTAGTATTTAAATCTTTAGCATAATAGATTCCTTGATATAAATGGCATGCTGTAGGTTTTTGATACTTCAATTTAATTTCATAGGTTTTTCCTAATTGGAAGCTTTCAGGAAGTGTATAGCTCTCAATAGCTAGAACTTCATATTGATAATTATCTTGGTAATCATCATTGATACTGCAACTTAAAAAAGTTGTAACTGTTACTAATAGTAAAATAATTCTTTTCATCTTTTCAATAATTTAATTTATTATAAATAAGGGAGTTTTATTAGAAAATAATCCGCCCACTTTTTCATAGATGCTAGTTTTTATAAAAGGTTGCGTTAGAAAAGCGCTTTTTTTTTAATTGGTCTAATTTTATATTCAATTGAGAAAATTATTCCTTTAAAATTTATACAAAGGTTATAAAAAAAGAGGTTGTTAAGTGAATAACAACCTCTTTTAAAGAATTATGAAGCAGCGCTTACAGTTATGGTTTGCGTTACAAACTCTGTTTCTGATTTTTTAAAGTTTAGAATGTAAGTTCCTTCAGTTGCAGCTTTAAATTTGTAAGTTGTTTTTTTAGTAGCTGGAGTGGTGTCACAAGTAGTTCCTTCTTGTTTTGTTTCAACTTCAATAGTCTTTGTTTTTTCGGCAGAAGTTTCAATAAATTTATTAAATACTCCACAATTGTTTTCTACTGCATACGTTACTTCAAGAGCAATTTCTTCATTTAATTTTGCGGTTGTAGGTCCAGTTACCTCCGTTACAAATGTCTTTTTAGTTACAATTGTTGGCGCATCATCGTCATTACTACAAGAAGCTAATCCAGCTGTTACAAATAATACTAACGCCGCTGCTTTTAATCTTAAATTTTTCATTTTTTTCATTTATAAGTTAATAATCATATACAAGATGATTACAAAATGAAAAGGTTGCTTCAAAAGTATTTTTTCTTTCGAAAAAGTGATAAATAGCTAAAAAAAAGATGCTCGAATAGTATCCGAGCATCTCTTATTATTTGCCATAAAGAACTATTAAGCGTCAGCTAATTCTTTTATTCTAGCTTTAATTTTTAGTTCAAGTTCATCCGCTAATTCTGGGTTGTCTTTTATTAAAGATTTTACAGCATCACGTCCTTGTCCTAATTTAGTTTCACCGTAACTAAACCATGAACCTGCTTTTTTAATGATTTCAAACTCTACAGCAAGATCTAAAATCTCTCCTGTTTTTGAGATTCCTTCACCGTACATGATATCAAATTCAGCGATTTTAAAAGGTGGAGCTACCTTGTTTTTAACAATTTTCACCTTTGTTCTATTACCAAGAACGTTATCACCATCTTTAATTTGTGTAGAACGACGAATGTCTAAACGTACCGAAGCATAAAACTTCAATGCATTTCCACCGGTAGTCGTTTCTGGATTTCCAAACATTACACCAATTTTCTCTCTCAATTGATTGATAAAGAAAACGGTACAATTTGTTTTACTGATTGTTCCTGTTAATTTTCTTAACGCTTGAGACATTAAACGCGCATGAAGACCCATTTTAGAATCTCCCATTTCACCTTCAATCTCACTTTTTGGAGTCAAAGCAGCAACGGAGTCAATAACCACAATATCAATTGCACCTGAACGGATCAAGTTTTCAGCAATTTCTAATGCTTGCTCTCCATTATCAGGTTGAGAAATAATTAGGTTTTCGATATCTACGCCTAGTTTTTCAGCATAATTTCTATCGAAAGCATGTTCGGCATCAATAAAAGCGGCGATTCCACCTGCTTTTTGAGCTTCTGCAATAGCGTGCAGAGTTAATGTAGTCTTTCCAGATGATTCTGGACCGTATATTTCGATTATTCGACCTCTTGGATAACCATTAACACCTAATGCTAAATCTATTCCTAAAGACCCTGAAGAAATAGTTTCTACTTCAACAATGGCTTTGTCGCCCATTTTCATTACCGTTCCTTTTCCGTAGGTTTTATCTAGTTTGTCAAGGGTAAGTTGTAGCGCTTTTAATTTTGCTTCTTTTTCTGTACTCATCTTCTCTTTCTCTTTTACTTTTTCTACTTTTTCTTTCATCTATATGTATTATTTTTCTATCTTTAACAAACTAACAGCGTGTATTTTTACGCAGTTAGTTTTATTTAAAATCAATTGTACCTTATCGTAAAAATACTTCTTTTTACGATGTGAAAATTCCCTTTCAAGATTATTTTTAAATCCTTGGATTTCTTCTAAAAAGACAGTGCTAAATTCTCAATTCTTACATAAACAATGCTTTCAATTCTGTAGCGTCTGCGGGTTTGATTTTTCCTGCCAATAGTAAACTCAATTGCTTGCGTCTTAGCGCAGCATCAAAACGCTGTTGCTCTAATTCTGTTTCTGGGATTATTTGGGGTACTTCTACTGGTCTTCCCGTGTCATCGACGGCAACAAAAGTATATATAGCTTCGTTAGCCTTGGTTTTATTTCCAGATTCTCTGTCTTCTACCCAAATGTCGATAAAAATTTCCATTGAACTCTTGAAAGCTCTTGTAACTTTGGCCTCAACAGTAACTACACTTCCTAGCGGAATAGCTCTATTAAAAGCCACGTGATTTACTGATGCTGTAACCACTATTCTTCTCGAATGTCTTCTTGCGGCAATACTTGCAGCACGATCCATACGTGCTAGTAATTCACCACCAAAAAGATTATTCAATGGATTTGTTTCACTTGGCAACACTAAATCAGTTAGTATAGTCAATGATTCTGAAGGATGTTTTGGTCTCATTTTATATGTCAATGTAATTACTTTTCTTAATTTTTTATTTCTAATTTAACCAATACACGGCCATTACTGCAGGTATAAAATAGATTACTATGGTTCTTGCTCCGTCATAATCTTTTGCTAATCGTTGTCCGAATAGTAACATTATTAGAGTGATACAAGAAAAAATTGCTCCGTAAAATCCAAATAGCCTACCGTTATTAATTAATAATTCAATGCAACCTACAATACACAAAATTCCAGATATCAATTCTAGAACTAAGATATTTGCTAATGCCAAAGGCACTTTGTTTCTTAATGGAGTTTTCGCAAAATGACCTTTTAACCAATCGATATTATCTTTCCAATAAAACAGTTTGTCATAACCAGATTGTAGAAAAGAGAT
The DNA here is from genome assembly GCF_008033395.2 of Flavobacterium sp. XN-5. Classification (NCBI taxonomy): domain Bacteria; kingdom Pseudomonadati; phylum Bacteroidota; class Flavobacteriia; order Flavobacteriales; family Flavobacteriaceae; genus Flavobacterium; species Flavobacterium sp. XN-5. Next base: position 962,023 of record NZ_VOGZ02000001.1, read on the forward strand.
TGCTAAAAAAATTAATATTAAAATGGAGGCAACGTTGTTCATATAATTATTTTTTATGGATTAGACGTGTGAGTTTGATTGATAAATCTGTTAAAATAATTTTTGCACTTCCGTTGCGTTCAATGTGATACATGGCATCGGAGAGTTCTTTAAAAATATCGTGAATGTTATTCCCATTTACAAAAGGAGCAAAATTTTCTAGTTTAAATTTTTCGACTTTTGGTTCAAAATAAACTAAACCTTTAGTCTCATAATTCATCATTAAAGCCTGACGGAACATTTCGATACAAAACTGAAGAAATTTCTTTTGTGTTTCTCTTCCCAATGCAGCAATTTTTTCACTCCAAAGAATCAAATCTTGAATCGCAGCAGCGTTTCCTTTTGCTTTAAATGCCGCTCGAACCCAGGTAACAAACCATTGTTCAAATGGATGTTCCTCGTCATCAGAACGAAGTAAATGTAAGGCAATGTTATAATTCCCTTGTGCCTGATGTGCGATTTTTGCCGCTATATTTGGATCAACTTGTTCTCGAGCCACCAGGGCTCCTGCGATAATTGGTTCACTCAAACCATTAAAATGTAAAATCTGGCAACGGGAACGAATCGTTTGAATTAAATCCTCTTCATTTTCAGTAATCAAAATAAAAACCGTCTTTTCTGGTGGTTCTTCCAGCAGTTTTAATAATTTATTGGAAGCAGAAATATTTAGTTTATCGGCCATCCAAATAATCATAATTTTATAACCGCCTTCGTATGATTTTAAAGATAGTGATTTTAGAATTTCCTGAGCATCATCCACTCTTATTTCGCCCTGCTTGTTTTGAACGCCTAATATGGCGTACCAATCAAATAAACCACCATAAGGAGTTTGAGTTATGAATTGCCTCCAATCAGTAATAAAATCAATACTTTTTGGGTTTTTCTTCACTTCTTCAGTCGTTACAGTAGGGTAGGCAAAGTGTAAATCAGGATGTGATATTTTTTCGAACTTTAGATTGCAGGCTTGGTTACTACCTGAATTTTCTCCGTTTTGATTGCTACATAAAATATATTGGGCATAGGCAATCGCCATAGGCAAAGTTCCCGAACCTTCTGGGCCAACAAACAATTGTGCGTGCGGGATTCTACCCAAATCGGCACTGCGTGTCAGATGATTTTTAATGTGTTCTTGCCCTAATATTTCTGAAAATTGCATAAAGCAAAGATAGAAGAAATTGGGTTAGTCTAAAATTTTAGTTGGCAAAGTTTATTTAATATACGGATTGGAAAAGACGGTACATTCTTGTTATTTGGATTAGCTGAAATCATGCGTTTTTTAAATAAAAATCATATTCATGATTAAAAGAATAAAGTAGTTGTTGATTTACATCGTTTTCGTTACGAATAATCACTAGTTTTTGACTTTTTCGAATATAGTAATACCCTAAAAGTTCTATATTTGTTACACTTTCAAAAAACAATAAATTAAAAATATACCTGATGAAGACTTTAAATGATTTCGATTTCAAAAATAAAAAAGCAATAATACGTGTTGATTTTAATGTGCCTTTGGACGAAAATTTCAATGTTACTGACGCTACTCGTATTGAAGCGGCAAAACCTACAATAGATGCAATTTTAGCGCAAGGTGGAAGTGTGATTTTGATGTCTCACCTTGGTAGACCAAATGGAGCTGAAGAAAAATACTCGTTAAAACATATTTTAAATACAACTTCAGAAGTTCTTGGAGTACCGGTTAATTTTGTTTCAAACTGTATTGGTACTGAAGCTGAAAATGCAGCTGCTGAATTACAGCCAGGTCAGGTTTTATTATTGGAAAACTTGCGTTTCCATGCTGAAGAAGAAGCCGGAGATGTTGCTTTTGCAAAACAATTAGCTGCTCTGGGAGATATTTATGTAAATGATGCTTTTGGAACGGCGCACAGAGCACATGCTTCAACGACTATCATTGCTCAATTTTTCGAAAACAAGAAATGTTTCGGATTGCTATTAGCAAAAGAAATAGAGAGTTTAAATAAGGTATTAAAAAATAGTGAAAAACCAGTAACAGCTGTTCTTGGTGGATCGAAAGTGTCTTCTAAAATCACCGTTATTGAAAATATCTTAGACAAAGTGGACCACATGATCATTGGTGGCGGTATGACATTTACGTTTGTAAAAGCATTAGGAGGAAAAATTGGTGATTCTATTTGTGAAGATGACAAACAAGAATTAGCACTAGAAATTTTAAGATTGGCAAAAGAAAAAGGAGTTCAAATTCACATTCCAGTAGACGTAGTTGCAGCAGATGATTTCTCAAACACAGCAAACACAAAAATTGTTGATGTAAAAGAAATTCCTGATGGATGGCAAGGTTTGGACGCAGGTCCAAAATCATTAGCCAATTTTGAAAAAGTAATTATGGAATCTAAAACGATTCTTTGGAACGGACCATTAGGAGTTTTCGAAATGGAAAGTTTTGCAAATGGAACTATCGAATTAGGTAATTTTATCGCAGCTTCTACTGCAAAAGGTGCTTTCTCACTAGTAGGTGGTGGTGACTCAGTAGCAGCAGTAAAACAATTTGGACTTGAGGACAAAATGAGCTACGTTTCTACAGGTGGAGGCGCAATGCTAGAAATGCTTGAGGGTAAAGTATTGCCAGGAATAGCGGCCATTTTGGACTAAAGATTTCATTTTTAACAATTTTTAGTGATTATATTAGTTATAACATATTAAGTTTGTAAAATAATCAGTCCTTAATCGTTTAGAATTAAGGATGTTGACAACAATAATATGACTATAAAAAATATCGCACTATCCTTCATTTTTTTAACATCAATTCCTTCGTTTTCGCAACAAGTTGTAGAAAGTGAAGGAATTGTTAGTATAGAGACAAATCTATCTTATTTAGATTCTATCAAAAAGACCTTCGTTAAAAATGAAATGGCTGCTCAAATAGACAGTTTATGGATGAAGGAATTGACAAATCTAGAGCTCTACAACGACATCACGTCTGATATTGAAAACATCAATTTAGACACGAAGGTAGATTATGAATTGTCGACAGAATTGTTGAAATCAAGGTTAGAGGCCATGAATGCCAAATCGCCTTTCAAGATTGTTTACAATGAGAGTCTAGAAAACGTAATTAAATCGTTTTTAAAGTACCGTAAACAATCATTTGGGCGATTAATGGCAATGTCTGAATATTATTTCCCCATGTTTGAAGAGGCTTTCGCCAAAGGAAACGTGCCTTTAGAAATAAAATATTTGTCCATTGTCGAATCAGCATTAAACCCAAAAGCAGTTTCCAGAATGGGTGCTACTGGACTTTGGCAATTTATGTATCACACCGGAAAACAATACAATTTAAAGATTGATTCTTATGTAGATGAACGCAGCGATCCATTGAAATCGACAGCCGCAGCGGCAAAATATATGTCTAATATGTATGCTGTTTTTGGAGACTGGGAATTGGTATTAGCATCTTACAACTCAGGACCAGGGAATGTGTCGAAAGCAATCAGACGATCAGGAGGAAAACAAAGTTATTGGGACATTAGAAAATACCTACCAAAAGAAACGCAAGGGTATGTTCCTGCTTTTTTAGCAACCATGTATTTATACGAATACCATAAAGAACATGGAATAAAAGCAGATAAAGCAGTGGTGCAGCACTTTGCCACAGATACTATAATGATCAAAAAGCAAATGTCATTCAAGCAAATTGCTGATTTATTAGATGTTCCGGTTTCGCAATTGCAATTATTAAATCCATCATACAAACTAAATGTGGTTCCTTTTTATCATGATGAGAATCATTATATAAGATTGCCGCGAGAAAAAATTGCGACTTTTGTTTCTAATGAAGATAAAATGTATGCTTATGTTCAACACGAAATCGATCGCAAGGAAAAACCTTTCCAACATTCAAGCGCAATTGCAAAAAATGATGAAAGTAATTACGTAACCAAAACGATTTCTCGATCAAAAACAAAATATTACAAAGTAAGACGTGGAGATAATCTGGGTTCAATCGCTAACAAATATGATGTTGATGTTGCCGCAATTAAAAAATGGAACGGACTACGAAGCAATACCATCGCCTACGGAAAAACGCTAAAAATCATTTCTACAGAAAGTGTTGTTCAGGCTATTAAGAAAGAACCTAAAGTGGAAATTGCTGCTGTTGACATAAAAGCAGCTAAGGCTGATACTTTATCGACGAAAACCGCGATGGTATACGTTGTTCAAAAGGGGGATAATCTAAATAGTATTGCGCAAAAAAACAATGTTACAGTAGCTGAAATTAAAGAGTGGAATAATCTCTCGAGTACAACAGTTCAATTAGGCGCTTCTTTGACGGTTGCCGAAGTAATCACCGACAAAAAAACGGAAGCTGTTGCAGAACTTGAACGTAAAGATATTGAGTATACAGTCAAAAAGGGAGACAATCTGGGAAATATCGCCAAGAAATTCGGTGCTTCTGTAACTGATTTAAAAGAGTGGAATCAGTTATCAGATAACAATGTCGTTTTAGGCAAAGTTTTGATTGTTGCCAAAGATGAAATCGTGATCAATACGGCTCAAGCTTCGGTAGATTCATTCAAGAAAAAAGACAATGCAAATAAAAAAACAGCAAGTAATTATTATGTTCAAAAAGGTGATTCTTTGTATAGCATTGCCAAAAAATATCCTGGGGTAACAATATCCGATATTAAAAAGTGGAACGATATTCGCGATGAAAATATTAAACCTGGAATGAAATTAAAAATTAGCGGATAATAAGTTTAACTTCTATAAATTTGGGTTTTATTTCATAAATATTTTAAAATGAATAAAGCCCATTTTTTATTTCTACTTATTTCTCTTCTGTTTTTTTCCTGTAAAAAGGAAAATACTGATATTATTCAAAAAGCAACTGGAAAAATCAATAATATCTCTGTAATTATTGATGATCAGTTGTGGAATGGCGAGGTAGGGGACAGCATACGAAATAAGTTTGCTGCTCCAGTAATTGGGTTGCCTCAAGAAGAGCCTCTGTTTACTATAAATCAATATCCCGCCAAACTTATGGAAGGGTTTATGACGGACAGTCGCAACATCATTATCGTAAAAAAAGAAGACAAGAATCAATTTGAAATAAATAAAGATCAATATGCTACTCCCCAAAATGTTTTCCATATTTCGGGGAAAACAGCTGCTGATATTTTAAAAATTATTGAAAAAAACACCTTTCAAATTATTCAAATTATCAGACAGACTGAAATTGAGGAATGCCAAAGACTTTATAAAAAGTCGCTCCTTGATCCTAAGATTATTAGTAAAAAGTTCAATATTGCCTTAGATATCCCATCGGATTATGAATACATGATTCAGGATTCTAATTTTGTTTGGCTGAAGAAAGAGTTAATAAGTGGGAACACCAGTTTATTAATTTACCAAGTTCCATTTTCTGCTATAAAAAACAAAGCTAATTTGGTTTCGAATATCATTAAAACCAGAGATTCGATTGGCGCTTTATACATTCACGGTAAAGAACCTGATACTGATATGATTACCGAAGAAGCCTACTCCCCCTACTTTTTTAAGATCAAACTCGACGGAAAACTTACCTATGAAACCAAGGGAAATTGGGAATTAAGGAATGATTTCATGTCTGGGCCTTTTATTAATTATGCTATTTTTGATGAAGAAAGTAATAGAGTGCTGTTTCTAGAGGGGTTTTGTTATTCTCCATCCAAAGAAAAAAGAGATTTAATGCAGGAATTAGAATCCATCATTAAATCAGTTACAGTATTTAAGAAGGAGCTGTAAGTTATAAAAATCACTAAAATTTAAATATAAAAACTATCAATGGCAATACAATGGAAAATAAAGCCTTTTGAGGCACTTTCGGTTAATGAGTTATACGATTTGCTTAAATTAAGAAGTGAGATCTTTGTAGTAGAGCAAAACTGCGTCTATCTTGATCTTGATGGCAAAGATAAGTTTGCCTTGCATCTTTTTGGTGAATTTGAAGGGAAAATTGTGGCTCATGCACGCCTTTTTAAGGCTGGAATTAGTTTTGACAACGCTTCAATTGGTAGAGTTGTGGTAGATGTTAATTACCGTGACAGGAAATGGGGACATGATTTAATGCGCGAAGCAATCGCCGGAATTGCTAAGAATTACGATGAGGTTAAAATAACCATTGGTGCGCAGTTGTATTTGAAGAAATTCTATGAAAGCCACGGCTTTGTGCAAAGCAGCGAAATGTATCTGGAAGACGATATTCCACACATTGAAATGAAAAGAAATTAATTATACCATCTTAGTATAGAAATTACGGTAAAATTTTCCTACCCAAAATTAAATATTTATTTTGTCATTCCGTCTCGTTGCAAAAAACGAGACGGAATGACAATTTTGTGGTTATGATTTATAGTAGCATTTTCAAAAGTCAAATAGTATTGTTTTTAATTCAATAAATAATAAGCTTCTCGTAAAGGACTATTTTTTCAAGATGCTGTTGTACTCTGCGCTATTGTTTAAAATGCTAACTGATTTTTTAATTTCAGAATTTGTTTTGACATAATATTGATAAAGTCCTTCTTGATATTGGTATCGTTTAATGATTTCGTCAACAATCAATCCTTTAATTTCTTCCTGGTTTTTATCTAATAAAGTCTCTTCGCTTTTTTGAAGAGCAGAAAGAAGTTGTTCGTATTCGGTGTTAATTGTAGCGTCAATATTTTCTTTTTTGGCTACAGCCAAAGTATTTTTTAATGCCTTTTCTGTTTCTGTATCGAAAGAGATTTTTTGGGTTTTTAAAAACTGTTTGAAGTTTGCAAAGTCCGAATTTGAAAATGTAGGTATCTGTGAACCCAAATTCGGATTTTTATAATAATAATCGGTAGCGTAATTAAAAATCCCGTCGTTGTTCAGCAATGCTTTGGCAATGGTGCTGGTTTTGGTTTCTTCCAGTTGTATATCTGGCAAAACTCCGCCACCGTCATAAACGGTTCTTCCTTTTCGGGTTTTAAAACTGTTGTAATTTTTTTTATCGGTTCTAGTCGCTACGCCATCTTTGTCTTTATGAGCATAGTCTAAAGCCTGAATGCATCTGCCGGAAGGCGTGTAATATCTTGAAATCGTTACTTTTAGTTGGGTGTTGTATGTTAAATCAATTGGTTTTTGAACCAGTCCTTTTCCAAAACTACGGCTTCCCACCACCACGGCGCGATCCAAATCTTGTAAGGCACCAGAAACAATCTCTGATGCCGAAGCACTTCGTTCATTGATAAGAATCACTAATGGGATTTCAGTATCTACTGGTTCCATCATTGTTTTATAGGTGTTATTATGCTTTTCGTTTTTCGATTTTGTGGTTACAATAACTTCGTTTTTTGGTACAAATAGATTGCAAATATTTACAGCTTCATGTAACAGTCCGCCAGGATTTCCTCTTAGGTCTAAAATAATTCGATCAGCGCCCTGTTTTTTTAGTTCTTCTAATGCTTTTTTGGTTTCAAAGGAGGCTTTGTTATTAAAATGTGCCAAAACGATGTAGCCTGTTTTCGCATCTATTTTCGAAAAAAACACTACCGATTTTATTTCGACTTCATCAAGAACAATTTGTGCGGTATTTGTTTTTCCCTGACGGATAAATTTCACGTCGATTTTAGTGTTTTTAGCGCCTTTCATCAGTTGAGATGCATCATCTTTAAAATCAGATAAAAGGACATCGCCAATTTGAATGATTTCATCTCCGGGCTTCAAACCAGCTTTATCGGCAGGGAAATCTTTGTAAATCTCGCGAATAATTATTTTATCGTCTTTTCTAGTAATTAGAGCACCAATTCCGGTATATTCTCCAGTATTGTTAATTTTAAACTTTACCACATCCTGCTCGTTGAAGTAGACCGTGTAAGGATCTAGACTCGCTAACATGCCTTTGATGGCACTATCCATTAATTCGCCAGGATTTGCTTCGTCCACATAATTAGTGTTCAATTCCTTGAAGAGCGTTGTGAATATTTCGATTTGCTTTGCAATTTCGAAAAAGTCGTCTTTAAAACTGGCACCTAGAAACAATAAGCCCGAGGCAACAACAGGAAGGATATATTTTTTTTTCAGTATCGAAATCATGATCTTAATTTAAGGAGTACTAAAATAGCAATAAATCATGAATTATTAAGAGCGAAGACGAGTATTCTCATTTTCATTGGTTTAAAATAAGGAAGAATTATTCCTTTTCAGAATCGTTTTTTACTTCGACGGCTTCTTTTTTAGCGTTTTGCGCTATAAATTTTTCAAATAATTGGATGGTCTTGGTGTTGATTTCTGCATAAGACAAGCGGTCTTTCGTCTGGTAAAAAAACATGAAAGAACAGGGTTGGTCTAGGTTGTCAATAAGGATATGTTTGTTTAGACGATAGGTCTCGCGAAGGAGACGTTTAAAATAATTCCTGTCTACCGCTTTTTTAAAGTTCCTTTTAGAAACAGAAACTCCCATTTTAATTTTCGATCCATCACTTATCGGTCCACAATGGTAAACGAGTCGCAAAGGATATTTTGAAACTGATTTCCCTTCAGAAAACAATAGGCCAATTGTGATCTTACTTTTTAGTTTTTCTTTCTTTGGATAAGTGAAATTCATTTGTATTAAAAGACAGGGATTAAAGCAGACAAAGGTACGATTAATACTAATTATAGTTATTTATTAGTTGAAAAATGTAGAGTATGATGCCGATATAGTATGAAAATAGTCCTCCCGATAGCTGTCGGGATTATTGGACTATCATTGAATACATAGTCGGTATAAACACCAAACCTATTATTGTTTCGAAAATAAATAGCGGTAAAAATATAATTTCCTACTTTTGTCGCTAATTTTTTAAGCATGGAAAAGATAATATCGTATCCGATATCTGTAATTTATTATTTATTATTTGGTCTTACGTTGGTCATTTTTCACCCTATTCAATGGGTTTGTTTGAACGTTTTTGGATACCAAGCTCATAAAAAGAGTGTGGATTACATGAATTTCATTTTGTTGAAATGTACTAATCTTCTAGGAACGACTTTCCATTTTGAAAATATAGAAGCAGTTCCAAAAAATGTACCCATCATATTTGTCTCCAATCATCAAAGTATGTACGATATCATTGCCATGATTTGGTATTTACGTAGATTTCATTGTAAATTTGTAAGTAAGAAAGAATTAGGGAAAGGAATTCCAAGTGTTTCCTTTAATTTGCGTCACGGAGGTTCTGTTTTAATTGATAGAAAAGACCCAAAACAAGCAATTCCTGCAATTAAAGGTTTGGCTAATTATATCGAAAAATACTGCCGTTCAGCAGTAATTTTCCCCGAAGGAACCCGCAGTAAAACAGGGAAACCAAAAGAGTTTGCACAAACTGGTTTGAAAATATTATGTAAGAACACTCCAACGGCTTATGTTGTTCCGATCAGTATCAACAACTCTTGGAAAGTGGTAAAGTTTGGATTTTTCCCTTTAGGTTTAGGAAATCGCCTTACCTTTGTATTACATAAGCCATTAGCGGTGAGTGAATATGACTTTGCTGAATTAATGGAAAAGACGGAAAGTGCAGTAGTGAAAGGAATAAAATTTTAATTTATATAAAATGTCAATAAAAAACATTCGATTAGAAGTAATGCAGTTTTTAGAAAAAAACGTGACTAGCTATGTGGATCAATATTTGATACCAGTTGAAGAAATTTGGCAGCCATCTGATTTTTTGCCTAATTCTGAAAGCGATAATTTCTTAGAAGAAGTAAGAGAACTACGTGAAATATCTAAGGACTTACCTTATGATTTTTGGGTAGCAATGGTAGGAGATACTATTACAGAAGAAGCTTTGCCAACCTATGAAAACTGGTTGATGGAGGTAGAAGGAGTAGACAATTTAGAACGAAATGGTTGGTCAACTTGGGTTCGTCAATGGACAGGTGAAGAAAACCGCCATGGTGATTTGTTGAATAAGTACTTGTATTTATCAGGTCGTGTAAACATGCGCGAGGTCGAAATTACAACTCAGCACCTTATCAATGATGGATTTGACATAGGTACCGGAAGAGACCCTTACAAGAACTTTGTTTATACTAGTTTCCAGGAATTAGCAACTTATGTATCGCACAATAGAGTTTCACAATTGGCTAAAAGCTACGGAGATAAAAAACTAGCTAAAATGTGCAAAATGATTGCTGGTGACGAAATGCGTCATCATCATGCCTATAGCGAATTTGTAAATCAGATTTTCAAGGTAGATCCTAGCGAAATGATGCTTGCTTTTCAATACATGATGAAAGCTAAAATCGTTATGCCAGCGCATTTCTTAAGAGAATCTGGACAAAAGATAAGTTCTGCTTTCGAGCATTTTTCAGACTCGGCACAAAGAATTGGGGTTTATACTGCCAATGATTATGTCGATATTATGCAAAAATTGATTGAAAAGTGGGAAATAGATAAAATTACCGGTTTAACAGATGAGGCCGAAAAAGCACGTGATTATCTAATGAAATTACCAGCTAGAATGGCTAGAATTTCTGAAAGAATAGTTATTCCACAAGAATCTCATATTTTCAAATGGGTAGAGCCTGCAAGACTTTAATTTTTTGAAATACAAGTCTCGAATGCGGGTAATGGAATCACCATTAAATTAAAATACAGATGTTGGTTTTTAAAGTGTAACTACTTTAGAAACCAGCATTTTTTTATAAAATTATAAAAAATGAACAACGCAGATATCATTAGCAAAACAATAACTTTTGTTAAAGAAAAATTGAAAAATGCCGAAGGTGGTCACGACTGGTTTCATATCGAAAGAGTCTATAAAAATGCCTTGTTGATTGCAAGTGATGAGGTTTGTGATGAAACTGTTGTTAAGCTAGGAGCTTTGCTTCATGATATTGCAGACAGTAAATTTAATGATGGCGACGAAGTTGTAGGACCAAAGACTGCAAGAGTATTTCTAGAGTCAGAAGGTGTTGAAGAAGAAATTATAAATCGTGTGATTAAAATCATCGAGAACATCTCTTATAAAGGCGGTAATGTCAAAAAGGATTTCTCTTCTATCGAATTAGATATAGTGCAAGATGCAGACCGTTTAGACGCCATTGGAGCCATAGGAATAGCTAGAGCGTTCAATTATGGAGGTTTTAAAAATAGAGCGATGTACGACCCTAAAATCGCGCCCAATTTAAAAATGACAAGAGAGGAATATAAAAATAGTACTGCTCCAACATTTAATCATTTTTATGAAAAGCTATTGTTGTTGAAGGATAAAATGAATACAGCAACTGGAAAACAAATTGCATTAGAAAGACACCGTTACATGGAAACATTTATGGCGCAGTTTTATGCAGAATGGGACGGGGAGAAATAAGATTTTTGATTGCGGATTAACGATTTTAGATTTCAGATTCCTTTGGATTGCTAATTTTTAAATCAAAAATCAGCAATCGTTAATCAAAAATCTTAAATTGAAATTCCTTTTTCCTTCATTTCTATAATCACATCCGAAGCGTTTTTAAACGTAGGCGGCTGTTCAATAATACTCCCCACTCTTTTTTTGTTGAGTTTGAAGGTGATGTCATTTTCTGTAGTGAATAATAGCGCCGTCAAAAACGGATTATTCATATACGGTGCTAATACTATAAAAGCTTCGTCAAGGGTATGAAAACTTTCTATTTCCTCGGTTTTGTACTTTGCGCTAAGGGAAAGACTAAAAGCATCATTTTCCAGTAATACAGGTCGCACATAGATATTTTTCAGTTCCGTATCACCTATGGTCTTCGCCAAAGTTAATTTGGCGTAGGTACCGTTTTGGATACTTTCTTTAACTTTTTCCCAAAATTGAACGAATACTGGTTGAAATGACATAAAATTATTTTTTAGGCCCGAAGCCTCGGGGTTTATTGATTCTCAGATTGAAATTGCAAAATTAAGTTTTGTGCGGCTAAATAACGGGATAATATTTAAAAAATTCATATTCTATAAAGAAAACCACAGATTCACGAATCTTATGATCTATGAGTCTGCGGTTAAAAGTTATTTATATTTATCAGAATAGTAAATTATTCTCCTGTAAAAACAGCTTTTCTTTTTTCTAAAAAAGCGGTAGTTCCTTCTTTAAAATCTTCGGTGCCAAAGCATTTTCCGAACGATTTTATTTCGGTTTCAAAACCATTTTCTCCGTCTTTGTAATTAGCGTTAATCGCTTTTATGGCTTTGCTAATCGCTAATGGAGAGTTTTTCATGATTTTTTGAGCCATTGCATTACAGAATTCCAAAAGTTCTGCCTGCGGCACTACATGGTTTACTAAACCAGTTCTGTAGGCTTCGTCAGCCGTCACCATTCCTGCAGTAAGTATCATTTCCATGGCGCGACCTTTTCCAATTAATTGCGGCAAACGTTGGGTTCCACCGTAGCCTGGAATTACTCCTAAAGACACTTCTGGCAATCCCATTTTAGCATTATCTGAAGCAACTCTAAAGTGACAAGCCATAGCTAATTCTAATCCTCCTCCAAGAGCAAATCCGTTAACGGCAGCAATAACGGGGATTTTTAGATTTTCGACAAAATTGAATAAAATATCTTGTCCTCGCGCTGCTAATTGCACACCTTCTTCTACAGAAAAATCTGCAAATTCCGCAATGTCAGCTCCGGCCACGAAAGCTTTTTCACCGCTTCCGGTTAAAAGAACTACTCGGGCTTCATAATTTTTTTCCAACTCTTCAAATGCCTGATGCAGTTCTTGAATAGTGGCTTTGTTTAGGGCATTTAGTTTTGTAGGGCGATTTATAGTGATGGTTGCAATACTATTTTCTATTGCAACTAGAATGTTTTTGTAGCTCATTTTGGTAATTTAAGAGTTAATAATAGGAAGTGAAACCGTAAATCGGGTTCCTTTTCCATATTCTGTATCAAAGGTAATTGTTCCTTTATAATTTTCAATTATGTTTTTAATAATACCCAAACCTAATCCCATACCGCTATTTTTAGTGGTAAATTTTGGTTCGAATATGCGACTAATGTCTTCCTCCTTAATCCCGATTCCATTGTCACCAACGATAATCAAGACATTGTTCAAGTCTTTTTTTACGGCTACAAAAACGGTTTTATTTTCCTGTTGCTCCGGGATCGACTGAATTGCATTTTTAACTAAATTAGTGATAATTCGGATAAGTTGTGTTCGATCCATCTTAGAAATTATTTCAGGAGAATCACTTTCAAAAATAATATGCTCCTCATTGAATATATCTAATGCTAGTTCGACCACTTCCACGACGTTTAGCGTTTCATTTTGTTGTGCAGGCATCGAAGCAAAATTAGAAAATGCAGAGGCAACCGCATTCATAGTGTCAATTTGCTGAATCAATGTTTCCGAGTAATCTTTCATTTTCTGTATGATGTCTGGATCTTCAGGATTGAATTTTCTTTCGAAACTTTGTACAGTCAAACGCATGGGCGTCAACGGATTTTTAATCTCGTGAGCCACTTGTTTTGCCATTTCGCGCCAAGCTTCTTCTCTTTCACTCTGTGCTAATTTCACGGCGCTTATCTCGAGCTCTTCTACCATTCGATTATAAGCTGTAATTAGTAAGTTGATTTCTTTGCTGCTTGCTTCTAATACTATTTTCTTATTTTTTTGACTCAAACTAGTCTCGTTTAAACGGTCAGAAATAGTCTTTAATGATTTTGTAATGTAAGAAGATAGAAAGTAAGCCAGTGCAAATGCCACAATCAACATAAAGGAATAAACTTGTCCTAAACGGATTAAAAAGCTGTTCAGTTCCTTTTCATAAAAGCCGTCATCCTCTAGGTAAGGCAAGTTTAAAACACCTAATGGTTTGAATTTATCATCCTTTATTTGGGTAAAAGAAGAGCGGTTTTTAACTCCATTTATGGTTTTTATGTCCACGTATCTTTTTTCGATTGAAGAACGAACTAGTTTTAATATGTATTTTGGAATAGGAAGTGAAACCTTATCAACAGAAAAGGATTCTTTGGAGGATTTTAATAGTTTTCCTTCTAAGCAATAAATATTTATTTCAATATTGTGAATGTGCGCCAGTTCATGGATTTTATCCTTGAAAATTAAGTCTAGATTTTCAGTGGTTAGCGGGTAAGTCGTTGTCGAAAGAACGTAATTTATATGTTCGCGCACCGCGTTTTCTTTCCTTTCTAGTCGTTCTTGATGGTATTCTTTGGCTTCGTTTTTAAATTGGATAATCGAGATTGAAGCTAGCAAAACAGAGGCTACAATTATCAGTACGATCATCGAAAGAAAAATCCGAATTCGTAGTGACAACATAGACATTCTGAAACTTTTTAGCATATTGTTCTGGTTTTGGTATTCTGACTTTTAATTTTCAGCGATCAGGAAAACTGAACTCTACAAACTTATTATTGATTACTATTTTTCTCTCGTATTCTTTTGTAAAATTTAAAACCTAACATGATAGTTATCGAAAATAAAAATATTCCGAGAACGCCATAAATCCAGTTGACTGCATTTTTTAGTACCACCAAAAAAACTACTGCAAAAAGAATGATGGTAGCTCCTTCATTCCATAAACGCATAAAATTAGTTGTGTATTTCACTTGGTCGTTTTGCAATTGCTTGAATATTTGCTGGCATTTACCATGATATAAATACAACACAAATACAAAGCCAAGTTTTACATGCATCCATGGCATTTGCAACCAAGACTTTCCTAAATCAGTAAAAAACAGCATCCAAAATGCGAAAATACTTGCTAAAACTGCCGAAGGCCAAGTGATAATATACCACAAGCGATAGGTCATTATTTTGTATTGTTTTTGTAAAATTTCTTTCTCTGGAGATGGTTTGTCAGCAGCTTCAATTTGGTACACAAACAATCGCACAATGTAAAACAAACCTGCAAACCAGGTGATGACAAAGATGAGGTGTAGGGATTTAAGGTAGTTATAATATTCCATCAGTGGTTTTAATCAATTTTGTATTCATTTCTTTTTTTAGAAAATAGGCCGTTAGTAATGTTGACAAAACATCAGCAATAGGGAAGGCAACCCAGACTCCAAAAATACCGAAAAAATTTGGTAGTAGTAGCACTAATGGAATTAAGAAAAATCCTTGTTTACTGAGCGTTAGTAATAATGCTTTTTTAGCTTTTCCTGCTGCTTGAAAATATGCTGCTCCAATTAATTGAATGGCAATAATAGGAGAAGCGGCAAATACCCAGCGCAGTGCATTAGGTGTTTCGGCAATAACCTTAGCATCAGTAGTAAAAATCGCTACTATTGGTGTGGCATAATAGAGAATGACAACAAAAATTAAGGACGCTAGTAGTGCCGCATATTTAATGGATATTTGGACACTTTCTTTTACTCTTTCATAATTTTGGGCTCCATAATTATAACCAGCAATTGGGATGAAACCTTGGGTGATACCAAGAATAGGGAATAGGGCAAACATTAACATTCTGCTGATTATCCCGTAAACGGCAATTGAATGTTCGCCACCGTAGGAGTACAGAGTATGATTGAGAATAATTGCCAAAACAGCTATTACTCCTTGTCTTGAAAAAGTAACAAAGCTTAGCCCGGTAATTTCTTTTAAAATTGGAATATGGAGTTTGAAATGCCTCGGTTTTAGTTTTAATTCGCTTTTATAGGCAAAAAACCAAAGGACAAACAAGAAGCATATAAAATAAGAAATGGATGTCGCTAATGCCGCTCCAAACATTCCTAGTCCCATCACTTTTATAAAAACAATATCTAATATTATATTGACAAAAGCGGGAATAATCATCGCAATCATTGCAAAGGAGGCTTTGCCCTCTGCCCTAATAATATTATTTCCCATCATGCAAAGCGCCAGAAAAGGAACTGCAATGATAATAGGTTCGAAGAACTCTACCGCTGGAGTCATTATAGCTCCTTTTGCACCAAAAAGCAATAGCATTTCAGTACTGAAAAAGAGACCGAAAAGCACAAAAACCGATGCAAGAATAAAGGTCATCATGATCTGATTAGCAAAAGTAATTTTTGCTTTTTCAGTGTCTTTCGAACCTAAAGCCCGCGATAAAACAGAACCACCACCCACGCCAATAGCCATTCCTAAGGATGAAATCAAGAACGTTATTGGTAAGACTACGGTAACGGCCGCAATTGCAAGCGAACCGATCCATTGTCCTACAAATATAGTGTCAATAAGAATATTGACGGACATAAATAAAATCCCAATAGAGGCTGGCACAGCCTGCTTTATCAAGAGTTTTTTAATGTCCTGAGTTCCTAATTCCTCGGCTGAAATTGCCATTTATGCAAGCGTTTTTTCGACAGCTACCCATTCGCTAATCCAATTTCCTACGGTATTACACCAGTCATCACTATCATTCAAACAAGGAATAGCTAAGAATTCCTCGCCTCCATGTTCTTTGAATTCGTGGTTGGCTTCCATCGCAATTTCTTCTAATGTTTCTAAACAATCAGACACAAAAGCTGGAGTTACTACCGCTAATTTTTTGATTCCTTTTTCAGGCATTTTATTTACTTCGACATCTGTGTAAGGTGTTAGCCATTTGTCGCCCGCTAATCGCGATTGAAAAGTCTGGCTGTATTTTCCTTCGGGTATTCCCAATAATTTAACGACTTGTTTTGTGGTTTCATAACATTGGTGACGGTAGCAAAATTCATGTGCCGGTGAAGGCGTGTTGCAACAAGAACCGTCAATCTTACAATGTGATTTAGTAATATCCGTCTTGCGAATGTGACGCTCGGGAATTCCGTGGTATGAAAATAATAAATGATCGTAATCAAAATTTTCTACGCTATTTTTTATAGAATCAGCAAGGTTTTTTATGTAGTCTGGTTTGTTATAAAAAGCAGGAACGATGGTAAATTTCATTTCTGGAAAGTGCTTTTTACGTAAATCTTCGGCTAGTTCTAAAATGGTAGTTGTAGAAGCCATCGCATGTTGCGGGTATAATGGAAAAAGCATCACTTCGGTCACACCTTTATCGTGCAATTCTTGTAAACCAGATAAAATAGATGGATTTCCATAACGCATAGCCAATGAAACTGGAACGTCTACTAATTGCTTTACTTTCTCGTGCATTCTTTTAGAAATAACTACAAGTGGCGAACCTTCGTCCCACCAAATTTTTGCGTAAGCAGCAGCTGACTTTTTAGGTCTTGTTTGTAAAATGATACCGCGAACTAATAATGCTCTTAACAAAAACGGAACGTCAATAACGTATTTGTCCATTAAAAACTCATCTAAATACGGTTTTACATCTTTGGGAGTTGGACTTTCCGGCGAACCTAAATTGACTAATAATACACCTTTCATTTTATTTTTTTTAGTGGGTTCAAAAGTAATTAAACTTACTTTTTTATAATTTGTGATTAACTATTTTTTATTTATTGTTTAATATATAAAACTGATAACTAATTAAGTATTCGGATTTATTGACATTAAGTATTTCTTTGGAGTTGTGGCAAATTTCTTTTTAAATGCTGCGATGAAATGACTTCCGGTGCTGTATCCTATTTTTAATCCTACCTCATTTACATTATAAGAACCACTGTCGAGTAACTTTCTAGCAAAATCCATTTTGTAATCAAAAAGAAAACCATAAACAGTATCACCATAAATTTGTTTGAAACCCATTTTTAGCTTCTTCAAATTCAAGCCTATTTCATCTGCTAATTCTTGCAATCCAGGCGGTTCGGCCATATTAGCGATGATGATTTCTTTGGCTTTTCTAATTTTCATTACATTATCTTCATCAATCAAAAACGGACATTGTTCTGCGTTTGGATCCTCCGTTCTATTGAAGTACAAACTTAATAATTCGTATCCTTTTCCTTTGTAATATAGGTTTTTTATAGATGGATGCAGGCTGTAATGAAATAATTGCGACAAGACAATAGCCATAGAAGGGCTGATATTTCCCTCGTTATAATATTTCTTGTCTTTATTATCACCACTTAAAAAGGTGATGTAATCTGCTTCTGTCGAAAATAAAGCGTGAAATTTCTTAATCGAAATAATAACCGAAATCACCCAGGAATTGGGTGCTAATTCTAGATTTAGTGGCAGTTCCTTTTGTGGATTGTATAAAAGCAATGATTTTTCTTCTTTCAATTCCAGAGCATAACTGCCTTGGTTGAATAAAAATTTAGCACTTCCTTTAAGTCCAAAATGAAATTGAATGAGTCCGCTGTCCAATTCCCGTTGCGCATTAAAAGATTCTAGACCGTCATTTTGGAACCGAATTAACGTAAAATCGTCTTCAATTTTTATAATTTCCTGTGAACCCATAGCGATATTTTTTAGGTGAAATCCTGACAATTATCAGATCGTTTTATTTAGAACAACTCTAAATAGGGCGCTTAGAATGACTTGATTTCATTGCAAAAATAGATTTTTTTACTAGAAAATAGGCAATTAGAATCAAAAAAACATTTAGCGATACAAAAAGAACTTCTAGCGTTACTTTTATAAATACTATAGTGATAATTTTGTTCCACTTTCTTGAAAAGTGCAAATATGGAAAACAACAACACAGCAAAGCATCAATATTTTTACTCCGTTGGACTGAGTTATAAAAAAGCAGATGCTGAGATTAGAGGAAAGTTTAGTTTAGATACCGCAGCCAAAACGCGTTTATTAGAGCAAGCTAAGCTAGAAGGTATAGAGAGTTTAATAGTTACTTCTACCTGCAACCGTACCGAAATTTATGGATTTGCAGAGCATCCTTTTCAATTAATCAAATTAATTTGTGAGAACAGCCAAGGTACAGTTGAAGCATTTCAAAAAGTAGGTTTTGTTTATAAAAATCAAGAAGCAATCAGTCACATGTTTCGTGTAGGAACTGGATTAGACAGTCAAATTCTTGGTGATTTCGAAATTATCGCTCAAATAAAATCCAGCTTTAGCCAGTCAAAATTTTTAGGTCTTGCCAATAATTTTATGGAAAGACTAGTAAATGCAGTAATTCAAGCCAGTAAAAAAATAAAAACAGATACGGAGATAAGTTCGGGTGCCACTTCGGTTTCATTTGCGGCTGTTCAATATATTTTTAAGAACGTAGAAGACATTGGAAACAAAAATATTCTATTGTTTGGTACGGGGAAAATTGGTAGAAATACCTGTGAAAATTTAGTAAAACATACTAAAAACGAACATATTACTTTAATAAACAGAACCAAATCTAAAGCCGAAAAAATAGCTGGAAAGCTGAATTTAATTGTAAAAGATTATTCAGAATTACATCTTGAACTTCAAAAAGCGGATGTTGTAGTTGTGGCTACGGGTGCTCAAAACCCAACGGTAGATAAAGCGATTTTGAATTTGAAAAAACCATTATTGATATTGGATTTATCAATTCCGAAAAATGTAAATGAAGATGTACAGGAATTAGAAGGCGTTACATTAATTCACATGGATTATTTGTCTCAACTTACAGACGAAACTTTAGAAAACAGGAAAAAAAGTATTCCCGCTGCTGAAGCAATTATCGAGGAAATAAAGGAAGAATTTATTACTTGGACCAAAGGCAGAAAATTTGCTCCTACAATTAATGCTTTGAAAGCAAAATTGAATGCAATAAAAATCTCAGAATTGGATTTTCAAAGTAAGAAAATCTCAAACTTCAATGAAGAGCAGGCAGAAATTATCAGCAACAGAATTATCCAAAAAATAACAACTCATTTTGCCAATCATTTGAAAGATGATAATACTATGGTAGATGAAAGTATCGAATGGATTGAGAAAGTTTTTAAAATTGGCGTTACCGCAAAATAAAACCAGTAAGTAATTTTAGTTTCTTAAGGGTTTAAAAAATAAAAATGACAGAAAAAATCATACGTATAGGAACTCGAGACAGTGAACTCGCGCTCTGGCAAGCTCATACAGTCGAAAAAAAACTAAACGATCTAGGTTATAAAACCGAAATTATTGCGGTAAAATCACAGGGTGACATTATTCTTGACAAACCGCTCTATGAACTTGGAATCACAGGAATTTTTACAAAAACATTAGATATTGCCATGATCAACGGTCAGGTAGATATTGCGGTTCATTCCATGAAAGATGTTCCTACGGCTTTGCCAATAGGAATTGTGCAGGCGGCTGTTTTAGAAAGAGCCAATACTCTCGATATTTTAGTTCACAAAGGAAATCTTGACTTTCTTAATGGAGAAGGAACAATTGCCACAGGAAGTTTACGTCGTCAGGCACAATGGCTTAATAAATATCCTGCGCATAAAGTAGTTGATTTGCGTGGAAACGTAAATACCAGAATGCAAAAATTGAAGGACAGCGAATGGAGCGGAGCCGTTTTTGCTGCAGCAGGACTAGAAAGAATCAACTTAAAACCATCAAATTATATTAATCTTGATTGGATGATTCCAGCACCAGCTCAAGGTGCGATGGTTATTGTTGCGATGGCAAATGATGATTTTTGTAGAGATGCAGTTTCTGAATTAAATGATATAGAAACCGAAGTGTGTACACACATAGAAAGACAGTTTCTAAAAACACTTGAAGGTGGTTGTACAGCTCCGATAGGTGCTTTAGCAGTTTTTGAGGAAGATGAAATTATATTCGATGGTGTTTTGTTTTCCATTGATGGAAAAGAAAAAATCGAGGTAAATAAGAGAGTTCCATTACAAGATTGGAAAAAATTAGGGTTTTTATCAGCAAAGGAAATTTTAGATAATGGTGGAATTGGTTTAATGGAAAACATTCGTAAAGATTTAAAAAAGTAATTTTATTTCAATATGAAGAAAGAATCCTTACTCAATTATTTATATCGCTTTTTTGATATTATAGTATTGCTTTTTATAGTTTTTGACTTCGGATATGACTTTGAAGAAAACTATAACTCGCCTCATGTTGTTGGATTAATTCTTCTTTCAGTTGGTTTATTAGCTTTTAATTCCTTTAAATTTTTTAATTATTCATTAAGAAGCAATAAAAAAGTAGTGCTAATCAATATGGTATTACTATCCATAATGTTGCTAATATGTGGGTTTATTTCATTGGTAAACAGTAGTTTGCATTCCGTTTTTATCCTGCAAAAAATTAAACCATTTCTCGAAGGCGGATTGATTTTATATTTCTTATTAAGGCTAATGGTTTTTGTACGTCATATTTATGACATCTATTTTAATCCAGCCATCGTTTTTGTTGGAAGTTTTATGATTTTAGTTTTAATAGGTGGCTTTTTACTCATGCTTCCCAGTGCTACTACAAACGGAATTACCTTTACAAATGCGCTTTTTACCGCCACTAGTGCCGTTTGTGTTACCGGTTTAACCGTAGTTGATACAGCAGTCGATTTTACCATTGTAGGCCAATCCATAATTATTGTTTTAATACAATTAGGCGGTATAGGAATTCTGACATTTACATCTTTTTTTGCCTTCTTTTTTAGAGGAAGTACTTCCTTTAAAGAAGGTTTAAATACTAAAGATTTTATCGCTCATGAAGGTCTTAAAGATGTTTTTAGAGCAGCTCTAAACGTTGTGATTTTTACTTTAGGAGTTGAGCTGGTAGGAGCGATTTTTATCTATTCTTCGATTATAGACAATCCAGCCATCAGTAATGAATTTTATTTTTCAATTTTTCACTCCATATCTGCTTTTTGTAATGCAGGATTTTCCATTTTACCAGGAGGAATAATTAATGAAACAGTTCGTTTTAATTATTATTTACAATGGATTTTAATGTTGATGATTGTTTTGGGCGGATTAGGACATAACATCGTATTCAATTTTTTTCATTATATAAAAACTTATGTAATTGAGTTATTTAAGCAAAAAGTAATCCATAAAAAAATAAGAATAATTACCTTAAATACTAATATTGTAATTTATACTACACTGATATTATTAGTAGGTGGTTTCCTTTTTCTTTATATCTCAGAGTACAACAATACCTTGCTAGAACACAAAACTGTTTTCGGAAAAGTAACAGCAGCAAGTTTCAACGCTGTTTCACCAAGAACTGCCGGTTTTAATGCTGTTGATTATACACAGATGAATGTTCCATCTTTGCTTTTTATTATTTTTTTAATGTGGATAGGTGGATCGCCAGCTTCTACCGCTGGTGGAATAAAAACGAGTACTTTTGCACTAGCAACTTTAAATATATTTACTGTAGCTAGAGGAAAAAGTAGAATTCAATTGTTCGGAAGGAGAATATCGTCAGAATCTACTGCGCGTGCGTTTGCAATTCTATCAATTTCGCTAATTACTATTGGTATTTCGATTATGGCTCTTTTAATTTTCGAACCAAAAGATACGCCTTTATTAACGGTAGCTTTCGAATGTTTTTCAGCATATAGCACGGTAGGGTTAAGCTTGAATTTTACTCAAACGTTAACAGAACCGAGTAAATATGTTCTGATTGCATGTATGTTTATAGGTCGAATAGGAATGCTCAATTTAATGGTAGGATTATTACGTAGATTGAACCATCAATTTTACGAATATCCAAAAGCGAATATATTAATTAACTAAACTTGACTCAATGAAAATAATCGTATTTGGTTTAGGAAACTTCGGAATGTCACTTGCAATAAGTCTGACCGAAACTGGAAATGAAGTTATTGGTGTAGACAAAAACATGGAAAAAGTGAATCTAGTGAAAGATAAAATTTCACTTGCCATCGCGATGGATTCTACTAACGAATTGTCATATGAAGCTTTACCTTTAAAAGATACTGATAAAGTTGTGGTCGCCATTGGAGAGAACGAAGGAGCTGCGATTATCACTACTGCAATTATTAAAAAATTAAGTGATGTAAAAATCATTAGTAGAGCTTTATCGCCTATTCACGACACGGTTTTAGAAGCGATGGGAATACACAGCATCGTACATCCTGAGCAAGAATCAGCGGATAGATTGACAAAGCAAATTAATTTTAAATCGACTCTCGAAAATTACCAATTAGACGATAATTATACTATTTCTGAAGTAAAAGCAAAACCAGAATTTTACGGTAGAACATTAGCTGAATTAGATACAATAGATAAATATCGACTGACTTTAATTACAATTATTCGAAAAAGAGAAAAGAAAAATTTAATTGGAAAAAAATCTATTGTAAAGGAAACCATTGGCCGTCCCTCTCCTGATACTATTATATTAGAAAACGATATTTTGGTCGTTTATGGATACAATAAGGATATAGAAACCTACTGCCTAGGGCAAGAAGAACATCAAATAAGAAGTTAATAATGATTCAGATACTATCTACAAAAACGCTTTTAGACAATCAAAGGGGAGCATTGACAAATGCAAATTTCAATGTCATTGAAGTGGACTTTATTGAAACAAAAAGTCAAGCTTTCGAATTAAATGAAATCAATGATAATTTGATTTTTACGAGTCAAAATGCAGTTCAAAGTTTTTTATTGGATCCAAAATCGGAAGATCTAAAAACAAAAAATGTTTTTTGCGTGGGTTTAAAAACCAAGATTTTGCTATCAGAAAGTGGATTTAATGTGATTGCTTACACTGGGTATGCAGAAGATTTAGCTGAAATTATCACTTTGATTTACTCAAGTGAAAGCTACACTTTCTTTAGTGGAAACTTAAGAAGAGAGACTTTACCGCAAGCCTTAAAAGAAGCGAAAGTAAAGTTTAATGAAATCCAGGTTTACGAAACTAAGTTGACACCACAGAAGATTAAAACGCCTGTTGACGCCATTTTGTTTTTTAGTCCGTCTGGTATTGAAAGTTATTTGAAAGAAAATAAAATCAAAAATGAAACCTGTTTTTGCATAGGAACAACTACTTCCAGTACTTTGGACGGAATAACAAAAAACATAATAATTGCTGATCAGCCAACAATTGAAGATGTGATTGAAGAAGTAATTGCCGAGTATAAATAAAAATTTGCCTGTAGCTTTTAGCTTTTGGCAACAAAAAATAATCAGAATGCTTTAAGTGAATAACTTTAAGCCAATAGTCAATAAATTATGATAAAGAACGACCTATTTTTAAAAGCATTAAAAGGAGAAACAGTACAACGTCCCCCAGTTTGGATGATGCGTCAAGCGGGAAGATATTTGCCAGAATTTATCGCTTTACGTGATAAATACGATTTTTTCACTCGTTGTCAAACGCCAGAATTAGCTGCCGAAATCACCGTACAACCTATTCGTCGTATTGCCCCAGATGCTGCGATTTTATTCTCAGACATCTTAGTAATTCCACAAGCTATGGGAATTGAAGTGTTGATGAAGGAAAATTTTGGTCCGTTTGTGCCTAATCCTATTCGTACGATTCAGGATGTAGAGCGCGTAATTGTACCAGATATTCATGAAACTTTAGGTTATGTGATGGACGCTATTAAATTGACTAAAGAAATGTTGAACGATGAGGTACCGTTAATTGGTTTCGCTGGTTCACCTTGGACAATCATGTGTTATGCAGTAGAAGGACAAGGGTCTAAAAGCTTTGATAAGGCAAAAGGATTTTGTTTCCAACATCCAGAAGCGGCTCATGTTTTATTACAAAAAATTACCGATACCACTATTTTATACCTAAAAGAAAAAGTAAAATCGGGTGTAGATGCTGTTCAGATTTTTGATTCTTGGGGTGGAATGTTGTCTCCGGCTGACTACCAAGAATTCTCTTGGAAATACATAAACCAAATCGTTGAGGCTTTGGCCGATGATGCTCCTGTGATTGTTTTCGGAAAAGGATGTTGGTTTGCCTTAGGCGAAATGGGAAAAAGTAGAGCTTCTGCATTAGGAGTGGATTGGACTTGTTCTCCAAGAAATGCAAGATATCTATCTGGAGGAAACATTACTTTACAAGGTAATTTTGATCCATCACGATTGTTGTCACCTATTCCGGTTATTAAGAAAATGGTACACGAGATGATTGACGAATTCGGAAAAGACAAATACATCGTGAACTTAGGTCATGGTATTTTACCACATATTCCAGTAGATCACGCGAAAGCATTTATTGACGCGGTGAAGGAATACAATCAGTAGTATAAAGAATTAAGTATTAAGTATCGAGATTTTTCTTGCTACTTAATACTCGATACTCAATTCATTTATAATGAAAAATAAATTTTACGCATACATACAAAACTTACAAGACCAAATCGTCGCAGGACTCGAAGCGGTTGATGGTCAAGCTAAATTCAAAGAAGACCTTTGGGATCGCCCGGAAGGCGGCGGAGGAAGAACACGCGTGATTGAAAGCGGAAAGGTTTTCGAAAAAGGCGGTGTGAATATTTCTGCTGTTCACGGTAAATTACCGGATTCCATGCAAAAATTATTCAACGTAGGCGAAGCTGATTTTTTTGCGTGCGGATTGAGTTTGGTTTTACATCCTAAAAATCCAATGGTGCCAACGGTTCATGCTAACTGGCGCTATTTCGAAATGTACGATGACAATGGCAATGTCATCAACAGTTGGTTTGGTGGCGGACAGGATTTAACGCCTTATTATTTGTTTGAAGAAGATGCAATCCATTTTCATCAAACCTGTAAAACGGCCTGTGATAAACACAATTTGGACTTTTATCCAAAATATAAAAAACAATGTGATGCCTATTTCTGGAATGCACATCGCAATGAAGCCAGAGGAATTGGTGGATTGTTTTTTGATTATTGCAAAGCGACTGAGCAAATGAAAATGGAAGATTGGTTCCATTTTGTATCTGAAGTAGGAAATAGTTTCCTAGAAGCTTATGTACCGATAGTAGAAAAAAGAAAAGACTTACCGTATTCAGAATCTCAAAGAAGTTGGCAGGAAATTCGACGTGGTCGTTATGTAGAATTCAATTTGGTACACGACAAAGGGACTTTATTTGGATTGAAAACTAACGGAAGAATCGAGAGTATTCTAATGAGTTTACCACCGCGGGTGCAATGGGTTTACGATCATCATCCAGAAGAAGGAAGTGAAGAAGAAAAGCTTATAAACGTATTAGAAAACCCAATAAATTGGCATTAATTTATTTTAAATTCTGAATTTTAAATTTTAAATGGGTTTAACATTAAACTTTTAAACCTGAAACTTTAAACTAAAAATATATGTTCCCATTACACAGAGGCCGAAGATTAAGAACAAACGAATCCATAAGAAGTCTAGTTCGAGAAACGACTTTAAGTCCGTCAGACTTTATGTTTCCTATGTTTATTGCAGAGGGAGAAAATGTAAAAATTGAAATTCCTTCCATGCCGGGGATCTTCCGTCGTTCGATTGATTTGACCTTGGAAGAAATCAAAGAATTATACGCTTTAGGTATTCGTGCCGTGAATATTTATGTAAAAGTAAGTGAGAACTTAAAAGACAATACGGGAAAAGAAGCTTGGAATCCACATGGATTGATGCAGCGCGCCATCAAGGAAATCAAAGCGGCTTGCCCGGAAATGATTATAATGCCCGATGTGGCATTGGATCCTTACTCTATGTATGGTCACGATGGAATCATAGAAAATGGATATGTTGCAAATGATCCTACAAATGATGCTTTGGTAAAAATGGCCGTTTCACATGCACAAGCAGGAGCCGATTTTGTTGCGCCATCTGACATGATGGACGGACGTGTTTTGCGCTTGCGCCAAGGACTTGATGCAGCAGGATTTCACAATGTGGGAATTATGAGCTATTCGGCGAAATATGCTTCTGCTTTTTACGGACCATTTCGTGATGCTTTAGACAGTGCACCAGTGGACAATAACGAAATTCCAAAGGATAAAAAAACCTATCAAATGGATTATGCTAACCGTATTGAAGCTATCAAAGAAGCGCTTTGGGACGTTGAGGAAGGTGCTGATATGGTTATGGTAAAACCAGGAATTGCTTATTTAGACATCGTTCGTGAAGTGAAAAATGCCGTCAATGTTCCCGTAACAGTTTATCATGTTTCAGGTGAATATGCAATGATCAAAGCCGCTGCCGAAAGAGGTTGGCTCGATCATGATAAAATCATGATGGAGCAATTAATGTGTATTAAACGCGCTGGAGCAAGTTTGATTTCGACTTATTTTGCAAAAGAAGCTGCCGTAATTTTAAATAAATAATAAAGTAATATTCTGATAATTAGCAGTATATTAGTACTTCTATTTAAGAAACTAAACACAACTAAAATGAAAAAATTACTAATTATTGCCATTGCATTTGTTGCGTTCTCTTGTAAAGGAAAGGATGAAGAGTCTTTTGGAAAAGACGATAACACCAAAAAATCAGAAGCTGTAGTTTCTGAGGGAATGCAAGCAGAAACTAAAACACCGGTAGAACTGGGAGAATCTATTTATTTAGGTAAAGGAACTTGTGTAGCCTGTCATAAAGTTGATGAAAAGCTGATTGGGCCAAGTTTACAGGAAATTGCCAAAATCTATAAAGAGAAAAACGGAAGTATCGTCGCCTTTTTAAAGGGGGAAAGTGAGGCTATCGTTGATCCTGCGCAGTTTGCAGCAATGGAACCTAACTTAGCGCTTACTAAAACATTTTCTGATGAGGAGTTGCAAGCCTTAGAAGCTTACCTTAATTCGACTCTAAAATAAAGGAGAAAAATCAAGCAGGTTTATAAAAAGTCCACAAGAAATTAATTTTCTTGTGGACTTTTTGCTTTGATAGAGTTTGGTGCGATTAAATTTATTTACTTTTATACTATGGAGACAGCATTTATAAAAACACCATTAGGTACTGCAAGGATTGTGGGCGATGAAAATGGCATTGCGATAATCTCAGTGCAGGATGGAGGCGAAGCTTCTGTACTAATTCCCGAAGTTTTACAGGAATGTGTAAATCAATTGGAGTCTTATTTTGCAGGAAAAAGAAATGATTTTAGTTTAAAGCTCAATCCAAAAGGAACAGAATTCCAACAAAAGGTGTGGAATGCATTATTAGAAATTCCCTATGGCAAAACCAGATCCTATTTAGAACAGTCGAAAATTTTAGGAGATGTCAAAGCCATTCGGGCTGTGGCTTCCGCCAATGGAAAAAATCCACTTTGGATTATTGTGCCTTGTCATCGCGTCATTGGTGCCGATGGTTCGCTAACTGGATATGCTGGAGGTTTATGGCGCAAAAAATGGCTATTGGAACATGAAAACCCAACCAATCAGCAAAGTTTATTTTAGTGTCGGTAGGCATTTCCAAAATTGACACAAATTGTCATTTTTTACTTATATTTGGAATACTCAATTCCCTACAGTTTATTTTGTTTTAATAAATTGATGACAATGTATAAAATAGAAAGTTATGATCGAAAAAATAAATCTCAATAACATCTTGTTTTTAGACATAGAAACTGTTCCAGAAGCTGCCGATTATAGTGAGTTGGATTCGGAGATGAAAGAGCTTTGGGAGCACAAAACCCAATACCAGCGGAAAGATGAATATAGTCCAGAAGATTTTTACGAACGTGCAGGAATCTGGGCCGAGTTTGGAAAAATCGTTTGTGTCTCTGTTGGTTATTTTACCATAAAGGGTGATATTCGGAATTTTAGAGTGACTTCTTTTTTTGGAGAAGAAAAAAAGATTCTGAAAGATTTCAATAATTTACTAAACAATCATTTCAATGGACCACAACATGTTTTATGTGGTCATAATGCTAAAGAATTTGATTTTCCGTTCTTAGCGCGCCGAATGATTATCAACGGGATTGCTATTCCAGACAAACTTAATTTATTTGGAAAAAAGCCTTGGGAAATTCCGCATTTAGATACTTTGGAGCTGTGGAAATTCGGAGATTATAAACATTATACGTCTTTAAAATTAATGTGTAAAGTACTTGGTATTCCATCTCCAAAAGGAGATATTGACGGCAGTCAAGTAGGATATGTTTTTTATGTAGATAAGGATATTGACCGCATTGTTAGCTATTGTGAAAAAGATACTATCGCAGTTGCTCAGATTTTTCTTAGACTTAGAAGAGAAGATTTGTTGATTGAGGACGAGATAATCCATGTTTAAAAACCGCTTTGTGACACTTAAATAATAGGACCATAGGTAGTTAATTCGAATGTTGCTTTTTTTTAATTTGTCTGTTGGATAGTCTTTAAAATAAAGCGTGTTTTCAATGGTTAAATTTTTATTTTTACATTTATGAATAAGCCCCTACTGTCCGTTCAAAATCTCGAAATCTCCTTTAAAAAAGAAGGGATTTATACCGCTGTTATTAAAAACATCAGTTATGATTTACAACAGAATGAAATCCTCGGAATTGTAGGGGAATCTGGTTCTGGAAAATCAGTTTCCTCGTTAGCGATTATGGGCTTATTGCCTGTAAATATTTCGAAAATATCAGAAGGCGAGATTCTTTTTGACAGCAAAGACGTTGGTGATTTAAGTGAAAAAGAGTTGCAGCAACTGAGAGGAAATGAAATCGCGATGATTTTCCAAGAACCAATGAGTTCCTTAAATCCTTCGTTGAAATGTGGTTTTCAGGTGCAGGAAATATTGTTGCAACACACAAAGTTATCCACAGCAGAAACTAAAAGTGAAACACTTTTATTATTCGAAAAAGTAAAATTACCCAACCCTGAGATATTATTCGATAAATATCCCCATGAAATTTCAGGCGGACAAAAACAACGTGTCATGATCGCTATGGCGATTGCTTGCAAACCAAAATTATTGATTGCAGATGAGCCTACTACGGCTTTAGACGTAACTGTTCAAAAGGAAATTATCCAGTTGTTGAAAGACATTCAGCTAGAAACTGGAATGAGTATTATTTTCATTTCCCACGATTTGTCACTGGTTTCTGAGATTGCACATCGGGTATTAGTGATGTATCGAGGAGAAATTGTCGAACAGGGCGAAGTAAAGCAGATATTTAAAAATCCCCAACATAATTATACAAAAGCCTTGATTGCTTCTCGGCCCTCTTTGGATTTCCGATTGAAAAGATTGCCTACTATCCAGGATTTTTTAGATGACACTATAAATGCTGAGGTTGTAACGCCTGAAGACAGAACACGCTTTCATGATAAACTGTACAGTCAGACACCTATTTTAGAAGTCGTTAACGTAGAAAAAGAGTATTTTTCTACTGCAGGTTTCTTTGGAAAAAAATCAGGATTTAAAGCCGTGAATCACGTGAGTTTTAAATTATATGAAGGTGAAACATTAGGATTAGTAGGGGAGAGTGGTTGCGGGAAATCGACTCTTGGGAATGCCATATTGCAATTGGACAAAGCCACTGCAGGACAAATTTTATACAGAGGTCAGGATATCACTAAACTTGGAAAGTCGGAAATTAAAAAACTGAGAAAGGAAATTCAAATTATTTTTCAAGATCCTTATTCTTCTTTAAACCCAAGGATTCCTATTGGTCAAGCCATCATGGAACCCATGAAAGTGCATGGATTATATAAAAACGATAAGGAAAGAAAAGCTAAAACCCTTGAAATTCTCGAAAGAGTAGGTTTAGGAGCAGATTATTTTAATCGATATCCACATGAATTTTCTGGTGGACAAAGACAACGTATCGGAATTGCGAGAACCATCGCGTTACAGCCAAAATTAATCGTTTGTGACGAATCAGTTTCGGCATTGGACATATCTGTTCAGGCCCAGGTTTTAAACCTTCTAAATGAGCTAAAAGAAAATTTTGGGTTTACTTACATTTTTATTTCACACGATTTGGCTGTCGTGAAGTACATGAGTGATCAAGTTTTGGTCATGAATAAAGGAAAAATTGAAGAAATTGCCGATGCTGATGAGCTGTATGCCAATCCACAAAAAGCATATACAAAGATGCTAATTGACGCTATTCCTAAAGGGAGTTGAAATCTACCCAAATATTCCTATATTCTGTAAAGGCAAAACAGTGCGAAAACAAATGTTATCTTTGCAATTTTATAGAGGTTTTAAAAAAGGTATATAATACTTATATTTTTAAAGTGTTTAGTAAGTTGAAACTTTCTTACTAAAGTATAGATCGCTTAACTTAAAGTTTTTGTAAATCCCCACTACAATTTTTCAGATAAAATGATTATAGATGACAAAACATATTCAATTTTAGTTGTTGAAGATAATTTGAGCGACATAGCGAAAATTCAAGAGTTGTTAGAAGAACTTTTTTTTGATGTAGAAATTAAGTTCGCAAAAAATTTCGAACAAGCATCTGCGTTTCTATCTTCTGATGATAAATTTTTTGACGTTGTTCTTTTGGACCATACTTTGCCAGACATTAGTGCGAAAGTTTTGGTAACTGAAATGGTAGATAAGGTATTATTGTGCCCCATAATAGTACTTACTTCAGTTGAAGGTGTAGATTTCAGTATCAACTCAATTTCGAAGGGTATTTCAGACTATTTAGTAAAGGATGGCTTAACAGCTGCAATGTTGTATAAAAGTATTGTTTGTAGTATCGAAAGGAAAAAAATATTTTTTTCATACGATGATGCAAAAACTCGATATAGCGATCTTTTTCACTTGAGTCCTTTGGCTATGTGGGTTTATGATTTAGGGAGTTTCTATTTTTTAGATGTAAACGAGGCCGCCATTAAGAAATTTGGTTACACCAAAGAAGAATTTTTAAAAATGACTATTAAAGAAATATGGCCCGTAGAGGACTATCCTATTTTTGACGCGGGAGTAAATTCTTTTAGTCAGTATAGAGATAATTTTAAGAAGCGATACTTAAGACATCAGAAAAAAAATGGAAAGATAATTGACGTCGAAGTTCAAAGTAATATTATTTTCTTTAATAACCAGAAAGCAAAACTGGTTATGACAAATGATATAACGAAGCAGATGCAACATATCAATACTATCGAGGACCAAAACAAAAGCTTGAAGGATATTGCTTGGACGCATTCACATGTTGTGAGAGCGCCATTAGCCAAGATGATGTCTATTATTGATTTTATGAAAGAATCTGACCGCATGCCTGCGGAATTTGAAGACTTATTGAATCACTTTTTTGCTTCAGGTACAGAACTAGATACTATAATTAGAGACATTGTTAAGAAGACGGAAACAATCAACAAAATAGAAGGTAAATGAGTTATAAAGTGGTTGTTGTCGATGATGATGAAATTATTCTATTCTTGCACAGTAAAATTATTCAAGCGGTTGGGCTTCATAATTCGCCGAAAACCTTTAATTCTGCGCTTAAAGCTTTGGAGTTTTTCGAAAGTCTATCTATAGATGACGAACCTATATTATTGTTTTTGGATATTAATATGCCGGTTATGGACGGCTGGGGTTTGTTGGACATTATTCACAATGAAGGTTTTGATAAGAAAATCGAAGTGATAATGGTTACTTCTTCCGTAGATCAAGAAGATAAAGATAAAGCAGCTTGGTATTCGAAAATTATTCATTTTGTCGAGAAGCCATTTAGCAAAGCTAATTTAATTGACCTGAAGTTAGATTTTTAATGAATAGAGTGTTTTGTTAAAAACAGAAAGAGCACCTTTTAAAGGGTGCTCTTTGTATATAGATTAGAATTTAAACTTTAATCAATAACCATCTCCGGAATCTCTCCTTCAATAATTAACTCGGCTTCTGTTGAAGCAATTATATGTTCTACGGTTACTCCTGGTGCGCGTTCTAGTAATTTAAAGCCTTTTGGCGTTACTTCTAAAACAGCCAATTCAGTCACTACTTTTTTTACGCAACCTACACCTGTCAATGGTAAAGTACATTTTTTAAGAATCTTAGATTGCCCAGCTTTATTTACATGCATCATGGCAACAATAATATTTTCTGCAGAAGCCACTAAATCCATTGCGCCACCCATACCTTTGACCATTTTGCCTGGGATTTTCCAGTTTGCGATATCACCATTTTCAGCCACCTCCATCGCACCGAGAATGGTTAAATCAACATGCTGACCACGAATCATTCCGAAGCTCAAGGCCGAATCAAAGAAAGAAGCTCCTGGCAAGGTTGTTATCGTTTGTTTTCCGGCATTGATGATGTCAGCATCTTCCTCTCCTTCAAAAGGGAAAGGTCCCATACCTAAAACCCCGTTTTCACTTTGAAATTCGACGTCAATTCCTTTTGGTATATAATTAGCTACCAATGTTGGAATACCTATTCCTAAATTCACGAAATAGCGGTCTTTCAATTCTTGTGCGATACGTTTTGCGATTCCTATTTTATCTAACATAATTTATTTTTTTAAAACATATAAGTCATTTAAGTTTTCTTTATAAACAAAAAACTAAATCTAGATTACCTTTTCTACCTTATAAGATATGTAGGGTTAATTGAGTTTTTAGTCTAAAACTTAAAGCTATTTTTGCCTTACCGTACGTTGCTCTATTCTCTTTTCATATTTCTCTCCTTGAAAAATACGTTGCACGAATATTCCAGGAATATGAATTTGATTTGGATCCAATGCTCCAGCTTCAACTAATTCCTCTACTTCAGCAACAGTAATTTTAGCAGCTCCAGACATTGCAGGGTTAAAGTTTCTGGCTGTTCCCTTAAAAATTAAATTCCCAGCAGTATCTCCTTTCCACGCTTTTACAATAGCAAAATCAGCATTGAAAGCATGTTCCATCACGTGCATTTTACCATTAAATTCGCGAACTTCTTTTCCTTCAGCGACTTCTGTTCCGTAGCCTGCAGGAGTAAAGAAAGCTGGAATTCCAGCCTGAGCAGCACGACAACGTTCTGCTAATGTTCCTTGTGGAATCAATTCTACATCCAGTTCTCCTGAGAGCATCTGACGTTCGAATTCGGCGTTTTCTCCCACATATGATGAGACCATTTTCTTGATTTGTTTTTTGTGTAATAATAAGCCAAGACCAAAATCATCAACTCCTGCGTTATTAGAGATGCAGGTTAACAACTTAGTTTCTTTTTGAACTAACTCTGCAATAGAATTTTCGGGAATTCCACACAAACCAAAACCACCTAACATAATAGTCATTCCGTCTTCAATTCCTTGAAGCGCTTCTTTAACATTACTTACCTTTTTATTAATCATATTGTGTTTTTTAAGAAGCTCAATATTATTTAATATTGAAATTATTTAAAATTCAAATTCATCAGTGTTTTGTACTTCGGTGCTATCTTTTACGGGACGAGCTTGGTAACAATCTACTTTTATAGAAAGATTAGCTGGTCTTTCAAATTGCCCTTTAGACACTTTTAGTTCAGAATCAGCATAACAAAGCTTCATAAAGTAAGCCCAAACCGGTAATGCGGCTGTAGCTCCTTGTCCGTAGGTAATACTTTTAAATCGGGCTGAACGATCTTCACAACCTACCCAAACACCTGTTACTAGATTTGGAACCATTCCCATAAACCAACCGTCAGATTGGTTTTGTGTTGTTCCGGTTTTACCAGCAATTGGATTTGTAAATTTATAAGGATAACCTGTAATTCGGTTATAACCATAACCTCCGCCTTCAGTTCTTAATCTGTTTCCTGAACCTCCCTCAGTTACACCTTCTAATAATTTAATAATGGCAAAAGCAATATCCTTGTTCAATACATCGTGTGATTCAGGTATTGGCTCATAGATGATAACTCCGCTTTTATCTTCGATTCTCGATAAGAATTGAGGCTTTGTATAAACACCTTGATTTGCAAATGTACCGTAAGCCGCGACCATATCTTCCACGGTAATATCTACTGCACCTAATGCAATGGATGGTTGAAGTGGGATATCAGATTTAATTCCTAATTTATTTGTTAACTTCACTACTGCCTCCGGTCCTACTTTATCCATTAGCTTTGCCGATACAGTATTAATGGAACTTGCTAATGCTTTTTTCAAGGTAACCATACCTCTGTATTTATTATCCGAGTTTCTAGGTGTCCATGCTGCTGTAACGTGATGACGTCCCACAGGCATTGTAAACGGAGCATCAATTATAGAGTCACAAGGAGACATGTTCAATTGTTCGATAGCCGTAGCATATACAAAAGGTTTAAATGTAGATCCCACTTGTCTAGCACCTTGACCCACGTGGTCATACTGGAAATATTTATAATTAATTCCACCTACCCAGGCTTTTATGTTACCTGTTTGTGGTTCCATCGCCATAAGTCCAGATTGTAGAAAATGCTTGTAATAGCGTATGGAGTCCATAGGAGTCATGATAGTGTCTTTTTCTCCTTTCCATGTAAAGACGGTCATTTTTGCCTTTACACTAAATGATTTTATAATGTCCTCATCACTCATGTCAGCTGATTTTAAAACAGCCCAACGGTTAGATGATTTCATTGCTTGAGTTAAAATACGCTGTGTTTCCTTATCAGATATACCTACAAAGGGAGCGTTTTTATTATTTTTTGCTTGAATAAAAAACTCTTCCTGAAGATTAGCCATGTGCGCCTTAACTGCTTCTTCGGCATGTAGCTGCATTCTAGAATCAATAGTAGTATAGATTTTTAATCCATCTTTGTAGATGTCATAATCAGATCCATCTGGTTTCTTGTTTTCATCAACCCATTTTTTCATGTAATCACGAAGATACTCTCTGAAATAAGTAGCTGTTCCTTCTCTATGACTTTCTAATTTAAATTTTAAAGTAATAGGTAAGCTTTGCAGTCTTTCTTTCTCTTTTTCAGTGATCATTTCACTTTTTTCCATCTGTGCAAGCACGACATTTCTACGATTTTTTACACCAACAGGATTTCGAATCGGATTGTATAAGCCAGAGTTTTTGAACATCCCAACTAATATTGCCGACTCTTCGATCGATAAATTTTTTGGTTCTTTCGAAAAATAGGTTTGTGCCGCTGAACTTACTCCCACTGAATAGTTTCCAAAATCATAGATGTTACAATACATGGCCAAAATTTCATTTTTGGTATATTGTCTTTCTAATCGAATGGCAATAATCCATTCTTTTGCTTTTTGTACAATTCGAAAAGGCAAAAACTTCGAACCTTCACCGTGGAATAATTGCTTCGCTAGCTGTTGTGTTAAAGTACTTGCCCCTCCACTTGTTCCAAGACTTAAAATAGCTCTTAAAGTTCCTCTTCCATCAATACCTGAATGTTCAAAAAAACGCTCGTCTTCAGTTGCTACCAAGGCTTGAACTAAATTTTGAGGTAAGTCAGAGTATTTTAATTGCGATCTATTTTTCTGAAAATACTTTCCTAAAACCACTCCATCAGACGAAATAATCTCAGTAGCTAAATTTGAGTCTGGATTTTCCAAGTCTTCAAAAGAAGGCATTGAACCAAAAAGCCCCCAAGAAGCAAATAAGAAAAACAGAACGATACCGCCCATTCCGTATAGAAAAAACTTCCAAAATGCTTTAGTGTAATACTTATAATCTTTATCAGCAGCGTTGCTCTGATTGTTGTTTTTTTTAGCAGCCATAAATTATCCTAGTCTTTTTTTTCTATTCGTAATCCCACTTCTGTAATTCCTTCTAACAGAGTCACTCCAGGTACTTTACCCGTCTCTCTGACAGCCTGTTTGATGTGGACTTTGTATTTCCCTTTGAATTTTACATTCTCTTTAAAGAACAATTTACTTTCTTTCATGTCGGTAAATCCGTTGCCTAGAAGCGTTCCATCAGGATTTGCCATTTGGTATTCTAAGGTGTCTACTTTTGTATATCCATTTGGTTTTTCGACAGACACAATCAAGAAGAGATTGTTGTATTGATAATTGTTATTGTCTCGTAAATTGATGAATAAATCATATCGTTTTGTGGAATCTAATTCTGGCAAATCGAATGTTATGATACTGTCTTTATGCCAAGCACTTCCCACAGATTTATATTCGTCAAACGCTCTTTTTTTATCACATGAAAAAAAGAGTATCGCAATCAAAACGAAAAAAACGCTATTTCTTAGCCTCATTCTTTGTTATAATTATTGGTTTTCTTGCTATTACAGGTTTCTTATCGTTTGAAGGTGCAGCACCATTGTTTGCAGGCTTTTTATTGTTTGCTACAATCTTATTGTCAGTTGCTGGTTTGTTTTCGCTTGTTGTTTTCGCCTTTTTGTTTGGTTTTTTTCTCTTTTTAGGCTGGTCAAATCGCGTTAAGCTTTCTTGACCCATTGCATTATTGAAATCTTTCTCCGTTTCCTGGATGATTTCTATTGCATAATCCTCAAGTGAAGATACTTTGTTTTTCAACTTATTTTCAGCGATGATCTCCTGTACTTTTTCGATTTTAAGTACATGCCAATTAGCAAAATTATTAGTATAAGCAAACCACATTAATCCCTTAAAAATATCTTGTTTTTGACAAATAGCATCTCCTTTTTCGGTAACTAATTTTGTTTCGAAATCAGGAAAACCTTTCAAGGCATCCATATAAGTGTCTAACTCATAGTTTAGGCAACATTTTAATTTACCGCATTGTCCGGCTAATTTTTGTGGGTTCAATGACAATTGTTGGTAACGAGCCGCTGAAGTATTCACGCTTCTAAAGTCGGTTAACCAAGTAGAACAACATAATTCTCTTCCACAAGAACCAATTCCTCCTAAACGAGCAGCTTCCTGACGGAAACCAACTTGTTTCATCTCGACTCTGGTGCTGAATTCTTTGGCGAAATCCTTAATTAAAAGTCTAAAATCGACTCTGTCGTTTGCTGTGTAGTAGAACGTAGCTTTCGATCCGTCTCCTTGAAATTCAATATCGGAGATTTTCATTTCTAATTTTTGAGAAATAGCTAATTCACGTGCGCGAACTTTCATTGGTTCTTCTCTTTCACGCGCTGCAGACCAGATATCAATGTCTTTCTGCGATGCTTTTCTATATATTTTCGGTACTTCTTTGCTGTCAGGATTAACTCCTTTTTTCTTCATTTGGATTTTTACCAATTCACCAGTCAAAGTAACAATTCCGATATCATGTCCAGGAGAAGCGACAGTAGCCACAATATCTCCCATACTCAAAGTCAATTTTTCAGTATTGCGATAAAATTCTTTTCTACCATTTTTAAAACGAACTTCAACACAGTCAAAAGGTGCTTGTCCTGTAGGTAAAGACATATTAGAAAGCCAATCGAAAACAGTTAATTTGTTGCAGCTATCGGTGCCGCAAGTCCCATTATTTTTACAACCCTTTGGTGCGCCACCATCAGAAGTTGAACAACTTGTACATGCCATAATTTTATATATAGTGTTGTGACTGGCACAACTTAAGTTCTTAAAAAAGATTAATGGGTAAAGATAGCATTTTTTAAGCGAATGATACAAAAGATGGAAACGTATGAATGTGATAAAATTTTTATAAAAAAAGCCCATTTCAAATCGATGAAATAGGCTTTTTAGGAATTTTATATTAAAAACAACCTTTTAAATCTTATATATCTTATCAGATAAGCGAATTCTAAAAGGTAATTTAAATGTACAAGTATCTCCAGAAACGGCTTTTTCAGCTGCTACATCGTTCACTAACATTTCTTCGATAACTAACTTTTGCTCTCCAGTAGTTGTGCCAATAATCAAAATAGTATCACCTGTATTGATTTCGTTTTCTTCGATTAAAAACTGACCAATACTTGGTTTCGGGTAAAAATGTGTTCCTTTCCCTATGTATTGTTTTTTGATTTTTGGTAATTTTTTAGCCAGCGCTTTCGATTTTGATAGATCAGTAAGATTGGGAATCGCAGCCAAAGGATCAAGATTTGCTTCTCTGTTTTTAAAAGTCAACACATCTGATTTTCCTTTTTTGAAAATCTTATTACCATTTTTAATTCCTCTGCGAATGGCTTTTTGCTCTTCTTCAGGAAGATGAATAATATCCGAACATTCTGATGAACAACAGCCTTCCATAGCCTGAGCACATTCCTCACATTGGATAAAAAGTAAATGGCAACCTTCATTCAAGCAATTCGTATGAACATCACATGGTTTTCCACATTGGTGGCATTGCGAAACGATATCGTCTGTAATTCTTTCGCCTAAGCGGTGATCAAATACAAAGTTTTTACCAATGAATTTGCTCTCCAGATTTTCTTCCTTAATTTGCTTTGCATAATTGATAATTCCTCCTTCTAACTGGTATACATTTTTGAATCCTTGGTGTTTAAAATAAGCAGAAGCTTTCTCACAACGAATTCCTCCGGTGCAGTACATCACCAAGTTTTTATCTTCCTTAAAATCTTGTAATTGTTCGTTGATGACAGGTAGTGATTCTCGAAAAGTATCTACATCAGGCGTAATTGCGCCTTTGAAATAGCCAATTTCACTTTCGTAATGATTTCTAAAATCGACAACAATCGTATTGGGATCATCTAAAATGTCATTGAATTCTTTGGCTTTCAAGTGAACACCAATATTAGTCACATCAAATGTTTCATCATTCAATCCATCAGCCACAATCTTGTCACGAACCTTTATCGTCAGTTTTAAGAACGAGTGATCGTCATGCTCTACGGCAATATTCAAGCGCATGCCTTTCATGAAATCATAGGCTTCAATAGTGTCTTTAAAAGCATAAAAATTATCCGCAGGAAGTGATAATTGAGCGTTAATTCCTTCTTTGGCTACATATATTCGACCAAGAACCACTAGTGGATCCCAAGCGCGGAATAAATCGTTACGAAATTGTGTTGGATCTTGAATTTGCGCATAAGCATAGAACGACAAAGTAAGTCTTTGTTTTCCGGCATCATCAATCATGATGGCTCTTTCTTCTGCGCTTAAAGTGTTATACAGTTGCATGCTATAAACGGTTTAAGTGTGAAAAATTATTTTTGCAAAAGTAAGGAAAAGTGACAGAGTGACAAAGTTTTTGAGGTTCTAAGTTTTTAGGAGCTATTCCCGCTAACCGTTACAATCTTTTCTTTTTTAAAGAAAAAAAGAAAAGGATTTCCACTTTTATCAGGGCTAGGAGATTTGTGTCAGTTAATAATTTGTTTTCATTAGAAGAGTTATATAAAATGCAAAAAGCCCAGAATAAACTTCTGAGCTATTTTTATTATTTTAATCACGTTACTTATTTGCGGTTATTTACCACGTTTTCAGTAAGTATTTGGGAAACCTCTTTTAGTTTTCCTTGTTCGTATAATTGAGGTAAATCTTTCAAAGCCGTTTTTACAGGAGCTTCATAATTGATGTAATCCTGAAAAGTAACATTGTCAATAACTCTAGTATTAAAAGCCGACCTAAACCGAACGCCGCCATCATTAACTAAATAACTGTAAGCCAAATAATCAATTTTATGCGTGTCCTTATTTATCCAATAATGGTATTGGTCATCAAAATCCTTTCCGCCACCTTCTTGACCAAAAGTTACTTTTATCACATCATAATTCTTTCCTTTTATCTTTGTTTCTTCAACAAATTCATTATTGACCGATGCATCTTGTAATTTGTGAGGCAGCGTAGCAAAATAAATAACTGAATTGATAGCCTCAGAATATTTGTCAGCCTCTTTTTTACTCAAAGATTGCAAGCTGTTGTTAATGCTTCTTTCAAATTTATCAGCAGTCATAACATCTTTAATCAATGAGTCTCCTTTTTGTATTTCAGAGGAGTAGGTATAAGCACCTCCGTCATTCTGAAAACGGTATTTTTTGCCTCTAAATTCAAAAGAATAATCGGCATTGTCATACAGTTTTCCACCGTGTGCTTCGATGGCGCGATTTACTATAGAATCTGCTTTTGAGAGCGGTTTTTCGGTTATGATAGTGTCGTTTGTTGCATCTTTGCTTTCTTTTTTATTGTTGCAAGACAGCGAAAGCGCTGCAGTAAAACAAAGTAGGATTAGATTTTTTTTCATTTTTTAAAAGTATTACATTTTATAAAGTCAAGGTCTTTACTTTTTCTTTTCTTCGTCAACAATTAATTTCAAAGAGTTGATATAATCAGTGTCAAATTCTATCACTCTTATTTTGTTTGGCTTAAAACTCATTTCGCCTTCAAACTCGCCTTCAGATCCCAAAAAGTCAATAACAACTTCTTCCTCGTCCATTTCTATGAGTTTGCCTAGATAAACGGCTTTATCCGACTTAGTCGCAATTTGGAAAATCTCATATTTACTTGCTAAAAAATAGATAATTGCAGCTATATCTGTAAGCGGAATTATTTCGGCGGCACTTGTTTTTAACCCTTTGAGTTTAATTACTCTTTCGGTAAATTCATGATCCTTATCTTGGATAATTGCCTTCACATTTTTGTTTCTCAATATCGTATAACCATCAATTATAAAATCGACAGGATTATTTTTAAGTAAGATCCAATCTTCAGTCCAATCAATAAGAAAACCACTAAAAATTTCTTTTTTGTCGTCAAATTCTATTGTAATTAATTGTCGTAAGTATTTGTCCATGCTGTTTTTTTTAATTTTCGAAAGCAGTGTTGCTTCTACCAAACCATTTTCTGAATCGTCACGATAAAAATTTCTCGCTATTTTATAACTACAAAGATAGCGCAGATTTTTAATCTGTGCCCGCACCGATTGCTAAGTATTTGATTGGTATATAAATTTAAAACCTCAAGCCTTAACATTATAGTGCAATAATCGAAACGCCAATTCTTTCCCCTTGTACAACGGAAGTTTCAAAACCTTTTAAGGTGTTACTTAATAAATCGGCATCGATGCTAATTTTATTTTTTTCAAACAACAGTACTACCGTGGATCCGCCAAATTTAAAATATCCTTTCTCGTCGCCTTTTTTAACAACATCCCCAGAATAGGTTTGTACCATACTTCCCACCATGGTTGCGCCTACTTCAGCCATGACAACATCTCCAAACACAGGGTTTGAAACGATGGTGAATTCCCTTTTGTTGAGGCAGAATATTTCAGTCATTTTACGCAAAGCAAGTGGGTTAACTGAATAATAATCACCGTCAATCTTGGTGTTAGCTGATACATTTCCACTAACAGGAAAATGGTAACGGTGGTAATCGGCAGGGGCAAGGCGGATGATCACTAAGCTACCATCAATGTATTTTTTAGCAAGTTCGGCATTATTTAAAAAAGATACTATATCAAATCGATAGCCTTTTACAATAAAATCGCTGTTGCTGATATCTGCATAGGCCAATATTTTTCCATCAGCGGGCGACACTGTAATAGTTGCGGTAGTATCCAACGGTCTAGCATTATCGTTTATTTTTCGAGTAAAGAAATCGTTGAATGAGCTGTATTCCTGTTTTTGGAAGACGTTCATGTCGATACTAAATTCTTTAATAAAGGGTTGTATTTTTTTAGTCGATGAAGGACGATCCATCATATCGCCATAAATAGACGAAACGAATTTTCTTTTCACCAACGTCCATAATGTTGCTTCGCCCACAGGATTATTATACAGCCAAACCAACCACTTTTCTGCAGCAACCTTTTCTGTTTTTAACTCCCCACTTTCCCGATCGTAATATTGTATTGGAGCTTGTGGCGGCAATGGGTAAAAAGCCAGTATGCTAACAATCGTCAGTAATAACAAAATGATGCCCCAGCTTTTTTTAGTTTTTGTACTATTCATGTTTGTCTTTCCTTTTTGTTTCGTGTCTTTATGTAGCAAAATTTTGACTGTTATTGTCTCGTTCTCTTTTTACCGAGTGCAACTGCTTGCCGTAAAGATAGCGCAGATTTTTAATCCGTGCACGTAAAGATGGTCAAGTATTTAATTGTGATCTAAATATAGAAGTGCAGTTTTTTGTGGCTAACTGTTGTTGAAAAATCAAAATCTATTCGCAAAGATTTTCACGCAATATACACCAGATATGTCATTTCGTAGGAATCTCAAATACTGTAAATCTTTTATCTAAGTAAAATGCGGGACGGTAAATTAAGAGGATGTCAGTTGGTATGCTCGCTTTAGAAGATTGATAAAACTTTAATATTGAATCAATTAGTGCTTTTGCCTAACTTCAAATAATAAATCAAAAGTTTGCAAAATGAAAACTTTAGAGTGTCTTTGTCAAATAAAAATTCTTGTAAAGAAAATAATTTTGTACTATATCGAGAGATATCCATTTGCTAATATGCAAGTGCTGATTTGGTATAATGAATTTACAAAATTAGACTTTAAGAATTTCAATGAACTTAGAAGAGTGTATGGAAATGCAAGTATTATAAGTAATAATAGCGTTGTTTTTAATATAAAGGGAAATGATTTTCGGTTAGTGGTCTCAATAAATTTTTCGCAAGCAGCTTGTTATGTGATTTGGTTTGGAACTCATAATGACTATGATAAAATGAATGTGAAAACTGTTGCTTTTGACACAGCAATTTTAAACTTCAAAAAAAAATAGCGATGAATTGGAAAGTATTAAAAACGGAAGAAGATTACAATAAAGCTTCGATGCGATTGATGGAACTATTTCACGCAAAAGAAAATACCCCCGAAGGTGACGAACTCGATTTGCTTATAGTATTAATTAAAGATTATGATGATAAGCATTATGACTTACCAGAACTTGATGCTTTAGAAGTGATCAAATATAAAATGGAGGAAATGGGAATTAAGGCCAAAGATCTTGAAGGAATAATTGGCAGTAAGGGGTATGTTTCAGCAATTCTTTCTGGAAAGCGTGAAATCACCTTAAAAATGGCTCAGAAGCTAAAAAACTATTTCAGTATTCCTGCAGAAGTTTTTTTTGCACTCGGCTTAAAAACTCAATTCTTTACTGTTTTGGTCGTGACCCTCATGGTTATGAGATTTCATTTAGCTCAGAATTGTAATCTGTGCCCACAAACCGAATCGAGATAGTTATTCACATAATCTGGCATGAGTAAAGTTGTACTAGCATTTTATAGGTAAAATAGATTAAGGTAATCGCACTTTTTAGTTGCTAATTGGAACGGGCGCAGAATGCAATTCTGCGCTAACTGTTGAGATATATCTGCGCGATCTGGTGTAGAGCGGTTCCGTTCAACACAGCTTTCATTGTTCGTGCTGCGCACGCAAAGAAAACTTAGCTGTTATAGGCTGTGTTCTAGTGAATTTCTTGTTTTTGAGTTATGTCACTTCGAAAGTTATAGTTACTTTTCGCGAACCTAACGCAGTTGCTAAACCTGTTGTATCATCTACCGAACCTAATTTTGTATAGCTGTACGATGTGGAAAAAGACTGGTAAAAAAGCACTAAAGTTTTTGAGCCGTACAACATTAAATCACCATTTTTTATTGTTCCAAGATTGGAAGCATTTGCTGGCAAATTATTTGTAAAATCATAATATTTTTCGTTTCCATTTAGCTCATTCATATTAATTTTCAAGGGTAACATTTCCTTAAACACTTTTGCCGAATTATTATCTAAAAGCGTTGCTGTAAAGATTTTAGAATTGACTGTGATTTTTATTTTTCCGTTGGTCATTGGCGTGCTATTTTCGATAGCTGCAGGTTCATCTTCTTTGTTGCAAGTTGATGCACTGGAAAAAAGAACTGATACAAAAGTTAGGATGATTAAAAGTGAATGTTTCATAATTATTTTAAGTTTCTCTTGAAGAAATTTTCCAATTTATCAAAAGGAATTAAATTCACATTATCATATAAATCAACGTGAACAGCATTCGGAACTATTACCAACTCCTTTGGTTCATTGGCGTTTTGAAATGCTGTTTCACTGAAATATCTTGAGTGTGCTTTTTCTCCTGCAATAATCAAAACTGGTCTTGGCGAAATTTCTTTAATGTACGTTAAAATCGGCATATTCATAAAAGATAATGGCGTTGTAGCCGTCCAAGAA
This sequence comes from Flavobacterium sp. XN-5, assembly GCF_008033395.2. Taxonomy (NCBI): domain Bacteria; kingdom Pseudomonadati; phylum Bacteroidota; class Flavobacteriia; order Flavobacteriales; family Flavobacteriaceae; genus Flavobacterium; species Flavobacterium sp. XN-5. Next base: position 1,006,576 of record NZ_VOGZ02000001.1, read on the forward strand.
TTTCCTGAATTTACCGAACGCTCGTGAAAACCTCTTGTAGTGCGATAATAATCGTAATATTCTTTTAAAAATTGTACCTCATCTCCGTTCGGCGCTTTATTGTATTCTGCTCCATAAGCAAATGTTCCTGCTTTGGCATCTTTCCAACGTTGCTCGCCTAATTGTTCTAATGTTTTGGTACGTTGTTCTAAAGTTACTGCATCATTATATCCTTTAGACAGTACCCTGGTCATATCATACATTGTAGAAGTAGCGACCGCTTTCACACGTTTGTCAATAGCAGTAGCGTTTAAAGCAAAACCACCAAAACCACAAATGCCAATGATGCCAATTTTATTTCGGTCAATATTGTTCTGTATTCCCAAAAAATCTACTGCGGCACTAAAGTCTTCTGTATTTATTTCTGGCGAACCAAGATTACGAGGTTCGCCACCGCTTTCGCCTGTGTAAGATGGGTCGAAAGCGACTACTGCGAAACCACGTTCTGCCAATTGATTGGCGTACAATCCAGATGATTGTTCTTTTACTGCTCCAAAAGGTCCGCTAATGGCAAGAGCAGATAGTTTTTCAGCTCGTTCATTTTTTGGAAGGTATAAATCGCCTGAAAGGGTAATGCCGTACCGATTTTTGAAAGATACTTTTTGGCGAGTAACTTTATCGCTTAACTTAAAAGTATAATGTTCTGTTGTTTCCAATTTTTTTGATTTAGAGTGTTTATTTTGTGCAAATATTTGTCCTGTTAAAAGAAACATCATTGCGATTATCAAAACTTTTTTCATTTTTATTAAATTAAATTGTTTTTAAAATTTTTGCCGGAATTCGACCTACAATTGTATTATCAGGAACATCTTTTGAAACCACCGAACCAGCTGCTACAATTGCATTTTCGCCAATGGTTACGCCTTGTAAAATGGTGGCATTGGCGCCAATCCAAGCATTTTTTTTGATGTGAATAGGTTTTGGAATTAAAGAATGTCTATTTTCTGGAGAAATGGGATGACCTTCAGATAATAGACTGACTTTTGGAGCAATCAGCACATTATCTTCAATGGTTATTCCGCCTAAATCTAAAAACACGCAATCAAAATTGATGAATACATTTTTGCCGATTTTGGTGTGCTTTCCGTAATTGATGTTTAAAGGCGTAAATAAAGTTACGCTTTCGTCAATTTCAGTACCTGTAATTTGGCTTAATAAATCTCTGATTTCTTCAGGATTAGATGAATTATTCATCAGAACGGATAATTTTTTTGTTTCAAACGAGACTTCACGCATTTTGTACGCTTCTGGGTCGGTTGCCAAAATTATTTCTCCGTTTTTTAATCTTTCGAAAATATCTGTGGTTTGCATTGTTTTCAATAATTTATATTGCAAAGATAAATTTCTTAAAAGGCGTTTTGTTACATTTATATCGCAAGTAATGTCAAATATTACTTATTTTTGTCCAATGTTTCTCTATTGGAATGAATATGTTAGAAAATAAAAAAGTTATCTTATTTAAAACGGCATCAACTGCTCAATTTCCCGAAGATTTTCAAACCCGGTTTCACACGCATATTTATTGTGAAAGTGGAAGTGTGAAATTTGTTTTCAATGGTCAGCAACACCAATGTAAAAAAGGGGAATTTATCTTTTGGTTGGCAGGTCTTAATGTTTCGGACTTGTCTTTTTCAGCAAATTTTAAAGCAACATTGTTGTTTGTGGACAGTGATTTATTGACTACAAATTTACCGAATGCAAATGCGAGTATTGACAGCATTATTCATTCCAAAGAAAACCCGATTTTGCACCCTGATAAAAAAGACAAAGAGAAAATTTTAAAAAATTTTCAGTTGCTATACGATAAATCACAAGAAACAAACCACCGATTTTATGATGAAATATTGAAGCTTCAAATGCAACTTTTTCTTTTAGAAATGTGGGATATTTTTGAAGTTGAACTCGATCGGCGAAAACGAAGTTTACAAAGCGGAACTTTGTACGAACGGTTTTTGCAATTGGTGCAGGAACATTGTATGAAAGAGCGAGAAGTGCAGTTTTACAGTGATAAGCTGAATATCACACCCAAATATCTCAATTATATTTGCAAGGTCAATACCCGTATTACCGCTTCTCAATGGATACAACGTTATGCAAAAGAACGGATAATACTACTATTGCAAAACAAGAACCTGAATATTTCCGAAATTGCCGATGAAATGGATTTTTCAAGTCGTTCATTCTTTACTCGTTATGTGAAAAAATTACTTGGGGTAACTCCGAAAGAATATCGGGAGCGGATATGAAATAATTTACTCTGCGTTTTTTTGTCGAGCTACTGTCTAGTAAAGTCTCAAAGTGTCGGTTTGAACGGTCGTCTTGCCATAGTCTACAACGTTATGCCACTTTGAGATGGCTGGAAATTCGTAACCACTCAATTCTCGGATTAACGAAAACTTGATGCGAAACGATAATTCCACTAAATTCCAGCTAGCTCAATGGCGGTTGTGCGATGTTTTTTTACTTGTCAATTGTTTCTATTATCCAATTCAGGCAAACATCGGAATTCATAATTGACCAAGAATGTGGGTTTTTCGTTCCGTCTAATCGAACTCCTTTTCCTTGACTAACTATTAGTTTTGCGTTTTCATTTCCCATTATTTTTAATTGGTTAATCATTGAGATTATATCAATTCCATTCCAGTCATTTAAATCACGATGTCTTTGATTAATTAACCAATCTGTATCCAAATCAGTAAACATTAAAAGAGGCATTTTTTTTAAATACTTTGCATTTCCACCATCTTTTGCTCCATAAGAATAAATAGAATTTTCCACATATTTTTCAGGAAATTTTTCTGGAGAACCTCCATAAATACTGTCGTAATTATTCTTCATCCATTTTGCTTCATCTACTGCTGGTTTATAAATATTTCTTTCAATTTCTCTTTCGCAATATTTATAAAATCTTGCCTGGTCTAAAGGTGCATCTAATGCAAAAACACCTTTTGGAATTAGAAAAAACTTTTCAGGGTTTTTAGTTGCCATTTCAGCATAAGTTAAAGAAATCATTGCTCCGTTTGAAAGTCCACCGATTATAAATTTATTTTTTGGAACTTTGTACTTTGCGACAATTTCACTGAAAATTTCATCTAGTAGTTTGAATTCTGCTTCTCGATTGTCAGTTCCCCAATTAATTGATGGAACAATTACCATAATTCCTTTTTCAACTGCTATTTTTTGAAGAGTTATTTGTTTTAATGTATTTTCAACAAGTTTACCACCAGATGGAATAATAACTAAAACGCCTTTAATATTAATTTTCGGAAGATATTTATAATAAAATAATTCTGTAGAATTTTCATCATTAACGTACAATTCGGAATTATCAGTTTTTGAAACAGATATTCTCTCAAATTCTTGTGCTTTACAAGATAAAAGATTAAAAATTAAAGCAAAAATTAGTAAGTTTTTCATTTTTAGGTTTTTTCGGCCAAAATTACTGCCAACTTGCATATACCATCAAATATATACATCTTTTTCGTACTAAAAGTTATTTGGTAAATAGAATAGTAGAACAGTGTTATAGTAAACTACCGGAATAACTTTATAGAATAGTTGATTATGAACGAGAACGTTTTTAGCCCAGATAGCAGTGGAAATCCTTTTTTATCCGCTTTTTAGCGGAAAAAAAGATTGTAACGAATAGCTGGAAATAGCTCCAAAAACAACAACAATCCGCGGCCTAGTTTTAAATTTTAGTCAGAACGCCATTCTTTAATAAGTATTTTATAATTTTGCAGCTTGATTTCGGGAGTGAAATGCCGTTATCTCTTTTACTTCGTGTGCAATAAGCAAATGGGAGTTTTTGGTTTAACCAAAAGCTTGAATGTTCATTACAAATGATGCCTAACAACAATGATTAAGAAGGAAGTTATGAAAAAGAAAGTTGAAATTCTTGCGCCTGCAAAAAACTTGGTTCAAGGAATAGCTGCTATAAATGCTGGTGCAGATGCTGTGTATATTGGAGCACCATTGTTTGGAGCACGAACGAATGCAACGAATTCCGTGGAAGATATTGCCGAATTGGTGAAATATGCCCATTTGTTTAAGGCTCAGGTTTTTGTAGTTATCAATACCATTTTGTACGATAAAGAACTGGAATCATGTAGAAAATTGATTCACGAGTTATATGATATTAAAGTGGATGCGCTTATCGTGCAAGACATGGCAATTATGGAAATGGACTTGCCGCCAATAGTGATTCACGCCAGTACTCAAGCGAATAACCGCGATCCTAAGCATGTGAAATTCTTGAAAGATGCCGGAATGCAACGTGTGGTTTTGGCCAGAGAATTAAATTTAGACCAAATTAAGGATATTGCTGCAGAGACGGATGTCGAGTTAGAATTTTTCGTTTCGGGAGCATTGTGTGTTTCTTTTAGCGGGAATTGTTATATGAGTATTGCTGGTGGAGAGCGAAGTGCTAACCGCGGTTCTTGTGCACAAAACTGTCGTCTTCCGTACAATTTGACTGATGGAAATGGAACGACCTTGCTTACTGAAAGTCATTTACTTTCGATTAAAGATTTAGACTTGAGCGATCAATTGCCTAATTTAATTGAAGCTGGAATTTGTTCGTTTAAAATCGAAGGCCGATTGAAAGATATCGTTTATGTAAAAAATAACACCTCGTTTTTAAGAAAGAAATTAGATTCTTTTTTGGAAAATAATGATTCGTTTCAAAAAGCGTCCTCGGGAAGAACGTTCTATAATTTTGTGCCAGAAATGGACAGAAGTTTCAATAGAGGGTACACGGATTATTTCGTGAATAAACGTACAGAAAAAATTGGAAACTGGGATAGTCCAAAATCACAAGGACAGTTGATAGGTGCAATTACTGAAATTAAAGCCAATGGTTATGTGATTGAGAATCATGAGCTATTGAACAATGGTGATGGTTTGTATTTTATCAATGAAGATGGCGTGGCCGATGGGGTACAAATTAATATTATTGTGAATGATATTGTAGTGCCTAATACATTTAAAAACATTGCAGTAGGAACGGTTATTTATCGAAATTCAGATGCAGAATTCAACCGTATTGTTGAAAAAGAAAATAGTGCTGTTCGAAAAATAGGTGTTAAGCTTCATTTTACCGAAACGGCTGATGGTTTTCAATTGCGTGCGATTGACGAAGATGGACATGAAAGTGTTGCTACTTTGGAAACCGAAAAAGAGGCTGCGAAAAGTGAAGAATCTGTGATTCCGAATATCAAAAGAAACCTTTCTAAAACAGGAAATACTCCGTTTATAGTGGATGAAATTGAAGTGGAGTTTGCTAGCAATTGGTTTTTGCCTATTTCGAAAGTAAACGAAGTAAGAAGAACTGTTTTAGAACAGTTAATCGATATTAGAATCAATGACTATCATAGAGAAGAGTTCCAAATCACGAAAACTGATCATCCTTATCCAACGGAGAAATTAGATTTTACTTTTAATGTTTCGAATAAGCTGGCGAGAGCCTTTTATAAAAGACACGGTGTAACTGAGATTGAAAAAGCATTTGAATTGCAATGGGATCCCGGAAAAGCACGTGTAATGACTACTAAATATTGTGTGAAATACGAACTAGGGAAATGCGCCCGTTTTCAAAGAGCCACAATGGGTGAAAAAGTAGTGGAGCCGTTGACTTTAAAACACGGAGAAAACGAATACAAATTGAAATTTAACTGCAAACCGTGTGAAATGGAAATTTGGGAAAAAGATGCCGAATTAGAGTTTATCGACGAAGACGAGCAACTGGATTATGTAAAGAAAAGATAAGTTTAAAAGAACTAAATATAAAGAAAGCTACAGTAGAAATGTTGTGGCTTTTTTGGTTTTAAGTAGTCACTAATTCACCGTTTAAACCTTCTTTTTTTACCGCAAATCCCACAAATTCCAATGATTTCTTTTACGATGCAAGCTTTATAGCAATTTACGTTAAAGCGTTTCTCGAAATTATATTTCTAGAATCGTAATCTCCGCATCGTTTAAATCTTTTGTGATGTACAATTGACAGGAAAGACGTGTAGATTCGTCTGTGTAGCCTAATTTTGATAAGGTGGCAGGTTCGTTTCGTTCCTTTAACAAAGAAGCGCCTGAGATTCCTTTTGTGGTTACAAGGCAGGTGGCACATCGGCCCACGCCGCCACATTCACCAAAAGAATCCAATTGGAGTTCATCCTTTAACAAAAACATCAAATTGGCATAGTCGCCGTGATGTGTACTAATGTGGTGTTCGCTGCCGTTTTCTATAACAGTGAATGTAATGGGAGTTTTCTTCTCATTCAAAATAAAAGGACTTTAAACAAAAAACGTTCCGAGTGATCGGAACGTTTTCGTGTTGTTTATTGTTTTAGCAATACTCGTTGTATGCATCTTGTAAGTTCTCAGCTATTAATTCAGCTGGGCGACCTTCAATATGGTGACGCTCTAACATATGAACTAATTCTCCGTTTTTGAACAAAGCCATAGCTGGCGAAGATGGAGGGAATGGAAACATGTGTTGTCTTGCAGCATCAACAGCATCTTTATCAACTCCTGCAAAAACAGTAATTAAATGATCTGGTTTTTTTGCTCCTTCTAAACTCATCTTAGCTCCTGGACGCGCATTTCTAGCAGCACAACCACAAACAGAGTTTACTACAACTAGCGTAGTACCTTCTAATTTCATTGCATTTTCAACTGCTTCTGCACTATGTAAATCTTGAAAACCTGCCGCTGTTAATTCAGCTTGCATTGGGTTTACCATTTCTTGTGGATACATATCGTTATATTTTAAATATTAATTTTGAATGTGCAAAGTTACGAAGTTTATAATGAACTCCCTTGTTTGCATAATAAAGTTTTGTTATAGTTTAATAGTCGTTTTCGAAGCAGTTTTTTATTTTAAATATAACGGTAACTTCTCGCTAAAGCCTTAATAAAAAGTAGTTTGGGACATTTTAATATTACTTGGAGGTCTTCAAAATAAGTAGTTTCTTCATCTAAAAACTTAAAAATTACCGATGGATTTCCTTTTTCGAACATAGCCGAAAAGATGCTTGCACCTAGTTCGTTATTTCGGTCTAAAATATCCAATAATAGCAAATCATAAAACCAGAACTTACTCTTTTTGTGAAATTGTCGCAAATCTTTTTCTTCTTGTAGGAAGGCGACTAATTGTGTTGAGCGCTTGTCTGCCTTTTTGAAGGTGTAGCCAGTGCTTGCTTTTGTCCATCCGCCTGCTGTTCCTATATTGAGAACGCGTTTAGTTGTTTTTTTCCAAAAAGGATAACATGTCATGGGAATGCTACCTTGTTCTTTTTCGATTATTTCGAAATCTGTGATTCCGAGTTCTCGAATGTAATTCTCAATCTCCTGTTCGTATTCTTCTTTTGGCAAAAGAAGGTGGGAAAATAAAGTATATTCTAATAGAGCTTCATTAGTTGAGGTAGGCAGTACATACATAAAACGGGTATTTCCTTTTTGCTCCACCGAAAAATCCATAAAAGTAGCTTGGTCAGGATTGAATACAGCTTCTTTACTTTTTATAAACCAACCGATAAAATGCTGTTGCAATACGGGATATTTACTTTGATTTTTAACTTCGGCTTTGTTGTAAATACTATTAAAAACGGTGTCACAGGTATAGCTGTCTGTTTCTGTGGCTACAAAAACATGTTCTTTTAATTCATTGATATCAGTCACTTTTTGATTGACATAGCTGATATTTTTTTCGTTCAAGATAAACTCAAAAACTTGATTGTAGAAATCCAAGCCTTGAATCATGTTGTATTGATACGGTTGCAAGTCTAAATCGCGCTTAAAATCAGCATTAGCAAAAAGTGCAGAATCCCATCTTTTTGAAACGGATTGTTCCCAATTTCCTACTTGTTTTTGCCAGAAACACCAGGTGCGATCATTTGTTTTTTTTGGATTTTCTTCGCATTTTTCACCTTTTGTATTGGGTTCGTCCAATAACAAAATGGAGCTTTCCTTAAATTTTCCAGACCGTGCCATTTTATACACTGTCATTAAAGCCGCTAAACCGCTGCCTGTAAAAATATAATCGTAGTGTTTCATTTTAGTTTGAAGTATTATCCTCAAAAATAGGAAATTCTTTTATTCTCTCAAGGATAGAAATTAGGTCTTTTGGTTTAAGGTAAGACTGTTTTTGGAAAAGAATCGAATAATCAACGTCTAGAATACTAAATGTAGGATACGCAATCTGACCGTTTATTGTCGCTAAAGCAGTTGCTAATTCATGGACTCCAGTTTTTTGTCCTGTTGGTTTATATTTGAAAATGTGCTTGTTAAAAGTAATGTCGCTATTATTTTCGGCATCTAATTCAACGAAATAGAAATTCGCATTTAACTCTTTGATTAACTCTTTATTTTTAAAAGTGGTGTTCTCCATCATTTTGCAGTACTTACACCAATTAGTATGAACAAAAATGACAATGGGTTTTGGTTTTTTTACTGATAGTTGCTCCACTTCTTCGAAGGAATAGGTTTTTAACTGAGTAAAACCGGATGGGATTGCCAGCATAAATAAAAATAATATGAAAATCGATTTTTTCATTACTGTTTTATTATTTAAACAGATAAGTTATGTAAACGGTACAAATCATTTTTATTTATAATCTAAGAAAAAACTTAAATGAGTTATATGCTTAATAAAATTATTTCAACGTATAACGCAACCCAAAAAAGCTTCTAATTCCTTGATTAGGACCATAAACATAACCTGGGTCAAACGTTAAACCATAAGGATTGTTCGGGGTTACTTGTGCATTTCCACTAGTGTCATATTGTACATCGTTGTCAAAAGGATCATTTGCTCTGGCGATAATAAAAGGATTTCCTTTGTTTGGAGTCCAGTTTAATAAATTTTTGACTCCCGCATACAATTCTAAGTTTTTGAACTTATTGAAAGTGAATTGTATATTTTGAATACTCCAAGTTGGAGAGTATTGTTCTCTTGGATCTAATGCGCCAAGTAGCGGCAATCGCATAGGGCCATACACATTTCCAGTATAGTCAATGTCTAAAAACATCGTATTCAAGCGGTAGGATATGGCCCAGGTTCCAGTGAATTTTTCGGTTAGCATTTGTCTTGTTTTTATATCATCTTCTGTTTTAGTAACATCCATAAATGTAATGCCTAAAATCATTTTAAGACCATTATTGAAAACTAAATCAACATTAGTGCTAATCCCTTTTGTAACAGCATAACCATTAAGATTTTTGTAAATAATCTGATTTGGATTACTATCGTAATCGGGTATAATTGAATTGGTAAAATGGGTGTACCAAGCTGTTGTTTCCAGCCCTATGAAGGTGCCATTATTAGAATATATCTTCTTTAAATAATTAAAATTAGCGTTGTAAGAGCGCTCCGGTTTTAATTCTTCTAATACGATAACATCGCGAGAACCGGTTAATGCCGCATGTTCTTCAGTAAAAAGATTTACAATTCTAAAACCAGTTCCGGTATTAAATCGAACAACATTGTTTTCGTTAATTTTCCATTTGTAGGCTAGGCGGGGAGTGAAAATAGAGCCATGGTTGTTGTTGTAATCGTAACGCGCTCCCAAAAGAACGGTGTGTTTTTCAGCTAAATTGATTTCGTCTTGAAGAAATAAACTCGGAATCCAGTTTACATCTTCTTCGACTGTTGCCGTGGTGTTATCATCGTAATATTGGTAACGCAAGGCAGTTCCAAAAAGTAAATCGTGTTTGTTTATCTTTTTGTCCCAGGTCAACTGTCCAAAACCAATGTGTTGCTTAGCGAGATACGGCATGTCACCATAAACAGAATTTTGGTCGTGATCTGTATAAGAAAATGAAAATAACATCTTTTCGGCAATAGGAAGTTCATAAGCTCCTAGCAATTCCCAGCGTTTAGTATAAATACTTTCGCCATATACTTCTGTGCCGCCGCGGTATTTTTTCTGCCATTGTAATTCGCCTCCCCATCTGTCTTCATAAAAGTAACGACCCGCAAGAGAGAGTAATTTATTACTCTTTCTATTAAAGCTCCATTTTTGGAAAATTGAAATACGGTCTTGTAATGTCAAATCAGTGAAGTTATCTTTGTTGTTATCAATTGGGTTGCTGTAATTGAAGTAATTAATGCCAGTTAGAACAGAGGCCGCTTTACCAACATTTGCTTTAAATCCAATATCAACATTCACTTCACCCCAATCCGTAGTAAAGGCATCTGCAGAAAACACAGCCGCGTTTTTAGGATTTCTAGTAATGATATTGATTAATCCGCCTACTGCTTCACTTCCATATAAAGAGGAAGCAGGTCCTTTGACAATTTCGATACGTTCTAATAAGGAATTTGGAATTCCTGACAAACCATACACTGTCGAAAGTCCGCTAACAATGGGCATTCCGTCAATTAAGACTAAAGTATAAGGTCCTTCAAGTCCGTTGATATGAATGTCACCTGTGTTGCAGACATTACAATTCAATTGCGGTCTAACACCATTTACATTTTGTAAGGCTTCAAAGATATTCGCGGTTGGATTTTTTTGGAAAAACACTGGTTTATAAACTTCTACGGGAACGGGACTTTCTAAACGACTGACTGGTTTTAAAGTTCCGGTAATAACGACCTCGTCGAGAGTATTGTTTTCTCTTAGATTAAAATTCAAAATCACGTCAGTAGAATCTGTAAATCGAATGAATTGACTTTGTGATTTAAAACCAGTATAGGAAGCGACCACCTCATAGTTTCCTAGTGGGATAGTTTTAAATAGGTACGAACCATCAGCTTTACTGCTGGTGGAATACTTAGTGTTTTTCAGTACAATATTAGCTAATGGTAAGGGCATATCGTCAGATGTTACAGTGCCTTTTACGGTAGTTTGCGCAAACGAATTGTTAGTGATTGCAAAACAGAAAAGTAAAATTAGATTCTTCACAACTATATTTTAGACATGGTTTAATTAAATATTTAGACAAAGCTAAAAATTATATTTGATATAACAAAAAAACCTAACTACATTTGCCTTAAATTGTTATAGCGCTGACAAGTGCTTTTGAATTAGAATAGGCAAAAAATATATAAAATGACATTTTCAGAAGAAAATTATCTTAAAGCAATTTACCATCTTACGCTGGTTTCAAATTCCGAAGTGAGTACTAATGCTATTGCCGAAATGATGGAGACCAAAGCCTCCTCAGTAACGGACATGCTCAAGAAATTAGCCGAAAAAGATTTAGTGAATTATAAAAAATACCGAGGTGTTTCTCTAACAGAACCAGGCAAGTTAGCCGCCAAAATGATTGTTAGAAAACACCGCCTTTGGGAAGTTTTCTTAGTAGAAAAGTTAGATTTTTCTTGGGATGAGGTGCATGATATCGCAGAGCAATTAGAACACATAAAATCAGAAAAATTGATTAACAAACTGGATGACTTTTTAGGGAACCCTACAGAAGACCCACATGGCGATCCAATCCCAAATGCGGAAGGACAAATTGTAAAAATTGAAAAGCATTTGCTTTCAGAACTAGAGGTGAATCAAATAGGAATCTGTGTGGGAGTCAAAGATACTTCGTCAGAGTTCTTGAAGTACTTAGACAAGCAAGGAATTGCTTTAGGTTCTAAAATAGAGGTGGTGGGCAAAGAAAGTTTTGATTTGTCCGTAAGAATAAAAGTCGATGAAAAGGGATTGTCGATTTCAAATAAAATAGCTAGTAATTTATATATTAAGTAATTATGTTTCAATCTATAATTGATTATTTCACAAGTATTGACCCCATTTTAGCTGCTTTATATGCGAGTTTGTTTACCTGGTTTCTAACGGCTTTAGGAGCGTCTTTCGTTTTTTTGTTTAAAACTATGAACCGAGTGGTTCTTGACGGAATGCTTGGATTTACTGGAGGTGTAATGGTTGCAGCCAGTTTTTGGAGTTTATTGGCTCCAGCCATAGAAATGACAGGCGGTGAAGGTTTTGCCAAAGTGATGCCGGCAGCCTTTGGATTTTTCCTTGGTGCCTTGTTTATCTTTGGGATCGATAAAGTACTACCGCATATTCATATTAATTTTAAAATTAGCGAAGGAATTAAATCACCATGGCAACGAACGACCTTGTTAGTTTCTGCAATTACACTACATAATATTCCGGAAGGATTGGCAGTTGGAGTTCTTTTTGGTGGTGTGGCAGCTGGAATTCCAGAAGCTTCGATTGCTGGAGCAGTAACATTGGCAATTGGTATCGGAATTCAGAATTTCCCCGAAGGAATTGCCGTAGCAATGCCATTGCGACGTATGGGAATGAGTAGATGGAAAAGTTTTATGTATGGACAATCTTCGGCAGCAGTAGAGCCTATTGCAGCTGTTTTAGGAGCTTTTGCAGTTACATTTTTTACTCCAATTTTACCTTACGCACTGGCTTTTGCAGCTGGCGCAATGATTTTTGTAGTGGTAGAAGAGGTCATTCCAGAAACGCAACAGGATAAAAATACAGATATTGCTACGATGGGATTCGTAGGTGGATTTATTATTATGATGGTGCTAGATGTGGCACTAGGGTAATAATTTCCGTTTTTTACTAAAGTAAGTCAATAAATAATAAAAATATTAGTGACAACCGCAGTCGTCGCCACCGCAACTCTTATCTTTTTTTTTCTTTTTAAAGAAGAATTTTTTAATTAAAAATACAACTGCAACTCCTAGGGCTGCGAAAGCTAATATTTCTTGAAACATATCGCTTTATTTTAAAATTTGGTAAGTAACTAATGCGACGATGTAAGCAAACGTACTCATAAAAATAAGTTGTCCCAAAGGCCATTTCCATGAATTGGTTTCTTTTTTTGTTATCGCGATGGTACTAGCGCACTGCAGAGCAAAAGCATAGAATAACAATAAAGATATTCCCGAAGCAAAATTGAATATTTTCTTGCCCGTTACTGGATTGACCTCAGCGGCCATTTTATTTTTAATAGTATCGTCGTTTCCAGTGCTTCCCACACTGTAAATAGTCGCCAATGTACCTACAAAAACTTCTCTGGCAGCAAAGGAACTAATAATAGCAATTCCAATTTTCCAGTCGTATCCTAAAGGAGAAATCGCGGGTTCAATAGTTTTCCCCATGATTCCGATATAGGAATTTTCCAGTTTGTAGGCTGCCACTTTGTTATCCAGTTCATCTTGTGATATACCTGTGTTTTCTGTTTTTGAAATCTGAATCGCTTCGGCATTTTTAAAGTTTTTTCCCGGTCCATAAGAAGCCATGAACCATAGAACGATTGATATTGCAAGAATTATTTTTCCCGCACCAAAAACGAAAGCCTTTGTTTTTTCAACAACATTAAGAGCTACGTTTTTAAATAAAGGAAGTTTGTAGTTTGGCATTTCTACCACAAAGAAAGTTTTGCTTTTTATTTTCAGAATTATATTTAAAATATAAGCCGAAAAAATAGCCATTCCAAAACCAAGAAGGTACAGCAACATTAGTGTTAATCCTTGTAGGTTGAGAATTCCTAGTACGTAGGTGTCTGGAATTACTAAGCTTATTATAATAGCGTAAACAGGCAATCTGGCTGAACAGGTTGTAAATGGGGTTACCAAAATCGTTATTAATCTTTCTTTCCAGTTTTCAATATTTCTAGTTGCCATAATCGCCGGAATCGCGCAGGCTGTACCCGAAATTAAAGGAACTACACTTTTTCCTGATAAACCAAAATTACGCATGATTTTATCCATTAAAAAAACCACTCTACTCATATAACCACTTTCTTCCAAAATGGAAATAAATAGAAATAAGAAGGCTATTTGCGGAATAAAAATCAGAATTCCACCGATGCCGGGAATAATTCCTTGTGATATCAAATTAGTTAAAACTCCCGCTGGCAGTTCACTATTTGTTAATGCGCTCAGGGAAGCAAAAGTAGTATCTATATAATCCATTGGAATTTTCGACCATTCGAAAATAGATTGGAAAATTAAAAATAATATGGCAAAGAAAATTACATATCCCCAAACTTTATGCGTCAAGACGCGATCAAGTTTAGAGCGGAAATCCTTGGCAATAGATGCGTCTACTTGCAAACCTTCTTTCAATACATCATTGATAAATTGATAGCGTTTAATGGTTTCTTTTTGTTGCAATCTCTTTAAATCCGAATGCGATTTAGTAAAAGTACCTTGAATCTCTTTTCGTTCTAAATTCAAGAAATTGACGTCTTGTGTTATAACTAGCCACAATTTATACAGTAATTGATTCGGAAATGCTTTACGAAGACTATTGAAGTATTCTGGTGCTATACTGGAAGCATTAAGACAAGCTTCGGTAGGAATAGATTTGTAGGAAACAATCAAATTTTTTAACTCCTCGATACCGTATCCTTTTCGAGAACTGATAAGCGCGATTTTTGTTTTTAAATGTTCCTCTAGATAGGGTATGTCTAATGTTATCCCTTTATATTCCATTCTGTCCGCCATGTTAATGACTAAAATAGTTGGAATTTCTAAGTCTTTTATTTGAGTAAAAAGCAGTAAATTACGTTTCAGATTTTCTACATCGGTCACTACAATCGCTACATCTGGATATAATTTATCGTTCTTGTTGAGTAATAATTCAATAACTACATTTTCATCAATAGAGCTAGCATTAAGACTGTAAGTCCCAGGTAAATCTAAAATATTTCCTTTAACGTTATTGGGTAATTTGCAAAAACCAATTTTCTTCTCAACGGTGATTCCCGGATAATTTCCTACTTGTTGATTAAGTCCTGTTAGCTGATTAAAAACGGAAGTCTTTCCTGTATTTGGATTGCCTATTAGAGCAATATTAATATTTTGATTGATCATTTAGAGCTTGATTTTGATTAGTTCAACTTCAATCTCTTTTGCTGTTTCTACTCGAATAGCCAAATGGGAACCGTTCACGTTTAAATATAAAGGATCGCCAAAAGGTGCAATTTGAAGTAATTCAACCGTATTTCCGGGCAAGCAACCCATTTCCAGTAGCTTTAATGGAATAATGTCAATATCAAAATCCTTGATAATGGCTTTCTCCCCTTTTTTTAGTGAATTTATCGTTGTTCGCAAGTCTTATTTAGATTGAATTAATATTGCAAAAATACATATTATAATACTAAAACAAATGATAATTATCACTTTTATAACACATTCTGATTAAAATCGGAGTGCTAAAAATGTGTTAAATAGTTTGGAATTGAAGATTTGAAAAATTGGAAGTATTATTCGTTACTCAGAAAATTAATGTCGACAATTAACTTTTCAATGTCTTCTTTATTAGTCCCGTCATAAAAACCACGCACTCTTTTTTTAGCATCTACTAATATAAAATTTTCTGTGTGAACCATATCGTAAAGTTCGCTCGGTTTTCCTAATTTAACCGCGAGGTACGATTTTCTTGCCATGGTGTAAATCTCTTTTTTATCTCCGGTGACCAAATTCCACTTTGAATCATCAACTCCATACTTCAATGCATACTCTTTTAAAACGGGCACGCTGTCTGTTTCTGGAAATACGCTATGAGACAGCAACATCACTTTTGGATTATTGATAATGGCTTTTTGTACTTCGAATAAATTTGCGGTCATTTTAGGGCAAATGGAACCACAGGTTGTAAAGAAAAAGTCAGCAACATAAATTTTTCCTTCATAATCATCTTGGGTTATGGTTTTCCCGTTTTGATTGACAAATGAGAAGTCGGCTATGGTGTGGTATTTACTGATGTATTGTACGGTGCTGTCTACCAATTCTGGATTTACATCAGAAGGATTGAAGATCGGTAGTGTTTTACGAGGTGTAAGGGCATTTTGAAACAAGTAAAGCGTGATCACGGAGAAGACTAAGAAAACACCAAAAAAGATTCGGTATTTCATAAAAATAGATTTCATAAAAATAATTTTCGCAAAAATACAAAATCGGTAATTGGTTTTAAATCAAATTAACACAATCTTATCCCATTGTAAGCTCCTTTAGTAGGTTTGATTATAGTGCGATCGGTTTTACATTAGTATTAAAGGTAGACTTAACACTAAGTTTGTCATTCCGGAGGAATCTCTTCAAGTATTGTGAATGTTTATGAGAGATTCCTGCGGAATGATAAGTTTGGGGGTAGTCTTAATTATTTGCAAGACTGTATAAAATAATATAAAACACAAACCTCACTGTTTTTTATAAAAAGGAAGTTTCAACAAATGTTAAAATTATTTCAAATGAAAAATACTTTTATATATTTATGAACTATTTTTAATATTCCCAAAAATAGTAGGGATATTTATAATGAAACTAACTAATTATTAAAAAAAATGAAAAAAAACAGCAATAGGCAGCTACTTTTTGTGATTCCTGCACTTTTGGGTCTGACGGTTACTCAAGCACAAACAGCACCCACTGTAAAAGAGCCAGGTATTAATGTAAACTACATGGACAAGGCAGTGAAACCTAGTAATAACTTTTTCCGTTATGTAAACGGCACATGGTTAGACAATACAGAGATTCCATCTGACAGAACGCGTTGGGGAAGTTTTGACGAACTTAGACAAAGAACAGATGCTGATGCTTTGGCCATATTAAAAGAAGCTGCAACTAATCCAAAATACAAATCGGATACGGATCAAGGGAAAGCTATCAATTTGTATAAAACGATTCTCGACACTGTAGGTCGCAATAAGTTAGGGATTACACCATTAAAGCCTTACTTGAAAAAAATTGACGCTGTTAAAAACACAAAGGATTTAGAAGCTTTATTAATCGAAATGGAGCCTTTGGGAGGAATAGGGTTTTTGGGTGCTTATATTGGTCCAGATGCTAAAAATAGTAATCGAAATGTAATCAGTGTTGGGCCGGGAAGTGTAGGTCTGCCAGATCGTGATTACTATGTTTCTGAAGATGCAGATTCAAAAGAAAAAAGAGCAAAATACGTCCTTCATGTTGCTAAAATGCTAGGGTTTCTAGGCGAAAAACCAGCCGCAGCAAAAATGCATGCCGAGCGAATTTTAGCGCTTGAAATCGAAATGTCAAAACCAAGATTTGACCGTGTTGAAAGAAGAGACAGAAGAAAATCGTACAATCCTATGACGGTTAGTGATTTACAAAAACTGACTCCTTCATTAAACTGGAATACTTATTTTACAAATATAGGATTGAAAAACGTGGATTCATTAATCGTTTCCCAGCCGAAATACATGACGGCTTTTGAGTCTATTTTGAAAGAAAATAAAGTAGAAGACTGGAAAGCATATATGCGTTGGTCATTATTGAATAGATCATCAAGTCAATTATCAACTGCAATTGAAGAAGCAAATTTTGAGTTTTACGGAAAAACCTTAACAGGTGCGGTAAAACAAAGACCAAGTGATGAGCGCGCTTTGCAAGTTATCAATGGAAGAATAGGTGAGGCTTTAGGAAAATTATATGTGGAGAAAAAGTTTCCTGCTGAGGCCAAAGCCAAAGCAGAGAAAATGATTAAAAACATCTTTATTGCTTTTGAAAACCGAATCAACAATCTAACTTGGATGTCACCAGAGACTAAAGTAAGTGCGGTTCAAAAATTACACAAGTCAAAAATTAAAATTGGATACCCAGACAAATGGAAGGACTATTCGGCTTTAGTTATTAAGAGTCCAGAAGAAGGAGGAACCTACTTTGAGAACACAAAAAACATGGCCAAATGGCGTTTTGAAGAAGACCTAGCCGATTTGAATAAGCCAGTTGACAAAACCAGATGGGGAATGTCTCCTCAAACAGTGAATGCATACTACAATCCTTCGTATAATGAAATTGTATTTCCAGCAGCTATTTTGCAACCGCCATTTTACAATTACCAAGCTGATGAAGCGGTAAACTACGGTGGAATTGGAGGAGTTATCGGACATGAAATTTCTCACGGATTTGACGATTCAGGATCACGTTACAATGCCGAAGGAAATTTAGTAGACTGGTGGACAGTTGAGGATTCAAAACAATTTGCAGCCTTAACTACAGCGCTTGCTAATCAATACAGCGCTCTAGAACCTTTACCTGGAACTTTTGTTGATGGTAAATTTACTTTAGGAGAAAACATAGGTGATTTAGGAGGAGTAAATGCAGCTTATGATGGTTTGCAATTGTACTTAAAAGAAAATGGAAATCCAGGCTTAATTGATGGTTACACTCCAGAGCAACGTTTCTTTATTTCTTGGTCAACGATTTGGCGTACTAAATCTCGAGATGAAGCAATAAAAAATCAGGTAAAAACTGATCCGCACTCTCCTGGAATGTATCGTGCTTATGTGCCTTTGCAAAATATCGATACTTTTTATCAAGCTTTCGATATTCAATCAACTGATGGTATGTATATTGCTCCAGAAAAAAGAGTTAGAATCTGGTAGAAATACCTAGCAATTATAGATATAAAGGCTGTTTCAAATTTTATTTGAAGCAGCCTTTTTGCTATCTGTTTTTTAAAGAAGTGCAGTCCACTTTTAATAGTTTCGCTATGAGGAGTTGCAATATTTTTGGCATTCACGATTTATATTACTGATCAAAAGTGTATTCATTTATTATGGAATATTGCGACAAAAAAAATGGGCTGTCTCTAATACACTACCCGTTTTTTTAAATCTAAGTATATTTTATTTTCCTTTAACAGATGCTTCTAGGTTTTTCTCGATTGTATGACTTGGTCTCGACCATTTTGGTTTTTCATCAAGGGTTTTGAATTGAGAGTTTTTAGTTTCAACTGTTGCTGGTTGAGAAACTGTAGTAAAAGGTTTCTGTGGATTTAAACCCAACCTTTCAAAAATTTTCATGTCTTCATTTACATCTGGGTTTGGAGTTGTCAACAATTTATCTCCTGCGAAGATTGACTTTGCATCAGCAAAAAAGTACATTGATTGTCCTTCGTGACTCATATTCATAAATCCTGCTGATAAGCGTACTTGTGTTTCAGGCATGGTAACTCGGGTTGTGGCTCCCATTTTGATCATTTCCTTCAACTGAAGTAAGGTAGAGTACTGCTTGCGGGCAGTAACCACAATCTTCTGGACAACTACCGGTTTTAATAGATAATAAAGTGGAAGCCTGAATTACATTAGGGTCATGGTATTCTCTATGTGTTGGGTCTGCTTCAGAAAGCAAATCCATCATAGGTTTATTATATATTGCAATAATTTCTTCTCTCGTATATTAATGCTTATAAATGTTATTTTTTATTTGCTAAAAAGTAGTTAAAATGTACTAATGACACAACGCATTATAGTTTAAAAAGATAGGATAGATAATTTTGAAAAGTGGGCTAGTCAGATGTTAGGCGGTTGTTCCAATAAAGCATGAGTAGCATTGTAACAATGACAGAGGCTGCTACGCCTTCAAAAAGTAGGGACGCAGAATAGGTGAATATTGAAGGGTTGCCACCAAATAAAAATGTTTTAGACAAAGTTTCTACATAAGCATCACCTCCTTGTAGATAACTGTAAATAATTAAGCCAATAATACTTAGAAAAACACCTATAAGTGCAGTAATCATTGCTGAAACAGCATTATTAACAAAGTTATTTTCGCCGTCAACGATGTTCATTTGTACAGATCTATTAACGCCATAAAGAACAAAAATCACATTTATTAATCGCAAATAGAATAAATCGCCATAACCCATGGCATCCATTAATAGGAAAAAGGCTCCCGTTGTAGCAGCGATTATAAAACCATTCAAAAATTCTTTTCGTAATTTCATATTGTTTGTTTTTAAAGAATATAAATCGTGTCGGTACTAAAAATCTTGTTTATTTTGGCTGATTCGATACTGAAAAACTAGAAATATTTTCGCTAAATTCCCTAGTCAGACGGATATTTATTCTTCCAAAATAGCATCAATGAGAAAGTAACAATTAAGGCTGAAACGATGCCTTCAATAAGAAGTGTGATAGTATAGGTAACTGCAGTAGGTGTTCCTACAAATAGAAAGGTTTGTGATAAATTTTGAATATAAGCGTCACCTCCTTTTGCATAGATATAGGCTAATAATCCAGCGGTGCTTAGAAAAATACCTGCTAATGAAGTGAGAAATGCAGAAACTGCGTTAGTAGCAAAAAAGATTTCGCCCTCACGAAAATTTGATTGTAAAGTCCTGTTTGCTCCATAATAAACAAAAAGAATATTTAAGAGCCTTAGGTAGTATAAATTAGATAAATGTAATAGCTCCATTAGTAAGAAATATAGGCCTATTCCTGTAAAAATAACAATTCCATTTAGTAGTTCTTTTGGTAGTTTCATATCCTTTAATATAAAAAGTTAAGGTTATTTCTTTGAAATACAGGGTGATGCCTATCAAATTTACGTAAAATCTTGATATGTTCTATGAAAAGTACTAATAAATTTTAGATTAATTATCGAAGTTCATTCAGGTAAGTCAGAGCGGTATTTTTATCTTTTTCCAGCTGTTGAGTCAATAAATCTACGGAGTCAAATTTTTGCTCAGAACGAAGGTATTTAAGTATAGAAACAGTTAATTTTTGGTCATATAAATTAGTGTCGAAGTCTAAAAAATGGATTTCAATAGCTAGTTTTTCTCCTGATACTGTTGGATTAAATCCAATATTCATCATTCCAAATACCGTTTTTTTATTGATCATACTTCGTACAACATAAACACCATTATGGGGAATCAGTTTATAGTCTTCTTCTATTTTTATGTTAGCAGTAGGGAACCCAATAGTTCTTCCCAATTGCTTTCCTTTGACAACAGTTCCTGACAAAAAATAGTTGTATCCTAAGTATTTGTTTGCCAATGCCATATCGCCTTCAAGTAGTGATTTTCTAACTTTAGTGGAACTTACAGAAATGTCGTTTATTTCTTGCACTGATATTTGCTCGACCTCAAAGCCATATTTTTCTCCGAAACCGATAAGGTCATCAATATTTGCTGTACGATTTTTCCCAAATCGATGATCATGACCAATAATAATTTTATGAATGTTAAACTGATCGACTAATACCGTTCGAACAAAATCTTCGGCTGTTAATTGAGAAAAAATTTCATCAAAAGGATGAATAACGAGGTTCTCAATCCCAATAGCTTCTAGTAAATAAATTTTTTCCTCTATTGTATTCAGTAATTTTATATCGGAATTCTCTTGTAAAACCATTCGGGGATGTGGGAAAAAAGTCAGTACTAAACTTTCGTATTTTCCATTTTCAGTGCCTTGCGTAATTTTTTTCAGAATTTTTTGATGCCCCTTGTGAACACCATCAAAAGTGCCTAATGTGAGGATTGTTTTTTTATCTGAAC
This sequence comes from Flavobacterium sp. XN-5, assembly GCF_008033395.2. Classification (NCBI taxonomy): domain Bacteria; kingdom Pseudomonadati; phylum Bacteroidota; class Flavobacteriia; order Flavobacteriales; family Flavobacteriaceae; genus Flavobacterium; species Flavobacterium sp. XN-5. The sequence continues at coordinate 1,027,842 of NZ_VOGZ02000001.1, forward strand.
TGAAATCTTTTATGGATTTAAAAATCTTCAAGGGAATTGTTTTATGATTTTGCAAATTTATACTATCTAATTCAAATGTGATAGTAAATAGAATCGATTTTGAGTGAAATTCTTAAATTAAAGTATTTATTCAAATTTTAGATTTAAATACTTTATTTTTGAGGATGTAATACGCTGAATCCATGAAAAAAAGTGTTTTATTTCTGCTAGTTATCATATGGTATTTACCAATGCATGCTCAAAATGACGCGCTTTGGAAAAAGATAGAACAGCCCCAGACATCAAATAGTGCGAGAAACACTGGTAAATCCACTTTGGGAAAACCGTTAGTATTCCAACTGGATGAAGAAGTATTAAAAAAAGCCTTGCTTTCGAGTCAGAATACTACTTCAAAAAACAAAGGAGTAGAGATTACAATTCCAAATTTAAATGGAGTGTTTGAAAAGTTTTTGGTTTGGGAATCTTCAAATTTCGCGCCAGAACTGCAAGCTGTGTATCCTGAAATTAGAGCATATGCGGGAGTAGGAATAACAGATCCTAAAGCTACGCTTAGTTTTAGTTTTTCGCCAAAAGGAATACAAACGATGATTTTACGAGCCGGTAGCGGTTCAGAATTTATTGAATCTTATCAAGAAACCCCATCTTTATATGTTCTTTTTTCTTCGAAAGACAGAGAGCGAGGAAGTTTGCCATTTGTCTGCAAAACGGATGATTTGGCTCTAAATAAACAATTGCTAAATAAGACGGCTAAGACAGCGGCTAACAATAAAGTTTTTAAAACCTTGCGATTGGCTTTGTCTTGCACAGCTGAATATACAACTTTTCATGGCGGAACAAAGCCCAAAGCCCTCGCGGCGATCAACGCTACCATGACTAGAGTGAACGGTATATTTAATAAGGATTTGGCTTTGAGACTTGTAATCATTGTTAATAACGACCTTGTCATATTTACTAATGCGACTACTGATCCTTATTCTGATGCTGTAATTGGAGTAGATGGGGAATGGAGTGATGAGCTTCAAACTACTTTAACAAATGTGATTGGTGACACTAATTACGATATTGGTCATTTATTTGGTGCAAGTGGGGGTGGTGGAAACGCTGGTTGTATCGGTTGTGTATGCGGAACTGGAAAAGGAAGAGCCTATACTTCACCTGGAAATGCGATTCCACAAGGAGATGATTTTGATATTGACTTTGTAGCGCATGAAATGGGACATCAGTTGGGTGCTAATCATACATTTTCTTATGAACTGGAAGGTACAGGTGTCAATGTTGAGCCCGGTAGTGGATCGACAATTATGGGTTATGCAGGAATTACAGCTGATTATGATGTTCAAGAGAAATCGGATGATTATTTCGCTTATGCCAGTATTTTACAAATTCAAAATAATCTTGCCACTAAAAACTGCCCTGTAAGTACTGCTATTACTAACAACCCACCAGTAATAGATGCCGGTCTAGATTATACTATTCCTAAAGGAACGGCTTTTATATTAAAAGGTACCGGTACAGATCCTGAGGGTAATGTACTTAGTTATACTTGGGAGCAAAATGATGCAGCGATTACCGCTAGTGGAGACAATAGTATAGCTGTTCCTACAAAACTTGATGGGCCTTTGTTTAGGTCTTTATCTCCTAGCGCTAGTCCTATAAGATATATGCCAATGTACAGTAATGTACTCTCGAATAAATTGACAAGTAAGTGGGAATCTGTATCAACTGTGGCTCGAGCACTCAATTTTGTTCTGACAGCTAGGGATAACGCTGGTCAAGGATCTGCTCAGACAAATTCAGATGGAATGATTGTGAATGTTAGTGGAACTGTAGGGCCTTTTGCTGTTACTTCACAAAATACTGACAATATAAGTTGGACACGGGGATCCGCTCAAACCATTACTTGGTCTGTGAATGGGACTAATGCGCTTGTGGGTTCTGGAAATGTGAATATAAAACTTTCTACTGATGGTGGCTTGACGTTTCCAACTCTGCTAGCGGAAAATACTCCGAATGATGGCGCTCAATTGATTACTGTTCCAAATATTGCTGCAAAAAACTGCAGGATTTTAATAGAGCCCGTGGCTAATATTTATTATGCAGTAAACAGTGCAGCTTTTGCAATAGGATATTCAGTAAACTCAGCATGTAATACCTACACCATTGGGGCTCCATTTGCTATAGCCGAGCAAGCGGCTTATACCACACGAACTATTACTGTACCTTTTACAACTGGTTCCGTTGCGGATGTAGATTTTAATGTGAGTTTTACTCACACTTATTTATCTGATGTCGAAATGGAAGTTATAAGTCCGCTGGGAACTACGGTGAAATTATTTGATAGAAGCTGTGCCAGTAGAAGTAGTACTTTGCAATTGAAATACGATGATTTGGGAGGCAATCTTGATTGTGCTGCAACTACTGTGCAAACTGTAGCTCCTTTTCAGCCCTTAGCGTCTTTTAATGGAGAGGATCCAACTGGGACTTGGATTTTTAGAATTCGGGATGCTTATGTGGGGGATTCTGGAACTTTAAATTCTGCGTCTATTGCTATTTGTACAAAAGAATACACTTTAGGCACAGAAGATTTTAAGAATGTTGACTTTGTACTGTATCCCAATCCAAGCAAGGGGAATTTTAATATTCAATTTACAAGTCAGACCGAAACGATAGTAAAAGTCTTGGTTCATGATTTGTTAGGCAGAAAATTATTTGATAAAGAGTATGAAAATAACGGAGATTTTAATAAAAATATTCAATTGCCACAGCTGCAAATGGGTGTTTATTTAGTGACGGTGATTGACGGTGATAGAAAAGAAGTTAAAAAAATTGTGGTTGAATAAGCTTTACTGATTGAAAATGAAAAAGGGAAACGTATTATCACGTTTCCCTTTTTTATTTTCCATTAAATGTTGTCATGGTATTTTCCAGTCCTGCAGTTCCAAATGACTTTATGATTTCGGAGGCTACTTCTAATCGTTCTGGAAGTGCGGTTTTCTCGGCTTCATCCCAGTCTCCAAGAACATAATCCACTTGTTTTCCTTTTTTAAACTCATCACTGATTCCAAAACGGAAACGGGTATATTGATTGTTATTTAGAACTAGATTGATGTTTTTTAAACCATTATGGCCACCGTCGCTTCCTTTTGGTTTGATGCGAATCGTTCCAAAAGACAGATTCAAATCATCAGTAATCACGAAGAGGTTTTCTAGCGGAATGTTTTCTTTGTCCATCCAGTATTGTACGGCTTTTCCACTTAAGTTCATGTAGGTGTTTGGCTTTAGAAGAAAAAAGGTTCTTCCTTTAAATTTGTACTCTGCCAGAGCGCCTAATTTCACAGTTTGAAAGGATAGTTGTTCTTTTTTGGCAAAATTATCGAGTATTTTAAAGCCTATGTTATGGCGTGTATTGACATATTCAGCACCTATGTTTCCTAGTCCTACAATTAAAAATTTATTACTCACGCTTTTCATATTGTTTTTTTGGTGTTCGTGAACCTCCGGTTTCATACAATCGGTGTTGACTTCTTTTTGTTTTGATGTAAATATATCTGATATCCATTTTAGCATGCTGCAAAAGTAAACTTAATTACATAATTAGTCAATGAGATATTTAGATAATTTAGTGGAGCAGGGTCTGGGGATTTTCTAAGGGTGAAGAAACGCTGTTAAATAGCCCCGATAGAAGTAAAAATCCTTTTATCCTGAACTTGTTTCAAGATCCTGAAATAAGTTCGGGATAAAAGATTGAAACGGATAGCGGGACAGTTCCTGTGAGAAAAACAGGTGTTTGTGCTCCTTAAAAATTAAAAACGGGAAAGTAGGGATGAAGTTGAGTAGCTGAGATAATCCCGAAAGCTTATGAGGGCGATTAACCGAGTGTGAGAATCTGAAACGAGTTCAGATTAAATAAAAAAAGCACCAGTTTTACAACTGATGCTTTTAAATATGAGTGAAAAAATATTATTTTTTCTTTCCTTTTGCAGGAGCTCCTTTTGCTGCTTTCGCTGCTTCTTGAGCTGCTTTCATAGCTGCACGAGAGATTCTTACTTGAGCAACAACAGTGTTGTCTTGGTGGATCAATTTGTATTTGTCAGAAACAAGTTTCGTAACGTACAATTTGTTCCCCATCATAAGTGGAGTAATGTCAGCTTCAATAAAATCAGGAAGATTTTTTGGTAAAGCTTTTACTTTCAATTTACGAGTGTTTAAACGTAAAACACCACCTGCAAGAACACCTTTAGATGTACCTACGATTTTCACTGGAACTTCCATAGTGATTTCTTTGTCATCATAAAGTTGAAAGAAGTCAATATGTAAAATTTTGTCAGACACCGGGTGAACCTGAATGTCTTGTAGAATTGCATTGAATGATTTTCCACCTTCTAATTCAATCACAACTGTGTGAGCGTTTGGAGTGTAAACCAAGCTTTTGAATGCTTTTTCTTCTGCTGAAAAATGTACTGGTTGATCTCCTCCGTATAACACGCAAGGAACCGCTCCAGCATTACGTAAGGCTTTAGTCGCAACTTTTCCCACGCTTTCTCTTTCTGATCCTTTAATTGTAATCGATTTCATTGTAAAAATTATATAGTTATTAAATATTCTAATTGTTTGTGATTACATGATAAACTTCCCACTGATGGAGTTGTTATGATGTACCATGTGCATAACTTCGGCAAAAAGTGGCGCACAACTCAACACTCTTATTTTTTTTGATTCTTTCTTTAAAGGAATAGAATCAGTAACGATCAATTCTAATAATTGAGAATTTTCTATTTTTTCGTAGGCATCACCTGATAAGATGGCGTGAGTACAAATTGCTCTTACGCTAATTGCTCCTTTTTCCATCATTAAATCAGCGGCTTTCGCCAAAGTTCCTCCGGTATCGATCATGTCATCTACTAAGATTACATTTTTACCTTTCACTTCACCAATCAATTCCATGGTGCCAATAACATTAGCAGCTTTTCTTTGTTTGTAACAAATAACTACATCAGATTCTAAGAATTTAGAATAAGCATACGCTCTTTTTGAACCTCCCATATCTGGAGAAGCGATCGTTAAATTGTCTAATCCTAAGCTTTTTACATAAGGTAAAAAGATAGTTGAGGCAAAAAGGTGATCCACTGGTTTTTCAAAGAACCCTTGAATTTGATCTGCATGTAGATCCATTGTCATTACTCTAGTTGCTCCGGCAGTTTCTAACAACTTTGCTGTTAGTTTTGCTCCTATCGGAACTCTAGGTTTGTCTTTTCTATCCTGTCTTGCCCAACCGAAGTAAGGTATCACAGCTGTAATATGTCTTGCAGAAGCACGTTTTGCAGCATCAATCATAAGTAACAATTCCATCAGATTATCTGAATTTGGAAAAGTAGAGCAAACAATAAATACGCGAAGTCCTCTAATAGACTCTTCGTAAGAAGGTTGAAATTCCCCGTCGCTGTATTTCGACATGGTTACTTTACCTAACGGAATTCCGTATTCTGCCGAGATTTTTTCAGCTAGATAGACACTTTGTGAACAAGCAAAAATTTTAGCTTCTGGTTCTAGGTGTGACATTTAATTTGTTGTTTTTGTTCCGCTGCTTTCCATATTGTTGGGCAATGTCTTGTGACAATCGCTTTGTTTATGTATTCGCCTCGTTTGTAGTTAGTTAGTGTGTTCCGTTTTATCGAGGTGCAAATTTATGAAATTTATTCAACTCTGAAAGGAAAATTTTAAGTATTTTTAGTAGAACTTTTAATATTATTTTTTACATTTGCACCGTGTTAAAGGAATCGATGGTTGGTTTAATTACAATCACCTCTTTTATTGCGTTGAAATAATTGCTGTTATTTCATGTCTGCTAAGCCCGGATGGCGGAATTGGTAGACGCGCTGGTCTCAAACACCTGTGGGAAACCGTGCCGGTTCGACTCCGGCTCCGGGTACAAAAACCTCTTCGAAAGAAGAGGTTTTTTTGGTTTTATACTAAAGTGAATTGCGTAGTATTAATGCGCATTTGTTTTCTATTTGTTCTTCCTTATTTTTTAAAATCATTTGGGCCAGTATTCTTCCCATGGCGTCAAAATTAGTCGAAATGGTGGTAATCCCATTCCCTACTACCTTTTTAAGCGGAGTGTCATTGTAAGATACAATTCCATAATCAGTTCCTAACTCTAGATTTTGAAGTTTAGAAGCTTCAATCACACGTACTAGATCGCGATCATCTGGTATGATATAGACTTCTCCTAAGGTGATATTTCTATTAGTGAATTTTGTTATAACCTCATGATCAATTGAAAATTCTTCACAATATTTTTTAAAACCTTCTTTCATACCCACTGGCTCTCTGAAACCTGGGAAAATCATTACTAATTTCTTGTATTTGTTCAACTTAGACTTTCCTTTAATTAGAGCGTCATAAATGTCTTTGCGGTGATTTTGATAGACTGCAGGATATGATTTTAATTCTTCATTTGTTTGATCTAAAATGTAAACGTCTTCAACTGGTAGGGTTTTTATAATGGAAGCTGCCTCCGTAAGGTAGGTGGGCATTATTATGTATTTCGTGTAGTTGCCATTGTTATCGGTTATTAATTTTTTAAAAACCTTTACATTAAAGTGATGGAAGAAGATATCCACCTGAACGTTGTCGCCAATATTTTCTAGAAACGAACTGTAAAGATCTTCCTTGAAACTGTTCAGCTCATCAAAAAGTAAAAAGATTCTTTGCTTAATACTTACTTGAGTGCTTTTTATGTAATAGCCTTTTCCAAGAATGGCATAAATAATCCCTCTCTTTTTTAATTCATCATAAGCCTGTAAAACCGTATCTCGTGATAAACCAAACTCCAGACATACTTTATTGATCGAAGGTAATTTTTCGTCTTTTTTTAGATGACCATCTTTAATTGTTTTTTCAATAGAAGAGATGATCTGCTTGTATTTTGGGATTCCAACGTTATTTTTAATTAAGATAGGTTTCATATGCTTAAATTTTGCGCAATATACAAAAAACCGGTAGGTACAGGTATGTAAAAGGCAACAATTATTTTACTTTTGAACATTACTATTCAATAAGTAAAGTTCAAAAACAAAACATATATCGCATTTTATGTCTAATTCTATAATAAAATTGTTTGGTTTATTGCCTAACGAAGATGTTGCTCATTCTTGTGAATTAACGAATAAAAAGGGAATGTGTTTGTCGATAATTAACTACGGCGCTACAGTTTCCTCATTAAAAATTCCTTTAGAGAATGGTCAAATTGCAGATGTGGTTTTGGGTTTTGATACCTTAAAAGACTATGTAGCATCATTTAGCCTGCCCGGTGCACCTTATTATGGATCAACCGTAGGAAGGTTTGCTGGAAGAATTAACAAAGGTAAATTTACATTAAATGGGAAAGAAATTCAGTTAAATATAAATAATGAGCAAAACACGCTTCATGGCGGAATCCATAATTTTAGTCAAAAAGTTTGGGAAATCGAAGAAGTAAACGAAGCTAATAATCCGTTTATAAAACTAAAATTGTTTAGCCCAGACAATGAGGAGCATTTTCCAGGAGATTTATCAGTGGAGCTAAAATATACCTTGTCTGAAGAAAATGAGGTAATTATCGAATACAAAGCAACTGCTACTGAAGATACAATCATTAATTTAACGCATCATGGTTATTTTAATCTTGATGGTCATCAACATGCTGTATCTGAACAGGAGTTAACGGTAAATTCTCAAAAAATAGTAGAGCTGAAAGCAGATAATATCCCTACAGGAACTATCTTAGATGTGTCAAATGGCTCATTTGATTTTAGTAGCCCCAAAAAATGTCCTGTAAAAATTGATAATACGTTTGTTTTAGAATCAAAAGAAGAATTTGCAGCGACGCTTTACAGCAAAAAAAATAATTTAAAAATGTCCGTGTTTACAGATCAGCCGGGTGTTCATATTTATGTTGGTGGAGATTGTGGAAATGTTCTCAAAGGAAAAGAAAATACAAATTATCATGCGTTAAGTGGCATTTGTTTCGAAACTCAAAATTTTCCTGACGCTCCCAATCATAAGAATTTCCCAACTGCATTATTGAAAAAAGGGGAAGTTTACCAACAGAAAACGATCTACAAATTTGAAACTTTTTAAGTCTACGTAATGAATGACATTTTAATACAAAATACCACGAAATATTTTCAAGAAACCTTTGGTTCACAGCCAAGTCAAGTGGTTCTTTCTCCGGGTAGAATAAATATTATTGGAGAGCATATCGACTACAACGACGGTTTTGTGTTGCCAGCGGCAATCGATAAGATTATATGTTTTGCTTTCGAAAAAAACAATTCAAATACCTCAAAAATAGTTGCAATAGATCTTGATGATACTTTTGAAATAGATCTTTCGGCCGAAGTTCAACACGACGATAAGGTTTGGACAAATTATATTAGAGGAGTTATTCAGCAATTAAAAAACAACGGCTTTCAGTTTGAAGGCGTGAACTGTGTTTTTAGTAGTTCCATTCCAGTAGGTTCTGGTCTGTCTTCATCGGCAGCATTAGAGTGCGGATTTTTATTTGGAATGAATGCGTTGTTTAATTTAAATATCAAACCAGTTGACATCGCTTTAATGGGTCAAAAAGCCGAACATTGGGTAGGAATCAACTGCGGAATTATGGATCAGTTTTCTAGCGTGATGGGTTTAGAAAATAAAGTCATAAAAATTGATTGTAGAACATTAGAATACACCTATCACGACGCTAATTTTAGTGATTATTCCTTGATTTTATTTGATTCGAATGTAAAACACTCCTTGATGACGTCAGCTTATAACGAAAGGCGACAACAATGTGAGGAAGGAATTGCCATTGTAAAAAGTAATTTTCCAGAGATAAGCAGTTTTAGAGATTGTACGCCACAAAACATCATAGACTTAAAAGATAAAATGAGCGCTGATGTCTTTAAACGTTCTCTTTATGTAGTGAAGGAAATCAATCGCGTAATTCTGGCTTGTGAGGCTTTAGATAATGGGAATATTGAATTATTAGGCCAGTTAATGTTTGAAACGCATGACGGATTATCTAAGGATTATGAAGTGAGCTGTGATGAATTAGACTTATTAGTCGATTTAGCTAAGAAAGAAGAAGCGGTTATTGGCGCTAGATTAATGGGAGGTGGTTTTGGTGGTTGCACTATAAATTTAGTTAAAAAAGGAAATGAAGAGGCAATCAAAGCACAATTTGCAAAACGTTACTTTGATGCTTTTGGGATTGAATTAAAAATATATGATGTCAAAATAGGAAACGGAACATCAATTTATAAGTACAATTAAAATGAAAAATTTCGATATTAACGAAGATCCGCACAGACGTTATAATCCGTTAATCAACGAATGGGTTTTGGTTTCTCCACATCGTGCTAAAAGACCTTGGCAAGGTCAAAACGAAACGGTTTCATCAAATTCGTTACCTGAGTATGACACAAGTTGTTATTTATGTCCAGGGAATGTTCGCGCAAATGGGATGGAAAACCCAGCGTATGAAAACAGTTTTGTATTCGAAAATGATTTTGCTGCTTTAAAACAAGAAGAAATCGCTTTTGAAGGAAATAAAGAGGAAAGTTTTTTTAGAGCACAACCCGAAAGAGGAATTTCTAGAGTGGTTTGCTTTTCGCCAAAACACAACTTGACTTTACCGGAAATGAGCGTGAATGCTATTGAAGATATCATAAGTACTTGGCAAAAAGAATATACTAATTTAGGTAGTGTAGATTATATTAATCACGTTCAAATTTTCGAAAATAAAGGAAGTGTGATGGGTTGCAGTAATCCGCATCCTCACGGGCAAATATGGGCTCAATCTTCTTTACCTACGGAAGTGGAAAAGACTCAAAATAATTTGAAAACTTATTTTAACAAGCACGGTAGTACTCTTTTACTAGATTATTTGCAGGAAGAGTTAAAACTGAAAGAGCGTATTGTTGTAGAAAATGATCATTTTGTGGCCTTAGTTCCTTTTTGGGCAATTTGGCCATTCGAAACTATGATTATTGGAAAACGCCACGTAACTAAAATAACTGATTTTACTCCAGCGGAGAGCACTGCTTTTGCTACTATTTTGAAACAATTGACCATAAAATACGATAATCTTTTTGAGACTTCGTTTCCTTATTCGTCAGGAATCCATCAAGCACCTACTGATGGAGAAGCGCATCCAGAATGGCAGTTTCACATGCATTTTTACCCGCCATTGTTGCGTTCAGCTACCGTAAAAAAATTTATGGTAGGTTATGAAATGATGGGAGAATCACAAAGAGATATTACTCCTGAGAAAAGTGCAGAGATGTTGAGAAATTTATCGGATGTTCATTACAAACAAAAGGCTTAAGCTGGAAGGGTAGGAATGGCGATTGGTTTTTATTAGTTAACGATTGTCGAAAATAAGTATATTAGGGCCTTAAAATTAAAATAAAATTTTATAATTAGAAACAGTAGATAGTATGGCAACAGAATTTGGGTTTATTGATTACTTGGTTTTCAGTGCTTATGCAGTGTTAATCTTAGGTGTTGGATTATGGGTGTCTCGTGAAAAAGACGGACAACAGAAGAATGCAGAGGATTATTTCCTTGCCAGTAAATCATTACCATGGTGGGCAATTGGTTCTTCATTAATTGCTGCTAATATTTCGGCTGAGCAATTCATCGGAATGTCTGGTTCTGGTTTTGCTTTGGGTTTAGCGATTGCCTCTTATGAATGGATGGCTGCTTTTACTCTTATAATAGTAGGAAAGTACTTTTTACCTATTTTTATCGAAAAAGGGATTTATACTATTCCTGAATTTGTTGAAAAGCGATTTTCAACTAACCTAAAAACAATTTTAGCCGTTTTCTGGATTGCATTATATGTTTTTGTTAATCTTACTACGGTTTTATATCTAGGAGGTTTAGCAATTGAAACAATTTTAGGAGTGGACATGATGTATGCCATTATAGGATTGGCGCTTTTTTCGGCTGCCTATTCATTGTACGGCGGACTTTCGGCTGTGGCTTGGACAGACGTAATACAAGTTGTTTTTCTTGTTCTTGGTGGACTGGTAACAACCTATTTAGCCTTAAACACCGTTTCTAACGGAGCAGGAATGTGGCAAGGTTTAACGACAATTTACGAGGCTGCTCCAGATCGTTTTGTAATGATCTTAGATGAAGCAAATCCAGAATACATGAATCTTCCTGGAATTGGGGTATTAGTAGGTGGGCTTTGGATAGCAAATATCTATTATTGGGGTTTCAACCAATATATCATTCAAAGAACTTTGGCTGCAAAATCATTGCGTGAAGCTCAAAAAGGAATTTTATTGGCTGGATTTTTAAAATTAATTATTCCATTTATTGTTGTGGTACCTGGAATTGCAGCCTATGTAATTGTAAATGATCCAGTAATTATGGCTCGACTAGGAGCTTCAGCAATGGAGAACTTACCTGGAGTAGGTACTGCAGATAGAGCGTATCCTTGGTTGTTGCATTTTTTACCAACAGGTCTTAAAGGTTTAGCGTTTGCCGCTTTGGCTGCTGCAATTGTATCTTCTTTGGCTTCAATGTTGAACTCGACATCTACCATTTTCACGATGGATATTTATAAGCAATATATTAATAAAGAGGCTAACGATAGAACAACCGTTAATGTAGGTCGTCTTTCTGCAGGTATGGCATTAGTGATTGCTGTGATAATGGCTCCGCTTTTGGGAGGGATTGATCAAGCATTCCAATTTATACAAGAATATACTGGGATCGTGAGTCCGGGTATTTTGGCGGTCTTTATTCTAGGATTATTCTGGAAAAAAACAACGAACAAAGCAGCAATATGGGGAGCTTTGTTTTCTATTCCTATCGCGATGTTCTTTAAGGTGGGACCAAAATCCTGGGCAGCAGGAAGCGGAATGGAGTCTTTCTTTCCAACGCTACCTTGGATGGACCAAATGGGATATACAGCGGTTATAACTATGATTCTAATCGTGATAATCAGTTTAACTCAGAATAAAGGAAATGATGATGCTAAAGGAATTCCTTTAACGAAAGAATTGTTTAAAACAAGTCCACTATTTAATGTGAGTGCCTTTGCTATAATGATTATTTTAGTGGTGTTGTACGCAATATTTTGGAAATAAAAAGTAGTAAATGTTGTATTGATTTGCAATATTTAATTCGAATAAAAGAACATTAGAAACATAGGTTTTGTAGTTAAAAAAAAACAGCTCAATTATTTGAGCTGTTTTTTTTGTGCTTGTTACTTGGTAATTCGGTCCATTACCCAGCTGGTGTGAGTAGCTGATTTTCCAGTCGAATGATGTGTGCTATTGCCTAGTAAATGCTCGCGTATTGCTTGCGCATGATAGTACTGAATATTTTCTGGATGTTCGATAAGGAGTTGTGTATTTCCATCTTCATTTGAAAGGATTATTGGCTCTTCGCCAAATACAGAAAATTCGATTTTACCTTGACTACCGTAAATAGTTACCTTGTCTTCTCGTGCTTGACACCCAAAGTTCCAACTTCCGGTTCCCGTAACTCCTGATTCGTGAAACCAGGATGCAGCGGTTGCGTCATTTGAAGTGTATAAACCCTGCTGGTTAAGGCTTATTCCAGTTGCATTTTTAATATCTCCTAAAAGGTAGCTGAATAAATCCAACCCATGACTTGCTAAATCATCAAAGTAACCAGCAGATGCGATAGTAGCATCTGTGCGCCAGTTGTAAGGACCTGATAAATCCTGCTCAGAAGTAGGTTTGCTAAGATGCCAATTTATATGTCTTACTTCACCGATTCCATTTGTTTCAAGCCAAGCTTTAATTTGATTAAAACGCGGCAAAGAGCGACGGTAATAAGCTACAAATAGCGGGATATTCTTTTTGTTAAAAGCTTCATTTATAGCGAGACATTCCTCATGACTTGGAGCCAATGGTTTTTCGATGCAGCATATTTTTCCTACTTCGGCTACTTTAAGTCCGTAAAATTTATGAGTATCTGGTGGTGTAGCGATGTAAATAGCGTCTACTTCGGGATCATTTATTAATTGATCGGCATCCGTGTAATATTTTTTTATTCCGTGTCTTTTAGCATAGTCGGCTGCTTTATCGCCGTCTCTTCTCATGACCGCTACTACTTCAAACCCCGCTGTTTTTTGGTAAGCGGGACCACTTTTTTTCTCAGTGACAGCACCGCAACCTAGTATTCCCCAGCGAACAGTAGTTGTTTCTTTATTTGTATCGGACATTGTATTTTTTTTTAGTCGCAACCGTCTATGCCACAGCTGCCTTCTGTTGAAGAATTCAATATAGTAATTTTTGAATCGAAATCGCCTTCTTCCCAAACTTTTTCTAATGTCTTTATAAATGTTTCCTGATGTTGTGCGCCAGAAACAGCATATTTATTGTCGAAAACGAAAAAAGGTACTCCTTGTACTCCAATGTTTCGCGCCATTTCAATGTCCTGTTTTACATCATTTGCGTAGGTGTCAGAATTTAAAACAGTGACAATTTCTTTCGAATCAAGTCCTACTTGAATTCCTAATTCGTGTAAAGTGGTTAGGTCGTTAATGTTTTTACCGTCTGTCAAATACGCTTTGAATAATAATTCTTCTAATTCATTTGATTTATTGTGTTTTTTTGCGAAGTGTAATAGCCTATGCGCGTTGAAAGAATTGGCCATTACGGCTTTTTCAAAATGAAAGTCCAATCCTGAGTTTTTAGCATTTCGAGTCATGCTATCCATCATTTCTTGTGCCCATTCTTTGTCTTTTTGGTATTTTTCGGCAAGATGTTCGGCCATATTATCGTCTGCTGATGCCACAAAGCTAGCGTCTAACTGGAAGCTTTTCCATTCGATTTCTACACTCGCTCCATGAGGAAATTCAGCTAATGCAGCTTCAATTCTTCTTTTTCCTATATAGCAGTAAGGACACATAATGTCCGACCAGATTTGTATTTTGAGTTTATTTTCCATTTCGAAATTATTTTTTAATTCATTGTTTGTATATACAAATTTAGTAAAATGCTTTTGTAATAGGGTAGCGTTTATGGATTTATTGGGAATTGATATGGTTTCTATTAGCTAATTTTTTCTGATAATGAACTGAATGCGCTGCTAACGAAGGATGGTTGGAGCGTTTCTTTACACGCCATAATAAGCAATCTCTTTTTTCGAAAGCCGAATAATTACTCATTTCTAAAAAAGAGTTTTGCTTAAAACATAGTTAAGATTTGATTTTGAATCAAGTTAAGTTTCGAATTAATCTACTATTTATTGTTCTGTTAATGAGGTGATTAATGTTAAAAGTGGTTCTTAGGTTCTAATTAGCCATCTTTGGGATACTATTTTTTGGCACGCTAGTTGAATATCCCATTTCAAGTAACAATGAAATAGCGGAAGCCGAAAAGCTCATGAGTAGGCAAAATACAAAATAATAATACCATGAAAAAAATTACCCTTTTAGTAGCTAGTATCCTCATAATGGGAGGTGGTGTAGCAAATGCAACAGAGAAAAGTAACTTGTCTATAGAGAGAAGAGTAGCTGTTGATCTTAGACATGCCGATCCGATTGTTTTTACGGAGGGCGGAATTGAGTTCTACATTTTTGCCGATGGACAATTTGATTTTAATGCGCGTACTTATGGTCGTGATAAAGCTTTTAAGGCAAATAAAAGAGGGAACGGTCATAGAAATTATGGTGCAGCTTCTACTTATCGAGAAAATGGGCACGGCGTAAAAGTGCAGTACGATAGAAGAGGTAATGTAACTCGTGTTGGAAATGTTTCGGTTTACTTCGATTCTAACGATAGAGTTAGACGAGTAGGTGCTGTACAAATGACATACAATCGTTTTGCTTTAGAACGCGTAGGTGGTTTAGAAATTATTTATAACCGTCGTGGTCAGATTGTGGATGTGGTTGGTAGAGTAAATGATCGTAGAGGTTATGCGTACAACCAACAGAATGATTATGATGACCGTGACTATAGAGCGTATGATTCAAGAGTTGTAAAACAGGATAATAGAGTAGCGGCGTCTGTCGATGTAAGAATTGTTAAAAGGAATTAGTTTGTATAAGATGATTGGTGAATGATCCCGCTGGTATTCGTATCGGCGGGATTTTTATTTTCTATTGTTATAGTATTTTTTATAAGTTTAGTTTGTGACAAATGATTTAGCAGGATGTACTTTGATGTATTTAGCTGGGTTTTAAACAAAAAAAACCATTCGCCGCGACGAATGGTTTGTTATATAGTTTGAATATAAAAATTATGCTAGTAAATCCAATACAAATGACGGGAATAAACCTAGTGCAATATTCAATACAATTGCGATTACGGCAACGGCATAAATAGTTACAGGAGTTCCTGTTCTTTCTTCATTAGGCTCCTTAGTGTACATCGCCAGGATGATTTTAAAGTAGTATCCAACGCTTATAATCGAATTGATAACTGCTACTATTACTAAAGCAACAAAGCCCGCTTGTAGCATGTTGTTGAATAAAAATAATTTGGCAAAGAAACCTGCGAAAATTGGAATACCCGCCATAGACAATAAAGAAGCTGTTAAAATAGCGGCCAATAAGGGGTTAGTTTTTCCTAATCCGTGGAAATTAGCCATATCCTCATTTTCGTTGTTTTTACACACATAAATAATAACACTAAAAGCAGCGATACCTGCCAATGCATAAGCTGAGGTATAATACAATAATGTTCCCGCTGTATTTACTGTACTTAGTAAAGTCATTATCATAAATCCGGCATGGGATATTCCTGAATAGGCCAAAATTCTTTTTACATTGACTTGACGCAATGCCATAATATTTCCTACAGTCATCGAAGCCATAGAAATAATTACAATTACAATTTGCAATGAAGGTGAAATATCCGCATTCATGATTGTAAGCAATTTAAATAAAGTTGCGATTGCTACTACTTTAGCCAATGTACTCATTAAAGCAGTTGTCAAAGTAGGAGATCCTTCATAAACATCTGGAGCCCAGAAATGAAATGGTACTGCAGCAATTTTGAAAAACATTCCAATCGTTACTAGAACAATTCCAATAGGAAACCAAACTGGTAATTCAGCAGATTGTGATAATTCACTAATTTCGATAACATCAAAACTTCCCATCGCTCCGTAGATCAGACAGATTCCGAAAAGTATAATTCCTGAAGCAAAAGATCCCATCAAGAAATACTTTAAACCTGCTTCGTTACTTTTGGTACTCAATCTATTGCTTGCCGCCAATACGTATAGGGCAATAGATAATACTTCGATTCCTAAAAAGAACATCGCTAAGTTTCCAAAAGAAACCATGGCAACAGTTCCCGCCAATAAAAAGATTTTTATGGCAATAAAATCGGAGATTTTGCTTTGTTGATGCTCATAGAATTTATGGCTTAATGCCACTAAGAATATTGTTAAGATTATAAATAACCCACTAAATGCAGTAGAAAATTTACTCACAATAATCATATTGTTGTAGTAGGCAGCAGGTGAATTGAATTCAGAGATATCAAGTCCTAGAATGGCAAGTAGTCCAATAATTGTTATTGGAATAATGGCTTTTCTTAATTCGAAAATTTCAAATAAAAGGCATAAAACACCTAATCCTATTATAGCTATTAATGTATTCATTTTTTTTATTTGACTAGTTAATTCTGTTGATTTGAGTTATGATATTTTCCAGACTTGGTGTGATTAAGTCTGTAATTGGTTTTGGATACATTCCAAAAAAGAATAAAATCGCTAGGATAATTACTAACGCTAATCCTTCTTGAAAAGTAACATCCATAAATGCTTTTGTATTCGTTTCTCCAAGCATTACTTGCTGGTACATTTTCAACATGTAATAAGCTCCTAATATGATCGTTGTTCCACCTAGTAAGGCAAACCAGATATTAATTTGGGAAAGACCGTACAATACTGTGAATTCTCCAACGAAGTTGAAAGTAGTAGGTAGCGATACAGATGCCAATACTAAAAGCAAGAACATCGAAGCGAATTTTGGTGCTTGTGTACGAATTCCGCCCATTTCAGAAATAGTTCTGGTTTCGTATCTTCTAAATATAATTTCAGAGATGAAGAATAATCCAACTACCACAAAACCGTGAGCGATCATTTGTAATACTGCACCACGTAATCCGTCAATTGTGAGTGAATAGGTTCCAGCTGCAATTAATCCAACGTGTGCTAATGAAGAGTACGCTAATAACTTTTTTAAGTCTTTTTGGCGTAAAGCCACAATCGAACCATAGATTACTCCTGCAATTCCTAAGCTGATGAAGATGTATTTGTATTCTTCAGCGGCAAGTGGAGCAAGAGGCAGTTGCCAGCGAATGATGCTGTATAATCCCATTTTTAGCATAATTCCTGATAGCAACATAGTTCCTACTGTAGGTGCTTTTTGGTAAACATTTGCTTGCCAAGTATGGAATGGGATTAAAGGAATTTTAATAGCGTAAGCTAAGAAAAATACCAAGAATATCCATAATTGTTCAGTTGCTGATAAATTTAAGTTGTATAGATCTTCTAATAAAAAGCTTCCTGCTTGTTGGTATAAATAAACAAAACCAACTAGCATAAATAAAGATCCAGCTAAGGTATAGATGAAGAATTTCACCATTGCTTTTTTACGTTCTTCAGCATCGCCATTACCCCAAAGTAAAGCAATGAAATAAATAGGTATTAATGCTAATTCCCAAAAGATATAGTATAAAAGACCATCTGAAGCTAAGAATGTTCCTGCCATAGCAAAAACCATAAAAAGAATCAGCGAGTAAAACGCTTTTGCATTTTTATATTCATTTCCAAAAGAAGAAAATATAATAATTGGTGCTAATGCCAGTGTTAAGAGAATCATTGCGATTGATAGTCCATCTGCTTGTAGAGCAAATGAAATATTAGGTTGGTTGATCCATTGGCTTATAAAACTAATGTTTTCTCCAGCGTTGAAATTGTTTAACAATACGATTGCACATCCTAAAGACGAAAGGCTAAAGAACAATGCTACTTTTGAAGCCAGTTTGTCACCAGCCAGGTACGTTGCAAAGGCTCCAACAAAAAGTATAATTAACAGTATAGATACATTCATAGTATAAAATTATTGAACTAAAAATAAATAGGTTACAATGGCGCACATGCCGATAACAAAAGCAAAAAGGTAAAAACCGATACTTCCGCTTTGTAATTTTTTTCCTTGAAATCCTATTTCGTTGGTTACTTTCGCTAATCCAAAAACCATCGAAGTTAAAGTAGTCTCCACGTAGTCTCTAAAGAATCTTGATAAGCCATTAATTGATTTCACGAATAAAAAGTCATAGATTTCATCTACATAATATTTATCGTATAACACTTTTGTAAAACCTGTAATCTCTGCATCTTCTGCAGGAACTTGATTTTGCTTGATGTATTTTGCATAAGCAATAGCTATTCCAACTAATCCACCGATAACGGCAATAAACATCAATGCATATTCAGTTGTTCCAAAATGGTGTTGCTCTGTCGCTACTTTTGTAAATAAAGGTGACAGATAATTGTTCAACCAGCTATTAGTTGGTAAACTAATCAATCCACCTAAGGTTGCTAAAATTGCTAAAACAATTAAAGGAAACGTAATTAAAGTAGGACTTTCATGTAAGTGGCTTTTTTGTTCTGCAGTACCTCTAAATTCTTTGAAGAAAGTAAGGTATAACAATCTAAACATATAGAAAGCCGTCATTAAGGATGCTAAGGAAGCAATGAACCAAAGTATTTTGTTGTGCTCAAATGCCACTAATAGAATTTCATCTTTCGAGAAAAACCCTGAAAAAGGAGGGATTCCTGAAATCGCCAATGAAGAGATCAAGAAGGTAATAAATGTGATTGTCATTACTTTTTTCAATCCACCCATTCTGCGCATGTCTTGTTCTCCATGTAAAGCGTGAATAACAGATCCAGATCCTAAGAATAAACAAGCCTTAAAGAAAGCATGTGTGATAACGTGGAAAACAGCAACTTCATAAGCTCCTAAACCTAATGCTAAAAACATTAATCCTAATTGAGAAACGGTAGAGTAGGCAAGTACTTTTTTAATATCTGTTTGAACTAAAGCAATAGTTGCAGCTACTAATGCAGTAATAGCACCAACAATAGCAATGATGTTTTGAACATCTGGAGCTAAATCAAACACAAAGTTTAATCTTGTAATCATAAAGATACCTGCAGTTACCATCGTTGCAGCATGTATTAATGCCGAAACTGGTGTTGGCCCTGCCATCGCATCGGGTAACCAAGTGTATAAAGGTATTTGTGCTGATTTTCCACAAGCTCCAATGAATAGAGCAAAAGCAGCAACAGAAATCCAATACATGTTTAAATCTGTAGCGCCAGCGATAGCTGTTTTTAGTGTTGCATAGTCTAAAGTAGAAAACATTGCGCCAATGATGAAGATTCCAATTAATAAACCTAAATCTCCAATTCGGTTCATGATGAATGCTTTCTTAGCTGCGTCATTGAATTCTTGGTTTTTATGCCAAAAGCCAATAAGAAGATAAGAACAAAGACCAACACCTTCCCAACCGATGAATAAGACTAATAAGTTACTTCCTATTACAAGAGTAATCATGAAGAAAATGAACAAGTTTAAATAAGCAAAATACTTATTCATGTTCTCGTCATCATGCATGTAGCTGATGGAGTACATATGTATCAGTGCGCCAATTCCAGTTACAAAAAGTAACCATAAGATCGAAAGTTGGTCTAAAAGAAAACCAAAATCTACTTTGAAGTTACTTATTTGAATCCAATCAAATAACTGAATTTGGATGGCTTGTTGCGTTTGATTTATTTCGAGGAAAAAATAAACTGATAGTGCAAATGAAAGTGCCACTGTAAGGGTTCCAATTGTGCCAGAAGCTGTTTTTCCAACACTTTTGCCGAAGAAAACATTAAATAAAAACCCTAAAAAAGGAGCTAATAATAAGAGTAAAGCTAAATTCGTATTCATTATAATTTATCCTTTTAAGTTTTTTAAATTATTGATGTCAATTGAGCCTAAATTTCTAAATATGGAAACTAGAATTGCTAAACCTACAGCAACTTCGGCAGCAGCTACAGCCATCGAGAAAAAGACGAAAATTTGTCCTTGTGCATCTTGGTGATAAGTAGAAAATGCTACAAACAAAAGGTTGACTGCATTCAGCATAATCTCAATAGACATAAATACGATAATTGCATTTCGTCTGTATAAAACTCCAAAGACCCCAATACAAAAAAGTATCGTAGAAAGGAAAATGTAGTTTTCGATGCCTATTTCATTTAAAATATTGTTCATGTTATTTCTCTGTTTTTTCTTTTTTAGACAATAAAACCGATCCAATCATTGCTACTAAAAGTAAGATAGAGGCAAATTCAAACGGCACCATATACTCGTTTAATAGTACTAGACCTAATACTTTTATAGATTGGTAATCTTCTCCAGTGCTAATGTATTCGCCAACGATAGGTTTTGAATTTATGAAAATGGCAATTAAAACCAAGCTTATCAAACAAAAAGAAACAATAGCACCTAGTCTAGTAATTCTAGGTTTGTGAACTTCATTTTCTTTATTTAAATTCATCAACATGATGGTGAATAAAAATAAAATCATAATTGCACCAGAGTACACAATGATGTGCATTATGGCTAGAAATTGAGAGTTCAACAACAAATAATGCCCTGCAATTGAGAAAAAAGAAATTACAAGATATAAAGCACTATGAATTGGGTTTCTGCTATAGATGGTTAAGAAGGCCGTAGCTATAGTTACAGCTGACAAAACGCAAAATATAATAAGGATAGTCGACATTAGTTAGCGTTTTTAAGTTGTGTGTTTTTCATTGCGATATCTAAAGGCATCACTAATCTGTCTTTGCCATAAATAAAATCTTCTCTGTCATAGCTGGATTCAACTAGTGTTTTTGAAGTTGTCAAATAGATAGCGTCTTTTGGGCAAGCTTCTTCACACAAACCACAAAATATACAGCGCAACATATTGATTTCATAAATCGAAGCGTATTTCTCTTCTCTGTATAAATGTTTTTCGTCAGATTTGCGTTCTTCAGCTTTCATTGTGATCGCTTCTGCAGGACATGATAAAGCACATAATCCACAAGCAGTACAGTTTTCACGGCCTTGCTCGTCACGTTTCAACTGGTGCTGGCCACGGTAAATCGGACTCATCTCACGTACCTGTTCAGGATATTTAATGGTAACTTTTCTCGTAAACAAATGCTTAATCGTGATTATCATTCCTTTGATAATCGCAAGTAGATACATTTTTTCCAAAAAAGTCATCTCTTTGTTAGAGACTACTTTTTTTCTTCCAGATAAGGATATGGTTTCTATTGACATTTTTTTATTTTATTAGTAGCTTATTCCTGCTATTCTCTTCAATCTTTCATCCTGAACTTTGTTCAGGATGAAAGAATTTTCGTTTCTATCAGGGCTAGCCCTTTTTTACTCCTATTTAAAATCCTAAATAAATTGCTATTTCTGCTCTCAACATTACAATTCCTGTAATGATAATATTAAGGATTGATAATGGTATTAATATTCTCCATCCAAGGTGCATCAATTGATCGTATCTAAATCTTGGAATAGTCCATCTTACCCACATGTAAAGAAAAATGAAACCACAAATTTTGATAAACAATGCGATAATTCCAAGTACGTTAGCCAAGTTTACGCCCCAGTTTTCTACTGCCCAGCTCATTCCTGGATAGTTATATCCACCAAAGAATAAAACAGCAAGAATTGTAGAAGAGATAAACATATTTGCATATTCAGCAAATAAGTAGAATCCCATTTTCATAGACGAATATTCTGTGTGGTATCCACCCACTAATTCCGTTTCACATTCCGCTAAATCAAATGGCGTTCTATTCGTTTCTGCAAAAGCACAAATTAAGAAAATGAAGAATGATAAAGGTTGGTAAAAAACATTCCAATTCATACCAGCTTGTTGCATTGAGATTTCTCTCAAGCTCAAAGTTCCAGTCATCATCAATAATGCGATTAACGAAAGTCCCATTGCAACCTCATAAGAGATCATTTGAGAAGCCGCACGAACCGCTCCAATCAATGAGAATTTATTATTGGAAGCCCATCCACCTATCATGATTCCGTAAACACCAATTGACATTACACCTATAAGATATAACAAAGCGACATCAATGTCAGTTGCCTGTAAGATAATATCTCTCCCAAAAAGGTGAAATTTATCACCCCAAGGGATAACGGCACTTGTCATTAAGGCTGTTGTCATTGCAAGAGCAGGTCCTGCAAAAAACAAAAAGCGGTTTGGAGTATCAGGCTCAAATTCTTCTTTCGAAAATAATTTTAATCCATCAGCAAGGGGTTGTAATATTCCACCTTTTCCAGCTCTGTTAGGACCAATACGATCTTGAAGCCAAGCGGCTACTTTTCTTTCAGCTAATGTGGAATACATCGCCATAAGCATGGTGATTGCAAACACAACTAAAATAATAACGCTTTTCTCTATAATTATACTACTATCCATTTTCTAAATGTTACCATGTTTAAAATCTTCCTCTTCTTCTTTATCCAAAGGGATAGCAGGCATGCTTATTTTCTTACGGTCTTGCTCTCTACCTTTAAGAATTCCTTCTTCGGTTTCGATTACAACTGTTTCCAGTTCCTGAGTGTAATTATTTTGATTGATAACAGAATCTTTGTCAAATGCTCTTGGACCTTCAATAACCCAATGAGAAGGGTCTTTATGGTCAAAACGACATCCGTTACAGATGAATTCGTCAACTTCATGATAAACGTCTTTACGACCAGTAACTCTTTGTATTTCGTCACCAAACATCCAAAGTGTTGTTTTTCCTGAACATTTATCACAGTCTCTATGTGCATTGTACGGTTTGTTGAACCAAACTCTAGATTTAAATCTAAATGTTTTATCAGTTAACGCACCTACAGGACATACATCAATCATATTTCCTGAAAACTCATTGTCGATCGCTTTAGAAATACAAGTCGAAATGTTCGAATGATCTCCTCTGTCCATTACACCATGTACACGATTGTCTGTCAATTGATCAGCAACCATTACACAGCGGTAACAAAGAATACAACGATTCATATGCAATTGAATATTTGGGCCTATATCTTCAGGCTCAAATGTCCTTTTTTCTTCTATAAATCTACTTTTAGCTTTTCCGTGCTCAAAACTTAAATCTTGTAAATCACATTCTCCCGCTTGGTCACAAACTGGACAGTCGAGTGGGTGATTGATCAGTAAAAACTCAGTTACTGATTCTCTAGCTTCTTTAACTCTAGCAGAAGATTTGCTGTTTATCTCCATACCGTCCATGCATCCTGTTACACAAGAAGCCATTAATTTTGGCATTGGTCTTGGATCTGCATCACTACCTTTTGCAACTTCTACTAGACAACAACGACATTTACCGCCGCTACCTTCTAATTTAGAATAATAGCACATCGCTGGTGGCACAGATTCTCCACCTATCTTACGTGCTGCTTGTAGAATGGTTGTTCCTGGTTCTACTTCAATTGCTTGACCGTCTATTGTTACTTTCATTTCTTACTTTTGTTTTTTTAGTTTAAAGTTTGAAGTTTCAGGTTGCTACAATTGAAACTAAAAAAAAACTTGAAACTTGAAACTATTTTAAACTGTTTGTTTTGTTACTAAGTGCTTTACTTGAGCAAATGGTTCTTCAACAAAATGGTTTCTATTTTTTATTTTTTCTGGGAAACGAACGTGATATTCAAATTCATCTCTAAAGTGACGAATAGCTGCTGCTACTGGCCATGAAGCTGCGTCACCTAATGGACAAATTGTGTTTCCTTCAATTTTACTTTGAATACTCCATAGCAAATCGATGTCTTCTTCACGTCCTTGACCATTTTCAATACGCCATAAAACTTTCTCTAGCCAGCCTGTACCTTCACGACATGGTGAACATTGTCCACAGCTTTCATGATGATAAAAACGAGCAAAGTTCCAAGTGTTACGTACGATACAAGAAGTATCGTTATAAACGATGAATCCTCCAGAACCTAACATAGAACCAGTTGCAAATCCACCATCACTCAAAGACTCGTAAGTCATCAAACGGTCTTCACCATTTGCTGTTTTATAAATCAAATCAGCTGGCAAAATTGGCACTGATGAACCTCCGGGCACTAATGCTTTCAAAGGGCGGTCAGAACTCATTCCGCCTAAATATTCATCTGAATTCATGAATTCGTAAACGCTAAGTCCCAATTCAATTTCATAAACACCAGGATTTTTCACATGTCCTGAAGCCGAAATTAATTTAGTTCCAGTACTTCTCCCGATTCCGATTTTTGCATATTCATCACCAGAATTATTTACAATCCATGGCACTGATGCGATAGTTTCCACGTTATTAACTACTGTAGGATTTGCCCATAAACCTGAAACTGCAGGGAATGGTGGCTTGATACGAGGATTACCTCTTTTTCCTTCCAATGATTCAATAAGAGCAGTTTCTTCACCACAAATGTAGGCACCGGCACCACAGTGAACATAAAGTTCTAAGTCGTATCCTGTTCCTAATATGTTTTTACCTAACCAACCAGCGGCTTTCGCTTCTGCAATAGCTCTTTCTAGGATTTTGTAAACCCACATGTATTCTCCACGAATGTAGATATATGATAGGTTAGCACCCAAAGCAAAACTTGAAGTAATCATTCCTTCGATCAATAAATGAGGAATAAATTCCATCAAGTAACGATCTTTGAAAGTTCCCGGTTCAGACTCATCTGCATTACAAACTAAATGCCTTGGTTTTCCTGATTTTTTATCAATAAAACTCCATTTTAATCCAGCAGGAAATCCAGCACCACCACGACCACGAAGTCCTGATGTTTTTACTTGCTCAACAACTTCGTCTGGAGTCATTGATTTCATTGCTTTTTCTACAGACGCATAACCGCCATTCTGGCGATATACTTCGTAGGTTTTTATTCCTGGAATGTTAATCTTGTCTAATAATATTTTTTTTGACATCTTATTTATCGTGTAATATTATTTTATCATCTCTACAATCAGTTATTAACTGATCGATTTTTTCTTTGGTAAGATGCTCTTTGTAAAAATCGCCAAGCTGCATCATCGGAGCATATCCACAAGCACCTAAACACTCTACACCTTTTACTTCAAAAAGTCCATCTGCGGTAGTTTCACCAATTTTCACACCTAGTTTTTCACAGGTGTAGTCCATTAGATCTTCCGTTCCGTTAAGGCAACATGGTGATGTTTGACAAAACTCAAACATGTATTTTCCAATAGGTTTTTGATTGTACATCGAGTAAAAAGAAACAACCTCATACACCTCAATTGGTAATATTTGGATGATCTCAGCTACCTTATCCATTAATTCGATACTCAACCAATTCTCGTGAGCATCTTGAACTTCGTGTAAAACAGGTAATAAAGCTGATTTTCTTTTATCTTCTGGGTAATGACTAATGAGTTCATTGATGCGATTCATCAATGTTTCGGTCATATTTATTTCTTGCTTGTAATGTGTTCTTTCCATCTTTCTTTTAAATCTGAAATCTAAAATCGTTATTCTTCAATCCTCAATCTCTAAGCGTCTAATTCTCCTGCAATTACATTTAAACTCGATAAAATTACAATCGCATCAGAAAGCAATGCTCCTTTTATCATGTCTGGATAAGCTTGATAGTATATAAAACAAGGTCTTCTAAAATGCAGTCTGTAAGGAGTACGACTTCCGTCAGTTACTAAATAGAAACCTAATTCTCCGTTTCCACCTTCAACAGGATGGTATATTTCCGCAACTGGAACGGGAACTTCACCCATTACAATCTTAAAGTGATATATCAAAGACTCCATGTTTGTGTAAACATCCTCTTTTGGAGGAAGGTAATAGTCTGGAACTTCAGCATGATATTCATTTCCTGCTGGCATTTTTGCCAAAGCTTGACGAATAATACTTAAGCTTTCCCAAACTTCTGCATTTCGAACGCAAAAACGATCGTAAGTGTCTCCAGATTTTCCAACGGGAACTATAAAATCAAAATCTTCGTATGAGCTATAAGGTTGTGCTACACGTACATCATAATCAACACCTGCTGCACGTAAGTTTGGACCTGTAAATCCGTAAGAAATAGCTTCTTCAGCAGTTATTGCTCCCACGTTTATGGTTCTGTCCATGAAAATTCTATTTCTTACGAATAGATTTTCAAATTCTTTCCAAGCAACTGGAAATTCTTCTAAAAATAAATCTAATTTTCTAAAAGCTTCAGGAGACCAGTCTCTTTCGAAACCACCAATTCTTCCCATGTTAGTCGTCAATCGAGCGCCACAAATTTCTTCGTAGATCTCATATACTTTCTCTCTAAATTGGAAAACGTAAAGAAACCCTGTAAAGGCTCCAGTGTCAACTCCTAAAATAGAGTTACAGATAAGGTGATCAGAAATTCGTGCCAATTCCATTACAATAACCCTTAAATACTGAGCACGTTTTGGCACTTCAATATCAAGTAATTTTTCTAAAGTCATCCACCATCCCATATTGTTAATAGGAGAGGAGCAATAGTTCATTCGGTCTGTAAGTGGAGTAATTTGGTAAAAAGGACGATTTTCTGCGATTTTTTCGAAAGCACGGTGTATGTAACCAATAGTTGGCTCGGCTTCTAAAATGCGTTCCCCATCCATCAACAGAATGTTTTGAAAAATTCCGTGCGTAGCGGGGTGAGTAGGACCTAAATTAAGAATAGAAAGCTCGCTTCCATCGTCATTTAGCTTCTCTTTCATGATTTTAGCATATCGATGCTCTGGTGGTAATAATAGTTCTGACATTTATAGAATGTGAAAAATTATATATTGTGTTTTTAGCAATTGTCTATTGTTCTTCCGAAGAAACGGTCGTCTTTATCTGTACGTCCACCGTCTTCTAATGGAAACTCTTTACGCATAGGAAATGAAACCATTTCATCCATGTTCAAGATACGTTTCAATTGTGGGTGGCCAATAAAGTCTACGCCGTAAAAATCATAAGTTTCTCTTTCCATCCAGTTTGCACTTTTGAAAATGTTACAAATTGTTTTTATTTCCGGTTTGTCGCCGTTGATAAAAGCTTTGATTTTCACACGTTTGTTATCATACCAATTGTGCATGTGATACACCATTGTAATTTGTCTGTCTACTTCATTATCTGGATAATGTATCGCACATAAATCAGTTAAAAAATTGAAACGCAATATAGGATCGTTTTTCAAAAAAAGAATGACCGCTGTGATTTTGTCAGCAGTAATTTCAAATGAAAAGATATCTTTTTCTTGATTAAAGTGAAAAACATTCTCGCCAAAGGTTTCCGTTAATTTATCTTGAATAACAGTATTTTCTAATGCCATGTCGTTATTTGATGTTATAAGAGGCCATTAATGCTTCGTACTCTGGCGAACTTCTTCTTCTTACAGATTCAGATTTAACCAGTTCTTGTAATTTCATTACGCCATCTAAAATTTGCTCTGGCCTTGGAGGACAACCCGGTACATATACGTCAACAGGAATTACTTTGTCAATTCCTTGTAACACTGAGTAAGTATCGAAAATACCACCTGAAGATGCACAAGCACCAACAGCAATAACCCATCTAGGTTCAGACATTTGTTCGTAAACTTGACGTAAAACAGGAGCCATTTTTTTCGAAATAGTTCCCATTACCAATAACATATCTGATTGACGAGGAGAAAAACTTAAACGCTCAGAACCAAATCGAGCGATATCATAATGTGCTCCCATGGTTGCCATGAACTCAATACCACAACAAGAAGTTGCAAAGGGTAAAGGCCAAAGGGAATTGGCACGAGCCAAACCTACAACATCATTTAGTTTTGTGGCGAAGAAACCTTCTCCAACATAACCTTCTGGTGCCTCAACTATTTTTATATTTGAATTACTCATCTTAAATTATAGATTATAGGATTTACGATTTAGGATTTTTCCTAAATGAAATCTTTTATTATAAATCGCATTCTTAGTTTTATTCCCACTCTAAAGCTTTCTTTTTGATGATGTAGAAAAACCCCACCAAAAGTAAAAGCATAAATATCACCATCTTAACCATTCCTTCCATTCCTAGCTCCTTGAAATTGATTGCCCAAGGGTATAGAAAGATAACTTCAATGTCAAAAAGAACAAACAATATCGCAACAAGAAAGTATTTTACTGAGAACGGAATACGTGCATTTCCTATACCTTCAATACCACATTCAAAGTTTTTACCTTTTACTACTGATTTTCTTTTAGGTCCTAATTTTCCAGAAACGAAAATAGTTCCTACTACAAACCCGGCAGCCAATAAAAACTGTAACAAAATCGGAATATAACTTAACTGATCAGATTGCATAATTAATGATTTAAATGTGCTAAAATTAGCGACAAAGATAGGTTTCAATGAATTAAAACACAAGTGTAATACGGAATTTAGTTGTGTTGAAAATCCAATTGCTTCCTAATTTTTAATGATTATAAATAATAAACTCAAATCTTATTTTTAGAAAGGAATTTTTAGAGTTGAAACCAAAAAAAAAACGTTCCGAAGTAAATCGAAACGTTTTAAACATTCGTAGCAAAAAATAATTTTTTGCTTAGATAACTGCTACTTTCGCAGCAACTTTTCCTTTTCTTCCTTCTTCTTCTTCATAGCTAACTCTGTCACCTTCGCGTAATTCTTCCGCGTTGATTCCTGAAGCGTGAACAAAAATGTCTTTTCCTGTTTCTTCGTCTGTAATGAATCCGTAACCTTTTGACTCATTGAAAAATTTAACTGTACCTGTACGCATTGTAATTGTAATAATAATTTATAATGAAGCAAATGTAATATTTATTATCATATGTTTGTTAATAAATATTCTTTTTTTTTGAAAATATTTGATTTTCAGCGTTTTCCACCATTAGTTACTGATAAAGTACTACAGATTCAATTTTATGTGAAGCTCTTTTAATTGTGTGTCATCAATAGCTGATGGAGCGTCAATCATGACATCTCTTCCAGAGTTGTTTTTTGGAAAAGCGATAAAATCACGAATGGTTTCCTGTCCGCCTAGAATAGCTACTAATCTGTCTAATCCAAAGGCTAATCCTCCGTGTGGTGGCGCTCCAAATTGAAATGCGTCCATTAAGAATCCAAACTGTTCTTTTGCTTGGTCTTCTGTGAAGCCCAGGTATTTAAACATAAGTTGTTGTGTCGCTTTGTCGTGAATACGAATAGAGCCACCTCCAATTTCATTCCCGTTCAATACCATATCATAAGCATTTGCGCGAACTTTTCCTGGATCGGTTTCTAATAAATGCATGTCTTCCGGTTTAGGGGAAGTAAACGGATGATGCATGGCGTGGTAACGGGCAGTTTCCTCGTCAAATTCTAATAATGGGAAATCAACTACCCAAAGTGGTGCGAATTCGGCTGGGTTTCTTAATCCTAAACGTGTCGCTAATTCCATTCGTAAAGCAGAAAGTTGCGCTCTAGTTTTATCAGCAGGACCAGAAAGTACAAAAATCATGTCGCCAGCTTTTGCTTCGGTTGTCTTTGCCCAATTAATTAAGTCATCTTGTTCGTAGAATTTATCTACAGATGATTTATAGGTTCCGTCCTCGTTGCATTTTACATAAACCATTCCTGATGCGCCTACTTGTGGACGTTTCACCCATTCGATTAAAGCATCGATTTCTTTTCTAGTATAACTTCCTGCGCCTGGAACTGCAATTCCCACCACTAATTCGGCAGTATTAAAAACTGGGAATTCTTTGTGTTGCGCAAATTTGTTTAGTTCGCCAAATTCCATTCCGAAACGAATGTCCGGTTTGTCATTTCCATAAGTTTTCATCGCATGCTCGTAAGTCATACGTGGAAATTTATCTACTTCGATACCTTTAATTTGTTTCAGTAAATGTCTTGTTAAGCCTTCAAAAACGTTCAAAATATCTTCTTGTTCCACAAATGCCATTTCGCAATCAATTTGTGTAAACTCGGGCTGTCTATCAGCACGTAAATCTTCGTCACGGAAACACTTCACGATTTGGAAGTATTTATCCATACCACCCACCATCAATAATTGTTTGAAGGTTTGTGGCGATTGTGGTAAAGCGTAAAATTGTCCTTCATTCATTCGAGAAGGAACAACAAAATCACGAGCTCCCTCAGGAGTTGATTTGATTAAATAAGGCGTTTCTACTTCGCAGAAATCCAAATCAGAAAGGTACTTGCGCACTTCCATTGCTACTTTATGACGGAATAATAAACTGTTTTTTACAGGATTTCTTCTAATGTCTAAATAGCGGTATTTCATTCGAATATCTTCACCGCCATCAGTTTCATCTTCGATAGTAAAGGGCGGTGTTAATGCTGCATTCAATATAGTTAGTTCTGTAACTAAAATTTCGATTTCTCCAGTTGCGATGTTTTTGTTCTTCGCTTCACGCTCAATAACGGTTCCTTTAACTTGAATTACGAATTCGCGACCCAAAGTTTTTGCTAATTCAAAAACTGATTTTTCAGTACGACCTTCGTCAAAAATTAATTGTGTAATTCCATAACGGTCACGTAAATCAATCCAATTCATGAATCCCTTGTCTCTAGATTTTTGAACCCAACCGGCAAGTGTAACTTCAGTATTTATGTGTGAGGCGTTTAATTCGCCACAATTATGACTTCTATACATTATCAAAATTTTAGATTATTCCATCTTTTCGCCTCTTTGGGCTTAGCTGCAAATTTAGAATTTATTATGAACAATGAATTGAGAAAAATGGTTTTTTAGTAACGGTAATTGAATATGTTAAGAATTTACAATGTTAAGCTTTCGTCTAATGTTACTAAATTGTTACCAAATTATGTTTTTAATGTAAAATTATTTATATATTTGATGAAGGAACCATTAAAACTTTACAAGATGAAAAAATATATAGTTATCGGAGCAATGTTAATCTCAGGAATGATTTTTGCACAGAACACCGCTATAAAACCTAAATTGGAAGCAGTTGGGAATTTAGTTAAGGCTACTTATGTATATGAGAATGGCCAAGTGAAACAGGAAGGTTTTTACAAAGACGGGAAACTACAAGGACAATGGTTATCCTTTGATGTAAATGGAAATAAAACTGCTCTTGCGGAGTATAATAAAGGACAAAAAGTAGGCAAGTGGTTTTTCTGGAATGGTTCAGTTGTAAGTGAAGTGGATTATTCAGATAATAGAGTTGCTTCCGTGAAAAACTGGAAACAAGATGCAATAGTTAATGTGGATTAATTAAATTTATTTTAGTAAAAAAAAAAGGCTTCCGGAATTTACCGGAAGCCTTTTTTTTGCTGCAAACAACTTGTCAAATACGATTTTTCAAAGGAAAGGCCGTCTATCCCATGTTTGGAAAGACGGCTTTTTCTATTTCAAATTTATAGTTAAAGTGTATGTTCAGGATTAAATCCATCTTCACTTAGTGCCTTTGGTTCATAATCAGCGACTATCAAAGCTTCAAAATCTGTTTTCTTACCTTTCGTAAACTTGTAGATCAATTTTTCCATGATTTCATAAATTACCGGAACGATAATTAAGGTTAGGAATAAAGAACTGATTAATCCTCCAATGATTACCCAAGCTAGTCCATTTTTCCATTCGGCACCAGCACCAGATGCTAATGCGATTGGGAACATACCAAAAGCCATTGCGATTGTCGTCATTAAAATAGGACGCAAACGAGCATGATTGGCTTGGATCAATGCGGTTCTAATGGTTTCACCGGCAGCTCTTCGCTGGTTCGTGTAATCCACAAGCATAATCGCATTTTTACAGACCAGACCAATAAGCATAATAACTCCAAGGATGGTAAATATATTTAAGGTGTTGTTGGTTAAAGCCAAGGCTAATAACGCTCCAATAAACGAAAGCGGAATTGCAAATAATACTACAAACGGGTGAACAAAACTATCATACAATCCTACCATTACAAGGTAAACCAAGATAATTGCTGCTAATAAAGCAAAACCTAAGGTTCCGAAACCTTCACTTTGATTTTCTTGATCACCACCCCAAATGTAGTTAACACCAACCGGTTTTTTCATTGTCGCTAATTTTGATTCAAGTTGCGCAACCACATTCCCTACTGGTACTCCAACAGTTTGTCCTTTTAAGGTAACTGATGCAGTTTTATCTCTACGCTCTAATTGACTTGGTCCAGAACCTTCTTTTACTGTCGCAAATTGAGACAATTTTATTTGTTCTCCTTTATCGTTTATAAAAATAAGATTACTTACATCATTGATGCTTTTACGGTCAAAGCTGCTGTATTTGATGTTGATGTCATACTCGTATTCACCCGCTCTAAATTTTCCGTCCGTGTTTCCGCTGTAAGCAGTTTGCATGGTCATACCTACAGTTTGTAGAGTCAAGCCAAGTGCTGACATTTTATCTCTGTCCACCTGAACATTAATTTCAGGATTTCCAGTTTCTACAGATAGTTTTACTCCCGTTGATCCAGGTATTTTGATAAGTTCTGCTTCGGCTTCTTTGGCAAAAACCATCGCGCTTTCTAGACTTGTACCCGTAACAATTAAGGCAATAGGTGCATCTTCAGCAGTTCCTAAAATACCTACTGGTACTGTTTTTACTTTGGCACCAACCAATATTTTTTCTAATTGCAGCTTCATTCTAGCGGCATAGACATAGGAATCATCTGTCCTGTCTTTTTGATCAATCATTTTTACATTAATCTCTGACTTGTATGCGGTAGATTGTGAAGCTCCCATTCCTTCGCTGGTTTCACCAACTTTAGTAATTAAACTTTTCACATATTCTTGTGTGTTCAAGAAAGCTTCTGCTTTTTGGGCCATGAAATTACTTTGTTCTAAGGAAGCATCTTTTGGTAATTCTATTTGAACCAAAAATTCTCCACTGTCTGATTTGGCAAAAAACTCTCCACCAATAAATCCAAATGGAACTAAAGCTACTGAGCTAAAGAATAGCACAAGGACAACAGCTAAAGTTGTTTTGTAATGATCCAAACACCATTTTAATAAATTAGTAACCCAATTCGTAAAACGAGTTAATAATTTTTCGAATCCAAGAATAACTCTACCAAAAGCATTTTTACCTTCAATATGTTCAAGTTTTCCAAAACGGGAAGACAACCATGGAATAATTGTAAAAGATGCTAAAAGTGAGAATAATGTCGAAATAATTACGGTAACACAAAACTGTGTAATAATATTCGAAACTAATCCTGTACTCATTGCAATAGGTAAGAATACAACAACAATTACTAAGGTGATCGAAGTTACCGTTGCGCCTATCTCGGCTGTTCCTTCATAAGCTGCACGAACCTTATTTTTCCCCATTTCCATGTGCCTGTAAATATTTTCTAATACTACAATGGCATCATCCACAAGAATACCTACAACCAGCGATAGTCCTAATAAACTCATTAAGTTTAAAGTATATCCCAAATAGTAAAACCCGATAAAGGTCGAAATCAAGGAAGCAGGAATAGCAACCATTACGATCAAGGAGTTTCTTACACTGTGCAAGAAAAATAACATTACAAACGCTACTAAAAATACGGCAATCAGTAAATCGTGAATTACAGAGTCTGCAGCTTCTAATGTAAATACCGAACTGTCGTTAGCGACATTCAATTTTACATCATCCTTTTTATAGTCGTTTTCTAATTTAGTGATGGTTTTATGTACTTCCTCACTAACCGCAACCGCATTAGCATCTGATTGTTTTACGATTTGTAAAATAATAGCACTTTTTTGGTCAACGCGAGCAATCTTTTCAGCAGTTTTTTGTCCATCTTGAACATCGGCGATATCGCGCAAACGTACTTGAATACCGTTGTTAGAAGAAACGACTAAATTTCTTAATTCATCTACGTTTTTATATTTACCCGCTAAACGAATCAATATTTTTTGATCGCGGGTTTGAATGTTTCCAGTTGGGAAATCTAAATTAGAAGATAGAATTATCTGCTGTACTTGCGGAATTGAAAGTCCGTAACCTTGCATTTTTATGGCATCAAGGCTAACTTGTATTTCGCGTTCTTGTCCACCAATAATATTTACCTGAGCGACTCCATTTACACGGGATAAAACAGGCGCTATTTTTTTATCAATTAAGTCATAAAAAGCGACTTCATCCATGTTACTATTGGAACCAATAGTCATAATTGGTAAATCACTTAAGGAGAATTTACTTAAAGATGGTGTTTTTGCATCGTCTGGTAAATCGCTTATGATGGCGTTTATTTTACGTTGGGCATCGTTGAGTGAAAGGTCAACTTTTGCTTTTGTGTTCAGTGTGATGGAAACCGTAGATAAACTTTCGTAAGAACGAGAGTCGATTTTTTTAATGTTTTCCAAAGAAGCAACTGCGTCTTCAATTTTCTTGGTAACTGTATTTTCGACCTCAGAAGGGGAAGCGCCAGGATAAATGGTCGCCACCGTAATTACATTTTGCTCAAATTTTGGTATTAATTCATAGCCTAATTGACTGTAGCTAAAGAGACCGCCAAGAATCAAAATTGTAAAGAGCACAATTACTAACGACGGACGTTTTATGGATATTTCTGCTATTTTCATATATAATATAATTTCAGGTTTCAGAGAAAAAATCTAGTTTTAAAAACTCGAAATTTTTCATCTGGAACAAATTTTTGATTTATTTGATAAAGTCCACTTTTGTTCCGTCAGTCAAGTTAATTTGTCCCGTTACAATTACAATTTCATTATCTGAAAGTCCGTCTATGATTTCTACTTTGTCACCAAGAATTCTTCCTGCGGTTACTGTTTTTAATTTAGCAACACCATTTTCTGCAACAAAAACCTGATTGCTGCTCACACTTCCTATAAATGCATTTCTCGGAACTACCATCATCGATTGCTTTTGTTGCTTGGATGCAAACACTGCAGTTCCATACATTCCGGCTTTTAAGTCATTTGTAGAATTGTTTGCAATTTCGATTTCTACAGGGAAGTTCAAGCTTGCATCTGCCTTTGGAGCGATGAAGGTGATTTTCCCAGCAAAATTAGCATCAGGATATACGCTGGCAGTTACATTTACTGCGTTTCCTATTCTTAAACCAGCAACCTGCGTTTCGTTGATGGCTACTTTTAGTTTTAATTTCGAAACATTTACAATTTCAAACATTTGCGTAGCAGCACCTAAAACAGAACCGGGCTCGATATATTTTTTATTTACTATTCCGTTTATAGTTGACTTGATATTAGTGTCACCTACATTTATTTTTGCTTGTTGTAATCTTGATTTTGAAGTAACCAAGTTTAATTTAGCCTGATCTACTTGTTGTTTTGTTACACCACCAGTTTGGTATGCGTTTTCAAAACGGTTAAAATCAGTCAACGCATTTTGATAAGCAGCCTGCGCTGTAGTTAAGTCAGAAGTAATTTGTTCGCTTCTTACTATTGCTAGTGTTTGTCCTATTCTTACTGAAGATCCTTCCTCTACTAGTACTCGTACAACTCTTCCTGGTTTCTCAGCAGAAAAGTTTAACTCTTGCAATGGTTGAAAAACACCATTTACTGAAAAGTCTAAAGAAACTTCTTCCGTTGTAACGGATTCTGTTTTTACGGATACGCTTGCATTCTTTTGAGCTACAACAGCCGTTTTTGCTTCATTTTCTTTTTTGTTATTCATTAAAGTAAAAGCAATAAGACCTAAGGCTGCAAGTATTACAATTGTAATTATTATATTCTTTTTCATTTTGATTAGTTATTTAGTAGTGATTTTAGTTCTCCTTTTGATTTGATTAATTGAATTTCTGCTAGTTTGTAGTCTAATACTGCAGCGGTATAGTTGTTTTGTGCTTCGGTAAATGCATTTTCAGCATCTAATAAATCAGTTAACGTAGCTAAACCTTGTATGTAGTTATTATTGGTGTTTTTTAGTACATCTTGCGCTAATTGTGCATTTCCTTTTTGATTTTCGATCGTTATGATGCTATTGTCAATTTGAGTTTTTGCATTGGCGTAAGCTAAATCTAGAGATAGTTTTGTGTCTATTAAATCTTCCTTTACAGATCGTAATTCGATATCTGCTTTTCTAACTTTAGATCTAGTGTCAAAACCAGAAAAAATGGGAACTCTTAAATTCAATCCTACTGATGAGAAATCAGTCCAGTAAACGCCATCAGACGGTTTTGCTCCCCAAGGCATTTTTGGACCTTGACCTATATAATTATACCCTGCCGAAAGTGATAATGTAGGGTAGTAGCCTGCTATGATTGACTTTTTTTGGAATTCTAGTAATTGTTCCTGTTTTTTCATCAATAAAAACTCTGTTCGCATTTCGGTATTTGGAGTTTCTGTAAATGAGTGAGGTGTTACTTCAAAAGCAGTTTGTGGAATTTCAATTTGTGATTCAATAGGCATTCCCATATAAAACTTCAATGCATTTTCCTGAATTAAAACCGCATTCAATACTTGTTGACGTTGTGTTTTTATATTCGAAAGTTTTACTACAATTCGATCCAAATCAATTTTCTTAGACAATCCATTGTCATAAAGTCCTTTGATAATGTCTCTAACCTTGGTAGTGTTAGCATAAGTGCTGTCTAAAACGTTTAGATTTTGTCTTCGTACATAAACTTGGTAATAGTTATTTGCCACTCTTTCTATTACTTGCTCTTCTGTTAACTGCTCATTAATTTGGTAAAACTCTCTCGTAGTTTTGGCCGCTTTTAAACCAGTAAAAACAGATTGATCAAATAAATTTTGAGTTAAAGAAACGCCGGCAACGGAAGTCCATTTTTGACCAAAATTAGCCTTAATAGTAGTTCCTGGATCTCCACCAAAGGATGCTGCGTCAATAAAAGTTGTTTGCAAAATTGGGTTATAAGTTAGTCCTCCATTAGCAGTAATTTGCGGTAAAGCTCTAGAGCGAACTTCCTGGATTTGGTACTCGCTATTCTCTACTTTTAGTTTTGCTTTTTTAGCATCAGATTTGTTTTCTAAAGCATAAGCAATAGCGTCCTTTAAAGTAAGTGTCTTTACTTCTTGCGCATTTGCTGCGTAAGCAAATGTTAGGAATGTTAGTAAAATTAATCTTTTCATTAGATGGTCGGGTTTAGTAAATGTTTTTCTAGTTCAATAATTCCAGCAGCTGTAGCCATAGCTCTGGTGTGGTATTCTAATATTTCAAGTTCTAAGAGTTGGCCTTCTTTTTCAGAACTGGTACTTCCTTTAATGCTAAAAATAAGATTGTAGTAAAGTTTTGTGTAATTGTCAATATTAATATTTTCTCGATACAATCCTTGACTTATTCCTTTTGCTATATTATTTTTAAATACCGAATTGAATTCAGTGGTTTCTCGTTTCATTACCTTATCATAAATCTCAGGATAATGTTTTTTTAATTGAAAGCTTGGAGAATCATCTGAAGATTGAAACATTTCTTTGAACATTTTTTTGATCTCAAAATTTTCTTGAATTGCATTGTAGCCTTTGCTTACGATACTGTCAATTATGGTGTGTATTTCAGTATGTATTGCTACAGTGCTTTCCTCAATTAGAATTTCTTTATTACAGAAATATTTGTAAATCGTTTTCTTAGAAATGCACATTTCACCGGCAATATCGTCCATTGTAATGCTCTTAAAACCTAGTTTTAAAAACATCTCGCTTGCTTTGTTAATTATTTTCTCTTTCATTATCTATGTCGAAATTAATTTAGTTCTTTTTTTTTATCCAATAAAAGGCAGATCGTATAAATAAAGCTTTAGAAAATCAAGAAGTTGCTGTTAATTTATATGGTAAATTCTAAGTTGGCAATTAGTTTTATATCTTGGCCTAAAGCAATTCCAGCATTTTGAGCGTAGGAGTTTGTTCTAAGGTTAAAATCGCTACGGCTTATTTGTCCCGTAACTTCAAACAATGCTTTTTTTCTTCCTTCATAAGTGGTGATTCCTATTAACTCAGCATCAAGTTCAACTACTTTCGTGATGTTTTTAATGGTTAAGTTTCCTTTTAAGAAATTGATGTTCTTACTTATTTTTTGAAATGAAGTCGACTTGAAATTGATTATTGGAAACGTTTTAATGTCTAAATAATCATTTAGTATTAAATTTGTGTCGATGCGGTCGATACTCATGTCTTTATTATTAACATCTAATTGAAATTCAACAGAAGCATCTTCTAGCTCATCTTCATGAATATCTAAATGGCCATTAAACTTATTGCGAGAACCCGCTATATATGCGATAATGGAGTGTCTCGCTTTAATTAAAACATCAGATTGACTCGAGTCAATAGTCCATTTTGTTGCTGTAAGAGGTAAGGTTGCATTCATGACAATAAATTACAATAAGTTAATTTTCGGATGCAAAGATACGATGGAAACTTTGAAAACGTTTAAAGTTTCCATGTTTTTTTTAATTTATTTTACATTTCATTGAAATACAGAGTTTGTAATCAAGGCTGAATGCTGTAATTTAGCCCCAAAAATTAGTTTTATGCACTCCATCGACCAGTTCCGAGATTTTTTCATCACTTATTTAGAAAAGCAGACTATTACTAAAGAGCCTGAAAACTTATATGAGCCTATTGCCTATATTTTAGGGTTAGGAGGAAAGCGAATTCGTCCTCTTTTAACCTTAATGGCTACCGAGGTTTTTAATGGTGATTATAAAAAAGCACTTCCTGCAGCAATGGCAGTGGAGGTTTTTCATAATTTTTCCTTAGTTCATGATGACATTATGGATGCCGCACCTTTGCGAAGAGGAAATATCACGGTTCATGAAAAATGGGGGGTTAACACCGGAATCTTATCGGGTGATGCAATGCTTATTTTAGCCTATCAATATTTCGAACAATATGAGCCTGCAGTTTTTATGCAATTGGCAAAATTATTTAGTAAAACTGCGCTTGAAGTTTGTGAAGGACAACAATGGGATGTTGATTTTGAAACTCGAGATGATGTTACTATTCCGGAATATCTCAAAATGATCGAATACAAAACCGCAGTTCTTGTTGCCGCAGCCATGAAAATGGGAGCGATAGTAGCCGAAACCTCCCTGGAAAATGCGGACTTGATTTATGAGTTTGGGTTAAATTTAGGTTTGGCTTTTCAACTTCAGGATGACTATCTAGATGCTTTTGGAGATCCAGAAACTTTTGGAAAGCAAGTAGGTGGAGATATTATCGAGAATAAAAAAACATATTTATACTTAAAAGCGTTAGTGTTTTCTTCTAAAGAGGAAGCACTTCAATTACAAGATTTATTCTCCTTACATTTAGAGGATAGTTCAGCTAAAATTGCAGCTGTCAAAGAAATTTTCAATATTTCAGGAGCATCAAAAGCGACTCAGGAAGCAATACATGACTATACTTTTAAGGCTTTTGAAACCTTAGAAAAAATGAATATCGAAGCGGATAAAAAAGATTTGTTGCGCACTTTTGGTGAAAACTTAATGGGAAGAAAGGTGTAAGCAGTCTCAATTGCAATTGAATTTACCACAGAAAATTACATACTATGTTTATAGCTCCCAAAAATGCTGATTTACTACTTTCTGAAGCAGAAAACGAATCCTTATATCTTAAATTAATTGAACAAATTAATAAGGACTTCAATTTAGCAAATGAAGGGATCGATTTTCCGATGAGTGTTTCTCCTAATGAATTGAAAATTCAATTGCATGAAAAAATCTATCGATTGATTCAGCACAAATTTGCTGAATATCTCAACCTACTTTATATCATCGATGTTTCTGAAGATGAAGTCAAAAAAATGGACGGCTCAGATGTGGTTGTACTGGCAGAGCAAGTCTCTTTTTTGATTCTAAAAAGAGAGTGGCAAAAGGTTTGGTTTAAAAACAAGTACCGGTAAAATGGAGAAGTTAAGGACTTGATGTTTTTGAAGATGCGCTTCAATCACCTCAAATTTTTAATTCTATACTCTATTTCTTTATTCTATTTTCTCTCTCAAAAATACACTCTGACAAACGGCATGAAAGCGGTGCCGTAGATGTTATTCTTATCGCTTAATACGTTATATCGTGCTCCTATTGTGGCATATCCGCTGCGGTATCCTGCTCCTAAAAACAAACCCGTATTCCAAAAATCTTGAGAATTACTGTTGGCATCATAAAAATTGACATTTACACGCAATTGCTCTAATTCGGCTGAAAGCTGAATTTGCGGAAAGGGATTTAATAACCCAATAACACTACCTCCATATAGGTTGGCATTGTAAAAGTTTTTTTGTTTAATGTAAGTGTATTGAGCGCCAAGACCCAAGGCAGCGTATTCGTTAAAGTTGTAAATGGCGCTTGGCGATAAAGAGATATTGGTATATCCAGTGCTGAAGCCTAGGCCAATTCCTCCTCCAAATTGTACGTTTTTCCAAAAATCACTGCTGGAATTTGTTGTAATTGTTTGCTGCTGTGCATGCAAAGTATTAGTAATTAATGCGATTATGGCAATGAAAACGGACTTTGAAATGGTGTAAGAGTTGTTTTTTCTCATAACTATCTATTTTTTTAACATATTAATATATAAAATTAAATATAAATTTACGGGATTATTGTACTTTTGCGAAACTATTTTAACAAAAAGTATATTCACTAATATTATGGATAGGTTTTCATTTCTAAACGCAGCACATACAGAGTTTTTCGCACAATTATACGATCAGTACCTTGACAATCCAGATAACGTAGAGCCAAGTTGGAGAAGTTTCTTTCAAGGTTTTGATTTTGGGATGGAAACGTACAACGGGGAACAGCCCGTACAAAACAATGCCAGTTTTATTGCTGGAAATGTGGACTACGATCAAATGTCAGAAAAAATTCATAAAGAATTTAAAGTATTAAATCTGATTGAAGGCTACCGTTCCCGTGGACATTTGTTCACTAAAACGAATCCTGTTAGAGATAGAAGGATTTTTGAGCCTTCACTTGATATCGCTAATTTTGGACTTTCAGCAGCAGATTTAAATACTGTTTTTGACGCTGGGAAGGTAGTTGGTAAAGTACCTTCGACACTTACAGAGATCATAAAGCATTTGGATACAATCTATTGCCAGCACATTGGTGTGGAGTATATGTATATCAGAAAGCCAGAGATCGTTCAATGGATACAGGAGAAAATAGGACTTAACGATAACTTGCCTAACTTTTCAAGTGAGGAAAAGAAATCAATTCTATATAAATTAAATGAAGCAGTTTCTTTCGAAAACTTCTTACATACTAAATATGTTGGTCAAAAACGTTTTTCACTGGAAGGTGGAGAATCAATAATACCAGCCCTTGACACATTAATTGAGAAAGCTGCCGACATGGGAGTGGAGCAATTTGTAATGGGAATGGCACATCGTGGTCGTTTGAATATATTGGCAAACATATTCGGGAAATCTACTCAAGATATTTTCGGAGAATTTGACGGTAAAGATTACGATCAAGAATATTTTGACGGTGACGTGAAGTACCACTTAGGACTTACTGCCGACAAAATAACAAGAACAGGAAAGAAAATTAATATCAATTTGGCTCCAAATCCTTCGCACCTTGAAACAGTAGGTGCTGTAATCGAAGGAATTACAAGAGCAAAACAAGATAAGTATTTCCCAGATGATTTTTCAAAAGTATTGCCTATCGCCGTTCATGGTGATGCTGCGATTGCAGGACAAGGAATACTGTATGAGATTATCCAAATGGCCCGTCTAGATGGATATAAAACGGGTGGTACAATTCATATTGTAATCAACAACCAAGTTGGTTTTACAACAAACTACCTAGACGCTAGATCTTCTACTTATTGTACAGATGTTGCTAAAGTAACTTTGTCTCCAGTATTACACGTGAATGCAGATAATGCTGAAGCAGTAGTTCATGCGATGATTTTTGCATTAGAATTCAGAATGCAATTTGGACGTGACGTTTTTATTGACTTATTAGGATATAGAAAATACGGTCACAACGAAGGAGATGAACCTCGTTTTACACAGCCAGTATTGTATAAAATTATTGCAAAACATCAGAATCCTAGAGATATCTATGCTGCAAAATTAATGGCTGACGGAGTTATTGACGCTAATTATGTGAAAGGACTTGAGAAGGAGTACAAATCTAATTTAGAAATGAATTTAGAAGCTTCTCGTAAAAAGGACTTGACTATCATTACGCCATTTATGAAAAATGAGTGGTTGGGCTTTGAGCAGGTTACTGACGTACAAATGCTTCAAAATGTTGATACTTCTTATTCAAGAGAGGGATTGACTCAGGTTGCAAACGCAGTTTCTAACTTACCTACAGATAAAAAGTTTATCAATAAAATCCAAAAGCTAATCAACGACAGAAAAACAATGTTTTTCGAAACAAATAAGCTTGATTGGGGAATGGCTGAGCATTTAGCTTATGGTTCCTTGCTACAAGAAGGTTTTGATGTTCGTATTTCTGGGCAAGATGTAGAGCGTGGAACTTTCTCTCACCGTCATGCCGTTGTAAAAGTAGAGGATTCGGAAGAAGAAGTAACTTTAATCAATAGTTTAGAAGGTAAAAAAGGGAATTTCAATATTTTTAACTCACTATTGTCTGAATACGGAGTTTTAGGATTTGATTATGGATATGCATTGGCAAACCCCAATACTTTAACAATATGGGAAGCGCAATTTGGAGATTTCAGTAATGGAGCCCAAATTATGATTGACCAATACATCTCTTGTGGAGAGGACAAATGGAACAACCAAAACGGGATTGTTCTATTATTACCACATGGTTATGAAGGACAAGGAGCAGAGCACTCTTCAGGAAGAATGGAGCGTTATTTGCAACTTTGTGCAAGACAAAATATGTTTGTTGCTGATTGTACAACGCCAGCTAACTACTTTCACTTGTTGAGAAGACAAATGAAAACAAAATTCCGTAAGCCACTTATTGTGTTTACACCGAAGAGTTTGTTGCGTGATCCAAGATGCATCTCTACAATCGAAGAATTAGAAAACGGAAGTTTCCAAGAAACAATCGATGACGATGCAGTAAATAAAGCTGAGGTGAAAACTTTAGTTTTCTGTACGGGTAAATTCTACTATGACATTACTGCCGAAAGAGAGAAAAACGGACGTAACGA
Organism: Flavobacterium sp. XN-5; assembly: GCF_008033395.2. NCBI lineage: Bacteria > Pseudomonadati > Bacteroidota > Flavobacteriia > Flavobacteriales > Flavobacteriaceae > Flavobacterium > Flavobacterium sp. XN-5. Next base: position 1,070,970 of record NZ_VOGZ02000001.1, read on the forward strand.
TGTAGCAGTTGTGAGAATAGAACAACTATTTCCATTACCAGTAGAGCAATTAAAAGCTATCATCGCTAAATATCCAAATGTTGATGATTACGTTTGGGCACAAGAAGAACCTAAAAACATGGGAGCTTATAGCTTTATGTTGATGAATTTCAACTTAGTGAAATGGAGATTAGCTTCATTAAAAGCTTATTCAGCATCAGCATCAGGAAGTTCGACAAGAGCAAAACGCCGTCATGCAGATGCAATAAAAATGGTTTTTGACAAAGATTTATTTAGAAATTAATTTGTTCTTAGGTATGAAAAAAATCGTTTTATTAATTGTTATTCTGTTTTCGACAGTAAGTTATTCCCAAGAATTAAGAAAGCCTAGCGAAGGAAAAGCGCTAGTTTATTTTACAAGAGTATCTTCGGTGGGATTTCTAATTAACTTTAAGTATTTTGACAATGACAAATACTTAGGAAAATTCAACCATGGGAAGTACTTAGCTTATGAATGTGAGCCAGGGAAACACTTGTTTTGGTCAAAATCTGAAAATGTAGATTTTTTAGAAGCAGAATTAGAAGCTGGTAAAGTTTATATAATCGATTCAGAGCCTCAAATGGGAGCGATCAAAGCGGGCGTTAAGTTAGTGGCTTTTGATAATAATCAGGACAATTATAAGAACATTAAAAAGTTCGAAAGAAAAAAAGCTGATATACTAGATGCTATCGTGAAAGCAAAAGAATTTAAAATTAGTGATGAAGATTTAGCCGAAGCGGAAAGCGATCAAGAGAGTTTAGTAAAACGCTCGATTGAGAAGTATGAAAAAAGAAAAGCTAAAGGAGACGCATATCCTACATTGACTGCTGATAATAATTATATTTCGAATACAGTAGAAATAAAATAAATAGATTATTTATCCTTTGCAGGAATTAGATAATCAAAAGAAAATTAAAATTCATAATTTAAAAATTATACAAGATGATTTTAGAAATGAAAGTCCCATCACCAGGGGAATCTATAAAGGAAGTTGAAATTGCAACTTGGTTGGTAAAAGACGGAGACTATGTAGAGAAAGATCAAGCAATCGCTGAGGTTGACTCAGATAAAGCAACTCTAGAACTACCTGCAGAGGCTAGTGGGATTATCACATTAAAAGCGGAGGAAGGCGACGCAGTTGCAGTAGGTGCCGTAGTTTGTTTAATTGACACAGCTGCAGCTAAGCCAACAGGTTCTGCATCAGAAGCGGCTCCAGCAGCTCCGGTTGCCGAAGCGCCAAAAGCAGCGGCTACAGCTCCAGTAGTGGTAGCTCCAGCAGCAACTTATGCTTCAGGAACTCCTTCTCCAGCAGCAAGAAAAATATTAGATGAAAAAAATATAGATTCTAGTTCAGTTTCAGGAACTGGAAAAGATGGAAGAATCACTAAAGACGATGCTGTAAACGCTACGCCATCTATGGGAACTCCTACAGGAGGAAGCCGTGGATCTGAGCGCACAAAATTGTCAATGTTGCGTCGTAAAGTAGCAGAACGTTTAGTTGCTGCCAAAAACGAAACAGCGATGTTAACTACTTTCAACGAAGTAAACATGACGCCTATCAACTTGATCCGTAATCAGTATAAAGATGAGTTCAAAGCGAAGCATGGTGGTGTTGGTTTAGGATATATGTCTTTCTTTACAAAAGCGGTTACAAGAGCATTAAAATTATATCCAGATGTTAACTCTATGATGGATGGTGATTATAAAATTGCTTACGATTTCTGTGATATTTCAATTGCAGTATCAGGACCAAAAGGATTAATGGTTCCTGTTGTTCGCAACGCAGAGAATTTAACTTTCCGTGGTGTTGAAGCAGATATCAAAAGATTAGCTATTAGAGCTCGTGATGGTCAAATTACTGTTGATGATATGACAGGAGGAACTTTTACAATTACTAATGGTGGTGTTTTTGGAAGTATGTTAAGTACGCCAATTATCAATCCTCCACAGTCTGGAATCCTTGGAATGCACAACATTATCGAGCGCCCAATTGCTGTAAACGGTAAAGTGGAAATTCACCCAATGATGTACGTTGCACTTTCTTATGACCACAGAATTATCGATGGTCGTGAGTCTGTAGGTTTCTTAGTAGCAGTAAAAGAGGCTTTAGAAAACCCAATGGAACTTTTATTGGATAACAATCCTAAGAAAGCATTTGAATTGTAATATTCATTTCTAATTATAAAAAATTCCCATTTGACAGTAGATGTTAAATGGGAATTTTCTTTTTCTAAAAATTACTTTAATAAATACAAATAGTGATTGTAATAATCTACAATTGCTTTTCCTTTCAGTAACACATCAGCACCAATAATTCCGTGGACTGGTTTTGTTTTATATTCGATTAATGCTTCGTTGACATGTGATAAATCAAAAATAACGAGATCAAAGTCACGGTTTTTCCAATTGCCTAATTGCAAGTGATTTTTGGTAGCTATTTGTGTAAGCATTCCGGTAGCTCCCGCTCCAGAAGCTTTTGTTTTTGATGTTTTGGCTTCCAATAAAAATAAATCAACGCTTTCAAAGCCGATGCAACTGCTGGAGGCGCCAGTGTCTAAAATAAAATTCCCTGAAACACCATTTATTTTTGCCTTTATCAGCAGATGCTGAGTTTTGGTAATTTTAAATTTTATTTTTTTATAGTTTTCCTTTTTAAGGATGTCGTGTAGGTTTTTCATAAATCCAAAAAAAAAATGAAATCCAAATGTAATCTAAAAATCTAAAGATTGACCAATCAAAATGCTAACTTTGTGCCTTTCAAATTAAAATAAATGACAATTACTGATACGCATACCCATCTTTATAGCTCAGAATTTGACCAAGACAGAGATGAAATGATTCAACGTGCCTTGGATGCCGGTGTTTCTCGATTCTTTATCCCAGCGATTGATTCTAGCTACACTAAAGCGATGTATGAATTAGAAAAAAACTATCCTGATAATGTCTTTTTAATGATGGGTTTACACCCAACATATGTAAAGGAGAATTATCTTGAAGAATTAATGCACGTGGAAAACGAATTGGCGAAAAGAAAGTTTTACGCCATCGGGGAAATAGGGATTGATTTGTTTTGGGATAAAACCACTTTAGAAGAACAAAAAAATGCTTTCAGGAAGCAAATTCAATTGGCAAAGAAATATAAATTACCCATTGTAATTCACTGTAGAGATGCCTTTGATGAAGTATATGAAGTTTTAGAAGATGAGAAATCTGCTGATTTATTTGGTATATTTCACTGTTTCACTGGAACATACGAGCAAGCTTTACAAGCGATTTCATATAATATGAAATTGGGAATTGGCGGCGTAGTTACCTTCAAAAATGGAAAAATTGACCAGTTTTTGAACCAAATTGATTTGAGCCATATTGTATTAGAAACGGACTCTCCGTATCTTGCTCCGATTCCTTATAGAGGGAAAAGAAATGAAAGTAGTTATTTGTTAAATATAATTGATAAATTGGCTGCTATTTATAATCTTCCGGCAAGAGATATTGCAACGATTACAACCGAAAACTCTAAAAGGATTTTCGGAATTTAAAATAGAATTAATTTAAAATTTAATATTTTTTTTGTTCATTTGCCACTTAAAATAACCAAAATGCAAAAATTTGACGCTATTCGGCCATTTTATGACTCCGAAATAAACGAGGCTATACTAAATGTGGTTCACCATCCGATGATGAAGGCATTGATGAACTTTACATTTCCAGAAATGCGCGATGAAGAATGGAAGGAGCAACTTAGTAAAACGCATTCTATTCGAGATTTTCAATGTAAATTTATCTATCATTCGCTACTGAAAGTGCTTGAAAAAAGCTCTGACGGTTTGACTACCTCAGGTTTTGAAAAGTTAGAGAAAGGAGAATCCTATTTATTTATATCAAACCATAGAGATATATTGCTAGACACAACATTGCTAAACGTGGCTTTGTTTGAAAATGGTTTAGTAATGACAGCCTCAGCGATAGGGGATAACTTAGTACAAAAAGATTTTCTAAATATCTTGGCTAAGTTGAACCGTAATTTCTTAGTAAAAAGAGGTTTGACCCCTCGTGAGATGTTAGAAAGTTCGAAAACATTGTCTGAATATATTGGTCATCTATTAATTCATGAAAGTCGCTCTGTATGGATTGCACAACGTGAAGGTAGGACTAAAGACGGTTTAGACGCTACAAATCCAGGCGTGTTAAAAATGGTTGGGATGGGAAGCGATGAAGCTAACCTAATGGATTATTTCAAAAAAATAAAAGTTGTTCCGGTATCCATTTCTTATGAATATGACCCTACAGATGTTTTAAAAATTCCGCAGTTGTTGGCTGAGGCCAATAATGAAGTGTATATCAAGGAAAAGAACGAAGATTTCATGACGCTTTTAAGTGGTGTTATGGGTCAGAAGAAAGGTATTCACATTCATATTGGTGATGTTCTTGATACTAAAATTGATGCTATAAAAGAAGAGTTCACTAACTCAAACAAGCAAATTCAAGCACTTGCTCAAGTAATTGATGATTCTATAATAGGGAATTATAAATTGTGGTCTACTAATTATATCGCTTTTGATATCTTAAATAAAACCGACACCTATTCTCAGTTTTATACTGCAGATGAAAAATCGTTGTTTGAACGACGATTAGAGATGCGAATTGATGCTGATAATCCTGTTGCATTGCAAGGATTACTGGACATGTATGCTAATCCGGTGGTTAATAAACTAAAATATACGGATGCACTCAAAAGCTAAAATTCTTTTAATTTATACTGGGGGAACTATCGGGATGCGTAAGGATTTTGATACTGGAGCACTGAAAGCATTTAATTTCAGTAAGCTTTTGCAAAAAATTCCCGAGCTGAAACAATTGGACTGTGAAATCGAAACGATTTCATTTGAAGAGCCAATTGATTCGTCCAATATGAATCCGAGTGAATGGGCTAGAATAGCAACGATTATAGAATCAAATTATTTAGAATTTGATGGATTTGTGATTCTTCATGGATCTGACACCATGTCCTATTCTGCTTCGGCATTGAGTTTTATGCTTGAAAACCTGGCGAAACCAGTCATTTTTACGGGTTCTCAGCTGCCAATTGGTGATTTGCGTACTGATGCTAAAGAAAATTTAATTACCGCTATACAAATTGCTTCATTGCGAGAAAATGGCTTGCCAGTTATTGCTGAAGTCTGTCTTTATTTCGAATATAAATTATACAGAGGAAATAGAACAACTAAGATAAACGCAGAGCATTTTAAAGCATTTACATCGCCTAATTACCCTGATTTAGTAGAGTCGGGCGTGCATCTAAATTTAAGTTCGAAATTGTTTTTACAGCCAAAAAGTGATAATAAGCTCCAGGTGCACACTAATTTAGATAATAACGTAGCTATTATCAAAATGTTTCCTGGAATAAGCGAAGCGGTTTTGTCGGCTATATTAGATATTTCCAGCCTTAAGGGAATAGTTTTAGAAACTTACGGAGCAGGAAACGCCCCTACAGAAGAGTGGTTTTTAAATTTACTGAAGAAAGCGATTGCTAAGGGCTTATATATTGTCAATGTGACGCAATGCTCTGGCGGAAGCGTCAATATGGGACAATATGAAACCAGTACAGGAATGAAAGAAATAGGTGTGATTTCTGGAAAAGACATCACTACTGAAGCGGCAATAACAAAATTAATGTATTTATTGAGTCAAAATATTCACCCGGATGACTTCAAGTCGGTTTTTGAAACTTCTTTGCGAGGCGAAATGATATAATAGTTAGATTTTATTTTTCTAACTCATTTTTTTTCATGTTCTTTGCAGCCCTAATGAAATAGAGAGGTGTCCGAGTGGTTGAAGGAGCTAGCCTGGAAAGCTAGTATGTGGGTAACTGCATCGTGGGTTCGAATCCCATCCTCTCTGCTAAAGTGTATTTAAAGTAAGACAAAACCCCTAAAAACGTATGTTTTTAGGGGTTTTTTGTTTCGTAATCCTTCAAATCAATTCATTTAGTACTAATGCCTAGGGGTACAAATCGGAGTACCTATTTTATGAAATAAATTGTGCTCCTATTTTTTTATAAACCCCAGTAAAATTAGGATGTTCAAGAGATGAACATCTTGTTATACTTTGATATTTAATATAATTTAAATAATCATTAAAGGTTACCAAAAATGGATGCAAAAATTTCAATTCTCTTTTTCTTAAAAAGAGCTAAAGTCAATTCAAAAGGGTTAGTGCCAATTTTTCAACGAATCACAGTATGTGGTAAGCGCATTGAAAAGAGTACAGGCAAATATATTGACCCGAATAAATGGTCAGTTGAAGGCGCCAAAATGAAAGGTGTTTCAACAGAAGCTAGAACAATTAATAGTCATCTGGATATTTTAAAAGTAAAAGTCATAGATGCCGAGAGAGATCTGTACAATAGAGGAGAAGAAATTAATGCCGAATCAATTAATAACAAATTACTTGGTATTAAGAAAAGGGAACGATTACTCATTCCAATCTTCGAAGAACATAATCGAAAAATAAAAGAGCTAATTGGACTTGAATATGCAGCTGGCACTTATGAACGTTATGTGACCTCTTTAAAGCATACAAAAGATTTTCTTTTCTGGAAATACAATCAGAGTGACATAGCCATCAGTAAAATAGATCATGCATTCATAACGGAGTATGAATTCTATTTACGTAGTGAGCGGAAATGTGCTAATAACACAGCTGTTAAATACATTAAAAACTTCCACAAAATAATCAATCAATGTTTGGCCAATGGGTGGATAGACAAAGACCCTTTTGCGAATTATAAATCCAAAGTGAAGGAAGTAATTCGGGAATACCTGGATGAAAGCGAAATTGAAAAAATAATCAATAAAGAGTTACTTATTGAGCGTCTGGCAGTAGTACGCGATATTTTCATCTTCAGCTGCTTTACTGGATTGGCTTATATCGACGTTAAGCAATTAACCCCGGATAACATTGCGATGGGTATCGATGGAGGAAAATGGATCTATAAGAATCGTCAAAAAACTGATACCACTTCTAAAATTCCACTGTTACCTATGGCGCTGGAAATATTAGGAAAATATGAAAACCATCCCTTGTGTATAAATAAAAACAGATTGTTACCAATTCTGAGCAATCAGCGAATGAATGCTTATCTAAAAGAAATAGCTACACTTTGTAATATCTCAAAGGATTTGACTTTCCACATCGCCCGTCACACTTTTGCAACAACCATAACTTTAACTAATGGAGTTCCGATTGAGAGCGTGAGCAAAATGCTAGGACACACCAATATCAAAACAACACAGCATTATGCAAAAATTATCGATAAGAAAATTAGTGATGATATGATGGCATTAAGAGCAAAATTTGATACTAAAATCCAAGAGAAAAAGAAACAATCAAATTAATGAATATTATTACATAATAATTTATTTTGTGACTTTTTAGTAAGAATTAGATTGGTAATATTTTTTACATTTGCCATCAATACGAACTAAACACAAAAGAACAATGATTTCATTTCAATATGCTTTTAGAGATGAATTCTTAGAAAAGAGTATCCAATTAAGTAATCTAAAAAAGGATAAAATTAAACATTCTAAAGAATTCATCTTATGGGCTGATACTAAAATTGAGGAACTATATGATTGGTTAAAACAACACAATTTCGAAAACGAAAATGAAGAAATTGAATTTTTCAAAGAAATTAAACCACGTATTTTTTCAAGATTAATATTTCAAAAGGAAATTTTACGATTAGCTACAAACATTCCTAGCGGGAAGAAACTAAGTCTGCGATTTTATGAAGATGAATTGGATAAGTTATCTAAGAATCTAAATATAGACCCTAAATTTTATAACTACTTTCGTTCTGATTCGAACGAATGTGATCACTTATATTTCACTAGAAAAACCAAGAAAAGTATTTTGGAAACAGAAAACTCTCATATTGGTTTTGATACAAAAATCTCGACTTGTTATGATAATAAGATTTCTACGATTCTAGCACATGATATTTTAATCATATACATTGAAAATCAAATTAAAAAGAATGAATCCAAAATCAAGGTTAAAAATAAAATGCTTCCTAATGCATTAGAGGCTAAATCAAAACTACATTGGACCAGGAATAAAACAGAACTTATCGAGTTAGTCTATGCCTTGCATTATTCAAAAGTGATTAATGATGGTAATTCAGATTTAAAAGAAATTGCAAAAGAAATTGGAAGAACATTTAATATTGACATCAAAGAGAATTTATACAGAATCTTTACCGATATCAAAAAACGAAAAAATTCGAACTCAAAATTCATTCAAGGTTTAGCAGATACCTATCAAAAAAAGCTAGAAGAAGAAAATTACTAAGAATCTCAACTTAGACTTAAAACCCCAAATACCACATTTTTTCTTCTTTTTACTAAAATTCCACCTTGTGTTCACCTTGTGAATTTTTAATAATTCGACCAAAACAAATCAAAACCCATCAAAATTTAAGAATCAATCTTAAACTCAAAAAACGTGTTTTTAGCATTTTTTAAAAAATTAAGCCCGTAAACACTAGCGTTTAGTTCAATTTGATACAAAAAAACACCCACCTTGTGTTCACCTTGTGAATTTTATTCAGCCATTTGAAATTAATTTGCTCTTGTAATCATAACAAAACAAATCATGAATTTAAATGCAAAAACACTCTTCCCGGAAGTAGACAATCTAGAATTGCTAAACCACCAACTAATCACTAAAAAAGATTTACTGAATTTCAGTAACCTCCTTTTTGAAACCATCAAAGAAGCGACTAGTACAAAAACACAAATTCCTCAATGGTTAAAATCATCAGAGGTACGCAAACTACTAAAAATCTCTCCCGGCACTTTACAAAACCTGCGCATTAACGGAACGCTTCAATTCAACCGAATTGGCGGTATCATTTATTACAAATACGATGATATTTCTAAAATGCTTGATAAATAAACTCTTATCATAAAAACTTAGAATCCTAGCCCCTAAGATCCTCAACAACTAAGAACATGAACTACATCAAACACCTCACAGGGTTTTTCAACAAATCCAACCAAGATGCTTCCATTAGCCCAACACATATTAGTTTGTATCTGGCACTATTTCAAAGGTGGAACCTCAACCGTTTTAAAAATCCGATCATTATTTCTCGAGAAGAAATGATGACTACCGCCAAAATAAAATCCAAAGGCACCTATCATAAATGTATGAAAGAATTACACGAGAAGAAATATGTTATTTACAAACCATCTTTTAATCCGTATGAAGGAACAGAGGTTATTTTACCCGACTTGTCTAATATATGTGATAGTAAAAATAACAATACAAGTCCAAATTTTAACCAAACCGAAACAAAGAATGAACTACCGGAACTCACTAACACCAGTAAAAGTGAAAGAAGTTCAACTATTACCCAAAATAAACCTAAAAAAGATGAGGTTAAAAATCGAACTAGTTCAAAAAATATAACTAGTCTAAATTTTGAGCAAAGCGAATTAAAAAACGAACTACCTAAATCAGAAACCAGTACAAATTTTGATTTAACCGCTTCAAATAATGAACTTCAAACCCCAAAAAACGACCAAAACACTTCAGCCAGTCCAATTTTTGAACAAACCGTACCGATAAATGAACTTGTTCCACCTGCAACCATACCAAATTTTGAACGAACCGAACTAAAAAATAGTCAAGTTGATGAACAGGTATATATAGATAATAATAAAACATTAGTAAACAGTATTAAAACTATATATTCTCCAGAAGAAAAAACAGAAATAAAAAAAGAGGGAATAAAATCAGAATTTATCGCTCCCACGATTGAATTAGTCAAACAGTTTTTTCAAGAAAAAAAAGTAAGTACCATAGAAGCTGAAAAATATTTCAATTACTACAGTAGCAAAGGTTGGCTAGTGGGAGGAAAAACGCCGATGAAAGATTGGAAAGCAGCGGCGCGAAATTGGATCCTTAACCTGGACAAATTCAATCCAAAAAAAGAAACCAACAATCTAAGCCCAAAAAACCTCAACGTTTCAAATTCTAAAGACTATGCAGAACCACTCTAATTTTCAAGATACTTTCAAAATAGTTAATAATTGTAAAGTCTATGACCCAAAAAAATGTTTTCAATTTCTCGAAGAGCAAGGAAAACTACGTTACAGTTCCAATTTCAAAATTGATCCCAAAGACATTCCAATCATCTACAAGCTTTTGATTTATGCCATACAAGACAATAAAAACGCATTTAAGCTTGGAATTGATCTCAACAAAGGATTGCTTCTTACGGGACCCATTGGATGCGGCAAAACGTCTTTAATGAAATTAATCAAACCATTCTTTCATCCTAAAAACGATTACAAAATAACAACCACACGCTATGTTTCCTTTGAATTTGCCAAATCAGGTTACGAATCATTAGCCCAATACACCCTAAAAACACCTCAACAAAACCGATTATCAGGCTATTGTTTTGACGACTTAGGAGCCGAGCAACAAATCAAACATTTCGGAAATGACTGTAACGTAATGGCTGAAATTCTAATCACACGTTACGAACATTTTATTGAAAATGAAGCCGTAACTCACATCACTACAAACCTGTCGGCCACAGAAATAGAAAAAGCTTATGGCAATCGGGTGCGTTCTAGGTTGAGGCAAATGTTTAATTTGATAGCTTTTGATAGAGACGCAATAGACAAGAGGTAAATTAAACAATCATGAACTCCAAAAAAACAAAATAAAACAGTGAATAAATGTTCAATTTAATTGCATTTGATAATGGAAAACGAAAAAGCTCGTTATGCCCGAAACAACAAAATATGTTAAGCGTTCCCATTGCAATTATAGTATGCCTATAAACTTAATTTAGGTAGTGAGTTTGAATAAAGTCAATATAGGCTGGAGAGGCTCAGTAAAAAAGAGTCATACAAATACACTTAACAATTGTATAATGGATACGCTAATTTGAGAACTTAAATTTAGCACCTAGTTGATTCTAACGAATTGACGAAGTGTTTTTTAGATTATAAAATGACATTATAGTATTAATTCTGAAGTTATAAAAACTTTAATTTTACATTATTACTATTTAAACTCCATATAAAAATGATTTTAAAAAAAAACCTCTTATTCTTACTTCTTTATCTTAATTTATCTTGTGCTTCTCAAATAAAGGAAATAAGACAACCTTTTCATTTTTTGGGAAGGGTGGAGCAACTTTCCGACAATAAAGCACTCTTAATTGGTTCAGCATCTTCGGTTTCTTTTGATTTTGAAGGGAATTCTTGTGAAATAAGTTTGCAAAGTGTGGATTCTTATGAACACCATAATTATGTTACACTTGAATTGGATGGAGAATATATAGGAAGAGTTCAAATTAAAAAAGGGGCTATTCAAAATTTCCCTATAGCTGTAACTAACAAAAACAAAAAGCATCATTTAGGTATTTATAAAGCTACAGAAGCTGCAAACGGCGCGGTTTTGTTTGTAGGTGCTACCACAAAATTAATAAAAAGTACTACTCCAAAAAGAAAGAAGATTGAATTTATAGGCGATTCTATTACTTGTGGTTTTGGAAACGACACAACCGAAATCCCATGTGGGGCTGGCGACTGGTACGATCAACACAATGCATATTTAGCTTATGGGCCAGTAGCTTCACGTGCTTTGAATGCTGATTTTGTATTGAGCGCTGTTTCTGGATTTGGGATGTACCGTAATTGGAATGACGAACATAAAGACGAAGCTATTATCCCTGATGTTTATGAAAATTTGTATTTGAACACAGACAAATCTAAACCCTATGATTTTGCTTTTCAGCCAGATTTAGTAAGTATTTGCCTGGGAACAAATGACCTTTCAGATGGAGACGGTGAAAAAGAGCGATTGCCTTTTAATGAAGATAAATACGTTTCGAATTACATCAACTTTATCAAAACAGTTTATAAACATACTCCTAATACCCGAATTGTAGTATTGAATAGCCCAATGGTTTCTCAAGATAGAAATGTCACATTAGTAAGTTGCCTAAAAAAAGTGATTAAGGCGTTTGAGAATGACACACAACATAAGCCTATTGCTTTATTCGAATTTCAACCGATGAGTCCAAATGGTTGTGGCTCGCACCCTGATATAGCCGATGACAAAATCATGGCAGACCAATTAACTCCTTTCTTTAAAAAATTACTAGATGAAAAATAATAATATTGTCTTCGTTCTATTTCTAATACTGTCTCATACCGCTTTCGCAAATGTAACACTTCCGAATCTGTTTTCGGACAATATGGTGCTACAACGCAACACCGAAGTAATAATTTGGGGTTGGGCTGATCCACAGGAAGAAGTGGTTATAACTCCTAGTTGGAATCATCAAGAGTATAAAATAAAAACCAGTAATCAGGCTAAATGGGAAATAAAGATTCCAACTCCAAAAGAAGGTGGGCCTTATACCATTTCCATAAAAGGATACAACGAAATTGTATTGAAGAATATTTTGATTGGCGAAGTCTGGATTTGTTCAGGACAATCGAATATGGAAATGTCAGCGAACTGGGGAATTGAAAATGGAGAAGAAGCTGTAAAAAATGCAACGAATTCGAATATCCGATTTTTTTCTATACCTAAATTAACAGCTACTACACCGCAAAATAATGTAACTGGGAACTGGAAAGAATGTACGCCTGAAACGATGAAAAATTTTAGTGCCACTGGGTATTTCTTTGCCAAACGGTTACAGGAAGAATTAAAAAATGTGCCTATAGGTTTGATTTCATCTAGCTGGGGTGGAACTCCAGCAGAGATTTGGACTCCAGAAGAAATCATTCAAAACGATGCCGTTTTACTAGAAAGTGCCAAAACTAGAAAAGAAGAATCTTATGGTCCCAACCAACCAGGACGCGCTTTTAATGCCATGATTTATCCTTTGGTAGGATTCAAAATGGCAGGGGTGCTTTGGTACCAAGGCGAATCAAATGTAGGCTCTCCTGTCTATGATAAAACCTTTTCGGCTTTGATTACTTCTTGGAGAAAATTATGGAATTATGAATTTCCTTTTTATTATGTTCAGATTGCACCTTATCAATATGGAGAAGATCATTTTGGAGGAGTTGTCATTAGAAATGCACAACGTAAAGTGTTGCAAGCAATCCCTAATACTGGAATGATATTGACAACTGATATTTCAACAATTGATGACATTCACCCAAAAAACAAAAAGTCGGTAGGAATCAGACTAGCTAATTTGGCTTTGGCCAATACCTATAAAACCAATTCTGATTTGGTAAACGGGCCTTTATATAAGGGAATAAAAACAGAAAAGAATAAAATCATTGTTGCTTTTGATTATGCCGAAGGCTTGTATTTCAAAGATAAAAGATCAAGACAATTTGAGATTGCCGGAACAGACAATGTGTTTTATGAAGCAGATGCCCGTATCAAGGGGAATACTGTGCTATTGCAATCTAAGAAAGTGAAACATCCTGTAAAAGTTCGTTTCTCTTGGAAAAACACAGCGCAATCTGATTTGTTCAATAAAGCAAATTTACCCGCTTCGTCATTTATAACAGAATAAAGTCATTTAATAATAATACTGCGTGAGGGATTCCTTCACTTTACTCTTATTTTGAAGAGGAGTTCAGTGAATGTATTTGAGCTGTATCCTCATAGTTCTGACCCTTCGGAACTACGAGATAAAGCCGAAAGCCCAACCCGAAGTTTTTACAGAGGGACACGCTCTAACCAAACCAAAAAAACTATGAACACTAAAAATTTAATTGCCACAGGGGTGTTTACCCTGATTACCATTGGAAATATGAACGCACAAAAAAAACCACATCTAGACAAAACAAAACCTACTGAGGAACGTATTAATTTGTTGATGAAACAAATGACACTGGAGGAAAAAGTGGGACAAATGAACCAATACAACGGATTTTGGGAAGTGACTGGACCAGCGCCACAAGGTGGAAATGCCGAGTTGAAATACGAGCATTTGCGTAAAGGTTGGGTAGGTTCGATGTTATCCGTACGTGGTGTGAAGGAAGTAAAAGCAGTACAGAAAATTGCAGTTGAAGAAACGCGTTTAGGGATTCCGTTAATCATCGGGTTTGACGTAATTCACGGATATAAAACCTTGAGTCCTATTCCACTGGCTGAAGCAGCAAGTTGGGATATGGAAGCGATAAAGAAATCGGCTCAGGTGGCTGCAACAGAAGCGTCGTCAGTAGGAATCAACTGGACTTTTGGACCTAATGTAGATGTTTCACATGATGCCCGTTGGGGTCGCGTGATGGAAGGTGCTGGTGAAGATCCTTTTTTAGGAAGTAAAGTGGCGATTGCCAGAGTTAGCGGTTTTCAAGGAGATTCGAAAGCTGATTTAGGTAAAATAAATACAATTGCGGCTTGCGCCAAACATTTTGCCGCCTATGGTTTTGCCGAAGCAGGTAGAGATTACAATACTGTAGATATCAGTAATTCAAGGTTATATAACACTGTTTTACCTCCGTTCCACGCTGCTGTTGATGCTGGTGTGCGTACGTTAATGAATTCATTTAATATCTTGAATGGTGTTCCTGCTACAGGAAATGCCTTTTTACAAAGAGATATTCTAAAAGGGAAATGGAATTTTAATGGATTTGTGGTTTCTGACTGGGCTTCGATTCGTGAAATGATGGCTCATGGTTTTGCTAAAGATGGTGCTGAGGCAACACAAAAAGCGGTAACTGCAGGTTCTGACATGGATATGGAATCTCATTTATATGTGGCTGAATTAACAAAATTAGTTCAAGAAGGTAAAGTAAAAGAATCATTAGTTGATGATGCCGTTCGCCGAATTTTAAGAGTAAAATTTGAGTTGGGCTTATTTGATGATCCGTATAAATATTGTGATGAAAAACGTGAAAAAGCGACTATTGGAAATAAAGCCAATAATGATGGCGTTTTGGACATGGCCAAAAAATCAATCGTGTTGTTGAAAAACGAGTCAAATTTACTTCCGCTAAAAAAATCAGGACAAAAAATTGCTTTGATTGGTGCTTTGGCAAATGATAAAAACAGTCCGTTGGGAAGTTGGAGAATTGCCTCTGATGATAATACGGCAGTCTCTGTTTTAGAAGGAATGCAAAAATACAAAGACAACCAATTGACTTTTGAAAAAGGAGCGGATTTGATTGTTGGCAAAGCAGCCTTTATTGATGAATTGGTTTTCAACACAACTGATACAAGTGGATTTGATGCAGCTAAAAAAGTGGCAGCTGATGCTGATGTTGTGGTTATGGTATTAGGAGAGCACGGTTTTCAATCAGGTGAGGGACGTAGTAGAACGAATCTTGATTTACCTGGTGTACAACAAGAATTATTAGAAGCCATTTACAAAGTGAATCCAAATATTGTTTTGGTTTTAAACAACGGAAGACCATTGGCTTTGCCTTGGGCTGCGGAACATATTCCTGCTATTGTTGAAGCTTGGCATCTGGGAACACAAACTGGAAATGCTGTGGCTCAAGTTTTATATGGGGATTATAACCCAAGTGGAAAATTACCTATGTCGTTCCCAAGAAACGTAGGTCAAGTGCCTATTTATTATAATAATTTCAGCACAGGAAGACCGACAAATAGCGAGGGAAATGTGTTTTGGTCTCATTATACTGATGTGGAGAAAACACCGCAATTTCCTTTTGGCTTTGGCTTAAGCTACACAACTTTTGAATATAAAAACCTGAAAGTAAACAAATCTGCTTTCGCAAAAGGAGAAGCCGTTAGTGTATCAGTAGACGTTACTAATTCTGGGAAATATGATGGTAAAGAAGTTGTACAACTGTACCTACATGATGAAGTTGCTAGTTTAGCTCGTCCTGTAAAAGAATTGAAAGGATTTGAATTAGTTGACTTGAAAAAAGGAGAGACTAAAACGGTAACACTTACTTTGACAGATAAAGAATTAGGTTTCTTTGATAATGACGGTAATTACATCGTTGAGTCAGGCACTTTCAAAATAATGATTGGAGGAAGCTCAGACAAAGGATTAGAAAGTGGTTTTGAAATAAAATAATTAAAAAAAAATTTTACAGATTTATCTAAAAATAAAATAAATGGATTACAATAGATGTGGGAAAAGTGGTTTATTACTGCCGCAAATTTCTCTAGGATTATGGCATAACTTCGGTTCAGTAGATAATTTTGAAAACGGAGAAAGTATCGTTAAAGAAGCTTTTGATAAAGGAATTACACATTTTGATTTAGCTAATAATTACGGACCAGTACCAGGTTCCGCAGAAACTAATTTTGGTAAAATTCTGAAGAATAATTTCCAAGGAAATTTACGTGATGAAATGGTAATTGCGACAAAGGCAGGATTCAAAATGTGGGAAGGTCCTTATGGTGAATGGGGATCTCGTAAATATTTACTAACCAGTTTGAATCAAAGTTTAAAACGAATGAATTTAGAGTATGTGGATATCTTTTATTCGCATCGCTATGATCCAGATACCCCTTTAGAAGAGACAATGATGGCATTAGACTATGCGGTACGAAGTGGCAAAGCTTTGTATGCGGGAATTTCTAATTATCCAGCTGAACAAACGAAACAAGCTACTGAAATTCTGAAACAACTAGGAACACCTTGTTTGATTCACCAAGAAAAATATTCGATGTTTGTACGTACTTGTGAGGAAGGTTTGCTAGACGTTTTGGAAGATAAAGGCGTAGGCTGTATTGCGTTTTCTTCGTTAGCACAAGGATTGCTTACAGATAAATATTTAAATGGAATTCCGGAGAATTCACGAGCTTCAAATCCGAATGGATATTTACAATTAGAGGAAGTTTCAGAAGAGAAAGTTCAAAAAATTATTGCTTTGAATGCAGTTGCAAAAAACAGAAACCAATCTTTGGCACAAATGGCCTTGGCTTGGCTGCTCAAAGACGATCGAATAACTTCAGTTTTAATTGGAGCGAGTTCAGTAGGACAGTTAAACAACAATATTGATAGTTTACAAAATCTTGATTTTACGCAAGACGAGTTGAATGCAATTGAGCAAATTTTGAAATAAACAAACGCTATTCGATAAAGTGGGCAACTAATAAAGTAAGGCTTCTGTTTTTATAACCGGAGCCTTTTTATATTTAAAAGTAAATTGATACATAATGATGCCCAATTTTGAATTGGCAATGACCATTTTTGGCTAGCTCCTCTACAGCACAATATAACCATTTCAATACAGTAAACAAGTACACGAGAATTTGCCAATCAATGGCCTTTTACTTTGGTATATATTAACTTTATGACAGTATTAAATTAGCGGACTGCCATACTAGAATGAGGAAGATACCTAAACGATAGATGTAAATTCTAAATGAAGAAATGTGTGTTATTATCGGCAAACCTATTGACAAAAAAGTATTATAAAACTTAGTCTTATAAGCTTAATTTTCATAATTCAAATAAATATTTTAATTATGAATAAAAAAGCAATTTATAAAACTGTATGTACAATAACATTTGCATTGATGGGAAATATTATTTTCGGTCAAATCGACAAAGATGCAACTAAAGAAACCAAAGCATTATACAAAAACCTAAAGGAAATTTCTAAAAAGAATATTCTTTTTGCACATCAACATGCTACTGAATATGGTCATGGTTGGAATGGAGATGTCAATCGCTCGGATGTTAAATCGGTAACTGGATCTTATCCTGCGATGGTTGGAGTTGATTTTAGCGGGTTATCTGGGAGACCAGAAGCAGATATCGAAAAAACTAAAGAAGACTTAAGAAAAAATGTGGTAGACACTTACAATAGAGGTGGAGTAACGACAGCTGCATGGCATTTTTCAAATCCAGCTTCTGAGGGTGGGTTTTATTGGAAAGATGGGGTATCTTTAGCTTCAATGGCACTGATCAAACCTGGAGGTTCAAAACACGAAGAATATAAAGAAATTCTAAAAAATATAGCTGATTTTGCTAATTCTGTAAAAGGGAGAAATGGTAAATTGGCTCCTATAATCTTTAGGCCTTATCATGAATTTGATGGGGAATGGTTTTGGTGGGGAAAACCATACACCTCTCGTGAAGATTTTATTGCTGTCTGGCAATTCACCGTTTCTTACTTAAAAGATACGTTGGGGGTTCATAATTTCATATATGCATATTCACCCGATAACAAATTCAATACTGAGGAAGAGTTCTTAGAGCGTTTTCCTGGTAATGACTATGTAGATATGGTAGGAATGGATAACTATGGTGACTTTGGAAGAGATGGGGATTATAACATTGAAAGAGCCATCATGAAACTTAAAATTGTTTCAGATTACGGTATTAAGAATAATAAATTAGCGGCATTAACAGAAACTGGATTAGAAACGATTCCAAATCCAACGTGGTGGACAGAAACTTTACTAAAAGTGTTGAAGTCTGAAAACATGCAATTATCATATGTGTTAGTTTGGAGAAATGATACTCAAAGTCCAACACATTTTTATGCACCATTTCCGGGACAAGTTAGCGCTCCTGATTTCTTGAAATTCTATAATGATCCTTATACTATTTTTGAAAAAGATTTAAAGAAAATATACAGACGTAAATTTTTAGGGATTTTCTAATTTCGCCTGATTTACAGCCTACTCCCGAAATAGTGATGTAGAATTAAAAAAACAGTAATAACCATTAGTTATACACTGCCCCAATATAGTTAGACGCTATTTGGGGGCATTTTTAATCTAGGAATAAATATGAGGTTAAAAAAAGCAGTAGTACTAGGTAGTTGACTATTATGAATAGTTAATTGAATCTTTGATAATTAACTTAAAAAAAACTTACTAACACTTATCATAATATTGAAGTCTTCCATTTGGAGAGCGAAATATAATAGTTCCTTTTTTTTTGTTTTCTGCTGTTTTAATAGTACCAAAAACACTGCTTTGAATCATGCTATCAATAGAATAATATATAATCAATTGTTTAAAATTAAAGATACGCAAAATAAAAAATCCTAATTTCCTTTAATTTTTCGGATTAATGTCCTCCAGTAATTTTGGCATCAAAACTAATTCCTTGACCTCTAAGAATTCCGCTTACTTTCCATGCATAAAAAGCCAGATAGACAAAACACATCACACCTACAATATAACTGTTTTGGATACCTATGATTTCAGAAATAAATCCCTGAAACCAGCTGACAACCCCACCACCCATAATCATCATGATAAGGAAACTACTTCCCTGACTGGTTTTGTCACCTAGTCCGCTTACAGCAAGAGTAAATACACAAGGCCATAATGTACTACAGAATAGACCAACACTAGTAATAGCATATACACTTACCATACCGTTAGTGAACATTCCTATCAAAAGAGCTGTTATTCCTAAAGACGAAAAGATAAGCAACATTCTGGCTGGATTTCCTTTGCTGGCTATGTCTGCGGCAATAAGAACTAGAATAATCAATCCATAAATATAAAATGGAATCAAATCGTGTTTAGCAATTGCATTTACAGCAAGAAAAACACCAAAAGCCAAATAGGGAGCAATAAAACGCAGAATTTTTTGCAGACTGATATCATTTGTAAAAGCTTCAACAGCCCCAGTCCAACGACCAATCATTAAACTTGCCCAGTACAACGAAATATAAGGAGCCACATCCTGTGTCAGAAACCCAAGATGTGTTTCCATGTAGGCTGGTAAGTTACTAGCGGTAGAAACTTCGACACCAACATAAACAAATATGGCTATCATACCTAAAACCAGTTGAGGATATTGCAAAGCTGATTTTCTAGTAGGATGTGATTCGTCTACTATTTCAATTATTGTTTTTGGTCGATCAGGAAGTGAAGAAAATTTTAATAAAACAGCCACAACAAAGAATGCTAAACCTAATATTAAATAAGGAATTTTTACACTCTCGATACTTAAGTTGCTGGTGCTATTTGGATGAGCTCCGAAAATGGCAAAACTTACAATCAGTGGACCAATTGTGGTTCCAAAATTATTGATTCCTCCTGCCATGGTAAGGCGTTGTGAACCAGTTTTGATTGGGCCAAGAGCAATTGCCAAAGGGTTGGCCACAGTTTGTTGCAATGAAAAACCAAGGGCAACAACAAACAATCCCGAAAGCATTAATAGAAACGAACCTGTATTTGCTGCTGGATAAAACAGTAAAGTTCCTATAGCCGAAATCGTTAATCCCAAGGACAAACCGTTTTTGTAACCTATCTTGTTTACTATATCTTCTTTGATTAGTACCGAAACACCATTGTAGATTAAAGCTCCAACGGTATAAGCAATATAAAAAGCCAAAGACACAAGTTGACTTTCTCCCTGAGATAAATCAAAGGCTTGTTTAAACACAGGGATTAAAATGTCGTTACTGGCAGCTACAAACCCCCAAAAGAAGAATACAATAGCTAAAGGGATAAATTGTCCCCATTTCGTTTTTGTGGTTTCTGAATTCATTATATTTTAGACTACGTGTTTTATAATTAACCACACCAAGCGTTAAGTTTCTATTTTAGTCGAAAATTATACTTTTTTACAATTTTCAATGTTGATTTATCAGATGAGAAAACCGAATTCAATCCTTGCGGTTCTTGCGGTGGGTCCGTAGTTAAAGGATCACCAGCGCTCCATTTACCATCTTTGTTCACTGCTTTTCCTTCACCTCCAAAGCCCCAGAAATTTGCGGCTTGTAAAGAGCCATTGTTCTTTTTGCTTTTTACGATTCTGCTAAATATATAGCTGTAAAAGACATCTCGATAGGCAACTGAAGCCTCTGCTAGTAAACTTTCACTTGCTCTTGGCAAACCAAATTCTTCAATAATAATTGGCCTATTTAAGTTATTAGCAACTACAACATGTTCATCAATATAGGCTTCCGCTTTTTCCAAAGTAGATTCTATTGTCCTTTCAGGATCTTCCGCATTAAACCATCCCCAATTTTTTGGCCAAATATGCATGGTCAAATAGTCAATATTTGGATTCTCATGTGTTCTTTGGAATGTCTCCATACTGTCATTTGAACTATTTCTTCCTTCAGAGCCAGTCGAAATCAAGTGGTTTTTATCTAAACTGTCAATCAAATTAACAATATTGTTCAGCCAGTCTGTGAATTTTTTCTCATTTTCAGCTGTAAAGGTGCGTGGTTCATTACCTACTTGCCAAGCCATAATTGTATTGTCTTCGGTGTATTTTTTGTTCGTATAAGCGTTAGTTCTTCCAATAATAAATCTTACATGATTTGCCAAGGATTCCATACAAGGTTCACAACTATGAAATTGCTCAGTATAACTCATGAATTCAGGCCAAGTGTTTGGAGCAATATTTGGAATTGGAATTGCTCCATGACCATTCCACTCTAAATATTGTGACATACCTCCAGACCATTCCCAGTTATTGGTTAGGTAAAGTACTGCATACATTTTGCGCTTACCCATTTCGGCCATTAAATAATCCAGTCCGTCAAGTAAATCTTCATTATATTTTCCCTGCTCGTATTGTAAAGCAGGGGTAACAGTATAATCATAGGTCCCTCCTTCGGCCCCAACTAATATTCTTAAGTTATCGATTTTGTTTTTTTTCATTAAGTCCAATTCACGACCTAAACGTTTTCTATCTCCAACCGATTTTGAAGCAAGTAACGAACCATACCAATAGTTTGTTCCAACATATGAATAAGGTTTTTTACCTTTGAAAAACTGAGTGCCTTTTACTGTAATTCGTGCTTGATTTTGTGCGGTATTCTTTGTTGATGTAAAAAAACAAAGAAGTAAAAAAATAAGAAATAGTACTTTTTTCATGATTTTTTATTTAAGAGCTTTGTCCTACTATTCATTGAAATTCAATGAAAGTAATTTACTGTTTCAGGACTATAGCTTAAAGGTTACATTGTTAATTTGGCAACACATACATTTGAGGTAAAGAATTCACCAATACCGATTTTGGTTTCGTTGCAAAACTTTTAAAATCTGCAGCATTTGAAACCTCAGGTGTTGGAACATAATAGCCGTTTGAGGTATTATTCCAGAACATGACAAAACTAATTTCGGTACTATTTGCAGTTAATGCATTGTATAAAAAGGTGGAGAACCATCCTGAAATTGCAGCGTTAGTAGAAGTAACCTGATAACCTGTTTCAGTCATAGCTGCAATTTTCACTTTGGTTTTAGCCAATTCAGAAACCACTTTAAGTTTAATATTTGCACGATCTGAACCAAGTTGACCTTGATTGTTAAAATCACCGTAGTTATCCATTCCAAGAATATCAACATAGGCATCACCTGGGTAGCGACTTAAATAAGCTGCTGCAGTCGAATAGGAATTATCAGGTGAAAATGCATATAAAATATTATGAACTCCTTTAGTGTTTTTTAGGTAATCCACTGTGAATTGAAAAGCAGTTTTATACTCCTCAGGAGAACAATAATTTGCTCCCCACCAGAACCAGTTTCCGTCAAACTCGTGAAACGGTCTAAAAATAATAGGGATTAATTCTCCCTTACTTCCTTTTAGATTAGAAACAACAGAGGCTATTTTATCTAATTTTGCTATGTACCAATTGTGATTAGAGCCTCCAGGTAAAATACTTCTGAAAGCTGTCGCTTTTTCCTCAGGAGTCATGTCATTGGCATAAAAACTATATTCTTTGTTTGGTTCTCTTAGATGCCAGCAAAACACATTTATCATTCCCTTGCTGTAGGCCAGTTTAGTGTCATCAGTAATCTTTTTTTCTTGTTGGTAAAACCAATTGTTTGCTTGGCCATTATTGTTTTTATCTGTAATAAACATAAAGTCAGAGCCAAGAAGAGCAGGGTCGTTTCCCGTCGTTTTTTTAATGTCAGATAGTAAAGAAGAGCCATTGTTGTAAAATGCATTGAAAG
The DNA here is from genome assembly GCF_008033395.2 of Flavobacterium sp. XN-5. Classification (NCBI taxonomy): domain Bacteria; kingdom Pseudomonadati; phylum Bacteroidota; class Flavobacteriia; order Flavobacteriales; family Flavobacteriaceae; genus Flavobacterium; species Flavobacterium sp. XN-5. The sequence goes on from NZ_VOGZ02000001.1 coordinate 1,093,855, forward strand.
CATCTTGCTGACCAATGGCAAATTTGGTTTTAGCCAGTTTTTTTAAATTATAAAACATAGCAACGGTTTCCGCAGTTGCATTGGCATCTACCATATATGTTTTAACATTGATTGTAGTTAAAGCATCCGCTTGAGGGACAGGTACAGTAGTTGGCGGTGTTTCAATAGCATCATCATTCGAACAACTGGAAATCAGAAAAACGAAAAAAATAACTATTAAACAAAAAGGGGATTTATTCATATTTTATAGTGTTAATACGGTTAATTACTTCAATACAAGCTCGACCATTATGATATGGGCATTTCCAAAATCCAGCTTTGTCTTTTTCTATTAAAGAATAATCCGCATTTACTCCCCAATGCCATTCTCCATTTTTTGCATCAAGAATATATTTCTTTGTGAATTCCCAATTTTTAAGAACGGTATCTAGATAAGTTGTGTCACTAGTTAATTGATACGCATTGAAAAAGCCAATCATCAATTCTGCCTGGGGCCACCAGTGTTTCTCCGCAATTAGTTCATTGTTTCCAGGGTCTAATTCATACCACAGCCCACCGTCTTCATCAATTCCTTCATAGGTTGCATCTGTAAGTTGTATGGCATGCTTTTCATAACGTTCAATTAAAGTAGAGTCTCCAGAAATCTCTGCACATTGTAGTAATAGCCATGCTGCCTCGATATCATGTCCATATGAAATAACATCTGGATTTTCATTCCAGTTTTCATCAAAAAACAGTTTTAAATGACTAGTTTCTTTGTTTATAAAATGGACATCTATAACTTCGAGTAATTCAACAATGTCTTTGAGTAAGGTTTTGTCTTTCCAAACAGTGTACAAGTTTGCATAGGCTTCTACGATATGCAAATGTGTATTCATTGTTTTCTTTTCGTTTGCATCTTTATCACTCAAACGTAAATCGTCAATGTTTTGCCAATCGCGTGTAAAAGCTTCCAAGTATCCTTTGTTTATCGAATCATAACTATGCTTTTGAATTTTGTTGTACAAATTAATGGCTAATTCAAGTGCCTTTTCATCTTTAGAAATAGAATAATATTCAGACATGCCATATATTACAAAGGCAATTGCATAAATTTGGTTCTTGGTGTCTTTTGGAGTCCCATCGGGATGGAGACTCCAAAATATTCCGCCAAATTTGGTGTCGTAAAAATGCGTTGTAATATAGTTAAAAGCTCTGGTTGCATTTTTTTTATGTTCTTCGTTCTTAGTCAGTTTATAGGCTGAGGAATATGTCCAAAGGATGCGTGCATTAAGGACAGATCCTTTTTCGGATTCAGCATTAATAATCTCATTAAAATCGATTTGACCAATAAATCCATCGTTTTTATTATCCAAAGTAAATTTGGACCAATATCCCAAAATAGCATCGAGCTCAGTAGTAAGCTCTGCTTGTAATTGTTTTAATTGCATAGACACGCTTATAAAATTGCTTTGTTTTTATTTATTTGTTCAATAATAGTATTTACTGAACCTGCAGATGTAAAACTGTCTTCGGGAGTGTTCATTACATAATCAACTAGTTTCTCAACTGATGAAACAGCTACATGCATTCTTGTATCTGAAGAGGCATAATAGATAAACACAGTTCCATCTTCATCTTCAATCCAACCATTAGAAAACAATACATTCGAAACATCTCCAACTCTTTCTATTCCTTCTGGAGCCATAAAATGTCCAGCTGGTTTATGAGTTACTTTCGAAATATCATTTAGATCAGTCATAAACATATACAAGGTATAGCGTAGTCCTGCCGCCGTGTTTCTCACACCGTGTGCTAAGTGCAACCATCCTTTTGGCGTTTTAATTGGAGCTGGTCCTAGACCATTTTTTAGTTCGTAAACGGTATGATACTGCTTACCGTAGATTATAGTTTCGTCTTGTACAATTGGATTTGACATATCATCGATATAACCAAGTCCAACACCTCCTCCATTTCCGATATCAATAAATCCATCTTGTGGACGGGTATATACTGCATATTTTCCGTTTACGAATTCTGGATGAAAAACTACATTTCTTTGTTGTCCAGTATTTGAAATTAAATCAGGCAAACGTTCCCAATTAACTAAATCTTTAGTTCGCACTATTCCTGCATTTGCAATAGCGGAGCTCGTATCTCCTTTAGGAGCATTAGGATCTTTTCGTTCTGTGCAAAAAATTCCGTAAATCCATCCATCTTCATGATTGACTAAACGCATATCGTATATATTTGTATCCGGGTTTCCTTCAATTTGAGGAATTACACAGGGTTTTTCCCAAAATTCAAAATTGTCAACACCGTTTGGACTTTCAGCAATAGCAATGAATGATTTGCGATCAAAACCCTCTACACGAACAGCAAGAATATATTTGTTATTCCATTTTATAGCTCCCGAATTTAGAGTGGCATTGACACCAATTCGTTCCATAAAGTAAGGATTAGTAAACTCATTTAAATCATATCTCCATTCAATTGGAGCATGATTGCCTGTAATAATAGGGTTTTTATAGCGTGTGAAAACTCCGTTACCAACAGCTGATTGAGGCTCATTTTTTTGCTCGATCAATTGTTGAAATTCATTTCTAATTTCAATTTTTCTTTTTTGAAAATCTGTGTTTATTGTTTTTGTATTCATAATCGAAAGTTCTAAAATCAAGTAATTATTTAATTAGTTAAATTTCTTTTTTCATCAAGTTCTTGTCCGATGAGTTGTAATTTCTTTTCGGTCAGTGGGTAGAATAATATAAAAAGGACTGAGATCACTGCTGCTGCTGCGGGGAAAATGCTCAACATGAGTTGAATTCCATTTTGTGTTACTGCAGTTTGCTCTATATTTGCCTGAAAGCCATAATACGCAAGAAGCCATCCAGTTGCTGCTCCACCTATAGTCCATCCAAACTTTTGAGACATGGAGGAAGCTGAGAACACTAATCCCGTAGCTCTACGTCCTTGCTTCCATTCAGAATAATCAGCACTATCAGCATACATTGACCATATTAGTGGAAAAATACAACCAGCGCAAATGCTTATTAATACTTGGAAGGACATAATAAGGAATAGGTCTTCTTTTCCAAAAAAATAAAAAACAACACTTAAGATAGCTGCCAAAGTCATAGCACCAAAAAAGGTGTTTTTTTTACCAATTTTATTTGCGATTGGTGTAGCGGCAATTACTCCAATAATATTAGCTGCTTGCCCCAAAACAAAGTATAATGAAGTTGGTGTCATGGCAAAAGATTCTCCAAAAAGATTAATGCTATAACTTACCGTATTACTGACATAGTATTTAAAGTAATAAACAGCTGCACCATCACGGATTGAGTTGAATACTAAGGCTCCGATTCCTGCTCCAAGAAGAATCCACCAAGGTTTGTTTTTCCATAAATCATTAAGGTCTTCCTTTAAATCATTTTTCTCATCAGAAATGGGTTGAACTCTTTCTTTAGTTAGGAAAAAACAACCCCAGAAAAAGATGGTTGTGATAGTTCCAAAAACGATTATCGTGTACAACCAACCTGTTTTTGAATTCATGTTTCCGCCAAAATGATTTACCAATGGTTCAATTAACCAAAGAGCCAATAAACTTCCTGCAAAAGCGAAGACCATTCGATAGGACGAAAGAGTAGTGCGCTCTTTTCTATCAGATGATATCACACCTAGCAATGAGGCATACGGAACGTTGATAATAGAATACACCATCATCATTGATGAATAAGTTACATAGGCATAGATTATTTTTCCTTTTTCATCAAAATCTGGTGTGTAAAAGGTTAGTATTCCAATAATAGCAAATGGTACTGCTGTCCATAAAAGATAGGGTCTGAATTTCCCCCAACGAGTCTTTGTACGGTCAGCAATAATCCCTACCAAGGGATCAAAACAGGAATCCCATATTCTCGTTATCAGAAACATAGTCCCAACAACAGCAGGCGCTAAACCGAAAACATCAGTGTAAAAAAACATGAGATACATACTGAATATCTTCCAAAACATGGAGGAGGCAGCATCTCCCAAGCCATAACCAACTTTTTCTTTTATACTTATTTTGTTGTGCATTTTTTAGAGTTTAATGTTAAAAAGTTTGATAAAATATCTATTATATAGGCATTCTTTTGCAGCTTCTTTTTCGAATAAAATATTATCAAGATTGTAAAACTTCAGGAAGTCTGCTTCACTTTTATGCCCTTTGTAAGGAGCGTAATAATGCATTTTGTTTTCTTTTTCTTGCCAGCCGTGATTCCTCCAAACCAATACATAAGAGATTTTATAGTCCCCAATAGCTTTCATTAATGTATTTGTCCACCATTTATCATAAGGAATCGTTTCATAGCCAGTCTCTGCAAATGCCATAATTTTATTTTCTTCTTTGGCTACTTCATTCATGATTTTAAATTGTTTCTGACAACTCTCAATAAACGAATTATCAATAATAGGATCTGAGTATTGGTACTTGTCAAAACTCAGAATATCAGCATAATCACTACCAGGGTAATACTCTAAAAATTCCTCTTTGCTATTGAAATCAGCCGTATTATAGACATATATCAAATTATGTAATCCTTTTTGCTGAAAATAATCTATAGTAAACCTCCATAAAGTTTTAAATTCTTCTGGGCTGGCATTATTTTTACACCACCAAAACCAGGTTCCTGTTAGTTCGTGATAAGGACGATATAGTATTGGAATTAATCTCCCTTTTTTATCTTTTAGGGTTAACATATATTTAGCAGCCTCATCCAACCAACCTTTGAATTTCTCATGACTTTCTCCACCTGGTAAAGCTGAAGCCAGCGATTTTGGAGTAGTGTCCCATGCGTCATTTCCCGTAAGTGGATTGTCAAAATGCCAGCTAAGGGTTATTACACCTCCTCTTTCATGACCATCTATTATATATTGTCTCATTTTGTCAAATGGAACGTCGTCAGTGTTAATTGGAGATTTGTTTTCTATACCGCCTAGATCCCATCCATAAACAGAAGGGTAGTCACCTGTGATTTCTTTGACATCACTTCTTCCTGCTTCATATCTCCAATTTACTCCATAAGCCAAATCATCCTGATGCCCAAAGAGGATTCCTTTATTGATATTTTTTTGTAGATTCTTGTAAAGAATAGTAGTTTTTCTTGTCGCTTTTTTATCTAAAAGAGATGATTTAGTATTTGTTTTTTGGGCCTCAGCCTGATAAAAGGTTGCGACTATAAGTCCAATTAGAAGTATTCTTATTTTATTTTTCATAGTTTTAAAATATTAAATATTGCGTGCTAAGACTACTTAATTACATGCTTTTGGTTAAATTTAATAGTTGGTAAAATTCTGCAAAAAGTATCGATATTATAAATAAAAAACATTAAAAATCCATTTTATGTTATTTTTAAAAACATTAAATGAGAATTTTGTAAATTTATAATTCAAAGGTAATTCGAAAGTTCAGGTATAATTAATAGTATATTATCAATATTATATCATATTATTGCAAATAAAAAATAAGACATGAGTAAGTTAAGTAAATTTTACAGAGAAATCCCACCACTTTCACCTCTAGATAGCTTTTTAGTATTTGATAGAGTTAAGGATACTTTTGATTTTCCAGTGCATTATCATCCTGAATTTGAGATTAACTTTATACTAAATGGTAAAGGAGTAAAACGTGTTGTAGGTGATAATATTGAAGAAATTGACAGTGTAGAACTGGTTCTTATTGGGTCTAATTTGTATCATGGTTGGGAATTAAACACCTGTACAACCAAAAAAATTCGTGAAATTACAATTCAATTCCACAATGATTTATTTCATGACTCTTTGTTATCTAGAAGAATTATGACTCCTATAAAGGAAATGTTTAATAGATCTATTCATGGCATATTATTTTCTAAAAAAATAGCAGAAGAACTTACTCCAAGATTAATTAAACTTTCCAAATTAGACGGAATGGATTATTTTCTAGAGATTACATCTATATTGTTTGATCTTGCAAATTCAAGAAACCAGAGGCTTTTATCAACCTACACTGTTGATTATGATACCTTTGAAGATTATGACAAAATGAAGTTAGTATACGATTATGTGCAAAAAAACTTTACTGAAAAAATAACACTTGAAGACGTTTCTAACGTTGCCAGTATGACAAGTATATCCTTTAATAGATTCATTAAAAAACGTACAGGAAAAACTTTTGTCAATTATATTAATGATATCAGAATTGGATACGCTGCAAGATGGTTAGTTGAGAAAGACATGAGTATCTCTGAAATCGCATTCAAATCTGGTTTTAATAATATTGCTAATTTTAACAGAAGCTTCAAAGCAATAAAAAAACGCACCCCGAGCCAGTATAGAGAAGATTTCTCTGGGTTGAAGCGAATATTGTAAATCATACTCCCCTTTTTTCTATACCATCGTAATTGATGGGATTCCCTCCTACTTCTGATATATTAATTATATATATTCTATTTATTTGTCTTTAAAATTATATATGGTGTAAATAAATCCATATATAATTATCGATTTATAGTTTTTATTAGTGTTAAAGTAAAAATATTATCATTAATTGATATTATACTATTAATTCAACGTATGCATATCCTATACATTTGTAAACGTAAATTATCATTTAATTGACATTATCTGATTTTAGAACGTCTAATCTGAGATTTGCAACATTTTTAACTAACTAACTATTTATTATGAAAAAAGTTTTAATTAATTTAAATCATTGGAAAGCAAATGGCAGAATTGTTCCACTGGTGTTAATTTTATTGCTCGCTAGCGGGTTTGTTTCTGCACAAACAAAAATTTCAGGGGTTGTTTCTGATAATGATGGACTAACATTACCTGGTGTGAACATTTTCGTTGTTGGATCTACTAAATCCGTATCAACAGATATGGACGGGAAATATGAGATTGATGTACCGACTACAGCGTCATTGACATTCTCTTTTATTGGGTATCAAACTCAAAAAATTGACGTAAAAGGCAGGTCAAGAATTAATGTAATATTAGTTAGCGATTCACAAGCTTTAAATGAAGTTGTTGTTATAGGGTATCAGACATTAAAAAGAGGTGATGTTAATGGATCAATATCAAGCATAAAGGCTGAGGATTTGGACGATATTCCGCAAGTGAGTGTAGATCAATTACTACAAGGTAGAGCAGCTGGGGTTGTAGTTACTAATAATTCAGGACAACCTGGTAGTAGTGTTTCTGTAAAAATTCGTGGAGCCTCTTCTTTAGGTGGATCAAATGAACCTTTGTATATTATTGATGGTGTCGCTATATCTGGGGATTCCAATAATCAAGCGACTAGTGGGCGACCTATATCTGCTGCTTACTCTAATGCAAATGCATCTAGTGTAACTGTTAGTCCTTTGTCTTTGATTAATCCAAACGATATCGAATCTATTGATATCCTGAAAGATGCTTCTGCAACTGCTATTTATGGTTCAAGAGCTGCAAATGGAGTTGTAATTGTTACTACCAAAAAAGGTAAAAAAGGAGAAGGTAAATTTTCATATGATTCATTTTTATCTATTCAAAAGGTAACAAATTTGTTGCCTACGATGAATTTACAACAATATGCTACACAACAAAATGCTCTTGCTGAAGTTTTTGGAAATGCACTAAGACCAGAATTTGTAGATCCGAGTTTATTAGGAAATGGTACTGATTGGCAAGATGAAGTTTTTAGGACTGCTCACATGAAAAGCCACCAAATATCCTATTCAGGCGGTAATGATTCTTCAAATTATTATATTTCTGGAGGTTTTGTTGATCAAGAAGGTACAGTAATTGGGTCGGCTTACAAAAGATATAACTTTAAGACCAATGTTAATTCTACTGTAAAAAGTTGGTTAAAAGTAGGGGCGAATATTGCGGTTGGACTATCGGATGATCAATTAACTTTAAACGGTAACACTTCTGGTATTATTAGTACAGCCTTGTTTGCAGCTCCAGATGTAGCTGTTAGAAATTTGGATGGTAGTTATTCAGGACCACCTGTTGGAGGAAATCCTTTAGGTGATTTTATAAACCCTATTGCTCAAGCGTTAATTAATACCAACACATTAAATAGAAAAAACTTTTCTGGAAACTTCTTTTCTGAATTCAAATTATTTAAAGGATTAGAATATCGCGTAGATTTAAGTGCTAGTACTGAATTTACAGAAGGCGAAGAATTTAGACCTACTTATGTATGGGGATCTAGAAGAAATGATATTTCTAATTATCTAGAGAGAAAGCAAGATTGGTATAGTATAAACGTAAAAAACATATTAACTTATAAAAATTCATATAAAAATAATAATTTTAATTTTTTATTGGGACATGAGACTAATGATGGTCACTGGAAAGGAAATTCGTATTCTATTTCAGGATTAGCTAGTAATGATTTACCTTCTATTGATAATGGAGATTTAAAAACAATAGCTGCTTCAAATTATCAAGGAAGCGCTAGTTTACTGTCTTATTTTTCACGTTTAATATATGATTATGATAATAAATATGGAATTAGTGCCTCATATAGAGCAGATGGTAGTTCAAAATTTGCCACTGGAAATAAGTGGGGATTTTTCCCATCTGTGGCGCTTTCTTGGAAATTATCAAATGAACCTTTTATGGAGGGCACTAGGGATTATGTTGATAATATCAAGTTCAGACTTGGTTATGGAGAAACGGGTAGTCAGGAAACTTCAGGAGGACAGTACACCTCAAATATCCAAAATATGGCTGTAGTAGGCGGTATCGCTTATTTGGCAGACAATATTGCAAATCCTAATGTAACTTGGGAAACTTCAGTTCAAAAAAATCTTGGTATCGATTTTACAATGTTCCATTCAGCATTGTCAGGTACAGTTGATGTGTATCAAAAAGTTTCAAAAGGGTTTTTGTTTCCTTTACCATTGCCAGGAATTATTACTGGATGGCCTGGACAAAGTTATAGAGGAGCTATCAATTCTCCAATAGCAAATCTTGGAAGTATGGAAAACAAAGGAATAGATGTTTCATTATCTTATTCTAAAAGATTTAATGATAGTTTTAATTGGAATTCAACAATTATTTTCTCTAAATATGAAAATAAGTTGTTAGAAATGAAAGATAATGTTGTTTTGTCTGCCTCTGCAGATTTGACAGACAATGACTCTAGAGTAGTCACTAATACTTTCGTAGGCGGAGCTATTGGTCAGTTTTATGGTTTTGAATCATTAGGAATATACAGAACAGCAGATGCTGCTGCTGCGGGACCTAAAGTAAGATTAGGTAATTCTGATATTGCAAGCCAAGCTGGAGATGTAATTTATAGAGATATTAACGATGATGGAGTTATTTCAGACGCTGATAAAACACAAATAGGTGATCCAAATCCTGATTTTACTTTTAGTTGGAATAATACTTTTAAATTCAAAAACCTTGATTTAGGGATTTTTGTAAGTGGTACTCAAGGAAATAAAATAATGAATTTAACTAGACGTTATGGAACTCTAAATGGTTCATTATATAAAAATCAATTAGCGGAAGCTGGAGATTTTTATTCAGAAACAAATACAAATGCTTCATTACCTAGACCTACAAATTTAGACAAGAGCGACCCTAACACTTATATATCTAGCCGTTATGTTGAGGATGGATCTTATATTAGATTACAAAACGTAACATTTGGATATTCATTTCCATCAGCTTTAATTAAAAAAATACAAATTTCTAAGCTAAGATTATACACAGGTATTCAAAATCTTTACACTTTTACAAAATACACTGGATACGACCCTGAAGTAGGTTCTCTTAATCAAAATGTTAGGTTATCAGGTATCGATAATGGACGTTATCCTTCACCTAGAACTTTTACTTTTGGTTTGAATGTTGAATTTTAATAAAAACATATTATGAAAAAATATAAAAATAATTTTAAATTACTAGCTTTATCATTAGTAGTTGTACTATCATCTTGTTCTGATGACTTTATTGAACGACCTTCTGAAGATTCATTTAATTCAGAAAATTTCTTTGCCACTGATGCACAAGTACAAAACACTACACTTGCTTTCTATAGTAGAATTTGGTGGGATTTTGATAACAAATGGAATGCTTGTATTGGTGACTTGGGTGCTGGAAATATTGTTGGTGGAGCTGATGGAAATGACTTATCAGAATTTAAGTTAACTTCTGCTTCTGAAGCCATAAGTACTCCATGGTATGTTAGTTATAGTGTGATTGCTCAATCTAATAATATTATTAATAATCTGGCTAAAAATGCTGGTCCAAATGTTTCCCCACAAGCAATCAATACTGCTATAGCAGAAGCACACTTTATGAGAGGTCTTGCTTATTTTTACTTAGTTAGGATTTTTAAGGAAGTTCCAATTATAGAGGATAATCTTGCAGTAGCTTCTGAGCCATTTTTATATCCTAATTTTGAATCTGATGTTTACACTTTAATCAAAAAAGATTTTTTATATGCAGCCAATAATTTGCCCGTAAAAATGAGAGGCTCAAACTATGCAAATAATATTAAAATATCAAGTGGTACTGCTAAATCATTTTTAGCAAAAGCGTGTTTGCAAAACAAAGATTATACTGATGCCGCTAAATATGCAACCGAAGTTATAGATAGTGGAGAGTTTAAATTGTTAGGAACATCGGATGTTCCAGGAACTACTTATAATGATCTATTTACCTATAAGTACAATAACAATGAAGAGACTATCTTCGCATGGCAACATGAAGCAAGAGGATATTTTTTCAGTAATACAAACACGATACAATATGGAATTCCTAACCTGACACTTACAAATTATGGTGCAACTTATGTTCCTTCAGTAGATTTACAAACTGCTTTTACAGCAAGTGGGGTTTCAGATGTAAGAAGAAAAGCATCTTATATGAAAGTTGGTGATTCTTACCCTGAATTGCTTTCAGATTCGGGACAAGGTTTTACCATGACTGAAGATTCATACCCTGATGGTTACAATACTAGTAATGCTTTTATAAAAAAATATGTTATTGGAAAACAAACTGGTGCCACTGGAGCGATGGATGGTAATGGTTCTTCATTAACGACTTATGTAATGAGGTATTCAGATGTTTTATTGATTCAAGCAGAAGCTTTGCTTGCGGGTGCTGCTTCGACTACTAATCCTGTTGCATTAGCATCATTTAACAAAGTAAGAAATAGAGCTGGATTACCTTCTGTAACTACAATTACAAAATTAGGATTACTTAATGAAAGAAGATTGGAGTTTGCTTTCGAAGGACAATATTGGTATGACTTACAACGCTTGCCGAGCAATGAAGCAATAGCTTTAATTTCGGCTCAGGACAGAGGCAAATTTGGTACTGTTTTAAATGTTACACCAAAAGCTGCAGATTTGTATTTTCCAAAACCAGCGGATGAGTTGATAAATAATCCCAATTTAGGAAAACCAGCCGTGGCATATCAGTCAAACTAAAATTTTAAAAATAAAATTATAAATTATGAAAAATTTTAAAAATTTCAAATTATTGAGTTTTTTCGTTATTGCCTCAATGTTTATTATAGCCTTGAGTTCTTGTACAAAAAACGATGATGATGCTTCAATGACAAATTTGAGTATCATAAGTGTTAGTAAGGCATTAAACGGTTCTCCTAATAATAGTAGTCCAGAAAACAATGATTCACTTACAAGTGTAGGATACCCTAGTAATATGTACATCATTAGAGGTACAGGTCTAAGTAAGGTGAGACATGTATATTTTAATGATTTAGAATCATCTTTCAATCGTACATTGGTTACGGATAACGTCATGTTTGTAACCATTAATAAAAACACTCCGTACACAGATGTGTCTAATCTTTTAAAATTAGTTTCAGATTCAGAATCTGCTACCTATTCATTTGTAGTAGGTCCTCCTGCACCTATATTTAGTTCTTTCAACCCTATCAACGCAGTTGCGGGTGACATAATGACTATCAAAGGAGAGTTTTTCTTGGATCCAATAGTTAAATTTGGTGATATTGATGCCGAAGTATTAGCTGGTGGTACATTAAATGAAATTCAAATTAAAGTACCTGCTGGAGCAGATAAGAAATTATTAACAGTAAGAACTATTTCAGGAACTACAACTTCTACTTATGCTGTTGGTACTGCTATTTTTGATGATATATTCTACAGTCCGTGGACAATTGAATCATGGAATAACCATAGTTATGAAACAGTTCCTAATGCCCAACAAGGAAATGTAGTGATTAAAAAGACGATGGCTGCTTATGATAATATGCAAGGAAATTGGGATTGGGATGAGCAAATAGCTGACTATAGAGGAATCCGAATTTCTATTAAAGCTCAAAAACCAGGTCAGCTTAAATTCATTTTTAATGGAGATTGGTCAGAAAGAAACATGTTAGATGTTACCACTGAATGGACTACTTATGTTATTACTTGGGATAAGTTAGGAAACCCTGCTGCGGTTCAAAATATATCATTTCAAAATTTCACAAAAGTTGGAAATGATGGTGCTGAAAATACATTCTATATAGACAATGTAGGCTATGCATTAAAATAATAAAAATGGTTTTTTGGTAAGTTTGGTTGAGATATTCCCTAATTGAAAAGTTAGGGAATATTTTTTTAAAAATAAATGAAAAATATATGAAAAAGTATAATTACTTAGTTTTGATGGCATTGCTGTCATTAACTGTATTTAGTCAAGGAAACACGTACACTCAGGGCTTTGGAAAATTTGAAGGTTTAGCCATGACTCCTCCAATGGGGTGGAATTCTTGGAATACATTTGAAACCAATATTGATGAAAAATTGGTAAAAGAAACAGCTGATATTATGGTGTCCTCTGGTATGGCGGCAGCTGGATATAATTATATTGTTCTAGATGACGGTTGGATGGCAAAGGAACGTGATGTTAACGGTAATCTAGTTCCTGATCCAGTTAAATTTCCAAGTGGAATGAAGTCATTAATTGATTATGTTCATGCTAAAGGATTGAAATTTGGACTCTATAATTGTGCTGGAGTACAAACCTGTGCTGGATATCCAGGAACTAGAGGATACGAATACCAAGACGCCCGATTTTATGCTAGTTTGAAAATTGATTACTTAAAATATGATTGGTGTAATACTGCGGGGATTAATGCCCCTGAAGCTTATGCTACAATGAGTAATGCTTTGAAAACTGCTGGAAGACCTATTGCTTTTAGTCTTTGTGAGTGGGGAGATAACAAGCCATGGGAATGGGGAAAACCTATAGGGAATTTATGGAGAATTTCGGGAGACATTTACCCTTGTTTTGATTGTGAATATCATCATGAAGAGGGAAACTGGTCCTCTTGGGGATTTATGAAAATTATAGAAATGCGCAAAGATATTCGTAAGTTTTCTGGACCCGATCATTGGAATGACTTTGACATGTTGGAAGTAGGTAATGGAATGAGTAATACTGAAGATAAATCTCATTTTACACTATGGTCTATGATGGCTTCTCCTTTAATTGCTGGAAATGATTTTCGAAAAATGTCAAATGAAACTTTGGCTATTTTAACCAATAAAGAACTAATCTCAATTAATCAAGATAAATTAGGGATTCAAGGATTTAAACTTTCGGCGGAAGATGGATTGGAAGTTTGGGTAAAACCCTTATCAGATGAAAATTGGGCAATTACATTTTTGAATAGAACAGACCAAACTAAAACAATCAATTACGATTGGAAAAAAAATCTAATTAAAGATGTTGATTTTGGCTTTGAAGCTGACTTTAATAAAACAACATTTAAAATTAAAGATCTGTGGAAAAATAAAGAAGCGGGTACTACCAAAAAGAATTTTGTTGCCAATATTGCTTCTCATGATGTAATTGTTTTGAAATTAATTAAATAATAAAAGATGAATAGTATTAATAAAATTATAGTAGTATTGTTATTGATTTGTTTTAATAGCACTAATGCACAGTTTGTGAAAAAGCATGGACAGTTAAAAGTGGTAGGAACACAACTTGTTGATAAAAATAATGAAGCTATTGTACTTAGAGGAATGAGCTTTGGTTGGCATAGCATGTGGCCAAGATTTTATAACAAAAGAGCGGTACGCTGGTTAAAAAAAGATTTTAAATGTACCGTAGTACGTGCTGCTTTAGGAGTTGAAGCGGGTGAGAGTTCTTATATGAAAAAACCAGAATTCTCAAAAGAAAGAATTGAGGCAGTGATAAAAGGAGCAATAAAGTCGGATATCTATGTGATAATTGATTGGCATAGCCATAACATTAATTTGGAGGAGTCTAAGGCTTTCTTTCATGAAATGTCAAAAAAATACGGAAAATACCCAAATGTTATTTATGAAATATTCAACGAACCAGACTATGAGTCATGGCAAGAAGTGAAGGCTTATTCCGAAGAAGTAATCAAAGTAATACGATCAAATGACCCTAATAATATTATTTTGGTTGGAAGTCCAAGTTGGGATCAAGATGTTCATCTACCTGCTAAAGATCCAATAATAGGATATAACAATTTGATGTATACCATGCATTTTTATGCAGCTACTCACCAAAAGTGGTTGCGAGATAGAACAGATGAAGCGATAAAAAGCGGCTTACCGATTTTTGTTTCAGAATCTGCAGGTATGGAAGCTACAGGCGATGGCCCGTTAAATTTTATCGCTTGGCAGGAATATATAGATTGGATGGAAGACCGTAAAATAAGTTGGATTACTTGGTCCATTTCTGATAAAGACGAAACCTGTTCCATTCTTAAAAAATCTGCAAAATCACAGGGTAAGTGGAAAGAAAGTGACTTGAAAGAATCTGGATTAAAAGTGAGGGAATATTTGCGACATTATAATACTAATAATTAATAAAAATGGATCTTAACATACCAAATGAATTAGAAAAAAGTGCTGTTTTTGAAGAAATTTCAGCAGCTTTAAAAAAGGAAAAATTTACCATTGTTAACCACGATGAAACTCGTCCTTGGGGTGGTTTTTTTGTAATTGACGAAGGTCAGGCTGCTGCTTTTGCGGCTAAATTTTTCCCGCACCTTGATATGGATACAATTAGAATTACAGAGAAGCTAAGTCCTAAAATTTTGGTTGTCGCTCCCCAAAAACGTCTCTCATGGCAGTTTCACTATCGTCGAGCTGAAATATGGAAAATACTTTCGGGAGTAGTTGGAATAAAAACTAGTTTAACTGACGAAGAAGGAGATATTCAGGAATTTAAACCCGGTACTTTTGTCCAAATGAACAAAGGAGAACGCCATCGCTTAATAGGACTGAATTCATGGGGAATAGTAGCCGAGATATGGCAACATACAGAGCCCGGAAATCCTTCTGACGAAGAAGACATTGTCCGTTTACAAGATGATTTCGGACGCTAGCTTAAGTAAGGTGCTCTGTTTCTAGTTTAATAAAACTACATAAATAAAATATTTTACAGGAGAATTTATCTCTGTTGTTTAAAAATCTAAAAGGTATCAAAACCTCGAAAATCCTAGTATTTTCGAGGTTTTTTGTTTTTTATCCTAGATGCTATACAATATAATCAAACACTTCGGTAACGACTGTAATGTAATGGCTGAAATCCTAATCACCCGTTACGAACAATTCATTGAAAATGGTACTGTAACGCACATCACTACAAACCTCTCGGCTTCCGAAATCGAAAAAGCCTATGGGAACAGAGTGCGGTCAAGATTGAGACAAATGTTTAACCTTATTACATTTTCTTCTGAGACTACCGACAAACGGTAAGAGGTTAAAGATTCACGTTTTCCAAAATTCAAATAAAGAGAATGAGTAAATGTTCAATTTGACAACATTTGATACAAAAACGATAGATAAAAGAAAATAGGTATTCTATTGTTAATAACAATTTCATCTAAACTAGATGAAATTACTTATTTTTAGAGTCTTAAAAATAAAGTGTTACCAAATGACAATTCAACAATACATTACCAAAATAAATACCTTGTTTCAAACAGGAAATGCTCGTGAACATTCGTATCGTGGGGACTTACAAAACCTCATCATGGCGATTTTACCTGATGTTTTGGTAACCAATGAACCTGCCCGAGTAGAATGTGGTGCGCCTGACTATGTATTGACCCGCAAAGACATTCCGTTGGGATATATTGAAGCCAAAGACATAGGGGTAGACTTGGCCAGTAAAACTTTAAAAGAACAATTTGACCGTTATAAATCAGGTTTGTCTAATCTGATTTTTACAGATTATATGGATTTTCATTTTTACAAAGAAGGCGAACTTATCACGAAAATTGCCATTGCCAAGATAGAAAATGGAAGTATTGTTCCTGTAGAAGAAAATTTTACAGCCTTCACAAACTTGATACAAAATTTTGTCCAAGTTATTTCGCAAACTATCAAATCTCCAACAAAGTTGGCACAAATGATGGCGGGGAAAGCACGATTGATGGCTGATGTTATCGAAAAATCATTGAACCATGATGATGTCGAAAATAAACGTACCCAGCTAAAATCTCAAATGCTATCGTTCCAGCAAATGCTGATTCACGATATTGATAACAAAGCATTTTCGGATATTTATGCACAAACTATAGCCTACGGAATGTTTGCAGCGCGTTATCATGACCCTACATTACCTACTTTTTCCCGTATGGAAGCCGCAGAGTTAATCCCAAAATCAAACCCTTTTTTGCGAAAATTATTTCATGATATTGCAGGCTATGATTTGGACAACCGTTTGGTGTGGATAGTAGATGAGTTAGTAGGCATTTTTCTTGCGACTGATGTATCGAAGATTATGAAAAACTTTGGTAAAAGCACCAAACAGGAAGATCCCGTAGTGCATTTTTACGAAACCTTTTTGGGCGAATACAATCCCGCGCTTCGCAAAGCCCGTGGAGTTTGGTACACGCCACAACCCGTGGTAAATTTTATAGTTCGTGCCGTTGATGATATTTTGAAAACCGAGTTTAACTTACCTCAGGGCTTAGCCGATACCTCTAAAATAAGAATAAAGAAAAAAGCTGTTACCCAAACTTTAGGTAAAAACGCAAAGATTAAAGAAGTAGAAACCGAAATTGAAGTGCACAAAGTGCAAATTCTAGACCCGGCTACAGGAACTGGAACTTTTTTGGCTGAAGTAGTCAGACACATACACCAAAAATTTAAAGGACAGCAAGGCATTTGGAGCAAATATGTAACCAATGATTTGATTCCTCGATTGAATGGCTTTGAGCTATTGATGGCGTCTTATGCCATGGCGCACCTTAAAATGGATATGTTATTAACCGAAACAGGATATAAACCAACCGATGATCAACGTTTCCGCATTTTTCTAACTAATTCGTTAGAAGAAGCACATCCTGATACTCAAACCCTTTTTAGTTCGTGGCTATCGGACGAAGCTGACCAAGCCAACGCCATAAAACGAGATGCACCTGTAATGGTAGTTATTGGAAATCCGCCTTATAGTGGCGAAAGTGCCAATAAAGGCGAATGGATTACGAGCTTAATGGATGACTACAAAAAAGAACCAGGAGGAAAAGTTAAATTAAAAGAGCAAAATTCTAAATTCATCAATGATGATTACGTGAAATTTATGCGTTTCGGACAGCATTTTATTGATAAAAACGGTAGTGGTGTTTTAGCTTTTATTAATCCCCACGGATTTTTAGACAATCCAACTTTCCGAGGAATGCGTTGGAACTTATTAAAAACTTACGATAAAATTTACACCATCGATTTACACGGAAATAGCAAGAAAAAAGAAACTGCTCCAGATGGTTCCGTTGACCAGAATGTTTTTGATATTATGCAGGGTGTTTCTATTAATTTATTGATAAAAACTGGAAAGAAAAAAGAAGAAGAATTATCAGAAGTTTTTCATTATGATCTATTTGGCAAACGAGATTTGAAATATGATTTTTTAACGAAGAACTCCATCAAGACAATTGATTTTTCTAATTTCACACCATCTAAAAACGACTATCTTTTCAAAAAAGTTGATGAAACTTTAAAACATGAGTATAGCAAAGGCATAAATCCAGTTGAATTATTCAAAGTAAATGTTATGGGCTTTCAAACCCATAGGGATAGTTTTGCTATTGATTTTAACATGGATATTGTTAGAAAGCGAGCTATAGAGATGAGAAACTCTGATATAACAAACGAGGAATTATATCAAAAACATTCCATTAGCGATAATAGGGATTGGAAGTTGTCAAAAGCACGAAACGAAATCCAACACGATAATAATTGGGAAAAAAAAGTTATAAAGTGTGGATATAGACCATTTGATAATAGACCTTGTTATTTTAGTTCTGTAATGATGGACTATCCGAGAAAAGAATTAATTCAAAATGTATTAAACAAAGAAAACACAATATTAGGAATTGGCAGACAAGGCATGGCTGTTGGCGATATTGAATGGTGTCTAACTACTGTTTCAAAAAATCCAGTTGACGCAAATATGTTTAGAAGAGGAGGAGTAAATCTATTTCCTCTCTACCTCTACCCCGAAACCAATTCCCAACAAAACCTATTAGAAACCAACGAAAGAACGCCAAACCTCAACGCAGAAATTGTAAAGCAAATTGCAGCAGGCTTGGGATTGTCTTTTGTGAACGAAAAAGAAACCGAGGGCAATGTTTGTTTTGCTAATAGTAATGAAGTTCGAACAGAGTTCAAACAAAGTTTTGCTCCAATAGATTTGTTAGATTATATCTATGCGGTTTTGCACTCGCCAACTTATCGTTCAACATACAAGGAGTTTTTAAAAATTGATTTCCCTCGTGTTCCTTATCCAACTGATGTAGAAACCTTTTGGCAACTGGTAAAACTAGGAGGAGAATTACGAGAAATTCATTTACTAGAAAGCAGCGTTGTCGAAAAGTATATTACCCAATATCCCGAAGATGGCGATAATATTGTGGGCAAACCCAAATTTGTCATTCCGACAAAGGAGGAATCACACAAGCAAATCCAACATTCAGAATCTGAGGCTTCCTTGTGTCAGGAACATAAATTAGGTCGGGTGTACATCAACAACACCCAATATTTCGATAATGTCCCTGAAACAGCATGGAATTTCTACATTGGAGGCTATCAACCCGCTCAAAAATGGCTCAAAGATCGTAAAGAAAGAGAATTGAGTTATGAGGATATTTTGCACTATCAAAAAATGATTGTGGCTTTATTTGAAACAGATCGAATTATGAAGGAGATTGACAAAATTGAGGTTTAGATGGGAAAATCAAAAGATAAATTTGAACAAGGTTGGATAGATTATCGCAATGCAGTTTCTGAAAACAAAAGTAAAAGTCAAGACGATTTTGAAAAATACATCAATTTGTTAGCTTCAGGAGGAATTGTATTGTCATTAACTTTTCTAGAAAAAATAATTACTGTTGATAATACAACTTTTAAAAGCTTTTATGTATTAGGACTGATTTTGCTAGTTGCAACTTTACTTTCAAATCTTTATTCACATTATAAATCAATTCAAGATTCGGACTTAACAATTCAGGAAATCGATGAAGAAAAGTATGATGATATTTTTAAAAATATTAAGAAACGAAATAGAATAATTAATCGATTGAATAAAACTTCTATATGGAGTTTAATAATTGGAGTAATATTCATTTTGACATTTGTAACTATAAATTTATTCAACATGAGCGACAAACAAACACCAAGACCATCAACACAACCAAGGCCCTCTACTGAAGAAAAAGGCAGGACAATTCCAACACCTCCACAAAACAGACCAACCAATAATCCGAAAAAATAAAAGATGATAGATAAAAAAACATTGAATATCTTAAAAGACACAATTGAAAAATTAGACAAAATCGAAAATTTAGGGCATAAAGTTATGGCTGGCAGAGTGAACCCTACACCGCAATTTTCACTTAAACCCCCTAAAGAAGAATCTGAAAATAAGTCTAAAAACAAAAAGTAGAATTTTATATAGGTTAATTAAAATTGTGGCGAGGCGAGAAATGATTAAGAATTTAGTTGTTGTGTCTATCATGTCTAGATGATGTATTTCCTGCAAGGTCTTTTTTTGATCTTGTAGGTAAAAATGATATAACAATGACACCTAAAGCTTTTAAAATAAAACTTGATAGTCTATCATTGGTAATCGAGCTAGGTTCCTAAAAGAGTGCTTGCGTTGTTCAAAAAGGGTAGTGTTTTGGGAGGAAATAGTAGTTTGATATTTGTTATAGTGAGTTCAGTATTAACAAAAAAATAATTTTAATTAACACTATCTGTTAATTAAAATAAATATCTTTGCATGAAAATTACGTTTGATGATAACAAATTAAGAAAGTATGCTAACGATGATCGATTAGCAGAAAAAAAACTTGGCAAACGAGAAGCTGATTTATACAAACAGCGTCTTGATGATTTAACAGCAGCACAAACCTTAGAAGATGTTAGACATTTACCTGGCAATTACCATGAATTAGTTGGGAACAGAAAAGGACAATGGGCTTGTAATTTAGTCCATCCTTATAGATTAATTTTTGAACCTCACGAAGACCCTATCCCTACCAATGGAGATGGTCAATATCTCTGGATAGAGATAAAAGGAGTTGAAATAATTGAAATTGAAGATTATCACTAACAAAAAAACAAATGGCAACAATTACCCAATATTACCCTCAAACAGTTTCTCATCCCGGTACTACTTTAGCCGAAATTTTAGCTGAAAAACAAATGGGAGCAAAAGAATTTGCAGTAAGAACTGGAAAACCTGAAAAAACAATTTCAGATGTTTTGAATGGAAAAAGTGGTATCACTCCCGAAATGGGGATTTTATTTGAACAAGTATTAAAAATTCCATCCCATTTTTGGATTAATAGACAAAGAGCTTACGATGAATATTTAGCTAGAGTTGAATACCAAAAAACAATAGAAGAAGGTATTGAATGGTCTAAAACTTTTCCTTATGCTAAAATGGCTTCATTAGGTTGGGTCAAAAGAACTCTTAAAAAAGAAGAAAAGGTTATAAATTTATTTGAGTATTTTGAAGTTTCTAATACTAAAGGATATTATGATTTTTACCATAATCAAAAACTATTAGTGAATTTCAGAATTTCACTTAAAGAAAATGAAAATGCAGGAGCAATAGCAGCATGGTTAAGACAGGGAGAAATTCAAGCTGATGTTTTGAACATCCCAGAATTTAATAAAAAGAAATTAACCGAAATTTTACCAAAGTTAAAAGCTATAATGGTTTCACAACCTGCGGACTTTTTTACCCAAATACAAGATTTATGTAGTTATGCAGGTGTTAAAGTTGTACATACACCTTGTTTACCTAAAGCGCCAATTCATGGCTCTACAAGATGGTTAAATGATGTTCCTTTGATACAATTAAGTGGACGTTATAAAAGAAATGATATATTTTGGTTTACTTTTTTCCATGAGATTGGGCATATTTTGCTTCATGGCAAAAAATACATTTCAATCGAGAATATCGAATATGATGGAGAAAATCAAATTTATGAAAAGGAAGCAGATGCTTTTTCTGCTGATTTGCTTTTGAGTAAAGAACAAGAGAAAGAAATTACAACTAATCACACACTAACAGAAACTGATGTTATTAAATATGCTAAAAAATTCCAAACACATCCTGCTATTATTATTGGAAGATTACAGCATTTAGGATTAGTCCCTTTTGGTTTAGGTAATAATTTGTTTCATCCTATTAACTTTTGTGTGGAATAAGGGCAATAGTTAAAAAGGATATAACACTTAAAATCAAGCAACTAAAGCATTACAAACTACTATTCTTTGAACTTTATTCAAGTTAATAAACTTTTTTCCATTCCAAAAGAGTATCGATTCATTTAGTCTATTCAGCTCTCCAAAGTCTCATGACTTCGGAGTTTTTTTATTCAAATCATCAGGCATCCTTCTTTAGTTCAGTATAACAATTTTGTTATGGGCGCATCCCTCTGGGTCGGGCTGTCCGCTGTATCTCCACGCCTTACCCCGTTTTAGGTATTCAAAAATCTAATCTTTAGGCGTGCAGGATGCCGCTTCCATCCCTTGCGCAATTCCCGTTTCCACAACACCATTTCCATTCAAAATCACGAGCAATCCAGCGGTCTCTCTCCGGTCGTTCGCTTTGTTCCGTTCGGCTGTTCCAGTCGGTCGTCGGCAGAAAAAGCCTCGTTCCTCCATTCCACAGTCCACTCGTCAGCATAGCGTCGGCCAGCCCTGAAAAAGGGCAGGCTGCCACTACGCTTCCTCGCCCTCATCTTCTCACGCTCTCTTCCTGCGTTCGGCGGGGCTATTACATCCACAATACAGCTTCATTCCATTTCTCTCCGCAGGCTCCGCTCCATTACATTCAGCAGTATTATGTCTGTCACCCCTGGTTGTTTCAGCGGTTGCTCCTTCGCACAGCCATCGGGGTTTGCTCCGTTATCACTTTGCACTTGAATAAGGAACGCCCCGAAAAAGGGGCTAATTTTTAGTTACCCCGCCGTTTCACGCTCATACCCGCTTCGTTTCGCTTCGTGCCTCCGCTGTACTCCCGCGTCTATGGTGGCAGTTCGATTGCCGCAACCCCGCCACTGCGCTCCTCGAAAAATAATAATTTTCGCTATCGCTGCCATCATTATTTTCTGCGGTGCTTGGGGGTGTTTATTGCCGATTTCAGAAGAAATTCACCGAAAAAGGAAATCAAGAACATCCTGCTAAAAAAAAAATAAAAAAAAGAAAGTAAAGGTAAGTTCCGGTTTCAAAAAGTAAAGTTCAGGCCCTCTGGGTTTTTGATAAAATCTCCACCCATTCGGGTTGTATTTTATCAAAAAAACTTGACTTCTTTTGAAACCTCCACCAGAGAGATTACTTTCTTTTTTTTCTTTTAAAATATATAGGCGAAGCTTGAAAAGCGAAAGCATAATTTTAAATCCACAATTATGACTTTCCACAACGTATTGACGCACCAGCCTCAAAGAGTAATCACACAGCCGCACTTTTTTATTTTAAGCAAAGGAAAAAACGCAGGCAAGCCCTTGAAAGAAAGCTGTCCAAATTGCTTTTTGATCACAGTAAAAACCGAAGAAGAAACCGAAATTCTGTATTGGATCGCCTATTTCCTTTGGAAATCCAATTTTTGGCATCAATTTCAAATAGGTTCCGTAATTCCATTTATCAGGATTACCACTTTTAAAAGCTGCTTTCGTGATGAGGTCCTCAAAGCCTATAAGCAATATCAAAAGCACCAGGAGTTTGTCAGCAGAATCCAGCAACTGGAAGCATATCAATATAAGTATGCAAAAACAATTGAACAGATTGAAAAACTCAAATGGGCATTGCTCCAAAATCAGTTAAGATAACCCATTCAATAGCCAGGTCTTGCGACTTGGCTATTAATTTTCATCCGGAAAAGTTATTGATCAAATCCAGATTATTTATTTTTAATATTATTCACTGATATTAAGTACTAATTAGTAAGAATTAGGGTTAAAATAAATTCTGTTCATCTTAATTTTTTTTAAATTAGCAAAAACAAATTGGTATCATACCGATCTTTACGTATCTGGATAGGTGCAATTATATAATAACCAAAACCAATAACCATGAGAGACAAAAATTACGCAGCGTTCTATGTAAGTGAGCCATTTGACGAGTGTAGCCTTGGAGCACACGCAACAAAAGACTTTGTATATTACAATATGCTAAGGGCTTGGAAAGGAAATGATTCATCTTTTCCTTTTAAAAATGCTCATGATACAACTTACAGCGTAAGAGATAGCAGTGACTGGGAGACAACATTAAAACCGCGAATTCGAGAACGAATAAGGAACTCAAAAAATGTTATTCTATTTTTAAGTTCATTAACCAAAAGTTCTGGTGCTATAAGAGAAGAAATTGACTATGCTATAAACTCGCAGCAATTGCCTATCATAGTTGTTTATCCAGATTTCACTGAAAAGAGTGATATAATTAATTGCAACCTGAACGTTATAAATAAAAAAATAACTGACTTATGGGACAACTTACCAATATTTAGAGATTCAATGAAGGCCGTTCCAATCATACACATACCGAATAAAAAAGATCTTATAAAAGCAGCTCTTAATGATCCTGATTTCATGCTTGACACAAAATGTAAGGCTGGACATTATTTCTACAAATGCTAAACTAAATGAAATACATTCTTAACTCAATATTGAGCACGGCCTATTGGCGTTACATTTTTTCATTCGAGGGACTAAAATCTATATTCGCCATTTTTGGTACTATGTGGCTTATTGCAGAAACGTTAGATTTTTTTAAAGTGTATACTCGAGATCAATATGGTTCGTACGCTTTCTTCATCTTCATGGTCCTTTCAATAATATTTTCGATTCTATTAAAAAGACCTATTAAATCAATTTCAGTTTCGTTTCCAGAGTATGACTTTTCAATTGATGTTCGTATTGCTGATTTATTTACTCTCAGCGGTGCGACTATGATAAGTACAAATACTCAATTTGAAGCTGATGTTGCAGGCGGAAAAATAGCGGTTGATAGCCTGCAAGGTCAATTTACTGCAAAGTATTTTACGGGAAATCAGATAGAATTAATTAAAAATTTACAAGAAAAACTTGGAGCTTTAAACACTACAACTCCTTACCCGATTGGAACTACAATTCCAATTCATACTCATGGAAAAACTTTTTATTTCACAGCTATGTCCACCCTTGGAGAAGGTGGAAATGCTTCGTCAACTCTCTCAGAAATAGAAGATTCATTAAACGGATTATGGGATTATGTACGAAAGAGTGGTCAGCTTCAAGAACTGATTGTACCTGTTATAGGTACTGGTAGAGGACGGGTAAAAATTTCTAGAAAGAAGATGATTGCTTTAATTGCAGAATCATTTGCAAAAGCATCTTTACAACATAAATTTTCAAGTAAATTGATTATCGCTGTTCGACCCGAGGATGCTCAAAATTTCGGAATGAATCTTTATGATATAAAGGATCATTTGGTTCACGTACTAAAATAACTGCACCTAACATAGATACGACAATGTTAAATAAAAAAAGCCAGGTCTTACGACTTGGCTTTTATACATAATCCGGAAAAGGTTACCAATCAAAACCGGATTATTTATTTTTTGTTAACCACTTTAAAAGGAGCGAAACCGTAAAACTTACAGTTGCTCCCACAACCGCTAAGATAATTGTTTTTATAATATCTTCAGAAAGGATGTTGGGTACAATACTCAACAAAGTTCCTGATGCGGTTCCAATCGGAAGGTTATTATTGGTTTCCATCACGTGCTTTGTTGAGGTTCTCCATATCCTGAGTTTGTTCAGGAGTAGGATTAACAGTGATTTGGCTTACCGCCGAAATAACTCCACCCGCTACAGCAACATATCCTGCGGCAGTAACAATCGCAACTGGCAAAGCCACTGGTGCTGCAATAACACTTCCGCTGATGGCCAGCAAAACCAATCCAATACTTCTCAACACCCTAAAAAACTTTGGCGTTGGTGCCTTTACTCTTTCAGCTAAATTCATGTTTCTACTTTTTTAGATTGGATACTTATTTTAATTTCTTCGTTGCGATTTAAAGCATCATAAACCAAAACTTTCAATTTTTCCAGTGCTTTTCGGGACGAACTTCCCTTTCCAATTCCGGTGTGTTTTGATACAGGAGCAATACAACCCAATAATTCTTTTTTGGCGTCATTGGCAGGATGGATTAAGATCAAATCTCGTCCTGGAACATTTTTCAAATGCAAGTGCCATTTGAATTTTGGACTAAACCGCTTCTGTAAAACATACTCCCCTTCGGGGACACAGGAAATACGCCGTTGGTTTTGCAACCAAGGCAATTCGATGGTATAACAAACTATTGTGCCGTTCCATTCCAAAGTTCCTTGTGTCCCTTCGGGAAAATAAGTTCTATTCAACACCAAAACCATCCTACAATCCGCTTACCTGAACCAATGATAATGGGTTGTAGGCTCCGTTTTTCAATGAATACATTTTACCATTTACTTCTTGATAAAACTCTACACCCAAAGCCAAAAACAAAGGTTTCGTACTATTGGCAGTAACCGAATTCACTTGATTAATCGCTACTGTTGGAGTCGCATCCCAGGGAAGAATAGCCGTTTCTGAATTGGCAACCACAAAGGTTTCTGCTTCAAAATCAATTTCGGCACCGCCTGAAATGATTTTAAAATGCGTGGTTCCCCCCGGAGCTGCTATCATATTCAATGGAGAAAAAGGAGCTATGTCCACCGTGATATCACCCGAAACACGGTCAATAGTCCCAACATAAGGGGCAAATAGGGTAGTGCCCAGTTTTCCTCCGATATTGAATTCAAAACCGGCAAGCAATTCCGCTTCCCCGTCAATTACATTTCTAAGTCCCCTGTCATTGGTCACATCCGCTTGGATTACTTTGACCATAGCCTGTGTTAATCGGCTCACCATTCTGCCATCCGCAGAATTGATAAGCAACGTTCTCAAAGCAGTCCGCATTGTTTTGCCAGCCTTTCCGGCTCTCCCAAATTCCGAACCATTCTCACGTGTTCTTTGAAATGCGGGATCATTTTTAATTCTGCTGGCATCGATACCGCCTTTTTCTCTGGCCAAATGGCCGTCTTTTGTTTTGTAAAAGGTGATATCTCCGATAGTACCTTTCAATTTAATTATGCCTTTCTGTCTTGCCATAATTCCTAAAATTTAGATTAATTTTTACTTACTACTCTTTCAATCATCATCCTGTTGCAACATCTTTCGATTGACTAGGAGACAAATTTTGGCCAATTAAACTAAATAAAAAAGGAGTGACTATGCCATATGGCAGTATGTTACACAGATGGCAGAAATTGACTCAATTGGCATGAATAAACGAGCAAATTTGAAACAAATAGTTACTGAAAAACAAATAATAATATTCACTATTTTTATTCCATAGTTTGGTAGCAATCATCTGTTATCCAAAGCCTAATCAAAAGCATAGATAGTGTATGAAAATCGAACCAAAGAGAGTGTGTATCTACCCAAAGGACATACAGCGAATAACAGGAAAGAGTTATCGTCAAAGTATTAGATTGATGCAGAAAATTAGAACCGATCTTAACAAGCTTGAAAACGAGCTCTTGAGCATAGATGAATTCTGCCGATATACTAGTTTAAAGTATGAACAGGTTGAGCCTCATATTGTCGGATAGTAATAAGTTTTAGTTCTAAAAGAAAGCATAAATAGTGGTAACTAGTTCAATAAATAGTATGATTATCTATCGTCAAAACTTTTATATAACACTATAGTTTTGTACTTTAGCTATGTCAAAAGGATACAAATCCAACTAAATTGATAGGGGTACAATTCGGAGTACTTGCATTATACACACTGATTAAAGTCAATAAAAATAGGGCATGAGGGAGTTTCTACAAATCCCATCCTCTCTGCAAAATAAAAATGCTTCCTGAAAGGGAAGCATTTTTTGTTATATAGATATTGTGTGACAAGTTTTGTAGTTTGGCAACGTATTAAAACAGCTGAACTATTTTAATGCATTATACAATATGCTCACAGGATGGGCTGCTTTTCGATTTGTGCCATCAGCTATTTGATGTCTGCAACTGGTTCCTGAAGCCGATATTAAAGTTGCTTCTTTTTCTGAACGAATAGATGGAAATAACACAAGTTCCCCAATCTTCATCGAAATATCATAATGCTCTTTTTCATAGCCAAAAGAACCGGCCATTCCACAACAGCCGCTAGGTATGTTGAGTACGGTATAGTTTTTTGGCAACATAAGGATTTTCTTCAATGGAACTAAAGAAGATAATGCTTTTTGAAAGCAATGTCCATGCATGCGAACACGTTCTTCTTTATTAGTAAAGCTGGTAGACGATATTCGTCCTTCCTCTAATTCTTTGGCAAGAAATTCTTCGATAAGAAAGGTTCTCTTTGCAATTCCCCTCGCTTTTTCTTTTAAATCTCCTCTGCATAAATCAGGATATTCATCTCTGAATGATAAAATGGCAGAAGGTTCTATTCCAATTAAAACTTTATCAGCAGGTATTGTTTTGATAAAATCGGCAATATTTTTCTCAGCTATTTCTCGCGCTTTTATTAACATTCCTTTCGATAAATAAGTTCGGCCACTGATACCGATTTCTGGTACGATGACTTGGTATCCCAAACGGTTTAGAAGTTTAACAGCGGTTTGCCCTATTTCTACATCATAATAATTCAGAAACTCATCATTGTACAGATAAATACTGCCGTGAACGAAGTTTCCTTGTTGCTTGTGTTTTTTTATCCATTTTGCAAAAGTGACTTTGGACATTGAAGGCAATGCTCTTTTTGTCGTAAAACCAGTGGTTGACTGGATGATCTTTCCCAAAAATCCTTTGGTAGATAAATTATATAGCCATGGTATCGATGCAAATAGTTCGTTTATTTTTGGGGTGTTCCCAATGAGTAGCGAACGGAATTTAACACCGTTTTTGTTATAATAATGTTGAAAAGTTTCTGCTTTAAGCTTTGCCATATCCACATTTGAAGGACATTCCGATTTACAACCTTTACAGCTCAAACATAAATCTAAGACATCTAGCAATCCTTCATCGTCAAATTTATTTTCTTGAGTTGAATTGGTAATTGTTTCTCTTAAAATGTTTGCTCGCGCTCGCGTGGTATGTTTTTCATTGCGAGTTGCCATATAACTTGGACACATGGTTCCGCCGCTTTTTTCAGTTTTTCTGCAATCACCAGAGCCATTACACATTTCGGCAGCACGAAGAAGACCGTCCTGTTCTGAGAAGTCGAAATAAGTTTCGATTTCGGCTGTGATTTGCCCAGGGGAGTACCTTAAACTAGTATCCATTGGTGGCGTGTTTACAATTTTTCCAGGATTAAAAACATTCCAAGGATCCCAAGTATGTTTTATTTGGGAAAATAACTGATAGATTTCTTCACCCAGCATTAGTGGGATAAATTCTCCACGAAGTCTTCCATCTCCATGTTCACCACTTAAAGAACCTTTGTATTTTTTTACTAAATGCGCAATATCAGTGGCGATGGTTCTAAATAAGGCTGTGCCTTCTGCTGTTTTTAAATTAAGGATGGGACGAAGGTGCAATTCTCCAGTTGCGGCATGAGCATAATGCACGCAATTTAAATTTCGCTCTTTTAAAATGGAGTTAAATTCTTCGATAAAATCGGGTAAATCA
Source organism: Flavobacterium sp. XN-5 (assembly GCF_008033395.2). Lineage (NCBI taxonomy): Bacteria > Pseudomonadati > Bacteroidota > Flavobacteriia > Flavobacteriales > Flavobacteriaceae > Flavobacterium > Flavobacterium sp. XN-5. The sequence continues at coordinate 1,123,020 of NZ_VOGZ02000001.1, forward strand.
TTAACATCTACAGCGGTGTCTTCGATCACGGCAACCGCCTTTGCATCACCAGGAATATTCGATAATAAGCCAAGTCCCGCTTTTCTCAAGTTCCATACTTTATTTGTTTCTTCGCCATAGACGACAGGGAAATGATAACCGAGGTTTTTAGATCGCATTAAAGCTTCCATTTCTTTGGCAAGGGCATCAATTTCATCTTGCGTATCTCTTAGAAATTCGATGGCTAGGATCGCTTTGGGATCGTCTTTTACAAAGAAACGGTTTTTGCTTTGCTCGATGTTTTCTTTAGTGCATTCTAGAATATAGTGGTCTATCAATTCGACGCTGTTCGGGCTGAATTTTAACGCTTCTAAATTGGCTTTCAACGCTTCGTTAATACTGTCAAAATGTACACAAACCAGTGCAGAAAATGGTTTTAAAGCATCAACTAAATTTAATTTTATAGCTGTCGAAAAGAATAAGGTTCCTTCTGATCCAGCGATTAGTTTACAGAAATTGAACTTTTCTTCGGTATCACTAAAAGGTTTGCTGTCTATCAGTAAGTCTAAAGCGTAGCCTGTATTTCGTCTTGCAATGGATTTTTTTGGAAAATTATCATCGAATAGTATTCTATTTTCATTTGAAGACAATATCTCTTTTATCTGAACATATATCTCTTGTTCTAATGGGCTTACGACATTTATTCCGCTGCATTTTTCTTCAAATTCAGCATTCGATAAAGCGCCAAATGTCACTTCGTTACCATCAGCTAAGAATCCTTTTATTTCTAATAAATGCTCGCGTGTGGAGCCATAAACGACTGATCTAGCTCCACAAGCGTTATTTCCTACCATTCCGCCAATCATACAACGATTGCTAGTGGAAGTTTCTGGGCCAAAAAATAGCTGAAGTGGTTTTAAATGAAGGTTTAGTTCATCACGGATGACCCCCGGTTCAACCCAAGCTGTTTTTTTTATTGGGTCTACCGAAAGTATTTTAGTAAATTCTTGCGAAATATCAACGATTATTCCGTTACCTACAACTTGGCCAGCCAGAGAAGTTCCTGCTGCTCTCGGAATCACACTGCTTTTGTTATCTCTAGCAAAATCAATGATTTTCTGAATGTCTTCTTTGGTTTTTGGAATCGCAACCGCCAACGGCATTTCCTTGTAGGCGCTCGCATCTGTAGCGTATAACAAGCGCATGGTATGATCGTAAAATAATTTACCCTCTAATTGATTTTCTAAACTTTTAAGATTGATAGTACTCTTGGCAAGAGAATTTTTATGTTTCATTTAGAATAAAATTATTACTTAATCTAGTATTTTATAAATGGAAAAATGATTGTTAAAGCTCGCTTAATGCAATGTCTAATAATTCAATCATCTCATCTGCATTTTGTTTGTTGAAAGGCATTGGTGGTTTTATTTTTAATACATTATGCAATGGGCCATCGGTACTTAATAAAAACCCTTTTTCTTTCATTTTTTCGACAACAATGTCAATTTCAGCGACAGCTGGTTCCATTGTAAGGTGGTCTTTAACCATTTCTGCACCAATGAATAAACCGTGTCCACGAACATCGCTGATAATAGGATATTTGGCCATTAATTTTCTAAGGCCGTTCAAAAGGTGGTTTCCGACTTCTAACGCGTGCTGTTGCATTTCTTCGTCTTGAAGAACATCTAACACCGCTAATCCTGCCGTCATAGAAACCGGATTACCTCCAAAAGTGTTGAAGTATTCCATGCCGTTATTAAAAGCATTTGCAATTTCATTAGTTACAATTACGGCAGCCAGCGGGTGTCCATTACCAATAGGTTTTCCTAAAACAACAATATCTGGAACGACATCTTGCAATTCGAAGCCCCAAAAATGGTCGCCAATTCGTCCAAAACCAACCTGAACTTCATCAGCAATACAGATTCCTCCAGCAGCTCTAACGTGTTCATACACCGTTTTTAAATAATTTTTAGGAAGCGGGATTTGGCCTCCAACACCTAGAAGCGTTTCGCAAATAAATACCGCAGGTGCTTTATCTACTTTTTTTAAATCTTGAATAATTCGTTGTACATCAACGGCATATTTTTCGCCAGCTTCTCCGTCTCCGTATTTATAAGGACCACGATACAAGTCTGGGTTAATTGCTTTATGAATCCAAGGCATTTTCCCAAAACCGCCTTTACCGTCAAATTTATACGGGCTCATTTCCATAGCAACCGTTGAGGTACCATGATACGCATGATCTAGTACGATAATATCTTTTTGTTTTGTGAAATGACGACTCATTCGAATTGCTAAATCATTAGCTTCACTACCCGAATTGACAAAATAGCAAACACTTAAGGCAGGTGGTAAAGTAGCGGTTAGTTTTTCGGCATATTCAATAATGGTGTCATTAAGGTAACGCGTATTTGTGTTTAAACTAGCAATTTGTTTTTGCATTCTTCTAACAACAACAGGGTGACAATGCCCTACATGTGATGGGTTGTTGACACAATCTACAAAAGTTCGACCTTTATCATCATAAAGATATTGTAGTGCGCCTTTGGTGATTTTTAATTTGTCTTTGTAACCAATACTTAAATTTCGACCAATGTTTTTCTCACGAGATTCTAATATATCAGTATAGTTTTCATCAGTGATTAATGCTTTAAAACCACACGCTTTTCTAAAAGTATCTTGCGCTTTTATTGGATTAATTCGAATAAGTTGGTTCAGCAATTCCCAAGCAGGCTTTTCGGTAAGAAAATGATGTTCGTTGTTGCTGTCTAATGATGCATTGTAAGCAGACTGTGTCACACTAATACAAAGTCTCGCTGCAATAAGATAATACAATAAATCAACTTCTTGCTCAGTGAGTGCATACGATTTATGATACCCTTCTACAATTGATGCCGCAACAGCCAATGGATCTTTCTCTCCTAGCATCGCATAAGTACACGCAATCGCTAGGTTGTTGATAAGTACTGTGTAAACCATATCTCCAAAATCAATTAAACCACTTATTTGATTTTCTTGAACTAGGATATTATAATCGTTTGCATCGTTATGTATGTAGGCATGACGCAAAGTATGGATTAGAGGCAGTACTTCGCTGTCAAATTGCAATAAGAAATAGCCCGCGATTCTTCTTTTTTCGTGATCTAAAATGTATTTTAAATTATCATTTGTCTCGCTAGCACAACTTACATCCCAGGTATAGCGACGGTGCATGGCAAGATGAGAAAAGTCGCGAAGTTCATAATCCATATTTCCTAAAAAGGATCCTAGATTGTAAAATAACTCCTTTGATCTGTTTTCTTTTTCTACCCAAAAAGTGCCTTCTAAAAAATTGAGTATTCTTACATAATATATTTTTGAATCAGCTTCAATTTTTGTCAAAGCATCGCCCTGCTTGTTGATGCAAAACTGCTGAAATTCATTGGCAAGCGAGCTTTTTGATAAGTGCTGAATAATTTTAACCTGCGCGTCTAAAAACGGAAGAGGATGATCTTCATTTGATATTTTTAGAATATACTTTTCGTTTGTATCAGTAGATAAAAGAAAATTTAACTCGTCATAACCATTTAATGATTTTGCGGTTGTAGTTAGGCCATAATGGTCTTTGGCTAATTGCTCAATAGTTTCTTCTGAAAAATTCATCAGTAAATTTTTAGTATTCGTAAATTTTATTTCCAAATTATAGCTTGTGCAGGCTGCAAAGGATTCTGTCCAACCAATATTTTGCTTCCTTGTGGAATCGCTAGTTCGACAGGGTCGTTTGAGTAATTAACTCCTACATAGAAGCCATCTCTCCATTCGACAAAAACACCACTTGGTAAATTCTCAATGGCCACATTTGCTCTTTCATATACGCTGCGTACAATTTGTCTCTCTAAATTTCCATCAGTACTTTCTACGCCAATGTAAGTTACTGTTCCTTTGCCTAATTTTCTAGTAACTGCGGCAGCTTTGCCTTTATAAAATTGGTCTTCATAAGTGGCTAAAACTTCGGTTCCTTTTCTAGGAGATAATACATCTGCCCACGTATTCCATTGAAAGTTATTGTTATCTGTCTTAATATCCCCTTTCATATCTGTAACCAAAACATCAAAAAAGTCAACATCAGCTCCAATTAAAGGCACGATTGGCGCGCTCCAGTTGGCTTCAAAAAAATGGCCGTTTTTATCTTTTTGTCCAGTTCTACAACTTAAAATCAAGTTCCCTCCTTTTTCAACATATTTAGTCCATTTATCCACTAATTTTTGATCAATTAGTTGATATGCTGATGCGACAATAAATGGGTAGTCATTAAAATTATCTTCCTCTGTAAGGAAGTCGACTGGCGCGCCTGTAGATTTGATAGCTGAAGAATACGTATTTCTATGTCTCCAAGTATTCCAATTTTTGGTTTGTTTGTGATTTTCTAAGTCCCAAAGATTTTCATGACTCCATAAAAAACCTGTTTTTCTATTGGCAATTTTTTGCGGAAGTACTGCTTTAGGATTGTACTCCTTACGCAATAGTTTCATATCTTGAATAGACTGTACAAATTCTTTTCCGCCAGTAGAAAGTGTCACTCCATCATTACCTACAATACCTTCGTGATACATTTCGCTACTTCCTAGTGGGTGTCTGTATCTATAAGTACAAGTAAAAGCGCAACCGCCTCCAAAGGCTTGTGAAAGCCACATGTGAACAGTTCCTGGTTGCAATTGTGGATTGATACCTGCCCAGTTTACCTGTCCTGGTTGTAATTCCATAATTCCTGTAACGCCACTGATGGAGCGGTAATAGTCGTTTGCCTCATGAATTTTACTAGGATGTCCCATTCTAAAATTAGCTCCGCCTAAATTATTTTGACCACTTACTGGATACATTGTATAGGTGATAAAGTCCATTTTATTAGCTCTTCGTGGATCTGAATCGTAAGTTACATTAGTAAAGTTAGTCGTGATCCATTGTTTTGGATCGGTATATTTTCTCAATATTTCGGCTTGGTCGTTTAAGAAACTAGCTTGAGCATCGGCAGTGAATCGCTTGAAATCTAAAATGGTATGTGGACTTAACTTATCTTCAAAATAAACTTCGGTGTTAGGTAATACAATTTGTTCAAAGTTAGAATAACGTGTACTCCAGAAACTACCAACCCATTCCGTATTCAATTTTTCAATAGTACCGTATTTGGCTTTTAGCCAAATTTGAAATGCTGTGCGAGCAGAAGGACTAAAATCCTCCGTAGACAAAGGCTCGTTGTCAATTTGCCAACCTATAACATTCTTATTTTTACCGTATCTTTTTCCTAATTCAGCTACTATTTTCGCTGTGAATTCACGGTATTTTTCATTGGTTACTGAAATATTTGCTCTATTTCCATGTTGTCTTCGGTTGCCTTTAGAATCAACTAGATATATTTCAGGGTATTTGTCTCCCATCCAAGCTGGTGGAGTAGGTGTAGGTGTGCAAAGAATCACTTTTAAACCTTCTTTTTCGGCTATTGCCATGGCTTCGTCCAGCCATTTAAAATCATATTTGCCTTCTTCAGGCTCCATATATGTCCAAGCAAATTCGGCGAAATGTGTGAATTCAAAACCTAACTTTTTTATGTTTTTTAAGTCGCGATCCCATTGTTCTCTTGGCCATTGCTCAGGATAATAATACACACCAATTTGCATTAAATCAGCTTTATCAAAAAATCGTTTCGGGTCTTTTTTTTCTGTTGCAGCTGCTTTTTTATTTTGAGCAACTATTGGCGTCGAATGGCAAGTAAATACTACCAAAGCTAATAATGTGAGCTTAGTTAATAAGGAATTATAAGTTATCATTTCTTAATCGTTTGTTTTTAGTTATTTAATAGTAAAAGTAGAAAATGAGCGGCTGACCAGCTAAAATTTTCAGCTTCTAATCCTTTTCCAGTTGTAGGATGGTAATTCTCTCTTATAGATTTTCCTTTTTCTAAAGCACCTTCGGTGTTATGAATCAGTTTTTTTGTTAGAAGATTGGCTTCTGTTTTGTAACCGTATTTTTCCAATCCATTAATACCAAAGTAAACTTGATCTAACCATATTGGTCCTCTCCAATATCCATTAGCTGGATTGAATTTCGGATTGTTTTTAGCCAATGTTGGTAAAGGTACAAAGGTATTGAAGGTGTTTGGATTAAGTAAATTATCTTTTATGGCCTTTGCTTGTTTAGAAGAAGCAACTTCAGCCCATAGAGGCAAGAAACCTTCACACCCCATATCTTTTACGAATGTTTTTCCGTCCAATGAAGTGTCATAAAACCATCCTGTACTTGGGTCCCAAAACTGTGTCTGAATTTGCTTTTTTAGGGTTTTGCTTTCCCTTTTCCATTTTTTTTCATCTTTAGCTAGTTTTAGAACGTCAGCCATTTGACTCAAATAGTTTTTCTCAGCATAAAGGAAAGAGTTTAAATCCACACTTTCTTGGTCCAGCGAATACGCATTTTCGGCGTTTTTTAGTACTTTGCTGTTGTCAAATCGCACCGCATTATCCATTCCGCTTTCCCATTTTCCAGCCACTAAAGTACCATCTGTGGAGCCAAATTCACAAATCCCGTCTTGATCGTGGTCACGCTCTTTGTACCACCAGGTATGATATTTCTTTAATTTAGGATACATTTCTTTAACGAAGTCTATATTTTTATTTTGTTTGTAAATTTCCCAAACTGCCCAAGCAGCAAGTGGTGATTTAGTATTTCGATAATTATTAGGTTCAATCGAGGTATCTCTATAGATACAATCAGGTATAAAACCATTAGGCTCTTGAAAATCGAACATAGCTCGCACTTGGTTTTCGGCTAGATTTGAATCTACATGAGCAATTGCCGCAGCATGCTTCCAGCTGTCCCAAGCCCAGAAACCATGGAACCATTCGTAATGATAGCTAGGGAATAAGCCTGCGTGTTTTAAACCTTCGGCGGCGATTCGAGTGTTGTTTTGCAAAGTGAGTACTAATTTCGCAAGGAAAGTGGAGTACTCAGAACCTTTGTATGTTGGTTTCTTTTTTGCAATTAGTTGTGATAATTGATTTTCTTTTTCTTGTTGTGTTTGTTCTAAAACCGAATCAAATTGTAATCTTGAGATACTTTCTTTTTCTTTTTTCCAGTCATATTGCGGAAAAATATACGTTTGAGAAACTACTATTTCTTTAGTTTCATTTGGTTTTAATACAAGTTGAGGAGTCTTTGCAGTAAAGCCGCTTTTTGTAACCTCTATTTTGCTGTCCTCATTAATAAACTGCAAATAACCAATCGCGTTACTTTTTGATGAAACTATTTTTAAAGACTTTTCTACAACTGAAAGCTCCAGGTTATCTAGATAGATATCTGATTTGAAAGCAGGCGTAAGTGTTATGTTTTTTGAAGAAGTATTTGTTATGCTAGTTTTTTGAATCGCAGTATGTCCAGATGAAAAAAACAATTCTTGTTTGATGCTTAGTTTTTCATTTGAAAACTCCTGTTCTAAATGACTATTGTAACTGTTCTGACTTTTTAAAGCCGTTTTCCAATTGATCATTTCTTGCTGTTTGTCATCGATTAGATGCAAAGAAAGAAAGGAAGAACTCAACCAAACTCCATTTTGTTCTGTCATTAAAAATGGACCAGAAAATCCACCTTGAATACTTGAATGCTCTAGCAATCCAAAGGCAAACCAAGCGCCCTTATCAGAAAAAGCCAATGATTTTCTATCCTTAGCATTTTCAGGGTTTCCTTTATAGTTTAGGTTGTTTTTACTTAATTCTAAGTTGCTAAATTTACTTTGGGCAAAACTAGCTTGTAATAGTAAAAAGAATAGAAGTATATAAAATGTTTCTTTTTTGTACATGATTATTTAATTTGTTAACATAGAAAAGTACAACTCACTTGTCATTATAATATGTATTTGGTACGAGCACACAATATTTGTTAATATACATTCTCTCACAATAACTCTATTGTGTAACTTAAAAAATGTATTTTTTTAAAAATAAGAAGAATAGCCCAAATATTATTCGGACTATTCTTTTTATTTGAATCTATTTTATTGTTTTTAATTATTTTGTATTTCAGTTAAAGGCACTGGATAGAAATTATTTTTTGCAGCGTCAAATCCAGTACGACCCACTGCGTCAAGAGCCGCTTTAGTTTTTCCCCAACGACGTAGATCATAGAAACGGAAGTTTTCTAAAGGGAATTCAATGATTCTTTCATGTTCAATTTGTGCTTTTACGGCATCATAAGTTAGACCTATCATCGCCGGCATATCAGCACGAGCTCTTACTAAATTGATATGAGGAATTGCTTCAGCTGAACGTTGTAATTCGTTTAATGCTTCTGCCTTCATCAAAAGCACATTTGAATATCTCATTAAAGGTACATTAAGCCCTAAAAATTCGGTATCCATTTGCTCTTGGGTAGGAGGTAAATACTTACGGAAAACAGGTTTGTTAGCAGTTCCAAATTTCTCGTCATAAGTAGCTCCAAAAATTCTAGGATTTGAGGCATCATTAAAATATGGATCTTTAAAGAAAATAGTACTATAAAGACGGCTGTCATAATTTCCTGTAGTTGCTATTTTTCCTTCTTTTTTGAACTCATTCATCAACATATCTGTTGGTAAAATTTCGTCCCAACCGCCTAATTCACTCGCAGCCATCCAGAAATGAAGTGCAGTACGATAGAATGCTCCGTTAGAAGTGTTTTCACTAAATTGAAGTTCAAAAATAGATTCTTTTGAGTTTTTGTTTGTTCCATTAAATAAACTCACATAGTCCTTTACTAGTTCGTATCCTTGAACTTTATCAAGAGCTTTAACTGCTTCAGTAAGATGGGTTTGTTTTTCAGCAGTTTCCTCATATGCTCTAGTCAAATATGCAAAACCTAGGTAACTATTAGCAGCTCCGCTTGTTGCACGACCGGCTTTATCGGCAGCTTGAGCTGCAGGAAGCACTTCAGCAACTGCTTTTAATTCACTAACAATAAAATTCCAAGTTTCTGCACGTTCAGCAAGAGGACTGCTTATTTCATTCTGATTTGTAATATATTTAGTTCTTAATTTTATTTTTTCCCAATTAAGAATTAATTTCAAATGATAGTAAGCTCTTAAAAATCGTGCTTCTGCAATAATTTGGTTTTTATCAGCATCACTAATAGCAGTTGCAGGCATTTCTCCCACTTTAGTAATAACTTGATTAGCATTACTAATACCACGATAATTTAACTTCCAGTAGGATGTTAATTGGCTATTACCATTTGTATACGTAAAATCGGCAAGTTCCACCCAATTTTGATAATTTAAGGCATCGCTACCCAGTTTGCAAATGTCTTCGCGATAGGCTTCAACGGGCCATTTTACTTCGGCAAAGGCATATTCTTCAACTGATCCTTCTAAATAAGCATAGGTTGAGGATAATCCAGCCTCGGCATCAGCCTTATTTCTCCAAAAAGTAGAAGAATTAAGTTGGTCTAGAGACTGCTGTTCAAGGAAATCATTACTACATCCTACTAGTGTAAAGATGCATAATACGGTAATAAAATTATATATGTTTTTCATGATTGTTTCTTTATAAATTTCTTAAAATACGTATTGTACACCTACAATAAATGATCTTGTAAATGGATATACAAAACGGTCAACACCAGTGTCTAGCAAGTTAGTTCTTGAGAATTCTGGATCTGTTCCTGAGTATTTAGTGATGGTGAATACATTTTCAGCACTTACGTAAAATCTAAGTTTGTCTATTTTTGCTGCTTCTAATAATGAGCTAGGTAATGAATATCCTATTTGTAACTGTCTCATTCTTACAAAATTTCCGTTTTCAAGGAAACGATCTGACTCTCTGCTGTTTCCGTTTGGATCACCAAGTACAGCACGTGGAATGTTGCTATTGTTATCTGGAGTCCAAGAATTAAGGGTTGAAGCCAACATATTAGTTCCTGAGCTCATAGACTCATAGAAATATCGATTTCCGTTGTATAGTTTGTTTCCAAAACCACTTCCAATCAATGTACTAAAGTCAAATCCTTTGTAGCTAGCTCCTAAAGTTATATTAGCTTCTACTTTTGGTAAACCTGTACCTGCATATTCTTTATCATTTTCATCAATAACACCATCATTATTTAAATCTTTGAATCTAATGTCACCAGGTTTTGCATTTGGTTGTAGTAAATTTCCGTTTGTAGCATGGCTATCAACTTCGGCTGTAGTTTGAAATATACCATTGGTACGGTAAAGATAGAAAGAGCTTATTGGCGTTCCTACTCTTGCTTGAGTTGGGAAATGTTCTGTGTCAAATTTAAGTCCTTGTCCGTTAATAGCTTGGTCTGTATTAGCAAGACTTTCTACTTTGTTTCGAAGAGAACTGATATTAAATCCTACATTATATTTAAAGTCATTACTTTGTTCGCTATAATTAACTTCAAACTCAAGTCCGCTATTGCTTACTTTTCCAACGTTAAGAATTGGGTTGTCTATTCCAGCTGAAGGTGCTAATTTCTTGGTAATTAACAAATCAGCTGTAACATTGCGATAGTAATTTATCGAACCACTAACTTTACCATTTCGAAGGGTATAATCAATACCTATGTTTTTAGAATCCGTAGTTTCCCATTTAAGGTTACGGTTTTCTAATGCAGTTGCAATACTTCCTGGCCAAGGGTTACTTCCTGTTCCTTGTACGTAACCAGAATTTAAATAATTCCCTGAGTAAATCAAAGAGCTAGAAGTGTAATATCCTAAAGCAGCTTCGTTACCTAAACGTCCCCAGCTCGCACGTAGCTTAGCAGTAGAAACAATGAAATCCTCTGGATAAAAATCTTCTTTATCAATTTTCCAACCTAAAGCCACAGATGGGAATGCCCCCCAACGACTGTCTTTACCAAATTTAGATGATCCATCATAACGCAAAGTAGCTTGTGCTAAGTAACGATCTTTGTAAGAGTAGTTGATACGACTAAAGTAAGAAAGTCTATTGTATTGGTATTTAGAGCCATCAGCTGAGTAAGTTCCTCCTTTTCCTGCTCCAATGGTTTCAAAACCAGAGTCTAAAAATCCTGCAGGACGTTCAGTTGAAACAAGTTGACCGTCTACTACAGATTGGTCCGTCGTTTTACCTTCGACCGTGATGTCATTCCAGTTAGACGATGATGGATTGATGGTACTACCTAATAAAAAGTCAATAGCATGTTCGCCAAATTTTTTATCCATCATTATGGTATTTTCAAAAATTTGCTCACTCCAATACGTTCTAACTTCTCTGTGTACCGTATATTTTTCTGGCGCTTGTATGTTTGCGATAAAAGGCGCGTTATGTGCTGTGCGTTGTGAATTTAATTCGTGGTGAGAATAGGCAGTTTTAAATTTCAACCAAGGTGCGATATTAGCAGTGATCGAAATGTTAGCCGTTAAATCTTGACCTCTTAATTCGCCACTTCTAAAGCGCTCATCAGCTACTGGGTTTGTGTTAAATGGTAGTCCATCTTTGTTTGTTAATCCATATCCGTAAGTTTCATTTGAATCCAATACAGGAACTAATGGAGCTATTGCATACACTTCTTTTAATTGAAAGTTAGGTTGCTCACTTTTAGTCGATAGGTATGAAAGTTTAGTATCTACGTCAAAAATTGATTTCTTAAAACTTACTCTTGCACTTGCATTTTTTTGTCCAAAGTTATTATCGATGATAATTCCTTTTTCTTTAGCATAGTTACCGTATAAAGCAAATTTTATAACTCCTTCGCGGCCTTGAATACCTAAACCATAGTTTTGTGCTAATCCCGAACGAAAAACTTGGTCTTGCCAGTTCGTGTTCGCTGTTGTCGGAGCGCTTATATATGCTGGCAATGCAACTGGTGTATTCGCATACTTATTGTATTCGTCATACATTCTTTTATGAACGGTTTTATAACCTTCAGCATCTAATAATTCTATTCTTTTTGCTGATGAAGTGCTATTTACAAAAGAAGTGAAATCAACTTTTATACCTTCTTTAAGACCAGATTTAGTAGTAACGATAATTACTCCGTTAGCAGCAACTGACCCATAAATTGCAGCAGCAGCTCCATCTTTCAGCACTTCAATAGACTCAATATTTGTTGGGTTTACAGAACTTAAAGAACCTTGAAATCCATCAATGATACATAAAGGTTCTGTGTTTCCAAAAGTATTAATTCCTCTAATTTTAATTTTTACAGCAGCACCTGCAGCACCACCACTTTTTTGAACATTTACACCAGCTACTAAGCCTTGAATAGCTTCTGAAGCATTGTTTGTAGCTCTGGTTTCAATACTTTCTTTCTTTATCGAAGAAATTGCTCCAGTAACATTCCCTTTTTTGATGGAACCGTATCCAATTACAACTACTTCGTCTAGTTTATTGTTTTCTTCCTGAAGTGTAACGTTTAACTCTTTACTGTTGTTTACATTTAATGTTACTTCATTAAATCCAATATAAGTAAAAGTTAAGCTTGGGTTTTTTATATCAGCAGGGATTCTTAATGTGTATTTTCCATTTTCATCACTATTTGTACTGATGCTAGTTGTTGCTAATATAATATTTACTCCGGGGAGTGTATTTCCATTAGCGTCAGTTATTTTTCCTGAAACACTTTTTTGCGGTTGATTTTCTTGTGCAAAACTAAAGTGTGGTTGGCACAGAAACATCATAAAGAGAATGAAATTTATCCTCTTAAATAATAGAATTCGTTTTTTCATTGGTAATAAATTTGGTTAATTAAAGTTTTTTATTTGTCTAGTTTTTAGTTACTTGTTTTTATTGTAAATCGAATTTTATCCCTTGTGCAAGTGGTAAGCTTGTGGTGTAATTAATCGTATTTGTTTGGCGTCTCATATATATTTTCCAAGCATCAGATCCAGATTCTCTTCCGCCACCAGTGTCTTTTTCGCCACCAAAAGCACCTCCTATTTCTGCTCCAGAAGTTCCAATGTTCACATTTGCTATTCCACAGTCAGAACCTACAACTGATAAAAATCTTTCAGCTTCACGTAAATTATTAGTCATAATAGCCGATGATAATCCTTGTCCAACTCCGTTTTGAAATTCAAGTGCGTTATCAACATTTCCGCTGTATTTTATTAAATATAAAACAGGGGCAAATGTCTCGTGTTGTACAATCTCAAATGAATTTTGAGCTAAAGCAATTGCTGGCTTTACGTAACATCCACTTTCATAACCTTCTCCAGAAAGAACTCCGCCTTCAACTAAAATAGTTCCGCCTTCTTCAACTACCTTATCTAAGGCAGCGGTGTACATTTTGACTGCATCTGTGTCGATTAGTGGACCCACATGATTGTTTTCGTCCAATGGATTACCTATTTTGAGTTGTTTGTATGCTGAGACAATGGCGTCTTTTACTTTTTCGAATATACTTTCATGAATAATCAAGCGGCGAGTTGATGTACAACGTTGTCCCGCTGTACCTACAGCTCCAAAAACAGCCCCAATAACAGTCATTTTTATATCGGCATCAGGAGTTACGATTATGGCATTGTTTCCTCCAAGTTCTAAAAGAGATTTACCTAAACGTGCAGCAACAGCTTGCGCCACTATTTTCCCCATTCTGGTTGAACCTGTAGCTGAAATTAATGGGATTCGATTATCTGAAGTCATCAGTTCACCCAATTTATAATCACCATTAATCAAGCATGAAATTCCTTCGGGTAAATTATTTTCTTTAATAACTTCGGCTATAATATTTTGACAAGCGATTCCACAAAGTGGCGTCTTTTCTGAAGGTTTCCAAATACAAACATCTCCACAAATCCATGCAAGAGCTGTGTTCCAAGCCCACACGGCAACAGGAAAGTTAAATGCCGAAATAATCCCAACAACTCCCATAGGATGGTATTGTTCATACATACGGTGTCCAGGTCTTTCAGAATGCATCGTTAAACCGTGTAATTGACGAGATAAGCCAACAGCAAAATCACATATATCAATCATCTCTTGTACTTCTCCGTATCCTTCTTGTAGTGATTTCCCCATTTCATAAGAAACCAATTTTCCTAATGCTTCTTTGTTTTGGCGTAATTTTTCTCCAAATTGGCGAACAATTTCACCACGCTGCGGAGCTGGCATTAAACGAAAGGTTTTAAAAGCCTCCGTAGCCGATTGTATTACCTTTTCGTAATCTTGTAATGTAGACATTTTTACAGAACCAATCAATTTTCCATCGACTGGGGAATTACTTTCAAGGATTTCGCCATTTGCAAAATGATGCAATCCTGTAGAGGTACCTTCATTAATATCCTTTACTCCTAGTTGGGTTAAAGCTTCTTTTATTCCAAATTGTGACGTTGTTGTAGTCATGTGTTTTATTTACAATTAAGCATAGTTCCAGCGCTAAAAAACTTGATTTTATCTAGTTTTTAAGGATAGCATTGGATACGCTGTAGGGTTTTCAGGTTATTTTGTAGTTAAATCAAAATTAGAAGTATTCAAATATTTAGCATTTTGAGTACCGCTTATTAATTATTTATTGATTTTGTAATTTAACGTCTGTACTTTCAAAAATTTTATCAGCTGATGAAGCGATAAAACCTTGATATAATTCTCCATTTGGCATAGGGTAGCGAAGTGCAAATTCGTAATAACAAGATGGAATTTGCATGGTACCTTCATCAAAATTTACGCTATGTAAATCAGCAAGTGTGCTTGATTGTTCTAATAATTGTGCTGGAGTACCTTTGATTTTTCCCCCAGAGGAATTAAGTTTCCATCCACTATTTTCTAGGAAAGTATTCAAATCCTCTAAACTATTAAAACCTTTTAAAGCATTTGCGTTGATCGTGAAGTGGTTTGCACGAAAGCCATATACGTACATCCAAGCGGCGTATTCAGACTCTTCTAAAAGCAAATTGTAAACAGCTAGGGACTTGGTTTTCCATATAGCGCCACTTAATACTAATTCTGGATTATTGAATGTTTCTGCATCACAATTATCCAAAATCTCTTTTACTGTTGCCTGTAATTTTGGAGAACATTTCTCTAATTCTAATTCTGAGATAAAAATTCTTGGAGCATTTTTATCAGTTGAATGCTCATAATGCTTTGCAAATAACTTTTTTGATTCAAAAATATACTCTCCTTTTTCTTGATATCCAACTTCCAGAAAAAGTCTTTCTAACACATTAATATTAACTCGTTTATCATTAAATGTTCGAATAGCGATATGATCATTTTTTATTTCTTCTCCTTTTTCCTCTAATAAATCGTGAATTTTTTTAGCGGATGGAGTAATTTCAGCGTATTGCTCCCACAATTTTGAAAGTAATTCGGTTTTGTTCATTTTTAAAATATTTAGTATGATGTTAAATGTAACTTTAGTGACAACTGTGTCACAATGGCACTAATTTATTATTATAAATCCCCCATTTTAAGGTTGCATTTATGTGGGTTTTAAATTTTATATAATTGATAAACAATTGGTTGAATAATAATATATCATAGCGATAAAACGAATTATCTAGATAAATAGATCGTAAAAATTCATGATACAAATGGTAGAATTTCTTAAATACTAATCCAATATTGAGGACTTGACTATTTTCACCAAAACTTCCTTTTATAATAATGTAATTTGGATATGACATTGTTACAAATCCGAAATGCATTATTATAGAAAGCAATAAATTAGACGTTTTTAAGAACGTTTTTGACTTTTTGATTACCATCGTAATTTATTTGTTAGCAGAGTTAAAATTCAATTTTAATTTAAGTTTTGGATTCACAAATATTAAATTATTTCAAGATAAAACATCATAAAGAAACTTTACTTGACCTTTACATTTTTAACTAAACCATTAAATACAGAGGGCTTAGCAAAGAATTATGAATATTACTAGTACATTTTTAGTATGATAGGGATTTTTTTTAAAGGCAGTTTTTATTCTTATCAAAATAAAATTCAATTACAGAAAGAATAGAGGGTATCTTAAAGTAAGAATATGTTGTTGATTAGTTTGATATAGCACTACCAATTATGAAGTTCTCAGTGAGAAAAGCAATCAAAATTTACAGTAAAAAAACAACACATTATTCAAATTATATATTAACACCTAATGGAGTGCATTAACAGATGAAAATAAAAAGGAGTACTTATAATGTAAAAAACAGTTGCGAAATTAATTTCGCAACTGTTTAATAATTTGACAATTTTTGTCTTATAAATTTTGTTAATGATTGAGGACGACGACAGAGGATAATATTTGAAGATGTCCAAGAAAGATTAATAGCCTAAATGTTTTCCAGATAAACAACCAAGTTGTCTTTGTTTTCTAATCCTAATTTTTTTCTTAACCTATGTCTTCCAATTTCTACTGAATTAGCAGAGATATTATTAATATTTGCTATTTCTTTAGAGCTAAGTTTGAGCTTAACCTGTACGGCCAACTTTATATCTTTATCAGTTAAATTAGGATGTTTTTCTTTAATTCTAAATAAAAAATCACTTTGTAGGGTCTCTACGTTGGCGTGAAATTGCTGAATATCTTCATTTAAGTCAAATTTAAAAGTGTACTCTTTTATAAGCGTATTGATGTCTTGCTTAAGTAAGCTTAAATCGGTAAATTTTAAATTTTTTAAAGATTTTGCTAGGTCCTTATAAATGTTAGTTCTTTGAGAAATGAACAAAGCTAGATTTGTAAGTTCCTTCGTTCGAAAATCTAGTTTGCGTTCTAAATTCTCCTGTAATAGAAATTGTGATTTTAGTTTTTCCTTAGAAAGTTTATGATTTTGTAGATAAATAGCTTTTTTCTTTTTTATATTATTCCACAACGAAGCTATTACTAGAATTGCTATGATTGCCAATAATATAGAACCAATCAACAAGGATTTTCTTTTCTGTGATTCCAATTGACGTTGTTGCTCTAATAACTTGATTTCAGATTCGCGTCGTTCAGCCTCATATAGAATTCGCATTTCAGCCAACTTTTCACTTTTATTGCTTGAGAAAACTTCAGAGTTCCCATTAGTATATTTCATATAAAAATTGAAAGCCTCCTTATAGTTATTTAATGCTAAATAATAATCAGACATAATTTTATCATTCTCTAAAAGCAGTTCCTTTTTATTACCCAATGCTTTAATAATAGTCCTAGATTCTTCTAACAATGAGTAGCATTCTTCATAAATTTTAAGCTTTAAATACACTACTGCAAGTTCATGAAGAATATAAACCTTTTTGTAGTCATATTTAATTTCACTCTCAAGATCCAGAGCAGACTCTAAGAATTTTTTGGCCAAATTGAGTTCATTAATTTTGCGATAGCAAATGCCCATATTTTTCATGGTTTCTGCGATTCTGTCCTTATTTTTAGAATCTTTTATGAGTTTTAAAGATTTTTTAAAAAAAAATAATGCCAAATTATAATCGCCTTTGCCATCATGAATTATGCCGATACTGTTATAACTGTATGCAATTCGCTGCTTGTCGCCTATTTTTTCATGTATGATTAAAGCCTGGGTATGATATTCTAATGCTTTTTCAAAATACCCAATGTCATAATATAACCAGCCAAGTGTACGTAGAGTAAAGGCAAGATCATAATCGTTTCCAATTACTTTTCGTATTTCTAAGGATTGTAGCCCGTATTGTAAAGCTTTATCATAGATATTATTAAACAAATAACTCTGACACAAATTTATTAGTGCTAACCCTTCTTGGTCTTTATTTTTCAACTCACTTGATAAACGTAAAGCTTCCGAGCCATATTTCATAGTTTTATTAGGATCAATGACCCAATATATCTCGGCAATTCTATTTAATAATGACAGTTTTTTTTCTCCTATAGATTTTGGCAATATTGTTAACAAACTGTCTAGTTCAACCTGTGAATCACTTGGGTTTTCATCCCATATATTTTTCTGAGATTTGGCTGTAAAACAGACAAATATAAAACTAATAAGTAGGAGATGAGGGAGTTTTTTCATTGCAAGAAAGTTTTAAAAATAGAGTTATACTCTTTATTATATTGCTTCTAAAGCTTCAAATATCATCATTATTTATGTGTTTAAGTTCAATTGTGTGGACTTAAGATAAGATGAAAACCCAATGTTTACTATTATGTTCATTGATATTATTGTAGTTATATTTTAGAAGTAGTTCATTTCCTGATGTTTTGTCGAGTAATAATGCGGGTAAATTTTGTAGAATTTGGTAAAGCGAACCATTGATTTTAAATCTTTTGCGATTATAAAAACAAAACAGTAGGATATATTTGCTACATTGATTTGAATACGAGCAGCATTTTTTGTTGTTCTTCAAAAGGTATTGACTTTTTTACTTAGTTAAATGTCTAATTTTATTAAATTAACTTATGGTATTTTTAAGATTTTGACCATGCTTTCAGCAATTAAAAACAAGAATTTATCTAATTTTTAATTGCTGAAAAGGCTATATTCTATTTTGTAGCGGTGTTAGAATGATCACTTGCTAATTATATTACTAGTTTAGTAGTAGTAGGTGATATTTCTTTTAGGCAGTTTTGCTAGAATTAGACTTAATTATAAATTGTTTTGCAATTTTACGTCTGTGCTTTCAAAAATTTTATCAGCTGATGAAGCGATAAAACCTTGATATAATTCTCCATTTGGCATTGGGTATCGAAGTGCAAATTCGTAATAGCAAGATGGGATTTGCATTGCACCTTCATCAAAGTTCACGCTATGCAGATCAGCAAGTGTGCTTGACTGTTCTAATAACTGCGCTGGTGTACCTTTGATTTTTCCTCCAGAGGAGTTTAGTTTCCATCCACTATTTTCTAGAAAAGTATTCAAATCCTCTAAACTATTAAAACCTTTTAAGGCATTTGTGTTAATCGTGAAGTGGTTTGCACGAAAGCCATATACATACATCCAAGCAGCGTATTCTGACTCTTCCAAAAGCAAATTGTAAACAGCTAGGGATTTGGTTTTCCATATAGCGCCACTTAATACTAATTCTGGATTATTGAATGTTTCTGCATCACAACTATCTAAAATTTCCTTGACAGTTGCCTGTAATTTCGAAGAACATTTCTCTAATTCTAATTCTGAGATAAAAATTTTTGGAGCATTTTTATCAGTTGAATGCTCATAATGCTTTGCAAATAACTTTTTTGATTCAAAAATATATTCTCCTTTCTCTTCATAACCAACTTCTAGAAAAAGCTTTTCCAATTCATCTATATTAACTCGCTTATCATTAAATGTGCGAATAGCAATATGGTCATTTTTTATTTCTTCTCCTTTTTCCTCTAATAAATCATGAATTTTTTTAGCGGACGGGGTGATTTCGGCGTATTGCTCCCACAGTTTTGAAAGTAGTTGACTCTTGTTCATTTTTAACAGAATTAATATGTTATATCGACACAAATGTAGTATGATTTGTGTCACAATGGCAACGATATAATATCATTATTAATAATTAGACATTTCTTGTCTTTTTTTATGTAGATTTGACATTTAAAAAAATAAATACCGCTAAGTAGTTGTCAAAATAACAACTTGGGGAAAAAATAATTGTAGGATGACAAATACAAAACACAGTGATAGTACGGATTATTTAGATCAAGAGATTGTTAAAAAGCTCGATGAAAATGGTAGAATTCCCTTTTCTGAGATTGCAAAGGAATTAAATATTTCAAATTCCCTAGTTCATTTACGTGTTCGTAAAATGCAAGAATCTGGAATAATCGCTGGATTTTCTGTTAAATTAAATGCGAAGCAAAGTGGTTTCGAAACCATCACTTACACAGGAATCACCGCCAAAGAAGCACACTTCTCGTATTCAATTGCCGAACAGTTAAAATTAATTCCAGAGGTTGTAGAATGCCATTGGGTTTCGGGTAAATATGCGCTCTTTATAAAAATTGTAGCAAAAAATAATGATGAGCTTCGAAAAATTTTATACGAAAGAATTCATCAAATTGAAGGCGTGGGCGGAACAGACTCTTTCTTTTCATTCGGATCCGCCTTTGAAAAAAATCTGCCTTTGAAATAAGAGGGTTTGTTTTCGAATGAAGGTGTCATTTTGGTATTAAAGTGAGCTATGTATTTAGTTAAAGCTGTTGCAATTCAAAGTTTCGACAATGGATAAATCATCATTAAACTGAACAAAACTCGCTGGAAAACCTCGTTTTATTTTTCCAATTTTATTTTCCATATTTATAGCTGCTGCAACTCGAGAAGTAGCCATTTTTATGGCTTCATCCGCAGATACATTTAGGTATTTGTAAGCATTTTGTACCGCTTCATCCATCGAGATACTCGCTCCTGCAAGATTGCCTTCTTCATTACGATAGAATCCATTTTCAAGATGAGCGTCAAAATTTTCCCATTTGAAATTTGCAACTTTACGTCCTAAAAATGCAGCGTCACTAATCAAAAAAAACTTTTCTTTCTTTAATTCATAAGCTATTCTTGCCGCCGCATAATCACAGTGAGCACCGTCCAAAATAACTGGAGCATACACAGATTCGTTTGCAAAAGTTGCTCCTACTAATCCCGGTTCGCGATGACCAAATTGCGTCATAGCGTTGAATAAGTGCGTAACGAGTTTTATTCCTTTCGAAAAGTAGTATTGCGCTTGCTCATAAGTCATGGTCGAATGTCCCGCTGAAATCACAATTCCGCTTTCTAAAAGGATATTTAATTGATCTTCAGTAAAACATTCCGGAGCAATGGTTATTACTTTTATAACGTCTTTTCCATAACGGATAATCTCTTCTAGTTCAGAATTCGTTGGAGTTCGAACTTGATTCAAGCTATGCGCACCACGTTTTAAAGGGTTCAAAAAAGGTCCTTCTAAATGCATTCCTAATACTCCGTTTTTATGTTTTTCCTTATAATTGCGGATCGCTTCAATTCCTTGAAGTATGGTTTCATTCGAAGAAGAAATTAAACAAGGCAGAGTATGAGTCGTTCCATATTTCAAACTTGAATCATGAATGTCTTGAATGGTTTCCTCATTTGGATATTGACTAAAATAGAATTGCTCACCACCATTAATTTGAATGTCGATAAAACCTGCAGCGATATGTTTTCCTTTTAAATCAATTTGTGGAATATCATTTGGAATTTCTTTTTGAACACTGATAATAATATCGTTTTCTATGATAACAACGCCGTTGTGGATTATCTCCTCTCCAGTATGTACTATGGCGTTAATAATTGCTTGTTTCATTTTATTCTGTTTTATAAAGAATTACTCTCATCAATGGAGCAACAGCGGTTATTATTCTGTTACTGCTACAAAGGTAAACATCCATTTCACCGGATTTTGCCAATTCATTCCTTTAAATGAGCCAACCGGTAATTTTACATTAACTGTATTCCATCCTTTTTTTAAAGGAATCAATGTTGGTTTCCTAAATTCATAGCCTTCATCAATTAGCGGTATTTCTAAATTACCTTTTTGCGCAGGACGTTTCCAAAGTGGTGTAGGGATCAACTGATTATTTACCCAGATGGAGCTATTCAAATTATTCCAAGTGCCAGCATTTGGTGAATCGGTATTCATCGAACGCGATAAGTTATTAAAGCCTATCCAAAAATCTTGTTCTTTATCTTCATCACTCCAAATTTTTGTTTGAGCGTACCATGTTGTATTTTCTTTTGGCTCCTCAATAATTCCGGAAATTAATGGCGCCCACCAATGTCTCATTACTAGAGTTCCTCCAGTAGCTTTGTACGTTGGTTTTTCTTTGGATGCATTGAATTTTACATTTTCAGGTGAAAAAGTTTTAGTTAAATCACCTTTGTTATCAAAAGGGCCATAAATGTTCCACGCTAAATCAGCTTGCTTCACATAAGGAAAATCTAAGCCTTTAAAGTATTGTTTTTTTTGGTCTAATAGTCGGTTTTCAAACTCCGCAAAAGCAGTAGCTCTTTCGGTTTCTGGTTCGCCAATAGTTGCTGTCCAACCAGCAGAGCCGCCACCTCGCCAGCTGCGTTCTGCAAAAGCTAGCATTCCAGGATAAACAGGATTCATTTTCATAACATCATCACCGTTTTCTAGCGCTCTATCATTCCATACACAAACAATTCCCCCCAAAGCATTTTCATTCCCTTCAGTTAAATTGCATATTTGGCGGTTAAAAATGGTAACTACACTTTCTAAAGGGTCCATGTGGTTTAAGTACAAATGTCGAGAATCAATATATTTAATATTTTTGTTTTTACTAACTTTTGTTGCTCCTTCCATCCATAATTGGCGAATTACGCCATCAGTAAAATTACCACCTGGCTCCCAGCCAATCACTTTTTTTCCTAAACTTTCAGTTAGTGCAATAACTTCGGGTAGGAATTTCTGATTGGTAATTTTTACTTCGTCCGCTCCCAAATGCAAATAAGGAAAATCGTAAGTACTGCAAAATTCCTTAATTATGTTTTTTACAATTGCTAAACCCTCGTCGCTTTGCATATCTACTCCCATGGCTCTTTTGAATGCTGCACTGTGACCCGGCATGTCAATTTCAGGAACTAAGGTGATGTAACGTTCTTTGCAATACGCAATCAGTTCTTTCAAATCGTTTTCCGTATAA
The DNA here is from genome assembly GCF_008033395.2 of Flavobacterium sp. XN-5. NCBI lineage: Bacteria > Pseudomonadati > Bacteroidota > Flavobacteriia > Flavobacteriales > Flavobacteriaceae > Flavobacterium > Flavobacterium sp. XN-5. The sequence goes on from NZ_VOGZ02000001.1 coordinate 1,145,521, forward strand.
TATTCGCCTTTATCACGCAGCATATATTCGGGATCTGTTAATTGTGGGTATAATTTACTTTGCAAGCGCCAAGCGATATCTTCAGTAGGATGGAAATGAAAAATATTCATTTTGTAAGCTGCCATTACATCAATCTGTTGTTTTAGAAGTTTCATAGATTGGTAATTTCTTCCTACATCTACCATAAAACCACGCCATGCAAATGCAGGCCAATCGGTAATTTCAGTAGCATCGACCGCTACATTATCCCGCATTAATTGCAATAAAGTTTGAATTCCGTTATGAATTCCATTAGGAGTATTAGCCGTTAGTGTAATTCTATCAGTACTAGTTTTTAAATTGTAGGCCTCCGCAGCATTTAAAGGAGCATTTACATTTCCTAATTGAAGCGTGATATAGTTTTCTTTGTTAGGTTTTTTGTTCGTTATTTCGGCGCTTAAACCTTTTTGCTTCATTGCTTTTTGCAATACCAATGCTTCTTTTTGTAAAGTTGCATTTTCGACAAAAATGGTATTGGTAGCCGTTAAAGGGTAATAGCCATTATTCCAAGTTAGTTGTTGTGGTTTTGGAAGTAAAGCCGCTTTGGTTTCTAAATCATATACATAAGGATAAACAATACGTTTCCATAACAAATAACCTTCGCCATTAACATGTAATCCGTCATTCGTTAGCTGTTTTGCCATTTTTCCATTCTCATCAGAGAACGCTGAGTATAGGTCAATAAAAGTATAATTGTAATCTTTGGCATTCTGCTTAAGACTAGCATTTAGTGATCTTATTTGTTCTCCTTTACCAGTGTGGCCATCAAATTTTTTATAGACTTCATTTACAGGCAAAATGCTTTGGATGTATAGTTTTGTCGAAGGGATTTCTTGTTTCAGGAATCGAGCAATTTGAACAATGTTTTTAAAAATACTATCGGTCGATGTATTACGCGCCAAGTCATTAACTCCGATTAATAGAAAAACTTTCTTTGGTTTTCGCAGACTTATTTCATCTAAACGATTGAGTACTCCCGTAGTAAAATCACCACTAATTCCGCGATTTTTTATTTGGTTATCCGCAAATAACTCGCTCCATTCTGCACCATCAGTAATACTATTTCCTAAAAAAATAATATCATCTTTGGTTTTTGGTAGGGTTTTGAAATGGCTAAGTCTCTGATGATAGTAAGTTGAAAATAGATCGTCAGGGAATGTGGTTTTTTTAAGCTGAGCAGTCGCACTTCCGGCAATGAAGAACAGCAAGAAAATTAGGATATAATAGAGCCAGCTCTTTTTTTTAGAATAACGCATGACTAGTAGTGTTAGTAGTGGTTTTTTTAAGTTTTTTGGTTTGGGATAAAAATTAAAACCCTCTAGGAATACTGAATTCATAGAGGGTTAATAATTTTTATTTATTATTTGATTTTCTTTTTTTGGAGGCTTTCTTAAATTTGTCCTTTCCGTCTGTTAACCATTTCAAAGAAAAGCTTACAAACTCATTTTTAGTATGCTCATCTTTTTCGAAAAATACCGCTAGATCTCCATTTTTTAATACAGTAAGAGAAGAATATGCCGAGCTTCCAGCATAAATAGTTTTTCCTTCTGACCATGTCTTCCCTTCGTCATAACTGATACGAACGTTCAAATTCATACGCCCTTTTTCCATTTTTGCATTCGAGAAAATGATTCTGTCTTTATTATATCCATCCGCTTTTGCCGTATATCTGATAATACTACCGTTACAACTAGGATCTATAAGTGCAGGTTCTGCCTTACTTGTCCATGATTTTCCTTGATCTGCTGAAGTATGAACATAACGCATTTTTCCACCGTTAACTCTTGAATTAACCATCCAAGATCCGTCCGCTAATTCGATAATTTTAGATTCATCAGCTGGTTTTATTGGAGTATCAATAAAGTACCACGTTTTTCCATGATCGTCACTTCCAAAGATGAATAAACCTTTACTTAGATTAACTAAAGTATGTAAAAGTTTACCGTCTCTAGTTTGAATTCCACGACCTGAAGTGATGAATTTAAAGTCTTTATGCCATTCTGGTTTTGCAATTTGTTTTGTAATATCTTCTGGTTTACTCCAAGTTTTTCCGTTGTCCTTACTTTTTACTACGTGTAAATAATAAATGTCTCTTTCTTTTTCATAATCCATGTAATTATAAAAAAGAATAATTTCTTTAGTATCTCTATCTACAATCATCGAAGGATCTGAAGCTGATAGTCCCAAAGGAAAATTAACTACGGTTTCAATTCCAGACCACGTTTTACCATTGTCAGCACTTCGTCTCACAACAATATTAATATCACCGCTTCGGTTTAAATCTCCGCAATTAGGAACACGCTCATCAATAGCAGCGATAAGGTCACCGTTTGGAGCTGTGACAATAGCTGGAATTCGGAAGCAGTTCACTCCTTGAACCATTGACGTATTAAATAAATCCTGATGTGAGATTACGCCATCTGCAATTTGGTACTTCTCATTTTGTGCCGAAAGCCCTATAGCGGTGATCAATAGTAACGATGTGAAAATTTTTCTCATAATAAAATTAGTTTAATGTTAGTGTGTGTTGTTTGTTTAGTAGGGAAATTAAATTAATCTCCAATCCTAATTTTCGATTCAACTATCCCTAAAAATGGTAGCTGTATTTATAGTTATTTATCTAAATGCTCCTTCAATATTTCTAAGCAGTACCATTCTTGTCTTGGCAAATGAAATGGACCTTTAAACATATTCCCTTTTGCAGTTTGTGCAATAGTCCCGTCTTTATGAAGGTACCCAAACCACTCTCCGTTTTCCTTATCGTGAAATTTACTGTATGCATAATCATGAACTAACTTGTGCCATTCTGCATATTTTTCATCACCCGTCATAGTATAAGCTAGAAGTGTTGCAATAATCACTTCATTGTGTGGCCACCAGAATTTCATGTCTTGCCAATACTCTTGCACCGGTTTGTTATACACATCACGGAAATACAAAATTCCGCCATGCTCTTTGTCCCAACCGCGTTCCCACATATAATCCAGCATTTTACAACCTAACGCAATTAATCGAGGATCATTATTTCTATATTTAGCTTCATGCAGAATAAACCAAGCACCTTCTATGGCGTGTCCTGGATTCAAAGTACGGCCGTCAATATGGTCAATGATTGAACCATCTGGCGCCACTTGTTCCATTACACATTTGATATCGTCTTTTACAAAATAGGTTTCAATTTCGTTTATCCATATATCAATCCATTCGTCGCAACGCGGATCACCAATTGTTTCTCGTAATTGCTGAGCTGTGTTCATCATAATCATTGGTACTCCAATTCCCTTTGAAGGACGGGTCGATGTAAATTTAGGCGCTAACAATCCAGGAGTTGTAGAGTATTCGATACACTTCCCAAATAAATAACGTGCTTTTTCAGCAGCAACTTCATCGCCACTTGCTTTTGCATAAGATGCCATCGCGATAACTGCAAATGTTTCGGAGAAATAATAACGACGTTTGCGTATCGGCTGTCCATCACGTGTTACATGAAAAAACATCTGACCATCGGTGTCAAAGCAATGCTTGTTTAAAAAATCAATTCCCGACTTGGCGCCGTCTAACCATTCCTTTTTAGGCTCTACCGTATTGTAAAGCGTGGATAAAAGCCAAGAAGCGCGACCTTGTATCCAAACCGCTTTATCATCATCAATTAGACTTCCGTCTTGATCTCGCATTAATAAATAACCGCCAAATTCGGTATCTATCGAGCGTGGAAACCAAAATGGAACCGTGTCATTTAATAATTGATTTTGGTAAAAATCTTTTAAATCCTGTAGATCTGTAGTCGAATAATTCATCTCTTAAAAGTATTATAGTTAGGTTTTTCATCACCTACCTGCTTATTGTACTTATTTTATATTGTTGTAGCATCCTTTGGAGTACTTTTTATTTCTATTTTATTTCTATCTTAAAAGTAGAACATGGTAAACCGGCTTCATTTACTAAATTTGCCCTCGTAAATGGATCCCAAGCGTAATAAACTGACTTTATATTTTCTCCTTTTGGAATAGTGATAAAAATTTGATTGTTTTTGGCTGTGGCCAAAGTTTTAATGTGTTTTCCTTTAACAGTCACCAATTCAAAGCCAATAATCTCTTTTTTTTCTGCTGCCATTATTTTTTTTGAAAAAGTAAAAGAAATCACTATTTGATCCTTATTTTTTATTGCATTCAAAGGGTAAGGTCCATTAGCGATAACTGATTTTCCGTAAGTGTTTTTTAAGGCTAAAAGTGCCAATCTATCTCCAATTTCTTTCTTTCGAATAGGATGCACATCAGTCGAGTCTCCATAATCCAGACTCACGGCCATACCGCTGTTAGGAATTATTTTTTGCATTCTATTTTGGGCGTCTCTAAAAGCAGGCCATGTTGGTCGATCCAAGCTAGATAATTGCACATAATAAAACGGGAAGTTTGTATTCCAGGCTTTGCGCCAACTTTCTACCATCGTAGGTAAAAGGTGTTCATACAATTCTATGTTGTGCGCATTGCTTTCGCCTTGATACCATAGCACTCCTTTTATTGGAAATTTAGTAAAGTGTTTTACTCCCGCTTCAAAATTATATGCCGGATCATAAGGATGACGTTGTTTTGGATTGCTGGCATTATTGAAATTCATGTTGGCTCGTTCTCGTACCCAAGGCATGATAAAATCAGATTTGCGCCAGTTGGTTAATACATCAACGACTTTATCATCATGTTCTAAAGTTTTTCGGTCAATCCAAGATTCTATTGGAGATCCACCTACAGCGACTTGTATCAGTCCTATTGGTACATTTTCTTCGAAAGCGATTTTTTTTCCAAAGTAATAGGCAATTGCCGAAAAGTCTTTTGCATTTGTAGCATCACAAGCAGTCCATTCGCCAGAAAAGAATTCTAATCGATTTGTTTTTGCCAATGTGATGGAGTCCCAGATTGTATTGTCTGTTTGTCTTAAATCCTTAAAATTGAATAAACGAATTGCGGCATTAGGAAGTGCTTTTTTGATTTCTTCATTTCCGTTTTCAGATTGTTGCAGTTGAAAAACCATATTCGATTGCCCAGAAAAAAACCAAACGTCGCCAATTAGAATGTTTTTTAAGACAATGTTTTTTTGATTGCTTTTAATATTCAGTTCATACGGCCCACCATGGGACTGAGCAGGAAAAATGATTTCCCATTGTCCGTAATTATTTGTAATTGCTGATTTTTTTTGTCCTTTAAAAGAAACTTCAACTACCTCACCACCATTAGCAGTTCCATAAATGGAAATAGCTTGGTTTCTTTGCAAAACCATATTATCTGTAAAAACAGTAGCTAGTTTTAAGCTGCCAAAATCTTGAGTGATATTTTGATACACGGTCTTCGCCAAAATAGATGCTCCCTCTTTTGTAGGATGTAATGCATCTGGAAAAAGATCAGGACGTGAATACAAATTTTCATGTAAGTCAATCAAGCCAACTTGATTCGCTTTCGCAATATTAGTAATATGCGATTGAATTTGCCAATACCAATCTCTTGTCCCCGATTTAAAACGGGAATGATCATTGAAAATAGGCGTCATTCTACAGATGTATAATTTAACAGCTGGATTTTGTTTTTTAAAACTGTCTATCAACCAGGAATAATCGGCGTCAAATTCCTCTTTGTAGTTGGGCCAATTTCTAGGATCAGTATCATTCAGTCCTAAATGAATGATGGCAATATCCGGATTGAATGCAATAGCATCTTTAAATTCCTTTGTTTTGTAATAGGGTTTGTGACCTTTTTTTAAAAGTGTAGCGCCACTATTTCCAAAATTCTTAACGTCATATTTTTCTCCCATCATCGACTGAAGTTGTGATGGATAGGATTCTGAACCAGCATTTCCTAGTAAATATCCGGCAGTTACGGAATCACCAATACAAGCTACTTTTGTAGCCGCTTTCTGTGCAATTATCAGCTGCCCAAAGCAGAGGAAAATTAGACATGAAAATACAAACTGATTTGCTTTAAATCGTTTCATAGTATGGGTGTAAGCTCTTTTTTATTGTGTAAATAGTCTATCGAAAAGACGAAATATGACATTTCGCCTTAACAGATAGAACTAACCAAAACAAAACTCAGAATATTTTAAATTATATGATGTGTATCTTTTACTGATTATTCGAATGAAATATTATTCGTCTACAAAGTCATTTACCTTGGGACGTAAGAAACTTATTTGGACGATTAAAGCAATCAAAACAACTCCTGCCATTAAAGCGAATCCATTGCCTAGTGTTCCACTATCAGAATATTTTCCTAATAGAGAAGTGACTAATGCACCGCATCCAACTCCAGTCATGTTTAGAACGCCATAGGCTGTTGCTCTGTATTTTGAAGAAACAAACTGACAAAGAATAGGCATGTTATTAGCATCAAACATACCGTAACCAATACCGAAACAAAGTGCAGCACCGACAACACTAATTAATGAGCCTCCAAAACCAATAAATAATAATGCAGGGATAGTTAATCCCAGACCTATGGCACTGGTGTAAACTCTTCCTTTAATATTTTTTTCAACCCATTTATCAGATAAAATCCCTCCAAAAATAACACCTATAAATGCAGATACTGATATGGTAATGGTTGCTAGAGGACCAGCTTGTTCCATCGGTATATTCAAGTTTTGAGAGAATAGGGTAGGGAGCCAGTTTTTAGTTGCCCAACCTGGTAAGCTTGGAATAGCAAAATAGAACAGGATAATCCAAAAGGACATATTTGTGAATAAAATACTCAAGCCTTTTAAGACTGAGGCTTTTTCTTTTGTAGGTGAATTAGTAGTGGCTTTCGGGGCTGATTCAGGATGTTTAAATTCTAGTAATAAAAAGACTAAAACAACTGAATACACGATTCCGATTAAGCCAAAATAATGAAAAGTGGTATGCCAAGAAAAAGAAGCCGCGATTGTTGCTCCGAATCCGCCAATTGCAGAACCCATATATAGTCCCGTCATGTGAATCCCAATGGCCAGTGATCTTGTTTTTTGTTGGTGGTAATCAGCGATCAAAGACAAACCAGCAGGAATGTATAAGGCTTCACTAACTCCCATTAAGGCTCTTAGCCAATATAATTGATTGTAAGTCGTTGCCAAGCCCATTGCATAAGTTACGGCTGACCAAACAAACAGGCTGCCTACAATTAACCATTTTCTGTTCATCTTGTCGGCGATGATTCCTGATACAGGACTCATTAAAGCATAAATCCATAGGAATATAGCCATTAGTCGGCCAAAATTCTCTCCCGAAACTAATTCTGGGATATCGGTTTCCATTGAAGGTCGCATAGTTGCCAGCATTTGTCTGTCCATGTAGTTCAGTAATGCAACAATCCACAGTAAGGCCACGACAACCCAAGGATAATATTTTGATTGTTTCATATTTAGGTTTTCTTTTTTTTGGTTTTTTGGTTGCTGCTTCCGCAAAGAAATAGCTAGGGTAACAAATATTTTTATTTCTTGATTGTACCTAACATTACATCAGGGGTGCGAATTCCAGGTTTAATTTCCCCGTTAGACAGGATTATTTTTTTATCCCATAAAACAGCTGGTGTCGTAACATGTGGTAAAAATGGCAATTCGCCTATTTTAGACCATTGATCCGTAAGGGTGTTGTATAATAAGATTCCGTTATAAAATCCGGGGTGATTTGTCACTAAATTATTTTTCTTAGCGATGAGGTCGGCTTTCAATTCAGGGGATTCTGCTTGTGCTATTTGAGATAGATAGGTTTCGATTTGGTGAAAAATAACACCATTGTCTCCTCCAACAATTAAAACAGAATTAGTTCCTACGGCAACTCCGGCTCCCGCTGAAAAGTTAGTGCTGCTTTTTCCATCAGAAATTGTTGCGGCAGTTTCCCAGCTTTGTTTTTTTAGATCGAAAACAAAAGTAGTATTGTGTAGATCACTTATTCCTGAAGCTGTTTTTGTTCGTCCACCTACAACATAGATGTTAGTTCCGTTTTTTCCTTTTTGAGTAATGGCAACTGCATTGGCTAAAGCCAAAGGTAGTTTTGGTAAGGTTTTCCAATGAGAATTTTCCTCATTCAAATCTAGACTTGCAAAGATATCAGATGATTGTGTTGCCTGATCTCCTCCAACTGCATAGACAACATTACCAATGTTAGTAAGCGCTATGTTTGTGATTGCCAAAGGGAAATCCGCTAGTGATTTTGTCTCCACTTCTTTTTTGTCTGCATTCCATTTTAGTAAAAACGATTTATTAGAAAGTCCATTTTCATTTTCTCCACCCACATATACCACGCCTAAGTCAGTAGAAGTGGTTCCACAGTAAGCGATTGGTTCTGCTAGCTCACTTTTTACTGCTGCAATCCAAGTAAATTTGTCTTTGCATTTTTCAAGTACATGAATCGTTTTCGAATAACTTTTCTTCCCTCCTTCCCAAGGCATTTTATCAGGAAAATTGGCACCACCAGTGACAATTAAAACATCATTGCTAACTCCGTTAATTGCACCTGCGAAGCCTATTGAAAGACTACCATCCGTATTGTGCAATTGGGCAGCTGTTGTCCAATCTACCTGTTTTACGGCTGTTTTTTGAGAAAATGCGTCAGTTGTTGACATAAGTAGGGAGATAAAAATTAGAGAAAAAATGGATTTATTCATCGTTATTATTTTAAAATAAAACGTGCGATTAGATTATTTTGATTTGAATTCGTCAAAATTTAAACTAGCTACATCTTTTTTGAACAATTCAAATTGTTCAGCGCTCATGTTTTTAACCGGCAATCTGAATTCGCCTAGATTGTGTCCAACCAATTTCATATAGGCTTTACCAACTGAGATTCCGCCATATTTTCCTAACAAGCGAATCATATCAATTGATTTTTGTTGTAAAACACGTGCTTTAACCAAATCATTAGCATTGAAAGCATCGATCAGATCGTAATACAATGGAGCGGCATAATTAAATGTGCTTCCTACAGCGCCTTTAGCACCTAATACTAAAGCTGAAAGCATATTTTCATCACGTCCCCATAACATATCGTATTTGCCATTTTCATAGCTCATACAACTTTGGAAATCCATGAAATCTTCATGCGTGTATTTTACTCCAGCAAAATTGGGAAGTTTCCCGTCTAATGTTCTCACTAAATCGAACATTGGTAAGTTTACTCCGGTAAGTACTGGAATATGGTAGTAATAAAAAGGCATGTTAGGAACTTCTTTTCCTACTTCAATACATACTTGTGCTAGCATGTCAACGTTTGCTGGTTTAAAATAAAACGGTCCAGTCAAAGAAACTGCGTATAAACCTATTTCGTATGCATGTTTGGCTAATTCGATACAATCAGCATGACAAGTACCTGCTAAAAAAGCCATTACTTTAAAGTCGGGATCCTGATTACTACAATCAGCCCAAGCTTGAGCAACTGCTTTCTTTTCGGCCATAGTTGTAGAAACTCCCTCTCCTGTTGAACCATTTATAAATGCGCCCGTTACTCCGTTTTGTTTTAGAAAAGAATAATAACCAGGAATTAAACTAACATCTAATTTTCCGTTGCTGTCAAATGGTGTAAATGGAGCTGAGATAAGACCTTGTAAGTGTTGAATTTTCATAATATGTTTTTTTATTTTCTTTAGTATTAAGTGCAGTCCAAAAAAGTAAAATTTTAGACTGTAGAATATGTAAATAGGCAGATAAAAGAATACCGAGATATTTTTATTATCGCAACAATATGTATTGGCTATAACTGATTTATAATCTAACCACTGTTAATTTTTAGTGTCGAATTATAAATCTATTTCTTAGACAGTGTTTTTTAGAAACCCAATTGCATTTAATCGAACTCTTTTCTGCCTAAACTAATGCAGATGTTTTTTTTGTAACGAAATAGGTGTTCTAAAGCTTTATAAATGATGTGTTTACTATCAAAAAGTAAACTTACAAAATATTTTAATAAAAGAAGTGTATTTATTAAAATAATTTAATAACAAAAAGAAGAAAATAAGTTTAATTGTTAATTAATGTGGAAAGCATTCTTTCTTTCACCACACAACAGGCACCAATTACGCCTGCTCGATGACCTAAATTTGATTTCTTTAGCTTGACATCTCTGTTTACTAATCCTAAAGAATATTTCTTCAAAGCAGATTGAATAGGTAGTAAGACGTATCCTCCTAACAGTGAGAAATCTCCACCGACAACTAATAATTCTGGATTGAAAATATTGAGAATCATGGACAAATAACGGCCCATTTTTTCACTTTGTTTAGAAATTAAATCGACACATAAGCTGTCTTCTAGGTTCAATGCGCCCATAATTATAGCATGATGTTGTAAATCATTTGAATTTTCATCAAGTACTATTTGAGAATGCCTTCCTGCTGCAATAGCCTCTTTAAATTGATTAACTAAAGCCCAACCTGATATTTCAGTTTCGAGACAGCCTATTTTTCCGCACTGGCACAAAAGACCATTGTCAAAAATGTTACTGTGACCAAATTCTCCTGAATATCCTGATTTTCCATAGTAGAGTTGGCCGTTAGTTATAATTCCTATTGCCACACCCCAACCGTAGTTTACATAAATTACGTCTTGTTCTTCATCAACAACGCCTTCGCGATATTCACCAAAAGCCATTGCTCTCGTATCATTTTCTAAGCGAACAGGTATTCCTAGCTGCTCTGAAATGATTTCGCTTAAAGGCTGGTTTTCACTGAAAAAGAAGTTGTAGCTGAATCCTTCCATCGAATTAATTCGACCCGATAAGTTGATACAAGCTCCAACAATCATTTTTTTATTTACTGAGCTGTCTTCTATAAAGGAGTTGATCAGGCTGCATAACTCTAAAAGGGATTCTTGTGTGTTTTCGAGAACAAAGGAAGTTCCTAATTCGATACTTACAAATTCATTTTTTATATTTTGCAATCCAATAGACATGTTGCTTCGGCCCACTTCTATTCCTAGAAAGTAAGCGCAAGTTGGATTGATGCTATATAGAGAGGGGCGTCTGCCGCCACTATTGGTAATTTTCCCCATATCTACGACATAGCCTTCAAGCAGTAACTCATTGACTGCCTTAGTAACCGTAGGGACACTTGATTGCAGTTCAGATCCTAACTCGGCAATGGTTGCATTTCCGTAAGATAGTAGACGCTTCACTATTGATTGTCTCAACATGTGCCACTTTTGTCCCGAAAGACTGTTGTCAGTACTCACGTCTAAAATATCCTTTAAGCTCATTTTTAATCGTTTTTAAAATAATTTGAGGTGCGTGATCACAAACTTACTATATTTTTTTTAAAACTTATATAGAGTTTGTACAACTATTCTTATTTGTCGATAATCCACTTTTCTTTATAATTAGATTCAGTTTCCGCAGAGAAGAAATATAGAAAAGCAAGCTAAAAAAAAAATCCGGCAAATTAATATTATTTGCCGGATTTGAAATTAATTAAATCTAAGTTCCACTGTAACCAGGATTTTGCTGTCCTTTTAAGGTTTCGTCACTGTTTAATGTGCTTAGGTCTATTGGCCATAGTATTTTATGGTTTTGACCAGTAATATTATCAAGTACACCCACTAGGTTAAGGTCTTTTCTAAATACTAAAGGAGTTCCAGAAGCATCTTGCATACGGCGTAAATCGTGCCATATTTTTGCTTCAGCAACAAACTCTTTTTGTCTTTCAGCAAAAATAGCCAATTCGTTTTGTTCGAATGTGCCATTCACATAAACTGGCGCAACACTTCCTGCATAAGCTCTAGTTCTTATGGTGTTGATCTCAGCAGATGGATCTTGGTTTTGTTTGTTTTTAATTTCGGCTAACATTAAATAAGCGTCAGCTACTCTATATATTGGGAAATCATCTGAGAAAGAACGTGCTCCGTCAACGATTGTCCCAATAAACTTGCGAAGGTTTGTAGCATGAATTGCTCCTTTATTAAAGTTTAAGAAAGTTACGTTTGCTCTTGTATCAGCAGACTCGTATTGTGTGTACAAGTCGTATTTGTACTCGTAACGAATAATAGTTCCACCGCCATTTACTTTTAATGGATCAGAAGCTGGAATTGCTACTCCTTTATCATCAACGTAGCCTGCTAGAGGATCTGTAATGGCATAAATAAATTGGCTAAAGCTGTTTGTAGCTTCTCCTTGACCATAACGCAATGCAAAAATAATTTCACTGTTTCCTTTTATAGATGCCGATGCAGCTGAGTTGAATACATTTGCAAAATTAGATTGCAAGCTGTATTTTGGTATAACTGCTTCGATTGCCGTTCTAGCCATAATTAAATCTGCTGTTGTCGTTGTTGGAGCTGTCCCATCAATTTTGACTTTCGCTGACCATAAATACACTTCGCCTTTTAACATTTGTGACGCTGCTAAGGACCACTGTGCTTTTTGCATTTTAGTAGTGTAGTTGTCTGCAAAACTAGCAACTGACTTATTGACGTCTTCTTTGATGAAATCTAAAGTTTCTTTCTCAGTTGCAGTACGTGGTAAATAAGCATCTTGAGCTGTAGTTGGCGTACTGATAACTACTTTAGGTTCTTTTGCTAATGGCACACGACCGTAAGTACGGTACAATTGGAAATAATAAAAAGCTCTTAAACCATAAGCTTGACCTAAGTAATAGCTTTTGTCTGTAGCAACTAAATAGTCTGCTTTTTCCACTTGGTAAATAAAATTATTCACTTGAAAAATTGCAGCATAGATGCCCGCCCAACTTGAAATTCCAGGAGAAGATTCTCTAATGTCTTGACGAACAATAGAACCTGCGTTTAATGAGGCTGTTCCTGTAAAACTGGTTCCATCTCTTAATGTTCCTCCTCTAAGTTCTCCTAAATTAAACATGGTGAACTGATAGTTTCTTAACTGATTGTGCAAGCCAACCATCGCTCCATCTACTTGTGAAGGAGTTTTCCAAAAGCTTCCACTGGCGTAATAATCCTCAGGAGCTAAATCTAAATTATCGCAAGCATTAAACGTCATTGATAACGTCAATAATGCAATTCCTAATAGTATCTTTTTCATAATTTTATAATATAAATTGAACACCAAATATTACTGTTCGTGGTAGTGGATAACCCCCAGCAACAGATGTTCCGTTGTTTGTTGTTTCTGGCGAGAATAATGTTGATTTACTTAAATAACCTAGATTTTGACCAGTTAAAGTAAATCTAATTCCTTCCATCTTTATTTTATTCAAAAGTTCAGAAGGTAGTGCATAAGACAAACTCACATCACGGAAAGCTAAATAATCGGCTTTGTTGTAAAACATGCTTGAAGTACGGAAGGTGTTGTTCTTGTACAATTGGTCAGCCCAGTAATAAGTTGGGTATTTTGCATTTGGATTCTCTGGAGTCCAAGTGTTTTTTACATCTTGTGTGGTATTGAAAGTTCCTTGTGCATTACTTAAGAACCACGTTTTAGGACCGTCGTATTGAACAAAACCTAAAGCATAGTCAAAACGGCTGCTCAATGTGAATGCTTTGTATTTTACATTAAAACCAAAACCACCAGTCACTCTTGGTACGGTGCGTCCCATGTACTCCCTGTCATAGCTATTGATAGTACCATCTCCGTTTACATCTTTCCATTTCACATCTCCTAATGCAATAGGAAAATGCAATGCTTTTTGAGCTGGAGTCATCCCATTAAAAACGCTTGGGTGAACCAAAACTCGCGCACCAATTAAATCTCTTAGTGTTAATGCATAATCATCTAATTCTGCTTGAGTTCTGATAATTCCTTCTGCAACATAAGCATAAGCTACGTTTGGATCTTGACCTTCTTGGAATCCACCAACCCACACAAGGTTTCCGTTTTTATCATAAACTTGACTTCCGCCAATTCTATTGTTTTCTAAACCATTGCTAGGTAATTTTAATATTTTGTTAGCATTGGTAGCGAAGTTAGCATTAATGTCTAATGTCCAATCGTCTGTTTTTACTGCACGATAGTTCAAGTCTAACTCAACTCCTTTATTTTGCAAACTACCTAAGTTTGTTGTAATGGTGGTAAAGCCAGAAGTAGCGGGAAGGTTAAAAGTTGATATTTTATCATTGGTCTCTCTGTTATAATACGCAACAGATAGATCTAATTTGCTAAATAAACGAGTTTCCATACCAAATTCATAAGTAGCAGAACGTTCCCATTTTAAGTCTGGAAATGGAAGTCCAGATGCTTGATATCCTACAATTCCATCGTATTTACCACCTCCATAAGATCCTTGTAATTGGTAAGCGCCTATACCGCTAACATTACCGTTTTGTCCGTAACTAGCTCTTAATTTTAAGGTGTTTACTACATCTGAAATTCCACTAAAGAATTCCTCCTTATGTAAATTCCATCCCACAGAGACTCCAGGGAAATTTCCCCAACGGTTGTCTAATAATCTAGAATAACCATCACGTCTTACCGTTAATGTCATCAAGTATTTATCGTCATAATCATAATTAACACGTGAGAAGAAGGATAAAATTCGTTGACGTTGGTGGTACGTATCGATATTTCTTTTGTCTTTATCAGAACTAGTATATTGCAAGTCCATAAAGTCATCAGATGGAGCGCCTGAACCAGAGGCAGATAGGCCGTTTTGGTAGATGTCATAATACTCCGTCCCTACCATAGCGCTTACATTGTGCTTGCTTAAGAAGGTAGTGTTGTAGTTTAAAGCTCCATTGTAGGTTTGGCTAAAGTCCCTAGAGTAGAACGCACTTGAAGATCTAGTCTTATTAATATTACCTGGACTTGATAAGAAATCTTTATTAAAGGATTCGTTATAAGCCATGTCATAAAACCAGTTTGCACTAGTTCTAAAACTTAAATTTTTTAAAATAGCAAAGTTAAAAGCTTGCGACAATGTGAATTTATCTGAATTGTTTTTACGAATAAATTTGTCATCATTCACTAATGGGTTTCCGTCGGTGTAATCTCTACCTACTAATAACTCTCCATTTGCATTTGTCCCCCTCATTGTTGGAGGGGCTCCTAGTGAACGAGTTAGATAATTCCCTTCACCATTTGTTTGGGTATCTCTCCATTTAGCATCAGCAAAGTTCAAGCTCGAGGTAGAGGTTAGCCAAGGTTTGATTTTGTACTCCCCGTTAAAAACAAAAGTAATTCTTTTGTAAAAAGTGTTTACTGGCAAACCTTCTTCGTCAAAGGAACCTATACTGGCATAGTAATTTCCTTTGTCGTTACCTCCCGTCATATTAATGCTATAATCTTTAGTTAAGCCTTGAGGTCTAAGAGCGTAGTCTTTATAATTGAAATCCTTGAAGATAATTTCTTTATTGGTTCCGTTAATATCATATGCTCCAGCAGCATTTGTTTTTAAAGGATCCGTCATGGACTGCCATCCTTGAGATAGTAGCTCCTCGTTGATAGAGTTTCTAAACATTGGGCTCCATACCGCAGATGAGGTTTTGTTTCCGTCTAGAATGTTTCCGGCTCCATCTTTATAAAGGTTTCCAGTTCCAAAAGGTCCAGTCGAGTTTAATTGGCTCAATCGACTCGCATCATACTGGCCTGAAGTTTCGATGGCTTTTCTAGAGTAATATAAATAGTCTCTGGCATCCAAAAAGTCAAAAGGAACGTTTAAAGTATTGATCCCTATTTTTGAATTAATTGTAATGTTAGAAGATCCGCTTTTTCCTTTTTTAGTAGTAATCAAAATTACCCCATTATTTGCTCTTGCACCATAAATAGCTGTGGCAGAAGCATCTTTTAGAACTTCTATAGAAGCGATGTCATCTTGACTGATGTCACTAAAGCCATCTCTTACAAATCCATCAACCATAACTAGTGGTGATCCTGAACCGTCATAATTTGTTCCTCCACGTAAAACAATGGCTGGCACCGCTCCTGGTCTACCGGAAGACTGCTGCACTCTTAAACCTGGAATCGTTCCTGCTAATGCCGAAGCTGGATTAGAACGTGTACCTGTTTCTAGAATTTTACTATCTAATTTAGATACAGAACCAGTTATTTTTGATTTCTTTTGAGTTCCATAACCTACAATAACTACTTCATCTAAGTTTTCTCCAGTTGCTTTTAATATAATGGTGAGTGGTGATTTTCCAATGCTTACTTCTTGTTGTTCCATTCCAAGGTAGGAAATGATAAGTTTAGTAACATTGTCCGGAACTTCAATGCTGAAATTACCGTCAAAATCAGTTTGTGTCGAAGCTGTAGTTCCTTTAGCGATAATATTTGCTCCAGGAATTGGCATTCCATCAGAATCTGTCACTTTTCCAGTAATTTTCTTCTGAATTACATTAAGGATAAGTACTTCTGTTCCTTTATTAACTGTGGTGTTACTTTCGAAAAAAACTACTTTATCTGAAGTAGCTGCCGTTGAAAGCTGTACCGTCAAGGCAGTCAGCAAAACTGTGGCTAGTTTTGTTGTCCCTCTGGCTGGGGAATCATGCCATAAATTTCTTGGCTTGTTTTTGGAAAAGATTTTCATGATTTTTTTTGGTTTGTTAATAATAATTTGTTTTTGCAGTGTCATTCATTTGGCTTCCAGTACTTATTCTTTTTTTATGGAATTAAGCTGCTTACAATTGGTATTTTTAAGGATGACAAATAAATATTTTATATTAATGAGATGACCTCTTTTTGTATTATCAATTTAGATCGTGAACGATTTAAGCTATAGTCGACGTTGTAAATATTTTCAGTTACTAGATCTTCGGTGTTCTGAGTCTAGTCTTTTACTTTGTATCTTTTTTGAATACTTGAAATAATTCGGGGCCGATTATTCTTTATTTAAGTTGCTTTTTTATGCTTTTATTAGCAATTAATTAATATAAAAATTATATAACTGTAACAAATATATAAAACATTTTAATATAGCGGTTATTATTATTAAAATATTTTACTAACTAAAAGTGAATTTTTTTAGAGGTAGGAGTTTTTTAGCTTTATGAGTGGGATAGCGCGAAGAAATAAATTCTGTAAGAACTAAATCGATTTTAGAATTATAAATAAAAACTTACATGAACAATTTAAGATATTTAGCAATCAAGATTCTGTAAACTAAATGTAGCAATTTAATTTTTCTTTGAGAGAGTGTTCTATCGTATTTATCTATCTAATTAGAAACATGCTTTCAAATTGTTTTTTAAAACGAAAGCGTATTAACAAACTATCAAAATCCTATATTTGTATAATAATAGAGAATTATCCAACCCAAGAATCCTTGTAGACTACTATGATACAATCATTAAATCAAAATAATACTATGCGAATCATTTTTAGTCTGTTTTTAGTACTGTCTGTTTCTACTATTTTTTCGCAAGAAATAGAGACGGTTCAGGATAGTGCGATAGTAAAAGTCGATTCCTTATATAGAGAAGATCAGTTTTATCTGGGCTTAACTTACAATACGTTACAGCAGAAACCACAAGGGGTTTCTCAAAATAAGTTTTCAGTAGGATTGTCTGCTGGTTTCTTGAGAGATATGCCAATAAATAAAGACAGAACACATGCAATTGCAACAGGCTTGGGTTTCACTTTTAATAATTATGTGCAAAACCTGGCGATAACTGGAACTGGGGAAATGCCCTTTTATACTGTTCTAGACGACAAAACAGTATTTAACAAAAATAAATTCACACAATTATTAGTCGATTTGCCTATTGAGTTTAGATGGCGAACATCGACTTATGAGAGTTACAAGTTTTGGCGAATATATGGCGGAGTGAAATTCAGTTATGTTTTATATAATAGATCGCTATATACTGACGATCAAAGTAAAGTAGTAATTACTAATAACATTGATTTTAATAAACTACTCTATGGTATTTATCTATCGGCAGGTTACAATACGGTAAATGTGTATGCTTATTATGGATTGAATCCTATTTTTAAATCCGCTGAAGTTGGTGGCGAGAACATAAAAATGAAGGCATTCAATGTTGGGATTATCTTTTATGTCCTATAACCACAAGTACAAGAATAGTATTTGCGGAACAATACCAATCAAAAGTCCGATATTTAATTCCCTAGCAGTATGTGCCTTCATCACTAAGCGAGAGGAGGCTACAAAACCATTCATAACAGTAAGAAATGCAATGGCAAAAAGATTTTGGGTTTGAAAATGCATGCTTAATCCTAAAACAAAGATCGTCAATGCGCTAATTCCCATCATATGTAAGCTTGCTTTTGTCTTAACAAACAATAATAACAGCGCCATTAAAGTGCTGAATAATGCTCCCAATAGAAAAAAGTGTAGCTCTGGGTAACGTTCTATCGTAATACTTTTTCGAACCAAAAGAATGATCAAAAAAGTTTGAATAACAAGCGGAATTTTACGTTCAGATAGCAAGGGCGCCATTATAGAGCCAATTTTCCCTGTTGCTCTTAATAGAAAGAAAAACAGCAGTGGAATAAGCAGGGTGAAAATGCTTACATGAAGTAGCACCAAATATTTTTCTGAATTTAAAAAATACGAATGATTCGAAAACAAGAAAAATAGCGTAGCATAAACCGGAATAAATATCGGATGGAAGATATAAGAAAATAAGGGAAGTAATTTTTTCAAGTGGACTGCGATTAATTATCCAAACAAATATAATAAATAAACTAAAAAATTTCCCCAAAAAGAATCCTGATTTGCACAAAACATAAAACTGCTTCTCCCTTTTTAATGCTATTATGTTGCCGTATTTTTGTTAAGAAGTATTATTTTTGAGAAAGTTCCAAATTGAAATCATGTTTCAGTGCAGTTATTTCAGTAAGAGTACGCTGGTTGTAACGTATAGGAACAATTAAATAGTCGTTAATCGCATTACATAAAAATGAGCATACTTATACAAAACATAATTCCTATTCTTAAGGCAAAGGCGATTGGTAATACAGCAACCGCGGTGATTGACACAGTTTCTATAGACAGTCGATCGTTGCAAAACAGTGCAAACACTTTGTTTTTTGCCCTAGTTGGTCCTAATAATGATGCGCATACCTATATTGAGGATTTGATCGCAACGGGAGTGCAAAACTTTGTGGTTTTACATATTCCAGAAGCTTGTGCTGATAAAGCAAATTTCCTAATTGTCGAAAACACATTAGACGCTTTACAGCAATTTGCCGCCTATTATCGCAGTCATTTCGATTTTCCTGTTATAGGTTTAACAGGAAGCAATGGCAAAACGATAGTAAAGGAATGGCTCAATTTTCTACTAAGTCCCGACTTTAATGTTATTCGCAGTCCGAAGAGTTATAATTCTCAGGTGGGCGTTCCGTTGTCCATTTTTGCCATTAATGAAAAGCACAATCTAGGAGTTTTTGAGGCTGGGATTTCTACCGTTGCCGAAATGGAGAAACTAGAAAAAGTCATAAAGCCAACTATTGGAATTCTTACTAATATAGGTTCTTCCCACGATGAAGGTTTTCTGGATTTAGAAGAAAAAGTAAAAGAAAAATTGGTCCTTTTTAAAGAGGTCGAAATTCTAATTTATCAAAAAAGTGATATTGTAGACAAATTTATACTTCCTCATATAAAAACATTTAGCTGGAGTTTTAGTAAAGAGGAAGCCGATGTTTTTATTTATAAAAAAGAGTTTGAGGATCAAAATACGCTAATACATTACAAATACAAAGGAGATTCCTTTAAGTTGAAGATCCCGTTTCACGATCAGGCATCAATAGAAAATGCAATTTCCTGTTTAATGCTTTTGTTGCATTTTGACTATGATATCGTAACGATTCAGTCTAGAATGGTATTACTATTCCCCGTAGAAATGCGATTAAAAGTAAAAACTGGAATCAATAATTGTAGTCTTATCGATGATAGCTACAGTTCTGATTTTCAGTCTTTAAAAATAGCCTTGGATTTTCTCGAAAGTCAAAATCAATTCCAAAAGAAGACAGTGATTCTTTCTGATATTTTTCAGAGCGGCTTGGCCAATGAAGAGTTGTATTCACGAGTTTCACAATTGATTGTTTCTAATAATATCAATCGGGTAATAGGCATCGGAGAAACCATCGCGGCCTTCAAAGACAAGTTTACTAACTGTATCACCTTCAAAAACACAGCCGAATTCATCGCTAATTTT
The DNA here is from genome assembly GCF_008033395.2 of Flavobacterium sp. XN-5. Taxonomy (NCBI): domain Bacteria; kingdom Pseudomonadati; phylum Bacteroidota; class Flavobacteriia; order Flavobacteriales; family Flavobacteriaceae; genus Flavobacterium; species Flavobacterium sp. XN-5. The sequence continues at coordinate 1,165,591 of NZ_VOGZ02000001.1, forward strand.
GATGATTTGGATTTTGAAAATGAAACCATTTTGATAAAAGGTGCTCGTTCTTTTCAATTTGAAGAAATCGTCTATCTGCTCGAAGAAAAAACTCATGAAACCGTTCTGGAAATTAACCTTAACGCTATTAGCTACAACCTGAATTTCTTTAAATCTAAACTAAAGCCAAAGGTGAAAATCATGGTGATGGTAAAAGCATTCGGTTATGGAAATGGAGGTTTGGAGATTGCTAAATTATTAGAACACCACAAAGTAGATTATCTAGGGGTGGCTTTCGCCGATGAAGGAATTTCGCTGAAAAGCGGAGGCATTCAATTGCCGATTATGGTTCTTAATCCTGAGAATACGAGTTTTGCAGCTATTATTCAGAATCAATTAGAGCCCGAAATTTATTGTCTAAAAGGACTTTATGCTTTTTTGAAAATTGCAAAAGAAAAGAACCTATATCAATTTCCTATACATATAAAACTGGATACAGGAATGCACCGTCTTGGTTTTGAAAAAGATTCTATTGAGGAGTTGATTGCAACTTTAAAAGGGAATGAAACGGTCAAAGTACAAAGTATACTGTCGCACTTGGCTACAAGTGATGATTTAAAACACCGTGATTTTACACTTTCTCAAATTAATTTGTTTGATTCGATGTCAACTAAAATAATGGAGGAATTAGGTATAAACCCTATTCGACATATTTTGAACACTTCTGGAATAAGCAATTATCCAGACTCTCAATTTAACATGGTGCGCTTGGGAATTGGACTTTATGGCGTGTCGAATGATCCCGCGGAGCAAAAGTATTTGGAAAACGTGGGTACTTTGAAGTCTGTTATTTCGCAAATTAGAACGATTAAAGCGGGGGAAAGCGTGGGTTACGGACGGAAATTCATGGCTGAGAAGACTACAAAAATTGCAACAATCCCCATTGGTTACGCAGATGGAATATCTAGAGGTTGGGGAAATGGTGTTGGATTTGTAAATATAAAAGACAAAAAAGCGAAGATTTTAGGGAGCATCTGTATGGATATGTTAATGGTGGATGTCACCGAAATTAATTGTACCGAAGGAGATTCTGTAATTATTTTTGGCGAAAGCCCAACAGTTTCACATATCGCAAAAAAGCTAAATACGATTCCGTATGAAGTGTTAACAAGTATCTCTCAACGGGTGAAGCGTGTTTTTTATCGATAATTTCTTAATAAATGTCGGTAAAATGTTAAATCGTATTGATTTTTTGTTAATTTGGCTATTAATAAACATTTTTAATTTTAATAAAAAACAACAATTATGGGATTCTTTAGCGATTTTAAAGCCTCTTTGATGAAGGGCGATGTATTGAGTTTAGCAACTGCGGTTGTTATTGGTGCTGCATTTGGTAAAATTGTAAGCTCTGCTGTAGATGATGTCATTATGCCAATAGTTGGTTTAATTACTGGTGGAATAGATTTTACACAAAAATTTATTACGCTTGACGGAAACAGCTACGCTGATTTAGCAGCTGCTCAGACTGCAGGCGCTGCTGTAATTACTTATGGTAATTTAGTGCAAGCGACTATCAATTTTGTTATCATTGCTTTCTTTGTATTTGTAATATTAAGAGCAGCCGAAAAAGCAAGAAAGAAAGAAGAAGTAGCTATTGTAGCAGCAGCTCCAGCAGGACCTACACAAGAGGAATTGCTAATTCAAATTAGAGATTTATTGAAAAAATAAGAATACCCTTACACTATATGTTTAACTTAACCATCCGCGAATGCGGGTGGTTTTTCTTTATTGTTATAATTGTAACAATTTGTTATTTATTGTGAATCGCCTTGTTATGATTTGAATATTACTTACTTTTGCTGTTCAAATTAAGAATTCTATAATAAATATATACTATGAGAATAGCAGTTGTTGGTGCTACCGGAATGGTTGGCGAAGTAATGTTAAAAGTGTTAGCAGAGAGAAATTTCCCTGTAACTGAATTAATTCCTGTTGCTTCTGAAAGATCAGTGGGAAAAATAATTGAGTTTAAAGGAAAGAGTTATCCTGTTGTAGGAATGCAAACCGCAGTAGACATGAAGGCAGATATTGCTTTGTTTTCTGCAGGTGGCGAAACCTCTTTAGAATGGGCACCAAAATTTGCTGCTGCTGGAACAACTGTTATCGATAACTCATCAGCGTGGAGAATGGATCCTTCAAAAAAATTGATCGTTCCTGAAATCAATGCGACTTCTTTGACAAAAGAAGATAAAATTATAGCAAATCCTAACTGTTCGACAATCCAAATGGTTTTAGTTTTAGCACCATTACATAAAAAATACAATATCAAGCGTGTGATCGTTTCTACTTACCAGTCCATTACTGGAACAGGAGTAAAAGCAGTAGAGCAATTGGAAAATGAGTATGCAGGAGTGCAAGGTGAAATGGCGTATAAATACCCAATTCATAGAAATGCAATTCCACAATGTGACTCATTCGAAGAAAATGGATACACTAAGGAAGAGATGAAACTGGTTCGTGAGACTCAAAAAATATTAGACGATAAAACAATTGCTGTTACGGCCACTGCAGTTCGTGTGCCAATTGTAGGTGGACATAGTGAAGCGGTAAATGTTGAGTTTTCAAATGATTTTGTGGTCTCCGACATTCAAAATATATTGCATCATACAGACGGAGTTGTAGTGCAGGACAACAATGATACTTATACCTACCCGATGCCAATGTATGCGCAAGGAAAAGATGATGTTTTTGTAGGTAGAATTCGTCGTGACGAAAGTCAAGCAAACACGTTGAATATGTGGATTGTTGCCGACAATTTAAGAAAAGGAGCTGCCACAAATACAATTCAAATTGCCGAATACTTAGTAGCTTCAAAACTGGTCTAAGCATATTGTCACAAAGTCGAAAGTCTTAAAGTCGAAATACTAGCGGCTGTTCATTTTAGCATCGGCTAATTGAAAAATTTAAACCATCTGTTGCAACAATTCATTAGTTTTGTTAAAACAGCTGGTTTTCTTTTTTATGTTTTGTTACATTTGCATCGAATGAAAAAGAAGCAGCTTATAATTAGTCTCTCTTTGGCCGTGACGGTATTGTTTTCAATACTGTTTCAGTCGTTTCATAGCTACGAGCATTTTGAAAAGCAATTTTCTGAAAAAGAGTGTAACCATAAGTACAGTCAAGGTACGCCCGAAATAACACATCAACATCATAATTTAGATGATTGTAAAGTGTGTCATTTTACTTTTGGGAATTATGTAACTCCTGAAATCTTTGCTTGTAAACTCATTTCAAATTACAAACACGCCCCTTATTTTTATAAAACTGCAAAAGCAATTGTGTCTTTTTCAGGTAGTTTGTATTCGCATAGAGGTCCTCCTATTTTAACGGCTTAAAATCACTCTTTGTTTTTAAGAAGAATAAAATCAAATTCACTGTTTTGATTTTAAACAATTACAAATTAAACATTCTCCTATAGTTTAATACTATACTTTGTGCCCAAAAAAATAATTCAAGCTACAACTACAATAGAGGCTTTGATGTTTTTTTTGGATAACATTGTTCGTATAACATTGTTTTTGAGAGGATGAATCTCTAAATATCCATACAATCATTTTAATGAAAAAATATATAATCGCCCTAATTTTAGGGTTTTCAGCAATGCTGCAAGCGCAAAATACAGTCTCGGGAATAATAACAGACAGGACAAATCAGCCCGTAAGGGGAGCGTCTGTCTATGCCCCTGAATTGCATAAGGGTACTACAACGGATGCCAACGGAAAATACAGTTTGACGAACCTTCCTAATGGAAAAGTAAAGTTGATCTTCAGTTATATAGGTTTCATAACTGAAAATCGAAAAATTGAAGGAATCCAAAAAGAAAACACCTTAGACGTACAACTGGAGGAAACTGTTTTTCAAATGGATGAAGTAATTGTTTCTACTGCTTTCAATAAAATACAATCACAAAATGTAATGAAGGTAGAGCATGAAACCATTAAGGAATTACAGCAAAAGGGAACAGCGACTTTAATAGAAGGGCTTGCAACTATCGCGGGTGTTTCTCAAGTTTCGACAGGAACATCCATAGGGAAACCAGTCATTCGTGGTTTAAGTGGCAACCGCGTTTTAGTCTATTCACAAGGAGTTCGTATAGAAAATCAGCAGTTTGGTGATGAGCATGGTTTAGGTTTGAATGACTCAGGAATTGAAAGTGTTGAGGTTATTAAAGGACCAGCTTCATTGCTTTATGGTTCAGATGCCTTAGGCGGTGTTTTGTATTTTAATCCGGAGAAATTTGCTGATGCGCATACTTTTCAAGCTAATTTCAGTCAAAAATTGTTTTCTAATACTCTAGGTAGTAATTCGTCATTGGGCTTAAAAACCTCTACTGAGCACTGGAAATTCCTTACTCGTGGTAGTTATAATACCCATTCTGATTATCGAATTTCTGGTGGTGATCGCGTAACGAATACGCGTTACAATGAGACAGATTTTAAAACCGGAGTTGGCTACAGCAATTCGAAGTTTTCAACTGTTTTGAGATATAATTATAACAATTTAGATCTGGGAATTCCAGAAGAAGGAATAACCGAACAAACAACAACTAAAAGTACTGAGTTCCCAAGACAAGGCGTTTTTAATCATTTGTTAAGTCTTAACTCTATTTTTTATTTAAAGAGTTCGAAAATAGATGTTGATTTAGGGTATATTTCTAATAATCGAAAGGAGTTTGAAGAAAGTAATAATCCTTCTTTAGATATGGATTTAAACACGTTCAACTATAATGCAAAATACTATTTACCACAATTTGGAAGGTTTGAAACTATTTTGGGAGTGCAAGGAATGCATCAAACCAATACCAATTCAGGGGATGAATATTTAATTCCTGATGCTACTACAAATGATTTTGGTGTTTTTGGAATGGTTAATTACGAATGGAAATCTAATGTAATTCAGGCTGGTTTACGTTTTGATAGTCGTAATATCAATTCGTTAGCTCACGAGGCAGATGATCATGATGGACACGAGCATCACGGTGGAGAATTTGACGCACTAAACAGATCATTCAATAGTTTTAATGCTTCATTAGGTTATAAAACAAATCTAGCTGAACCGCTGACTATGCGTGTCAACGTTGCTACTGGTTTTAGAGCTCCAAATTTAGCAGAGTTAACTTCTAATGGGGTACATCATGGAACCAATCGATATGAGATAGGTACAGCTAATTTAAAAACAGAACAGAACATTCAAACCGATTTAAATTTGGAATACAGCAACAGTCATTTTGAGTTTTTTGTTAATGGTTTTTACAACCACATCAACGATTATATTTATACTTCTCCTACGGGGGAACAAATCGATGCTAACGACGTTTTTGAATACATTCAAGATGATGCCAGATTATATGGTGGTGAGATAGGATTGCATTTTCACCCACATCCATTAGACTGGTTGCATTACGAAACTAGTTTTGAATCGGTTACTGGTAAGAAGCAGTCTCGAACTGGCGGGAGTGACTATTTGCCTTTAATTCCGGCAAACAACTGGAATAACACCATTAGAACTGAGTTTGATATTAAAAACTGGCTCGCAGACGGTTTTGCTTCAATAAGCGTAAACACTACTCTGAATCAAAATAAAGTGAGTGGTTTTGAAACAAGCTCAAATGGGTATACTTTGGTTAATCTTGGTTTTGGCGGAACAGTAAAACTGGGAGAAATAGTTTTTGATGTGAACCTGAACGGAAATAACTTGTTTGACAAAAGCTATATCGCACACCTTTCGAGACTAAAAACAGACGGAATTCCTAACATAGGCCGAAATATTGTCCTTGGACTTAATTTTAATTTATAAATTTTATCAGTCTTTGTGTCTCGGCAAGAGCTCTTCTTTAAGAAGAGCTTGGAGATGCAGACTATTTCCCTATTTTTGTATTAACCTTAAAATTATTTTTAATGAAAAAACTAATTCTTGCTATGGCAATTACTTCAACAGTAAGTTCATTTGGGCAAAACCCCATTTCCTATCCTCAAACTAAAAAAGGAGAAACAGTGGATGTGTACTTTGATACAAAAGTGAATGATCCATACCGTTGGCTAGAAGACGATAGATCTGCTGAAACAGCGACTTGGGTAAAAGCGGAAAACGAAGTGACTTACGGCTATTTAAACCAAATTCCTTATAGAGATGCGATAAAAAACCGCATGGAGAAATTATGGAATTATGAAAAAATAGGCGCTCCATCTAAGGAGGGAAAATATACCTATTATTCTAAAAACAATGGTTTACAAAACCAATCAGTAGTGTATCGAAAAGACGCTGCTGGTAAGGAAGAAGTTTTCTTAGATCCAAATACTTTTTCTAAAGACGGAACAACTTCTTTAGGTGGATTGGATTTTTCTAAAGACGGTTCAAAAGTGGCTTATGCTATTTCAGAGGGTGGAAGTGATTGGAGAAAAGTAATCATTATGGATGCTTTATCTAAAAAAATAATCGAAGACACTTTAATTGATGTAAAATTCAGCGGATTATCTTGGAGAGGAAATGAAGGTTTCTATTATTCAAGTTATGAAAAACCAAAAGGAAGTGAATTATCTGCAAAAACGGACCAGCATAAGCTATATTTCCACAAACTGGGAACTTCTCAAAAAGAAGATAAAGTAATCTTTGGTGCAGACCAAAAAAGAAGATATGTGGGTGGTTACGTAACTGAGGATGATAACTATTTAGTGATTACTGCGGCTACTTCAACTTACGGGAACGAGTTGTATATTAAAGATCTAAAGAAACCTAATAGTGCAATTGTTACAATCGTAGATAATTTCAATAGCGATAATAATATTATTGATAGTGAAGGAACGAAGTTGTTTATACAAACGGACTTAAATGCGCCTAACAAACGTATCGTTACGGTAGATTTGAATAATCCAAAGCCAGCGAACTGGAAAGATTTTATCGCTGAAACAGAAAATGTATTGTCTCCATCAACGGGTGGTGGCTATATTTTTGCAAATTACATGAAAGATGCGGTTTCAGTAGTGAAACAGTACGATTATAATGGAAAAATGCTTCGTGAAATTAAATTACCTGGACTGGGAACAGCTGGTGGTTTTGGAGGAAAGAAAAAAGATAAGACCTTGTATTATTCTTTTACCAATTATATTACGCCAGGGACTATTTATTCATTCGAACCAAAAGCAGGAAAGTCTACGGTTTACCAACAACCAAAAGTAGATTTCAAAAGTGCTGAATATGAATCAAAACAAGTGTTTTATACGTCGAAAGACGGAACTAAAGTGCCGATGATGATTACTCACAAAAAAGGAGTGAAGTTAGACGGGAAAAACCCAACAATTCTTTACGCTTACGGAGGTTTTAATGTGAGTTTAACACCGAGTTTTAGTATTGCTAATGCAGTTTGGATGGAAAACGGAGGTGTATATGCCGTTCCTAACTTGCGTGGTGGTGGTGAATACGGTAAAAAATGGCATGATGCAGGAACTAAAATGCAAAAGCAAAATGTATTTGATGATTTCATCGCCGCTGCAGAGTATTTGATTGCTCAAAAGTATACTTCTTCTGATTTTCTTGCCATTCGCGGTGGTTCAAATGGAGGTTTGTTAGTAGGTGCTACCATGACTCAACGTCCAGAGCTGATGAAAGTGGCTTTGCCGGCAGTGGGTGTAATGGATATGTTGCGTTATCACACTTTTACTGCAGGAGCAGGATGGGCTTATGATTATGGAACGGCTCAGGACAACAAAGAAATGTTCGAATATTTAAAAGGATACTCGCCAGTGCACAATGTTAAAAAAGGAACGAAATATCCAGCAACAATGGTAACTACTGGTGATCATGACGATAGAGTAGTACCAGCGCACAGTTTTAAATTTGCAGCTGAATTGCAGGAAAAACAAGCGGGTACTAATCCTGTTTTAATTCGTATCGACGTAAAAGCAGGTCACGGTGCAGGAAAATCTGTAGCGGCGACTATTCAGGAAAACGTGGATATTCAAGCTTTTACTTTGTATAATATGGGTGTAAAAAGTTTGCCAGAAGTGAAGTAATTTAGATTTAATAAAAAACGACTTCTTTATTTTAACCAAAACGCCAATCGGGAGATTGGCGTTTTGTATTTGCAATAGTGGAGAGTACAACTTTAGACATGTTTTTATCAATTATTATTTTAAGATAAATCTTCTTTATAGGTTTCATAATCGAAGTGACGATAGTCGAAAAAACTTTGAACGCTTCGTAATTAATGGTATAAAACTTTATTTTTTTTCGAAAAACTATTTATTGCTAACGATTAATAATTAGAAAGTTTGCTGGTTATGAAGAGTTAAAAATTATTTTACAAATAATAAAGAAGCTAATTGATCGTCTCTTTTATAAACATCCTCATAAAAATGTATTTCTCCTTGATCATCGACCCAAGCGGTAAAGTAACCAATGTAAACCGGGATTTTATTTTTAAGTGTGTACCATTTTTCTTCTCCTTTGTTCATAGCTTCTCTAACCCTTTGTTCGTCCCAATTTCTGTCATTCTTCATTATTAGAGTTGCCAATTCTACTGGTTTTTCTACTCGAATGCAACCGTGACTAAAGGCTCTGTCTTCTCTATTGAATAGACTTTTTGCTGGAGTGTCGTGTAAATAAATCGCATTTGAATTTGGGAATAAAAACTTGATCAAACCCAATGAATTTGTGGGTCCTGGTCTTTGTCGCACATAATCATCGTGCCATTCCATGTCGTGTTCTTCTAAATAATTTGGATTTTTTGCTATACTGGGAAGGATTTCGTTTTCTAAGATACTCTTTGGGATATTCCAGTAGGGGCTAAACACAATGTATTTCATTGGTGCGCTGAAAATCACGGTTTTATTCATGACTTTTCCCACTACCACATTCGACCTAAGTTCTGGTTTTCCGTCTCTGAAAAACGTTAATTGATAAGCGGGAATGTTAATAGCAATTAGTTCTTTTGCTTTGGTAATATCATTGGAAACCCATCGGCAGCGTTCCATATTGACAATAAGAGTTTTTATGCGTTCCCCAACAGTGACGTTCATGTCTGAGATATGTTTTGGTAGAATGTCGGTACTAGGATTTGTGCCACTTCTTTTTTGGTATTTTAAAACGCCTTTCGCCAGATCCTTATCATAGATTGCACTTTTAGAATCCTTAGACAAATCGCCCGAGATGAATAAGCGTTCTCTAATTTGGACAATTGTAGCCGAGCTGTCACCAAGTTTGTAGGACTTAACTTTAGGATCAATATTGATCGTTTTCCAGCCTCCTTTTTTTTCTATTTGACGGTATTCTTTTAGTACTTTTTTTAGTAAAAAATATTGGCTAAGTACCCCTGTTTCTCGTTTATTTATTAAGGATGGGTTGACTAAAAGCGAATCGAGATAATTAACATACGATTGCTTATTTCGCGGAAGATACCATTCCATTTCGGTCGATTTTTTTGGGTCTAAACCGTGATAAACCTTGTCTGCATAAAAAAAATAAAGTGCTGAATGTAGCAATTCGGTTTGAATTTTTGGTCTCTGATTTAGGTCAAGATATTCATAAAGGCGATCTAGTTTTTCTTTGTAAGGAACAGTATCTTGAATGCCTTCTTCGGCAAGGTTGTTCAGTTTGTTGTGCAGTACATTACCAAACTCGTTTACTCTGTGATTTTCATACCATATGTAGTGAAATTTACGTTGGCGGTACAGTTGTTCCACTTCCGATTGGTATTTTGCTAGCTTTGGATGTTCAGCGAAAAAAGTTTGTACTAGCGTACTATCAAAAGTCGTATTGATTATATCTGGAATGACTTCTGGCGAAATGTCTTTCTTCTTGCACGATACATTTGTAAGCAAAAACAGAAAACAAAAAAATGTAATCGATTTGGACAACTTTTTCATAGTAGTAGGATTGTGCTTTTAATTGATTACTAATGCTAAAATACATTAAATATTAATACTATAAAATTCCTTAGGCTTCTTAATTGATTATTAATGGAAAGGAATAAATTTGTGATCTTTTCTGTAATTTTATTTCGAATCATCAGAAAATAATAGCTCCGCTAAGCGGTCATCTCTTTGGTAGATATCATTATAAAAATTAATGTCGCCATCATCATCAACCCAGGCAGTGAAATAGCCAATATATACAGGAATCTTGTTTTTCAGCATGTGGATGGTTTGTTTCTCTCCTTTCATGGCGGCATTGATATTGGCGACAGGCCAATTTGGATCATCCTCTAGTATTAATATTGCGAGTTCTTTCGCCTTTTCCATATTGATACAACCATGGCTAAAAGCACGATAATCAAATTCAAACAAGCTTTTAAAAGGGGTGTCGTGTAAATAAATATCATTCGAATTTGGGAACATGAATTTAACCAGCCCCATTGGGTTTTTTAGGCCAGGCCTTTGTATAACATTTCCATTGTTCCATTCCATGTCATGAGATTCAAGATAATTTGGATCTTGAAAAATAGCCTGCTTAATTTCATCATCGATGATGCTACGGGGAACGTTCCAGTAGGGGCTAAAAACAATGGAACTGATTTCACCACTAAAAACCACAGTTTCGGTCATGTTTTTCCCCACTAAAAGATTCGACTCAAGTTCGGTTTTGCCGTTCCTATTATAGTAGAGTTTAAAGGCGGGTATGTTTATAAATATATATTCAGGGACTGCAGGGAGCTTCGGGTCAATCCATCGACAGCGTTCCATATTTACCTTAATGGTATTTATGTGTTTTTCTATTGGCGTGTTCATTCTTTCCAGCTGCCATTTAGAAAGTATTGTATTGGCTTTGTAACCATTTCTTTTTTTGAATTTCATGATGCCCGCCATTAATTCCTGGTCATAAATATTGCTTTTAGAATCCTGTTTTAGATCTCCCATTACTGCAAGGCGATGCCTGATTTGGCCAATGGTTTTTGAGCTATCGTTGTGGTTGTAGTATTCTCTTGTAGGATCGATTTCGATAATTCCCCAATCACCACTTTGCGCTATGGCTCTATATTTTTTTAAGACTTCGCGAAGTTTGTAATATTGACCAAATAGTTGTTTTTCGTTCTTTTGTACTAATTGCGGTTCTGTTAAAAGAGAATCTAAAAGTCTTTCATAAGAAATATTTTTTCTAAGCAAAAACCATCCTATTTCATTGGTTTTAGCAACGTCTATTCCGTAGAAGACTTTCTTGGCATAAAAAACATATAGCGTGCTCAGTAGGATGTCTGTGTCAGTTTTAGAAAATGTATTCTTTCTTTCGAATATTCCATCGATTAAGGGGGAATACGAAATACTGTACTTCAAGCCTTCTTCCTCTAAGGCATTTGCTTTAGAATACAAAAGTTCTGCAAATCCAATAAGTCCTTTTTCATTATACCAAATTGAATTGTAGTCTTTGTATTTATATAATGCCTTAACCTCAGATTGGTAGTTTTTTAAATCGGGATATTTCGAGAAAAAAACATTAATAGCTGCTATGTCAATGGGAATTATTGATTTTCGGATAGGAGTTTTTTGAAAAATTTGGGCAGTAGAAAATGCTTTTGCAGTAATAGTATCATTTCCGTAATTATTGTAAGCGAAAATGGAACAACTACATAAAACAGCGGCAAGGGATAAAAAAGAGTTTTTCACGGCACAATCATTTCTATAAAGATAAAAAATTCCGTTCTTTTTAGAAAATTATTGGAGATGTAGTAGTATATATTGGTTTGTTTTTGAGTTGTTTAATTCGGTTGTTCAGTTTTTTCTTCGAAAGAGTAAAAGATTTTATATTTTTATCGAAAAAGGAATCTTATGAAAAAATTACTCCTTGTCCTCATTCTAGCTGTCGTTTCCTGTAAATCGATTAAAGAAACGATTGCTTCAGATGAAACGCCAATTAATACACTAATGGATTCTTGGCATAAAGCCGCAGCGGAAGCGCAGTTTGATTCTTATTTTAACATGATGACGGACGATGCCATTTTTATTGGTACTGATGCAACTGAAAATTGGAAAAAAACCGCTTTTCAGGCTTATGCTAAACCTCATTTTGATAAAGGGAAAGCATGGAGTTTTACAGCTTTAGAACGTCATGTATATTTCGATAAAACTAAAAAAACCGCATGGTTTGATGAACTTCTTAATACACAAATGAAGGTTTGTAGAGGTTCTGGAGTGTTAGTAAAGATAGATGGCGAATGGAAAATTAAGCACTATGTTTTATCAATGACGATTCCTAATGATAATGTGAAAGCAGTAATCGAAATCAAGGCTCCCATAGAGGACCGGTTAATTTTAGGTTATAAGAAGTCAATTAAATAGCCAAATTTTTAGGTAAAAGAACGGTTTTATCGAAGGTACACTTGGTTTGGAATTAATTTTTCTTTGGTTGCGTCTTCGGTCTTATATATTTCCTTAATTTTGCAAAAATATTTGAAAAATCGTGGGAAGCAAAAATAAATTAAAGAGGTTCAGGGAAAACGAAACATTTACCAATGTTTTTCAACCAACAAGAGAAGAAGTAGTGGGTGATTTATTTCCTTTAAAAGGGAAGTGGAACAGCGATTTCTTTAAGAATGACAATCCAGTAGTCTTGGAGTTAGGTTGTGGTAAAGGGGAATATTCTGTTGGACTTGCTGAAAGATATCCTAATAAAAATTTCATCGGAATAGATATTAAAGGGGCTCGTTTTTGGCGAGGTGCTAAGACTGCCGTGGAATCAGGATTGCACAATGTTGCTTTTATTCGAACTCAAATCGAATTAATCAATCATATTTTTGCCGAAAATGAAGTGGATGAAATCTGGATTACTTTTCCAGATCCTCAAATAAAATACAAGCGTACAAAGCACAGAATGACGAATTCGGAGTTTTTACAATTGTATAAAAAAATCCTTAAAAAAGACGGTGTTGTCAATTTGAAAACCGACAGTGAATTCATGCATGGGTACACACTAGGTTTACTTCACGGTGAAGGCCATGAAGTTTTATATGCAAACCACAATGTATATGTTAACGAAGGAAGCCCAGAGGAAGTGACTGCTTTTCAGACGTTCTACGAGAAGCAATATTTGGAAGTTAACAAAGCAATTACGTATATTAGATTCAAAATTAAAGAATAATTGTTTTTTTAAGTTTGAATTGATTGTCTTTTGTGAATGCTGACGCACTGATTATGAATCTAATTATTTCTTTACTTTCCGGTTTTATAACTGCTTTAATAGGGATTACTCCGCCAGGATTACTCAACATGACAGCAGCCAAAGTGAACTTAAAAGAAGGGAGGAGAAATGCTTTTTGGTTTGTTTTTGGTGCGATAATAATTATTTTTTGCCAAGTCTATTTGGCGATACTTTTTGCTCGAGTAATCGATATCAGGCCAGATATTGTCGTTTTATTGCGGGAAATAGGCTTCGCTTTATTTGGGGCTTTGACGGTTTATTTTTTGTGGATTGCTAAAGATCCAAAAATTAAGAAAACCAAAGTTAAAAAAATCAGCAAAAAGAAACGTTTTTTCCTGGGAATGCTGCTCTCGTCCCTTAATTTCTTCCCAATTCCTTACTACGTTTTTGTAAGTATAACATTATCTTCTTATCAAATTTTTTCTTTTAATTCGAGCTCGATTCTTAGTTTTGTTATTGGATCGGTTTTAGGATCCACGCTTGTGTTTTACTTTTATATTGCCTTTTTTCAAAAAATAGAAAACAAAGCCGATTATCTTTTGAAGAATATGAACCGCATCATTGGTAGTATTACAGGGTTAATTTCGATTGTTACGCTATTTAATATTATTAAGTATTATTTGCGATAGTTTGTCGGGTAGTTGTTGGATTGCTTTTCCATTTTTAAATTAAAATGATGTCAAATGAGAATTTTTTCGAAAGGGTTTATGCGGTCGCAAGACAAATTCCTTACGGGAGAGTAACTTCTTATGGCGCTATTGCAAAAGCTTTAGGCGCAGCACGCTCAGCGAGAATGGTCGGTTGGGCAATGAATGCATCTCACAGTATGGATGACGTTCCTGCACATCGTGTAGTAAACAGAAAAGGATTGCTAACTGGAAAATTCCATTTTGACGGTACTAATCTCATGCAGCAATTATTAGAAAGTGAAGGTATAGTTGTAGTGGATAATCAGATTATTGATTTCGATAAAATTTTTTGGGAGCCAGAAGTGGAGAGTTAATTTTCTATTAGCTAGATGCTTTCAAAATTGATGCTCTTTTAAATAGAATAACAATGATTAATTTCGATATCAATAAATCCAATCCAATTCCTTTAGAATAAGAACTTTTCATAGTATCTTTACTCCCGAAACTTCTGGCCTGAAATCAGTCTAAATAAAAATAAGGTTTCAACTGTAAATATCAATCGAAAACAGGATAATTATAATGAAATTAGATAGAAAAGAAATTCTTAAAGCTTTAGAAACAATTACTATTGCTGGAGAAGGAAAGAATATGGTGGAAAGCGGAGCGGTTGCAAATGTAGTCACTTTTGGAGATGAGGTTGTAGTTGATTTAGTATTGCATACACCAGCGATGCACATCAAGAAACGAGCAGAAGACGATATCAAGAAAACGATTCACGATTTAGTTTCTCCAGAAGCTAAAGTTAAAGTAAATACTAAAGTGGAAGCTGCTGCAGCTGAAAATCCAAATCAAATTAAAGGAAAAGCTATTCCTGGAATAAAAAATATAATCGCTGTTGCCTCTGGTAAAGGGGGAGTAGGGAAATCTACAGTTACTGCAAATCTAGCGGTAACATTGGCTAAGATGGGATTCAGTGTTGGTATTTTAGACGCAGATATCTACGGTCCTTCAATGCCAATTATGTTTGATGTCGAAAATGAAAAACCTATTTCTGTAGTTATTGACGGTAAATCTAAAATGAAACCGGTGGAGAGCTATGAAGTGAAAATACTATCGATTGGTTTCTTTACTGCGCCAAGTCAGGCTGTAATCTGGAGAGGACCAATGGCTTCAAAAGCATTGAACCAAATGATTTTTGATGCTGATTGGGGTGAACTAGATTTTATGTTAATCGATTTGCCTCCAGGAACTGGAGATATTCACCTTTCTATCGTTCAATCATTGCCAATAACGGGAGTTGTAGTAGTAAGTACGCCGCAAGCCGTAGCGTTAGCTGATGCCAAGAAAGGAGTTTCTATGTTCATGTCAGAGGCTATAAATGTTCCTGTTTTAGGAATAATCGAAAACATGGCTTACTTTACACCTGAAGAATTACCTGAGAACAAGTATTACCTTTTCGGAAAAGAAGGAGCTAAAAACTTAGCGGCAGACTTAGATGTGCCATTCTTAGGTGAAATTCCAATTGTGCAATCAATTCGTGAAGCAGGAGATTACGGACGTCCAGCAGCTATGCAAACCGCATCTGCAGTGGAGAACGTTTTTGATGAAGTTACCCGCAATGTTGTACAGGAAACGGTAAAACGAAATGAAAATTTACCTGCTTCAGAGGTTGTTAAGATCACTACAATGGCAGGCTGTTCAGCAGTTAAAAAATAACATTAGATTAAATATACTGCTTTTTATATTTTAAATAAAGTAAAATGACAATAGAAGAATTAACAACAGAAGTTCAAAAAGCACTTGAGGAAATCAGACCTTTTTTGAAATCAGACGGTGGAGATATTACTTTAATTTCAATTGAAGATGGGAAGCATGTCAAAGTGAGGCTGGAGGGCGCTTGCACCAGTTGTAGTGTGAACCAAATGACATTGAGAGCTGGAGTGGAAACGACTATTAAAAAGTTTGCTCCACAAATAGAAACTGTTGTGAACATCTTGTAAATACTTTTGGTGTGCCTTTTATAAGATAAATTGAGGATTGTTTTTTTAAACATTTAGCCAATGGCTGTGCTCTTTTTAATTTTAAAACGCAGTCAATTAAAAATCAATATCAAAAGGCAATTTCAAAAAAACATTAATTGTAAATAAAGTATCTCAAAGATTACAACGGTAGGTTGTACTATGTGTACTGAAAACTGAAAACTGAAATGGACGTATTAATAAAAATTAAGGACAGAGGAGGAGTAGTACATGAACTGCAAGCTCCCACAGATATGGCCATGAACATCATGGAGCTGTGTAAAGCGTATGAACTTCCTGTGGAAGGAACATGCGGAGGAATGGCAATGTGTGCTTCTTGTCAATGTTATGTTCTTAATGATGTTTCGTTACCTGAAATGGGAGACGATGAAGAGGCGATGCTCTCAGAGGCATTTTATGTTAAACCAAATAGTCGTTTGGGATGCCAAATTCCAATTACTGAAAGTTTAGAAGGATTAGAGTTAGAACTGGCTCCAGAAAATTAAATACAAAGCGTCACAATTAAATGTGGCGCTTTTTTATTTATTAAGCGATGCAGCAGCTTTGGGAGCGATTCTCTCCACAAATAAGCGATAGGCCTCTTCAGAAGGATGCAAGCCATCATTTGCTACTAAACTCTTATTTGTAAGTCCTTTTCGTGTGATATCGGTGATATTTATAAATCGAATATTTCGTGCTTCGCAGTAGTTTTTGGCGAAAGTATTATAGTTATCGATTTCTGCTGAAATAGTAGCGGGAGAACTGGAACCTTGGCTAAACGGAGTATAGGCATAATCCGGAATCGAAACTACGATGAGGTTTGTTTTATTTCCTTCTGCAAGTGCAATACTTTTATTGACTAATTCAGGGAATTCTTTTTCGAATAAAGAAAAAGGTTTATGTTGGTATTGATTGTTAACCCCAATTAATAGGGTAACTAAATCATAGTCTGGCATTAAATTCTGACTGATAATCGCCGAAATTAAATCACTAGTCGTCCATCCTGTTTGTGCAATAATTTTTAGAGAGAAACTATTTTTTGTATTTGTGTTTTCTAATCTTTGTTGTAACTGCACTGGAAACCGACAGCTTTCGCAAACACTTTGTCCAATAGTATAGCTGTCGCCAAGCGCTAAATAACGTATTGGGTTGTCTCTGGTTTGTACCATCGGAATTGATTCGGGAGCAGAATCGGTAGTACTTTGCTGGCTAGTTGGTGGAACTCCAGTTGCAGTAACTGGACTTTCGGTACTACAACTAACAATAAACACTACTAAAATAGCAACTATTGTGATTTGGTTTTTCATATCGGTACAATATTGGTAATCAATTGTAATAGTACGTACGAAAATCCAGTAGCAGTGGATTGAAAAGTATTACGCCATCTCGATTTTCATCGTAATGGTTTCTTCGATAGCATCCCAAAGACCAATTCTTTTGTCTAAAGCCATCACTGAAATTTCTTCGACCTCTGTCCATTTTTGAGCATCCTCGCCACATAGCTCAGTAATCATCTTCATGGCCATTGGTCCGTGCTCATCAGCATCTAATTCGATATGTCTTTCGAAGTAATAAATTAATTTACTTAAATCAGTATCTGGAAAATTAGCTTCGAAATTTTTTAGAATTGCTGTAAACATACTCGGAATTAGGTCTTCTCTTCCAAAGGTGAATGCAGCTGCAATTTCATGTGGTTTCCCTTGTTCGATAACTCTAAAAGTAAAATCTAGAAATGCTTTAATGTTGGGATGTAAATTGCTGGTCTTGATAGCAACAAAGATATTTTGTAACGAATTTATTTCGGCGATGAAATTTTCAATCTCTAGGGTGCTTGCGCCACAGTCTTTCATGGCTTCGATGTACATTTCGTAGTGACTTTGTCTGCGTCCATCAAGTGTTAAATCAGATTCTTCTGCTAATACAATTTCGTTGATTAAGTACCTTGTTTCTGGATTTGCAGTGGCAAACCAAGGAGTGGTAGTGCAGGTTAGCTTAGATTGTAATGCTTTTAGTAAAGACATAAAATCCCAAACCGCAAATACATGGTTTTCTAAGAAAGATTGTAAATCTTCGATAGTTTTTACTTTTGCATATAAGGGATGTTGCAACAAGATCTTTTTTTGTGGGTTGATCGCGTTGTTTATGTTTTGAATGTTCATCAGATTTGTTTTTTTGTTGTAAATATAAAAAAGCTTCTTGTTTCCAAGAAGCTTTTGCGATCAATTTTATAGATACTTTAATAGTCGTTTAATTCTATTTAAAAGCAGGGATTCCTGTAATATCCATTCCTGTAATTAATAAATGGATGTCGTGGGTTCCTTCATAAGTGATTACGGACTCTAAATTCATCATATGACGCATGATAGAGTAATCACCGATTATTCCCATTGCTCCTAATATTTGTCTCGCCTCACGAGCGATGTTAATAGCCATGTCTACATTGTTTCTTTTGGCCATAGAAATCTGAGCAGTTGTTGCTCTTCCTTCGTTTCTCAATACACCTAGTCTCCAAGTTAGTAATTGTGCTTTAGTGATCTCTGTGATCATTTCGGCTAATTTCTTTTGTTGTAATTGTGTTCCAGCAATTGGTTTGTCAAACTGAATTCGTTCTTTGGCATAGCGAAGTGCAGTGTCATAACAGTCCATTGCAGCTCCTATTGCTCCCCATGCAATTCCATAACGTGCCGAATCTAAGCATCCAAGTGGGGCTCCAAGACCAGATTTGTTAGGTAATAAATTTTCTTTTGGGACTTTCACATTGTCAAAGATTAATTCTCCTGTTGATGAAGCACGCAGTGACCATTTGTTATGTGTTTCTGGAGTGGTGAAACCTTCCATTCCGCGTTCTACTATAAGTCCGTGAATTCTTCCGTCTTCATTTTTTGCCCACACCACCGCGATATCTGCAAAAGGAGCATTTGAGATCCACATTTTGGCACCATTCAGTAGATAATGGTCACCCATATCTTTAAAGTTGGTAATCATGCTTCCAGGGTCAGAGCCATAGTTAGGTTCTGTCAGTCCAAAGCATCCAATGAATTCGCCCGTTGCAAGTTTTGGTAAATATTTCATGCGTTGTTCTTCATTTCCATATTTCCAAATAGGGTACATAACCAAAGAAGATTGAACAGAAGAAGTAGAACGTACGCCAGAATCTCCGCGCTCAATTTCTTGCATGATTAAGCCGTATGAGATTTGGTCTAATCCGGCTCCACCATATTCTTCTGGAATATATGGGCCAAAACCACCAATTTCAGCCAAACCTTTAATGATTTGTTTCGGGAATTCGGCTCTTTGAGCATATTCTTCTATGATAGGAGAGACTTCACGTTTTACCCACGCACGAGCAGAATCGCGAACTAATTTATGTTCGTCTGTTAGTAAATCATCTAGGTTGTAGTAGTCTGGTGATTGAAATAAATCTGGTTTCATATTGAGTCTTTTTATAATAGTATCGCAGTAGGAAATAATTTTTATTCTTCTAGAAGAATAAAATTAAGGTTAATTGCTTGATTGGTTGTTTTTACATCACAAATTTAAACAAAGAAATATAACAAAACCAACAGTAAATGTTATAATTTAAAATATTTGTAGAAATAGTGAGTGCGATTCGTATTTGGTGCGATAAGTAATTTGAGCTTCAATTTGATTTTGAAGAAAGAAATTCTGCGAAGAGGATAAGTATTCCAATGTGCAGTCTTCTTATCGAAAAGGTATTTCAGTTTACATTTTCAAATAAAAATCCTTTGTCAATTCGATATATTCTGTAGTATAGACGTGTCTTGCGATTTCGATGATTAACTCATCAGTAGGGACTGTTTCAATTGCATTTTGGCTAAAAGCCAATAGACTGCGCTTGATTTCTGAAGTTGGTGTTCCTTTTACTCGTGTGATTTTTATGGGATATAATTCGTATTGAAAAGCTAGAGCTAAAAATTTTTCTTCCTCTTTGAATGGAATAATTACAGAGAAAATACCGTTTTCAGAAAGTAATAAAGCTGCCGCTTCAATCAAATCTTCAAATGGCATAGCGTCTTGAAAGCGAGCTAAATCTCTTTGGTCACATTCTGTTTTATAATCTTCAGAATAAAATGGGGGATTAGAAATAATTAGATCGTATTCGTCTTCTGGTTCTTCGACAAATTCATCTAAGCCAGCATGAAAGCAAAATAATCGATCACTCCAAGCGGAGTTTTCAAAATTATCGACCGCTTGTTCGTAAGCGTTTTCGTTAATTTCTAAGGCATCAATTTGTTCGGCATTACTACGTTGTGCTAGCATTAATGCAATTATTCCCGTTCCAGCGCCAATGTCAAGTATGTTAAAGGGATTGTTCTCAATAGGAGTCCAAGCACCTAATAATACACCATCTGTTCCAACTTTCATGGCACAACGATCTTGGTTTATGAGGAAATTTTTAAATTGAAACAAAATGATTGTAGTTTAACAAATTGTGTATGTAGAGAAACTGATCAATGATTACTTCCTTTTAAAGGTACATCTCGATTAAGCCTTCCGGTAAATCCATGATCACTTTTTTGTTTTCACGGTCAATTTTGACAAGGAAATGGTCAATCATTGGAATAAGGATTTCTACTTCACCGTTTAATACTTCGAAAAGAGGTTGCGCGGTGGTGTCATTTATAGATTCGATTTTACCAACAACACCTAGGCGTTTGTCTTCAACTTCAAAACCAATAACTTCGTGATAGTAGAATTTGTTACCTGTAAGTTTTGGTAACATCTTTAATGGAAGATAGATGTCGTTGCCCATAATGGCATCTGCTTCTTCTTCGGTATTCATGTCTTCAAAACGAATTCGTAGGAAATCGTTTTTATGCAAGGAGCTATTTTCAATAAAAAAAGGAATCAAGTGTTTGTTGCATTCAACAAACACTGATTCCAAGTTTTCGTATAGCTCTGGTTCGTCCGTGTCTAAATAGGCAAGTACTTCCCCTTTAAAACTAAATTTTTTGGCGATTTTACCTAAATAGAAACAATCTTCTTTACGCATCTTCGCTTATAAATTTATGCTTGAGTTTCTTCGTTGTTTTCTTCTGCAGCAGGAGTTTCTTCAGTTGAAGCTTCAACTTCAGCAACTTCTTCAGCAGGAGCAGCAGCAGCAATAGCATCCGCTTCAGCTTTAGCTGCAGCAGCTAAACGTTTTGCGTTTACATCTTGTTCTGCTTTGAAAGCTTTAGCTTTAACATCAGCTTGCGCTTTAGTTAAACCGTCTTTCTTAGCGTCAACTGTTCCAGTTTTAGCTTCTAACCAAGTAGCTAATTTTGCATCAGCTTGCTCTTGAGTTAAGGCACCTTTACGAATACCACCATCAAGGTGATGTTTCAATAAAGCTCCTTTGTAAGAAAGAATTGCTTTAGCAGTTTCAGTTGGTTGAGCACCATTGTGCAACCATTTAACTGCACTATCAAGGTTTAAATCGATAGTTGCTGGGTTAGTGTTAGGATTGTAAGTACCGATTTTCTCTAAGTATTTACCGTCTCTTTTTGAGCGAGCATCAGCTGCTACAACCCAGTAAAAAGGTTTTCCTTTTTTACCGTGTCTTTGTAATCTAATTTTTACTGACATAATCGTGTGATTAAATTTTGAGGTACTCGACCTCTGTTAATTAAGGGTGCAAAGATACATTTTTTATTGATAAGTACTAATTTGAATTGTATTTTAATGAAGGGTAACGTTGTAAGCATGATTTTTGAGTCCATTTTTTGTGTGAAGTGCTGTGTATTAATCATTAATAGCTTATTTTTGTTTGTATAAAAGAAGGTTTTATGAAAAATTTTGTCCTATATATAGTCGTGCTTTTTTCTATTGTTTCCTGCGAGGAAGATGTTAGGTTTAATAATCCTTCCATTCAAGGAATGAAAAACAATGTGTTTTGGAGGGCTTTAGATTTCAAAGCGACATTGGGACCTAATGGATCTGTAGTAATTGAGGCTTATACTGGCTATGATATATTGACTTTAAAAACAACTTCTACGAAAGAGCAAAATTATCCTTTAGGAACTAGTAATTCGAAAACTGCTGTTTTTGTTATGACGCAAGATGCTGATAAAATTACTTATAGTACTGGTATCAATATAGGAGATGGTGAAATTATAATTAGTAAGTATGATGATGTGAACAATACCATATCAGGAACTTTTAAATTTAATGCGAAAAATACAGATAGTAACTCGGCGGCGGATCCTGTTTTGAATTTTCAGAATGGGGTTTTTTATAAGGTTCCAGTGGAACTAACTGTTCCGTAAGTAGGGTTTGTTTTAGGTTGGCACCAATAAAGTGATTCTTGTTTAAATCGAAAGTATCTTGGTGTTAACCACTTGCGTGGAATGTTTTAGGAGATTTTTTTTGTTCTTTAAGTCATAATAAAAACAGAAATAAGCTAATTTATAGTGTGTTATAAATTAATATAACTATATTTGTTGCATATTATAAATAAGTACATATGAATATTTTTGTTGGAAGCCTTCCATTCAGTATTGAGGAAGCAGATTTAAGAGAGTCTTTCGAGGCTTACGGTGCAGTTGATTCTGTAAAAATTATTACTGATAAATTTACTGGAAGAAGTAAAGGATTCGGTTTTGTTGAAATGACAAATGATGATGAAGCTCAAAAAGCGATTGATGAATTGAACGGTGCAACTGTTCAAGGACGTGCAATTGTAGTTAACAAATCTGAGCCAAAACCAGAAGGAGAAAGAAGAAGTTTTAACAATAACAGTCGTGGTGGAGATTCACGCGGTGGTTACGGTGGTGGAAACAGCCGTGGTGGAGATAACCGTGGTGGTGGAAACAGAGGAGGATATTAATATTTTTTTCTACAACTATATAAAAAGGTGTCAATGTAAATTGGCACCTTTTTTATTTGGTATAATCCGTTTAGAGCGAAAGCTATTATAAAAATATCAAGAAGGATCTATTTGAATAATTGTTTCGCAAAGAATGCGCTAAGGGATCACAGAGATTCGCAGAGTTTTATTTACAGGAATTATAGTACAGCTTGGACGTGCTAATTAATCGTAGAGAATATCAAAATTAATTTACTGTTTAATATTTGGCATGACTTCGTGATTTCCTTTGCGTGTCTTTGCGAAATAACTTTCTTCAATTGTACTAAAACAAAAAAGCTGCCCCGAATCTCGAGACAGCCTTTCCTAGATTATATTTTTAATATTACAAATTAGCTACTAACCAATCTCCAACATCACTTGTTTTATAAGCTGTTGCTCCTTTGGCAGCTAAATCTTCGGTTACAATTCCTTGTTCCAATGATTTATTAACGACTGCTCTAATCGCTGCCGCTTCTTCTTTTAATCCAAAAGCGTCTTCAAACATCATCGCTGCCGATAATACTGTCGCCAATGGGTTAGCAATATTTAATCCTGTTGCTTGTGGGTAAGAACCGTGAATTGGTTCGTATAAAGAAGTGTGTTCTCCTACAGATGCAGATGGCATTAATCCCATAGATCCTGAAATTACAGAAGCTTCATCGGTTAAAATATCTCCAAATAAGTTTTCCGTAATCAATACATCATATGAGTTTGGCCATTGCACTAATCGCATGGCAACTGCATCAACAAATTCATAACTTACCGTTACCTCTGGATAGTCTTTTTCCATTGCCTGTACTGTCTCTCTCCACAAACGAGAGGTTTCTAACACGTTTGCTTTGTCCACACAACATAATTTTTTAGAACGGGTCATTGCTAGTTCAAAACCTTTTTTTGCTAGGCGCTGTACTTCAGTTCTTGTATATACGCAGTTGTCGAAAGCAGTTTCTCCACCGTCTCTTCTTCCTTTTTCTCCAAAATAGATTCCTCCAGTTAGTTCTCTTAGGAAAACCAAGTCGGTTCCTTCAATGCGCTCTCTTTTTAAAGGAGAATTATCAATCAAAGAAGGGAAAGTAAAAGTAGGACGTACATTAGCAAACAAACCTAATTTTTTACGCATTAGTAACAAACCTTGCTCTGGTCTTACTGGTGCTGATGGATCGTTATCGTATTTCGGGTGTCCGATTGCACCAAAAAGTACTGCGTCGGCAGCCATACATATTTCGTGCGTTTCATCAGGATAAGGAACTCCAACTGCATCAATAGCACAAGCACCTGTTAGTGCTGGTGTCCAGGTAATTTCGTGATTGAATTTTTTTGCAATAGCATCAGAAACTTTTACAGCTTCATTTATAACTTCAGGTCCAATTCCGTCTCCGGCTAAAAGTGCGATAGTATATTTCATGTTTTATAGTTTTTCCTCCTTTTCCCCTTCGTTCCGATAACAATCGGAAGTGGACACTAGGCGGATATGTATTATAGTTATTATTTGGATTATAATTCTTTAATTAGATGTCCCGACGTAATTAAGTCTCCCTCGTTTTCGGGTAGTTCTGATGCGTCGGAAGGGGTGGGGATCACATTCAGCATTTTTTGTGTTGCAATAATTGCTGCGACAGTCTGATCAGAGTCTAATCCTCGAGTTTTAAATTCTTTTCCGTTGTTTGTCCAAGTGATTATGGTTTCGCATAATGCGTCAGAGCTACTTCCTGGTGGGATTCTTACGGCATAATCAATCAATTTTGGTAATTGCAGATCTTTACTTTTATATATTTTTGCTAATGCGTTCATAAAAGCATCAAACTGCCCATCTCCTTGTGCGTGCTCCTCGATGACTTCGCCGTCTATTTTTAAACAAAGAGTTGTCGAAGGACGTAAACCTTTGGCGTGTGAAAGCACATAAGACTCCACAATTATTTTTTCTTGATAGGTTTGGCTGTCCAAGACATCAGAAATAATATAAGGTAAATCTTCTTTGGTAACCGTTTCTTTTTTGTCTCCCAATTCAATAATTCTTTGGGTAACTAATTTTAAATCTTCTGCATTCAGTTTTAATCCTAACTCTTGAAGGTTTTTTTCGATATTAGCCTTACCAGAAGTTTTTCCTAAGGCATATTGGCGCTTTCTGCCAAAACGTTCTGGAAGTAAGTCGTTGAAATACAGATTGTTTTTATTGTCACCGTCAGCATGAATACCGGCAGTTTGTGTAAAAACATTATCTCCTACGATAGGTTTGTTAGCAGGAATTCGATATCCTGTAAAAGTTTCTACCAGTTTACTTACAGAATATAAAGAAGACTCTTTAATATTGATTTCTATTTCGGGCATGAAATCATTGATTACGGCTACCGTACTTTCAAGAGGTGCGTTTCCAGCGCGTTCTCCCATTCCGTTTACAGTCACGTGCAGGCCTTTGATCCCTGCTTTTACTGCCTCCATAACGTTTGCGATACTTAAATCATAATCGTTGTGGGCGTGAAAATCAAAATGGATGTTTGGATGTTTTGCTGTTATTTTCGAAATAAACTCAAATGTTTGAGAGGGAACAAGCACGCCTAATGTATCTGGAAGTAATATTCTCTTGACAGGCTGAGTTGCTAAAAACTCCAAATATTGAAATACATATTCGGGAGAATTTCGCATACCATTACTCCAGTCTTCTAAATATACATTTGTCGCTATATTGTTAGCTGCAGCTAAAGCTATTGCTTGTTCAATTTCGGCAAAATGTTGTTCTGGAGTTTTCTTTAATTGATGTGTTAAATGATTTAGTGAGCCTTTTGTCAATAAATTTTGGACTTTAGCCCCCGCTTTTTTCATCCATTCGATAGAAAGACCACCATCTACAAAGGTTAAAACTTCAATACGATTCTCATATCCTTTGTCCGCTGCCCAAGCCATAATTCCTTTTACTCCCTGGAATTCGCCTTCGCTCACACGTGCCGACGCGATTTCGATGCGATCAACATTTAATTCCTCTAGCAACAATTGTGCAATGGTTAACTTTTCTGCAGCAGAAAAGGATACTCCCGAGGTTTGTTCACCATCACGGAGCGTCGTATCCATTATTTCAATTTTTCTTTTTTCCATTTTTAAATTTGATGCTAGTACGATTTAAGGATTACCCATCGTACAATTATTTTTTTAAAAGAATAAAAGCAGTTCGCTAATGCAGCAATAATGTTGAGACCAGCGTAACTGCGTTTTATTGGTTGTTTTTAGTAGGGAAGTTTGTCAGCAAATTCTACGATGTCTTTCTTGATATTTTGTAAATAATCAATGTCATCAAAACCATTCAGCATATTATTCTTTTTGTATCCATTGATGTCAAAAGATTCTTTTGCTCCAGTTGCTAACAAGGTGATTGTTTGTGCTTCTAGGTTGATTTCTAATTCTGTATTTGGATCAGCTTCAATGGCGCTGAAAATTGCTGCTGCAAATTCTGGAGAAACCTGAACTGGTAAAACACCAATATTCAAACAGTTCCCTTTGAAGATATCAGCAAAGAAAGACGAAACTACCGCACGAAATCCATAATCGTAAACTGCCCAAGCAGCGTGCTCACGAGAAGAACCTGAACCAAAGTTTTTTCCTCCTACTAATATTTTCCCTGAGTAAGTTGGGTTGTTTAAAACAAAATCAGCCTTAGGAGTGTCATCGCCATTATATCTCCAGTCACGGAAAAGGTTGTCTCCAAAACCAACACGTTCTGTTGCTTTCAGGAAACGAGCTGGAATGATTTGATCTGTATCGACGTTTTCTATTGGTAACGGCACTGCGCTACTAGTAAGGATATTAAATTTATCGTATGCCATTTGATTTTTGATTTTCGATTAACGATTGCTGATTTTTGATTTTCTGAGTAGAAAACTGAAAAAGGTATCATTAATGTGTTTTTTTTAAAATTAGAAATTGAAATTTTTAAAAATTCTTTTGATTGGATTAACGAAATCTTAATTTAAAAATCGTTAATCTTCAATCAGAAATCTTTAAAAAAGATCTCTCGGATCTGTCAGTACTCCAGTTACTGCAGCTGCAGCAGCCATGATTGGACTAGCTAATAACGTTCTTGAACCTGGTCCTTGTCGACCTTCAAAGTTTCTGTTTGAAGTACTTACTGCATATTTTCCAGCAGGTACTTTATCGTCATTCATGGCTAAACAAGCAGAACATCCCGGTTGACGTAATACAAAACCTGCTTCGGTAAGAATGTCTAACAATCCTTCTTCTTTAATTTGTGCTTCAACAACATGGGAGCCTGGAACTAGCCAAGCAGTTACATTAGTTGCTTTTTTACGTCCTTTTACAATATCAGTAAAGGCTCTAAAATCTTCGATTCGACCATTAGTACAGCTTCCTAAGAATACAAAATCAATCGGCTTCCCAATCATTACATCGTCTTCTTCGAAGCCCATATAGGCTAAAGATTTTTTGTACGTCTCAGCTCCACCTTCAACTTGGTTGGCAGTTGGAATATTTTTTGAGATACCGATTCCCATTCCAGGATTAGTACCGTATGTAATCATTGGCTCAATATCTTCTGCATTGATGTTTAACTCAGCGTCAAAAATTGCATCAGCATCTGTTTTTAAAGTTTTCCAATATTCTACTGCTTTAGTCCAAGCTTCTCCTTTTGGAGCGAATAATCTTCCTTCTAAAAAGTCAAAAGTTTTTTGGTCAGGAGCAATCATACCACCACGAGCACCCATTTCGATACTTAAGTTGCAAACGGTCATACGACCTTCCATAGACATTTCTTCGAAAACATTTCCGGCATATTCGGCAAAATAACCAGTTCCTCCAGAAGTTGTTAATTTTGAAATGATATAAAGAGCAACATCTTTTGGTCCAACACCTTTGCTCAATTTACCATTTACGTTGATGCGCATTTTCTTTGGTTTTGGCTGCATGATACATTGTGTAGCTAGTACCATTTCTACCTCAGATGTTCCAATCCCAAAAGCAATGGCTCCAAAAGCACCATGGGTAGAAGTATGTGAATCTCCACAAACGATTGTTGCTCCAGGCAAAGTAATTCCGTTTTCAGGTCCCACTACGTGAACAATTCCGTTTTTTTGATGTCCTAATCCCCAGTGCGAAATACCATATTCTGCAGCATTATCTTCTAATGCTTTGAGCTGATTAGCCGATAAAGCATCTTCAACAGGTAAGTGTTGATTTATAGTTGGTGTATTATGATCGGCAGTTGCAAAAGTACGTTCTGGGTATATAACAGTTACGCCTCTTGATTTTAAACCTAAAAAAGCAACAGGACTAGTGACTTCATGAATGAAATGACGATCAATAAAAAACACATCCGGTCCATCTTCTATTTTACGCACAACATGCGAATCCCATACTTTGTCAAATAATGTAGTACTCATTTTTTAATATTTTTTAAGTGTATTTCTTCTTTGTACAGCCCAATTCTTTAAATAAAGCTTTAGCAATGGGAGCAAATTTATAAAAAGAGTCAAAAAGGCAAATTTCGATTATTCATTATATACGATACCCAACTCCGTTTTTACAACGGCTTAGTGCTTAATTTTGTTTGGGAATATTTTTATAAGGCAGTTTGGTTTTGGTTTCGGTTTTAATTTTCTTTTGTTTTTTGTGCAAAGTTGAAGTAATGCTTTTTTTGTAAATTATTCATCTGCTTTGAAATGGCTTGAAATTAGGGTAGATTTTGAAAATAGTTTAATAAAAATAAGGGTTTGGTTGATAATTGACAATTCGTGGCGCTTATTTATTTTTTTTAGTCGAATGTCTTAAATTGCTTTTTAGTCAGCGAAAAGGGAGTGTTTTGTTTTATAAGTCGGTTCTTTTTTTTTACGCAATACTACGACATCCAAAAAAAGGACACCTAGTTAATTTGCTTATTTTCGTGTCCAAACTATGAGAATTTTTTAAGGAATAATGAGGGGATTTTAGGGCGTTCCTTTGTTGATAACTTCTCTTTACATATCTCTAAGAAAAACTAAATTATATTTTTGTAGTTTATTTTGTTAATATGTTTATTTTTGCCTCTTCATTTTTTATAAATAATGCTTTTAAACGTAAAATTTATAATATTTAGTAATTTAAAAAGAAATGCTTATGATTAAATAATTACTCTTCTTAAAATATTTACAAATTTATTAATATTGTAAATATAGCCTTCCCAGGTCTACGTAAATTTTATAAAATCTTTTTATTAGATAGATCCTCTTGTTTCAAAATGAGTATGTGTTGTACTTGTTTTGAATAGATGATTGTATTTAATACTGATTGATTTATAATTAAATCTATTGAATTACTACTAAATTATTAATTATGGTTAAAAAAATAATAATAAGTCTATTAATATGTCTGTTCTTATTTGTGACGAATGTTCACTCACAGTCTACATATGACTTTTCAACAAGTGCGTCATTGTCATATGGTACTGGCGGTTTTGGTATTTGGAATACACAGGCCAATATTACTATTGATGGGGTTGAGTATATTTTAACTTCTGGAGGAAATGGTTCCTTTGTAAATAGTGCTACTGGCGGGGTTTCTAATGGAAAGTGTCTTAAAAAAGATGGTTCTGGAGGAGATAGTTTTACATTGAAACGTGCTGATGGGCAGCCTTTTCAGTTTTATAGTATTTGGGTTTCACATCAAAGTATGAATTCGTATAGTACATCTTATACTTTGCCTCCTTGGTATACTTTAAGTGCTACGGGGAATAGTTTTACTGATAAGGACATGACGGCTATGACTCCGGGTACTAATTGGAATAATTATACCTCAAGTTCAAGGTCTATTTCAGCTGGTACTGATGGTGTTGCCGTTACTGCTGTTCAAATAAATTTCCAAGCGATTTTATATTATAGTATAGATGATATAAAAGTTGGCCCGCCAGTAGTAGGAAGCACTTCTCCAACGGCAACAATAGTTTTGGCGGACAATGCATTAACAATTGGAGAAACAAGTTTAGTAACGATTACTTTCTCAGAAGCAGTTACTGGTTTTACTATTGCTGATTTAACAATTGCAAATGGAACATTAAGCGCAGTAAGCTCATCTGATGGTGGGATTACCTGGACAGCAACTTTCACGCCCACAGCAGGTATTACAGATGCTACCAATGTTATCACTTTGGCTAACACGGGAGTGACAAATGCGGCAGGGAATGCAGGGACAGGTACTACAGACTCTAATAATTATACAATAGATACGCAAAGGCCAACGGCAACTATTGTTGTTGCAGATAATGCATTAACAATTGGAGAAACAAGTTTAGTAACGATTACTTTCTCAGAAGCAGTTACTGGTTTTACTATTGCTGATTTAACAATTGCAAATGGAACATTAAGCGCAGTAAGCTCATCAGATGGTGGTATTACTTGGACAGCGACTTTCACGCCCACAGCAGGTATTACAGATGCTACCAATTTTATAACCTTGGCTAACGCGGGAGTGGCAGATGCGGCAGGGAATGCAGGAAGTGGAACTACAGATTCTAATAATTATAGTATAGATACGTCTAGACCAACGGCCACTATTGTCGTTGCAGATAATGCTTTAAGAATTGGAGAAACAAGTTTAGTAACGATTACTTTCTCAGAAGTAGTTACTGGTTTTACTAATGGTGATTTAACAATTGTAAATGGGACATTAAGCGCAGTAAGCTCATCTGATGGTGGGATTACCTGGACAGCAACTTTAACACCAACTGCAAATATTACTGATGCTAGTAATCTGATAACTTTGGCTAACACTGGAGTCTCAGATTCGGCAGGGAATGCAGGAAGTGGAACTACAGATTCTAATAATTATGGTATAGATACTCTTATCCCAATTGTGGCTAGTGTTTCAGTACCAGCAAATGGGAAATATGTTGGTGGGGAGAATTTAGAATTTACGATTATTTTTAATAAAGAAGTGAAGGTTATTACTGCAGGAGGAATACCTCAAATTCAAATTACTATCGGTGGAATGATTCGTCAAGCTAATTATGTAAGTGGTTCAGAAACGAGTTCATTGCTGTTTAGGTATACTATTCAACCGGGTGATTTAGATAGTGATGGTATTACTATTGGTCCTTTGCAAGCTAATAATGGTATTTTAAGTGATATTGCTGGAAACAATGCGATTTTAACTTTAAATAATGTAGCACCGACAACTAATGTTTTAATAGATGCGACGATTACACCGACGATTACTTTTGAAAATAGTATTAAAACGTATGGGGATGCTAATTTTGATTTAGTGGCTACTTCAAATTCACAGGGAACAATTAGTTATGCTGTTATTTCTGGAGGAACTGGAGCAGTAACGCTGTCAGGTGCAAACAATAAAACAGTTGCATTAGAAAGTGCAGGTACTGTAACCATAAGAGCGACTCAGATTGCTGACGGAATTTATGCATCTGGTTCAAAAGATATTACTATTACAATTGCTCCGAAATCAATAACAGTAACAGCAGTAGCAGAAAGCAAAACCTATGGTGATGCTGATCCTGCATTGACTTATACTTTCGCTCCAGCATTAGTAACAGGAGATAGCTTTAATGGAAGCTTAACTAGGTCACCTGGTGAAAACATAGGTAGGTACGCAATCAACCAAGGAACACTTGCTTTAAGCAGTAATTATACTTTGACTTATGTGGATGCTGATTTAACTATTGGCAAGAAAACAATAACAGTAACTGCGGCAGCGAAAAGCAAAACCTATGGTGAGGCTGATCCTACACTGACGTATACTTTTACTCCAGCATTAGTAACAGGAGATAGCTTTAATGGAAGCTTAACCAGATCATCTGGTGAAAACATAGGTGCGTATGCAATTAATCAAAATACACTGGCTTTAAACGGTAACTATACTTTGACTTATGTAGATGCTGATTTCACTATTGGAACAAAAACCATCACAGTAACAGCAGCAGCGAAAAGCAAAACCTATGGAGATGCAGATCCTGCATTGACTTATACTTTCGTTCCAGCATTAGTAACAGGAGATAGCTTCAATGGAAGCTTAACCAGATCATCTGGCGAAAACATAGGTACGTATGCAATTAATCAAAATACACTGGCTTTAAACGGTAACTATACTTTGACTTATGTAGATGCTGATTTCACTATTGGAACAAAAACCATCACAGTAACAGCAGCAGCGAAAAGCAAAACTTATGGTGATGCAGATCCTGCATTGACTTATACTTTCGCTCCAGCATTAGTAACAGGAGATAGCTTCAATGGAAGCTTAACCAGATCATCTGGCGAAAATGTGGGCACGTATGCGATCAACCATGGAACATTGGGTTTGAGTAGCAACTATACCTTAACTTATGTTGGTGCTGATTTAACAATTGGTGCAAAAACAATAGCAGTAACAGCAGCAGCGAAAAGCAAAACCTATGGCGATGCAGATCCTGCATTGACTTATACTTTCGCTCCAGCATTAGTAACAGGAGATAGCTTTAATGG